>JAGYJJ010000001.1 GCA_018402235.1 Candidatus Nanopelagicales bacterium | reverse complement strand
GCTCATCGTAGGCCGTCTGGGCGTGGCGATGGAGTTCGCTGAAGACGGTGACCTTCACGCCCGGCGTAGCAGCCAGCGCCCGCCAACAGGCCGCCATCGGAGCGGTCACGCCTGTCCAGAGAATGACGATGTTGACGCCGGGATCCTCGTATGGCATACACTATACATCCGTACTCTCTTTGTGCAGCCGCCGGATTTTCGATGACATCCTGGGTTCGCAACGAGCGAAAGTTTGGTAAATGGAGGAGATCGCCGGGCAAATGGGCTGGGAGGCCTGCTACTTTAAGGAAGTGGATGCAACCGAGAAACCCTGCGTTTTTGGCAGGCTATCTACGACGCGCGGGGTAAACTCGCGGAAATTCACGAGAAGTTTCCACTTGACCTGGGGCACCGGCCGATACAGGACTCTCAGCAATGATCACCAAGCAGGATGTAGCGGAAAAAATCGCAGCCTGGCTTCGGCATGAGATCACCCAGGAGCAACTCGTGGCCTGGGCGGAGGAGGCGATCGACGAAGGTGACTTTCCTGATGCAGACGCTTCCGAATTGGCTCAGGTTGTCGGAAGGTTGGGCCTGGCAGACGTGAAGGAGTTTGGCTTGGCATGGGACGACTGTGAGGCCCTCCTCAAGCGCCTCGGCTTCACGGCCAAGGTTGAGATCACGGCTGCGTGAGGTGAATCCGGGCCGCTTCAAAGCCGGGGCTTGCTTCAAGGTGTACTTGCGTACACACTCACGTTTGAGTGTGTCGATCTGACTGGAGTCAGAGGAGCCTGCCATGATCCGCGTCGTGTCCGACCCGAGCGTGCTCGCCACCTTGTCGGCGATTGACGAAACGGTCGAAATCCGATCGGCCGATGGACGGGTGATCGGTTATTTCTCGCCTGTCGATCCTGCCACCGCACAAGTCTATGCGGAAGCAGCGATCCACTTCGATCCGGTGGTGATCGCCAACCGTGTGATGAAGACCGCGGAGAAAACATTTACGACCACCGAGGTGCTCGCACGACTCAAGCAACTGGGGTGCCGATCCACTTGAGCCCGGATTCCACAGGCTGCAAGCCTATGGCCACGGGCCACCGAGCCTGCCATTCTGGTTAACGCCTCAAACCCACTCGGGCTACCGAGCAGCCGATGAACTATTCCACCTCGAACTCAGACTTGGCAACACCGGACTGCCGAATAATCGACCGAAGCGTACCGCGTTTGAGTTCATCGTGATTCGGCACGGGCACGGTGATAGTTCCGTCGGCATCGGCTTTTTGCATGACAACATGGCTGCCGCGTTGGCGCACCTCCGCGAATCCATGAGTCTGGAGGATCCGGCAGACTTCGGAGCCGGACAAGACGCGAAGCCTACCCAATCGCGACCTCCAGTTGCGTGACGTAGACCTCGTTCGACAGCCGTCGCGCCACTTCATCCGGCGACGCACATTCGAAGAAAAGCTCTAGCGCCTCGCGCAGGTTTGCCCGGGCTTCCTCGACCGTCTCTCCTTGGCTGCAGATGTCGAGTTCGGGGCACAATGCCACGAAGCCGC
>JAGYJJ010000005.1 GCA_018402235.1 Candidatus Nanopelagicales bacterium | reverse complement strand
CTCTGGTTCTGATGATTTGAGTTGATCTGAACTGAGGCAAACGGTGACTGTATGTTATTAGGCATCGCGTCGGACTGCGGATTGCCCATCGGTAGGTAGCGACGCCACTGGTCGGTGTGTTCGTGGGGAACAGCGTTGGCGATGATGCCCGCGATCTTGGTGTTGACCTCGCAGCAGGGACGCCGGGCGGTGATCTCGAGATCGGTCATGGATGTTGAGGCGACTCTGGATGATGACCAACGTTGCATCGCTCAGGGGCGTGACAGCGCTGGCCTCCGGGCTTTCCACTGCAGGAGCGCACAGCGTTACGACTATGTCGTAGCGATCGCGTAGATCGTCGATGGTGTCCTTGAGCTTGCGGGATGTGAGGGTGTCGGTGACGTCGTTCGTGGTATGCGCCCCCGCCGTCACGACATCAAAACCAAGAGAGTCGATCCGCTGGATACTGCCTTGGATATCTGCGCCGTTGGTAATGACTTCCGCGAGGCCCGGGGAAGCCTGGGCGCCCAGAAGTGTGGCCAGACGAGGTTGAGACAGCGCAGTTTCCACAACACACACGCGTGAACCAGACTGGAGCCAGAGCGAGACCGCGAGGTTGATGTCGCCCACGGTGTGGGTTCCGCCGCCGGCGACGGGCGACAACGAGCGCGAGTGACCTTTGGTGTCCTTGAGACCGAGCAGCACGTTGGAACGAAGTGCGCGGTAACCCTCGCCGCCAAGGTCGTGTTCGTTGATGGCCGTCCAAGTGTTAGACGGTTCGGATGTGGGGATCACGCCGAAGGCTGGTTCACCTGCTGCTCTCCCACACACCGACAGGGGACTGTAGATCGTCTTGTCGCGGGATGAGGCGAGGAATGCGTAACCGACACCCAGGGCCAGGCCGATGAGGAGGCCCAGGATGATGTTGGTGGTGGTGCGGTCGACAGGCTGAGTTGCACTCGTGCCTTGAACGGGAAGGGTTTCTGACGTGACCACGAGTGCGCTGGGCACCAGGGCCAGGGGCCAGGGCTGAGCCGTCCTGCTGAGTCCGTGTGCGCTGGGCGACTACGTCAGGCAGCGCAGCGCGATCCTCTGCTCGCGCTGCATGATCCGGCTGCCTGCGCGGTGATTCCGGATGGACGTCGCCTTCCAGCGGGCTATCGGGAGCTCCGGTCACCTGCGCAAGAGGTAAGCGAGTGCCGATTAACGTCAGCAATCGATGGCCGAGGTGCCGAATGAGCTTTGAGCTGCAGGCACCTGAGCTTCCCTCGCTCCGGTCAATGGCCTCGCTTTGTGGTGCCGAGGCCAGAAGCAACGCTTGCGGCGGAAGCTCTCCCGCCAAAAGTGGTGAGGGTCGAGGTCACCGTGGCTGCCGGAATGACTCCGTTGGCATCGATCACGATTTGCGGTTCGCTGGTGGTCAGCGACAGTGAACGAATACGCGTACCGGTGTCTTCACTCGCGGAACCGAGATTTTGGAAGTCAACAGGCGTTGTCTCGATAGATCGAATCTCAGATTGCAGAGAATTGACAACTTGGTTGACGATGGCGACGGAGTCGGACGGCCCGAACATGCCGGAGACGCCTACCCGCTGAATCGTGGTGTCAGGTTCGATGCGAACGCTCAGTGCGTTGCGAAGATCGGACTCACTGACTCCGCTTTGTTGTGCCGCTGGAGTGAGGACAACGTCGCTAGTGGCCAATCCGGCATAGGTGGGCATCCGAGATTCGGTGTAACCAGCGCTTGTTTCCAGGTCCGGGTTGGGTGACTGAGTGGTGATCGGGACTCGTGATGAGAGCGTCCATCGGCTGGCCCTCAACGTACACGATCTGCGAAAGCCTGGATGAGGGCTTCGGTATCGGCGAGTGTGGCCTCTGACCCCACGCCCTGAACGGTGACGGTGATGGTTTCGGTTTCGGGATTGGCAACGGCCTGGAGTCGGCCAGCCAAGTTCGAGGGGTCTCCCGTCGCCTCAGCTGCAGCGATGCGCGTCTCCTCACTCAGGAGCAACTGCGCGTAATCGACCACCGACAGTTCCGGGCTGGGGTTTTCTATCGCGAGTTCGGCGCGAACACCCGTGGCGGTTTGATTACTCAATCGGTCCGCGAGATCCCTGCGACCCTTCTCTGACAACGCGCGTGAGGTCAATGGCGCTGGCAAATGGCGTGGCGCTCGTGGAGGCCGGGGCGGGGCGGTTGAGGAAACTGAGAAGGGCCGCCGAGAACTGCCCCGATAACGGTGGCCGCGACGATGACCTTCCAGTGGGCGCGAAGGATGCGCAGGTAGTCCTGCAAATCCATGCGCACCCCCCTGGCTACCGCTCGAAGATCGTGCTCGCTGCCAAAGCCGAGCCCTCCGAGCCTATCTGCGGGCCGGTGGTGAGTGGGTGAGGACAGGACGATGAGATCTAGGAGACCCCTTGCGTGGTCGGTCCGATATCGCTTGGGTTTGGCGGCGGGGCCGCCGGCAGCGAACGAGCCCACTCGAAAACATCCGCTGGGGGAACGCTGTTCACGACGACGCCACCGATAGCTGTGGAAGTCTGCAGCAAAATGCGGGCGGTGATGTCTACCTCGGCTGCTGTTGTGATTCCTGCTCGAACAACTAGCAGTGTGCTGGTGCACCGCGCGGTGATCTCGGCCGCTGCTGGATCCGACGCAGCTGGTGGGCATAGAACAAGCACGTGATCGAAATCCTGGGAGAGTTCCGTCAGCCGATCGTGGACCTGCCGGAAGTCTCCGAGTCGATCGGCAGGTAGGTATACAAGGTTCTCGTCTTGCTGGTTAACGATGCTTGCGTCTGTCGAGACCGAAGCATCACCGGTGGCGATCCATGAGTGCCACCCTGCGTGACGCGGCCGCAAGTGCACGAGCAAGTCCGATACCGACCGTGTGCGTTCCCGTCCCCTGCTTCGGTGAAACAATCGCAAGAGACGTTGGGGTTTCCAGCCCGAACAGCACGTTCGCTCGCAATGCCAGAAACCCGACCCCACCGGTCTCTGCAACGTCCTGGTCATTCGAGTTGGTGATGATGCCCGATGGGTGAGACACCGAGCGCTTCGCTCGAAGGCTCGAGGCGTTGAGATGATTCCGTCCCGACCACTTGACCACAGTGCGTACCCGATGCCAGCCGCTGCTCCCAAGATCAGCCCGAGCACGATGTTGACGGGTAAGCGGGAGGACGACGGCGCCTCTTCTACGCCACTCGTGGCAGTGCCGACGGTCGACTGCACCAGGACGAATCGAGTAGCAAAGTTGTTCGTGATGGCACGAGCATTTTCCTCCATGACAGCAGCGACAATCGCCACTGCGTCCTGGGCTCCTTGTTCGGAATCTGCGGTGGCGGTGACTCGAATCGTCCTGGCTCGTGGCACCGCAGGAGCTGCCTCTCCTTCAGCCGGCTCTGGAGCCACAGACACCCCGATGCTCGTTGATGGTGTTGGAGTGTTCGCGAAATCGGGACTTTGCTGCAACTCCTCGACTACAACTTCGATGTCGCCCACAGCAACGGTGGGATTCGCGGCGAGGACGCTCCCAGGGTTTGCGCCCGGGTACCGGGCGTCGTCTTGCGGGCTAGCACCAAGGAAGATCGTTGGTTCCGCCAATTCAAAACCAAGCCGACGCGCGCTGGAAGCCTCGAGGCTGGGACTGGGCCCCAGGTTGTCGAAGGTGACGGTCGTTTGTTCGATGCCTTCGATGGCGGTGCGCAACTGGGTAATCAACTCGGCAAGAACATCTTGTTTGCTCACGGATGCGGTGGTTGCGTTCACTCCAAGCGTCATGATCGTGGTGCCCGGATCAACAGCGGCCGTGATGACGCCGATCAGTGCATCGGGGAGCCAGCCCTTCGGCTCGCGCCACAGATTCCAGAAGCGCGGGAGACGTTGCAAGAGCCGCGTACGTGGGCATGCGCGAGGTTGTGTATCCGGCGTTTGTAGTGATCTCCGGATTCGGAGTGCTCGTGGTGATGAGCAATCTCGCGGATGCGTCGTTCACATTCATATCCATCAAGGCGTCACGAAACGCCTCGGTGACCGCTTGCGCAGTAGCTTGGGCAGCATCCGCAGACGTTCCGCTCGCGGTGAAGGTGACGATGAACTCGTCCGTTCCCTGCTCAACGTCAATCGCAGCTTCGACCTCATCAGCAGAGACATCGAGTTGCTGAGCAGCATCGGTGAGCAGTTGCTCAGAAGTGAATAACTCGCGGTAATCCCTACCCGTGAGTGCTGAATTCGGATTGGAGATTTCCACGGTGGTGAGTGCGCGATAGTTAGAACCGTTATTGAGTACGTCGTCGTACTCCTGAGCACCAGATTCAGACAGCGGCACGACGTCCACATATGCCGAATAGATGGGGCTAGTCCCGGGAGCGGATCTTGGCCGCCCACCAGCGAAATAGTTGCCCCCAGCACGGCACCGATAAGTGCCGCAATCGCGACAAGTCGCCACTGCTTCTGGAGAATTCTCCAGTAATCCCCGATTTCCATAAAGCCCCCGTACAAACACCGATATTCGGTGAATAAACATGAGGATATCCCTACGTGGGATGAATTGGGGGCTCAGCTGGGAATTGGCAGCTACCTCTTACGCAGGCCGGAACGAATCGTGGACCACAGGCTGGCGTGCTTGACCATGATGTGGTGGGTCACGGTGTATTCGAGAAGTGATTCGTGGCTCATGTCCTTGCCGAAGCCACTGCCCTTCGCCACCGTGCGGGGCTTCGCTGGCGATGGGTAGGTGATCGTTGACCCAGGTCACGCCGGCTTCGATTTGTTGGCTGACGCGTAGCGCGCGGGCAACGTCGTTGGTCCACACGCTGCTCGCCAGGCCGTAGTGGGAATCGTTGGCGAGTTGGAGCGCGTGCTGTTCGTCGTCGAACGGGAATGACGGTGAGGACCGGGCCGAAGACTTCGCCTTGCACGATCTCTGAGTCCTGCTTGGCGCCCGTGATCAGCGTGGGCGGGTAGTAGGTGCCGAGGAACTGGTGTTCAGGATGGTTCCCCGCCGGAGGTGATATGGTGGCGCCGGCTTCCTTGGCGCGGGTGACGAAGCCGTGCACCTTCTCGCGGTGTTCGGCGGTGATGAGTGGGCCGATGTCTGTTGCCGCGTCCCGCGAACGCCCACCGTGACCTGTTGCATGGCCTAGCCGACCGCGGCGTACTCGTTTGTAGTCGCGCTTGAACTGGGTCGTGCGTTCAATCCGACGCATTCAAGTCACTCATGAGATCACCAATTGACTCGAACTGAGAAAGCTGCTTGTTCTTCGACTCTTCCATTGCCCCGCGAGTCATCTCGCCCGGTGCCAGGTGGTTTCGAAGGGCAAAAGCCCCCTCGATGAACCACGCGCATTAAGAGCATCCGATAGGCGTCGGAGGGGGTAAGCCCGATGGACGCGAGGATCGTGGTTGCCTCCTGCTTGGCCTGCCTGTTGATCCGAGCTCGGACAACGTCGTCTGCCTTGGCATGTGTTTTGACTGTCGTCTGCATTCGATCGAGATCTAGTCCCTGGAAGCCTCTCAACACGCCCAGCCCAGATGTGTGCTGGGATTCGGCGAGTAGTGTAACGGAAGGGAGGCTCACAGATAGAAGATGTTCTCGTGACTCAGCCGCGAATAAGTGGAAGACCGATCAGGGTGAAGGTTGGGAACTGTACGTCGATGGCGTTGGTGTAACGCAGGTTGATCACCTGGAGGAAGCCGAGGCCCAGGTGCGCGACCTCATTGAAACCATGACCGACTCAAGTGCTGCGAACGTTCGGGTGGAGATCCTCGTGGAGGGTCAGGTTCGCTGAAGGCTCGCCAAGAGCCGGGTGAGTGTTCCTCTGCACCCAGGAGGTGACGTCCAACTGGCCGCTGTTCGGTACCTGATGACTTGATTCCTGAAGGCGTTCAAGGGTGTCTCGAAGGCGGACTCGAACAATTGGTTCGGGCAGTCCCCACGCACGCGCCTCTCGGATCAAGTCGTGAGAATCAATGTCGGGGATGTCAACGGCGGCGCCGATGGTCATGGCGGCTCGCGAATCCAGCGTTGGCCACAAGCCGGTCGGAATGGTGTCGTAGAGGGGCGCAAGAGTTATGTGGCGTGCATCTGTGTGAAGGAACGAAATGTTCTTCGCATGATGATCCGCATTTCCGATAGCCACAGTGAAAACCAACTGTTCTAGCAGTTGCAGGAGTTCGGTCTGAGGCTCTTGTGAGTAACCGTTGAGAAGTGCTGCAACGTGACGAAGGCTCGGACCACCATTGGCTTCGTACTTTGCCCGCGGATCCGTCCCCTCAAGATCGACGCCGAGAGCCTGGCACGCATCTTCCTGATGAACCCGACTGACTCGCTCGCCATCCATCGTCCGATCGAAACGCTCAACGATGATGCAATCGATACCGGCGAAGACTTCGATCCGTGAGTTGGCAGCGGGGATACTGGCGGCTCGGGCGATAGCTAGACAAGTGTCCTCGGCGCGCACAAGGCCCGGTATGGCGACGATCATCAACCTTCAAGATGTGGGTGGACGGGTAACCGGCAATGGGTCGAGCCCAGGACCCATCGGGCTGTTGCACAAGAAGCATCTTGTTTTGAATACCGGCGATTGAGAGTGCGGAGTCGTCGTAAATAGCCAATGGGCGGCTATCCAGTCCTGCTACTTCGTTCTCGAGAGCGTCACGTGAATACGTGGCGTTCCCTGGCTGCGCGCTGGAGTGACTCGTAGCTGAGGGAGGCTCATCACCGATCCACACGGCTCCGGCAACGTCACGGCCGAACGTCTCGAGGAGAGCGAAGACATCACTGGAGAGACAGCCGGCTTGTTCGGCTAGGAAGCGGCGATGATCTCCTTCGGGAAGTAAGCCGGCGAAGAATGCGCGTGCATTGTTTTTCCCTCGGCGAGTGGGCAGTGAACAGGACAGCAGTGGCGTGTTGAGTGGATAGCGCTCAAGGACGTCATCGTTGTACTCGAATGCGACAGAGGTGCGCGAGCGAGATGTGATTCGTCCGATCGCCTCACCGGACAACCAGACTTGTTGGCTTCGGCTACTCGCCATCGCGGGGATCCGGGATGGAAACGGTGAGATCCGCGTCAAGGGCTCGCAGTGAACGGATGATCCGGTCCAACAGTTGGACGCTGTGACCACGCTCGAGCCGGGCGAGGTACGCCTGATCGAAACCCATCTGCGCGGCGAACTCGGTTTGGGTCAGGCCGCTCGCACGGCGGGCCTCACTGACAGCGCGGCCGAGGTCGGACCCGCTGCGCACCAGAAACGGATGGGACACGGATCCTCCTTTGTTGATTTTCACATAATGCGGCCCTGGCCCATATTTGTCAATATCAACATAATAAGGCTTGAGCCGCGTTATGTTGATATTCACATAGGCGCAGGTTCGCACCGGGACGAAAGAACCCCGGCACGATGTGCCGGGGTTCCCTCGCAATTCTCGAGCGTCGCAGCTCATTCGCTCCAGATGGCGAACAGGTTGCCGTCACCGCTGAGGAATGTTGCGCCTCCTGCAGGAATGAACACTGCGGTGAGGCGTCCTTCGTCGTTGAACATTTCGTACGCGCCGGGTCGATTGAGTCAAGAATTACGATTGTTGAAGATACTGAGTGAGTGCTTTGCGGGCTAGGGCGGAGACACTCACACCTTCCTTGTGTGCGACTTTCTCAGCGCGGCGTCGCAATTCCGGAGTGAGTCGAAACCCGACTGAGGGTGAAGGCGTGGCCGCACCCGTAAGGGACGGGCGTCCCTTACGTGGGTAGGTGACTGTGTATCGACCCTCGTCGATTGCGGTCTCGATCTCCTTCACGATCTGGGCAGCCTGGGTGCGATCTGGCTTAGTAGACGATCGGTCAGCACCTTTTCGCGCTTGCTTCGACTTCATTCTCTCGTCCCCTCTTCGTAGAAATGTCGGTACTTGGCTCGCAGATCCATTGCGTGAATCACTACTAGATCATCACCTTCAAAAACTGCGATTACTTCGAGTGGTCGCCCGGTCCTGTCTTCGCCAATCACCAGCAAGCGGCTGCTAGACGAGTCCGGGGACTCCACATTGATTACTGCCACTGGATCCTCAAGCACTTGCCGAACCCGCGCCCGACCAATCTTGTGGCGCCTTGCTGACTGGGTGAAGGTGACCGTGACCTGTTCATTTTTGTTAAACATTAATATACACCCGTTCGTTCGCGACGGTGTGCGCAGTCTGGGTCCGGAACAGATGCGACCTAGGAACTACGGGAGCACCTAGGCCGCATCTGCATGACAGTGCGTTTGGCCGTCGTCGTTCTTTCTTTGGGGTTACGCCGGGACGACCTTCTCGACCTTCGCGGTGGTACGGATCCACTGGCTGCCGTTGTCGCTCCAGCCGGCGGGGGTTGCGTCCTTGACTTGAACGTCGTGGGCGTACTTTGGCTGCCGTCGTCGTACCAACCCATCGGCGGGGCGTCCTTGACCTGGTAGGTCACCCACTTCTGACCGGTGGTCCAGCCCAGGCACTTGCCGTCGTGCATTGTTCCGCCGTTCGGGCAGGTGGTGCCGGACCAATCGGTGCCGAAGTCCTTGTATTCACTGCCTGGACAGTCACTGCCGGTGCAGGGCTCAAGGCTCGACGAACTCGGTCGTGGTAGGTGTACGGGCTCGTCTCGGTCTGCTGGCTGTAGCGTGTAGCTCGCGGCTCTGCGTGCACACGCCGTTCACATCGTCCCAGCCGTCCGGGCAGACGTAGATCGTCTTGGTGTTGGGCTTCGGTGCGGGGGCTGGTCCGGGCTTGGAGCGGGTGCTGGTGCCGGGGCGGGTGCGGGGGTTGGGGTGGTGTTCGTGTTGGTGGCGTCGTCGTTCTTGTTGTTCGCGTCTGCGTCTTGCGCAACCGGGTTGGGGGTTGCCGGGCCGGTGATGCCGGTGATGTCGGCCAGCGAGCGGGACATGCGCGCCACCGACGGCTGGCCCTTGCCGATCGCGTTATGCGGGGTGACCGAGAAGGAATACAGCGCGTTCGGATCCAGGCCGGTGAGCTCGGCGCTCGTGGTGGTCGGCTTCGATGGTGATCGGCTCGAGTGCTGTGTTGGTGGTCGAGTTCGCTGACGTGTTGGCCGGTGCGTTGGCCGGGGTTGCGGTGACGGTGTAACCGATCGTGTTGCCGCCGCGCGCCTTGGTGGCCTTGTGGTTCCAGGTCAGATCCACGGTGCCGACCTGATCGGTGGTCATGACCGTCAGATCACTGGCCTTGCCGACCTTCACAACGGGCGTGACGGTGGTGGACTTGCCGTTGGCAGTGACGGTGTACTTCGTGCCGGCGGTGAGCTTGGTGAACGTTGCCTGGCCGTCTTTGTTGGCGAGCTTGGACTGGGGCTTTGCTTTGGATGCTTTCAGGGTGACCAGCGCGCCGGGTTCGGTGGTGACGGTCACCGCGCGCGGGGCGCTGGGGGTGGCCTGCAGCATCGAGGTTTGATCTTGCGCGACCACGGTTCCGGTCTGGATTGTGCTGTTCTGGCTCATGCTGGCCTGATCGGCGGCGACGAGGGTTGCGGCGTTCGCGGCCGGGGCGGCGAGGAAGGCGGCTCCGACGAGCAGCGTGGCGGCAAGACCGGCGATCTTCGTGCGGGTGGCTGTGGCGTTCATGTCGTTCTCCTGGTTGGTTTTTTGCGCTTACGTCGTCGTTGTCACCTCGACACGCCGACGCCTAAACCAAGTGAGAACAAGTTGCGACACAACGAGAATTCGTGTGCTTGTGGTTAAGACTTGAGAAAAATGTTACGAAAGTTACGAACGACTACGCGAGACAAGTAGTGAGCCATTACCGATGACCACGCTCGAGGAGAAGACAGTGGTCTTGAGCTCGTCGTTGAGGCGGTTGGCCATCTCGCGGTTGATGATCCGCAACTGCATGCCCTGGAAAATCGTGGTGAGCGTGGAATCGGTGTTGACCTTGCGGCGCGATTCAATGCTGGCGATTTCGAACAGCGCTGCGTTATAGCCCGAGGGGAGGACGCAATCGACCACGCGGGCGCGGGTGTCGACCGTGGGCACCGAGCAGCGCACCTGCTCGCCCGTCTTGGTGTTGACGAAGCGGAAACCGCCGGCGGTGGCGTTGGCGGTGCTCGACTTCGCGACGATCGGCAGACTCACGCGCGCGGTTTTGGTGGCGGTGTTCGTGATGACCGAACCCGGCGATACGCCCACGAGCGAGATTCCCGCGGAATCCCAGGCCGGCATGATGCCCGGGGCGGTGGTCCAGGTGAACGTGCCGGTGGCGGGTTGGTCGGTGGCGCTTGCGGCTGTTGCGCTGGTGGTGCTTATGGCGGTGGCCGTGAGGACCGCGGCGAGAACGCCTGCGGTGCGGGAGATCGTGCGGTGCATGGGAACTCCAGCCGTGGGGGAAGTTGAGCGCGTTGAACTGGTTGCCGTTATTGCTGCCAGGATAACCGCGTGCCCCTCGATTCGGACAGGTTCGCCTCCGACCTGCGTGCCGCCTTGAGGCAGATCGTGGGGGATTCCCAGGTTCTCGATACCGCGGAATTGATGGAGCCGTATTGCATCGACTGGTCCAGGCGGTTCGGTGGGCCGGCGCTGGCGGTGGTGCGTCCGGGGTCGGTGGACGAAGTGTCTGCAGTGATGCGGGCGTGCGCGGCTGCTGGCGTTCCGGTGTTACCGCAGGGAGGGAACACCGGGCTGGTGGGAGGTTCGGTGCCCGCGCCGGGGAGGTTCGATGGTTCAGGCGGGGAGGTTCGCGGGGGTGGGGGATTGCCGGTGATCGTGTCGATGCGGCGGCTGTCCTGGATCGATCCGGTGGATGCGTTGTCCGGCCAGGTGTCCGCGGGGGCCGGCGCAACGTTGGGGGATGTGCAGCGCGCGGCGCGTTTGGCTGGCTGGGAATACGGCGTGGACTTGGCCGCGCGCGATACCGCGACGGTCGGTGGAACGGTTGCCACCAACGCCGGCGGCATTCGGGTCCTGGCCTACGGCATGACGCGCGCGCAGGTATGCGGCATCGAAGCGGTACTGCCCGACGGCTCGGTGATCTCCCACATGTCTGGCCTGGCGAAGGACAACACGGGTTTCGATCTGGCGCAGTTGCTATGCGGGTCGGAAGGGTCGCTTGCGATCATCACTGCGGTGCGGGTGCGTCTTCATCGCCCCGCTGGGCGCACATCGATTGCGTTGATCGGATGTTCCGAATTACGACGACGCCCTGACGATCACGCACACCGCAGCGTCGGCCACGCTTGTTGCCGCTGAAGTGATTGATGCAACGGGCATGAGGTTGGTGCAGGCGGTGGGTGATCTTCCGTATCCGCTGGCCGGTGAGTGGCCGCTGTTCGCGTTGCTCGAAGTGGCCGATGGTGGCGGCGGAGATGGTTTCGTTGCCGGAGGTGCTGGAGGATCGGGACGTGGTTGTCGGTTTAGATGCGCGCGAAATCGAACGACTATGGGAATACCGCGAGCGGCAAGCTGAAGCGTTCGGCACGCTCGGGTGTGATCCACAAACTCGATGTGTCGGTGCCGCTGCCGGTATTGCCGGCGTGCGCGGATGAGTTGAACGCGTTGTTGACTGACGCTGATTCGGTGAGTGAATTCGGCATCTTCGGTCATGTGGCCGACGGGAATCTGCATGTGGAATTCGCCGGGCCCAACGAGAGCGATGAATCGGTGGATGTTGCCGTGTTGGAGTGCGTGGCGCGCTATGGCGGATCGATCTCGGCCGAGCACGGAATCGGGCGATTGAAAGCCGGGCATTTGGATTTGTCGCGCACCGCAGCGGAGATCGCGGCGATGCGCGCGATCAAGAATGCGTGGGATCCGCAGGGGTTGATGAATCCGGGTGTGTTGTTCGGCTAGGCGGACCACGGCTGGATGCGCGCCAATTGCGGCTTGAGGTCGCGCTTTGCCACCTCGATGTCGTGCGCCACTTGTGCACGAAGCCAGTAGCCCTCGGTCAAGCCGAAGAACGTGCATAGCCGCAGATCGGTGTCGGCGGTAATCGATCGTTTCCCCGCCACGATGTCGCCGATTCGCTGCGGTGGAACGTCGATCTCCTTCGCCAGTCGGTACTTGGTGATACCCATCGGTGCGAGGAAATCCTCCGCAAGGATCTCCCCCGGTGTGACGGGATCCAACTTCTTTGCCATATCAACTCCTCGTGGGAGTCCACGATCTCAACATCGGCTGGTCCGGCGCAACTACCGCAGAGCGCGCAGTTGCGCCGGTGTCATCGCCCGGCGCTGTTTGGGGCGGATCTGCTTCTCCTGCTTGGGTGTGAGCGCGCGCAGCTGCAGCGGGCGAAGCAGGCGCACCTGGTTGGGACGCAGCGCGCGGATCGACTTCGGGCGCAGCGTCTTGATCTGCGCGGGAGTAAGCGAGCGCAACACTGCGGGACGGATCTTTTTCGCGCGTGCGGGACGGATCGCGGACACCTGCGCAGGTGACAGTGCGCGCGCTTGGTCGGCGGTGAGGCCGCGGAATGTTCGCGGCGGCAATTGACCGAAGGTTGCCGGCGGGATCGCGGCTACTTGCGCTGGGGTGAGGGAGTTCAGCGCACCCGCCGTGACGGCTCCGGGATTGGCGATGACGTCTGTGAGCGGATTCGGTGCGGGAGTTGTGGTGGGCGCGGGCGTTGGTTCCGGGGTAGGTGCAGCGGTGGGTGCAGTTGTCGGTTGCGGTGCGGGCGCTGGTGGGTTCACCGGTGTGTTGCGTGCAATCAGCAGGTTGGCGAGGGTGGTGAAGTTCGGCACGCCCACGCCGGTGGTCATGTCGAAGCCGTCAAGAGCCGCATAGCCCATTGACACCCCGTCGATTGCACCGAACAGATCGTTGTTGCCCGACGACGTCGCCCCCCGATATTGCGGAACGTCGTTAAATGCAGAGGCATTGGCGGCGGCATAGATGAGTTCGTGAACGTCGTTGGTACCGCTCTTGGTGATGGGTGCGAACCCGCGCGCGGTGAGAACTGCGTTCACGTTCGCGAAGCCAATGGCGCTCAAGGGAGCCGCAGCGCTGGTGCCCACGACCGGGAACCACGGAAAGTCATCCGGATCAGCACACGGGAAGTCTTCTGGATCGTTGCCGGTCGGGCAGTACAGACCCTCGGGAGCATCGGGGTTGCCGATCGCGTACATCGGCCAACCGGCGAGAGCGGCGATGTCCGGCATCATCCGCTTGGCGCTACTGCCTAGGCTGCCGTACGTGGCTTCGGCTTTCGCCCGTTGGTAGTCCGGCATAGCGAACTGCTCGCTGACACCACCACCTGTGCCCTCTTGACCGAGGACTGATGTCTGCGGTGCGTTCGAGCAGTTGGGGTTGGCGTTGCTGTCCTTCCACACGAACTCCGAATACGGGCGCCCGGGCGTGTAAGGAATCGTGAACGGATCGAACTCGAGCGTGTCTGCCTGTGGCAACCATTGCGTACCGCCGACGGCAACAACGTCCGGGTGGGTAGCCGGATAGGACGGAATCTTTGCGCCGGTTTGCAACAGGAAGTTGATGCCGGGAGTGGATTCGAAAGTCGGATTAAACGTGAAACCGAAATTTGTCTCGGTGCGAGTGGATACCCAGCCAACGGCCTCACTTTGGGTGATCTGGATGCGCTGGCCCAGCGCCTGCTCGATGGTGAAGGTGGTTGTGGTGGGTGCGCTCACCACCTCGAAGATGCCAGAGAGCAGACCGATATTCGGTGGGCCGCTGAGTTGGTTGATGATGATGATGTCGTTGGGGTCGTAGCCATGGTCGACCGGAGTGGTGATTGTTGCGGTGCCGGTGAAGAAGGTGATGCCGTCGACGGTCTGCGAATTGTCTGGTGTGTTGAGCGCAACACCTGAAAGCGCTCGTCCGTTGGCCCCGGCCCAGCAACCACCCGCGCCTTCATCGCCAGCCGAGACGAACAGCATCACGCCCAGATCAGCGAGGCGTTCAATGACGGTGTTCGCGGCTTGAGTATTCGCCAGAGAGCCAGATGCAAATTGTGTCTGCTCGTTGCCGCCCCAACTTGCCGAAATGATGCAACCACCAGCTGGATAGTTGATCCCCTTGCTCATCGCAGGAACGGTCCCCGCAGTATCAGATGGGGTGGGCGCCGTGGCGAAATCAACACCGCACGCTTGCGCGGCATTGACGAAGAAGCCGTACCAGCCATCGGCGGCATCGGTGTTGGCGATGGTGACCGTTGCACTAGGGGGCAGTGCCGCGTAAGCAATCGTTGCGTCGAGTGTGGCCTCGGCCCCAACGCCAGTCGCGGGGGTGGTCCAGCCGTCGGACGTGGGTAGCGTTGTTTGATCAAGTGCGTAGTTGGTGTCGGTGGTCTCAAGTAGGCCGCACTGGCGCAAGAGCGCGTTGACCGCGGCCATGCTCGGCACTTGATCGAACTCCGGGATCACGATTCGCTGCGCCGCGGGAGTACCAGAAGGGGAAAGGGGAAGACCGACCCCCGAATTCCACTGCTGGGGCACGATTCCCAAGGCCGTTCCATTCGAAAGTGCGGTGCATTGGGCCGTGGGGTAGGCCGGGCCGGTGAATACGGATTGGTCGCTGGCCGCGGCGGGCGTGAGTTGCGCAGTGATCGGCGTGGTCAGGAGGCCGGCCACAAGTGCGGCGATGGCGGCGATGGACAGGCCGGTCAGGGGTTTGCCGCGCACCTGTGCAGGCTAGGTGCTGCCCGGTTATGGATCGGGGTGTGACACGTGTCTGGACGGGCGCAAGTCGGGTTCTCCCTAGTTGCTGCAGGGTGATGGCGTCGTCGTTCGCGGTCTTTGACCGATAAATGTTTTCTGCTTTTCAGTGATAATTGGCGAATAAGTCAGGGTCAAAGTCATAAACCGGTCATGACTTTCTGTTGTTCGATCATTATGCCGGTTGTCGGTGCCGTGAAATGAGGTTAGTGTTGGAGTATTCAGCGGGGGCGCGCGGAGAATCGCGGTAAATGTGGGCGGTTTTTCCGAGCGGAATTCCAATTTCCTGACCGAACCCGCGTAGGAGTTCTGACATATGGCCCAGCAAGTAGTAGTAATTGACGACATCACCGGTGAATCGGGGGCAACAACTCGGCGTTTGCGGGTGGACGGGGTCGAATACGACATCGACCTGACCGAGGAGTCGTTCGCCGGTTTGCAGCAGACCTTGCGGCCGTACTTGGAGAAGGCCCGCGTGGTGCCGATGGCCAAGCGCGGGAAGTCGGGCTCGGGGAGCTCCGTGGGCTCGGAGGGTCGCGGGACGCCGGTCCGCCAAAAGCAGGAATTGCCGGCGGCAAGCGCCACGATCCGGGCCTGGGCGGCGGCGAACGGGATCGACTGCCCCAAGCGTGGGCGCATTCCGGCGGCGGTGGTCGAGCGGTACACGAAGTCGATGGCGGTCGCCTTCACCGGGTAGGTCCTTTGAAGTGGACAAATTTAAAGTGTAAGTTAAAATTTGTCCATGTTCATTCCTCGAGTGGCGGCAGCGACAGCGAGCCGGCTCGAGCGCGGTTTTCCGGTCGTGTGGTTGACCGGCCCCCGGCAATCCGGCAAGACCACCCTCGCGCAGCACCTTCGGCCGGATCTGCCGTACGTATCACTTGAGCAGCCCGACGAACGCGAGTTCGCAGCGAGTGATCCACGAGGATTTCTCGCGCGATTCCCCGACGGCGCGATACTCGATGAAATCCAGGCTGCCCCGGAATTGCCGTCGTGGATTCAAGGGATCGTCGATGCGTCCGGGCAGATGGGCCAGTTCGTACTCACCGGATCACAGCAGCCAGCGATTGCGCAATCGATCGGTCAATCATTAGCCGGTCGAGTTGGGCGGGTAGAGCTACTGCCGCTTTCTGGTGCTGAGTTAATCGCTGCAGATGCGATGCCGGATTCCCTGGACGACGTTATGTTGATGGGCGGCTATCCGACTCTGTTTGACCGTGATGTTGCTCCAGCGGATTGGTTCGGCAACTATGTAGCAACCTACGTGGAACGCGATGTTCGCCAACTCGCTGCGATTCGCGACCTAGACACGTTCAGTCGATTCCTACGTATGTGTGCCGCACGTTCGGGACAAATCATGAACATGTCCGCGCTGGGATCGGATGTGGGTGTTTCCTCGGTGACTGTCAAAGAATGGTTGTCTATCCTTCGCGCGACCTACATCATTGATTTTGTTGAGCCCTACTACGCCAACCTCACGACGCGGCTAACCAAGCAGCCGAAACTCGTATTCGTAGATGTCGGTCTCATGGCCTACCTACTGGGAATTCGTGATGCATCGCAGATCGCGGGACACCCATTGCGCGGGGCGCTATTTGAGACGTGGGGCGTGACCGAGGTCTTGAAGGCATGGCGCAATGCTGGAATAGATACCCGACTTACCTATCTGCGGGACAAGCAAGGCGCTGAGATCGATGTGGTCTTCGAAGATGCGGGAAAGTTTGCTGCAGTGGAATTCAAATCCGGGGCGACGGTTGCGTCGGATTGGGGGAAGCCGCTTTCGATGTGGCAGCAGCGGATGTCGAATGTGACTTGGGCGCAGCCGAGTGTTGTGTATGGGGGTGACGAATCTTTCGAGCCGTGGTGGAGTTGCGATGCGAGGGTGGAGGGACTTCGCGCGACAGCCCTTAGATAGTCCGACTAGTGCCGATTGAGCCAATCAAGGATCCAGCGTCGTTGGCGCGAGTAGCGATCATCAAGTTCACTCGCGCGCTCCACAAGAGTCGGGTGCCGCAAGAGTTGGGCTTCAAGTAGAGCTTGCGCGAAAACGGTGTCCTTATGGCGTGAGGCGGCGAGCTTTGAGATCGCGAGGTCGTGCGGTTCAAGACACCACGCTTGGGCCGGGAGGGCCGACTGCGGACGAAACGGAACCAAGCGATCACGCCAGCCATCGGGAAGAATTGCAACCGAGATGTCGACTCCCTGCGAGTAGTAGGCGTACATCTCATGAAAATTGGAAAGCTCTCCAATCGCTCCATCGACTTTGAGAGCTTTTGTTCCGTCAGGGTCGTCCAGAAAGGTGAGATCGGCTTCGATAGAAATCCACGCTTCCTCAGGCAGGTCGTCTTCGCTGAACGACCCGAGAATCGCCTGTGAACCGATGACTAGGACATCTGTGTCTTCCGCAATGCGCGACGCTGCACGCAACAAGTGAGCTAGTTGTTCTCGAGTCATAGGGGTGCGTGTCCCACTCGCGCGAGATTTAGTGCGTTTCGCCGGGTCTCATCTGAAATAACACCAGCGAATGGTGAGTTCTGTCGGAGTTCACGTGAGCGCTGTGTCGATGCTGTCAACGCTTGAAGCAGGTTGATCATGGGGCCATTGAGCAGCGACTCCCATTCGTTGAGCCATACGCGAGTTGAACCCCTGCTCGGTGAGTCCTTCATCGCAGCAAGGTTGTGTTTCGCTTTCGTGATGGTGGCTTTCGGATTTCGGACGATCTCGCCCGCGACGGCATACGCGAGGATCAGCGACTGAAGGTCCTGGCGGTTCATTCGAGTCCGACCGGTGCGGACCGCTTCGACATCTGACTGATACACGCGCCGGTGCTTTCCCACGAGTGTGTGAGGTAGGTCTCCTGCCTCGCACAAATCGACAACATGCTGCCGCGAAACCCCGAGAACGCGTGCAGCTTCGCCGGTGGTCAGGAGTTGGTCCCCTTCCCGTCCGGCCAGGGTTTGAGCGTGGGTCGCGCGCATGGGTCAATGGTATGAAATAAACACAAAAAACACAAAAGTTAATCGTTTATGTTGTGAATTTTGTGTTTATCCAGAAAGGATCTCCGCGCGCAGTTCCTGAGGATTCTGGACGAGCGTGATGGCGCCGGCCTCGGTGAGCTCGTTGGCGTCGCCGTAGCCCCACAACACCCCGATGGTGTCGATGCCGTACTCGCGGGCGCCGTGGACATCGTGATGACGATCGCCCACCATGAGAATGCGGTGCGTTGTCGAGTTGGCTTTGAGTTGTTCGAGGGTGTGCCCGACGACCAGCGCCTTGGAATCGCGAGTGCCTTCGAGGTTCGCAGCACCGATGAATGCAAAGTGATTGCGCAAACCGAAGTGCTCGATGATGCGGGTGGCGGAGAAGTCCGGCTTCGATGTGGCGGTGGCAAGGATGACGTCGTCGTTATTGAGTTGCTGAAGTAATTCGGGGATGCCCTCGAAAACCTCGTTCTCAAACATGCCAACGTCGTGGTAATACTCGCGATAGATCGCAAGAGCCTGGGTGATCTGCTCGTCGGTGAAGTTGTAGTGCTCGCGCCAGGTCACCGCGAGTGGCGGTCCAAGGTAGCTGCGCATGGTTGTCTCGTCCGGCTGCTCGATGTTGAAGCGGTCGAAGACGATGCGCATGCCGTTGACGATGCCGGGGGCGGCGTCGGTCAGGGTGCCGTCGAGATCGAACAGGACGATCTCGGGCTTTGTGGATTCAGCCACGCTTACCCGCCGAATCGTGAACCCTGGTGCGCGCCAGTTCATCTAGGAGTTCTTGCGCAGGCTTCAATTGGATGGTGATGTTGTCGACGAGTTCGTTGATAACCGATGGGGAAGATTCGCGGCTCACATCCGCAAGTAGTTGCGAGATTCGCTGCGAGGAGACACCAATGAGTTCGCCGCTATCGCGCACGGTGAAGCCACTTTCGCGAAGGTGTGCAGCCAACTGACGTCGAAGGTGCGCTGTGAGTGATTGAAACTCCTCCGACAATTCGGCCAGCTGCCTGGCAGCGTCGACCTGCATTCGGATTTCCTCAGGAACGTTGGTGATGATGTTCAAGCCGAAGGAATCTTCGGGAACGTCTAGCGTCAAGGCGATTGCGTCTCGGGCCATCGGCTCCACTTGTTCGAGGCGACGGGCTTGGGTCCACACGAATGCGCCGGGAACTTCGGCGTTAATCACCCACCAGCCATCGTCGCGCGTTGCGGTGACCTTGTAGATCTTCATGGTCGGCCTCCTTTCAGGTGTTCCTCGGCGTCCTTGATGATTCCGCGCGCGGTCATCTCATTGATTTCGTTGTGCCGTGGGATAACGATCAAGACTGTGTCCCATCGGTAGATGTCGTGATTTGCACCGTTCCGGACGAACGAGAACTCAATGCCCGCCTGCTTTGCCGTGGAGCGCAAGACTTTGATGAGGTCCTCTTCGTTTCACTACAATAGCCTAGGTGGGTAGAATCAATTAAGTAAAGGGTCCTAGGCACACTATGGCTGGTGGCTGGTGGCTGGTGGCTGGTTGCTGATTGCACGTCGATCTGACGCCGGCTCAACTCAGGACATGCAAGGCTTCGGCCGTGACGGCGCACCGACCCGAGGTGGTGGCGCACCGTGGCTCGTCGTCGGTGGAACCCGAGCACACGCTGGCGGCGTATCTGCAAGCCATTGAGGATGGCGCGGATGCACTTGAGTGCGACGTTCGATTAACAGCCGACGGAACATTGGTGTGCGTGCACGATCGCCGGATCAATCGCACCTCGAAGGGGCGGGGAACGGTGTCCGCTCGGCACATGTCCGAGTTGAGTCAGCACGATTTCAGTTACTGGGCCTGGCACGACTTCGAAGAACCCGGGGATGGAACGCGCACGCGGTTGCTGACGTTGGAGACGATGCTCGCCGCAACCTTGGACAAACGTGCTGACATTCGCTTCGCTATCGAAACGAAGCATCCGGTGCGCTATGGCGGTTATGTAGAGCGCGAGTTGGCCGATGTGCTCGCGCGTTATGGATTGGACCGACCGCGCGCTGATGGTGTTGCACCGGTGCGGATGATGAGTTTCTCGCGGATGGCGGTGCTGCGGATGCAAAAGTTTGCGCCTGCGGTGCCGACCGTGTTCTTGATGGACCGCATCTGGTGGCCGTATCGCGACGGATCGTTGCCGCCAGGGGTGTTCGCATCCGGGCCGTCGATCGAGGTGTTGAAGGCGCACCCGGGATACGCAGCTCGTGTGCACGCTGCCGGCGGGCAGGTGCATGTGTGGACGGTGGATGAGAAGGAAGACCTTCAGGTGTGCGTTGATCAGGGTGTGGATGTGGTGATCAGCAATCGGCCCGGCAAGGTGCTGGGGTGGTTGGCTTCCTGGGACCGAAATCACTCGGCATGATCGTGCTTGTAAAGCACGGCTACGCGATCGGATCGTGAGCCCGGGCCAGGCGTTCAGCAACGGGACGATTCGCCAACTGTTCGATGCGGGCCTTCAGCAAAGCCTCGACTGACAGGCCTGCCTTCCTAGCGAGTTGTTCCAGACGCTGGTAGACGTCGTCGTCCAAATCGCGCAGATAGACAGTTACTGGCACCGGCCCATCGTGACACGAGATTGGACCAGGTTCCAGGGTTCGGCTCGGTGGAGTCTTCGGATACGGGGGATTCGGGCAGACGGGTCTGGATTCCGGGGGAAGCAGAGCGGATCCCCCGAAGTCCCGGGGAAACGGTGTGGGTAGGTTCGGCACGCAGTTTCGGGGCGGATGTGCGAATCGGCGATTGGGAGAAGCATGGGCAAGAAGTCGAAGCGCGGCGGCGGCAAGTGCTGGCGCGGTCGTGGTGGACGGGGATGTGCCGGTTGTGGGCATGCGCGAACCGTGTCCGTGCGGATCTGGTCGTCGCTATAAGGCGTGCCATGGCCGCGACAGCGCGCGAGGCGTGCAGCCCAATGCTCGCCCCTTCGAGGGCTTCGCATCTGAGTGCGATCTCGTAGCGCTGCGCGAACTCGTGCCGTCAGCCACTGCGCCGTTGACCTTGGCCAAGAAATACGCGTCCGATCGTGCGGTCACGTTGGCGACCGTTCTGCCGATGGCGTGGCCGGCTTTGGTCCGCGCGGACGGTTCGATCCTCCTGGGTTTGCAGGTCACCACAGGATCAGGTGATGCATCCCGTGATTACGCCGACGCACTTGTAAACGCGCTGGCGGCCGAAGCCGGGGAGCCGGTGGGAATGGGTCGGGTTACCGAGGAGACCCCGTTGCTGCAGGACGTGCTCGATCCGTCGGTGAAACTCGGACATCACCGTGCACGAGAACTTCGATTTCTGGATTGACGGATCACCCGATGAAATGAGCGGCGACGTTCGGGCGTCGTTGGAACGCGCGAAGGAATACGCGAACCCGACTGCCAAGTTGACCGGCGTGGAAGCGGCCTATTGGACGCAGATGGGCGCCGAAGGAACACCTGCGCTGGATCATGCCCACGCCGGAGAACGATCTGCTGAACGCGTTGGCGCGATTGCACGCAGCGGGCGCCGACGATCTCGGCCCGGACACGCGCTACGTGGGCATGTTCCGCGCGTGCGGTGTTGTGGCGCCGGTATGGGACTTGCCGCTCGGCATGGGCGCCGAGGCAACGGAAGCCCCGGCCGCTGCATTCGGTGAGCGGTTGGCCGAGGCGCTGGCTGATTCGTCGCCGCTCACGGATGAGCAGCGCCGGGCGCGCGCAGGGTTGACGAACCGTCAGGTGACGCTGCGGTAAGGCGTCGTCGTTGTTTGCCGCTTTTGCTTAACGCCTGAAAAACTCGATCGCCGTCCAGATCGCGAGCGCCGCGAGGATCGCACCAGAGACGAGACGAATTCGGTACAGCGGGAAGCGATCTTGCACGTAACCACCGATGAACGTGGCGAGCGCAGCAACGGTCGCGAGCGCAATCCACGCACCAAGGCCCACGCTGAGCGGATCGCCGGTGCGCGCAGCGAGGCCCGCTGTGAACAGTTGCGAAAGGTCGCCCCATTCGGCGGTGAAGATCACTGCGAAGCTCGTGGTGAACACCATCAAGAACCCCGGACGCAGCGGCATGTGGGTTATCTGCTCGGCGTTCTCGGTCTTGGTGATCTCCTCATCGGCCTGCGCGAGAGCAACGGCGCGACTCATGAGTCCCTGGCGGATCAAGATGAAAGCGCCAACGACGAACAGCACGAACACGATTCCTAGGACCAACTGTTGCGGGGCGAGGGACAGCAGGCCGCCGGCCAGCACCGCGATCGTGACCTGGACCGCGAAGGCCGCGATAACGCCGAGCCAGACCGCGCGCCGGGGGAAACGGGTAGCCAGCACCAGGGTGGCGATAAATGTCTTATCGGGCAGTTCCGCGGGGAAGATGAGTGCGGCTGTGGTGGCCAGCACGGCGAAGTCGATCACCGGTTAGCTGCCGGGTCTCGTGCAGGCTCGACGGTGTCTGACTGTGGGGGAAGCACGAGGGAAGTCAATCACGGGCCCACCACTACCCTGCGGGGGTGACGTTGGACGCCCAAGCTGCCGTGATCCTCGCCCTCGTGGGCGTGGTCGTGGGATTGGTGGGCGTGGTCCTAGCTGCCTTGGCGTGGTTCCGGCTCGCTCGGCTGCAGCGCTCCTACGACCTGCTCTCGGTGGCCGAGGGTCGGGAGACCTACGTGGACGTTCTCGCCCGCACGCGCGAGGAGTTCTTGGAGTTGAGTTCGGACGTCCATGAGCTCGGCAAGCGCGTGGACTCGGTGCGCGCGGACTTGAATCTGGCGCTGCGCCATGTGTCGGTGGTGCGCTACGACGCCTACGGCGACATGGCCGGGCGTTACTCCTTCTCCGCGGCGCTGCTGGACGACACCGGCGACGGCTTGATCATCACGTCCATCCATGGCCGGCAAGAGACGCGCTCGTACTTGAAGGGCATCGCGCAAGGACGCCCCGATATTCCGTTGTCGCCCGAAGAGCAGGAAGCGGTCACGATCGCCAAAGGTGGTGGGTCATGAGCATCGGCGCTGGAACCGACAACCGTGCGGTGACGTATCTCGGACCGCGCGGATCGTTCGCCGAGGCCGCGGTGTTGAAGTGGCCGGGTTCTTCCGGTGCTGAATTGTTGCCGGCCACATCCGTTCCCGCTGCGCTTGAGGCAGTGCGCGACGACGTTGTTGACTACGCGCTCGTCCCGATCGAAAACTCGGTTGAGGGATCGGTATCCGCAACGTTAGACGAGCTCGGCAGCGGGCAGCGCTTGGTGATCGTCGATGAAGTTGTGCTGCCGGTGCAGTTCTCGCTGCTCGCGCGACCGGGCGTTGCGCTTTCTGACGTGCGCCGAATCGCCACGCACCCGCATGCGCAGGCGCAGGTGCGGGGATGGCTTGGTCGGCATTTACCGGAGGCTGCGGTGATCCCGGCGATGTCCACCGCCGCTGCCGCTGCTGCGCTGCTGGAGGATCCGGCGCCCTTCGATGCCGCAATTTCCCAGCGCATCGCTGCGGATATTTACGGGCTTGAGATTTTGGCTGATGAGATCGCCGACACCTCCGATGCCACCACGCGCTTCGTAGTGGTGCGCAAGCCAGGTCCGATACCCGCGCCCACGGGCGCGGACAAGACCACACTTTCCTTGTTCATCCACCAGGACCAGCCCGGTGCGCTCTTGGGCATCTTGACGGAGTTCGCGGTGCGCGGGGTGAACCTCACGCGCATCGAATCCCGGCCCACCAAGAAGGTGCTCGGTGATTACTACTTCAGCGTGGACGTCGAAGGTCACGTTGCCGACGAGCGGATCTCCGAGGCCCTCAAGGGTCTGCACCGGGTGTGCTTGGACGTGCGCTACCTCGGCTCCTATCCACGCCACGATGGTCGCGCTCCGGTGCTGCGCGATGGTGTGACCGATGTGGACTTCACCGAAGCTCGAGTGTGGTTCGAACGATTGAAGGAGAACGGCTAGTGCGCTACCTCATCACCGGAGCGGCCGGATTCATCGGTTCGCACTTCGTCCGCGAACTCCTCGCGGGTTCCTACGACTCCCTCGGCCACGACTGCACCGGCGTAACGGTCTACGACAAACTCACCTACGCCGGAAACCTCGAGAACCTGGCGTCGGTGTCCTCCGATCCGCGTTACTCGTTCGTGCAAGGCGACATCTGCGACGGCGATCTGCTCGATCAGGTGCTGCCCGGACACGATGTGGTTATCAATTTCGCTGCCGAGACCCATGTGGATCGTTCGATCCACGGTCCGCAGGACTTCATCATCACTAACGTGGTGGGAACGCAAACGCTTTTGGATGCGTGTTTGCGTCATGGGATTCCGCGCACGGTGCACATTGGCACCGATGAGGTGTACGGATCGATCGACGTCGGTTCATGGACAGAGGATGAGCCGCTGTTGCCGAACTCGCCCTACTCAGCAGCGAAGGCGGCTGCGGAGATGCTGGTGCGCGCCTACAACGTCACGTATGGCCTGAACGTTTCGTCTACGCGCTGCTCGAACAACTACGGGCCGTACCAGTTCCCGGAGAAGGTCATCCCGCTGTTCGTCACGAACTTGATCGACGGCAAGAAGGTGCCGCTGTACGGCGACGGCTTGAACGTGCGCGACTGGCTGCATGTGGATGACCATTGCCGCGGCATTGCGATCGTGGCCGACCGCGGTGCACCTGGTCAGTCCTACAACATCGGCGGCGGACTGGAGTTGAGCAACAAGGAACTCACCGAGCAGGTGCTTGCCGCGATGGGCGCGGATTGGTCGATGGTGCAGCCGGTGGAGGACCGCAAGGGTCACGATCGCCGGTACTCGGTGAACGACGGCCGCATCCGCGACCTCGGTTATGAGCCGCAGCACAAGTTCGCTGACGGCCTTGCCGAGACAGTGCAGTGGTACCGCGACAACGAAGCCTGGTGGCGTCCGCTCAAGGAGCGCGCCGAGATCACCAAGACTCGCTAAGGATTTTCGTGCGCGTACTCGTCACTGGAGCGAACGGTCAACTCGGGTCGGAGTTGGTTGCGCTGTATTCGGCACGTTCGGATGATGAGGTTCTCGGCGTGGATCTGCCGGATGTGGACATCACTTCGGAATCATCCGTGGGTGAGGTGTTCGCATCCTTCTCACCGGACGTAGTGATCAATTGCGCGGCGTGGACTGCGGTTGATGCTGCCGAGGAGAACGAAGCAGGTGCGTTGGCGGTCAATGGTGAAGGTCCGCGGGTGCTGGCACGCGCGTGCCGCGACGCCGGTGCCTGGTTGGTGCAGATCTCAACCGACTACGTGTTCTCCGGCGATGCGACGTCGCCGTACGCTGAAGGCGCAACTCCCGATCCGCGCTCGGCATACGGGCGCACAAAATTGGTGGGCGAGCAGGCAGTTGTCGAGGAACTACCCGAAGCGCACTACATCGTGCGCACCGCCTGGCTGCTACGGGCACCAGGGCAACAACTTCGTCAAGACGATGCTGCGGTTGGAGAAAGAACGCGACACGATCGATGTGGTGGACGATCAAGTAGGTCAACCGACCTACGCGGCGGACCTGGCAACGCAAATCGTCGCGCTGCTCGATGCACGCCCACCCGCCGGCATATTCCACGGCACCAACTCCGGAAGCGTGTCCTGGCACGGGTTCACCCAAGAGATCTTCCGACTCATGGGCGCTGATCCTGCGCGGGTGATCGCGGTGACCAGCGAGCAGTTCGTGCGCCCCGCGCCACGGCCGGCGTACTCGGTGCTGGGGCACCAGCGCTGGGCTGATGTGGGTCTGCCAAAGATGCGAGATTGGCGCGAAGCTATCGCCGAAGCGATGCAGCGCGGCTTCGACTGATCAGGCTGCTTGGTACTGCCACAGGTGAACCCACCTGCAAACGCGAGCCAAACTGTCCCCGTCGACTCGACCGGCAACTTTTCGTACTCTCATGATGCTAATCGCGCGCGGCTGTTCGGTAATCGCATAGGACTGGCTTCTAAGACCTGTGGGGCCGCTCAAAGCGACGTGGTTGGGCCACGGGCGTTGGCGAGTCGTGACGGGCACCACGAGAGTCATGTGTGTCACGGCTTCTGAGTAGTCAACGGAAGATATGACTAGGGCTGGTCGTCGTCCACCTTGCTCGCTTCCGACTACGGGATCAAGATCACACCACACAATCGTCCCGGCCTCGAGGTTCATGCGCTGGAACTTCCGTGTGCCGACGAATCCTCGTCCAAAGGTTCGTCTTCTAGTCCGTCCATGAAGGTTGCGTCCCATGCTTTGAACTCGCGCATGTATTCGTCCCACACCTCTTGCGGTGCTTCGCGCATAGCCTTTTTGGCGGCCTCGACTTCCAAGCGCCACAGGTAGTCCGCCAGCAACTTTTCGATCATGCTTCCGGCGGTCCGTCCTTCGGCGGCGGCCACTTCGTTCAAGTCATCGCGGACCTTGGCCGTGACTTTGATGGTGGTATGGGTTGGCGCGCTCACTCTCCAAGTATACGTCAGGTATACCCCGTCAGGGAAGCCCCAATCTTCACGGTCAGCTTGCGGCGATGGCTTCCAGGACTGCGGCAACACCATCGCCTGGCTCGGCCAGAGTGATCAGGTTCGCCTTGGCCTGGATCTCCGGAACCGCGTGGCCCATGGCAACACCGAGGCCTGCCCAATTCAGCATTTGAACGTCGTTCCAGTTATCGCCGATCGCAACCACGCGCTCAGCGGGAATCTCCTTGCGTGCGCAGACCTCGTGCAGCATCGACGCCTTGCTGACGTCGTGCGGACCGACATCCATCCACGCAACGTCGGCAACTCCGTACACCACCTGGTGATAGCCCAATTGCGCGGCAGCCTGACCGAATGCTTCTTCGGTGTGGCGGTTGCTGCGCATCACCAGACGGACCACTGGCTCCTTGGTGAGTTGCTCGAGAGGAACCTCTTGAATCTTCAGGCCGAGCGGACCGGTGGAGAACATGTGGGTGGTGTAGAAGATGCCGTGCATGTCTTCAACTGCGAACACGGCGTCGGGGATGAGTGCGGTGAGCTGCTCGATCACCGGGGTTGCGTCGAAAGTGACGGCCTCCACGATTTTCTTTTGCGCAACGTCACCGAGGATCGCCCCGTTGCTGCACACCACATAACCATCGATGCCAGCTTCATCGGCAACGGGCGACGTTGTGTCGAAGGATCGCCCCGTTGCCAGGACAACGTCGATTCCTTTGGCCTGAACAGCGCCGATCGCCTCGATCACGCGCGGCTTCATGTTGCCCAGGTGCACGGTGAGGGTGTCGTCGATGTCCAGCGCGATGAGTTGCGGGGTCCAGTCGATGGGGAGGCCGTCGTTTATGTGCGGGATGCTGGCGATGCTCACAGGGTGACTCGACCTCCGAGGTAGGGGCGAAGGGCAACAGGAATGCTCACGCTGCCGTCGGCTTGTTGGTGGTTTTCCAGCAACGCGACGATGATGCGCGGCATTGCGCACAGCGTTCCGTTGAGGGTTGCCAAGGGTGCGGTGTTGCCGTCCTTGCGCATGCGGATCTTCAAGCGTCGCGCTTGGAACTCGGTGGTGTTCGAGGTGCTGGTGATTTCGCGGTAGGCGCCCTGGGTGGGAATCCAGGCCTCAATGTCGAACTTGCGCGCGGCGCTCGAGCCGAGATCCCCGGTTGCCACGTCGATCACCCGGTAGGGGATCTCCAGCGCATCGACGAACTCCTTCTCCCAGGCGATGAGGTTCGCGTGCTCTTCCTCGGCCTTATCTGCCTCGCAGAAGACGAACATCTCGACCTTGTCGAATTGGTGCACGCGGATGATGCCGCGGGTGTCCTTGCCGTAGGAACCGGCTTCGCGTCGGAAGCAACTCGACCAGCCGGCGTAACGCAACGGAAGTTCGTCCGCGTCGATGATTTCGTCGGAGTGGAAAGCCGCGAGAGGAACTTCGCTGGTGCCCACCGAGATACATGTCGTCGGATTCGATCCGGTAGACGTTCTCCGCGGCCTGGCCCAGGAAACCCGTGCCTTCCATCGCGCTGGGTAACACGAGTGCGGGGGTGATCACCGGAATGAGTCCATGCCTGCGCGCGTGCTCCATCGCGAGATTGAGCAGCGCGAATTCCAGTTCCGCACCCGGGCCGGTGAGATAGAAGAAGCGAGACCCGGAGACCTTCGCGCCGCGCTCAACGTCAATCGCTTTGAGTGCTTCACCGATCTCCAGGTGGTCCTTGGGCTTAAAACCCTCCGCCGTGAAATCGCGCGGAGTGCCGACAGTTTCCAGAACGCGGAAGTCCGCTTCGCCACCTACGGGTGAATCGAGGTTGACCAGATTGGAAACTTCCAGCCACAGGGCGTTATTGCGCTCGGCGGCCTCATCGGCTGCTTGCTCGGCTTCCTTGACCTTCGCTGCAAGGTCGCTGGCGGCGGACATGAGTTCATCGACCTGCTTTTGCAGCGCGGGTTTGGCGTCGTCGTTGGCCTTTTTCAACTGACCCTGGAGAGGACCGATCTGCTTGCCAAGATTCTTTTGCTCATTGCGCAACTCATCGAAACGCTGACGCGCATCGCGGGAGAGTTGATCGGCCTCGATGAGTCGATCAACAACGGACTCGTCTTCGCCGCGGCGGCGCTGGGACTCGCGAATGCGATCGGGATCGGTGCGCAAGATGACGGGGTCGATCACCGGCCCAACCTACCGTCACAGATAGTGACCTATTCCGCTCTGGCCGTCGGACTGATCGTTTTGCGCGCCTTGGCTGGGGTTCATCGGCATCGTAGGGAAGCTGCGGCGCACCGCGCATCTGATCGAGTTGCGCCTTGGCCGCCACCTGCTGGGCGAAGATCGCGGCCTGGATTCCGTGGAACAAGCCCTCGAGCCAGCCGACCAGTTGGGCCTGGGCGATGCGCAATTCGGCTTCGCTGGGCGCTTGGTCGGCGGCGAACGGTAAGGAGAGGCGATCGAGTTCCTCCACGAGCTCGGGGGATAGACCCTCCTCGAGTTCCTTGATGGACTGCGCGTAGATCTCACTGAGTCTCACGCGGGCCGCTTCGTCCAGCGGTGCGGACTTCACCTCGTCGAGCAGTTGCTTGATCATCGTGCCGATGCGCATCACCTTGGCGGGTTGCTGGACGAGGCCTGTTGGGTCGGCCGTGGGGTCGGTGGGCTGCCCGTCGCCTACGACGGCTGCGTCAGTTGCGCCGGTTTGGCTTGTGGGGCCGACGATGTGACCGTCTTGATCGATGACCGGCTGCTCGCTCATGAAGTCCATCGTTCCATTGTGTGCCCCTGCGTGCTGCTTGCGCCTCCTGGACCAGGCGAAGGCCGGTCTTTGCTTCGTAACATTCTTCTGGCAGACTTTGCGGACTTTGCTCGATTTGTGACTGCTTCCCCGGGGTTTTCCGGGCCGTGAAAGGTGGCCTGATTGGACTACAACTGGTTGACGCCAAAGGCTCAGGCTCGTCCTGCCGGAGGTAAAGGATGGGGCTCGTACGCCACCGAGCCGATCGCCCAGGGCGAGACCGTGGCGGGCTTCGGCGGATGGGTCGTGGATCGCGCGACCCTCTCGGCGATGAGCGATGATCGGCAAAGCCGTTCCATCCAGGTCGACCACGATTTGTATCTGGTCTCCAGTGACACCCCTGAGCCCGGCGACATGCTCAACCATTCGTGCGAGCCGAACTGCGGGGTTATCGGGTCCGCTGTTCTTGTTGCGATGCGCGACATCGCGGTTGGTGAGGAACTCACCTTCGACTACGCCATGACCGATGCGTCTGACTACGACGAGTTCACGTGCCTATGCGGGGAACCGACGTGCCGCGACGTGGTCACCGGTGCCGATTGGCGTGATCCGGTGCTCCAGGCGAAGTATCACGGGTATTTTTCTCAGTACTTGGTGCGGCGTATTGCCGCGCTGACCGAAGCTATGTAGCTCGCCGGTTCTTTACGGCACAATGCACACGTGCGCTGGCTGATCACGGGAGCAAGTGGATTCCTGGGCGCCAATGCTGTTCGCGTTCTTTCGTCTGGTCACGACGTTGTCGGCCTAGTTCGGGATATCAACACCGCTCCGTGGTGTGATCAGAAGGTTGCGGCTGACCTGCTTGCTGTTGATACGTTGGAACGCGCGGTGCATGAGGTCGAGCCCGATGTGGTGCTGCATTGCGCTGGCATGGCGAATCATCAAGCGTGTGCAGCGAATGAAGAGTTGGCGATGCGAGTGAACGCTCAGGCGAGCGGCGTGCTCGCGGGGGCTGCTGCTGCGCGGGGAGCAGCTTTCGTCTACGTGTCGACGGACGCGGTGTTCTCTGGTGCTCGCGGTTGGTACGAAGAGAATGAGGCAGTCTCACCTAACACGGCCTACGGCCGCACAAAGGCTGCAGGCGAAGAGACAGTGCTTAACGCGCATGCGTCGGCCGTGATCGCGCGCACCAATTTCTTCGGTTGGAGTCCCAGCGGTCATGCGTCAACGCTCGAGTTCTTCGTGCGTGAGTTGGGCGCGGGCAACCGAGTTCCGGGATTCGTGGACTACACAGTGACGTCGTTGTTCGTCGAAGATGTGGTGGAGTCGATCGAGCGAGTTGTTGAATCATAGTGAGTCGGGGAACTTCCATGTTGTGGCACGAGATGCGGTGTCTAAGTTCGATTTCGGTCACTTGGTTGCTGGGGAGTTTGACTTGGATAGGTCCTTGATCTACGAGTCTTCGGTTGAAGGTGGGCCGAAGGATCTGTCTTTGCGAAGCGATCGTCTTGCTGGTTTGCGTGGTGCGCCGATGCCCGCTCAGGCGGAGGGGATCGCGCGGGCGCGTACTTCTGCTCGGTTCTAGGTCGTTACTGGCGTGCTTGCTCAATCGCGGCGTGAAACGCACCCACCGGCTGAGCACCGGAGATTCCGACCTTGTTGTTGAAGACGAAGAACGGAACACCGCCCGCACCGAGGTCACGCGCCGTTGCCTGGTCGCTGGCGATGACGTCCAGGTAGTCGCGGCCCTCCAGGACTTCGCGCATGGCTTGGGCGTCAATGCCGTGTCTGTTCGCGAATGGTTCGAGATCCTCGATGGTGAAGATGCGCTCGCCCCGCTCGAAGTAGCCCGAGTAGAGGTCGGCGAGAAGGGGCTGCGTGGTGTTGGGTGAGGTGTCCTGCACCCACAGAACGAAGCGGTGCACATCGCGGGTGTTGCCGGTCATGGTGCGATCCAGGTGGTAGTCGAGTCCTTCGCCCGCGGCAACCTCGGTCACGTCCGCCATCATTTCCAGCGCCTGTTCGCGGCTTACGCCGTATTTCGCCGCGAGGTGATCGACCGTGGGCTCGGAGTGCGTACTCGCGGATGGGTCCAGCTGGAAGGCTCGGTGGACGATGGTGACGTCGTCGTTGTTCAGGAATTGCGCGTTAGCGATTTCTTCCAGCGCCAGCTGAAGCCGGCGCTTGCCGATGAAGCACCACGGACAGACCAGGTCAGCCCATACGTCGATTCGCATGGCACCCAGTGAACCAGGGTGGCGAGATGACCGTCTTTCCGCCAGGGTCTGGCGGATTGACGGTCGATCGGCCAGAGGGCTGGCGGAAAGTGCGGAGGGGTTAGGGGGGTCAGCGGGTTAGGGGTTAGGGGTTTGGAGGGCGAGCTTGCCGATGATGTCGCCGTTTTCCACACAGAGGTCTGCGCCGCGCCGGCCTCGGGCATCGGCATCACGCGGTCCACCACCGGCTTGACCACGCCCGCCTCGATCCACGGCCACACGTGCTTTTCCACCTCGCGGCAGATGGTGGCCTTCTCACTGTCCGGACGCCCGCGCAGGCTGGTGGCGAAGATGCCCACGTTCTTGCGCAACATCGCAGAGATATCTAGCTCGCCCTTCACGCCACCTTGCATGCCGATGGTCACCTGGCGACCATTGCGCGCGAGGGCATCGATGTTCTTCATCAAGTACTTCGCACCCATGTTGTCGAGGATCACGTGCGCACCGCGGCCCGCGGTCTCGTCCTTGATCACCTCAACGAAATCCTGCTCGTTGTAGTTAATGAGAATGTCCGCACCGAGTGCGGCGCAGGCATCGAGTTTGCGCTGGCTGCCGGCAGTGACGGCCACCTGCGCACCGAGTGCACGTGCGATCTGGATAGCCATGGTGCCGATACCCGAACCACCTCCGTGGATGAGCAGCGTCTCGCCCTCGCGCAGATGCGCTACGTGCACCAAGTTGCTCCACACCGTGCAGGCAACTTCAGGAAGTGCGCCGGCGGTCACGATGTCTACACCCTCGGGAACGCTCATTACCTGACCGATCGGTACGGCAACGCGCGTCGCGTAACCACCACCGGCGAGCAGCGCTGTAACGCGTTCACCGATGCGGTCAAGAGTGAGCGCTGCACCCACTGAAGTGATAGTTCCCGAGCACTCCAAACCAAGGATGTTGCTCTCGCCTGGGGGCGGAGGGTAGTTGCCCTCGCGCTGCAAGATGTCCGCGCGGTTCACCGCACTTGCGGCGACCTCGATCACCACTTCATTGGGTGCGGGCGTGGGATCGGCAACCTTCTCCCACTGCAACGTCTCGGGGCCACCGGGCTTGGCTTGAGTGATGGCGAACATCGGTCCTCCTAGTGGTCGGGCCGTACTTGCGTGGGTGCGCTGGTTGTGAAGTCGGTTACTGCTGCTCGCTGTTTTGGATGACAACGAGGCGATCGCCGGATTCGAGTTGCCGGATGACATCGGTATCGAAGCGGTGCGCGATGCCATTGCGGATGACTGCCAGGACCAACTGTCCACTGGCATCGAGTTGCGCTGGAGATAGACCGAGTTGCTCGCGGGTGATCTCTCGCTCCACGACCTCCAGTCCGCGCGTGGAATCGAGCAGATCTTCCATGATTTCGCCGGCCGTGTTACTGATGACCGAAAGACCCATGAGGCGGCCCGCGGATTCTGCTGTGGGAATGACGTTGTTAGCGCCGGACTGACGAAGGATGTCCGCGTTTTGGGATTCTCGAACCGCCGCAACGATGGTGCAGCTTGGGCGGGCAAGTCTGCGCGCGGTGAGCGTGACCAGTACGGATGTGTCGTCTTCGTCGGTGGCCACGATCACCCGACCTGCCTTTTCGACAGCGGCATCCTTGAGCACCTCCTCGCTTCGACCGTCGCCAACGATGCCCACGAGACCGTCGCGAGTGGCGAGGTCGACCGAATCACGGTCGGGTGCGACCACCACGATTGTGTTGCCGTCGTACCCGGCGTCCTTAAGTGAGCGAGCCGCCGAGCGACCCTTCACTCCATAGCCCACGACGATTGTGTGGTTCTCCACGTGCTTCCTCCAATTGCGGGTCCGCCACTCTTGTCGAGTCTTGCGGGTGAGCACTTCGATGGTGGTACCGATCAGGACGATCAAGAAAATGAAGCGCAGCGGGGTTATAACAAGAACGTTGGCAAGCCGCGCTGATTGGCACACGGGTGCGATGTCGCCGTAGCCGGTAGTCGACAAACTGACCGTCGCGTAATAGAACGCATCGATCCAGGTAATGGCTCCGAGCACTCCGTTGTCTTCGTAGCAATCGCGTTCGAAGTAGACGAGCGAGGCCGCGATGGCCAAGGCTCCGACTGCAACCGCGAGACGAATAAGGATGTTGGCAACGGGGCCGTACTTGCGCCCACCGAAAAGCAAGAGGCGCCGACCAGACTGAGTGAAGCCGGTCTCTTGATCGGATTCGGTTCCCTCGACCTGCCTAGCCATGGGTCAGGCCTCGAACCGTGCACTTCGCGCGCATCATGTTGGCCGCTCCCACGATTGGTCCCATAACCTGCATTACGTTAGCGCGTTGCCGGTCGGCCGCGATGGTCCAGGAGTTCCACTTCGTCGCCCGTGTCACCTACGCCAGGGGGAACCACGGCAATTGCATCGGCTGTGGCCCACCCTCGAAGGTCTGCCGGTCCGTCGGCGGGCAGAGGAATCGCCGACGCAACTGTGTCGAAGTGGCTCGTTGATGTGGCAATGGAATCGGGAAGAAGGCGTACCGGACACAGCACAGTGTCTTCGTCGTACGGCGCTGCGGGTGCTGGTTCGGTAAGACGTGCACGCGAGGGAACTGCGCTGGGTTCACATCGGTGTGGCTCGATCAAATCCCCGCGGAGTCCAGCGATGAGTGGTGCGCCGAGTGTGAGGAGTCCGGCCAGCGCGGCGATGGGTTGCCCGGGCAGGCCCAGCAGCAAGCGACCGTCGGGAAGACGAACGAGAAGCGTCTGCGCACCCGGCGCGACCATGATTCCGTCGACCAACCAGTGCGCATTGAGATCGCGAAGTGCCTCGCGCAAAATGTTGTCCCCACCCGGAGATGTTGAGCCGGTGGTGATGAGCACGTCTACGTTGGCGTCGTCGATCTGTTGTATCAGGAGCTCACGGGTATCCGGTGCCCGCACTGGTGGGTTAGCGCGAGCGCCGAGTGAACCGATGAGTGCGGGAATGGTCCACCCGAGGCCATCGCGCACCCGGCCATCGCGAGGTGGTCCGCTGGTGAGAAGTGATGACCCCAGCACCAATGTGCCAACTACCGGCGGGGCGACCACCTCGAGTGTGTCCAGGCCCGCCGCAGCAGCAAGTGCCAACGTTCCTGCCGTGACTGGAGTGTGCGCGTGCACCAATTCGGTTCCGCATGCGCGAATGGTTCCTTGACGAGTTATTGCATCGCCAAAGTCTGGTCGGGCTGTTGGCTCAGGAAGATCGGTGAGTGGATCTCGGGCGGTCACCTTTTCGAGTTCATCGTCGTGAGTGATCACTCCCCGGTCCACGCGTAGTACGGCATCTGTGTGGCCGGGAAGTATCTGCTTGGCGCGCACGCGCATCGCGGTGTGGGGAGATAGAGCCACATCCTGAGCAAGATCCACGATGGTCCATGGGCCTTCACCACACACGGCGTAACCGTCGTGAGCAGCAGCGTCCGCGAATGGTTCGTCGTAGGGGCTGGTCAGTGCACGAGCCAGAACGCTGCCGTGGGATTCATCGAGCCGAGCAGCAACCGGGCGCAATGGCTTTGCCGCGGTACGCGCGACATATCGCGCCTGAGTCCACTCGAGCAAACCATCCAGACCGAGCGCGCCATCGTGAGTGGCGTCGACCTCGGCTGATTGATCGTCGTTGTGCACGCACTCATGCTGACACGTCATGCCCGTGAGAAGGCGCGAACACGCATGGCCAAATGGGATCGATAACTAAGGTGAGAAGGTGCCGTCAACTTTCGCACCCTCCACTGCTGATCTCGTGGTGATTGGTGGGGGTGTTGTGGGGCTAGCTTTGGCCGATGCTTGGCTGACGCGCAATCCCACGGACTCGGTGGTCGTCTACGACAAGGAAGATCACCTGGCCGCCCATGCATCCGGTCGTAACAGTGGTGTGCTGCACGCCGGCTTCTATTACGCGCCCGATTCCTTGAAAGCGCGATTGACGCGCGACGGCAACCGCATGCTCAAGGACTTCTGCCTCGAGCGAGGTGTTGCTCTGCGGGAAACTGGCAAGGTTGTGGTCACCACGAGTGAGGAGCAATTGCCCTCGCTAATGACCTTGTTCGATCGCGGGCAGGCAAACGGCGTCGAGTTGGAATTGATCGACGAATCCGGACTCGCCGAACTCGAGCCTCTGGCGCGCACGGTGGGGAATGCGCTCTGGTCGCCGAACACCGCAGTGGCTAGTCCAGCGGGAGTGGTGGAAGCGCTCGCCGAGCGGGTCCGCGAACGAGGCGGACGAGTGGTACTCGGTAACGCGGTAACCGGTGCTGGACCGGGATGGGTGATGAGCGTTCTCGAAGGCCGGGTTGCCGCCGGGCACGTCATCAATGCTGCGGGCTTGTATGCCGACACCGTGGCGCACTGGTTCGGCTTCGGTCAGGACTACCGAATGCTGCCGTTCAAGGGTTTGTATTGGTACGGCAACTGGAAGCCCGGACGATTGCAGCGGCACGTATATCCGGTGCCCGATCCGCGCAATCCATTCCTCGGAGTGCACCTGACCGTCACCGTGGATGGCCGAGCCAAGATCGGTCCGACCGCCATCCCTGCGTTGTGGCGCGAGGACTACGGCGGCACGGGGGGAATGCGCGGTAACGAACTGTGGGATGTAGTGCGTAGTTACCCGCGGTTCCTCACCAGCAAACACCACGATGTTCCCGGTTTGCTGCGCGCGGAATTGCCCAAGTACTCACGTTCTTACCTGGTGAAACAGGCGGCAGCGTTGGTGCCATCGGTTCGACCGCAAGACTTCACCGAACGCGGAAAGCCAGGTGTGCGGGCGCAACTGCTCCACGTGCCTAGTGGCAAGCTCGAAATGGACTTCGTGGTGGAAGGCGATAGCCGCTCCACCCATATGTTGAACGCGGTCTCACCGGCTTGGACGAGCTCACTTGCTGTGGCGGACTATGTAGTGGAAGGGATCGTCTCGGCCTAGAACTAGAACTAGAACTAGGCCATGGCCAGGGGTCGAACCACGTTCAGAGGTGGCCGAGCGTGTGCCATCGTCAGGCCAGCCCGGCTGAGTGCCGTGCGCAGGACTTGCCTCGATGGTTCTGCGAGTTCGCTGTCGGGTCGATTGCGGTGAATGCGGGCAGGCAGCGCCACTTGTGCAATTGAGTTAGTGCCGTAGGCAGCTGCAACGTCGATCAGCAAGCCGATCTCAACGCCGTAGTCGATTTCGAAGGGAAGTGCTTGTGCCACCTCGCGGCGGATGGCGTATTCACCAGCGAGCGGCTGGCGGATATGAGCCAGATGCGGATGCCAGGTGCGCAATGCGGGCTTGGCTGTGCGCTCGGTGACGCGTCCACCACCGGTCGGTTGACCATCGAGGGTGCGTGGGTAATCCGGACGCACGAGCGCGATGGCATGGTCGGTGGGGTTGTCGTTGTCCAAAGGTTCGATCAATTTCGTCAAATATTCGTGGCTGTAGGAGCGCAGATCGGCGTCAAGCCAGACGATCACATCGCCGCGGGCCGCATGCACCGAACGCCACAGCACGTCGCCCTTTCCGAGGGCGGGGCCGAATTCCGGGAGGACGTCGTTGGCGGAAATGACGTGCGCACCGGCATCCCGGGCGAGGCACGCGGTGGCGTCCTGCGAGGCGTGATCCATGACGATCACCTCGTCGGCGCGCGGATGCTGGCGGACCGCACGAACCAGAGCGGCCACGGTCGACTCCTCATTGCGTGCTGGAATGCACACGGAGATCGTCGTCACTGCAGACCTGCTTCCTTGGGGGCGTTCACTCGGGAGGTTACGTCGTTGTCGGGAACCGCGGGCGAACGGGAGGTTGCCAGTCGTGGAAAGGTGATGCCGAGGGCTTCGAAAATCGGAAATTGGCAACTCGACCTGCGAAATGTGGCAGTTCGCGGGTCCACGCGGGGAGGTTCGCGGGTCCACGCGGGGAGGTTCGCGGGTCCACGCGGGGAGGTTCGCGGGTCCAGGCGGGGAGGTTCGCGGGTGGGAATAGGGCGGTTCGCGTATGTCGCAGGTGTGTCGCAGGTAGGGTTGGGGTGATCACGAGGTCTGATAGGTCGATACGCACGACGGCCTTCGGGCCGCCAGCTAGCTGAGGGGTTGAGCGGTAGCGATGATCCGCACCGTCATGGTCGTCGAGGACGACGACGCCATCCGGATGGTCCTGCGGACCAACCTCGAGGATGAGGGCTACCGGGTTCTCGAAGCTAGCACCGCGGAGCAGGGCCTGGTGATCGTCCAAGACGAGCAGCCCGATGTGGTGCTCGTGGACCTTCGGCTCCCGGGAATCCACGGCCTGGACCTCGTGCGCAGCCTGCGGGCCACCAGCCAGGTGCCGATCATCATCGTGACCGCGCAGACCGACAGCCACGATGTGGTGGCCGGTCTGGAGGCAGGAGCCGACGATTACGTCACCAAGCCATTCGTCGCCAAGGAATTGATGGCGCGCATTCGCACGCAGCTTCGACGCTCGTCGCAGCCGGAGGAGTCCGAGGAAGAACTCGTCTGCGGTCCGATCGAACTTCACCCAGACACCGCAGAGGTTATGCGGAACGGCGAACCGGTGCCAGTGTCGCGTATTGAGTTCTTCGTGCTCGCGGAATTGATCGGCGCGAAGGGCCGCGTACTCAGCCGAGATCATCTGCTGCGCAAGGTATGGGGGTACGGAAACGCGGGAGATGGCCGCGTGGTCGACAACCTCATCTACCGACTGCGCAACAAGATCGAAGATGATCCGGCTAACCCCGAACTGCTGCTCACGGTGCGCGGTTTCGGGTATCGCATGAAGGCCTGACATGCGTTTTGGATTGCGCACCCGAGTGGCCATCGCCTTCGGGGTGGTCTCTCTTGTGATCGCCGCAGCAGTCTCGAGTGCCACGTACTTCTTTGCCGGTTACTACCTGTTGAATCAACGTGAGGATTCGGCGCTGACGCGCGCGCTTTTGGACTCGCGTGCGGTAGGGGCGTCACTATCCGCTGGTCTCTCGCCCACTCAATCGCTGGAACAGATTCCAACGATCGGGTCCTCGCAGGCACTCGTGCGAATAGCGGGCACTTGGTACACGTCCGGCGTCACCGTGCCGCCGGATGCATTACCGCCTGGTTTGCTCGACACCGCAGCAAGTGCTGGTGGTGCGCAGCAGCGAGCAGCGATCAGTGGCGATCCTTACTTTGTTGTTGCCGTTCAGTTGACCGATGCCATGTATGTGGAGGTGTTCTCGCTATCGGACTTGGACCGGACGCTCACGATCGGAGCGTGGTTATTGGCCGGACAGACTCTGGTTGCCGGTGCTATCGGTGTGGTGATCGGCCGCTACACCGTCAGTCAGGTTCTGCGCCCGATCTTGCGGTTGGGTGCTGGAACTCGGCGGATTGCGTCCGGTGATCTGGGGACACGCATCGATGAAACAGGTGACCGAGATTTGGATCCGATCGCTGCATCGTTCAACGACATGGCCGAGGCGGTGCAGTCGCGTATCCAGCGCGAGCGCCGGTTTAGTGCGAACGTCAGTCACGAACTTCGCTCACCGCTGACCACCGTGGTGGGGACCGCAGACTTGTTGGATAGGCGACGCGAAGAACTGCCTGAGCGCGAAGCCGGGCTGATCGCAGTGCTGGTGGAGCAGGTGCATCGGATGTCGCAGATGCTGCTGGATCTTTTGGAGATCTCGCGAATCGGGGGTGACGATCCGATCCAAGTTGAAACGGTCGACGTTTCGTTGCTGTGTTTGGACGTCGTCCGCATGCGCAATCTTTCCGATGAACTCGTAACCGGCGACTCACCAGTGATTCGCACCGATGGTCGACGCTTCGAAAGAGTTGTGGGCAACCTCGTGGAGAACGCCCGCCGCCACGGCGGTGGCGTGGAGAGCATTCGAGTGGAACGACGTTCGGACACCGTGCGCGTCTACGTTGAGGATCGCGGGCCGGGCATCGACCCGGCGCAACTAGAGAAGCTCTTCGAACCCTTCACGCGCGGCGAAGATGCCCACCACACCTCTGGCGCAGGTTTGGGATTGGCGATTGCGCGCGAACAGGCCAATTTGCTGAACGCCGAACTGCTGGTGGAGAACCGGGAAAGCGGGGGCGCCCGATTCATCGTGGAAATTCCGATCAGCCGGGACAACCAGGACAGCAGTGCAGACGATGGGAACGGCGCATGATGCGCGTGCGCGCTGCCGGGAATCGCCCGCGCACGCACACAGTGAACACGCACGCAGTCAACAAGCACACGTCACACAGTCAACAAGCACGCAGTCAACAAGCACGCAGTCAACAAGCACGCAATGAGGTCGGGTGTTGTTGCCGCGATGGTGTCGTTACTGCTGGCCGGTTGCGGGGTGCCATTGGAGGAGTCCGCGCAGGCGTTGCCGCCAGAGGTGATCCCCCCGCCGATCGTGGTGCCGACCGCATCACCCACGCCCACGCCCACACCCACCTCCAGTCCCACCGTGAGCCCCTCGCCAACGCCGGCCGTGGAGGTGGTGGACCTGTTCTTCATCCGAGAGGACGGCCTGGTGCCACTGGTCAGCGATGTGCCCGCCCCGGCCGTCCCGCAGGTGGTGCTCGATGGACTCGCTGCCGGCCCCCCTCCGGAGACCGGACTGCGCAGTGTGGTCGTGGACCCGCTTACCGGGACTGCATTGGTGAGTCAGTTCCTTCCGTCGGACGCGGTGGCGTTGCCCTCGGCCGATGCGACTATCGCGGTGGCGTCGTCGTTCTTGTCCTTACCCTCGGCTGAGCAAGTCCTGCTCCTGGGCCAAGTTGTCTTGAGTCTGTCCTCCGCCGGGTCTAGGACGGTTTCGGTTGTGGATGAAACCGGATCACCGCTTGCGGTGCCGTTGCCCGACGGGCGGCTGCTCGATCGGCCTGCGACCGCCTTGGACTACGCCAGTCTCATTCGCTCGCTGTGAAGTAGTCAGGAAAAATCACGCTGCCGGCTAGCGATGGGAAATCTCTCACGCCATTGGTGGAGTTCGTTGCATAGGCAACAACTGCGCCGGTCTTCAGATTGCAGGCCACGTCCGAACTCCAGCCGAGCACTTGGCCGGTGTGACTGAGCCAATCTCCTTCTCTCGTGATGCCCAGCCCGTACTTGAGCGCCCCGATGTCTTTGGTGGCCAAGCGTTGGCGCACGAGTTTGTTCGGTAACAGCGAATTCCCCAAGCAGGTGCTGCCCCATTCGGCTAGGTCACCGATGGTGGCGTAAGCACCACCAGCCTCTTTGCCCCAGCTGAAGGTCCATGACGTGACATCGGTGTTCGCGTCCGGTAGCCCGTGACCCAGCAGGTCGGCAGGCAGGGCGGCGCCGATGTACCCGTGTGCGATGCCAGCTGGCGGTCCGCCCGCCTGCCGCGGTCCAGAAAGTGGAAGTCGCGAACGTGATAGGCCGGCCTTTCTCAACACGTTATTGACGGAGCGTTCGGGTGTGCGTTGGGTCACCTTCCTCAACATCTCGCCGAGGATGATGTAGTTGGTGCTGGAGTAGTTGCCGGTCCCGATGGGCTCTTGCTCCCCGCTTGCCAGTCCCAGCGCGATCAATTCATGTCGGGTGAATTTCTTGTTCGGATCACCGAGCACTTGTTCAAGCGCCGCATTCGCGTAGTCGGGGATTCCGCTGGTCATTCCTACGAGGTCGCGAACCGTGACCGAAGCAATCGTGGGAAACTTCTGTGACAGTGCGGGGTCCAGATCTTCAACAGTGTCGTTGAGCGTCATCGTGCCTCGGGCGACCTGCCTGAGGACCGCGGTTGTGAAGATCGTCTTGGTTATGGAGCCGATGTACAAAACGTCGTTAGTCGAAGCCCGGCGAGCAGTGCGTCGCTGACCCGGCCGTGCGTCACCGATGACGGCTTGTCCGTAGCCCTGCTCGTAGTAGCCGCGCTTGGGATCCCACACCGCCAGCCACAGCCCCGGCGGCTGATCAGCGGATTGGTCAAGAAAGCGTTGGGCGGCCTTGTTGATCGCTTGCGCGCGGGCTGCGCTGACGCGCTGGTCGCGGTCGATTCCGGCCGGCTCACTTAAGGCTTGGGCTGCAGCGCCGGCTGCAGCGCCGCCCACGTTGAGCCCCACGACGAGTCCGAGGGACAGCGCGATCGCCATCGCGGGCAAAATCGTGGTCGAAATCCGGAAGTTCTGTGTCCGCACCCTCATAGCTCGAAGACTAACCGCGTGCGATTGGTAGGGAACTGGGTCTCAAGTGCGACTCGAGGTTGTCGCTAAAAAACCCGAATATGTCCTAGAAATGTCTCGTCATTTGTGTGACCTGGGTCATACATGACCGTGGAGCTCACCCGATAATCGGTCGTTACCATTCCGTGATTCGACGTTCTCCGCTTAACGTCCCCCGTCATGAGGACACGAACCGAGCAGACACGGGCCGAGAAGGCACGGGCCGAGCAGACACGGGCCGAGCAGACACGGCAGCCCGTCTCATCCGTGCGTACTTCCCTGCGCACCGGCCGGGCGGGCTCGGATTCTTCGGCAGAGGGTCGGCGATTCCGGGAGTCGTCGATTTCCGTGGGCATCTCCGGAGTGGCGGTTGCATTGGCAGCGGCGCTGGTCTGGGCGCTGGCCTCGGCCGTTCCATCCGCGGCGAACGCCGCCTCGGCGCAGGTGGTGAGCGCCGATCGGTTGGCTGGCTCGAAGGTGGGATTGCACCCTCGCGTGACGGCTTTTGACGCGGAGTCGATGACCCAGCGCACGGTCGCCTTGGTTGAAGCCCAGCAGGTTGCTCAGGTGGCGTCGATTCGGGCGGACATCATGCGCGTGGCACGAAACAAGATCGGAACGCCCTATCGGGCCGGCGCCGCTGGGCCGCATGCCTTCGACTGCGGCGGGTTCACGTCGTTCGTCTACCGCCGTGCCCTGGGAATAGAGATCGGTCGATCCTCGGTGAACCAGTACCAGCGGGTCGAGCGCATCTCGAAGAAAGACGCCCGCCCCGGCGATCTCGTCTTCTTCTTTGAAAACGGTGCGCGGCATGTGGGCATCTATATCGGCGACGGCAAGATGATCGACGCTCCCAACTCAGGAGAGAAAGTTAAGGTCAATCCGATCGCCGGATCGTGGTGGGGGCGCAGTTACACCGGAATGGGACGCGTCCTTCCACGTAACCTTCCCGCGTAACCTTCCCGCGGAACTTTCCCGCGGAACGTGAGTCCTTGCTTTGCCTGCAAGTTCGCGATAGCGGTTGAGGGTTCGGTCCACAAGGGGTACCGTCCGAGCCTCATCAGCTGCTGATCAGATCCGGAGGCTTGCCATGGATGACACCGTTCGCCAGCACAAGTACGTTCTCTCGGAAGATCAGATGCCAACTGTTTGGTACAACATCATGGCCGATCTGCCCACGCCACCTCCGCCGCCGTTGCACCCAGGGCGCCTGGATCCAGTGGGTCCGGACGATCTTGCGCCCCTGTTCCCGATGGAACTGATCATGCAAGAGGTATCGACTGAGCGCTACATAGATATTCCCGGCGGTGTTTTGGATGTGTACCGGCAGTGGCGGCCCTCACCGCTGTTCCGTGCGCACCGCCTTGAGCAGGCCCTCGGTACGCCGGCACGCATCTACTACAAGTACGAGGGTGTATCTCCCGCTGGCTCCCACAAACCGAATACCTCGGTTCCGCAGGCGTACTACAACAAAAGGAAGGCACCACGCGGCTGACCACCGAGACCGGTGCTGGACAGTGGGGAACAGCTCTTGCCTTCGCGTGCGCTTTGTACGACATGGAATGCGAGATCTGGCAGGTCGGGGCCTCCTACGACGCCAAGCCGTACCGACGCTTGATGATCGAGACATTCGGTGCACAGATCCATCGATCCCCCTCGCAACTCACCGAGGTGGGCCGGCAGCTGGCTGCCGATCCGAAGAACCACAGCGGATCCCTCGGTATCGCGATCTCCGAGGCGGTGGAAGTTGCCGCCCAGGACCCGAACACCCGTTACGCACTGGGTTCGGTGCTCAACCATGTGCTGTTGCATCAGACGGTGATTGGTCAAGAGGCGCTGCTGCAGATGGAGATGGCCGGCGATAGCCCCACGCTGATCGTTGGCTGCACCGGTGGCGGATCTAACTTCGCTGGCTTGTCCTTTCCGTTCATCAAGGAGAAGCTCGACGGCAAGATCAACCCACGCATCCTCGCTGCCGAGCCAGCGTCGTGCCCATCGCTCACGCGGGGCGTTTACGCATACGACTACGGCGACACCGCGGGTATGACCCCGCTCATGAAGATGCACACCCTCGGACACGACTTCATTCCCGATCCCATCCACGCCGGTGGATTGCGCTATCACGGCATGGCTCCGCTCATCTCCCATATGTATGAGGAGGGGCTGATGGACGCAGAGTCAGTACCGCAGACGGAGTGCTTCGCGGCGGCGTTGCAATTCGCGCGCACCGAAGGCATCGTCCCGGCGCCTGAGCCAACCCACGCGATCGCCCTGGCGATCCGCGAGGCACTCAAGGCAAAGGAGACGGGCGAGGAGACGGTGATCTTGACCGCACTGTGTGGCCACGGCCACTTCGATCTCACGGCATACGAGAGTTACTTGGCCGGAACGATGACGGATGAGGAAGTCTCCGACGAGCGGTTCGCCGCTGCACTTGCCACGCTGCCGGAGGTCCAGCAGGCCTAGGAACGAGACTCGCTGCCCGTAGGGTTGGGGCCGTGAGTGAGCCTGACCCGCGCATAACCTCTCGGTCGGCCTTGGCGAAGGGTCTGCTGCTGGTTGGTGCCGCGACACTCATCGGCAACGGTGCTGCCTACCTGCTGAGCATGGTGTCCGCACGCATCTTGAACCGGGCCGATTTCGGTGCCCTCGGTGCCCTTTTGGGATTGCTGGTCATCTTGGCGACCTTGGGTATTTCCACTCAGGCGCTCGCGGCACGTCGCGTGGCGACTGCCACAACCGATCGCGAGCAGGTCGAAGAGCAATTGATCCGGCTGTCGATCTTCTTGGGATTCGGAGTAATCGTCGGCGGTATCGCTGTCGCGTGGCCCATTGGCATGATCTTCACGATCCCTGCGCTCGCAGTAGCCACCGGTATCGGTTCGCTTGGATTCGTGATCGTCGGTTCTGCCGCGATGGGCATCGCCCAAGGACGCGAAGAGCACACGCGCCTTTCATTGGCATTCATCGCCAATGGTGGCAGCAGGGCGATAGGCGGGATCATCGGTGTAGTTCTCCTCGCGAGCGTTACGGGTGTGGGCATCGGCATCTTCATCGGCTGCGCAGTAGGCGCAGTGATTGCCTATCTCCTCGTTCGTCGTCCGGAGTGGAAGCCGTTCGGTACCAAAGTGGGCGCTGGTATCGGCGTAGAACTGGGTCACGTGGTCCACGCGCTGATGGTTCTATTCACGCTCACCAATGTGGACGTCCTTCTCGCGCGCTTCTTCCTCACCGAAGACCAATCGGGCCAGTACGCGGTGGGTGTGCTGCTGGCCAAGATCGCTTTCTTCTTACCCAATGCGATCGTTATCGTGCTGTTCCCGAAGATGTCTGCAGAGGAATCCCGGCGGACCGTGTATATCGCAACGGGACTCACCGCGATTGTGGGCGCCTTCATTACAGCGAGCGCCTTCTTACTAGGTGACCTGGTTGCACGGATCCTGGGTGGTGAGCAGTACGCATCTATGGGTGATGTGATCTGGCTCTTCGCCCTCGAAGGTTCAGCCTTCGCACTGGTTCAGGTATTGCTCTACGCACGGCTAGCCGCCCAAGATCGCAAGGCGGTCGTTGCCGTCTGGATCGCTTTGGTCACGTTGGTGGTTGTGGTTGCCACCTGGCGTAATGACTCAGTGACCGAGATCGTGACAACCGTGGTTGTCGTATCACTTGCCCTCACCGTTGTGGGACTTTTCCTCGATCGTCGCAACGCGACTACGTTCACCGTTCCCATCGAATCCGCCGAGTAAACCAGCGTAGGAGGCGACATGATCAACATGTCCCTGGCAACAGCGATTCATCAGTCGAAGCAGGGTGCGCATCCTCGTGATCATTCAGGTCACATCCGACAGATCGAAACCATGCATGATCTCTTTGCTGGTCGCTATAACTCCGTCACGACCGTTGGCGAGACATTCGACGGTGCCGTCGTCGGGCTTGGAGTTGCCGAGGCAGTCGATGGCGAGATCGTCCACGTAGACGGCACTACCTGGCATATACCTGCCGATGGCATTCCTCGCGTGGCGCCGCCCGAATTGGGCATGCCCTTTGCGGTGGCCGCCTTCGGCGGCGAAGCAGTTACCCGCGAGGTACCCGAAGGTGCCGGTTTTGCGGACATCACTGCGCTCGTGGACTCGGTACTCGCTGCGGAAACACAGCACCACGATTACCTCGTGGCAGCCGTGAAAGTGGTGGGTGATTTCTCGCATGTGCTGTTGCGCAGTGAACACGGTCAGACCCCGCCCTATCAACCGTTGGGAAGCCCCGGATCTGTTACCGGTGAGGTGCGGTTCGAGTTTGCGCCGTGGCAAGGAACGCTTGCCGGATTTCGTTTTCCGGATGTTGCCGACGACGTGGTGATCCCTGGACTACACCTGCACGGTATTTCCCGCGATCACTCCAGTGGTGGGCATTGCCACGAGGTGACCGTTACCAGCGGTCGGTTGTACGTGTGGGTGGACGACGTCGAGGTGGAAGTCCCCGGGTTACCCGTTGCGGCGTGATGGCGTCGTCGTGAGCGGCGCCCCACGTACTACCTTTATCCCCTCAGGCGAGGTGGCAGAGCGGCCGATTGCAGGCGCCTTGAAAGCGCCCGAGGGGAAACCCTCCGGGGGTTCAAATCCCTCCCTCGCCGCGTGAGTGATTCACTGAGTGGCTTCGTGCTGCTCGGCGTCATCGACATCGCGATCATCGCAGGTTTGTCCGTCCTGATCGGAGCCGCGGCACCTCGCTGGCCGGACCGATGGCTTCGAACTGATTCGTGGGTCACTCGGCCGCGCCGATGGGAAACACCGGGGTTCTATCGCCGGTTGGGCGTGGCTCGACTTGCCCACCGGTTGCCGGAGTTCGGTGAGGTATTCGGTGGGCGCAGCAAGAACGAGGTGCCCGGCCGCGATGTGGCCTCCCTCGAGCGGTATCTGGTGGAGGTACGCCGGGCGATCTGGGTGCACTACTTGTCGATGCTCACCTGGCTGCCGCTGGTGTTCTTTAATCCTTGGTGGATGACCCTGGCTGGTGCGATGATCGCGGTAACGGTCAACATTCCGTTCCTGGTGATCCTGCGCGGTAACAACGTGCGGCTATCTCGTATGGTCGCCTCCTTGCGCGCGCGTGAACAGGAGAGTCAGTGAGCGATTTCGGCGTGACATCAATGGTCAAAGAGTTGGCATCGGTGGCTGTCCGACCTCCGTCGATGCGTGGTGACTACGCGGTTGCCCATTGGGCGCAGCCGCTGAACTTAGATCTCTTGGCCGAGCAGCACTCGCAGTTCGTGGCGCTGCTCGAGCGTCTGGGGTGCGAGGTTGTTCACCTGGATCCAGTGGACGGTATGCCCGATGCGATCTTCACCTACGACCCGTGCTTCGTGGTGGGTGATGGATTCATCGAATTGCAGGGAGGCAAAGCGGTACGTGCTGGCGAACCACCTTTGTTAGCTGGAGAGTTGCAGGCGCTTGGCGTTCCGCTGATCGGGCGTTTGACCGGTGAGGCCACAGCCGACGGCGGGGATATGTTCTGGCTGGACGATCACACCCTCGCGGTGGGTCGCTCGTATCGAACAAACGACGCCGCCATCGCGCAACTGCGCGACATGCTCGAGCCGGTAGTCACGATCGAGGCATTCGACCTTCCGCACGACATGGGCCCGGAATACTGCTTGCATTTGATGAGTGTTGGTCTCACCGGTCCGTGAGGACCTCGCCGTGGTGTACGAGCGCCTTGCGCCGATTCGGTTGCTCGAGGCATTGCGCTCACGTGGCGTGGAACTGGTGCCGCTTCCGGAAGCCGATTACGCAACGTTGGGCTGCAATGTGCTCACCGTCCGGCCCGGCGTGGTGGTTATCGCGTCCGGAAATGACGCAACTGTTGAACTACTGCGCAACCACGGCGTGGAGGTGCACGTGTACGAGGCCAGCGAGATCAGCAAGGGTGAGGGTGGGCCAACATGTCTCACCCGTCCGCTCTTACGTCGCTAACCGACGTCACTTTCCGCCAGGGTCTGGCCGAAAGTGACACAAACAGCCCGTTCCTGGCGGATCGACGGTGTTTCGGCCAGACCCTGGCGGAAAGTGCTCGGGGGGAGGAGGGGGACCTAGAAGGTGGAGGCGTCGATCACGAAGCGGTAGCGAACATCGCTGTTCACCACGCGCTCCCACGCTTCGTTGATCTGGTCGGCACTGATGACTTCCACGTCCGATGCGTAGCCATGCTCGGCGCAGAAATCCAACATCTCCTGGGTTTCGCGGATGCCGCCGATATTGGAGCCGGCGATCCGGCGGCGCTGCATGTTGAGCGGGAAGATGCTCATCTCCAGCGGCTTATCCGGTAGCCCTACGTAGGCCATCGTGCCGTCGGTTGCGAGGAGATTGATCACTGGATTCAGGTCGATAGGCGCAGAGACAGTGTTGACGATTAGGTCGAAGGTCATTGCGTTGTCCTTCATCGCTTGCTTATCGCTCAGCAGCAGGAAGTGATCAGCGCCGAGGCGCTTGGCGTCCTCTTCCTTGCTGGGTGAATGCGAAATGAGTGTGACCTCTGCGCCCATGGCGTGCGCATGCTTGACGCCCATGTGGCCGAGTCCGCCCAGGCCCATGATGCCGACCTTCTTACCCGGACCGGCCCCCCACTCGCGCAGCGGTGAGTAGGTGGTGATGCCGGCGCACAGCAGCGGTGCAGCGACATCAAGTTCGATGCCATCGGGAATGTGCAGGACGTAGTGGTCTTCCACGACAATCGCCGACGAGTAACCGCCGTGCATAACGGTTCCCTCGTAGTCCTTGCCGTTATAGGTCGGAACAAAGCCCTTGAAGCAGTAGTTCTCCAAGCCACGCTTGCAGTTGTCGCACTCCATGCAGGCGCCAACGAACACACCAACGCCCACGCGGTCGCCGGGCTTGAAGTCCGTGACATCACTGCCCACGGCACTGACGATTCCGGCGATCTCGTGGCCAGGGACCATCGGGAAAATCGACGTGAACCACTCCTCGCGCGCCTGGTGGATATCCGAGTGGCAGATGCCTGAGTACTTAATATCGATCAGCACATCGTGCGGACGCAGGTCCCGACGCTCGATGGTGTGCGGCTCCAGGGGTGCTCCGGCGGACATGGCGGCGTAGGCAGCAGTTTCCACGTTTTTCTCCTCGTGACTTCTTTAGGGGTCTTCTCTTTGGGTGCGGATCTCAGTTGCGGATATCGAGTGCTTGTTCGAGTGCAGTGTGCATGACCGTTGCATTGAGCGTCTGGCCGGTCCACAGACGGGCGTTCACCAGCGCCTGGTTAACGAGCATGCCCAGACCGGTGAGCGGTGTGCAGCCTGCGGCCTGCGCCGCGGTGAGCCAGCGCGTCATGGGCGGATTGGCAACTACATCCGCAACGACCATGCCAGAAACAAATGTGTTGGGGTCCACGTCCAGGGTCTGGTCGGCGTTCGGGTGGAAGCCGATCGAGGTGGCATTGATGACAATGTCCGTGCCCTCGGGGATCGCGAAGTCCGGTGTCCACGGTTCGAAGCGGGCGCTGGCGGGCGTATGCGAATCCACGAGTGATGCGAGTTCCTCGCCGCGTTCGACGGTTCTATTCACGATGGTCATGCTGCGGGCGCCGGCCAATGCCGATTCGACCGCGATGGCCCGCGCGGCCCCACCAGCTCCAAAGATGACGAACTGCTTGCCGGCCGGGTCAGCGACCGTCCGCAAGGACTCCACGAATCCTTGACCGTCGGTGTTCTCACCCGTGAGGTGACCGTCTTTGTTGATCACCGTGTTGACCGCGCCGATGATCCGCGCGCTGGGCGCGAGTTCGTCCAAGTAGTCGATGATCGCCTGCTTGTGGGGAATAGAGCAGTTGAAACCGAGCCACCCCATGCCGATGGCGCCGCGCACCGCATCGGCGAGCCGAGCAGGGGGAACCTCACAGTTGATGTAGCGGACATCAAGACCGGCATCCGCGTACGCGGCTTCCATGATCGCGACTGTTGGGTTTTGCGCGGATGACGTGGAGAACGAACCTGTCAGTTCGCTGAGGAATCCGGGCACAAGGCAAGGCTAGTGCCGGTTTGCGAATGCGTAGACCGAAGTGCTGCACAATGCCGCTATGACCATCCGTGTGGGAGTGATTGGAACCGGGAATATCGGTACAGCGCACGCGCTGTCGCTGGCACGGGAGGTGTCGGGCAGCTCGGTTGTGGCCGTTTTCGATGTTGCTGCTGACCGAGCCCAGGGCCTTGCTATCGATATCGACGCACGGGCACTTCCCTCGGCGCAGGCGGTGATTGAGGACGACGACGTTGACGCTGTGGTGATTGCCAGTCCCGATGATCTGCATGCCGAACAAGCCCTCGCCTGTCTTGCTGTAGGCAAGCCGGTGATGCTGGAAAAGCCACTGGCACCGACGCTTTCTGCGGCCCAGCAGGTTCTCGATGCGGAGGTAGCACTCGGTAGGCGATTAATCATGCTCGGCTTCATGCGCCGATTCGATCCAGGTTACGTAGCGCTGAAGAATTCCGCTTGACGCCGGGGAGGTAGGCGAACCCCTGGTGATCCACAACGTCCATCGCAACGCCTACGCACCGTATGGGCTCGACACCGCACTGAGCATGACGAACTCAGCGGTCCACGAAGTCGATATCAATCGCTGGCTCACCGGTGAGGACTATGCGTGGGTCCAGGTTGTATCAGGCAAACCTGGACCAGACGTCCCGGCAGGGCAGAAGGATCCGGTTCTGGTCACCTACGGCACTACCTCAGGTGTGCTGGTCACCATCGAGATGTTCATGACGGCCCGGTACGGATACGAAGTGACCTGTCAGGTTGTGGGCTCCGACGGCATCTTGGATATGGGCGATGGTTCCTTCATCACTCGGACCACTGCGCGGCAGCGCGCACAGGACATCCCCGAGCAGTGGCTGGGGCGCTTCGGTGAGGCCTACCGCGCAGAACTACAGGCGTGGATTGACTCGCTACGGGAACTGAGCGGCCCGGCGGGCGCCTCCACGTGGGATGGGTATGCCGCAGCCGCGTCGTCGGGGGCAGCCATCGAAGCCCTGACAAGCGACAGGGCGGTGGGGATCGAACTCCCCGACCGCCCTGCGCTCTACGTGTAGCGGAATTAACCCAACCAACTACGCCGGAGCGTTTACCGGCGTGAGTGTTTGCTCGTTCTCCGGAATATTGAGCGCGCCGGTCATGATCGCGACGGCGTCGTTCATGGAGTGTGTCTTGGGCGTGATCACCGCAGAGCGATGACCGAGGCGCTGCACGTGCACGCGATCGGCCACCTCGAACACCTGGGGCATGTTATGCGAAATCAAGATGACCGACAGGCCGCGATCGCGCAGGTCCTGGATCAGATTCAGCACCTTGGCAGATTCCCGCACACCGAGGGCCGCCGTGGGCTCATCCAGGATGATCACCTGGCTTCCGAATGCCGCAGCGCGTGCAACGGACACCGCTTGACGCTGACCACCGGACAGCGTCTCAACTGCCTGCGAGAGGTTCTGCACCGTCATGATGCCCAGATCCTGCAGGTGCTCACCGGCCTCGCGCTTCATCCGCTTCTTATCGAGTTGGCGGAAGACCTTGCCGAGGATCCCGGGCTTGCGTATTTCCCGTCCGAGGTAGAGGTTTGCGGAGATATCCAACGCCGGTGCAACTGCGAGGGTCTGGAACACGGTTTCCACGCCGTGGTCGCGCGCCTCGTGCGTGCTCTTGAAGGAGACCTTCTCGCCTTGGACCCACATCTCGCCCTCGTCGGGCGTGTGCGCACCGGCGAAGCACTTGATGAGGGTGGACTTACCGGCACCGTTATCGCCGATCACGGCAAGTACCTCGCCGGGGAACAGATCGAAGTCGGCATGGTTCAAACCGGTGACGCTGCCGAATCGCTTGACGAGGCCCCGTCCCTTGACGATGGGTTCGGTACTGGTGGGCGCGCTCATGCCTTCACCTTTCTGATCCACTGGTCGATGCCGACCGCGAGAATGACGAGCATGCCGATAGCGGTGATGCGGTAGGCCTGGTCTACGCCCGCAAGAGATAGACCCATTTCCACGGCGTTGACGATGAGAGCTCCGAGCAGCGAACCGATCACTGCACCTCGACCACCGAAGAGTGATGTTCCACCGATCACCACCGCGGTGATGGTTTGCAGGTTCAGCATTGGATCGACGTTCGGACTCGCTGAACCCACGCGACCGATAGTGATCCAGGCGGCGATACCCATGACCACGCCGGCCACCAGGTAAACGCTGAAGAGCACGCGCTTGGTGTTGATGCCGCTGAGTTGGGCTGCTACCGGGTCGTCGCCGACCGCGTACACGTGCGTGCCCCAGGCGGTGTTCTTCAAAATCCACGCAAACAGCAGGAACAGCAGGAACATCACGACCACACCGAGGGTGAGGTTGAACGGCCCAACCGGAAAGCGCGTTCCCATCAGCTTCATCTCTTCGGGCATTTCCGGGCCCTGGATGGTGCGCGCCTTGAACAAGATCAGCGTCAAGCCCATGAAAACACTCCAGGTGCCCAGGGTGACGATGAACGGTGGCAGGTTGAATCTGACGATCAAGAAACCGTTGACTGCTCCAGCAGCGGTGGCCGCCAGGATGCCCAGGATGATGGCTATCCAGGGGTTCTGACCTGCGATCGGAAGCACGTTCGAAGCCGTCGTGTAAACGGCGAAGTTGGCCATCAGCATCTGACCAAAGATCATGATCGCGCCGATTGACAGGTCGATGCCTGCCGTGAGGATGATCAGCGTTTGAGCGATCGCCAAGGTACCGACAATCACCGTCTGCTGAATCATCAGCGACACCGTCGAAGGTAGGAGGAATCGCTCGTTGATCAGTCCGAAGATGACGATGACGGTGAGCAGGACGATCAGCGAACTCAGCCACGGGTAGCGGTGCAACGTGAACTGCAGGCGCTGGATGGGGGACCGCTTGATAGCGAATTCCTCGTCGAGGTTGTAGTCCGAGGTGGCAGGTGCGCTCACCGGGTGACCTCCAGGGGTGCTGACGTGCGTGCGGGCGGGGGGTTGTCGGGAGTGTAGGCGGATTTCGACAGGTGCGCTGAAGATTGTGCGCGGTCTGGGTTACTGAGATGGAAGTGCGACCGGGGGGCAGCAGCGTGATGCTGCTACCCCCCGGCGCGTCAGTTGCCTACGACAAGCTCAGGGTTTAGCCCCAGGCGTTGTCGATGCAGTACTGCGAGGACTCCTGCGGAGCAGAAGTCACGGTGTCCTGCGGATCATCCGTGCACAGCACCACGCCGGTGTCGAAGAACTGGCCGTTGGCCGATGTGTTCTCCGGCGCTGCGCCACCATCAGCGATCGTCTTGATCGCCTCGACGCCCAGCTTGGCCATCAACAGCGGGTACTGCTGCGAGGTGGCCTGGATGGTTCCGGCCTGGACGGCCTGAACACCTGCGAGACCACCATCGACGGACACCATGATGACGTCCTCACCGACGGTTAGGCCAGCTGCCTCAAGGGCAACAGCAGCACCGAAGGCGGTGGGCTCATTGATGGTGTAGACGACGTTGATGTCGGGGTTAGCTGCCAGGCAGTTCTCCATGCCCTTGCGGCCACCTTCCTCATTGGCGCCAGTGGCCTCGAGGCATGCGATCTCGTAGTCGCCACCGGCACCGGTGGTGTACGAACCGCTCTTAGCCGGGCTCAGCATGTCCTCGAGCACAGGCACGTCAATGCCCATACCGATGAGGAAGCCGTTGGCGCGGCAGTAGTCGACCGACACGACGCGATCATCAAAGATCACGAGCTCGGCGATGACAGCCTTCTCGCCATTGAGCTTGCCTGCAGCCCACTGACCAATTGCCTCACCTGCGAGGCAGTTGTCCGTTGCGAAGGTGATGTCCACGACGTCCGGCGGATCCGTGGGGGTGTCCAGCGCGATGACGTACAGACCGGCCTCGCGGGCGCGGCTGATGGCGTCGTTCACGTTGACGGACATCGGGGTGATCAGGATGCCGGCCTGGCCCTGAGCGATGGCGTTCTCAATCAGATCGATCTGGCCCTGGTCGTCACCTTCGGCGTTGCCCGAACCCACGGTCAGTTCCACGCCATTCTCAGAGGCAGCCTCGCGGGCGCCTGCTTGCATTGCAACGAAGAACGGGTTGGTGGAGTCCTTGGTGATCAAGGAAACTGCAACCGTGCCGCCAGCGGCTTCTTCGGTAACTTCTTCAGTCGTCTCTTCGGTGGCTGTGTCTTCAGCCGCCGAATCGCCGCTGCTGGAGTCGTCAGACCCACCACAGGCGGCCAAAACAACGGAAAGGGCACCGGCCGCCGCAATGACGGTGAATGCCTTCCCGCGCTGTGAGCGCTTGAACATATGTTTTCCCTTCGAGGGGTTGATAGTGCAGTGATCGACCGGAAGGCCGACTCTTACTAATGTCTTTCTACGGGTCCGAGGCCTGCCGCGCCAGTCCTGGCGCGCTACTCGTTACGTAACCGTTACGGCTTTGCTGCGCATTCGTCGCGCGGGGGCTCTTTACCTCCCCGGAATTCGATGACAACGTTGTCCGGCATGTAATCCGGTAAGACACGGTTCCGGTGACCGAATATGACCGACTTCGGACTGAATTGCCCGATCGGCGACGGGGAAGGTGGGGATGACAACGTTGTCACAAGGGGGGTCTTCACAACCTCCTGCGTTGCCCCATCGACGTTCCACGATGCGGGACGTCGCGGCCCTCGCCGGGGTCAGCCTGAAAACGGTTTCACGCGTCATCAATCGTGAGCCCGGTGTTTCGACCGCGCTGGTCTCGAAGGTGCAGCGAGCGGCCGATCAACTCGACTACCGCCCCGACTTCACCGCCAGCAACCTCCGGCGGGCCGACCGACGCACCTCCACCGTCGGGCTCATGGTCGAGGACGTTGCCAATGAGTTCTCGGCGGCGGTGCATGCCGGCGTCGAGGAGGCCGCGCGCGGTCGCAACATGGCGGTCCTGACCGCGAGCATTGCCGAGGACCCCGTCCGCGAGCGCGATGTCGTGCGCGCCTTCACCTCACGCAGGGTCGACGGACTCGTGGTGGTCCCCTCGGGAGTCGATCAGAATGCACTGTGGAATGAACGCAATATCGGCGTGCCCTGGGTGTTCGTCGATCGTGCACCCCGGGGCGTGGCCGCCGATTGCGTCTTGACGAACAACCGAGAAGGCGCGCGCGAGGGTGTGCGCCACCTGCTCGATGCCGGACATCGCGACATCGCCTTCCTCGGCGGCAGTTTGCGCCTGGATACCGCCCAGGAACGCTACGAGGGATATCTGGACGCGCTCTCGGGTGCCGGGCTCGCGGTGCATCAGGAGTGGGTGCACCGCAACCTGCACAACGCCGACGCTGCAACCGATGTCATACGTCGATTGTTGGCGACAGGTGAGCGGCCAACTGCGATTTTCGCCGCGCAAAATCTTCTTGCCATGGGAGTTTTCCGTGCCCTGCGCGAAGCGGATCTCCACCACCAGATCGCGCTGGTGGGCTACGACGATTTCGCGTTGGCCGACATGCTCGACCCGGCGATAACCGTTGTGGCGCAAGACCCTCGGGCCATTGGCGTTCGCGCCGCCGAATTGCTGTTCGAGCGAATCGCAGACGACGACGCCGCCGAAGGTCCGGCAAGCGCTGATCGTGAACCCCGCGTTCACGTCGTCCCGTCGTACCTGATCGTGCGCGAATCCAGCCTCATCCGCCCCTAACCGGCGAACCTCCCCGCGTGGACCCGCGAACCTCCCCGCGTGGACCCGCGAACCTCCCCGCAGGGAACAACGAACCTCCCCGCGGGAATCCGCGAACCTCCCCGCGTGGACCGGCGAACCTCCCCGCAGGGAACAACGAACCTCCCCGCAGGGAACAACGAACCTGCGTTGTTAGGGACGTGGCTCCGCCACCGGCCCGTCGTCGAACTCGTCGAACTCGTCGTCGAGTGCGTCAGGTTCTTGCGGAACCGGGAACTCCCCGGTTGTGATCTGTTGAGGTCGCGCTGTCTCGGCGACGATGATTCCGGCAACGACGATGAGGCCACCAATGCCCTGGATGGGAGTGAGCATTTCACCGAGAAGTGCCATGGCTAGCAGAGCAGCCCACACCGGCTCGGTGGTCCCGATGATGCCTGACCGCGCTGCACCCAGGCGTCGCAGTGAGCCGAGTACCAGTAAGAACGGCGTGACGGTTCCCAGGACAACGCCGAGCGTCATGATCAACCACACCGGAATTCCTGGCCACCCATCGACCATAGGTGCGGCAGTGCGACCGAGGATTTCGTACGGGAAGCTCGTCCATGGCGCGATGATCGACCAGGTGATGGTGGAAAAGATGAAGCCCCACATCGTCAGCGATAGCGCATCGCGGTGACTTTGGCCGGACTCACCAAGAATCCAATAGAGCGCTAAGGCGAATGCGAGTAGCAATCCCGCGGCCACACCGACGGCGTCGAGTGTTGCCCCGAGCCATACCTGCGCCATCAAGGCCAGACCGATGAGTGTCAGCGCGATTGCCAGCCAAATGCGATCACGCACCGGTTGCTTGCGAAAAAACTTGACGTAAAGCGCAACCACGATCGGCGCTAAGAAGGCGAGCAGCGTCCCGATTCCCACCGGCAGCCTTGAGATGGTGAAGAAGTACAAGAACTGCACCAACGTGAAAGCGATAACTCCATAGGCGACCAAGAAGGGGATCTCCCTTTTGGTAACTCGGAAGGCACGCGGGCGCACGATCAAGACCACGATCACCAACAGCACCATCGAACCCGCGTTACGCAATTCGGTCAGCCGAAGCGGCGACAGGCCAACCTCGATTGCAGACTTCGCTAGAACACCGTTGACCGCGAACAAGAATGCGGCGACCAGGTACATCACCACGCCCACGGTCTGTGGGTTGCGGGGCTTCGGTGGGTTGGCGGGTTTTAGTCGGTCTGCAGTTGCCATGCCCGCGCGCCACCGGCGAGTGCGGCAGAGTTCGGGACGATGACAACTTCGTCGCCGAGTTTGGCCAGCACGGTTGGAGTGATATGGCGCGCGTTTCCGCCGCCGAGGTAAAGCCGATCCCACAAGAACACCGGACGAAGTACATCGACAACGCGCCCGATGCGCCGCGACCACAGGGCATCACCGAGTCGCTTTCGTTCGTGCTCGCCGATGTAGTTGTCGTAACTCAAGCCCCAGCGGACAGGGGCCTGCGACATTTCCAGATGCGGAGCAAGACGGCCCCCATCAAAGATCGCGCATCCCAGACCGGTGCCGAGGGTGAGAACCAGTTCCAGACCTTGGCCCGCGACAACTCCAGCGCCGTGCACTTCAGCATCGTTCAACACGCGTGCGGGAATACCGAGCGCATCGGACAAAGCCGCCTCTGCATCGAAGCCCTCCCACTGCGGCACCAACTCCGGATCGATGCGCGTGCGTGGACCAGATCGAGTTATGTAGTGCGGGGTGGTGACCACCACTCCGTGGCGGATCATCCCGGGCATTCCGACCGTTGCGCGATCTGCTTTGGGCAATTGCTCGGAGAGTTCGGTGAGCGTTTTGACGAACAACGACGGTGGCAGCGGGTAAGGAGTGGGAACACGCACCGGTTGCGCGCGCATAGTGCCGGTTTCGTCGAGCACCGATGCCTTGAGGCCACCGCCTCCGCAGTCGATCGCCAACGTGGTTGTCACGGACGCAAGTCTGCCCGATAGCCTTTCCCGGCTGTCGGTGGATGGGGAAATCCAAAAGCGGTCAGCACGGAGGTGTCGCCTAGTGGCCTATGGCGCCCGCCTGCTAAGCGGGTTGGGAGTTTAAAGCTCCCTCGAGGGTTCAAATCCCTCCACCTCCGCCACACGATCCGGCGCTGTCGAGATTGTCAGCCGACGATCAAGCGGCGCTTACGCGCGTTCCACCGCGACGAATATTCCGCCAGTGGTGAGAGTGCCGGGCCTCGCTCCAGATCGCCATCGAGAGCGAATTGCGATCCGTGCAAAGGACAGCGCCAACCAGCTGGATCAGGATTGACTGGTGCGCCCTGATGCGTACAACGCAGGTTGAGCGCGTGTGTAGGTGTCGCCTTGCCGGACGATGGCTACCGGGGTTCGCTTCACGTTTCCCAGTAGGACGCGGGAGTTGTCTCGGCGTAAGGCGGGCACCTTGTCGACATTGACGACGACGGTTCCGTTCTTGCGGCGCCTGATGCCGGATGCGGCCATGGCGTCGTCGGCTAGGAGCGCGGTGCCCAGTCCGCCGGCGGTGAGGGCGGCCGCCCCGCACATGCCCACGAGGAACGCGCGGCGCGAGGGATCTATGGCCTCGGAGGTGTTTTCCATGCGACGAGTGTGCATCGTGGCCGGCTAATCCGCACCCGGAACGGCCCGGCTAGACTTCCCGCTGCGCTTCACGCCAGGGGCGCGAGCGCCCGTAGCTCAACGGATAGAGCATCTGACTACGGATCAGAAGGTTGGGAGTTCGAATCTCTCCGGGCGCGCCACGTATTAATTCGCCGAAACCTGCACTTTGCGTCAAAACTTGCCCCTGATCTGACGGAAACTGCAGGTTTGGATGTACTTAGCTGATTATCGAGCGCGGTTAGGGCAGCCAGCTTGGTGACGTAGCCTGGAGGTATGCGCCTTCCCCAATTTCCGCACCGTCATTGCTGCTGCGTCGTCCGTTGCTCTTGCGTTGGGCCTGGCGATCCACCGCCAACCCCGCCCATTCGGCCACCATCATCACCACCGATGAAGCGAGTGGCTTCCAACAACTGTGGGCACAAGGAAACGGACCGTTCACCCCAGCCCTTTCGGCCGGTCCGGAGGTGGGTTGGAACGCAGGCCTTGAAGGTCTTCAGCCCCCGGCTGCGAATTACTTCCGCCTGTGGGACATGAAAGTGGCCTGGCGCGATGTGAACCCGGCGCGCGGTGCTTTCGACTTCAGAATCTTGGACCGACGCATCGAACAGGTGGAGTCCTGGGGCGCCAAGCCGATCATGGTGCTGGGTCTGACGCCGCAGTGGGCCGCTGCCGACCCAAACGCGGGCGACCCGCGGTGGGGTGCGGGCACCGCGAGTCCACCTGCGGACATCAACACGTGGCGTGAATACGTGCGCGCGCTGGTGCAGCGGTACGGCAGTCGGATCGGTGCCTACGAAATCTGGAACGAAGCTAACTTGCAGACGTTCTGGACCGGAACGCCGCAACAAATGGCAGAGATGACGCGTATTGCAGTTGAAGAAATAGGTACGACCTCGATCACGTTAGCGCCATCCGTGACTACCCGACTCGCAAGTGGTCCCCGCTTCACCGAGGCGATGATCGCTGAGTTGTCGCCGGACACCCTCGCAGCTCTCGACGCCTGGTCGATCCACACGTACCCGGCTGCCGATGCTGGACCAACGGTGGCTCAGGCATGCGAGCAGCGGGTGGACGACATCATCCGCTGGCAACGGGCACTTCTCCGCGCTGGCACCAAGGCGGCGTGGAGCACCGTCAAGCCGATCTGGGATACCGAAGTGAACTTCGGTCTTGCCGGACCGGGCCCGCGGCCCAAGACTGCGTGGTCGGATGCCGATGGGGCTGCGCTCCTGACCTGCTCCTTTCAGGATTCGCGCGCACTCGGTATCGCAGTAACCGCGTGGTACGAGTTCACGGCAGTGGACTTCGACCTTCTCGGTGTGCAAATGAACCCGGCAACACCTGCGATCAACGCGGCGTGGGCAGCCTTACCAGCAACGGTGGGTGTGACCAATCCCTGGATTCCGGACCTTTCGCGCGCCGTTAAGAAGGAAATCGTGATCGAGGGGGAGCGGTCTGGCCGGCGGATCCAGGTAGAGGGGGTCACAACGGGTTTACCCGAGGGGACGAAACTCGTGCCTTACCTACGGTTCCCGGGACAGACGGGTTTCACCGCTGCTGTCGCGCGACGCACGGTTGCAGCAGACGGCACCTTTGAGTACGAGCGCAAAACGGGCAAGAGGGTCGCCGTCCAATTCAGAACAGAAGATGGGGATGTCCGGTCCAACACAGTGATCATCCAGGCCCGCTAGTGGTTGGACTCGTGAATGGCGTCGTCCGCCGGTACACGAACCCACGAATGGAACGTGACTTCAAGTCCCGCGCGGGTGGGACTTGCCGCTAGCGGTCCGGCGCGCCAGGTGAGGTCTGGATTTATCGGTGCGAGCCGCACAAGTCGCCACGGATCGCTTTCGGTTTTCGCTCGGACGGTTATGGCATCTCGCGAGCGGCTCACCCGTACGCGGATGCGTTGACCCATCCACTCGGGAACATGGCCCACTGACCAATCTGATTTTTCATCGGTGACCACCGCACCGAGTCCGAGAACTCCATCGGCGAACTCAACCCCCGCCTTGACCCAGTGTGATTCGTCGGCGTGCAGGAGAAGCCCAGCTTGATCGAACTCGTGGGTCCACTCGGCAGAGAACTCCACCTCCATCGCGGTGTTGGGTGGGAAGTCGATTAACAGCCCGTGGCCGGAGTAGTGGATGAAGTCGTAGCCAGTTGAGCGCCAGAAGTCGGATTCGTGGTCGGTTGTCACGATGAGTTCGCCGTCATCGACTCGATGCTCAGGTGGTTCGTGCAGCCAGATCCCAGAACCCCACCCGATTGCTGTCATGTCGCGTTCCTCGAAGCGAGGAATTGTTCGATCGCTGAGCGGGATGGAACGCGCTTGGCTTCAGGTCCGAGGGCGGCGACAACCGCCGCAGCTGCACTGGCGACCTCGACTCGGGTCACAAGATCGTCGCCTCGGGCAAGACCCCAGGCGTAGGCACCATGGAACGCATCACCGCACCCGGTCGTGTCCACAGCCGTGACGGTGAACGCAGGAACGTGGACGGCGTTATCGGGATGATCAAATGCGTGCGAGCCGCGCGGGCCATCGGTCAAAACTATGGCGCTTCGATGCTCGTTCCACAGTGCTGCTGCGATATCGCGGGGCTCCGCGCGCTCGGTGAGTTCGACTCCGAACGCTAACGGGATCACCACATGATCGGCGGCGTCAATGAGGGCGCGCACGGTGGGCGAAGGATCGCGCTCGGCGTCCAAGACAACGGGTATGCCGGCTTCACGTATCCGCGTCACCACGTCGCGTGACCTGGGAGGGGCCGTGGGCGCATCGACCAACAGGACCTCGGTATAGCCCACAGCGTCGTTAACTGTTGTTTGTGATGGCAAGGGTGTCATGGCCAAAGGTGCATCGTCGAACGCGATGTACCGCTCACCGTCGGAGGTGATGATGAGTGTCGAAGTGACTGGGTCCGCGCCCTCAACGCGCTCAATGAAGCGCGTATCGATGTGATGTGCGGTGAGATCGGCCATCGCTTCGTTACCGAGCGCCGATGTGCCAACGGAGGCGAGATACGCGGCCGGATAGTCAAGTGCAGCCACGGTAGCCAGGGCGTTGCGAACATTTCCCCCGAAACGTGTTTGTCGCCTGGTGATGCGGCCTTTTCCGGCGCCCCAGGTCGTCTCGGTGACCAGCACGCGATCGTGCGCCAGACAACCGAGGCCGATGATCATGCGCGGGCGATGGCCTCAGCGGCGCTAGCGCCGTCGTGAATGACCGCTGCATACGCACGAGCAGCCTGCTCCATGTTCGCCTCACCCCAGATGTTGCGGCCCGACCACTGCACCCCGGGCACCTGCGCGCATCCCGGCCACGATGTGGTCGAGGGCGCCTTCGAGGGTGGGCTCCTTGGGCCCACCGGCCATCACCACCGGCACCGGACAGGCATCGATGATCTCTGTGAAAGCCTTCTCATCACCTGGATAGCCGACCTTGATGACGTCCACGCCGGTCTCGATGCCCACGCGTACTGCGTAGGCGATCTCCTCGGGGGTGAACACGATCTTCACGCCATCGGAGTAGTCGCGCGGATAAATGTGTGGCAACCACCGGCAACTCGTACGGCGCTGCATCGCGCACCGCATCGGCTAGCCAGCGGATGAAGTCACCTTCTGTTTCCCCGCGAACACCGATCGCCACCGCAAGCGCGTCCGCACCGAGCCGAACGGCATCAGCGGCGGTGGCGAGACGATCACGAATCCGGTCGTCGGGTGTCCAATACGACGCCTGAATGATCAGCGACGCCTTACCCGCGTGGGCCGGCCAGCAACCCTTGGCGGTCCCGGGGGTCATGGTCATGGTGTCGGGCTTGGCCGTGATGCAGCGGTTGACCGCCTCGGGAAGATTCGCCAATCCGCCTTCACGAACGTTGCCGTAACCAACGAAGTGATCGACAGCGATGCCGAACAGGTTGCCGGACGGATGCGAGAACAATCGCGACAGTCGGACGTCGGTACCCAGGCCCATGAAAACCTTCCTCAAGTGAGGAACTCAACCTAGTCCGGCGCGGCGCTCAGGTTGGCCACGGGCCGCCGCCGCGATCAGCCCGCGCCTGGACTAAGGCGCCAAGTGCGCAGGCCCAACAGGCGCGCTACCAGAAGCGTTCGGCTAGCACCTGGTCGCGATCGGTGATGATCTGGGCGCTGCCGGACAGATAGAACATCGGCTTCTTCCGGTTCAGGTACGTGGCTTTGGACCAACTGCGGCGGTCACCGCCATGCAATGTGAGCGTCGCGCCCGGCTCCAGACAGGTGCCGGAAGGGAACCAGTAGGTGAGCCCTTCGGTCTGCATTCGGTAGCCGTCCAGGCACAGCGTGGTGGCGCCTTGATTGGCAACTCGGATGAATTGGCTCTGCGCGCGCTTCTTGCCTCGGTTCTTACCCAGGGAGAGATCTTCGATGACCAACGTGCCCATACCTTCATCCGGATCGCAGCGCTCGGTGCACGGGTACTCGCGCCACGAGCGGAAGTTGCCGGCCCTATCCAATAGGTAAGCGCCATCGCCCACCAGGTTCGGTTCGCGTCCGGGATCTACGTATAGCTCGGTCTTTCGGTTTCGGTAAACGTCGTGTCCGGTGGGTTTGCGATCACGGCCCTTACCCGTATGGACAACTCGGTAATCACCGGGAGTCAGCACCGACCCGCCGGGGAAGGTGTACCAGCCGGCGTTTCCAGCGTCGCGGAGCATCCACCCGGTGATATCCACTGTGGTTCCACCGGTGTTGCGCACCGTGACGGTCTCGTCGGCCACGCTGCCGTTGCCTCGAGTGATACGAATTGAGAGCGAAGCATCCGGCTGTTCGATCGCCCCGCACAGTTCCGGACTCCACATACCCACGCGGCGCTGTTGCGCGCCTTCGATGGCAGCTCGGTACAAAGAACTCATGGCAGCCTCACGGGGAACTGTGAACCACACACCCCAGCCACGTTCGGCCATGCCCCACGCAACGTCTTGATCGAACTCACCGGTCTTCTCGTTGTAAGCGAGGACGACCCGCTGCGGACGCTGCGCCTTACCGGTTGAGGCGCGGTCCGACGACAACAGGCGCACTCGAGTTCCGACCGGGAGTAGTGCGGTCAGCGTCTCAAGAGCTTGCACACCCCCGCAGTTGCCCGGCTTCCTCTTGGTGGGCTTTTCCGGAGCGTTGATGCCGAGCAGCCGCACGCGCGATTGGGCACCCGTGACTTCGTCGTTGACGATCACGGTGTCCCCATCGACAACCCGTTGGACCACCGCGGTTTCCCAGGCTTGCACGTTCCGCCAAGGGTTCGGTGCTTCCTGCACGGGGGAAGGCTCCGCGTGAGCAGCCGGAATAGACGTGACGAGGAGAACGAGGCTGCACAGGGCAACGAGCGGGCGGAGCATGAAACCTCCGATTACGCGGGAAGGCGGGCATGAGTTGCGTCGTGGCTAGGGGTTGAGCCGCCATGGTAAGCACAGGTGGTTTCCGACTTTGCGACCCGGTTGCCTGGCTCGGCGCGTCGCCGGGTAGGAAGGAAGGGTGACCGGGGTGAGAAAAATGGGGGGCGCTTGGGCGATCGTGTTGCCGATCGCGTTCTTTGTGACCCTTGTTGGATGGGCGCTGACGAGCCCGGTGGGCTCATCACCCGACGACGACTACCACCTGACATCCATCTGGTGCGCTGGTGGCGAACGCGATGGAGTCTGTGAAGTGGATCCGGCGAATCCCACAGCCCGCCTGATCCCTCAATCGGTGGGTTTTGCGCATGAGTGTTTCGCCTACGACGCGTCGATTACTGCAGCGTGCGCCGATGATCTGAGCGACGTCCTCGTTTCGACCGAACGCGTGAACAACACCGTTGGTTTGTATCCGACGCTCTTTTATCGGGCCATGGGCACGCTCGTTGGCCCAGATGAGCAGCGCTCGGTGCTGTTGATGCGGATGTTGAATGCCGCTATTGCGGCAGGGCTACTGGCCCTGGCGTTACGAGTGCTGACCCCCGCCGTGCGGTCTGCGGTTGTGGTCGTCGTTCTTGTGGTTTACGTCCCTCTTGGTCTGTTCATCATTCCTTCCACTAATCCGAGTAGTTGGACGGTTACCGGAATCACGTTCCTGTGGGCATTCGGCATGGCCCTCGCGCGACGCACGTCGTGGCGCTCGCGGCGCACCTGGGTTCTTCTGGCAGCGACGGTCTTATCCGCCGGGTTGGCGATTGGCTCGCGCGTTGATGCGTCTGCGTATGTGGTGGTTGTCATTGCGGTGATTGGCGTGCTGACCGGGGTGCGGCGACTCAAAGAAGCGTGGATCGCGAGTGCATCGCTGCTCGCCATTGCCGTAGTGGGACTCGTGCAATTCGCCACCTTCGGAACACCCGGGAGCGGTCCCGAAGACAACTTGGGGTTGAACGAGGCAGGCCCAGGGCTATTGCTGACAAACATCGTCTACCTACCCGTATACCTTCAAGGTTCGGTTGGTGGCATGCCACTGGGCTGGAATGACACTGTTCTGCCGCCGCTGGTACCAGTTTTCGGAGTTCTCGCATTGGGTGCTGTGGTCTATCGGGGATTGTCAGTGATATCTCTGCGCAAAGTCCTGGCTTCACTCCTCGCGCTGGCAGCGTTGGTTGCCGCGCCGCTCGTGTTCTTGCAGCGGGAGGGCTTGGGCGTTGGGGAAGTAGTGCAGGCGCGATATCTGCTGCCGCTGATCGTCGTTCTCTTCGCCACGTTAAGTCTGGCCATTCCCTACGGCCGACACACCAAGCCCGGGTTACCCCTGTCACGCGCCTTCGCCTGGGTGCTCGGTATCGCGATGGTGGTGTCCGGAGGCCTGTCGCTGTGGGTAAACGCGCACCGCTACGCATCGGGATCAACGCGAGGACTATTCGACATTGATCTGGATTTGGAGTGGACGGGGATAACGTCGCTGCCGTTACCGCTGGTGGCGGGCCTAGGTGTTGTTGCTACCGCGGCATACGTCGGTGCCGCGACCGTGGGCGTATACCGGGACGGGCTGATTTCCCGCTCTAGAGAACGAAACGGGTTCTCCCACAGCTGCATGCCGTCCTGCTCGGTGAAGCCTGACAGGGTCGGATGAGTCATGGTGAAGTGCGCCTTGCACGGCTTGTCGATCAGTAGACCCCAGCCGCGTTCAAGGAAAAAGTACTGAAGTTGACCTTCGCTTAATCTGTTGTGCGTTCCCACGGCCATGAGGCGCGTGCGGTCTTGGATGACTCCGGCGGTGCGCTGGAGCAAATCGAACTCCACTCCCTGGACATCGATATGCAGAAGATCTACCGGTGCCTCGTGCACAGTTCGAATCGCTCTCGACAAGATCCGGGATAGATATCGCAGGGATCTCGCGGTGAAGCAGATGCGCTCCCCGGTAATCCACATCGGTACCGGGCATCGTCCAGACGGCTGTTCCCATATCTTCGACGGGAGCATCGGGAAACTCGACGGTGGTGGTTTCATGCCACGCGGCTGCTTCAATGACGATCAGCAACTGGTTGCCGGGCTTCCACTCAGCAACCGCGCGCTGCAACCGCTTAGCCAGTTGCCGAGGCTTCCCCGAGACCGATGTAACGTCCAGCAGATTGTCGCGGGCATGTTGCACGGCCCATCCGCACTTTCGGGGGTCTGCTTCTACCGCAAAGGCGATGGCGGGCAGCCCTCGGTGCCGCGCGGCGACGAGCCCTGCAACTGCCCAGGGAGCCCAGCCCGCACCGATCTCGATGATGCGAACCGGATGCTCCGAGATATCTCGCAGAGCCCGGGCGAGCGACACGTACTCGAAGTCCTCGGAGCGGTAGCCATCGTCGGGAATGGGTAACTCGCGATTCGAGGTGCCGGCAAGTTTCTCCGGTGCCCACGGGAGCATGGGTATCCGCGTGCGCACACCCATCCAGTCCACCAAGTAATGGCCCTCGGGATCGGGGAGTTCGCAGGCGCGAAGACCTTCGAGTAACTCGGCGTAGTGATCGTCGCCGATCGGTACCGCAACGCCATTGCCCAAACTCGGGACTGCGGGCATCGATGCCGACCTTCCGTGACCCCCGGACAGACCTGTTTTCGCACGCGGACTCCTGCAGCGCGCAGGTTACCCATGGACGCGGAGGTATGTGACCCTTTTCGTAAGGTGATGTGATGATCACTTCGCGAACAATCGGCGACCTTCGGGTATCCCCCGTTGGCCTGGGGTGCATGCCGCTGAGCAACGGCCACATGGTGGACCTTCGCGAACAGGCGGTAGCGACGATTCACGCCGCCCTGGATGCCGGCATCACGCTGCTCGATACGGCGAACATCTATGCGCCGTCGTGGGATTCGGTAGGCCACAACGAGGCGCTGGTCGCCGAAGCGATTCGCACCTACACCGGGCCTGCTTCACTCACCGATGTACTCGTGACGACCAAGGGTGGGATCACGCGCAGCGACGGTGAGGAGTGGGGCCGGGATTCGCGTCCAGACGCACTCGTTCGGGCGTGTGAGGCGAGTTTGATCGAACTCGGCGTAGATGTCATCGATCTTTATCAGCACCACCGGCATGATCCGAACCTCACGTACCTCGAGCAGGTGCAGGCGCTGCAGCAACTGAAAGATCGCGGCCTGATCCGCCGGATCGGGCTGTCGAACGTCACGCTTGCCGAGCTAGATCTGGCGCTCGATGAGCTTGGTGGACCGGATCACGGCGGTGTCGTGTCGGTGCAAAACGAACTTTCCCCCCGCTATCGGGCCGACCTAGATGTGTTGGACCGATGCACACGCGACGGCATCGCCTTCCTGCCGTGGTCGCCGCTCGGTGGAGCAACGCACGCGAAGGAGGTTGGATCACTCTTCGCGGAGTTTGCGAAAGTGGCCGATGAACTCAGTGCAACGCCGCAGGAGGTGACGCTGGCGTGGTTACTCAAGATGTCGCCGGTGATCATCCCGATTCCGGGGCAACCCGTCCCGAAACCATCGCGTCGATCATGCGTTCTGTTGATGTCCACCTCACCGACGAGCAGTTCGAACGGTTGCAGGCCACCGAGCCGGAGCACACATCGATGTATCCCGAAGACCAGCCGCGCAGCCGACTTCGTTGAGATGCTCGTTGCGGTGCAGCGTTACGCGCTGGGCGTCGTCGTTTTCACGTACTCCTCGTAGGGAACAAAGCACTGGGCGGTTCGATCACCGTCTTGCCAGCCCACCCGCGTAGGCCAAATCGCCCACCACGGGTAGAAACTCTTGCGCACCGTGTAGGTGTTTCCCACCTTCTGACAGATCCGCTTGGCCTTGCGTTCGACCGACCGAGTACCGGGGAAGTTGCTGCCGACCTTCCCCAGATCGCGCTCGGCGACCATGATCCAGTTCTTCTTGGGCTTGGTGCACGGGAAGGCGCTCTTGGTTCGCGAACCCGGCACCGAGGGTGTGCAGAAGTTGAATTGCTCGCGTGGTGTTGAGGCCACCAACTGCTGCGCAGTGCCGCTGAAACTCGTGTAGTTGCGACCACCACGAAGAACCACATCGCAGCGCACCCAGCGTTCGCCGGCATTCCACTGCGGTGCGGTTGGAAAAACGGTGACGATCTGGAAGCTCGAGGGGATAGCCGTGTTGGTTAAGCCGAGGTAGGAATTCATCGCCTCGGTGGTGCATGCGCGAGTTGCGCGAAGACGCGCTTTGGCGTTGGCCTTGTCCGGAACACCGAAGCCATCGGGGAGGCTGCCCACGTAGAACGTCTGGGCGGTGTGCTTGCCCTCGCACGGCACAGGAGCGGCATTGGCCGCCTGGGCCTTCGTGCCCGAGGCCCGGTAGTCGTAGCAGGCATCTTGGACAGCGGGAGCCTGCGGCTGGGCTGCCTGCACAAGCGGGGCCGCGCCCAGGGAACCGAGCGTTAGGCCGGCTACCAGAACTGCGTAGGTGACTGTGCGCATGAGGATTCCTCCGTTCGGCTGCCCCGTTGTGTGTAACCGGCCTGCACCATAACTTCCGACCCACATGACCGGGATCCCCCCGGTGGGCCAGCCCGGCAAACCGGTTGTGCCCAGTCCCCGGCCCCGCCAGACTGACGCTCATGGCGATCGTGAGCGTGCTGAGTTTGAAAGGTGGCGTCGGCAAGACGTCCGTTGTTCTGGGTTTGGCCGGAGCAGCCACCGTGCGTGGGCTAGCCACGCTGGTGGTCGACCTCGACCCGCAGGGCAATGCCACCTCCCTGCTGAAATCCCACACCCCCCGCACCACCGTGGCCGATGTCCTCGGGCACCCCACGCGCGAGAGCGTCGAGGCGGCGCTGACCCCCTGCGATTGGGAAGTAGCCCCCGGCGAGGTCGATGTGCTGCCGGGCCATGCCAACACGATCCGTTTCGATGCATGGACCGGGGGACCGTGGCGACCGAAGCTGTCTCGAGCCCTGGGCCACCTCGATGGGTACGACCTCGTCCTCATCGATTGCCCGCCATCCCTGGGTGCTCTCACCCGGGAGGCGCTCGCCGCATCGGACCTGGCGTTGGTTGTCACCACGCCGTCGTTCTTTGGAGCGCAGGGCGTGGAGCGGGCGATGGCCGAGATCGACGAGGTCCGCAAGAATCACAATCCTGATCTGCAGTTGGCCGGCATCGTCGTCAACCGCGTCCGCTCGGTTGCCGAGGAGCACCAGTACCGCGAGAACGAGTTGATCGAGATCTACGGTCGAACCACCGTTATGAAGCCGCTCATGCCCGAGCGAATCGCGGTGCAGCAGGCCGAGGGTTACGGCCAGCCGGTGCAACTCGTCAAGACAGCTGGCGGCCGGGAGGTTGCCGAGATCTACGACACCTATCTTTCGAAGTTGCTGAAGATGGCGCCGTAACGGGACTTATTTGTCGGTGGGCAATCGCCTGTCGACCACCGCGGCGATGATGACGGCCACCAACCCGACCCCCACCATCATCAGCAGGCCACCTACAACTCCAAGACCATTGATGTCCTCGGGATTGTCCGGGCACATTCCCAGACCACATTCGGGAATTACCGAGATGCCGACGATGAGTAGGTCGATCGTGACCCAGGCGATACCCACGAGCGCGGCGAAGCGCAGGAAGCCGCGCTGACCGAGCACGCCTGTGTCGCCCACTTCAAAGGGCTTGTTCCACAGGAGCATGAAGGCGCAGCCAACAACTGCGATGGCGAACGTGACGAACGCCCAGGTGTAGAGATGGAGGCCCAAAACGGCGGGACCGTAGCCAGGGTCGCCGGGTTGGATGTGAAGAAGGATCTGGCGAACACTGCCCGCGCCACCCACGAAGGCTCCGAAGATGCTCAGCGCGTAGTGCGCCGGCCGCATTCCCCACAAAAGATTCATGATCGGGCCGACGGCGATGGCGATCATCCCCGAGCGCTGGACAAGGCACAGTGGACACGGTTGCTCGCCCACTCCGAATTGCAGGTGCAACGATCCTGCGAGCACTCCGATGAGTGCGAAAAGCGCGAGCACGTTGATCCACCGCGCGATTACCAACTCGCGAGATTCGAATGCCGACTCAGTCCGGTCGATGATGGACATGATTCGTGCGCCCCTAGAAACTCAGCGGGATCGGGTCGGTCATGTGGAGACGAAGAAGCACCGCGGTCCAGATGACGGAGATGATGGCAAGGGCAGGAACCCACTTCTTACGGAAAAAGATCCCAAGGAATACCGCGATCCACAGGATGAACATCGAGAGCATCACGCGGGCAGGTTACCCACATTGCGATGGCCCTCGGGTGTCTTTCGGCTTGCCAGCGAGTGAACTGCGTGGATCCCGCTAGGCTCTGCGAGTCGAATCACGCGAAACCCCTCGCTGGGAGCTTCCAGGTTCGACATCGTTGCGTGAGAGCGAGGCTAAACAGTGAAGATCGTCGTCCCAGCAGAGACCCGGCCGGGGGAGCGCCGCGTGGCGATGATGCCCTCGGTGGTGCGTAAGTTCACCCAACTCGGGTTTGACGTGGCAGTCCAGTCGGGTGCCGGCGCTCAGGCCTTTGCGAACGACGACGCTTATACCGAGGCCGGTGCCTCGGTGTTTGCTGAAGCCGACCTCACCGAGCAGATCGCCAGCGCCGACGTTGTGGCGAGCGTGCGTGGGTTGGACTACGGGCGCGCATCGCGAATGAAAAAGGGCGCGGTTGCGATCTCCTTCCTTGCTGCAGTTGCCGACGCCGACACCGTGCGCGGACTCCGCGACGCTGAAGCGACCGGGCTGTCCTTCGACTTCTTGCCGCGCATCTCGCGCGCCCAGTCGATGGACGCGCTCACCTCGCAGGCTCTGGTAACCGGTTACCGCGCAGCGCTGGTTGCTGCGGATCGGTTGCCGTCGTTCTTCCCGCTCTTCATGACGGCCGCGGGAACGATTCAGCCAGCCAAGGTACTCGTGCTCGGAGCTGGTGTTGCCGGACTGCAAGCAATCGCCACCGCTAAGCGGCTCGGCGCGAAGGTTTCTGCTTACGACGTTCGCCCGGCGAGTGCGGATGAGGTGAAGTCGATGGGCGCGACTTTCATCACCCTCGACCTTGAAGCACTCGAAGGTTCCGGTGGGTACGCAAGGGAGATGACAGAGGATCGGGCCAACCAGCAACGCGACCTGCTCACCCCGCACATCACCGCAGCCGATGTGGTCATTACTACTGCAGCCGTCCCTGGCCGCACCGCACCGGTGCTGGTCACCCGCACGATGGTCGAGACGATGAAGCCGGGTTCAGTGGTTGTTGACTTGGCAAGTGAAACCGGCGGCAACGTTGAGGGTTCCGTTTCTGGTGAAGTGATCCAGATCGGTGAGGTTTCGGTGTGGGGTGCCAAGGATGTGGCGAGTGAGATGCCCGTCCACGCCTCGCAGCTATACGCGATGAATGTGCTCAACCTCATTGCGTTGGCGGTCAAAGATGGAGAGATCGTCGTCGATCTTGAAGACGAAGTGCTTGACGGTTGCGCAATCGTGTACAACGGCGAAATTCGCAACGAGTTTGCGCGCGACGCCGTGCAGGGAGGGGCATAACCATGGATGGAATCGCACTGCTGACAATCTTCGTCCTGAGCGTCTTCGTTGGTTTCGAGGTTGTCTCGAAGGTCTCAACTGTCCTACACACGCCACTGATGTCCGGCGCCAACGCCATCCACGGCGTGGTTGTGATGGGCGCCATCATCGTGGCCGGTAAGTCCGAGCCGAACTCACTCGAATTGTGGATCGCACTCGCCGCGGTTTTGCTGGGTGCGATCAACCTGGTGGGTGGTTTCGTGGTTACCGACCGAATGTTGGAGATGTTCAAGCCCAAGAAGCCCGTCGCCGCCGCTAAGGAAGGCGGTGCGGCATGAGTGAGGTGCATGTGGACCCCACGTGGGTTCAACTTAGTTATCTCGTAGCAGCGGTGCTGTTCGTCATCGCGCTTAAATCGATGTCCTCACCCCGAACCGCACGATCGGGATTGCTGATCGGTGCTATCGGCGCGGCGTTGGCGACCGGTGTTTTGTTCTTCAGCGGTATCAAGCTCGCGAACCTCGCACTGATCCTCGGCTTCTTGGTGGTCGGCTCCGTTGTTGGCCTTGTTGCAGCTCGACGGGTCAAGATGACCGCGATGCCGCAGTTGGTGGCGCTGTTCAACGGAGTGGGTGGTGGCGCCGCGGCATTGATCGCCGTTGTGGAGTACCTGGTTGTTGATTCCGATGATCTGCTCTTCCTTATCTTCACCGTTGCCACGGTGATCATCGGTTCGGTTGCATTCTCTGGATCGATCGTCACCTTCTTAAAGCTTCAGGAGCTCATGACCACCCGACCGGTGGTGATTCCACTCGGCAAATGGATCACGATCCTCGTTGCGGTCGCGACCCTTGCCGGTGGCGTGTGGTTGATCGTGGCTCCGCAGCAGTGGTTGTTGTGGGCGCTGCTTGGACTGGGTCTGCTGTTTGGCGTGCTGTTCGTGCTGCCGGTCGGTGGCGCGGACGTACCGATTGTCATCTCGCTGCTGAATGCCCTGACCGGCCTCGCGGTTGCGGCCTCAGGTTACGTGCTCGACAACGTGCTGCTGCTGATCGCGGGCACCTTGGTCGGAGCATCGGGCACCTTGCTGACGAACCTCATGGCCAAGGCGATGGGCCGTCCGCTCACCGCCACACTGTTCGGCGCCTTCTCAGGCACCACGGCCGGTGGTGGAGCAGCCACGTCGGATCGTCCCGTGCGCTCGAGTTCGGCTAACGACGTCGCCATCATGCTCGGTTTCGCGAACAAGGTGATCTTGGTTCCCGGCTACGGTCTGGCGGTTGCGCAGGCGCAAAGCACGCTGCGCGAACTCGCTGATCTCTTGACGGAAAAGGGCATCGAGGTCGATTACGCCATTCACCCGGTTGCCGGTCGCATGCCCGGACACATGAACGTACTCCTTGCCGAGGCGAGCGTTCCCTACGAGCAACTGAAGGAAATGGACGAGATCAATCCGGAGTTCTCAGCCACCGATGTAGTGCTGGTGGTGGGTGCCAACGACGTCGTGAACCCTGCGGCGCGCACCGACAAGAGCGCACCCATCTACGGCATGCCGATTTTGGACGTGGATGCCGCGCAGCAGATTGTGTTCTTGAAGCGGTCGATGCGACCTGGATTCGCGGGCATCGAGAACGAGATCCTGTTCGATCCGAAAACCACGCTGCTGTTTGGCGATGCGAAGGATTCGCTGAACAAGGTGGTCTCCGCGCTCAAGAACGTCTGACCCGAATGGGCGCGCCGACGGCGTCTTCGAACAATCGGAAGGGGCTCATCTCCCCAGCGTGATCACCGTGCGTTACCCGCGATTGCTCAAAGTACGCGTCGACTACCCGGGTGAGTGCGGAAGGGCACTGCAATTCATCGGCGAGCGCGACCGTCAAGCGCGAGTCCTTGCAGGCAAGCGCCATCGCGAAAGTATCGTCGTAGTCGGCCTCGAACAAAATGCGGGTCAGGCCCTGCTCGTGGAAGAACGACGTAGCCGGGCTGCCGGCGATCGCCGAGTGCAAAACGCCCGCATCGATACCGCTTTTTACCCCCAGAGCCATCATCTCGCCCAGTGCGACGGTGTGGTTGAACCACAGTTGATTGATGATGAGTTTCACTACATAGCCGGCGCCGCGCGGTCCGACATGAAAAATGCGCTCGGGGTTTCCCATGACCTGCAACAGCGGCAGTGCGTCTTCGAAGTCCTCAGTGCTCGCGCCAACGAAAAACTCCAGCGTGCCATTGCGTGCACCGTGGGACATGCCGGTGACGGGGGCTTCTGCGTACCGCACACCGCGCGCATCGAGGACGGCTTCGATCTCCATGAGTGCTGAGCGAATGGAAGTTGAGGTGTCGATCCAGATGGAACCGGGTTTCATCGCCGCTGCCACGCCACCGTCGAGCATCACCTCGGAAGTGATCCAAGGTGTTGGCAACATAGTGATGACGTAATCGGCGTCGGTCACTGCTGCATCGGCGCTGGTAGCTGGGTGGCCGCCTAGAAGGACGAGTTCGTCCACCCGCTCGGGGTTCAGGTCGTACACGGTCGTGGAAAAGCCGCTATCAATGAGGTGGGCGGCCATCGCGCCACCCATATTGCCCAGTCCGATGACCGCGACGGACTTCGTCCTGGTTGGCGCAGCGTCATGCGAGTGCAGGTTGGTGACATGGGTGTTGGGGGCGTCGTTCATGGCTACTCCGGTGCTGTGAAGAAGGGATTGCTGGCAGGTAGTGCTTCGTTGATTTCGGCTGCCGTGGGTTCCCCGCGCGCGCCGCGGCGAAGCGCAACGAACGCGGCTTCGGCGTTGTTGCGGTAAATCTCGTCGGCATCGTCGGCGGCGGGGTTGACCCACACGGCACAGATCAACGCGAGTTCCGTGGGATCGCCCACGATGCCCTCGCGTACGGCGCGGGTAACCCCGGTGGCAACGCCCGCTTGGGCCGGGCCCCAGTGCAGCAGGCCGTGATCGTCGCTGGCGAAGGTCGCTTTGTTGACGAACAACGTGGGGGGTTGCACCGGAACACCGGGGCGCACGATCACCGCGAAGCGCTGGTGCCCGGGTGTGGGGGTGGCCAGCGCGGTTGCCCACGCGGTACCCACCGGACCATCACGATGGCCCAGGACGGTGTTGATGTGGGCGGCGTTGGGTCCGCTGCTGATGAAGGCCTCACCGATGTGCATAGCTGACTCCCCGATATGTGTTTGCTGGTGTGTGGCTCGAACCACTTTTCGCCTCGCGGCCGGAAGATTTCCGGGCCGGGTGGCAAAGATGCAAGATCTCTTGCGCATATGGCAAGACAAGGAGCACGATTCGTGTCTGTGGCACGAAAGAACACCAGCGGCTTGGCGCGGGACATCGCGATCGTGGAGTTGCTCGCCGATTCGACCGAACCGCTGGGAGTCTCGGCCATCGCCCGGCGGCTTAATCGGGACCTGACGCAAACCTCGCGGGCGCTGGCGACCTTGGCGCAGGTCGGCATCGTGCACCGGGACCCGGTGACCCGCGGCTATCGACCCGGATGGCGAGTGGCGGCGATCGGCGCCCGCAGCATGGAGGCCCGGCTCGCCGAGATTGCCCGACCGCACCTGCGTAACTTGGCTTCCACGCTGAATGAGACCGCGATGCTCGCGGTTGTGCGATCGAGCCAAACCATTGTGATCGCTGCCCAGATCAGCCCGCACGGCCTGGGCGCCTACGCGCGGGTGGGCAGCAGCTACCCGGCCGCGAGTTCCTCCACGGCCCGCGCGGTGATGTCCGGTGAACCAGAGGACTCCTGGCAGGAGTGGTTCACCGAGGACCGGCTCCTGGAAGCCGGTGAGCGGAGCACGGTGCGCAGCGCGCTCGAGTGGGTGGCGGAATTGCGCCGCGTCCAGCAGGCGGGGGCGGCCATCACCTGGGGGGAGTATGAGGAGGGCGTCGTGAATATCTCCGCGCCCGTACGCGGTCCGCACGGGCGCCCGATCGCCGCCGTCTCGGTCAGCGCTCCGGAATTTCGGTTCGCCGACCAGGTGGAGACCGGGGTGCGGCTGGTCAAGCGCGCGGCCATGCGGGTCACCGAGGCCATTGCCTGGCGCGACTAACCGGCCAGCGGGGCCATCTTTGGCGTGCGGCGTGGCGAGGCGCTATGGCCCACCTGCGTGGTGGGGCCGAGGTTGCGCGGACAATCGACAACAACAGCGGCGGCGCTTTGCCCAGCAAGAGGGTCGGTCAGGCGACGCCGTAGAGGCGATCGCCGGCATCGCCGAGACCGGGAACGATGTAGCCCTTCTCGTTGAGCTTTTCGTCCAATCCGGCGGTCACGACCGTGACGTCGGCGTCTTTATTTCCGTAGGCCTGCTCCATGTGGGCGAGCCCCTCGGGTGCTGCAAGCAGGCAGATGGCCGTGACGTCTTTGGCGCCACGCTCGAGCAGGATGTCAATCGCGGCCACCAGGGTTCCCCCGGTAGCCAGCATCGGATCGAGGACAAACACTTGGCGGTCGTGCATGTCGTGGGGCAGACGATCGGCATATATCGACGCGGTGAGCGTTTCGTCGTCGCGCACCAGACCGAGGAATCCGACCTCGGCGGTGGGCATGAGTTTGACCATGCCGTTGAGCATGCCCAGACCAGCGCGCAGAATCGGAACCACGAGAGGCTTCGGTTCGCCCAACTCATATCCGGTTGTGGGGGCCACGGGAGTTTGGATGTGCTCGGGATAAACGGTCAATGATCGGGTCGCCTCGTAGGCGAGCAGGGTGACCAATTCCTCTGCGAGTAACCGGAAAGTGGCCGACGACGTTTCCTCGCGCCGAAGGCGGCTCATCTTGTGGGCAACAAGCGGATGATCGACCACCAGTGTTCGCATGGATCGCAGGGTAGTCGTATCCGTGACGTGGATGCGCGGCTCATGACACGATCTACCCATGGGCACCCAGGTGGTAAGCGCGGATGATGTCGAGCAGTCGATCGTCTTCTGGCGTGAAGAGGGCATCTGGCAGGTGTCGAGTATTCCCGCAGGGAACGCGGTCTCGATGGATGCGTTGATCAGCGCACTTTCCCGTTTCCCTGGTGAAGGGGGCGTTTTCGGGGCGGTCACCATCGGCGACGACTTCTTTTTGCTGCTCCGCGAAAGTGCCCAGGGGCGCTGGATCTTGCTCAGCGACGGAGCGGCGTCGTGGGATTGGTCTTTGGCCGAAGAGGCCGTGGACATGCTCGGACTCGGTGAAGACGACGTCGAGGAATTCGAGCCCGCGGGTGATACGCGGTTGCTGGAAGAGTTTGGGATAAGTGGGGAAGACATCGAGTTGCTGTGCTCGAATGAAGAGCTCTTCCCCGACGAGCAACTCGGCCAGATAGCTCAGCGTCTTGGCATCACAACCCAGTGGTCTCGCGCGAGCAGGTGATGGCAGGGCGCAACGAGGACTTCGACTCGTGGATGCAAATTGCGGTGCTCGAAGCACGTGCAGCGGGCGAGCGGGGTGAAATCCCGATTGGCGCGGTGGTTGTGGATCCCGCCGGAAGGGTTGTTGCGGCGGAGGGTAACCGTCGAGAAGCTGAACACGATCCCACCGCGCATGCGGAGGTGCTGGCTCTTCGGCGCGCGGGGCAGATGATCGGTGATTGGCGATTAACCGACTGCACCTTGGTAGTGACCGTTGAGCCGTGTCCCATGTGCGCGGGCGCCGCGGTGCTCTCCAGGATTGGAACGCTCGTAATCGGAGCCTGGAATGACGAGTATGGAGCTGCTGGCTCGCGCTGGGACCTGGTCCGTGATCGTCGCCTGAACCACAACGTTGAGGTAGTCAGTGGTGTTCGAGCCGAGGAATGCGCGGCCCTGCTGCAGGAATTCATCGCCGAACGGCGGATGAATGGCTCCACGCCCCCGGCTTAAGGTGTGGGGCGATGAGCACTTATGCACCGGTCCGTCGATCACCTGCGCGCCGCCCGCGTTGGCTGGTAGCAGTGCTCGCTGGTGTTGCCTTGCTCGTGTTGTTCGCCGTCGGATTCGCCGGGGCGCTCTTGGTGGGTAGCAATTCGGAATCGACTGTGGCAGCGGATGGAAACCAAGACGCCACTTCAGGTGGGTCCACCGATGGCTCTGCGGATGAAACCACCGAACCGCTGCCGTGTGAAACCACGCTCGTGTCGCCGGCCGAGGTCCTGCCTCGACCGGACTCTGTTGTGGTGAATGTCTATAACTCCACCCAACGTGGTGGCCTTGCCGGCATCACCGCGCAGGACCTAAGTCAGCGCGGTTTTCCGCATCAACAAGGTCGAGAACGATCCGCTGGGGGTATCGCTGCGTGGCACGGGTGAAATCCGCTATGGGCCCAACGGTGCTGACAACGCGCGGCTGCTCTCGTTCTATTTCCCGGGCGCAGTGATGGTTGAGGACGGTCGAGCAGGTCCGCGAGTGGACATCTCCTTGGGCCGTGGGTTCGAAGCCATGGAGGATCAGGGGCTTGTTGCGGCCACCCTGGCCTCGCCTTCACCTTCGTTATCGGGACCGGGCTGCCCGAGCGATTAACACGCGTACAGCGTCGCCGAAAGGCGCAAACGCCGGGTTGGTTGTTTGACCTGCGCGGTATCGAGCCCAGATCTGCTGGAGGATCACCGCGAGTCGGAATAGTCCGTAGACCTCATAGAAACGCCAGTTCACATCCACGAATCCCATGCGTTCGCTGTATCGCCGCATGATCTCTGCTCGCGTGGGCATCCCGGGAAGATCACTGGGCTGACGCTTCAGCGAAGCGAAAGCCGGATCGACGTCTGCGTCGGTTGAGTCGATCCAGTAGGCCAAGGCCGCGCCGACATCCATGAGTGGATCACCGATAGTGGCCATCTCCCAGTCGAGGACACCGATGATCGTTGGCTGATGGCCATCCGCCAGGGAATGGGTGTCCATCACCATGTTGTCTAGTCGCCAATCACCGTGAATGACGCAGGCTGCAACGTCTGCTGGTCGGTTGGCCTCCAACCACGCCATGACGTCTTCTCCATCGGGAACATCGTCCGTGCGAGCGCGCCGGTAGCGATCGGACCAACCGAAGACCTGGCGGTCCACGTAACCGGGTCCCTTACCCCAATCGGCCAGTCCGGCTGCGGCAATATCGACGCTGTGCAGGTCTGCCCACCTGTCGACGTACACGCGACCGATGTCGCTCGCGAGTTCATCGGTGAGAAATGAGGAGTTGTCGGGTCGAAGGATCGTGCCCTCGAGGTAGTCCATGACGTAAAAGGGTGAGCCGATCACCGAATCGTCTGTGCAGTACGCGAGAACCGAAGGAACGTATGGGTAGGGCTTCGCTAGATGCTCAAGGACGTGCACTTCGCGTCCCATGTCGTGGGCAGACGCTGCTTTGACGCCGCTCGGGGGTCGGCGAAGCACCAGCATGCGATCGGGATAATCAAGTCGGTAGGTCAGATTCGAGGCACCCTTGGTGAATTGCTGCACCGCGGGAACCCCATCGGGGAGATCCGCGACATATGCCCGCAGCCAGGTGTCCATGGCCGTGACGTCGAAGGCGTCTTCGTCCCGTACGTCTGATCGGTCGGTCATGTGCGCTTGAGTTCCACGCGGGCAATGTCGCGCAGGTGCACCTCGTCCGGTCCATCGGCCAAGCGCAAGGATCGAGCTCCTGCGTACATCGCAGCTAGTGGGAAATCGTCGCTCACCCCGGCGCCGCCATGAATCTGAATTGCCCGATCCACCACATCGCACGCCACCCGTGGCGCAACGACCTTGATAGCTGCGATCTCGGTTCGAGCACCCTTGGCTCCCACCGCGTCGATCAACGCTGCAGCCTTCAATGTGAGCAAACGTGCTTGCTCGATCTCGATACGTGAAAGTGCGATCGCTTCACGCACCACACCTTGATCGGACAGTGGTCCACCGAACGCAACTCGCTTCTTCGCGCGCGCCACCATCATGTCCAGTGCGCGCTCGGAGATACCGATCATTCGCATGCAGTGGTGGATACGTCCGGGGCCAAGGCGCGCTTGGGCGATCGCGAAACCTGCGCCTTCTTTGCCGATCAAATGGGACGCCGGCACCCGAACGTCACGGAACTCGATCTCACCGTGCCCGTGCTGATCGTGATAGCCGAAGACCGGTAGCGAACGATGAACCACAACGCCTGGCGTATCCATAGGCACGAGCACCATGGACTGCTGCCGATGAGCTTCGGCTTCCGGGTCGGTTTTGCCCATCACGATCAAGACCTCGCACCGCGGATCCATCGCTCCTGTGGTCCACCACTTGCGGCCGTTGATCACGTAGTGATCACCATCACGCTCAATGCGTGTGGAGATATTCGTGGCATCCGAGGACGCAACGTCCGGTTCGGTCATGGCGAATCCAGAACGAATACGTCCATCTAGCAAGGGCTGCAGCCAGCGCTGCTGCTGCTCCGGCGTTCCGAACATGTGCAGCACTTCCATGTTGCCGGTATCGGGTGCTGAGCAGTTGAACGCTTCCGGTGCGATCTCGACCGAGCGCCCCGTCCACTCGGCCACGTGTGCGTAATCGAGCACGCTCAAGCCGTGTTCAGGATCCGTGGAGTCGGGAAGGAACAGGTTCCATAGACCGCGTTCTCGGGCAGCGATCTTCAGTTCCTCCACAACCCCTGGCAACTCGTGCAGTCGTCCTTGATCGGCAAGTTCCCGGCGCTGCTGTGCATAGACCGGCTCTGCCGGGTAGACGAATTCGTCGAGGAAGTCGCGCGTGCGAGCCACGTAATCCTGAGCGCGCGTACTGGGTCCAAGATCCATGCTTAAGCCTCCGGGGCGACGGTGGGGTCAGTGGGCGGTTCAACAAAGGCATCGCCGTCGTGCAAGGAATCGATAAGTTCGTAACGCTTGCCATAGATATCCAACAGCGAGAGCAACATCGCAGTGACCGGAATCGCAAGAAACGCTCCGGCAACACCGAACAACGACGCACCGAGCAGAACCGAGCCGAAGGCAACAGCGGGGTTGACGTTCACAGCCTTTGCGCTGATGCGCGGTTCGATCGTCAGATTCTCGATCTGTTGGTAGATGATCGCCCACACGAGGGCGAGAACACCAACGAGTGGGTTTTCGCTGAGTAGCCCGACAAGCACGGGAAGTGCGATCGAGATATACGTACCGATCGTGGGCACGAACTGAGCAACGATGCCCGTCCATAAAGCCAATGGCAGCCAGTACGGCATATCGATGATGAAGAAGACGATCCCGGTTGTGACCGAATTGATGGTTGCCAAGATCACTCGAGCCCCGATGTACCCACCAGTCTTTTGTGACGTGAGGCGCCAAACAGTGAGCACGAACTCCTGGGCGCGATCGGGGAAGAGACTTGCAACCCAGCGCTGGAATTGCGGGAGTTGCGCTGAGAAGTAAAACAAGAACAACCCGAACGTGAAGATGCTGAAGATGCTGCCCACCAATGACGTGACGAAGCCGAGCACACCTAAAGCGATTTCCCCGGCATAGACAGCGAGGTCGGCTGTCTCAATGTCGAGGAATGTGAGCACGTCGTTGAACTCGTATTGCGTTCCCAGCCGCTCGTTGGCCAACGCGAGCGCCTGCGCGACCACTCCGGGTACTGCCGAAGCGAGTTGAACGAGCTGGTCTACAAGCAAGCTCCCGAACGCCAGGAGGAAAAAGGCGGCGAACAGTAGGAACGAGATCATCACGATGATCGTTGCGAAGCCTCGCCTCATGCGGCGGGAGAGCCGATCGACGAGCGGAGCCATGGCCAAAGCCGTGAACCAAGCCATCAAGACGACGAAGAGAATCCCGCCGCCATCTTCAAGCAAGAACTGAACGAATAGCGCCAGCGCCAATAGGGCCAGAACTATCAGGCCCACCTTCCACACATTGCGTGGGCTGAATCGGACATCACGGATGGAGGACGGAATGGATTGCTCTGTGGGCATGAAGCGATCCAACCGCATGAACGTGATTGCGGGGAACCCCACGGTGATCCCGCAAAATTTGTGGCGGTGGCGGTGGGATTTGAACCCACGGTGAGGTTGCCCCCACACGCGCTTTCGAGGCGCGCTCCTTTGGCCGCTCGGACACGCCACCGCGAAGGAGGGTACAAGGCGCGCGAACGCGAAGTGGGAGCGGCGTCTTGCCGCTCCCACCAGTGGTTCTGATTGTGCGCGGAGGATAGGGGATTCGAACCCCTGAGGGCTATTAACCCAACCCGCTTTCCAAGCGAGCGCCATAGGCCACTAGGCGAATCCTCCGCGGGGGAGATTACCTGTCAGTGGCGAATGGCTGCGCACGCCCCGTACCCTTGTGACCGACCCCCCGTGCGGTGTCACCTCGCTCAACCCCCCCAGGGCCGGAAGGCAGCAAGGGTAGGCGGGCTCTGTCAGGTGTGCGGGGGGTCCCCTCATGGGGCGCATAAGGTTCGGATGTGTCCTTGGCTCTCTACCGCACCTACCGGCCAGCTCGGCTCGCCGATGTGGTGGGACAAGAGCACATCACCGCCCCGCTGACCCGGGCACTGGAAAACGATCGCGTGCATCACGCATACCTTTTCTCCGGCCCCCGAGGGTGTGGCAAGACATCAACAGCACGCATCATGGCCCGCTCGCTGAACTGCGAGAAAGGTCCCACTCCGGAGCCGTGCGGCGAGTGCCAAAGCTGCGTAGAACTGGCTGCGGGTGGTGCGGGTTCTATAGATGTGATCGAACTCGACGCCGCAAGTCATGGTGGCGTTGAAGACACTCGAGATCTACGTGAGCGCGCCATGTTCGCTCCGGCCTCGTCTCGCTACAAGGTCTACATCATCGATGAAGCCCACATGGTTTCCACTGCCGGCTTCAACGCACTTTTGAAGCTCGTGGAAGAGCCACCGGAGCATGTGCGCTTCATCTTCGCAACCACTGACCCGGACAAAGTGCTTCCCACAATTCGCTCCCGAACGCACAACTACGCCTTTCGTCTTGTCGGTGCGAAGGAACTACAAGAGCACCTTGCGCGCATCTGTGAGGCTGAGGGCGTCACGGCCGATCCGGCAGCTTTGGGACTGGTTGCCCGCGCTGGAGCAGGCAGTGTTCGAGATTCCCTTTCCATACTCGGTCAGGTCATCGCGGGCTCAGGTCCAGATGGCATTACCTACACAGAAGTTGCCGATCAGTTGGGTCTCACCGACGCTGCGTTACTCGATGCGACTATCGAGGCAATTGCTGCTCGAGATGGTGCCGGAATGTTCGCCGTCATTGAGAAGGTGGTCGAAGCGGGGCATGAACCCCGGCGTTTCGTCTCCGATCTTTTGGAACGCCTGCGTGATGTGATCGTGGTGCAAAGCGTTCCGGACGCAGCTGACCGCGGACTGATCGATGCTCCTGAAGCCGAAATCCAGCAAATCGTTCGCCAAGCACAGCAACTAGGTCCGGCCGAAGCGAGCAGGGCAGCGGAGGTCGTGAGTCATGCCCTCGGTGAGATGAAGGGTGCTACCGCCCCGCGTTTACGACTGGAGTTGATGGCTGCGCGGCTGCTCGTGCCAGGTGTCGACAACTCTCAGGTGGGCGCATTGGCGCGGATCGAGCATCTCGAGCGTGCAATGGCCGGCGGGCAGACCATCGCTTCTCCCCACTACCGCAGCGGTCGAGGCAACTGTTGAACGACAAGTGCCGACCAGTCCGGTGCCTCCGCCACCGATATCGGCAGTGGCTCCCTCGAGTGCACCAGCCAGTGAGACCAGCCAGTGAACCAGCTGGTGCATCTGCGGGTGCACCGCCGGCTAAGCCGAAGAAGGCCACCGCGGCAAAGAAGCAGGCGGCGCCGGAGAAGCCGGAGAAGCCGGAAGTTGACGTTGGCGCGGCGCCGGATTCTTTGAATATCGACGGTTTTGTCACGATGTGGCCTGCCGTGATGGATGCTCTTTCGGGCTATTCACGGGTGGCGTGGATGGCCTTTAGTGGATCGCACCCGTTGTCCTGGGCTAATGGAGTGTTGGCGGTAGGACTCGATAGCCAAGGAAAAGCCACGAATGTGGTGAATGGCGGGCATGACGAGACGTTGCGTGGTGCGGTCAAGGATGTCCTCAAAATCGACGCGCGCATTGACGTCGTCCTGGCACCTGATGCGGTAGCGGGTGCCGGTTCACGTTCTACTAAGGCCCCGACGGTGGCGCCACCTACCGAGGGCGATGCGCCTAGTCCCGACGATGCCAACACCGACGACGTAACCGGAGTAGAACTCGTGATGCGCGAGTTGGGCGCGACCCAGATAGGGGAGATCGAGCACTGATGTACGAGGGTGCAGTTCAAGATCTCATCGACGAGTTGGGTCGACTCCCCGGTGTTGGACCCAAGAGTGCCCAACGCATCGCCTTTCACCTACTTGCCTCCGATCAAGCCGACGTGCAGCGTTTGGTTGATTCTTTGGTCCATGTCAAAGAGCGTGTGCAGTTCTGCCAAACGTGCGGAAACGTCGCCGAGGCCGAGCAGTGCCGCATTTGCATCGATCCCAAGCGAGATGTAACCCTCGTATGCGTTGTGGAAGAGCCGAAGGACGTCGTGGCTATCGAGCGCACTCGGGAATTTCGGGGGAAGTATCACGTGCTCGGCGGAGCCATCAATCCCATTGAAGGAATCGGACCGGAAGACCTTCGTATTCGCGAGTTGCTCGGAAGGTTGGCCGACGGCACGATCGTCGAAGTGATTCTCGCTACGGATCCAAACCTCGAAGGTGAAGCCACGGCCACCTACCTGGCACGAACGATCGCCCCACTCGGAGTTGCTGTTTCCAGGTTGGCCAGCGGCTTGCCGGTTGGCGGGGACTTGGAGTACGCGGACGAAGTCACCCTCGGGAGGGCATTCGAGGGGCGTCGGCGGATCGAATCCGCACCGACCACCTCCTAAGGTCTACGCCGTGACCGACGACCTCTTCGGCTACGCCGTCGCAGGCGTTATCTCACTGTCGCTATCTGTCTTCTTTCGACAGCGTGGCTGGGGAATCGCACTGCCACTCATATTTTTCGGCGCGATCCTTGGCATCTTGCCCATTGGGCCGGATGCACCCCCGGATCCGGAAGTTGTTTTGATCTTGATCCTCGCGCCACTGGTATTCGGAGAGGCACTGGGATCGTCCTACCTAGACCTTCGAAAGGTCAGCCGACCGGTGCTCGCACTCGCAGTGGGTTTGGTCTTGACGACCACGTTCGTTATCGGCGGGTTGGTCAGCCTCGCGGTTGCTATGCCACTGGCCATCGCACTGGCACTCGGTGCGATTTTGGCGCCGACCGATGCCGTTGCCGTGAGCACGATCGCCAAGCGAGCCTCGATCCCCAGGCGTCTGGTGTCGATTCTCGAAGGGGAGAGTCTGGTCAACGACGGCACTGGGTTAACCGCACTACGCGTGGCTGTGATCGCCGCCGTTGCGGGAAGTGTCACGGTGGTTAACGCTGCTGGACTTTTCGTCATCGCCGTAGGTGTGGGTGTTGCGGTTGGTGCACTCGCGGGGATCGTGATGTCCTGGGTGCTTCGTCGAAGTAGGGATCTTGTTGCTGCGAACTCGTTGATCGTCATCGCACCCTTCCTCATCTACCTCGTAGCCGAACGGATCGAGGGCTCGGGCATCCTGGCGATAGTCGTTGCGGCGTTGTGGGTTGCAAGCTCGCAGCACTCGGATCCGGGTTGGTCCGGCAGGTTGCAGGGTGCAACTGTGTGGCGGCATCTGACCTTCATTTTGCAGACCTTCGCCTTCTTCCTCATTGGACTTGAACTTCCCGTGATTTTTCTGCGGTTGGATGCAGAGGAACTCCGGCTTGTGGCGATCTTGGTTCCCTTGGTGTTGGCGGCACTGATCGTGAGTCGAGGACTCTTCGTTGCGGCGATGGTTGCTGTGCAACGAGCCCGTGAAAGGCGAGTTAAGGCGGGTGTTCACAAGCAAGAGAATTTGGGCAAGGAATCAGTGATCGTCGCGTGGGCGGGAGCGCGCGGCCCGGTGTCGGGCTTGGCGGCTTTTCCTGCCTCTTGTCACGTCTGCGGGGCAGGCATTCCCCTACCGCGACGTCCTGCTCGCGACCACTTTCGTAATCATCGTGCTCACTTTGCTTTTGTCGCTCACGGTTGGCCCCTTGGCGAATCGTTTGGGAGTAACGGGCGACGACGACGAACTCCTCGTTCGGGATCTGGATGCTGCGCTCGCACGCGCCGCGTTCGATCGGCTCAGTGATGCGGTCGAAGAAGCCGATCGAGATGGTGATCCGATTCCCGGGCCCGTTGTTGATCGCCTGCAGCACGATGTTCGCATCCGTATCGACCAAAGTTCTCCAGGCAAGGAATCTGAGACAACCCAGGAAGTCGCGACGCGACGCATGCTGCAACTTGCCCGGGCAATGGTGCAGGCGGAACAAGAAGAGCTGCTTCGGTTGCGTGATGAGGAAGGTCTGCCCGATGCGATCATCCGGGCGAAACTCCGGGATTTGGACGTCCGGCTCCAGGCACTTGGGAGCGAGCGTTAGCGTCCACGCATGACCGACGCACCACTGTTGGATGCCTGGCGGGCGGCGAAGGCCCGCGAGGGGCATTCGATGCAGATCCCCGGCCACAAGATGCGCTACGGAAAGTCTGCGTCCGATCCTTTCGCGCCAGACCTACTCGACGAAGTGATCCGTGATGACATTCCCCTTCAAGGAGGTGCGGACGACAACGTCTTCAGCGGTCGAGTCTTGGAAAAGGCTGAAGCGCTGTGGGCCGAGGCGATCGAAGCTGACCATGCACGATTTCTCCTCGGTGGATCGACGCAGGGGAATATTGCCGCATTGACCTCCGTCGTTGCACCCGGTGTGACCATTTGCATCGATCGGACGTCGCATCGAAGTGCACACGCGGGCTTGGTCACTTCCGGGGCAGATCCTTGCTGGATTTTGCCGCGTATCCACCCGGACTTCGGCGTTCCCATCGGAGTTCATGCAGGCGATATCGATATGAGTGGCGCGTATGCGTTATTCGTCACTTCACCTGCATACGTCGGAACCATGACGAATATTCGAGCGCTCGCCGATCTGTGTCACGCGCAAGATTCGGTGCTGATCGTCGATCAGGCGTGGGGAGCGCACCTGGACTTCTTGCCCGGCCGCGGTGCCCATGCGCACGGCGCCGATGTAGTGACCACGAGCGTGCATAAGGCGCTGACGGGCTACTCCCAAACGGCTGTGACGTCCTTGAAGGGTTCACGCGTACTTCCGTCGACGCTGACGCATGGCGTAGATCTCACCGCGACAACTTCACCGTCAGCAACGCTGCTGGCGTCCATTGAAGCTACCCGCTTGGCTATGCAACGCGATGGATCGGCTCGACTCGCATTGATGAGTGAGGCAGTCCACGACGCGCGGATGGCACTTTCGCGAATTGCGGGCGTGGTCGCCTTGACCGATGAGTTGCTCGGTTGCGAGATGGATCCACTCAAGCTCACCCTCTTTGTGCCCGAGACGGGCACCACGGGAGCGCGCATCGCGGCTGAGTTGTGGCAGCGCGGGGTGGGCGTGGAGGCGGCCGACGCAGATACGTTGATCATGACGGTAACCATCGCGGACGACCCCGACACCCTGGCTGATGTGGTGTCTTTGCTCGAAGGCGTTATCGAGAGTCAACGTGGGCCAGCGCGATCACCGGCCCCCGCGGCCACGTGGCAGATCCAACCCGACGTTGTCATGACTCCACGCGCGGCCTATTTCGCGCATCGACGACGCATGCCGCTCCGGGACGCGGTTGGCCAGGTGAGCACTGAACAGTTCTGCCCCTATCCACCAGGAGTACCGCTCCTAGCTCCCGGCGAACGCGTCTCTGAGGAAGTAGTCGAGGCGATTGGCGCTGCGGGTCGAATGACACGCATGGCGTACTGCAGTGATCCAACAGCCAAGACAATCGAAGTTGTTGCAGACGCCACTGTTCGTTGAAACACGATTCGTTGACTTAGCCAACGCACAGTGAGGCCTGAGTGCTCAGTCCACGTTCGGGCAACCGAACTTTCGGCAAGGAATGGGGTACTTCACAAGCGAACTCGTTGGTAACGGCAATGTCGTCAATGTCCCAGCCCCGTCTCAAGGTCGGTCAATGACGTGACCTTGCCCCATGGACCTATTTTCGGGTCGGTTTTTTCGCTACGGTCAAAGCCAACAGATGCCCTGTACGTAAGCAACTAAAGGAGTGAATTCATGGGTTCCATGAGTAAGAAATTCGCCGTCATTGTGGGTGCTTCGGCGCTCGTTTTGGCTGCTTGTTCGAGCGATTCGGACGATTCGGCTGGAGATAGCGGTGGAGATTCCGTCGCGGGCCAGTACGACATGAGCGGTATTGATGTGGCTGTTGGATCCAAGGACTTCGACGAGCAGTTGATCCTGGGACAAATGATGGTTCAGGCGCTTGAAGCCGCCGGCGCAAGCGTGACCGACCGGGTCAATCTGGGAGGTACGTCGGTTGCCCGTGAGGCCCTCCTGTCGGGTGATATCGACGTCTACATGGAGTACAACGGCACTGGTTGGACTGTGCACCTGGGTCAAGAGGACCCGAGCTTCGATCCCGATGAGTTGACCACCGCGGTCCGCGAGCAGGACCTAGCGGCGAACAACATTGCATGGATCGGGCAGTCTCCCTTCAACAACACGTACGGATTCGCATCGAGCCCAGCGGTTACCGAAGCAAACGGCGGAGCATTCTCGCTCCAGACCATGATGGAGTACGTCCGCGATAACCCCGATGCTGTGGTGTGCATGGAATCGGAGTTCCCCGATCGTCCCGATGGTCTGATTCTGACCGAGACCGCAACCGGGATCGAACTAGCGGATTCGCAGCAGAACATTTTGGATACCGGTGTGATCTACACCGAGACCGCAAATGACAACTGCACCTTCGGTGAGGTGTTCACCACCGATGGCCGTATCCCAGCGTTGGGTCTAACTCTCGTTGAAGATCCGGGTGTAAACATCCTCTACAACGTCTCAGCAAACATTCGTAATGAGACGTACGAGCAGGCTCCTGAGGCATTCGATGGCATCGTTGATGCGATCTTGGCGCCGCTCGACAACCTGAAGATGGCGGAGTTGAACGCTCGCGTGTCGGCGGAAGGCGAGGAGCCCGCAGCTGTTGCGCGCGACTTCCTCGTCGAGCAGGGCATCATCGCCGGCTAGCGACGACGATGGCGGGGCTTCGGCCCCCGCCACCGTGCTAGCCGACCGTGCTAGCCGACCGTGCTAGCGCGGCTAGCCGACTGTGACATCCCGCAAGCCGACAGGAGTCTTCGTGGAAGGCGTGTTCAGTTGGTTCGACTACATGTCGAGCCGCACCGATCTCATTGTGGGAGGTCTTTCCCAGACTCTCGTATATGTGGTCTTGGTGACTGTCGCGGCAACTGTGACGGCAATTGTGCTGGCGATAGTGACGCTTCATCAAGCGTTCGCGAAGGAACTCGTACTTGCCATTTCCTCGGTCTTCCTGACGATTCCCTCGCTCGCGCTGTTCACGATTTTCATACCGATTGTCGGTTTGGGCTTCACGCCTTCGTTCATTGCGCTGTATCTGTACGCGATCATGCCGATCTTGAGAAACACCAGCACGGGTCTGGATTCGGTGGATCCGAGCGTTCTGGAGTCGGCAAAGGGTATGGGGCTCAACCGGTTCCAGGTGCTCACGAAAGTGCAACTCCCGCTGGCCTGGCCGGTGATGTTGGCGGGCATTCGTGTCTCGGCGCTCCTAACGGTGGGAATCTCAGCAATCGCAACGCTCGTGGCGGGCGGCGGATTGGGCGACTTCATTAAGAGCGGTTTAGCCCGCTTGCCACTGCCCAACTCACTCGAAGCGATCTGGACAGGTGTGATTTTGTCCTTGGTCCTGGCCCTCTTCATCGACTCGTTGCTGCGCGGCGTTGGTCGTTTCACTACCCCCCGAACCAAGAAAGCCTGACAGGAGTTAGCAGTGAGCGTCGAACCCCTCATCAAGTTGGAGAACGTCACCAAGTCCTACCCCGGCGTTGACCAACCAGCTGTCAAGAACCTGAACCTCGCGGTCACCCCTGGAGAGATCCTTGTCCTGGTCGGTCCCTCAGGTTGTGGCAAGAGCACGACGCTGCGGCTCATCAACAGAATGATTGAGCCCACGTCGGGGCGGATCATCTACGAAGGCGAGGACGTTACCGAAGGCGACCCCAATGAACTTCGTCGCCGCATCGGGTACGTGATCCAGCAGATCGGCCTGTTCCCCCATCGCACCATCGCAGAGAACATCGCGACAGTCCCCAAGCTACTCAAATGGCCCAAGGACAAGGTTCGTGCCCGGGTGGACGAACTACTCGAAGTTGTATCGATGGACCCGAGCATCTATCGAGATCGCTATCCGTCTGAACTATCCGGTGGTCAGGCGCAACGTGTGGGTGTGGCCCGCGCACTGGGTGCAGACCCCGACGTCCTTTTAATGGATGAACCGTTCGGAGCGATCGATCCGATCACCCGCGACCGCCTGCAAAACGAGTTCCTGCGGTTGCAGGGAGAACTGAAGAAGACGATCGTCTTCGTCACTCACGACATCGACGAGGCAGTCAAGATGGGGGATCGCATCGCCATCCTGCGCGATCAAAGCGAGATTGCCCAACTTGATACCCCCGAACACATCCTGACCGACCCCGCCGATGAGTTCGTTGAGAACTTCTTGGGCTCAGGTGCGATCTTGAAGACTCTCACCTTGCGCCGAGTCAAAGACATTGAGCTGTCGCCACTTGTCACGTTGAAGGAGCCATTCCAGCGAGACCAGGCGCTGCGCCAAATGAGCGACGCAAACACGAGCGTGGCGGTGCTGCTCGACAGGAATGACCACCCCACACGGTGGATTGATGAGAAGGCACTGAACAGGTCGTCGGCGTTGGATCGAGCTGGCCGTCCCATCAGCGTGCAGTTGCAGCCCGAAGACACCCTCCAAGACGCCCTCGCAGCGATGCTCACCACAGCTGCCGGCATGGCGGTAGTTGTCGATGGCCGAGGCCACTATCTGGGTGGATGCACGGTTGAGAGCTTGGCTCAGTTGCTGATTCAAACCGGTGCGGAGAGTTCATCGTCGTGAGCACCGCAGTAGTTCTGGTCGCAGAGAGCGCCGAAGCCAAGCCGAGCCGCCGTTGGCGCGCTGATTCACTCGACTTGGTTGTTACCCCTGCGCTCTTCCTCATCCTTGCGACGCTCTTAATTGTGGTCTGGAACTACTCGACTTTCGATCCGACAACCGAGCGGATCCTGGAGCCCTCCAAGTTGTTCCGGCAGTTCCAGCAGCAGTTGTACGTGGCGTTCTGGTCCACCGTGTTGGTTGTTGTGGTGGCGGTGCCTATCGGAATCATCGTCACCCGCGAGAGTGTTCCCAAAATCAAGGACACACTCGTCAGTATTCTGGGGCTGGGTCAGGCACTACCGGCTTACGGCCTGATCGTTCTTTTCTTCATCTGGCTCGGCCAGGGCGCCACCACGGTGATCATCGCGCTGGCAACGTTCGCTCTGCTACCTGTACTCCGCAACACCATCGTTGGTCTAGAACAAGTAGATAAGGCCGTCATCGAAGCCGGTAAAGGGATGGGGATGACGGGTCTGCAGCGACTGTTCAAGATCGAGCTGCCGTTATCGGTGCCCGTCATCATGGCGGGCATTCGGACCGCAACGGTCATTAACGTCGGCATGGCTGCACTCGCCTTCCTCATCGGAGGCGGTGGCCTGGGTGAAACGATCAACGCTGGCCTCAAACTCAACCGACCCACCGCGATCTTCGTCGGCGCTGTCTTGGTGGCGTTGGTGGCGCTTGCCTTCGACTTCATTGGTGGACTCGCTCAGCGGTACCTGCGTCCCAAGGGCGTCTAGCCCTACAGTCGGAACGTGCCCGACTCACGCCAGGAAGTCGATTACCGCTTCCTCCTCGCTAACGAACGCACGTTTCTCGCGTGGATGCGCACGGCGCTCGCTCGTAGCCGGCGGTGTTGCCCTCGATCAGTTCGTGGTGGTTGCAGGAGCACGCGATCTTGTTGCTTTCCTCGGTGTCTTCGCGATCACACTTGGTGCGATTGTTGCAGTGCTCGGCATTGTGCAGTGGCGTCGAGCCGATCAAGCGATGCGCAACGGCACCCGGATGAACTCATCCCTCACGCTCATGATCATCGGGGCCATGTTGGCTGTGTTCGCATTGGCGATCGCGCTTCTCCTCACCTTCGGCTAAACGCGATCATGAGCGATGTCCCGTTTGATGACCCCGCTGGTCGGACCAGATTCGCCTGGGCGCGAACCCTCATGGTGGCCTTTGTTGCCTCGCTGCTCGTCGAAAGGCTGTTCTTCGCTGGATCTCCGTGGAGTGTGGTGATCCTCGTTGTGCCGGTCGCAACAATCGGCGTTCTCACCCTGATGAGATCTCGACCGCTTCGACACAACCCGCAGGGCTTCTCCGCGGTAGTCCCTGCCATCGTTGTTGCGTGTGTGCTGCTCCTTGCTCTTGCTGCTGTGTTCGGAGTGCTCACCCGATAGTGGACTCGACGTATGTGGCCCCGGCAGGATTCGAACCTGCGACGCACGGTTTAGGAAACCGACGCTCTATCCCCTGAGCTACGGGGCCGGGGGCGTCTGCGTGTTGGTCTGCATAACCTCAATTGACCTGGCCGGCGCCCGCTGGCCGAGATAAATCTACTCGTGAGAAGTTGCCGTTTTGTTGGTGGAGGGACGGCTCGCCGCGAATTCCGACTTTCTGTGACCGCTTTTGGCCCGATCGGGGCGGATTTGGCGGGTTTCAGCACCGACCGCCCATCCATTTGCTATTCATTTCTTTCCGGGATACCGTTCAAGAACATTCATAGGCGACCCTCATTGGTGGTAATTCGGCTACCGGTTGGAAACAGAGTTGGGGGGCTTGATTCAGTCAAGTGGACGAATCACGCGGATCGCTTTCGAGCACCATGCGACTTTTGAGTTTTCTCACGACGCGTCCTGAATTAGATCAAATTTGCAGGCACTTGGTCTTTACCTGGCCTGGCGCTGATCCGATCCAGCAGGCGGCCATAGGTCACCTTGCTAACGATGGAGCTATTACGTTTTCTGGTCAATTCGGGTACACCGACCAAGTCACTCGTGCCTTCGGTGTCATCAACGTATGGGATTCACTTCCATCATCTTTGGCAATCCGCGAGCAACGGATCGTGGTTTGCTCCTCTGCGTCGGAAGTAGCTGAGCGGTTTCCACACATCGCCTTAGCAATCCCAGAATTAGCGCACTTGATGGCTGTGCCACTGATCTCAAACCTAACGCCCGTCGGCGTATTTATTGTTTCAGGTAATCATCCGCTGAATGATCGCGAACAAGGTGAAGTAACAATGTTGGCGGTAGCCCTTGCGCTGAGTCTTTCACTAGCAGGCGGGTGGGCATCAACGGTTCCCCCTGGATCAGATCCTCAATCTCCAAAGCCCCAGTCTCTTGGTGCCTCTCGGGGGAGTTCACCACACGACTTCGTTCCGGATCAGCTCACCGAACGCCAATCGGCTGTCCTACTACTACTGGCCGAAGGCTTGGCTAATCGACAGATCGCTGTTCGAGTTGGTTTCAGCGAGTCAACCATTAGACAAGAAACCATGGCGATTTATGACTACCTCGGCGTTCACACTCGAGTTGATGCACGTAAAGCAGCGCATTTGCTGGGGTTAGCGGAAGCGCCAAAGAACGCTGTTTTCTAGTCAGCCCCACCTCGCGTTGCGAAGTAATGAACATGTAACCAGATTAAATGAACATTCTCAGAAGGCTGAACGCCACCTATTTCAGCACACTCAAGTGTGGTGTAGAAAACGCCTCACTCTTCTTTGCATAAGAGAAGACAACAATAGGGTGGAAGTCATATGAGTTTACAGCGGATGAAAGCGCATCGCGATCACGGAGAAGCCAAGAAACGTCTCCAAGACAGCGGTCTAGGGGGGCGGAATCTAACCGCTCGTAAGTTCATGGCAATGCTCTCGGCATTCGCCGTAGTCGTGTCAGGTCTCATTGTTGGCGTGGCGGCGCCAGCGCAAGCTGCAACAGCAATTTCGCCTCCTGAGACCTTGCTTGTCACTAGTAACCAATTTGTTCTGACTTTGACTCCCGCAACCGGCGAGACGTGGGCCGGGGCTGAGACCGTGAAGACAAACACGACTTTTGATATCAATAATGATGCGTTGCAGCTTGGCACATGGACGAGGACAGGCAACACAGTCATTACCATCTCAGGAGTCTCTGGGTTATCCGGAGCCACAACTGCAACTGTTCTGGATGCTGCTGCGACGGGCGGTAATTTGAGTACATCAACAATTACACTCTCGCAGGCAAAGGTGGATGTGACGTCTGCGGCTTTCACGATGTTTGCTGCTGATAATGCTGCGACGATTACGTTGACCGGTGGCACGTTTAAGGCCGGTGACATTGATGCTGATGATTTCACTTTCGGTGGCGCTGATGCGGCTGCTTTGCGATTAGGTACTTTCACTCGCACGAGCGATACTGTCGTGACGATCACCGGGTTGAGCAACTTGACGGGTGCGAACAACAACACCGTCCTGGTCTTGGCGACGACCATGGCCAACGGCGCCGCATCAGTAACCGGCACATCACTCATTGCACCGATCACTTCTCCTGCGTTCACGATGAATACGGCAGATACGCAAGCCACAATCACGTTGACTGACGGTACATTTAAGACTGGCACGATTGTCGCTGCTGATTTCACCTTCGGTGGTACTGATGCGGCTGCTTTAGCCGCAGGTGCTTCACTCGTACCAGTGACACGGTTGTAAGTATCACCGGGCTGAGCAGCTTGTCGGGTGCGGACAACACCGTCCTAGTCAAGGCAGCGACCATGGCCAACGGCGCCGCATCAGTGACCGGCGTGTCTGGGGCCGCACCGGCACCGGCGCCAGCGCCAGCACCAGCGCCAGCACCTGCACCAGCACCGGCACCGGCACCTGCAACGGCTCCAGCGCCAGCGCCAGCATCAGTAACGGCTCCGGAACCAACTCAAGAACAGGTGGTTCAGGAGCAGGTGAATCTGGTGCTTGACTCAACACCGAGCCAGGTACAGCAATTCAGCCCGGCTCAACTGGCTGCATTGCCGCCGGCAGCGTTCGCTGCGATGAGCACTGCTCAGATGAAGGCGCTCAATCCCAGTCAGGTGACGCAACTTCGATTCGGACGCAAATCCAGGCGATCCCAGCCTCGGTTTTGCGAGCCATGAAGCCGCAGACGCTCACTCGGTTCCGAGTTGACCAGGTGCGGACGTTGACCTTTGAGCAGGCGGGTCAGTTGCGCAGCGTGCAGATCAGTGAGCTGGGATCAACAAAGCAACGGATCGTTAACTTTAAGCGGAGGTAGTACTCCGAACGTATGGCCTTGAGTCGCGGATTTGGTACCCCCACCAGATCCGCGCCTCAAGGCGTTTCCCATTTCGAACTTGATTATTTTCAAAACGGACAACATACGAGTGGATGACCGATCGGATACCCCTCGCTAAAAGTGGTTATGCAGACGCGCCCGGGGCCGGGCGTCCGGTGTCGGTCTGCATAACCTCAATTGACCTGGCCGGCGCCCGCTGGCCGAGATAAATCACTCGTGAGGAGTTGCTGTTTTGTTGGTGGAGGGACGACGCGCCGCGAATTCCGACTGGGCAAGGAAACGTCTGCACCGTGCAACCCGTCGTGGACAGGAATTCGTTCGGGCCTGTAGGAGTTCAACTTGTAGGAGATCAAGGGGTCACCTTGTGCTGGTCATATGACCCCTCTAGATGGTGCCGAACATAGTCGCCGAACGTCGCTCCGGTTGGATCATCTAGATCAAGCGGCGCCCGCATGGATGGATCGAAGAAGAAAGGGAATCGAGTAGCGCTCCATGCCCGAGCGGTTCGTCACGCGATGTGGAGTGGAGATCATCCGACCGCCAGACCAGCGATGCAGGACATCACCAACATTCATCACGAACGCTCCTGGAAGCGGTGGAACATCCGCCCAGGCGCCTTGGGGCGTGCTGACACTCAAGCCACCGACATCGTCCTGCGCGAGCAAGGTGATCGCCCCGAAATCCGTATGCGGGGCACTGCCGAATTCGTCCTCGGGAGCCTGGGGGTCCTGCGGCGGGTACGCAGCAGCCGCAGCCAGGTGGTGGGTTCATCGAACCAACGGGTTATCGAGTCTGCGGTGCCCAGCGCCTGATCAATAGCCGAGATAATTTGCAGGGCGAAGGCGCCCAGAGATTGGTTGTAAGCCGTGACGACTTGCCGGAATCCAGCGGGCTGTGCTGGCCACTGGTTCGGGCCAGCCAGGTAAATGTCGTCGCGAACATCGAGATGATCGTCCGACACTTCCCTGAGCATGAGAAATGACTCGCTGAGGTTCGGCTTCTTCGCCTCGCCCAGGGTTGAGGTCCGATCAGTTGATGTAGCAAACGGAACATATCCGCGGTGGAATCGGTTGACCTCGATACGGCGTTTGTCCACCTCCCGTAGCGCGTGGAAACGACGAGACATCTCGAAGACTTCTGCCTGCAGGTCGAGGTCAATGGAGTGATCGACCACGTAGGCGAATCCGAGTGACGCGTAGGCCTCGATGATGGCTGAGCCGACGGATTGGGGGTGTGTGTCGAGCTCGGCCACACTGATGACGGGGATCACACACGAATGCTGGCACAAGCGAGTCCGGTCGCGGGGCGGTAGCGTCTGGGCGTGACTCCCGAAGATGCAAGTCCTTGCCGCGTGCGGTGCTGCCTTGGCCGACGACGATGTGGTGACCGATCCCGATCGGTCTTCCCACGTACCAGCGGGATCGATCCACCGGGTCTCCTGCCGGTGAGCCAATCGCCGTTGTCTTTCCGCGGACAACTGAGCAGGTCTCCGCAGTTCTCGCCGCCGCTTATGAGCACCGTGTCCCGGTGGTGCCACGGGGAGCTGGGTCGGGTCTGTCGGGAGGCTCAAACGCGATCGATGGTTCGCTCATCGTGTGCGTGGAGAAGATGCGCGATGTGTTGGTGGTGGATGAAGGAAATGGCTTCGTTGAGACCCAGCCGGGCATCTACAACACCGAGTTGCGTGACCACGTGGCCCAGCACGGTCTTTGGTACGCCCCTGATCCTGCGTCGAAGGACTTCTGTTCAATCGGTGGCAACGTCAATACCAATGCAGGCGGCCTGTGCTGCGTGAAGTACGGCGTTACGCGAGATGCGGTCCTGGGCCTGGAGGTGGTGCTCGCCGACGGGCGCATTACCCGTATGGGCCGCAAGACCATCAAGGGTGTGGCCGGTTACGACCTCACCGGGCTGATGGTCGGCAGTGAGGGCACGTTGGGAATCGTGACAATGGCGCGCTTGCGCCTAGGGCCGATTCCACCAACGCCCACCACGGTAGTTGCCGTTTTCTCCGACATCAGTGAAGCAGGACGAGCGGTGAGTTCGATCATGAATGAACTGCGTCCAAGCATGTTGGAGTTGATGGACAACACCTCGATCGTGGCCGTTGAAGAGTGGCGATCGATGGGGCTGGACACCTCCGCGGGTGCGCTGCTCATCGGGCAGTTCGATTCACCGGGTGCGGAAAGCGATGCTCGACGTCTCGGTGAAATATGCGAGGCGGGCGGGGCGTCGGAGACTTTCGTGTCCGAGGATCCGGAAGAAGCGGAGATGCTTGTCGGGGCACGCCGCATGGTGATTCCAGCACTGGAATCAGCCGGCGACTGGTTGCTCGACGATGTTGCCGTTCCGCGAACGCGGCTCGCAGACACCATGGTGCAAATCCAAGAGGTAGCAGCGCGCCACGACGTCCGCATCGCTACTTTCGGTCACGCGGGCGATGGCAATCTGCACCCGACGATCGTCACTCCGCGCGGCGATGCCGACGCTTCTGCACGCGCTCTGATTGCCTTCGATGAGATCTTGGATGTTGCGCTCGCTAACGAAGGCACCATCACCGGTGAGCACGGCGTGGGTTCACTCAAACGCGAGGCCCTTGCCAAAGAACTCGACGATGTTCAAATCGACCTGCACTCGCGGATCAAGGAAGCCCTTGATCCGCGGGGCATCCTCAATCCCGGGAAGGCGATCCCCCGCTGGTAGATCCCTCTCCAGAGGAAGGATCATCGGACTCGAGCGCAATCTCCGGTTCGTCGAAGTCGGCTATCGACTCCTTGATGGGCCGTCGGATGATCCAGGTGAAGAAGGCCACGACGGCGATGATTCCGCCGATCACTTCGATTGCTTGAAGTGTTCCCTGGCTGGCGAAGTCGTAGAGGGACCCGCCGATCTGCTGACTGAGGATGAACACCGCCATCACCAGCACGAACCAGCCGAATACCTTGCGAAGTAGATCTGGGTGGATCTTGCCCACGATCCGACTACCGATGATTGCGCCAATGACGGCCATGCCGGTGACGATCAATGTCACTGGCCAGATACTTCCGCCATCGGTCAAAGTGACAGTTGCCGTGTTGATCGAGACGAAGGAGTCTCCGCCGAACTTGAGCGCATAGCCGAAAAATCCGGCGAAGGACTTCATGGCCACCACGAGCAGACTCGTTGCGACGGCGTTCGGCATCGGTAATCCACCAAGGAGTGCGAGGGCGGGAACAACGAGGAAGCCACCGCCAGCTCCCACGAGACCGGTGACCAACCCGACGATCAATCCGTCCAAGATGATGCGAAATAGCGGAAGCCCCTTATGCGGCCCGTGACCCTTAACCTGCTTGCGTCCGCGGATCATGGCAACGGCGGTCACACCCATCATCACCGAGAAGGCAGCAAGCAGAAGTGCTCCTGGCAATAGCGCGCCAATTTGACCACCGATGAATGCACCGACCATGCCTGCCGATCCGAAGATCAAACCCATCCGCCAGCGCACACGTCCGGCACGCGCATGCGCGATGAGACCGAAGACGGACGTGACTGCTACTACGAACAAGCTTGCAGTGATGGCCTGCTTGGCGTCGAAGCCCACCACGTACACCAACAGCGGTGTGGTGAGAATCGATCCGCCACCTCCAAGGAGGCCAACGGCGGCGCCGATGAACAGGGCCAATGCTGCAGCGAGGATGACCATTCGTGCTCCCGAGAATCTTTAGTTGTTGGTGTCGGTCATGGGTGTGATGGTGGAAACACCCGGGCGCCACTCGGCTTCGAAACTGAAACGATCACCCCGGATGTATGTCTCGCGCCATTCAACGGGAACATCACCGGCAAGTGCGGTGCGCTCGATATATAAGAGAGCGACGTCGGCGGGCAGGTGCAGGATGTCGGCGACATGGGCAGGCGCGGTTTGTGCCGTCACGCGTTCTTGGCCGGCGTCGGGCCGGACGCCGCACGCCGAAGCCAAAGCGTCGTATAGCCCACCGCGGGTGAAGTCCACTTTTAACAACGCAGCTGCCACATCCTTGGGTAGCCACGCGGTGTCGACTGCCAGGGGTTCATCCCCGGCGAAGCGAATGCGTTCGAGCACCACAAGTTCGTCGTTTGCCGCGCGTTGCAAGTTCGCAGCAACGGAGGCATTGGTTGTGGTGTTCAGGCGCCGGACCTCACTGCGCTGGGAAACCCCCTGGTCTTCGATCGTGCGGAACAGGGAGTACAAGGTGCCAAGGTTTTGTGAGTAGGAGTTCTGTTCGATGGTGGTGCCGCGGCCGCGTTCGCTGCGCAGCAGGCCCTCGTGGCGCAGGACCCGCAGCGCCTCGCGGATGGTGTGCCGGCTGACGTCGTACTGCTCGGTCAGGGCGATCTCCCCGGGGAATCCGGTATCGAATGCCCCCTCGGCCACCCGTCTTCGGATGTCGGCACTCACCTGGGCCCACAGCGGGACCGGACTGGTTCGGTCCGGCAGCACCGGGCCGGCGATTGGAGTGAGGGAAACGGCTGCGGGGGGCGTCACAATCTGCCATTGTACGGATGTACGTACATTTGTCTATCTAGAGTTGTATCCACGCGACTAGCCAGGAGCACACATGAACCACAAGCACCAGATCGTGATCATCGGCGGCGGGACGGGTGGCATCACGGTGGCCGCTCGCTTGAAGAAGGCCGGCGTCGCGGATGTCGCGCTCATCGAGCCCGCAGACACGCACTACTACCAACCGTTATGGACGCTGGTGGGTGGCGGTCGAGCCAAGGCCCCCGAGAGCGCACGGCCCATGGCGTCGGTTATGCCGGCAGGGGTCACCTGGATCAAGGACTCCGTTGTGTCGGTGGACCCCGACGCGCATACCGTCACAACGGCGGGTGGCCGCGTGGTGGGTTACGACCGATTGGTCGTTTCCGCGGGTATCCAACTCGACTGGGATGGCATACCCGGTCTCCAGGAAGCCCTCGGAAAGGACGGGGTTTCCAGCAACTATCGCTACGACCTGTCAACTGTCACTTGGCAGAACGTGCAGAAGACGACGAGTGGCAACGCGATCTTCCACATGCCACCCAATCCGATCAAGTGCGCGGGCGCTCCCCAGAAGATCGCCTACCTGGCCTGCGATTACTGGCGCGAACAAGGCGTGCTCGGCAACATCAACCCGATCATGGTTCTTCCCACACCGGGCATGTTCGGCATCAAGGAATGGTCCGATGTCCTGGCGAAGGTGGCTGCCGGCTACGGCATTGATGTCCGCTTCAACTCCGTCATCACCGAGATGGATCCGGTCAATCACACCGTCACGATCAAGAGCAACGAGACCGGTGAAACAGACACGATCGAATACTCCTTCGCCCACATGACTCCACCGCAAAGCGCCCCCGATTGGATCAAGAACTCCCCGCTCGCAGATCCCGAGAACCCCATGGGCTACGTGGGAGTCAACAAGCACACGATGCAGCACAACGTCTACCCGGACGTATTCGCGCTCGGGGACTGCACCACCACGCCAAACTCCAAGACCGGTGCGGCGATCCGCAAGCAGGCACCGGTTCTCGTCGAAAACCTGCTGGCTTCGCTCAAGGGAAGCGTGGGCGCAGGTAGTTACGACGGTTATGCGTCCTGCCCGATCACCACGAGCCGCAAGAAGATGCTGCTCTGCGAATTCGACTACGACTTCAACATGAAGCCGTCGCTACCACTGATCGACCAGAAGAAGGAATTCACCGACTACACGTTGCTGAAGAAGGTGGGCCTTCCCAACCTGTACTGGAGTCTCATGCTGAAGGGACGCGCGTAGCAGCTGATTCGACTGCGCGCAGTGTGCTCAGCAGTTGCGCGCGAAGGGGCCGCGCTCGCTCGGCGATCACTCGCTGCTCACGCGCGTACTCCCGGCGCCCGGTTGGGGTTTCGATAGCGATGGCCGGGTACCCGAAATCACTAACGTTGTAGGGAGACGCACGCATATCAATCTCGCGGGCATAAGCCGACAATTCGAAGCAGTCCAACACCAGGTCCCCGGGAACGTAGGGCTGAAACCACATCGCGTACTTGAACAGATCCATGTTGGCGTGCAGGCAGCCTGGCTGCTCGACATCGGGTTGGTCTGTCCGTGTTGGGACGGTCGCGTTTAAGGGGACGGCTTCGTCAGTGAAGAAGCGGTAAGCGTCGATGTGGGTGCAGCGCAGCCCCACCTCATCGACCGCCGCGCTGATCTCATTGATGCTCAGCCGGAGCGGCTGCTTCTCGTGGCGTACCTGTCCAGGATCGATCCGGTAGACCATCGCCCACTCGTGCATACCGAAGCATGAATGCTGAGCCGGTCTCGTCTGTGTGCCCTGGAGTATCCGCAGGGCAAGTGACAGCCGGGCCGGATCGACAGTGGCGGGATCGACCGTCCAGCCGCGGGCCGTGGACCTGTACGCAGATGCTCCCGATGGCGGCTGCCAATCACCTCGAAGTTCAACACCAATCCCTGGGTGCCAGGTGCGCAACTTGCCCGGGGAGTACGGGTAGTAGTCGAACAGAAAGTCCATCACCGGGTGCTTATCACCGCGTCGACGCCGCTCGAGATGGGGAATAGTCCAGCGCTCAGCGCGCCGGGCATGCTCGCTGGCGAGCGTGCGCCATGTGGCGGCGTCGTGGACTCGATCGCTCACGCTCTGACGTTACGCGCTGCCCGGATTGTCATTGACGTACCCTGGCGGTTGTGGGTCCTGAAGAGTTGCTGCCGGAGCAAACGCGCGACGATATTGACCCCGAAGATGCCCGCGAAGAGTTGAGCCGTGAGCAATGGCTACGTGACCAGGTCCCCCCGCACCACGGTTGAGCGATAGACCTCAGGAGCGCTTAAGTAGGTCGCGAATCTCACTCAACAAGGCGATGTCCTCAGGTGTGGGCTCGGGCTCGGCTTCGTCCCTGGCTTCTTGACGCTCGCGCAACTTGTTCACGGGAACGACGAGTGCGTAGTAGATCACCAGCAGCGTGATGATGAATGTGATGAGTGAATTGATCGAGCAAGGTGAAGTCGAAGACCTGTCCGTTGACCGTGACAACACCGACGTCCACGCCACCACCAAGGGCCAACCCGATCAGTGGGTTGACCATGGCTGTAGTGAAGTCGCCCACGAGTGCCGTGATTGCAGCACCGGCAACAACCGCTACGGCAAGATCGATGACGTTGCCACGGTAGGCAAACTCCTTGAAACCCTTGAACATCTCATCACCTCATTCGACAGTGGTTGGTCGAATAATGACATTCAGGCCGGCAGAAGAGTGGGAGGCGAGGGCGAGTCCTTGTGCTTCGGAAACCGCCACCACAACAACCGCATCCGACGTCGGTCCGAACCCGGACCGGGGAATCCCGACGATGCGGGCTTCGCGAGTTGTGTGACCATCACCGATCAGGTCGATGATCATCCCGGGGGTAAGCGCACCAACCACCACACCTGGTCGGACAACCACGGGAACGGCAACTTCATCGGCGTGCAGCCCCGTTCCAGTCGCGGAATCTTCGATCGCGACCGGGGCCGGCCCGCGCAACGATGAGATCAAGAAAATGACTCCCAGCCCCGCGAGAACAGCGGCCACCAGGCGGCGTCGCCGGGTGAGGGTATGGCGAATGCGCTGTACATCGAGCAGCCGACGGAAGTCGAGTACGGATTCTTTGAGTGACGCCACCTAAGGACGGTACGACGATCCGGTGGGTCCGCGCGAACGCTTATCCACAGGCCGCCAGAGAGCTGGGACTTCTTAGGTGGAAGAGGTCGACTTCTTGGCCGGTGAGCTGCTGGACGATGAGCTTCCCGAGGATGAATTTCCCGAGGATGAAGTCGAGGCGGGCTTCGATGAGGAGTCCGAGGACTTCCCAGAGGTCTTTTCTGAGGACTGAGTGGAAGTGCTCTCAGAATTACCGGATCCTTTCTCGCTGGATCCTTTGTCACCCTTATCGGAGGAGCGGGAGTCGGTTCGGTAGAAACCCGAGCCCTTGAAGACGACTCCCACGCCGTTGAACAGCTTGCGCAGCGTGGGCTGACCGCAGTCGGGGCATTCGGTCAAGGTGGGGTCGGTCATCTTTTGAACGATCTCGTGATGGGTATCGCACGAGCCACACGCGTATTCGTAGGTGGGCACCTGACCTCCTTGTCGATCGCTGAGATTAGCACTCGATTGGCAAGAGTGCTAAATCCAAAGCCGTGGCCGATACGCTCCGCGCGTGCGGGTGTGGCTGGCGGCTGCTATCGGCGGGGCCTTGGGCGCCCTGGGCCGATGGTTGGTCGGCGAAGGGGTCCTTGCCTGGCTTGGACCAGCGGCCACCTTCCCCTGGGACACATTGATCGTGAACGTGGTCGGCTGCGCCTTGATCGGCTTCCTGGCGCCGGTCGTTGTGACACGAAGCCCGTGGGTCGCCGGATTCGTGGTGACCGGATTCCTCGGAGGCTTCACCACCTACTCGGCCTTTGCTGAGGAGACCTTCGTTCTGGCTGACCGCGGGGACGTGACAGGGGTCGTGCTCGCAGGGGTCTACGTGCTGGCGACGATCGGCGCGACCGCCGGGGCCGTGGCGCTGGGTAGTCGACTCAACCCCGGGACTAATCGCACGAGGTACGCATCATGAGTTGGACATTTGCGATGGCTGTGGCGCTGGGTGGCGCGATCGGAGCGCCGTTGCGCCTGTTCATCGATACCCGCGTGATGCGAACGGTGAGTAAGAGTCAGGGTCGAAGTCAGGGCCAGGGGCGGCACGTTGGTTTTCCCTGGGGTCTGTTGGCTGTTAATGCTCTCGGTTCGCTGTTCATTGGTATTGCTTATTCAAGCCTCGATGGTCACTGGCGCGCGTTGATCGCGACCGGAGCGTGCGGGGCCTTGACCACATACTCGACTTATGCGCTCTTCATCAACCGTGCGTGGAGTGAGAACCGAAAAGCTGCGTGGCAGGCGGTGATTGCCATGCCGGTGGTGTGCATCAGCGTGGTTGTTATCGCAGTGGCGATAACCCCTTAGTCGGGCATCGATAGCCAGCGCACCCGCTCGGGTGTGACCACGATGTCCACGCGGTGGTCGTGCTCCTCGCGGGGCACTTCCTCCATCACCTCGTCTTCAAAGACGATCGCGATGATGGGAAGGTCTGCGGGCACGTTCTGCAAGGCGCGGTCGTAGTAGCCGCCGCCTTGGCCAAGTCGGTAACCGTCGGCGTCGATCGCCAATCCGGGAATGATCCAAATCGACGGTGTCCCGTCGAAAGTCGAGCCGGCGGGTTCGTCGATGTTCCACCGGTTCTTCACCCACTCGGTCTCGGGTGTCACCTGAACCCAGACCAGATCCTCACCATCTATCCGCGGAAGCAACAAGGTTGCGCCGGCATCGAATAGCTGCTCGCGCAGTTCCTGCGTTGGTGGCTCATCCATTCGCGAGACGTAACAGGCGATGGGTAGCCCTTCTTCGCAGGCTAGGTGAATCTCCTCCAGATCCATGACGTGCTCTGCGATGCGGAGTGCATCGCCTTGTTGGGTGCTATCGGACCTCATGGGTCGTTCTTGTCGCTTGTGTCGAATGGTGCGTCGTAGTTCGCTCTTGTGCTGAGCGGCGTTCGCCGACGTGGCCATGGCCACAGCCTGCCCTAAGCAGCGTGCCCTCATCACCCGTGCCCTCATCACCCGTGCCCTTATCACCAGAAGGCGCGTATGGTCTGCCCTCATGAAGGGCGTGAATGCAGCGGTCATCCCCGCTGCTGGGCTGGGCACCCGCTTTCTGCCGGCCACCAAGGCAATGCCCAAGGAGATGCTGCCGGTAGTCGACAAACCGGCGATCCAGTTCGTGGTGGAAGAGGCGGTGGCCGCAGGGCTGGAAGACGTTCTGTTCATCACCAGCCGCGGCAAGCGAGCCCTTGAGGATCATTTCGATAGAAATACCGAACTCGAAGTAGCGCTGCAGGAGAAGAACGACTCCGATCGGCTGGCCCTCACCCAGGAATCCACGGACCTTGCGCGCATTCACTATGTCCGACAGGGGCAGGCCCTGGGACTTGGCCACGCAGTGTTGATGGCCGAGCACCATGTTGGTGATCATCCGTTCGCGGTGCTGCTCGGTGATGACTTGATTGATGAACGCGATCCGATCCTTCCTCGCATGATCGAGGTTCGTGAAGAGTTCGGTGGCTCGGTTATCTGCTTGATGCAGGTTCCGAAAGAAGACATCTCGCTGTACGGGTGCGCTGCGGTAACGCCCACGGACTACAACGACGTCCTGGAAGTAACCGACCTGATCGAGAAGCCTGCAGTTGCCGATGCACCCAGCAATTACGCCATCATCGGCCGGTACGTGCTCGATCCGGCAGTGTTTGCAGTACTGCATCGCACCAAGCCCGGACGCGGCGGTGAGATTCAACTGACCGATGCACTGCTCGAACTGTCGAAGATGGCTGCCGAGGATGGGGGCGGTGTGCGCGGAGTGGTGTTTACCGGGCGGCGCTACGACACCGGCGACAAACTCGGATATCTCAAGGCTGTCATCCGCCTGGCGACCGAACGCGAGGACATCGGACCGGACCTTCGGGCCTGGTTGGTCGAGCAGGACTTCAGCGGCTGAGCATGTTTGCTCGCTCGGATGCGGTGCCGACCCTCACCGAGGGCGATGTTCGGTTGCGTCCACTCCGACTCTCAGATGCCACCCGCTGGCAGGAGATTCGTCGTCGTAATCAAGCCTGGCTCGGTCCGTGGGATGCCACCGTTCCTGACGAGGGCGCCCAGGCCGGTGAGATCCCTCCCAACTTCCCGGCGATGGTGCGCCGGCTTCGCGCGGAGGCGCGTGCGGGTCGAGTGCTGCCCTGGGTGGTCGAGTTCGGTGGACGCATGGTGGGACAGGTGACCGTGGGGGGCGTCACGTACGGCTCGCTGCGCAGCGCCTATATCGGCTACTGGATCGACCAAGAGTTCGCCGGACGCGGCATCACGACCATGGCGGTGGCGATGGCGTCGGATTACGCCCTGACCACCTTGCGCCTGCACCGCCTCGAACTCAATATCCGGCCAGAAAACGCGGCCTCACTGGCCGTGGCAGAGAAACTCGGCTACCGGAAAGAGGGCTTCCGCGAGAAGTACCTGCACATCGACGGGGACTGGCGCGACCACCTCACCTACGTCCTTATCGCCGGTGATGTTCCCGGCGGAGTGGTCGCGCGATTGCGGGATGAGGCTGCGCACCAGCAGTAATCGGCGAGTAACTCGTGTCCCTCCGAGCGCGACACGCCACACCCGTCTAGCTCTTGCCTACCACAACACGGGGTTTTCAGCGCCTAGCGTGTGCAATTGTGACGGGCTTGATCTATGTGGTGATCATCGCCCTGTGGGCTGCCGTCTTGATTCCCATCTGGTTGCGTCGCCACGACCAGATCAGCGAGGTCCGTTCCACCGCGCGCTTCTCCTCCGCGATGCGGTCCCTCGGCAAGAACAACAGGACCGACAGTGGCGGGCATAGCTCAGGTTCGCGTGACGTTCGGGCGTCGAATCTGGCCTTCGATCCGCGGACGCGGGCGCAGGAAACGGCCGCGAAGCGCCGGGCGATCATCATGGGTGTCCTGAGTTCGGCTTTGGCCCTAACCCTCGTCCTGGCGATCGTCAACGTGGTGCCCCGGTGGGCACCGATTCTTCTTGCCGTCGTTGTTTTGTCCTACGTGATTGCTGCCTCGGTTACGTCCTCGCAGCGTTCGTCCAGCGCTGGTAGTTCGCGTCGGCGCGAGCGGTTTGTCGAAACGTACGACGACGTCCAGGCCGATTACGACGATCTTGATGACTACCGCGACGTCGCGTACAGCGATCAGGTTGCCGAAGTTGCTTACCCGCGCACCCGTGGTCTTCGCCCACCGAGCAAGCGCAGCCGCGATGCGCAGATCGCCGCCGCGATGGACGACTTCGTTTCGTGGGATCCGTGGGAGGGCGAGGAGCAGGAAACCGAAGTTGGCTGGACTGCTGTCCCCACCACCTTGCCCACGTACGTCAACGCCCCGCGGGCAACCCGCGTCCGCCGCCCGATCGAGCGCGACCGCGACTGGTCCGGAGAAGCCATGGTCGAAGCGGCCCGCACTATGCGTCGTCCGCGCATCACGGTTGATGATCTTGCTGACGACTCCTACGCCTTGGGTTCGCCTGCGCACACCGCGGCCGACGACACCGCGGAATTGCCCCGGGTCCGGATGCACGATGGCGTGAACGACGGGTATGAAGAAACCCGCCGCGCCGCGGGCGAGTAGTTGCTCGGCTGCTAGCCTTTCCCCTCGCTTGGGGCTGTGGCGCAGTTGGTAGCGCGTCTCGTTCGCAATGAGAAGGCCAGGGGTTCGAATCCCCTCAGCTCCACCAGTTGGTTCACACTCGTGACACCTCTCCATGGAGGGTTGGCAGGCTCTTAGCGTTCTCCTGTGGTGGCGTTGTCGCAATCTCGCATCCGGGTCGCCATGATCAGCTCTGTCCTACTGGGGGTTTGTCTTGTTGCCACCGGGTGTCTAACCGCCTCTGGCTCAGGCACGGTACTTATCGCTTCAACCGAGCCAGCTTCGGCAAACACTCTTGCATACGTTTGCGCAGGGACACAGTCGAGTTGTAGTTCAACGGATCCGTACCAATACACATATCGACCACCAATCGGGGTTGACGAGGTGATCGTCTCACCGGGGTTCTCGGTTAAAGACCGGTCGGGCAATGCTGTTCCTCTTCCTGCAGGCCAATACACCGTCACAGTATTTGGCGAAGAGGTCTTTGGGGAACGGCTCAACAGCACCGTCTTGATAAACGTGTACTCCGACCAGTCCCAGGAGCGCGATTTAAGCATCTGGCACCAGTCAACCGGGCGAGCGACCGAGAGCGATTCGTGCCCCGCGGACTGGGAACCGAGTTGGGAGCACTGGCCTAATGGGGGAACCGGTGGATTCGTATGCAACCACCGCAGCTACGTCTACTACCCGCAACTGCCAATCCCCTCGTCCAATTCGGCTGAGGCCAGTGCCCCGTGGGTGCAGTCAATAGGCAGAGACTCGCCCGACGACGACTGCCCGGACGGTTATCAACCTGGGTGGGCGTACTGGCCGAATTCTGGTTTTGGTGGACACACGTGTGAACGAACCGTGGCTTGATGTGAAAACAAGGCGGCTACGCTTCCAAAAAAAGGGGGAATCCCCACCTCGGTGACCGATTTACTCGTTCCTTTCCGACATGCTCCACCCATGAGCGAGCAGGCCACCGTCAGTCCCCGTCCCGCGGCCACCTTGATGTGGCTGACCTACATCGTCGGTGGCGTCGGCTACTTCATCGGCATCTCAACATTGCAACAAGAGCCCGCATCGCTTTCCGTTGCGGCACTGCTCGCCGTCACCGCCACCGGAGTGCTGTCCTTCTTCCGCCACGCGATCTACAACCGATCCGATGCGGTGCATGGTGGTTGGGATTACGGGCAACGCAACAACTTCCAGATCGAAGTTGGTCTGGCGAACCTTGCATGGGGTACTTACGCGTTGCTCGCTGTGGTCCTTGATTGGGGACTCATGGCGGTCTCCGCATCGTTCTTGATCAGCGGTCTGTATTTCGGCTTCGTTGCGATCTTTGTCATCATCACCTCGGGTGCTCGCCAGCGAAAGATCGGCGGCATCATTGGAATCTCGGTGTGGGCGATCATGATGATCGTGATGGGCGCGCTCGGAACGTCCGCCGCAGTAGGCAGTTAGCCGGTAGGCAGTAGTTCGATGCCGGGGGTTAGGAACGCGCAGCCAATCTGGTTACAAATCCATCAAGGATTAGGTCCAGGCCGTAGTCGAATTCCGCTGCGTAGGAGTAGGTGCCCGTTTCCATGAGTTCGCCCAGGGAGCGCGCTAGGTACGGAAACTCATCGGCCGCCGGAGCGACATCCGAGGCGAAGGCTTCCTCAGCTCCATCGCCGGGTGTGAAGGGCAGGTTCGCCTCGCTCAAGGTGAATCCGTACACGTAGGCGTCGATCGCGGAGAAGGCGTGGGTTGCCAGCGCAGCGGAGAATCCCGATTCGAGCAAGCACCCAACGATGCGGTCATGATGACGTAGCAGCGGTAAGCCCGGTGCCGGACGCGATTCGATCAACGTGATCGCCCACGGATGCGCAGACAACACGTCGTGGGCGGAGTGTGCGCGAGCGGACATCGCTGCTCGCCACGGATCGGTGACCTCGGGAAGTTCGATCTGTACGACGATCCAATCGGCTAGGCCATCGAGCAGGCTCTCCTTGTCCGCCACGTGGTGGTAGAGCGACATCGCTTCGACCTTGAGTTCCTTGGCGACGTTGCGCATGCTCACAGCCGCGAGCCCTCCGTCATCAGCCACTGCGGCAGCGGCCTCGATGATCCGCTGCGCAGTGAGCGGTGGTCGCTTGGGCACGGGCCCATACTTGCGCACTTACGCCTGTAAGGCTAGTCTTCGGTTCAAGCCTTACGAGCGTAAGGCAACGAGAGGATGGCTATGTCGAACCCGGTGGCACTCGAGCAGGGGCGTTCGCCCATCGACGTCCGGATACGGATGTCCGCTTTGTGGGTGGCGACCATGTTGGTATTCCTCTACGTGGATCTGTTCTCGCTGTATCGCCAGGACTTTCGTCAAGGCCTCGACGAAGGAAGGATCTTCGTCTTCGAGGTAGGCCAGCCCTTCCTCCTCGGCATCACCGCCTACGTGATCATCCCCAGTGTGATGGTCTACCTCACGTTGGTCATGCCCAGACGCATCAACCGAATCGTCTCGATCGTGGTGGCCAGCGTTTACGCGATCACGATCGCCGGTGCGGCCGTAGGCGAGTGGGCCTACTTCGTGCTCGGCAGCCTGGTTGAGGTGGTGCTGCTTGCGATCGTCATCAGACTTGCGTGGACCTGGCGCAGCAAGACCCGGTAACAGATGCTGTCACAAGTGTGAAACCGTTTTCCCTTATGCACGCGGGATGAGATGCTGCGCCCATGCGCCCCTCTCGACTGATCTATGTCGAGAACGATCCGGCGCTCTTGGGTGTTATGTCCACGGTCCTTCGATCCCAGCCGATGCTGGATTTGATACTCGCGTCCGCTGATCCTCTTGAGGTGCTCGGTTCAGAGTGCGTGGAACGAGCGGATGTGGCGCTGCTCGACCTGGCATTGGGTCGCGACACCCTCACCGGCATGGATCTGGGAATGGCGTTGCGTAACCGCAACCCCAACATCGGGATCGTCATCCACTCCCAACATCCGATGAAGAACGTCTCGAAGCAGGTTCCCGAAGCGCAGCAGATGGGCTGGTCGTATCTGGCGAAGACGGGCACGTTGAAGCCGGAGGAACTGACCGAACTCTTGCGGTCAACAGCCCTTGGCATGAGCCACGATCGAATGCGAAGTGATGACACCGAAGATGACCGTGGATCGGTGTTGCTCAGGAACCTCACTGCGCGCCAGCGAGTGATCATGGGCTTAGCTTCCCTCGGCATGAGCGCGCCGGAGATTGGTGACCATATAGATCTCAGTCCGGAGTCGGTGCGCAAGGACCTGTCCAGGGCTTATCAAACACTTGTTCCTGACGGTGGCGCTGGATCTGACGTTCGCACCAAAGCCGTAATGTCTTACCTTCGACTGGTTGATGCCGATGAGTGGCGTGACTCGTGAAGGTAATTCCGCTCAAGCGGTCATCCTGGCGAATCTTGGGTCCCTGGCCACTTCGCCCCGTACTCGTCACGGTAACTATGGCGCTATGGCTATCGGGGATTCGCAACAGTGAGCGGATCGCGAGCGGTAACTTTGAGATTGCATGGCTGACTGAAGGGACATCCGTATCAGTACTGATCGCGATCCCTAGCGGCCTAGTCCTGCAGATCGGTGTTCTGTGGCAGCGGCGTTTCGGTGTTCGGGTGGTGTCCTACATCGTCTTCGTACTTCTTTCGTCCGCAACCGTGATCGCGCTTCGAATCATCATTGGCGATGTGGACTCCGCAGCCCTAGACAACGTTCCAACGGTGTTGGTTGCTGTCCTGCGTCTGGCTGCAGCCATGTTCCTCATCCTGATCATTACCGGTAGAGCAGGTGCGAAGTTGGCCAGCCAAGTAGTTCAGACGCAGAGTGCGCTCAACCTGGCGCAAGCACAGCAGGCGATCCTGTTGCAGGGAGACGAGTTCACTCGGCGGCAAATTTCCGGCGCCTTGCACGACCGAGTGCAAGCTCGTCTGATCGCCGCTTGTCTTGAACTCCAGATGGTCGACGTTGAGAGGCCAGCGGAGACTCAACGGACACTCGACCACACGGTCGCGCAGCTCGAGGAGATCCGTGCAGTAGACATTCGTCGAATTGCGCGTGCCCTTAGCCCGAGTCTCAGTGAAGTGGATTTGGAATCGGCTCTAGACGAACTAGCGCTGCAATACGAACCGGGCATGAAGGCGACAATCACAGTCGATTCCGTGATTGAGAACAAGGAAACGCGCCCATCCTCGAACGTGCTGCTTGGTGCCTATCGGATTATCGAGCAAGCGCTGTTGAATTCTGCCGGCCATGGTGCTGCTCGGCTGTGCGAGATCGACGTAAGAGTGGAACACGACGTACTCGAACTGACAGTGAAGGATGATGGCCGAGGATTAGCGGGCCCACCGGACATGACGGGTTTCGGGTCGACGCTGATGACGACCTGGGCCCATTCACTCGATGGCTCATGGAGCTGGCAGAACGGAAAGACGGCGGGTGTCGTTCTGTCTGCCTGTCTGGCACTTGACCCGAATGGTCATGGAAATACCAAAAAGTGACTCACATCCGGCCTTTCCGTGGAAGTCACCTGCCTAACCCACGGTGACGGCACTGTTCGCACCTTGGCAAGCGTGGATTACGCGGGAACCGTCACACTTGTGAACCCTGAGCCATAATTGAAATTCCCTGCATAGCGTGTTGTCATGAGTCGACTGCGCAGAGGAATTTTCACCGGGCCTTGGCGAGCAAGTAATCGAGCTCGTGCGCAAGTCGCGGGTCGTGCGCTCCGACCGATCACCTTGACCTTGGCCAGCGCGTCCCTGGTCCTCGGCGCTTTGGCTGGAAGCGTCGTCGCCTCGTCACCTGCAACAGCTGCGGACCCAGTGCCGTCCTGCGCAGAAGGTGGCCCCTGTGCTCTAGGTGACATCGGGCCTGGGGGTGGAGTCGTGTTCTTGGTCTCCGGTGGAAAGACATATGAGATGGCCAAAAACGTGGAGTGGTGGCAGCGCAGATCCCTCATACCAATGGTGCAACATTGTGAATAAGAATGTCCCTGGATCCGCCGCACGCAACATCAATATCGGTACCGGAGCGGCCAATACGGCAGCTATTGCTGCGTTCTGTTCAAGCGGCGCTGGTAAAACGGTAGCGAATCTGGTACTAGGTGGTTTTGATGACTGGTTTTTGCCATCCAAGGATGAACTGACTGCGATGTGTAATTACTCGAGAACATGGGTTGGAACTCCGTCAACATCAAAATGCGCTGGTTCACAAAATGCCGATTTCGCTCTTAGCGACTACGGGTTTGGTAGCGCCGATGGCACCGATTACTGGAGTTCGAGTGAACTGTACTCGGGAACCTCGTATGCCCAGCGTGTGAGTTTTAGTGCCTCCGAACCCCACCACGGCAAGCAATTAGAGCAGAGGGTTCGTCCGATCCGAGCTTTTACGGCCCCAGTGTTCCCTCAGACGGTGACATGGGCTCCGACCACATCGATCACCACCACTACGGCCTCACCGTCCACAACCGCGACGACCGATGGCAACGGAACGATCAGCTACGCGGTGACAAGTGCCGGCGCCACCGGGTGCACGGTGAACTCTTCCACCGCGGCATTGACCTTCACGGGTGCGGGTGATTGCCAGATCACTGCATCTGCAAGCGAGACAACGTCCTATACCGCTAATTCCACCGCGGTCACTTTCACTGTCGCCCTGACACCGCAGACGATCACAGTCTCTGCTGGTACGACAACACCGCCAGTGTTTTCTAACACGGACCTTTCTACGACGGGTGTCGTGGGCACGGGTCAAGTCACGTACAGCGTTGCCTCGGGCACATCGAACTGTTCCCTTGCGGACTCGACCCTGACTGGCTCAGCTGTTGGAGCTTGCACGGTTACCTCAAGTGTCGCGGCTGATTCAATGTACGCATCGGCCATCAGTAGCGCGATTACGATCACAGTGCAAGTGGCAGCCCAGTCTGTGACGTGGGCGCCGACCAATACGTCACTTTCGTTCAGTAGTTCGCCAGTGACGCCGAGTTCGGGTGCGTCGACATCAGGTGATGGCGCAATCACCTACTCCGTAACAAGTGGTTCGTGTTCAGTTAATGAGAGTTCGGGCACGCTTACCTACTCCGCCGCAGGTACGTGCGTGGTTCGTGCGACTGCAGCGGCTAGCCCCGACTACTCCGCAGGAACGCGGGATGTCACCTTCACGATTTCTGCTGATCGCCCGACCGCTCCCACGATCACGTCGGCTTCGGCGGGCAATGGCACAGCCACGGTTGCATTCAGCGTTCCCAGTTCTAATGGTGGTGTAATCATCACGGGCTACACCGCGACAGCATCCAACGGTGCTACGGGTAGTTGTACGAGCAGTCCCTGCACTGTCAGTGGGCTCACTCTTGGAGTGACTTACACAATTCAGGTCACTGCGACAAACGCCGCGGGAACAAGCGTGGCTTCCCTTGCTTCGCCGCCCGTGACCCCTGCAACTTCGACCGGCGCGGTTGAAAACCTCAGTGTCTTGCCGGGAGATGAAACTTTGGCCGTTTCTTGGGTGGCGCCTGCTTGCCTCGCCCTGAATACGTGCGGAACATTCGTTGACTACAAAGTTTTCACAAAAACCTCTGGTGACGAATACCTACTAAAGGCGACAATTACTGATTCGGCCACGATCTCAACGGCAATTGCGGGACTGGTCAACGGGACTCAGTATGACGTCAAGGTCACCGTGACAACGAGTACGAGCCCACCATCTGCTGATGCACTCGCTCAGCAGGTTCCTGCCACAGTGCCTTCAGCACCAACTGATGTCACGGTTTCGCGGTTGACCGCGACCACGGTGTCTGTGGGTTGGAGTGCACCGTCAAGTGATGGTGGGCAGCCCATCACCGGCTACACCGTCACGGCAACGCCATCGGATGCGAGTGCCGCGGTGACGGCTACGCCCACATTGACTTCAGTAACCCTGATATTGGACATCGATAAGACGTACACGATTACCGTGAAGGCAACCAACCTCATGGGCGATGGCACCAACTCGACAGCCAGCGCAGCGGTCACCATGGGCTTGGTCGCGCAGAGCATCACGGTGGTGCCGGATGCGACAACAATGACGGCTGGTTCCAAGATCTTGTTGTCGAGTTCGGGCAGCTCGGGTACGGGCGCAAAGACTTTCGCGGTCTCACCTGATGATCCATGCACCGTGTCGGGCGCGGCGTTGACGGCTACCCGTATCGGCGCGTGCACCGTGACGGTAACTATTGCAGCTGATGCTTTGAACGCGGCAGCGACCAGTGATGGAGTTTCCGTGACGGTGACCCCGGCGGTCCAAACGGTGAGTTGGGCACCCACGACTGCATTTACGGTCGTGGATTCGCCAGTGATTTTGGCACCTGCAACGGCAAGTGCTAGCGGCGCATTGGCGTACTCAGTAGCGTCGGTGGGTACGGCATCTTGCTCGTTCACCAGCGGATCGACTCTGGCCTTCACTGCACAGGGCAGTTGCACGGTTCAGGTGGTTGCCGGTGCGACCTCCACGCATGCGGCGTCATTACCGGTGTCGCTCACGCTCACAGTGGGATTGGCTACCCGCTCGATCACCTGGAGTCCCACCACCACACTGGACGCAGCGGATTCCGGATCAGTGGCGTCGTCTCTTGCGACGATAAGTACGGGTTCCGGATCGCCGAGCTACACCGTGAATTCGGCTGGAACCTCTGGTTGCACGGTTAATGCGTCGTCGGCCGTCATCGCCTTTACCGCGCCGGGAACGTGCGTCATCGTTGCTACAGCGCCGGCGAACTCGATCTACGCTCTCACATCCACGTCGGTCACTTTCACGATCACAAGTGCGCCGCAGACCGTTTCATGGTCACCCACCACCTCATTGACTCTTTCGCAATCACCGGTCGAGATGGATTCGGCCAATGGTTCCGGTGGTGGTGCTATCACCTACGCGGTGACAAGTCAGGGAACCAGTGATTGCACGATCACTTCCATCACCGGTGTTTTGAGTTTCACGACCCCGGGACAATGCCTGATAGTGGCAACTGCAGCTTCCCTAACGGGCTTCACCGTAGGCACAGCCTCCTCGACGTTCATCCTCTCAGCGAACTCCAATGGTGGCGGTGGATCGAACCCCGGGAATTCATCATCGGGTCAAACGAGTTCTGGGTCCCCGACTTCGCCGGTCAGGAAGCCGTCCCCGGGTGATGCGGCCCGGCAACCCGGTGATGCGTCGTTGATCGTGGGCACCACGTCCGTGGCACTGACCATCACTGCAAACCAGGCCAACACGGGGCTCGTGGCGTCCATGGGGCAATGGCAGTTGGAAGTCGAGCCCAGTGTTGCATCGCGAGCGCTGCCATTGCGGGATGGCGGAATTCTGCAGACCTGGGGCGGTGAAGGAATGGCCGTGACAGGTGCCGGCTACATGAAGCGCTCAACGGTGGATATCTACATGATGTCCAGCCCGATCCTGGTCGGCACCACCACCGCAGATGTACGCGGTGCATTCACTACGAACATCACCGTCCCACCGTCTCTGAGTCTGGGCACTCACACGATCCAGATCATCGGAACGAATCCAGGAAACGAACTCTCACAGGCGTCACTCGGGCTTCAGGTCGTGGCAGAGCCGACAGATGCCTTGCAGGTCACATCTCCCATCGGGACGCGCGTGGGCTTCCTCAAGAACCGACCTGACCTCACCAAGGCCAGCGTGGTGGCTCTGCGCTCACTCGTGGGACAGATCCCCGCGAGTGCCGATGCGCAGACGTCGCGGGTGGTACTCACGGTCCCGAAGTCGGCACAGTCGAAGGACGTGAAGTTGACGCGCAAGCGCCTTGCGCTGGTCGAGCGCACGCTGCGGGCCGTGGGATACGAAGGACCGGTCACCACGCGAATGGTGAAGAAGCGCAAGGAACGCCAGGCAGGTCGAGGGCTGGTAACCATTTGGTTCTCTACCTCGGCGTAGCCAGAGCTCGCGTACTAGATCAAATCCAGGTGGGCAACCACATCCGCATACGCCAGGAATCGTAAGGAATGACCTCGGCTGTCCAAATCGGATAGAACCACCAGGCGGCGAGGACTACAGCTAAGAGGTAACCGCCGATGATCGCTGCGGGTATCCATTGCGGTTTGTTGCGCAGTCCGCGGGCGATAGATCCGAGGGTCAAGGTGACGGCCATGACGAGGAACGGCACGTAAACCACGGTGTAGAACGTGAAGATTGTGCGATCCAGATACAACATCCATGGCAACCAGCCGGCTGCGATGCCGACGAGAACGGCACCGGAGCGCCAATCGCGTGCGGCTATCCAGCGCCACAGTTGGTAGGGGATGGCGAGCAGCGCAGCCCACCAGATGATCGGATTGCCAACGGCTAGAACGGTGCTGGAGCAACTATCGGCGCCGCAACCCTCGGGTGTTTCGTAGTAGAAGGACGTGGGTCGCGTCATGAACGGCCAGGAGAGCGGGTTCGAGGCGTAGTTGTGCTCGGCGTCGAGGTTGGTATGGAAGTTCCACATCTCGGAGTGGTAGTGCCACAGCGATCGGATGGGGTCGGGAACGATCGATGGACCTTGATCAGCAGCCCAGTTGCGGCTCCAACCGGTAGAGGTGGCGAACCAGCCGGTCCAGGTAAGGAGGTAGACGCCAATACCGATCACGATGGTGGACAGTGCTGCAAGCGGAAGATCGCGCGCGAAGGCCGACGACCACGGGTGGTCCACGCCAATGGCGCGTCTGAAGTAGTGCATCCCAGATGAGCGACATCACCATGAACGCGGCCAGGAAATACAGCCCCGACCACTTGGTGCCGATCGCCAAGCCAAGTGCGGCGATCGCGGCGATGCGCCAGGGTCGAAGACCCAGGTAGGGGCCGAGTCCGTTCGCCACTTGGTCCACGCCGCGTATTCGAATGTCCTGGGCCACGCGTTGCCGCGTCCTATCCCTGTCGATCAGTAGCAGACCGAACCCGACGAGTACCCAGAACCCGAGCGTGAGATCGAGCAGCGCTGTTCTGCTCATCACGATGTGGATGCCTTCGAGCGCTAGCAGCAGGCCGGCGATGGTGCCGAGGACGTCTGAGCGGGTGAGCCGGCGCACGATGCGCGCGGTGATGATCACAGCCAGCACGCCGAGGATCGCGACGGCGATCCGCCAGCCGAAGGGTGTCACGCCGAAGATGTATTCACCCACCGCGATGGTCCACTTGCCCACGGGTGGATGGACGATGAATCCCGGTTCACCACTGAACGCTTCGACCGTGCGCCAGTTATCGCCGGCCTGCAGCATCAGGTCCTTGTGGTTATCGACCTCATCGATCTCCACTCCGAAGCGCAGGTAGGACCAGGCGTCCTTGGCGTAATAGGTCTCGTCGAAGACCACGGCGTCCGGCCTGCCGAGGTTCGTGATTCGGGTGACGGCTGCGAGGGCCCCAACGGCCAGTGGTCCCACCCAGCCACGCCAGCTGCTCGACGGCATGGGAGGTGCAAGGCGTTCAGGGAGTGAGGCCACGCTGCGGTCGGGAGGAACGGGCCCGGGAGCCGTGGGCTCGAGGGTCGCAGCGGGCACGGCTTCATCGTAGGTGCGACAGGATGGGCCGGTGACCGGCTGACGAGGACGAAGGGCTGCTATTGCTTGCCGCAACACCGCTGGGCAATGTCGATGACGCCTCGGCTCGATTGGTGGCCGCGTTGCAGAACTGCGACGTGATCGCCGCGGAGGACACCCGTAAATTGCGCGCTCTCACCTCGCGGCTGGGGATCGAACCGCGCGGGCAGATCCTGTCCTTCTACGAGGGCAACGAATCGGCGCGTGTGCCGGAGCTGATCGAGCGTGCTCGCGCAGGTGCTCGGGTGCTCGTGGTGACCGATGCGGGTATGCCCTCGGTGAGCGATCCGGGCTTTCGGTTGGTGCGCGAGGCGAACGATGCCGGCATCCGCGTGACGTGTTTGCCTGGTCCTTCCGCGGTGCTCGCTGCCCTGGTGTTGTCGGGGTTGCCGGTGGCGAGGTTCGCATTCGAAGGGTTCTTGCCGCGTAAGGCGGGGGAGCGTCGTCGTCGGTTGGAATCACTGGCAACCGAGGAGCGCACCATGGTGTTCTTCGAAGCCCCGCACCGGCTGGAAGCATCGTTGGCCGACATGGTGCACGCCTTCGGTGGCGGGCGGGAGGCGGCGGTGTGCCGGGAATTGACGAAGGTGCATGAGGAAGTGATCCGCGGCCGGCTCTCGGATCTGCACGAGTGGGCCGGTGGTGAGGTGCGCGGGGAGATCACCGTGGTGATTGATGGCGCGTCGAGCGATGATGTCCGGGCGGCAGCCGGTCTGACCACCGATGAGCAGATCGCTGCGGCGGTCAACGCAGTGATCGCGCACGGGGCATCGCGCAAGGATGCGGTGGCGCAGGTGGCAGCCGAAGCGGGGCTACCCAAACGCCGGGTATACGACGTCTCGTTGCGTTTTACGCCCGGCTCCTAGGATCGGGGTATGTCCGGGCCCGTGGGTGATGCGTTCTTAGGTGAAAAGGCGTATTACGTCTCCACACCCATTTATTACGTCAACGATGCGCCGCACATCGGGCATGCGTACACGACCACGGCCGGGGATTTTCTGACCCGTTGGCACCGTCAGCGCGGGGAGAAGGTCTGGTACCTCACCGGCGTGGATGAGCACGGGACCAAGGTGCAGCGGGCGGCCGATGCCGGGGGCGTGACCCCGCAGCAATGGGTGGATCGACTGGTCGAGCAATCGTGGCTCCCGGTCTTGGAGACCGTGGATGCTGCGAACGACGATTTCATCCGCACCACGCAAACCCGGCACATCGAGCGCGTGCAGAAGTTCTGGGAGCACATTCGCGACAACGGTTTCGTGTACTCCGCGCCCTACGAAGGTCCGTATTGCGTGGGGTGTGAGGAGTTCAAGTTCCCGGGGACTTGGTCGAGGGAACAGGTGAGTTCGAAGGTCAACTGGTGTGCCCGGTGCATGGAAAACCGGCCGAAGAACTGCGCGAGGACAACTGGTTCTTCAAACTCTCGGCTTTTGGCGATCGTTTGATCGAGCACTACGAAGCACACCCGAACGCCGTCCGTCCGCAAAGCGCGTACAACGAGGTCATGGCTTTCCTGCGCAAAGGTCTGGTCGACATTTCAATGTCGCGCTCGAGCGTGGACTGGGGAATTCCGCTTACCTGGGATTCCAAGCAGGTGGTGTACGTGTGGTTCGACGCACTGCTCAACTATGCAACCGCCGTGGGTTACGGATCCGAGCCTGGCTCGGCGGATGCAGCGCAGTACGCCACTACCTGGCCGGCCGATGTGCACCTGGTGGGTAAGGACATCCTGCGCTTCCATGCTGTGTATTGGCCGGCGATGCTGCTGGCCGCTGATCAACCGCTGCCCTAAGCAGGTCTTCGCGCACGGGTGGTTGCTGGTGGGCGGGGAGAAGATGAGTAAGTCCAAGCTCACCGGCATCGCACCGGAGCAGATCATCGATCACTTCGGAGCCGATGCCTTCCGCTACTACTTCATGCGCGCGATCAACTTCGGCCACGACGGGTCCTTCTCCTGGGAGGACATGTCCGCGCGCTACACATCCGAGCTCGCCAACGGGCTGGGAAACCTAGCGTCGCGTGCCACCGCGATGGTGGGCAAGTATCGCGACGGTGTGCTGCCGGAAGCGGGTCCTTTGACCCCGGCTGAGGACGCTGTGGTGGAGCGCCTAGCTGCTGCATGCAGTGCTGCAGATCGCGCGATGGATGAACTTGACTTCGCTACCGCGATCGGCGAAGTCCGCAGCGTGGTGGAACTCGTCAATCAATACGTGACCGAGGTGGAACCGTGGGTGCTCGCCAAGGATGAAGCGAACGCGCAGCGGTTGGACACGGTTCTCTACACGATGTGTGAGGCGCTTCGCGGGGTTGCCGTGCTCTACAACCCGCTGATGCCCAAAGCGATGTCGAGTTTGTGGCAGCAACTCGGTGCGCACGAGGCGCTCGGTGATATCGGTGCGCAGCGAATCGGCGATGCTGGTCGCTGGGGTCAGCTGCCGGCGGGTGCGCACGTGACGAAGGGCGATGCACTCTTCCCGCGTTTGCCCGACGACACCCCGGAGTCCTGACGGTGGCGCGTGTTGCAGAGTGGCCGGACGCACCGGAAGCGCTACCGCGGCCGGTGATCGATTCCCACACCCATCTAGATGTGCATGATCGCTCGCTGCATGGTGACGTTGCTCCCGATCCAGATGAGTTGTTGCGCCGCGCGGCCGAGGTTGGCGTGCCCAAGGTTGTGCAGATCGGCTGCGATGTCGAATCGGCCGAATGGTCGGTGCCCTTCGCGAAATCTCACCCGCAGGTTGCTGTTGGGTGTTGCCCTGCACCCGAACGATGCGGCGCGCATCGGTGTCCGGCAGGGGCGCGCGGGTCTGGAGCAGGCCTGGGCGCGGATAGCTGAACTAGCTCGCGAGGACGTGGTGAAGGCGGTCGGAGAAACCGGGTTGGATTACTTCCGTACTCCGGAGGCCGAAGGGCAAGCGTTCCAGCACGAGTCCTTCCGCTGGCATATCGACCTGGCGAAGGAACTCGACAAGACGTTGGTGATCCACGATCGCGATTCCCACGACGACGTCATCTCGGTGCTTGTGGACCAGGGCGCGCCCGATCGTGTGGTGTTCCACTGCTTTTCCGGCGATGCCGACATGGCACGTACGTGCGCTGAGCACGGCTGGTTCATGTCTTTTGCCGGTGTGGTGACGTTCGGCAGCGCGGAAGGTTTACGCGAGGCATTGCGGGTGGTTCCGGATGAGTTGGTGCTGGTGGAGACCGACGCCCCTTATCTGACGCCCAAGCCGCACCGCGGTCGAGTGAATGCCACGTATCTGATGCCGTGGACCGTGCAGCGCATGGCGGATGAACGCGGCGCGGAGGTTGCGCAGTTATGCGATCAACTGGTGGCCAATACGCATCGAGCGTTCGGGGACTGGTGAGCACCCTGCTGGGGGCCGCGGATGTGCGGCGGATTGCCGAAGAGTTGGACGTTCGTCCCACCAAGAAGTGGGGGCAGAACTTCGTGATCGATCCCAATACCGTGCGTCGCATCGTGCGCGTGGCCGATGTAGCGCCGAACGACGTCGTGTTGGAAGTGGGGCCGGGGATCGGAAGCCTCACGTTGGCGTTGCTGGAAACCGGAGCCCACGTGGTGGCCGTTGAGATCGACCCACGTCTGGCCGAACGATTACCGAGGACGGTTGCCGAGTTCGCCCCTGAGTTTGCTGACCGGCTGGACGTGGTGTGTGCCGATGCGATGGAGGTTGTCGAGCTGCCCGCCGAGCCAACGTCAGTGGTGGCGAACCTTCCTTACAACGTCGCCGTGCCTGTGGTCTTACACCTGCTTGTGACCTTCCCATCGATCCAGCGGATCTTGGTGATGGTCCAGCGCGAAGTGGCCGATCGCCTATGCGCTGAACCTGGTTCGCGCACCTACGGCGTGCCGAGCGTCAAGGCTCGGTGGTTCGGTGATGTCCGCTATGCCGGCGATGTTGGGCGCACCGTGTTCTGGCCGGCGCCCAACGTTGATTCCGGGCTGGTGTCGATCACCCGTGGGACGGAACCGGCGGGTGCGAATCGAAGTGAGGTGTTCGCGATCGTGGATGCAGCATTCGGGCAGCGACGTAAGCAACTGCGTTCGGCGTTATCCGGTCACTTTCTCGGACAGGTGGATTCGGTACTAGCCGCAGCCGGGGTGGACCCGAGCGCACGCGGTGAACAACTCGACGTGCAGGACTTCATCTCCATCGCCCGCGCTGCGGCTTCGGCCTAGACGTAACCTGTCGTGGTGTCCGTTGTGGTTCGATCACCAGCCAAGGTCAATGTGCAATTGTCCGTGGGGCCGGTGCGGGTAGACGGTTACCACGAATTGCTCACTGTCTTTCAGGCGTTATCTCTCGAAGACGTGATCACCGCAACTGATGGAGACGGCATCACCCTCACCATGACCGGAGAGGGTTCAGAGTCTTTGCCGGTTGATGAGTCGAACCTGGCTGTGCGGGCGGCCCGTCTGCTCGCCGGTCACGTGGGCATTGACGCGAATGTCTCTCTGCATATCGCGAAATCCATTCCGATCGCAGGTGGTATGGCCGGGGGAAGCGCCGATGCGGCCGGAACCCTGGTGGCGTGCGATGCGCTCTGGCACACGGGTCTATCGCGCGAGGAACTTGCGGGGCTTGCGGCGAGGCTGGGGTCGGACGTTCCCTTCGCGTTATACGGCGGCAATGCGATTGGACGAGGGCGCGGTGAGTTGATCACGCCTGTTCTCGGACGGGGTCGATTCCACTGGGTGCTCGCACTAGCGGACGAAGGGTTGTCCACGCCCGAGGTGTACCGGCGTCTTGATGAGTTGCGCGATGAGTTTGCGCGATGACAGAGAAGTTCCCGAATCTCACGTTTCCGAGGTTGTGGTGCAAGCTCTGCGATCGGGCGATGCGCAGCAACTGGCGGGAGCAATGAGCAACGACCTTCAAGCGGCCGCATTGTCGCTACGCCCGTCCTTGCATCGACTGCTCGATGCGGGTATGGAATACGGGGCGCTAGCTGGGATGGTTTCAGGAAGTGGTCCCACGTGCGCCTTTTTGGTGCGCGACGATGAACACGCGCTCGACGTTGCGGTGGCACTGACGGCAAGCGGCGCGTGTCGAACTGTCAAGCGCGCCCACGGCCCCGTTGCCGGGGCGAAGGTCAAGGACTAGCGAGTTCAGGAATCAGGAAACTGGCCCATCAAGGTTCGAAGGAGTTCGGCGAGCTCCGCCCGCTCGGTATCCGTGAGCGACTCCAAGAGCGCATGCTCGCGTTTGAGCAGGTCGGTGAAAGCTCCATCCACGGCACGCCTGCCGGAGTCGGTGAGTTCGACCCGGACCCCGCGGCGGTCCGCCGGATCAGGTGATCGATGTACGAAGCCGCGCTCCACCAACCGGTCTACGCGGTTGGTCATGGTTCCGCTGGTGACGAGGGTTTGCGCGCTGAGTTGCCCAGGGGACAGGGCGTACGGTTGACCGGCGCGGCGAAGCGCCGCCAGTACATCGAATTCCCAACCATCGAGGCCATGAATCTGGAATGCCTCGGCGCGGGCGTGGTCGAGGTGTCGGGCCAATCGGGTCACCCGGGATAGAACTGAGAGAGGTTGAACGTCCAGATCGGGGCGTTCTCGATGCCAGGCTTCGACGATGAGGTCGACGTCGTCGGCGGACATTCCGTCATAGTAGATCAAGAATCTTGACGTCAAGAATCTTGATCGAGGAGACCTACCTTCACCGTCGCTTCTTGGCCGACTTACCCACCGTGCGCAGTTGAGGCTTGGGCTCCAAGTGCTCCAGGCCGTTCCAGGCCAGGTTCACCAGGTGGGAGACCACGTCTTCTTTGCCGGGCTTGCGAACATCCAGCCACCACTGACCGGTGAGGGCCACCATGCCGACGAGGGCCTGGGAGTAGACACCCGCGTACTTAGTACTGATGTGATGGTTGGTGAACTCACGTGCCAGCAGGTGCTCGACCTGCGCGGCGATGTCGACGATCAAGCTCGCGAAGGAACCGCTCGACTGCGAGACGGGTGAATCGCGAACGAGAATGCGAAACCCATCAGGGTTGGTGTCGATGTAGTCGAACAGCGCCATGCCGGCTTGCTCGAGAAGTGAACGTGCGGTCCCGGCGGTGAGCGCATCGGAGATGGAATGCAGCAGGTCGTTCATCTCCCGGTCGACCAGGACGGCGTATAGCCCCTCCTTGCCACCGAAGTGCTCGTAGACAACCGGCTTGGACACGCCAGCCTTCGCGGCGATCTCCTCGACGCTGACCGCCTCGAATCCCTTACTGGCGAACAGCGAACGACCAACATCCAGCAGTTGCTCGCGGCGTTCTTGTCCGGTCATCCGGACCTTGGACCGAGTGTTGGTCGAACGGCTCGATCTGCGCTGGGTTCGCGGCGCTGTTCGCGCCGCCGCTGAACTCAGTTCGACAACGGTGCCGTCTGTCGCGCTTTCGACAGCGTCGTGGTTGTTGTCGACCGGTAGTGGAGTCACGCCCCTACAGACTCGGCCGCGGCCTTGGCGGCAAGAGCCTTGTCGTAGCCGCGGATACGAGGAGCCATCGACGGGTCGATGAGCTTCTTGGCCAGGCGCTCGGGCTTGGGCCAGCGAACATCGGAAGCCAGGTTCAAACGCTCCAGGACGCGGATCAAGCCTGCGCTCGGATCGATCTGCCCTTTGAGCACGCCGTGACGTGCGCAGGTCGGATCGACGTGGTGCAGGTTGTGCCAGGACTCACCGAAGGAGGGAATAGCGAGCCAGTTCACATTGCTAGACAGGTCGCGGCTTTTGAACGGGCGCTTGCCGAACACGTGGCAGATGGAGTTGATGGACCAGGTCACGTGGTGCACGAAAGCGACACGGACAACGCCACCCCAGAACATGCCGGTGAGGAATCCGATCCAGGACCAGGTGATCAAGCCGCCGATGATGCCAGGAAGCAGGAACGTCATTACGACGATGCCCGGGAATGCATTGTTGATGCGCTGCAGGTCTTTGTCGTCGCGGATATCGGGCGCGTACTGATCGACCGTGGCTTGCTGCTCAGAGAACAGCCAACCCATGTGCGCGAAGACCAGGCCTTTGGCGATGGCCTTGCGCGAGGTGCCAAAGCGCCACGGGGAATGCGGATCGCCGATCTCGTCGGAGAACTTGTGGTGCTTGCGGTGGTCGGCAACCCACTGGTTGATGGAACCTTCGAGGGCGTACGAGCCCATGAGGGCGAGCGCGATCTTCACCGCGCGATTGGTCTTGAAGGAGCCGTGGGTGAAGTACCGGTGGTATCCCACCGTCACACCGATGGCGGTGAGCGCCCAGAAGCCGAGGAACAAGCCCAGATCGACCCATGAGACAAGACCCCAATAGATCATCGGGATAACGCCCAGCAGTGCCACCGTCGGTCCGATGACGAAGATTCCGATGGTGATCTTCATCGGCGTGCTGAGGAAGAGAGCGTCGCCCTCGTCGATCTTCTCAAAATCCTGCACCAGTGCCATGGGGTTCCTTCCGGCTCTACTTTCAACAAACCTACGGTTGCGTAAGTTACGGTAGCGTAACCCATGCTGGCAGCGCCACCTATTCGGGGATTTCGGCGGGTCACGGGGCAGGTTCTAGGGTTAGCCATCGCACCATCGGTCCCCGGTCGTCTAGTGGCAGGACAGCGGACTTTGAATCCGTCAACGGAGGTTCGAATCCTCCCCGGGGAGCAAGGGGGGCTGCTCATGCGACCGGAGTTGAACGACGTCCAGGACCCCACGGACATCACCGGTTGGTACTGGACCAGGGCGGAATTGATCCAGATCGCACGCCGTATGGGGGCGCGACGCTCGGGCTCCAAGCAGGACCTCATCGAAGCCATCACGGCCCGTTTGGCTGGCCACGAGCCTCGCACGCCGCCGAAGAAGACGACGGGAAGTCACCTGCAGCCACCGTTCTGCGCGGCCATGGTCATTCCGGCAGGCCAACCGTTCACTCGGGAGCTGCGGAACTGGGTGGCCAGTCACGTCACCGGTGATGTTCGAGTGAACGCTGCGGTTCGCGAACTTCTTCGTCACCCGGTCACTTCGGTTGGTCACCCAGCGACGTTGGGCGACCTGATCGATCTGATGGAGATTCCGCCGTCCCCGTCCGATGAGATCGGACCCCAATTTGAGCGCAACCGCTTCATGAGGCACCTGAGTCGCACCGAACCGGGGATGGGGCGAGAAGAACGAGAGCGCGAGTGGGCGCGGTTTCGGCAGTTGCCCTCGGCTCGTAGGGCCGCGATTCTCGGTGCAACCTCGTAAGGGGTCGCGGATGAGCGCATATTCACGGCATTGACGGTCACCGGAGTGGTTGGATGCTCCCGTGGCCGTCCGTCCCTCTGCTGTAGTGATCCTGGCCGCAGGCGAAGGCACGCGGATGAAGTCCGCGATGCCGAAGGTGTTGCATGAAGTGGCGGGCCGGTCGCTTCTGGGTCATGTCATTGAGGCTGCCGCCCACATCGAACCCGAGCACATAGTCGTGGTCATCGGTCACGGCCGCGAACAAGTTGCTGCGCACCTGGCTGAGGTAGCGCCGTGGGTTCTGACCGTGGTGCAAGAAGAACAGCTCGGAACCGGGCATGCGGTGCGGATCGCGTTGCATGATCTCGCCGCACGCGGAGCGCAGTTGACCGGTCCGGTTGTGGTGGTCACGGGCGATACTCCATTGCTGCGGGGCGAAACTCTCTCGGGATTGATGGCTGCACACTCCGCTGCGTGCACCGTTCTCACGGCGCGGATCGCTGATCCAACCGGATACGGGCGCATCGTTCGAAGCGGTGATGCCGTGACGGCGATCGTCGAAGAGCGCGACGCAACCGATGAGCAACGGGCGATCGATGAAATCAACTCCGGGATGTATGCGTTCGATGCGGCTGCATTGAACGAGACCATCGAGCGTCTGGGTACGGACAATGCTCAGGGCGAGGAGTACCTGACCGACGTGGTTGGCCTGCTCAGCGCAGATGGCCTTCGCGTCGATGCATTCATCGCGCCCGATGCGGATGACATCCGCGGTGTGAACGATCGCGTCCAACTAGCCGAGGCGGGCGCGATCATGCGCGATCGCATCAACACTCGATGGATGCGCGACGGCGTCACGATGGCCGATCCGTTCTCCGTTTGGATCGATGTTGATGTCGAGTTAGCGGCCGATGTCACCGTGTTGCCGCAGACGATTCTTCGTGGACCCACGGCCATCGCCTCAGGTGCGCGGGTGGGTCCAGGAACCACGCTTATCTCCTGTGAGGTGGGACCGGGTGCGCAGGTGATCCATACCTGGGCCGAACTCGCCGTGATCGGCGATGGTGCGCAGGTTGGTCCGTACACATACTTGCGACCCGGCGCCCAGCTCGGTGCTGGCGCGAAAGCCGGAGCCTACGTCGAGATCAAGAACTCGCGTGTGGGTGATGGGGCGAAGGTTCCGCACCTTTCCTACGTAGGTGATGCCGAGATCGGCGAGGGCACCAACATCGGCGCCGCCACCGTTTTCGTCAACTACGACGGCCAAGAAAAGCACCGAACGGTGGTGGGTCGTGATGTCCGTATCGGCAGCGATTCGATGCTGGTGGCGCCGGTGGAGATCGGCGATGGCGCCTACACCGCGGCTGGCTCGGTCATCACCGAGGATGTCCCGCCGGGAGCCATGGCTGTCGGTCGAGCCCAGCAGCGGAACATCGAAGGGTGGGTCGAACGACGTCGCCCCGACTCGACGTCGGCGTCGGCAGCGAGGGCGGCGCGCGAAGCCGATAAGGCATCTGGAAGGGTTCCCTCTGACGGTTCGTCGGATTCGGAGGAATGAGTGGCCGAGAAGTCTGTTCCCACGCAAAAGCGCCTCGTCCTGCTCAGTGGACGTTCGCATCCAGAACTAGCGGAATCGGTCGCAGACGAACTCGGAATAGACCTTTCTCCCACTCTCGCGTACGACTTCGCCAACGGCGAGATCTTCATCCGCTTCCGTGAGTCCGTCCGAGGCACCGATGCATTCGTCTTGCAAAGCCACACCACGCCGATCAACAAGTGGATCATGGAACAACTGATCATGATCGATGCTTTGAAGAGAGCATCGGCCAAGCGCATCACAGTGATCGTCCCGTTCTACGGATATGCCCGCCAGGACAAGAAGCATCGGGGCCGCGAACCCATCTCCGCACGTCTCATGGCGGATCTGTTCAAGGCGGCGGGTGCTGATCGGCTGATGACTGTCGACCTCCACACCTCGCAGATTCAGGGTTTTTTCGATGGGCCCGTTGACCACCTGTTTGCGCTGCCGTTGCTCGCTGCACACGTCGCCTCGAGGGTTTCCACGGACAAGATCACCGTGGTGTCTCCGGATGCCGGTCGGGTGCGGGTGGCGGAAAGGTGGACCGATGTTCTCGGTGCACCCCTGGCGATCATCCACAAGCGTCGCGATCCCGACGTACCGAATCAGGTGCGGGTGTTCGAGGTGGTGGGCGATGTCAAGGACCGCGTATGTGTGGTGGTCGACGACATGATCGACACCGGTGGCACGATCGTGAAGGCCGCAGAGACCCTCTTTGAGAACGGCGCCAAGGACGTGATCGTCGCCGCGACGCACGGAATCTTGAGCGACCCCGCCAAAGAGCGCTTGCAGCAGTCGCGAATTTCCGAGGTGGTCGTCACCGATACCTTGCCGATCACCGAAGATCACCACTTCGACAAGCTCACTATCTTGTCCATTGCGCCGATCCTGGCCAAGGCAATCAATGAGGTGTTTACCGATGGATCGGTCACTTCAATGTTCGAGCCCGCTATCGCCGATGAGGCCTCATCGCACTAGTGCCCTGAGGCCCGGCTAGACTCCTGCCGTCCTCGGCGAGGGAGGTTCGGTCGGCTGGTGAAAACCAGCAAGCCGCGCCACCGTGATCGACGCGGGCGGCGAAGAGCCGCGCCGTCGGCCACGCCCCCGCGAGAACGAGAAAGCGATCGCCCGAACGTCCGTAAGTACCTGCCGAAGGAGCACCATGACCAAGGTCGAGATCAGCGCCGAGCCCCGTTCCGATTTCGGGAAAGGCGCCGCACGTCGGATCCGCCGCTCGGGCCACATCCCCGCGGTCATCTACGGCTCCGGCATGGAACTGGCCCATGTGGCCGTTCCCGAACACGACTTCGACCTCGCGCTGCGCAAGCCCCGCGTGGTGTTGAGCATCTCGCTGGCTGGGACCACGTACCTCACCAAGCCTCGCGATGTGCAACGCGATCCGGTCAAGCGCAACCTCGAGCATGTGGACCTGGTGATCATTACCGAGCGCGAGGCGGCGATCCGCAGCAACTACGCCGATGCTGTCGCCAAGGCGGAAATCGCCGCGGCTGAGGCCGGATACGACGCTGCTTCGGTGATCATGGCCCTCGAAGAAGCGGTGGCACGCGGTGAAGATCCACTCGAGGCCGTTGATCATGCGGTGGCCGACGTGAGGGCAAACGCCCTGGAGATGGCAGCTGCTGCGGCCGCGCGCGAGGCGAGCGACGCCGAGGCGAGCGCCGCGGAGGCGAGCGAAGCCGAGGGCGAAGCGCCCGTGGAATCTGCGGGCGAGTAGGTCAGTACCTTCACCGCAACCCTCACCGCGATGTCTGGACCCTGGCTCATAGTCGGGCTGGGGAATCCTGGCCCGGCATACGCAACCACCCGACACAACATTGGCGAGATGCTCATTGAGCACGTTGCATCGATCACCGGTGTGAAACTCTCCCGGCACAAGCGGGCGCTCGCCGAAACCGCCGAGACGCACTTCGGGTTCCCCGGTGATCGACAACCGATCGTGCTGTGCACCCCTTTGTCCTACATGAACGAAAGTGGGGGACCGGTCAAGGCCGCGATGTCCTTCTACAACGTAGAACCAGACCGACTTGTGGTTATTCACGATGATCTGGATATCGATTTCGACGCAATCCGGATCAAGAAGGGTGGCGGCGACGGTGGCCACAACGGATTGAAGAGCATTCGCCAGGCAATCGGTACGGGTGACTACTACCGAGTCCGATTGGGAATCGGACGGCCACTGGGCAGGCAGGCGCCGGCCGATTTCGTGCTGCAGCCTTTCGCCTCCTCGCAACGAGCTGTATTACCGGCCTTCTTGGATCGTGCCGGGGACGCCGTGGAGACCCTTGTGCGGCAAGGACTCGAGGTAGCGCAAAATGAGTTCAATCGAACCGCTAGTGGAGATGACGCATGAGTGATCTGCGATCGGACGCGGAGTTGTCGCGCGACGTAGCCCAACAAGCCGGGCAGTTGCTGCTTGAGATACGTCGAGACTTCCTAGTTGAGTACGGGTCGATCCAGGACAGGGAGAATGCGACTCGTCTGCGCGATATAGCCGATGCGGCCTCCAATGAGCTGATCTTGAATTTGCTCGGGCAAGCTCGACCGAATGATCCCGTCTTGAGCGAGGAAGCCAAAGACGACCCGATTCGCCTGGAATCAGATCGCGTATGGATAGTCGACCCGTTGGACGGCACCTGGGAGTACGGCCAAGACCGTGCCGATTTCGCGGTGCACATCGCCTTGTGGACGGGCGAGCACTTGAGTGCGTGCACGGTCGATTTGCCCGCCCAGGGAATCACTCGCTCGGTGCTCGACGCCGTTGAGCACCGAGCGCTGCCCACCGATCGAGCCATCCGCATCGTTGCCTCCCGCAGTAGGCCGCCGGCCACCTTGGAAGCAGCAAGCGTTGTTCTCACCAGGCTGCTATCGGATTCTGGCGTGAACCACCACGGGGTCGAGATTGTCGATGTTGGATCGGTGGGCGCGAAAGTCAACGAGATCCTCAGTGGCCGTGCTGAGGCTTATGTGCACGACACTGGTTTCTACGAATGGGACGTGGCAGCCCCATACGGAGTGGCTCAGCACTATGGACTGACCTGTTCGAACACCGTCGAAGCCGCCATCACGTTCAACCACATGCCGCCCTATGTCAACAACCTGGTGGTCTCCCAAGCCCAGCTCTATCCCCTCTTGATGAGCGCACTTGCGGAGGCGTCTGCAACGTGAGCTTGCGTGGCCTTCTCGACATCCTCGAACGTCAGCAACCTTTCACTCGCCTCAATGAGCTCGCAACGGATTCGTCGGCATCGCTGATTGATGTGCATTGTCCGACCAGCACGCACCCGCTCGTGACCGCCGCCGTTGAGCGCGCAAGTGGTGCACCGCTATTGCTGGTCACGGCCTCCGGGCAGAGCGCGGAAGACATGGCGGCGATGGTGCGGGACTACGCACCGGATGCCGAAGTGGTGGTTTTCCCTTCCTGGGAAACACTGCCGCACGAGCGGCTGTCCCCGTCGGCAGACACCGTTGGCAGGCGAACAGCCGTAGTCCGGCGACTCACGGCGTCTGATGAAGCCGATCCCCTTCTTGCGCCCATCGACGTGCTGGTTGCATCGGTACGTGCGGTGATTCAACCCATCGTTCGAGAAGTCGCTGATGCGCAGCCCGTTCGACTCCATGAGGGTGATCATTGTGAGTTGACAGATGTCGTCGATCGATTGGTCGAGCTCGGCTACGAGCGCGTGGACCTCGTCGAACGTCGCGGGCACGTGGGCGTCCGGGGCGGAATCGTCGATGTCTTTCCGGCAACGGAAGAACATGCGGTTCGGATCGAATTCTGGGGCGATGAAGTGGAAAGCTTGCGCCACTTCGCGGTTTCCGATCAGCGTTCGTTAGAACCGCTGGAGCATGGCCTGCTTGCTGGGCCGGTGCGTGAGTTGTTGCTCACCGACGAGGTTCGTGCTCGCGCACGTGAACTAGGTGAACACGCACCAGTAATCGCGGAAATGTGCGCGAGTCTCGCTGAGGGTGTTTGCGTCGAAGGGATGGAGTCACTCGCATCTGTGCTGTCCGCCCAGATGGTGACCTTGCTGGAACTCCTTCCTCGCGGGATTCAGGTGGTGGTCAGTGAGCCCGAACGGGTAAAGGCACGAGCTGCCGACGTTCTGCGGACGGCAGAGGAGTTCTTGCAAGCCGGGTGGCACAACGCTGCCGTCGGAGCCGATGTCCCGATCGACATTGCACCGGCTCCCTACCTGACCGTTGACGAGGTCATGGCTACAGCCATGACTCGGGGGGGTCGTTGGTGGGAGTTATCGTCGTTGCGCAGCCCGGACCCCGATGTAGATATCGGCGCGGTGGTGCCTGAGGCGTATCGGGGCGATGCCTCGGTGGCTTTCGGTGATATCCGGCAGTGGCTAGGCACCGGAAGTCGCGTCATCATCACTGCGAGGGGGCACGGACCTCTCGATCGACTTGCCGAGGAAATGGCTGACGCCGATATCCCAGCCCGATCCAGCCCGGATGTGGAGTCCGAGGCGGTGGTCTCGCTGATTCGTAGCGCTGCCGTGGATGGCTTCATCTTCCCCGCCGCAGGCGTAGTTCTCTTGACCGAGACAGACCTCCTCGGTCAGCGCTCGACCGGCAAGGCCGATGCCCGAATGCCCAGCCGGCGTCGCCGCACCGTGGATCCGATGAGTTTGAAGCCGGGGACTTCGTGGTCCATGAGCACCATGGGGTGGGCAAGTACGTAGAGATGGTGCGGCGCACGGTGCACGGCGCTGAGCGTGAGTATCTGATCATTGAATATGCACCGAGCAAGCGGGGACAGCCTGCCGATCGTCTCTTCTTGCCGATGGATCAACTCGACCTCATCACCCGATACGTGGGAGGGGAGTCGCCGAGTTTGCATCGGCTTGGTGGCGGCGATTGGGCCAAGACCAAGGGTCGTGCTCGCAAGGCGGTTCGACAGATCGCCGATGAACTCATTCGCTTGTATGCAGCGCGACAAGCAAGTACCGGCCATGCCTTCGGTTCGGACTCTCCGTGGCAACGGGAACTGGAGGATGCATTCGCTTATGTCGAAACCCCTGATCAATTGGCGAGCATCGACGAAGTCAAACGTGACATGGAGCGCGTGACCCCCATGGACCGCCTGATTTGCGGTGATGTCGGATACGGCAAAACCGAAATCGCCGTCCGCGCAGCATTTAAGGCCGTCCAGGACGGCAAACAGGTGGCCATCTTGGTACCCACGACGCTGTTAGTTCAGCAGCATCAATCGACTTTCGGTGAGCGATACGCGCCGTTCCCGGTTCGGATCGCCGCGTTGTCGCGCTTCACCTCGGACAAGGAGCGAAAGGACATCCTCGCTGGGATTCAAAGTGGCTCGGTCGACATCGTGATTGGCACCCATCGCCTGTTGACTCCTGATGTTCGGTTCAAGGATCTAGGCCTAGTGGTCATCGATGAAGAGCAGCGCTTTGGAGTGGAACACAAAGAACACCTCAAGGCGCTACGGACAAACGTGGACGTATTGGCGATGTCCGCCACGCCGATTCCGCGGACGCTTGAGATGGCTGTTACGGGAATCCGCGAGATGTCGGTGATCCAGACTCCCCCGGAAGAGCGCCATCCGGTCCTCACGTACGTGGGGCCATACGAGGACAAACAGATATCGGCTGCGATCAGACGCGAACTGCTGCGCGATGGACAGGTCTTTTTCGTTCACAACAGGGTCGAATCGATCGAACGCGCTGCTGCTCGCGTTCGAGACCTGGTGCCCGAAGCGCGGGTGGCGATTGCGCATGGTCAAATGCCGGAAGCACGCCTGGAGCAGGTGATCGTCGACTTCTGGAATAAGGAGATCGACGTCTTGGTGTGCACCACGATCGTTGAATCCGGAATCGATATCGCGAACGCCAACACCCTCATCGTGGATCGCGCTGACACTTTCGGGTTGTCTCAACTGCATCAACTCCGTGGGCGGGTGGGTCGAGGCAGAGAACGGGCCTACGCCTATCTGCTGTACGACCCCAACAAGCCCTTGACAGAAACCGCTCATGAGCGACTTTCCACGATCGCCCAACGCACCGATCTGGGATCGGGTATGCAAATAGCCCTGAAGGATCTGGAAATACGCGGGGCTGGCAATTTGCTCGGTGGTGAGCAAAGCGGGCATATCGCTGAAGTCGGATTCGATCTGTACGTTCGACTGGTGGGTGAGGCACTGGCCGCGCACAAGTCCGGAGATGCGGAGCCGGAGATCGCCGAAGTCAAGGTGGAATTACCTGTCACGGCTCACCTACCCGAGAGTTACGTCCCAGTTGAGCGGCTCAGGCTCGAGGCTTATAAGAGATTGGCCGATGCCCATACCGACGAGCAGGTCAATGACGTGGTTACGGAGTTGAGCGATCGCTATGGCCCCCTCCCCGCGCCGGCACAAACCCTTGTTGATGTCGCACGGTTCCGAGTGCACTGCCGCGAGGCGGGAATCAGCGAGGTGATCGCGCAGGGGAACAACGTGCGGGTGCACCCGGTCGAGCTTCCTGAGTCGGCTCAGATGCGGTTGTCGCGCCTGTACCCGCGCACCACCGTGAAGCCTGCAGTCCGTACGATCATCGTGCCTCGACCCACCGCGGGTGCGGCACTGGGCGCAGCGGCCCTGAAGGACGGGGAACTGCTCGCCTGGGCCGATGAGCTGGTGAACGTGGTTCGGGGCGTACCAGCGAAAGCCAGCAACAACTAAGCGAGTAGAACAGCACACACGATTCCGGGAGATGGAACAGTCGATGGTGAGCAACAAGCAGTGGACTCTTGTGGGTGCGGTGGCCATGGTGGCCGCCCTCGTGAGCGGTTGTGGCTCAGCGTCCCCCGGAGCGGCGGCAGTTGTAGGAGGCGACCGAATCTCCGAGCGGCAGTTGACGCAGAAGGTCGAGCAGGTGCTGCAGGCCCAAGGACGCCCGGTGGATTCATCATCCGAAGCATTGGTGGTGACCACCCTCGATCGGATGATCACCACAAGCTTGGTGGATCAATTCGCTGCGCAGGAGAACGTGGAGGTTACCCAAGGGGAATTGGACGCAACCTTGGCCAACTACGCCGAGGCAACAGGTGGCCAGGAAGCATTCGAGGAGTTGCTCTTGGAGCAAGATCTCGCCCCGGAAAGCATCAAGGACCTCTTCCGAGTCAACATTTTGGCCCAGAAGTTGGGCATGGAACTCGATCCCATGGGTAGCCCCGAGGCGCAATCTACGGCTGTTCTCGTTGCGGTCGCGGAGTTCAGTCAGGAAGTGGGCACAACCGTCAGCCCTCGGTATGGCTCCTGGGACGCAGCCACGTTGTCCATCGGCGCGACCGGCAACGACCTCTCGGTGCCCGGCAGCAACTCCTAGCATCATCACGTGACCAACGTGCCGGATCCAGATCACACCCGGGGAGCCACACTCCTGGAATTGGTAGCGGTGATGGACCGATTACGGTCACCGGGCGGTTGTCCCTGGGATGCCCGACAAACTCATGAAAGTCTTGTTGAGTACCTGGTCGAAGAGGCGTACGAGACGGTAGAGGCAATCGAAACGAGCGACGACGCCGGACTGCGGGAGGAACTCGGCGATCTCCTGCTACAGGTGGTGTTCCATGCGCGCATTGCGCAGGAGCGAGCAGACGAAGCTTGGGACATCGACGACGTAGCTCGGGGCATCGTCGATAAGTTGATCCGTCGTCATCCGCACGTTTTTGCGGATGTTGATGCGGACACTGCGGAAAAAGTTGAAGCGAATTGGCATGCACTCAAGGCTGCGGAAAAGGGACGAGCGTCGGTTACCGACGGAATTCCTGAGCAACTTCCGGCACTATTGCGCGCGGCCAAGGTCCATGCCCGAAGTGCAACGCTGGCTGATCGGCTTCCGGTTCTCCCAGGAGAAGACGACGCTGAGCGCATCCTGGATTCGATTCCTTCCGAGGAGCAATTCGGGGACCTTCTGCTCACGCTTGCATCGATCGCGCGTGATCGGCAGTGGGATGCCGAGGGTGCGCTTCGGGAAGCCGTACGCCGCAGGATCGAACGGATCCGCCGGCTGGAGCAGACCCCGTGAACGAAGCGACTCGTGGATTTCGACTCCTTGCCGAACAGTGCGTAGATTCCGCACTCGAGGCCGATCCGGTAGCAGCCACGTGGCTGGGAGATCACCGCTTCGATACCCGTTTACCCGACTATTCGTTGGCCGCCGTAGATGCCCGGGCGCGCTCGATTGATAACCAACTCACCGCGATCGATGCTGTGGACGACGTTGAACTTGACGTGGTGGACCTCGTCGATTTAGAGATTCTCCGGTCCCGGATGCAGCGAGAGGCCTTCGAGATCGAGGAATTGCGAGCAACGGAATGGAACCCGATGGTGTGGAACCCGGGTACCGCCTTGCATCTGCTGATGTCGCGAGATTTTGCCCCGTGGGCTGAGCGACTAGCCAGTATCGAAGGGCGACTTACTGAAGTGCCCAACTTCCTCGCACAGGCACGAACCACGCTCACGTCGATGCCGCAGGTCCATGTTGAAACAGCTATTGCGCAACTAACGGGAACTCGACAACTGATGGAAGGTCACATTCCTCAGCAGTGTCGCGAGCAGGGAGGTGGGGTTCCCGCCGCGCTTCAGACAGCTATCGATGCGGTTGATGAGCAGCTGGCGTGGTTGGAGGAACGCCTCCACGAAGCCACTCGAAGCCCCCGGCTCAATCAGCGAACGTATGCCGGCGTTTTATGGCACGTGTTAGACGATGCCACGAACGCGAGTCATCTCCTGCGTGATGCCGAGACCCATCTGGATCACGTTACTGAGCAGATGCGGGAAGTTGCCGCCGAGTACCTCGAAGAATCGGTGCACGCGGACAAGGTGGTGCGTCGAGCACTGGAGTCTGTGGCTCTCACTTCACCGGTAAGTGATGACTCGGTACTGGAGATTGTGTCGCAAGCTTTGGAAAGGACCACCGAGTTTGTTCGCGCACATCAACTGGTCTCGATGCCGGATGTCACAACAGAGATCATTGAGATGCCGGAGATCCATCGGGGTGTGGCTGTTGCCTACTGTGATGCACCCGGGCCGCTGGAATCAGTGGCCGTGCCGACCTACGTGGCGGTATCACCCACTCCGGCTGCATGGGATGCCCAGCAGATCGCGTCCTTCTACCGCGAGTACAACTCCACTTTGTTGCACGACCTCACGATTCATGAAGCGATGCCGGGCCATGTTCTGCAGCTAGCGCACGCCGCCGGATTGCAGACACCCACGCGTGTTCGACGTTTCGGATTCAGTGGTGTGTTCGTCGAGGGGTGGGCGGTTTATGCCGAGGAGTTGTTACTTGACCGCGGCTACTCCCCTGAAACGTCCCGGCGTTCGGCACTGGCAATCCGCCTCCAGCAGTTAAAGATGCAAGCGCGTATGGCAATCAACACCATCTTGGATATCCGCGTGCACTCGATGGACATGACCGAGGAAGAGGGTCTGCGGCTGATGACCTTTCGCGGTTTCCAAGAAGAAGGCGAAGCAGTAGGTAAGTGGCGTCGGGCACTGCTCACCGCTGGTCAACTGCCGACCTACTTTGTGGGTTACCGAGCGATGAAGTCGATTTCCGACGACCTTCGGGTGCTCCATCCGGATTGGAGCGATCAGCAAGTGCACGATTTGATGTTGTCCCACGGCTCACCGGCACCGCGTCATTTGCGCACGTTGATCGGAATCTGAGTTCACCGGCTTCCTCGACAAGGAGGTCTGTAGGGTTCGCTGCCATGGTTCACATTGAACTGGCCCTCTCCAACGTCGATTGTTCGCCTTGGCATCCCGACGTTAAGGCTGTTGGGATATCCCACGGCAGAGTTGTCGCTCACTGGACCGATGAGTCTGCAGTTGAGGCCAAAAGAGTCGTGGACTGCGGCGGACGGACGCTCCTTCCAGGAATAGAGGACTCCCACCTGCACGGTTACGAGTACGGACGATCGTTAACTGCTGTCGATGTCTCCACCCGAAACGCTCCCGATCTGGAAACACTTCGAGCAGTCGTTTCCCGAGCGCAGGTGGAAGAGACGGGCTGGATTAGAGGAATCGGGTGGGACGACACTGTTGTGAAGGGCTCAGGGCCAAACGGGACCGTCACGGCACGAGATATCGACGCTGCCTGTCCTGATGTTCCGGTAGTCCTGTCCGATGTGACTGGGCACCAGGCCTTGTGCAACTCCAAGGCATTGGAAGTTGCAGGAATGCTCGGGAAATTGGTCCCAGATCCCAAGGGTGGTCGATTCATTCGCTACACAGATGGCACGCCGTCGGGGTTGCTGTACGAGTCTGCGGTCGCTCGCATTAATGAGGCGATTCCTGCCTTGGCAGTCAGTGCGAAGCGTGAGGCGGTGCTAGCTGCCCAAGAGAGTCTGTGGAGCCAGGGGGTTGTTGCCTACACCGATCCTGGATTGGGACCTGGCGCGGACACTTTGATGGACGGGACAGGAGACCTCGAAGCTGTCCAGGCGTATCGAACTCTGGCGGAAGCGGATCAACTGAAGGTTCGTGTTGACATCATGTTGCTGTACGGCGGACTAGGTGGCTCCACCGCTCGCGATGTTGCGTCGGGGCTGGATGCATTTGGGCCCCCAGAACCCATGCCCCCTGGCGGTCACCTAGGCATCAGCCAGGTCAAGATTTTCGCCGATGGTATTCCCCGCAGCCGGACGGCCTGGATGGCTGAGCCCTACGACGATTGCACGCATGGCCGTCTTCAGGTTGAGGGTGCATCAGATGAGGAGCGGGTTGCCGAACTCGATCAGATGCTGTTTGAGGCTTCGAGTCGTGGATGGCAGATTGGCTTGCACACCATCGGAGATCGGGCGATTTCTACAGTGGTCGATGGCCTTGCCAACATCAAGCCACTGAATACATCGCTGAGGCACTACATCATCCACGGCGACTTCGTTATCGACGAGGATCTCCACCGTATGCGGGAATTAGGTATCACATTGAACGCGAATCCGAGCATCCGCTGGTCGGTCGGAGGCCGCGTCGCACCTATCGTGGGAGAGGCTAGGAATAACAGTCGTCAACGACTCCGGACCGCCTGGGACATCGGGGTAAACGTGTGTTCATCGTCTGATGCACCCGTGTCTCCTCCGGATTGGCGGGTCATGGTTGCTGCTGCGATGACCAGAGCTTGGAAAGATGATCCGCAGCGAAGCGATGCGGAGAAGCTGACTGCCAAGGAGGCGATCTTGAGCCTCACTCACAATGCGGCGTGGCAAAGTGGGGCCGAGTCGTGGCGCGGGCAGTTAGCCGTGGGGCAAGTTGCAGATTTTGTCGTCATGGATGAGCGGATTGACTGGTCAGATCCTTGGTCACTACCGGAAGTACCGATCGCCGGTACGGCCATTGGTGGCACGTGGGTATATGGCGGACTGGACTGAAAGGGAATGGCCCGTTGAACATCGTTGTGATTATTGCTGACCAGCTGAGAGCCGATCATCTCGGATTCGAGCAGCAGGTGCCTGTCCGCACCCCAAATATCGACGAGTTGGCGGCTGGATCGGTTGTGATGAACAGCGCGTTCGTCGCAAATCCAGTTTGTATGCCGAACAGGGCCACGATCATGACCGGTCGGTGGCCATCTGCGCACGGTTTGCGAACAAATGGTTTACCCCTTGATTGGCACGCGGAGACCTTTGTTCGGAGTCTTCGTGCGAACGGCTGGAGAACATCCGCGGTTGGAAAACTGCACTTGCAGCCGATGGGATGGCCATTCGAGGAATTCCAGCAGGAGGAGATACAAGAGGCGATGCCGGCCCTTTGGGCACAAGCTATGTCAAGTTTCGGTGACAACTTCACCTCATGGGAAGACTACGACCGTCATGCAAATGAAGTGATCACACTTCCGCCTGATTATTACGGTTTTGACGATGTGTCCTTAACCGTGGGGCATGGCGATCGCATCTCTGGAAACTATCTTCAGTGGGCGCGCGATCGGGGATTTGATCCCATAACTGAAGCTGGAGTGCAGGCCTCGGCTGATGTCTCGACTGCATGGAGCCAGGTGTACGAGTCGGCTGTACCCGCCCATTTGCATCCGACTACGTACGTCACCGATGAAGCAATCTCGCGTTTGGAGCAGTTCGCTCAACGCGATGAAGCTTTCTGCTTGTACGTGTCTTTTCCTGACCCTCATCATCCTTTTGCGCCTCCGCGTGAGTATTTTCACCGGCACTCTCCAGGGGAAATGCCATTACCGAAAACTTTTTTCGACGAACACGTCGGTTCGCCTGACTACGTCAAGACGATTATCGAGAATCGCGGCTTCCCGAATGAAGATCCGACAATGACATGGGCTCCAACGGAACAGCAGTTTCGCCATGCTTTGGCTGCTGAATTGGGGAGTATCGAGTTCCTTGACGACTCAGTGGGACGAATTCTTGGGGCCATCGACTCCCTGGGGCTCACTGAGGACACGATCGTCATTTTCACGGCGGATCATGGTGATGTGTTCGGTGACCACGGGTTAATGCTGAAGCACTTCACCCACTATCGCGGAGTGACTCGAGTGCCGTTGATCCTGCGTGTGCCGGGAGTCGCACCAACCACGCGAGATGAACTGGTCAGTAGCGCAGATATCGCACCCACGATTGTGGAATTGGCGAACCTCCCCTCGTTACCGGCCGTACAGGGCCGCTCGTTGGTCCCGTTACTTAACGAAGTATCCGAGTGGGATCGTCGCGGCCTAGTTATTGAAGAGGATCAGCCATTCGGGCTGGACAATCTCCCTGGACCGGTTCGCATGCGAACATTCGTGACCCACGATCTCAGGCTGACAGAGATTGTGGGGCACGGGATATCCGAATGTTTCGATCTTCGTGCGGATCCCAGTGAGACCGTCAATCTCGCTGGCGATCCGGCAGCGGCCGCGTTCGTTGCACAGGGCCGAGAAGGGCTGTTGCGGGAGGTTCTCCAACTACTCGATTCCTCGCGAATCCCCTTCTATGCCGCCTGAGCCCACCAGTTTGCCGATTGTTTGTAAAAGCATCCCCTGGAGTTCATTCGGTTGCTAACGTTCCCCCAGCGTGGTCGGTCGTAGGGTCCGGCTGTGAAGGGACATTAGGAGGAGCCCGTGCGTAGATCAATTCGTCGGTTCGTGGCTGTCGCCGCATCAGGGGCCACCGCGGCACTTGGCTTGTCGGTGGCTGCGGCAGTGGCTCAAGCAGCCACGGACATCAAGGTAGGTGTCGTCGCGATCAACTCAACGGGTGCGTTGCAGTATGCGATCGACAGTGGAATCTTTAGAAAAAACGGCATAAACGTGACTGAAGTCGTCGTCTTCCCGGCACCGCCGCCAGGAATCGCTGCCGTTGCGTCGGGAGCGGTCCAATTCACCTACACGCCCACGATTCCCGCCGTCAACGCTTATGAGAATGCAGGAGTCGACCTGCGAATCGTGGCCCCAGCTGATGGCTACTCGCGATCGGTCCTGGTAGCTGCCAAGACGGATCCCAAGATTGCAGCTCAGTTGGACGACACTGGTGTCTGTGCCTCGCCATCAAAAGGAATTAATCGGTGGCGGGATCTGGAGGAACTGACGGTTGCCGTGCCCGCCCGTGGCGCACAAGCGGAAGTAACCATAGTCGCTGCAGTGAAGAATGATGGCGGAGATCCCAAGACCATCAAGTGGACTACCTTGCCTCCTGGCCAGGCGGTCGATGCCGTGAAATCCGGACGGATTGATGCAGGTTTTACTGTCGAACCATTCGTGACCGAGTGTGAAAAGCAGGGACTCAAGACGGTCGGGCGTCCGGGCGTGGAGTTCTTCGACACTGAAACCGCAATTGGCGTTTGGGTCACCACTGCTCCCTACGCCAAGGCTAATCCGAAGGTGGTAACCGGATTCCAGAAGAGCATGTTCGAGGTGCACCAATACGCGATGAAGTCGAAGGCGAATATGAACAGGGTCTTGCGGGCATCAACAAAGATCACTGAAGTGTCGCCAGCGGTTGCCCTAGCGGCTAACCCGCCTACTTACCCTCTCTACGTGACGCGCGTTGATGTCACGAGACCCGCGCAGAAGATGCTGGATCTTGGCTTCTTGTCCAAGAAGGCTGACGTAGCGGGACTTCTTCAAAAGCAGTATCGGCCCCGTCGCTAGCGGTAGCTGATGGCCGGGCCCAGATGCGGGCCCGGCCATCAGCGTGACTAGGCAAAGGAGAATGAGCTGAGCAGCGCATCGCGTTCCTCTGTGCTGGGACCTGTGCCGCCTGCCGTCGTTTCGGTTGTAGCCGCACTAGCGTTGTGGCAGCTTGCTACGAGTGTTGGGCCGTTGGCTAATCTCTCAATTCCTAGCGTTACTGAGACAGCAGGAGCATTAGTAACGGAACTGACGTCTGCACAGTTCTACATTCGGCTATGGGAAACCATCCAGATGGCTGTCGCGGGATTTGTAATAGCTATGGGACTTGCGATTCCACTGGGTGTCCTGATCGGACTGTCACGCTTCGCTTGGCGATCGACGAAGTTCACCTTTGACTTCTTCAAAGTCATTCCACCAATCGTGATCATCCCCATTGTGATACTTGTTCTGGGTCCCACCATGCAAATGGGCATATTCCTCATCGTCTTCACCTTGGTATTCGCCATGTCGATTCAAACTGGCCTCGGTGTAAGAGATGCAGATGCTGTTCTCCTTGAGACTATGCGGTGTTACGGGATGAGCACGTGGAAGCAAATCAGATACGCACGATTGCCCAGCGCCGGTCCGTATATCGCTGTGGGTGTTCGTCTTTCGGCTTCGGCTGCCCTTGTCGTATCGATCGTCGCAGGACTCATTGGAGGTGCCCCCGGATTGGGCAAGTCCATCCTGCTCTCGCAGGCATCGGGAGATGATCCGCGTACCTTCGCGACTGTCTTCGTACTGGGCGTCATAGGAATTGCGGTTTCCAGGGTCGTAATCTGGACGCAGCGCAAGGCGATCTTCTGGATGCCAACATGATCATGACATGGTGGCGAAGAATTCTCATAGTGCTCATTGGCGCCTGGATCCCAGTGACGATTATCTACGCGTGGTGGACACTCTCCGCGGAATCAGCCAACCCATATTTCCCTCCGTTGTCACTGATCCTGGAGCGCTTCACCGAGTTGTGGTTCTCTCAGGAGTTCGTCGTAACTGTCTTTCCCAGCCTCCGCAATTTTATATTGGGATATGCACTCGCATGCCTGATTGGAATAGTCTTGGGCACCCTCATTGGTGGATCTCGTACAGGCATCAAGTATGCGGAACCGATTATCGACTTTGTCCGCTCGATACCTGCTGTTGCGACCGTGCCGATCTTCATCGTGATCTTCGGTTTAGACATAGCAATGCGGGTAGCCTCGATCACAGTTGCTGCGACTATGCCGATTCTCATTGCCACTATCCAAGGTGTACGGTCGGCGGACGTGGTTCAAGTGGAGACTGCTCGGGTCTTCCATCTGTCGAAGTCTCAGCAACTGTGGCGAGTACGGCTACCGGGTGCGCTACCGCTCATCTTCTCCGGTCTACAACTCGGGCTCCAGATCGCCTTTATCGTCACTATCGCATCTGAATTCCTCGGGTCCGGATTTGGTATCGGATCATTTACTCTTATTGCAACGGAGTCGTTTCTGATTCTGGATGCCTGGACTGGTGTGATCCTGATGGGGCTTCTTGGCTACTTGATAAACGTGGTCTTCGACATCGTGGAAAGATTCACATTGCGCTGGTATTACGGTCAGAAAAAGATTGTCTGAGGAGTTGTCTCAATGAGCATAGGAATCACGATCTCGGATGTGAGCATGTCCTTCGAGACGCCGACAGGGACAAAAGATGTGCTGCGCAACGTCTCCTACAGCGTCACCCCTGGGCTTTTTGTTGCCATAGTGGGTCCTTCGGGAGTGGGCAAGACAACTCTTTTGCGAATCTTGACAGGACTTACTAAGCCGACGGGGGGAACCGTTCAAGTCCGTGGCTCGGCTATTGAGGGCCCACCCGATGGGCTAGCGGTTGTTCTCCAGGACTACACACGTTCTCTTATGCCTTGGTTGACCGTTGAGAAGAACATTAGTTTGCCGTTACGCAAGAAGAGGATCGCTAAATCGGAGCTGAGCGCACGTGTTCGTGAGTCTTTAGCCGAGGTCGGATTGGAGGGCACGGAAAAGAGTTACCCGTGGCAACTCTCTGGAGGCATGCAGCAACGTGTTGCTATTGCCCGGGCACTTGCCACACGACCGGATCTACTGATTATGGATGAGCCGTTCGCATCGGTTGATGCTCAGACGCGCTTCGATCTAGAAGATCTAGTACTGAAGGTCAGGAAGGACTTTGGTATAACGACACTTATGGTCACGCATGATATTGATGAAGCTGTCTACTTGAGTGACGAAGTGGTCGTCCTTTACGGAAAGCCGGCAGGGGTGCGCGAGGTAGTTTCCGTTGATATCAATTTCCCTCGCTCTCAGATTGAGACGAGAAACGATCCACGATTTGCTGAACTCCGAACACACGTCTACTCACTTGTCAGGGGGCTGTCGGAGCCCACTGAGGTTGTCTAGTTCGCCAGTACTCTTGTCCTGTTACCCCATTAGGGACAGTAGTCCGCGGAAGGGACGTACTAGCGAGGCTCCAAGCGCAGCAGTTTCGTGGATGTCCAACGCGTGGCCTCGACAGTGAGGTGACCGATCAAAAGTTATCCACAAATTACGTGAACCGAACACCCCGACAGTGACGTCGGCGCTTGAATCAGGCAGGCTCAGTACATGAAGCGCCGCACCTTATGGATCAACCTCGGAATCGGTGCGCTGATCGTGATGATCGTCGCACTGATTCTCGCCTCACTGCAATCAGGCGAGGAACCCACGGATGAGCGGACTGTCACTGTCGCCCGAGATGACATCTCGGCTACGGTCACGGCAAGCGGCACGGTTGAGCGGGCTGGCGTTGTTGAGTTGGTTTTCGTATCACCAGGAACCGTTACCTCGGTTGAGGTAGAGGCAGGGGACGCAGTTGCGGCAGGTGAACTGCTAGCCACGGTCGACGACACGTCGGCACTTCAGCAGTTGGCGGCCGCTGAATCCACATTGGCGCAAGCGGCGCAGAGTTCCGCATCCACCGATGCCTCGGTCGCGAGTGCGAGTGCCGCTCTTGCCGATGCGAAACGAGTTGCAGCTCAGACGAATAGGAGGAACAAACTCGCGGAGGATCAGGCGCGCGAATCGCTGGCTGCGGCCGAGCGGCTGTGGGACGAGTCGTGCCTTGATGTGGGCAGTCCCCTGTGCCCGAATCCGTCGGCGCAGGCGCAGTTGCGAGCAGCCGAGGCGAGCATCGACTCCGCGAAACGCGCGCTCGACACCGCGGTGGAGAATTCTGCGAACAATGCCGTCGGTTACGAGATCGCAATTAACCAGGCGGGAGAGTCGCTTACCCAGCGCCAAAACCAAGAGCAATCTGCATGTGAGGGGATTGGGTCGGGTACACCCGCTTGCAGCAGTGCACAGGCGGCGACTGTCGCCGCGCGCCAGGCTTACGACAACGCCGTACGTGCACGGAGCACGGGTTTGCTCGTCGATCAGCAGGCCCAGCAGACCGCCTCGTTAAGCCTTGCGAGCGCCAATGTGGCACTCCAAAGAGCGCAAGCTGAACTTCGTAAGGCAGGAAGTGATGCAGTTCGATCCGCGAGGCAGGCGTTCCAAAGCGCTGAAGGAATTTTCGAACAAGGGAAGGTGGCGGGCGAACAGTCCGTTCGCACCGCGGAATCTGCACTGCGGTCGGCTCTTGCGGCGGAACAAACGGTTGAGGTCCCTGGTGGCGAGGAGTTGACGGCGGCCGAAGCGGCTCTCGCGGCTGCACGAACAAGTGTTGAGTTGGCCCAACGTGCGCTGGACGACACCCGCCTCGTGGCGCCGGTTACGGGAACAATCGGTCGTGTTCCGTACGTTGTGGGCGAATTGGCGACCGCCGCTGGCACTTCGGGCGGAATCACGGTGATTCCCGACGGGCCTCTCGAGGTGGTAGCCGACTTCGCGGAATCCGATGCTGCAGGAATCACGGTAGGTGCTGAAGCCACCGTCACGTTCGATGCGCTGGCCGGTGAGCAGGCCGCCGGTGTGGTGGTGGCCGTTGATCCTGTAGCCACCACTGGCGCAACCGGTTTGGTGACCTATCGCGTACGCGTCCAGGTAAATGAAGCACCGACCACTGTCCGGGAAGGGATGACCGCAACGGTTGCGGTTCTCATTGATCAGGTAACGGGCGCCCTGGTGGTCCCCCAGGGAGCGATCACCGGGTCGGGAGATCGAGCCACCGTGTTGGTGAAGAATGAGGACGGAGTAGCCGTCGCGACTCCGGTCGTGGTGGGCTTGCAGGGGGATACCGGCACCGAGATCGCCGCCGGCATCAACGAAGGCGATGTCTTAGTAATTCCGTCTGCGGACGATTTGTCCTTCCCTGAAGGTGGGGTTCCCGGATCGGGTCGCGACGATGATCCCGATGGGCCGTTTGGTGGGGGAGGTGAGTAGTTCGGATGATCCCCGTCGTTGAGATGCACAACATCACGAAGGTCTATGGCACCGGTGAGGCTGAGGTTCGCGCCGTTGATGGTGTTTCACTGACGGTGAATCCAGGAGAGTACGTGGCCATCATGGGTGCATCAGGCTCGGGCAAATCAACGCTCATGAACATCATCGGTGCATTGGACGTCGCTACGACGGGCACCTACCGCATCGACGGTGTCGACATCGGTGACCTGGACGACGACGCGTTATCGCTGGTGCGTAACCGAAGGATTGGGTTCATCTTCCAGGCGTTCAATCTGATTCCCCGCATGAGTGCCGCGGCGAACGTCGAACTGCCCTTGATGTACCGAGGCGTGCGACGAGGTGAACGACGACGACGAGCACTCGAAGCTTTGGGCAAGGTGGGTCTTGCTGACCGATCTCACCACCAGCCGAATGAACTATCGGGCGGCCAGCAACAGCGGGCTGCTGTTGCCCGCGCTCTGGCCATGGAACCGTCGCTCATGCTGGCCGATGAACCAACCGGAAATCTTGATTCAAAGTCCACTGCCGATGTCCTTGATCTGCTGGATGAGATCCATCGGGAAGGCAAAACGATCGTGATCATCACGCACGAGGACGAAGTAGCCGCACGCGCCCAGCGCATCATTACCTTGCGTGATGGGCGAGTCGAATCGGATCAGTTTGCGGGCAGCCGATGATCTTGATCGAAGCGCTGCGGAGCGGTTGGCAGGCCATCATTGCTAATCGACTGCGCTCGATCCTCACCACTTTGGGCATCATGATTGGCGTTGCCGCTGTGATCATCTTGGTGGCTTTCGGGCAGGGCGCGTCCAATTCCGTTACGGCCAGCATTCAGTCCCTGGGCAGCAACCTGTTGACCATCACGCCGAGTAATCCCAATCGCGGTGGAGAGGTGGTCAACCCTTCGCCGCAAGAACTCACGGTCGATGATGCCGCGGCGCTGAACGATCCCATTAGCGCACCCGACATCGCCGGGGCTGCCCCGAGAAGCGGGCCGTCGTCACCTGCACCATCGGGGATCTCAGTCATTCAACACAGATCGTCGGAACCTGGCCTTCCTACTTCGAGATCACCAACTCCCCGGTTGCGGTGGGTGCCTACTTCACCAACTCCGATGAACTCTCGGCCCGGCGGATCGCGGTGATCGGATCGACCGTGGCCGAGGAGTTGTTCCCGGGTAGCGATCCGCTAGGCGCCCGAATCATCTGCAACGGAGCACCCTTCACCGTGGTGGGCGTCCAGGAGAAGAAGGGTGCGTCGTTCACGAACCCTGATGACGTAGTGGTGGCGCCGCTATCGGCTGTGGAGAATTCGATAACGGGTTACGGAGAGCTGACCTCCATCTCCGTCCAAGCCACGTCGCCGGAAACGACCGACCTCGCATGAGGATCAAGCCTTCACGATCTTGGATGAACGCCATGGAACGGTGGAAGGGACGCGCGACTATCAGATTTTCAATCAGGCGAGTCTGCTGGAGACCGCGAATACGGCACTGGGTGTTTTCACGGCGCTCCTGGGGGCGGTAGGAGCGATCAGCCTGTTGGTGGGCGGAATCGGAATCACCAACATCATGCTGGTGTCCGTCACGGAGCGAACACGCGAAATTGGAATCCGCAAAGCCATCGGTGCTTCGCGGCGGTTCATCCTGCTGCAGTTCCTCTTGGAAGCGACCGTGCTCTCCGTTTTCGGCGCCACGGCGGGCTTGATCATTGCGCTATTGGTTTCGCAAATCGAGGTGGCAGGAATCTCACCGTCGGTTGTTCCTATTTCCGTGGTGGGTGCGTACGCGATCAGCGTGGCTATCGGACTGTTCTTCGGTAGTTACCCGGCAAAGCGGGCCGCGTCATTGCGACCTATCGAGGCGTTACGCCATGAGTGAGGATCGCGACATGACAGACGACGTCACGTCGAGTGAAGAACTCGCGCGCATGCTGGCTCGCCGCGGCAAGCGTGGACGAGCGACATCAACCACCGCCTTGATTGCGGTCCTACTCGTGCTGCTGGGAATCTTGATTGGCGTGGCTGTAGGTCGTGCTACCGCACCCTCCGAGGTGCCCGCGGGCACCTCGGAGCAGGGTCCGCCGCGTGGCGGGCCGTTCGGTGGGCAGGACTAGCCCCAGGTTGCGTCTATCACCAATCCGTCTTGGGTGGTGAGCGTGAGCCGATCGGTTCGGTAGTCCATGGTGACGGCTTGCGGCTCGCCATCGATGGTGCCCAAACGCCAGGTGTAGCCGGCCTCTTCGATGCGCGCCGTTACCTCGTCTTGCGGAAGCGGCGTAGCAAGGATCTCGTCGACGAAGGCTGTCTGCTCTGCAGTGATGTCGGGGTTCACCTCAGGTTCTCCTATCTCTACTTCGGTGGATTCGGCCGTTGGGCTCGAGGTGGGGGTGGACTCCTCAGATCCAGAACAGCCCACCAGCGCCGTCGCGGAGAGCAGCACCGTGGCGGCCAGGGTCGGGATAGTGCGCCTTTTCATTGTCTTTCCTTTCGTTTGGTGCGTTGCCTACGAGCGCGAACAACGCCGATAATTACTGCGGCAATGACAAGTACCACGAGGGCCGTGGGAAGAACGAACCCCACGCCGGTATCGACTTGGTCGATCCACATGCAGTGGAGAGATCCACCTGATTCGCCACACAGTTCCGGATAGCACCGCAACCACCGCCAAACCGTCCGAGCGCTTCATGTGACTCCCCTTCACCTCGTCACATGTTGGACGCATCAGGGAGTCTGCATGGTCCACGGGTCGGTCACAGTTCGATCACTGTTCGCGATTGAGGAGTTCCCTCCGATACGGGGCCAACTCCGGGGTCCTATTGACACCGATCACTCCAACAAGGCCGGAATCGTCGTGGTACTCCACTATGCAGGCGGCGTCGTACGTCCCATCGACGAGTTGATAACTCGTCGCGATACCGGGAATACCGAAGGATTGCAGCTGAAGATCGTATTGGTCGCTCCAAAAGGACGGTAGCCCTCGAAATGTCTCACCCGATGGGCTTGCTCCGGCGATCAACGAGGCCAAGGTTCGACCAGCAATCTTCCCCATCTCCGTGGGCATGTTCCAGTGTTCGATGCGGAAGGTCTGCCCGGGGAACAAGGCATTCGGGTGGCGTGCGATATCGCCGAGGGCTACTGCGGGTACTGGCGCATCGATCACCCGCAGGTAGCCGTCTGTCAGCACTCCGTTGGATAAGTCCAACCCATTGCCATCTAGCCATTGGGTATTGGGGTCCGAGCCGACTGCTTCGAGAACGAGATCAGTGTCGAGCACGGTGCCGTCGTCAAGTTCAGCGGCAGTGATGGTGTCGTCGCCCAAGAATCTCGTGATCGTCCGGCCCAGATGGAACATCACTCCATGCGCCTCATGATGACGGCGCATGGCCGCACCGAGGTCTGCACCAAGAGGGCGGATCATGGGTTCAGCATCCAGGGCCACGATGGCAACCTCGCAGCCCAACGCTCGGGCAGTCGATGCAACCTCGCAGCCGATGAAGCCGGCTCCCATGATGAGAAGCCGTGACCCCGGAGTGAGGTGCTGACGCAGGGTTGTTGCGTCGTGCTCGGTCCGTAGGACGTATCGACCGCCCGTTGGACCAGGTATGTCCAATCGGCGAGGGCGAATACCTGAAGCAATCACCAGACCCGAGAAGTGCAGTGTTTGCCCATCCGCCAAGGTGACGGTTCGCTCGTTGAGATCACTGGATACAGCTCCTGACCCCAGTCGCCACTCCACGTCGTCGACGGTGGGACGCCGACGAAATTCCAGCGCGACTGGGTCCACGCCGGTCAGGAGAGCTTCCTTGGACAACGGTGGTCGGTTGTACGGGAGGAGATCTTCGTCTCCCACCACCACGATGCGATCCGTGTAGCCCTCCTTACGCAAGGACTCGACACTGCGAAGGGAACTCAACCCTCCACCAACGACAACTATGGGAACGCTCATGGCACCAGCCTGCTAGACCGGTGCTGGAATCGCGTCGGCGGTCTCGGGTACATCTATCGGCTGATATTCACCGAGGTTGTTCACAAGGAACAAACTGGTGGCTCGAATGGGATCCCCGTCGAGGCTGGATGTGGAGTATTCGCGCAGCACCCGAACGATTCGGCCCGTGTCGTCAATCCATATCGTGGCGATGAGTGAGGCGCCTGTGTCGCCTGCAAAGACGGTGCGCTCCTCTTCGCTGAAACCCATCGAAGAGATACCTATGCGCGCGTCGAGATCAGCATCCAAGCGAGTGGTGGTGAGCCCACCCACATCCTCGGTTCCGATTTCCACGACATTCGTAGCCTCCGCGAGGCCCGTCAATGGATCGAAGGCAACTGTGGTGGGAAGCGCACCCTCTCGTTCTATCGAGAACCAGGTGCCGTCGAGTTCGAGGAAGTGTCCGTTTGCGGTCAGGACCTCACGGGTCGCGCCGAGATCATCGGTCCAGGCGATATCCCCGTACCCCTGCAGCATTTCCACATAGCCTTCACCGGCCGTGATGCGCTCGAAGCCTTCAACGTTGGTGATGAGTTGTATGTCCATAGTTGCTGCGTCCGCTTGCTCGGTATCGAGCACTGCTGTGAGCCAGGTCTCCCGTGGAGACGTAGGCGACTGTGTCGGCTCATCGATGGTGGGTGATGGCGCTTCGGTGAGGGCTGGGCTAGGCGTTGCAGTCGGTTCCGACGTTGCCGAGGTGCTGCACCCGGTTGCCAGCATGGCGGTAGCCACGAGGCCGGCAGATGCGGTGTATGCCAGGAGTCGCTGCACACGCCCAGTCCACCATATGGTCAGCTCTCACGCAGTAGCCGGCGCAGGATCTTGCCGGATGCTGACTTGGGAATCGTGTCTGTGAAAACCACATCGTGGATGACCTTGTAGGTAGCCACATGCTCCGCTGTGAAGTTGGTGACGTCGTCAGCACTTAGCTGCTGGCCGTCTTTGAGGACCACGAAAGCTCGGGGTCTTTCCCCGGCCTCGTCGTCGGGGACCCCAATCACGGCCGCATCGGCGATGCTCGGGTGGGTGAGAAGGAGTGCCTCGAGTTCAGCCGGCGCCACCTGGAAACCCTTGAACTTGATGAGTTCCTTGACCCGGTCGACGATCGTCATATGACCGTCTTCATCGATGAACGCGACATCGCCGGTGTGGAGCCAGCCGTCAGCATCGATCGTCTCGGCAGTTGCCTCCGGGTTATTCAAGTAACCCTTCATGACCTGCGGGCCACGCACCCATAGTTCCCCGACTGCCCCTACCCCCTGATCTTCTCCGCCTTCGGCATCGATGATGCGACATTCAGTATTCGCGACGGTCACCCCGCAGGTGCCGGGCTTGAAATCGCCCATCCGTGTCACATGGGACACCGGACTCATCTCGGTCATGCCGTAGCCCTGCACCACCTCACAGTTGATCCGCTTCGATGCTTCCTCGGCGAGTTCCGCACCCAGCGGTGCAGCACCCGAGAACACCTGACGAAGGCTAGAAAGGTCGTACTCATCGACGAGTGGGTGCTTGGCTAGCGCGAGGACGATAGGCGGGACTGCGAACAGGCGCGTGATGCGGTGCTGCTGAATCAGTTCGAGACTTTGCTGCAGATCGAACCGTGGCACAGTGACGATCGTCGAACCCCGGCTGAGGAAGAAGTTCATCAAAACCTGCATGCCGTAGATGTGGAAGAAGGGCAGCACGGCAAGAACCACTTCCCCGTCGTGGACGTCAAGTGCACCTTCGCATTGAACGAGATTTGCGATCAGGTTGGTGTGGGTGAGCATCACGCCCTTGGGAAACCCCGTGGTGCCCGATGAGTAGGGCAAAACCACTATCTGGTCGCCAGGATCCACACCTACCTGGCTGATCGGGTTGCCCATCAATGTGGTGAAAGGCGAAAGCCCCTCGGGAGGATCACCAATGATGAGTACCTCACCAACACCGGAATCCTCGGCTGCTTGCAGTGCGGTTTCAGCGAACATCGCGATAGTGATGAGCAAGAGTGAACCGGAGTCCTGAAGTTGGAATGCCACCTCTTCGGCCGTGTAGGTCGGGTTGATCGTGCTCACCGCCACGCCGGCCACAGCCGCGCCATGGAAGACGATGGCGAATTCCGGGATATTCGGAGACATCAACGCGATGGTGGATCCCGGTCCCAATCCACGGGCCTGTAAGCCACCCGCGAAAGCATGAATCGCCCCCGATAGCTGGGCGTAGGTGTAGGTCCGACCGCTGGGTCCGTCGATCAAAGCTGGACGGTCGGGAACGCGCTCAGCTTCCCGAAGAACGAATTCCGTCACGGTTATATCGGGGATGTCCACATCGGGCAACGGGCTGCGGTGAATGATCATCGGGCCTCCAATCGAAGACCCCAGTGTGACAACGAAGGCAGCGCGTTGGTGAGGCTTTGGTGGAAAAAGTGTGGGGCCCCGGAAGACCGGGACCCCACACTCTCGTTGTTTGTAGGAACTACAGGCTGGCGCCCGTCCCCTCCAACCAGGCGTTGACCCGGTCGGTGTTCGCGGCGATCCAGTCTGCTGCCGCTTGCTCAGGTGTGGCACCGCCCTCAATGGCTGCCGCAACCTGGTTCTGGTCGGCGTTGGTCCACTCGAAGTTCGCGACGAGTGTGGCGAACGGTGAGCCCGACTCCACCAGTTCGGTGGTGGCGAGCTTGACGAGCGGTGTCTGCGGGTAGTCGGTCTCACCACTGGCCTCGGCCGGATCTGACCAGTCATTCTCCGGGAAGTTGATGCGGCACAACTCCACCTGCGCGAGGAAGTTCTGCGGCTCGTAGAAGTAGCCCAGTCCAGGCGTTTGGTTTTCTGCAGCCTGGGTGAACATCTCGATCAGCGCCGCCTCAGAACCGGTGTTGATGACCTGGTAGTCAAGGTCGTAGGCGTTGATGATCTTCTCGCCGATGGTGGTGTAGCCGGGGGGGCCCTCGTACCAGGCGCCCTTATCGCCGGTCTCTGGTGTGACGAAGAGCTCGGCGTAGTCGTTGAGCTTGGTGCCGTCGGTGATGTCCGGGTATTCCTCACACATCCACTGCGGAACGAACATGCCGATCAGGCCAACGTTGCCGTTGGTGCCGACCTCCTGGACGGCGCCACGATCAACCCATTCCTGCCAGCGGCCGCCGCCCCAGTCCTCGACGATCACATCGACGGAGCCGGCTTCCATGGCGTCGTAGGTCACGCCAGCCTCAGCAAGCTGCAGCTGCTCGATGTTGCAGTTGAGGGCTTCGCGTGCCACGTCGGAGAGCACCTGAGCGGATGCCGTGTAGCCCACCCACGCGTGCATCGCGACACCCCAGTCGCCGCAGTCGGCAACAGCAGTGACCTCCTCGGTGGCACCTGCGTCGTCAACTTCTTCTGCAGCCGTCTCCTCAGCGACGGTCTCCTCGGCAGTTTCCGTTGCCGCTTCATTCACATCTCCACCGCACGCGGCGAGAATCAAACTGGCGGCTGCCAGTACCGGTAGCACCGCAAGGCGCCCCCGCATGTGATTCCTCATACCTGTCTTCCCTTCGGAGTTGCCCACGTCCGCTGTGGTCGTGGGTGGTGCTTGCCCACCGTTAAGTGGGCTGTTTCTCGTTGCGACGCGCTCCGGCTTGCGCGATGCGATCCATGACAATGCCTAGCAAGACGATCGCTAGGCCTGCCGCCAGTCCTTTGCCCTGTAACTCCGGTTTGGACTGGCCGACGATGACCAGGTAGCCAAGGCCACCTGCCCCAACGAACCCGCCGATGACAACAACGGCAAGCACGAAAATCATGCCCTGATTAGCGCCCAGGAGCAGCGACTTCTTGGATGCGGGAAGTTGCACTTTGGTTACGACTTGAGTTGTGCTGCTTCCCGAGGAAACGGCGGCTTCCACCATGTCCTTGGGGACGCCGCGTACCCCGTCGGCCACCACGCGGACCACTACGGGCGACGCGTAGAAGACACCGCACACGATCGCGGCGAAGCGAGATGGTCCGAACAGGGCGAGAACCGGAACGAGGTACACGAATGCCGGCAGCGTCTGGCCGGCGTCCAGGAATGGTTTCAGGGCACGCTCGACCCGCGGACTCCGGCCTGCAGCAACTCCCAGCAGTACACCGATCAGCATTACGATCGCGGTGGCGATGAGGACTTGGGTCAAGGTCACCATGGCGTCGTTCCACAGTCCAATAAGGACCACGCCGGTCAACAGGACAAGGGAGAGTACGCCAACAAAGCGACCGCCGATGATCGCCGCCAGAATGGAAATCGCGATGATGGTGAGATACCAGGGGGCATCGGCCAAAACGGCTTCGACCCGGTTGAGAACGTGAATGGTGAAGTTCTGATTGAGACCAATGGTGAGGGCGTAGAAGTTGCTGGTGATCCAGTCGGTGACAGCATCGGCGGCATTGCCGATGTAGGAGCCGATGACCAACCGCTCCGGGAAGACCGCCGCCCACAACTGGTAGCGCGATAAAGCGATAGCTCCAATGGTGGCGGCCGCCGCGGCAGCGAGTCCGATCCGACGCCGGATGAGTGCGTCGCCTTCTGGTGGAATCTCAGCGCTGTGCTGCACTGCTGCGGTGGTCGCTCGATCAAGCATGACCGCCAAAAGGACCACGGCTAGACCTGCAACTACTCCGTTGCCCACATTGCGAATAGTGAGTGCCTCGATGACAGGCTTACCGAGGCCGGGAGCACCGATGAGGGCCGCAATAACCACGAAGGACAGCGCCGCCAAAGTCGTCTGATTGATACCCAGGATGATGGTTCGCCGAGCCATGGGTAGTTGGACTTTGCGCAGCATCTGTAAGCGGGTCGACCCCATAGATTCGGAAGCCTCGATCGGGCCAGCCTTGAGGCTACGGATCGCGTGTGCGGTGATGCGAACGCAAATGGGTATGGAGTAGATCATCGTTGCGATGGTGGAGGCCGCGATGCCCACGAGGAATACCAACGCGAGGGGCGCAAGGTAGACGAGTGTGGGGAGGATCTGCGCGAGGTCCAAAACCGGGCGAATAAATGCCATGAATCGGTCGTTGAGTCCGGCCCAGATCCCGATGGGTAGCGCTATCGCTAACGACAGGAGGACCGACCCCATTGTCATTGCGAGGGTATCCATGGTGTCTATCCACACGCCCAACATCCCGCATGCCGTGAGCAAGCCCATCGACAGCAGAGCAGTTCGCCAGTTGGATGATGCGTACACGATGAAGCCCACGAGAGCAACGACACCGAGCCAGCCGATGACGGGAATCACGTCTCCTGAACCAGGAACTGCGATAACCGAACGGATTACTTCCACGAATCCTTGGATGAAAGCCCGGATGGGATTGAAGACGAAGATGAAGATCCATGCCTCGGAGCGGCTACCGCGGATCGACGCAGCTAACTCGCGGAACCATTCCGTGACCGGGGTATTGGTGGCGGTGGATAGTTCGAGGGTGTCGACTCCGCGCAAGAGTGTGGCGAGAATGACCCAGACGACCAGGACTATGACTATGACGCTGCTGCGCTTGCGCAGCCAGTGAGGGAGTGTGTCGACGAAAGTTGGGGTACTCACGTACTGCTGCCTTCGTCGGCATCGTCGGCAATGAGATGCAAAATATCGTCTCTACCCACTACGCCGACGGTAGCGCCGCCCTTCACCACCCCTACGGGATTAGTCGAATTGACAATGCGTGGAATCGCTTTGCGGACGATCAGATCGGCATCGACCGGATCGGCACTCACAGTTTCGTCAGCACGCGCAGCCCGCGCGAGTGCTCCCATGGTGAGCACATGGGACTTGGGTATGTCCTTGGTGAAGTCTGCTACGTAATCGTCGACAGGCTTCATCACCAAATCAACCGGTGTTCCCACCTGCACGATGTCGCCGTCGCGCATGATGACGATTCGATCCCCGAGTTTCATAGCTTCGGCGAGGTCGTGGGTGATGAACACCATCGTCTTGTTCAAGTCCTTATGCAGGCGCTTGACCTCGTTTTGCATATCGCGGCGAATCAACGGGTCGAGGGCACTGAAGGGTTCGTCGAGAAACATGACCTCTGGGTTGACCGCAAGGGCGCGGGCTAAGCCAACGCGCTGTTGCATCCCGCCAGACAGTTGCTCGGGAAAGTGGTTTGCGTAGCCATCGAGTCCGACGAGTTCGATCACTTCGCGCGCCCGCTGATAGCGAGCGTCCTTGCCCACACCGTTGATTTCGAGGGGGTAGGCGATGTTGTCTATTACTCGGCGATGTGGCAGCAACCCGAAGTGTTGGAACACCATGGAGAACTTGGTTCGTCGAAGCTCGCGTAATCGAGACTTCGAGGCGGTGAGGATGTCCTCGCCTTCGAAGAAGACTTCGCCGGCGGTGGGTTCGATCAAGCGGGTGAGGCAGCGAACGAGTGTGGACTTACCGGACCCAGAAAGGCCCATCACGACGAAGACCTCGCCTTTGGCGACATCAAAGGACACATCGCGGACTGCTGCTACGCAACCTGTCTTCTCGAGTAATTCTGGCCGGCTCAGATGGGCTTCGGGTGAACCGATGATCGAGTTGGCGTCTTCACCGAAGACTTTCCACAGACCCCGGACGGAGATCGCTGCATCGGTATCAACCTGAACTTGGGAATCAATAGCGGTTACGGCTGTCATCGGGCTTCCTTCGCTGATACGTCGAACCACCCGCTGGGTTTCGGGTCAAGGTTTTGATAGACGTGCTTTGTTTCCAAGTACTCGCCGAAGCCCTGGGCGCCGAGTTCTCGTCCCACTCCTGATTGTTTGAAACCGCCCCATTCTGCCTGAGGTAGGTAGGGGTGGAAGTCGTTTATCCAAATCGTTCCGTGCCTAAGGGCGTTGGCTACGCGCTGAGCCTTAGAAGCATCGGAGGTCCACACACCGCCGGCAAGGCCGTAGTAGGTGTCGTTGGCGATCGCTGTTGCCTCGGCCTCGGTGCGGAAGGTCTCGACGGTGAGCACCGGTCCGAAAGACTCCTCCTGAACACACGTCATGGAGGCCGTGCAGCCGTCCAAGATTGTGGGGAGGTAGAAGAAGCCATCGGCGTGGCCATCGGGCTCTCGGCCTCCGCAGCGCAAAGTGGCTCCTTCTTTCAGTGCCTTCGCAACGTAGTCGGCGATCTTGTCGCGGTGCGCTGCGCTGATCAGGGCTCCCGTCTGTGCCTTCTCGTCGTACGGGCCGCCCAGCCTGATGCCCTCTGCAGCTTCGACCAGGGCGTCCACAAAGTCGTCGTGAATTGATTCCTCAACGATCAACCGCGCTCCGGCCGAACACACCTGACCTGAGTGCAAAAAGACGGCGGTGAGCGCATTGTCGACGGCCGCATCCCAGTCCGCATCGGCGAAGACGATGTTGGGGTTCTTGCCGCCCAGTTCAAGGGCGACCTTCTTCACCGTGGCCGAGGCGGCTTCCATAATGCGGCGACCGGTGGCCAGGCCGCCGGTGAAGGAGACCATGTCGATATCCGGGTGGCTGGAAAGGGGTGCTCCAGCAGTGGGGCCGGCGCCCAAAACGAGATTGCCGACCCCGGCCGGCATCCCAGCGTCGACCAAGTACTGCATGAGAAGAATCGAGGTGTGTGGCGTGAGTTCGCTGGGCTTCAGCACGAACGTGCACCCCGCGGCCAAGGCTGGGGCAACCTTCCAACTCGCTTGCAGGAGCGGGTAATTCCACGGAGTGATGAGTCCACACACGCCCACGGGCTCGTGCTGGACGCGGGAAATCGTGGTCGGATTGCCGGTGTCGATGACCCGCCCGGAGTCCTTGGGAATTAACCCTGCGAAGTAGCGAAAGCACGACACCACATCTGCTACGTCGTAGCGAGATTCCACGAGACGCTTGCCGGTGTCTGCGGATTCGGCGGCAGCAACTGTCTGCGTCTCGGACTCGAGTCGATCGGCCACTGCCAGAAGAAGTCGAGAGCGTTCCAAGCTGGACGTTGTGCGCCAGGAGGTGGAGTCGAATGCGCGCCGGGCTGCTTCGATCGCGCGGACGGTGTCGACTTCGCCGGCTTCGGGGACGCTTCCCACCACATGGCCATCTGCCGGGCAGGTGATGGTCCTGGTGGCTCCACTGGCCGCCTGGCACCAGTGACCATCTATGAGCAGTCCCATCACGACGATTGTCCGTCCTTCCACCGCGATTATTTATTGGCGGGCGGTTCACCTGGTGATCAGGTTGGGCCCTTTAGTTGGTTACGTGTCATTTGGTTACGTAGTCGCGGTGACGATAGAACGGAACGGGCTCCGGTGGGAGCGGTTTTATCCCAATGATGCGATCTGCAGCCTTTTCCGCAATCATCATGGTGGGCGCGTAGATGTTCGCATTGGTGATTTCGGGCATGACCGAGGCATCGACCACACGCAGCCCGTCGAGCCCGTGCACCCGAAGCGATTCGGGATCCACAACGGCCATCTCGTCCACGCCCATTTTGCAGGTGCACGAGGGGTGATACGCGGTTTCCCCGTCTTGGCGGACCCACTCGAGGATCTCTTCGTCAGTGCTCACCGCTGACCCTGGGGAGATCTCCCCTCCGCTATAGGGGGCGAAGGCAGACTGGCTGAGGATGTCGCGGGCAACGTGAATTGCTTCGACCCACTCACGCTTGTCCTGCTCGGTTGTCAGGTAGTTGAAGCGCAGGGCCGGTGGCTTGGTCGGATCGGATGCGGTTATCCGAACGCTACCGCGGGCATTGGAGTACATCGGGCCGATGTGCACCTGGTAACCGTGCCCACCTTCGGGCGCCGTGCCGTCGTAACGAACTGCAATCGGTAGGAAGTGGAACATGAGGTTCGGATAATCGACATCGTCGTTGCTTCGCGCGAATCCGCCGCCCTCGAAGTGGTTGGAAGCTCCCGGTCCGGTGCGCCCGAACAACCACGCCGCACCGATAAAAGGGCGGCGCCAGAACTGCAGATTCGGATTGAGCGAGACCGGCTGGGTGCACGCATGTTGGACGTACACCTCGAGGTGATCCTGCAAATTCTCACCCACACCCGGTAGGTGATGAACGGGCTCCACACCAACGCTGCGCAAGTGGTCTGCATCGCCGATGCCGGATAGCTGGAGCAACTGCGGAGAGTTGATCGCACCGCCGCTCAAGATCACTTCGCCTGCGTTGATCTGCTGAAGGCGTCCACGTCTGTCGCGAACCTCCACGCCTGTGGCACGTGTGCCGTTCATGAGCACCCTGGTCACGAGTGATCGAGTTCTGATTGTCAGGTTCCTGCGGTGGCGAACCGGGTTGAGGTAGGCCTTCGATGCATTAACGCGGTGACCATTCTTGACGCTGCCGTCGAACGCCGCGAAGCCCTCCTGCTTGTAGCCATTGACATCGGCCGTAAGCGGGTACCCTGCCTGCTGCACTGCTTCGAAGAATGCATTGAACAGTGGATTTTTCACCGGACCGCGTTCCATATACAACGGCCCTGAGTTGCCACGCCATTCATCGGCGCCGGCGGTGCACGTCTCCATCTTCTTGAAGTACGGCAAACAGTGTGCGAAGTCCCACGAGTCCATGCCGGGCTCGCTGGCCCATTTCTCGTAGTCGAGTGGATTCCCGCGCTGGAAAATCATCCCGTTGATGCTGCTCGACCCACCGAGAATCTTGCCGCGTCCGGCGCTGATGCGTCGGCCATTCATCCCAGGCTCAGGCTCGCTCGAGTACATCCAGTCGTACCGCGGATTTCCGATGGGAAATGTCAGTGCCGCCGGCATGTGGATGTAGACGTCCCACCAGTAATCCCGCCGCCCGGCCTCAAGCAGCAGCACCGAGCGGGATTCATCGGCGGAAAGCCGATTGGCGAGCGCGGATCCAGCAGACCCGCCGCCAACGATGACGTAGTCGAACGATTCCTTCATGCCCTGAGATTAATCGCCCAGTTCTGTCCGGCGCCGGGAAACGAAGGCCTGCAGTTCCGCCTTCAGTGCCTCGTCCATGGGTGGCTCTTCATAGGCGGCGAGTTTCTCTGCGGCAATCTCACCAGCACGAGTTGCGGTGTCCTTCGAGCCATTGCGCGTCCAGCGCTCGAAATTGTCCGAACTCGACAGGAAGGGTCGGTAGAAGCAGTCCCGGAAGCGTTCCATCGTGTGCATCGCGCCGAGGAAGTGACCACCATGTCCGATCTCCTGGTGGGCATCGAATGCCATGGAGCCTTCGTCTATCTCCAGCGGCGTGAACTGATGTTGCAGCATTTCGACCAGCTGCACGTCGATCACGTACTTCTCGATGCTGGACACCAGACCGCCTTCGAGCCAGCCGGCAGAGTGCATGACGAAGTTCGTGCCGGAAAGGAACGTGGGCATAAGCGTCATGAGTGCTTCGTACCCTGCTTGGGCGTCGGGGAGTTGCGAGGAGTTGAGGCCGCCACCACCGCGGAAAGGCAATCCGAAGTGGCGAGCAATCTGTCCTGTTGCCAGCAGGCCGATGCCCGACTCAGGCGTTCCAAACTGGGGGGATCCGGACTGCATGTCGATGTTGGATAGGAAGGAACCGAACACAACCGGGGCTCCGGGGCGGATCAACTGGGTGAGTGCTATGCCCGACACAGCCTCAGCCATCTGCTGAGCGAGTGCAGCGGGGATAGTTACCGGCGACATCGCCCCCATAAGTAGGAACGGGGTCACGATTACCGGTTGGTTAGCTGCTGAGTACACAAAAAGCGAGTCGAGCATGCGATCGTCCCAGCGCATCGGCGAGTTGCAGTTGATCAGTGAGATGCAAAAGGGCTTCTCCTCAATCGATTCGCGGCCACCGAACACCATCTCGCCCATGGCCACGGTGTCCTGCGCATTGGTCGCGCTCACCACATTGCCCATGAAGATCTTGTCGGTGAGAGTGAGGGCCCGGTAAACCATGTCCAGGTGACGTGAATCCAAAGGAGCGTCGTTGGGCTCGACCACCACGCCACCCACACTGTCCATCACCTCGAAAGACTGTGCGAGCTTCGCGAAGTCCTCGAAATCAGCGAGCGTGCCGTCGCGTCGTTCGTCGCCGCGGCGGAAGAAAGGCGGGCCGTACACGCTGGAGAAGACCATGGCGTCGCCGCCGATGTGGACGTCGTGATCGTGGTTGCGGGCTTGCATGTCGAACTCCGACGGAGCCTTTGCTACCTGCTCGAGGAGAAATTCCGGATCCAGGAAGACCGTCTCCCCGTCCACCTTCTGGCCGTGGGCTTTGAAGATCTCTACCGCTTCGGGTTTGGCGAACTGGATGCCAATTTCGGAGACGATCCTTCGCCAGCCCTTGTCCAAGGTGGCGAGCGCGTCCTGGGACAAGATCTCATAGCGCGGCATCGAGTTGCGAAACATGGCTCTCCCATCAGTTGAGCAGTAACCCTTGACGAGTTTCGGTGGGCTACCTACACTTCAATCGTGGAACAAGGGTTCCACAATATGGTTCCGTGCGGAAGACCTTTCCCCGGGTTTTTTCGAAAGGCAGGCCCCCGATGGCTGCAGCATCCGGCACCCAGGCGGTGGACCGTGCCGCCGGCTTGCTGCTGTCCGTGTTGGAAGCCACGCAGCCGCCTAGTTTCGCGGAGTTGCAGGAGTCCAGTGGTTTGGCCAAGAGCACGTTGTCTCGCCTGCTGTCCAGCCTGGAGCGGCACGAACTGATCCTTCGTTCTGAGGACGGCGCGGTACGCCCCGGATCGGCCTTGACCCGGTTCGCTCACTCGCGGCGCCCAACGGATGAGTTGATCGAGGTCACCCGGACCTTCATGGTCGAGTTGAGCGAGGCCACGGGCGAAACCATCAACCTGGCAGTCTTGGACGGCGCCGAGGTAGAACAAATCAGCCAGATCGATTGCACGTATCTGATTGGCGGGGTCAAGTCAGGCGATCTAAAGGTCCCGCTGCACGCCTCGGCACTCGGCAAAGTCTTTTTGGCCTATGGAGCCGATCTGCCGCCGGGAAGGCTACGAAGGATCAGCACCCGGACCATTACCTCCCGTGAGCGCTTGCTCGAGGAACTTGAGCAGGTCCGCCAACGCGGCTGGGCCTTGGCCGATTCTGAGCTCGAGCCCGGTCTTATCGCAGTGGCTGCGCCGGTCTTCTCCGCAGGCGGCGATGTTGTTGCAGCGATGTCCATCGCGGGACCCACGCTGCGGATGACCCGCGAAGTCGCCCATAACTACGCGGAGTTGCTTGTTGAGCAGGCAGCGAGTGCTTCGGAGATTTTGGGTTTTGAAGGCACGACTAACAACGACGCAGGGACTACAACCGTCGTCCCTACTGGAGGAAGGGTGGGTGCTGCATGACTCCCGACGACGTATTGAAGGTCTTGTACGACGAGACCATGGTGGGGAATGCCCCCGCAGTGCTTGAGCACACGAATGCCGGATTGGAACTGGGCATGAGCCCAAGCACGATCTTGTTCGATGCGCTCATTCCTGCATTGGAGGAAGTTGGCGCACGATTCGAACGCGGTGACTACTTCGTTCCGGAGATGCTCATTGCAGGCAAGGCGATGTCCGGAGCGCTCGAGGTGCTGCGCCCGCTACTGGCACAGACCGGCGCGGAAACCGTCGGCACGTTCTTGATGGGCACCGTCAAGGGTGATGTGCACGACATCGGCAAGAACCTGGTGAACATCATGTTGGAAGGTGCCGGATTCCATGTGATCGACATCGGCGTTCAGGTTCCACCGGAAAAGTTCATTGAGGCGATCCAAGAGCACAAGCCCGACATCGTCGGAATGAGTGCGTTCCTCACCACCACGATGCCGATGTTCAAGGTAAACATCAATGCAATCGAGAAGGCGGGTCTGCGCGACGACGTCATCATCATGGTCGGGGGAGCTCCGGTAACCCAGGAGTATGCCGACGTGTCGGGAGCCGATGGGTACGCAGCTGATGCGGCAACTGCGGTTCGTCGGGCCAAGGAACTAATTGCAGTGCGCGCTGGGGCCTAGGCATGTTTCGCAAGTTGTTGCCAATCGTCGAACACGTGGTCAAGGGCCCGGTCTGGGATTGTCAGATGTGCGGACAGTGCGTTCTGCACTCCACGGGCATGACCTGCCCGATGACGTGCCCCAAAACCTTGCGTAACGGACCCTGCGGAGGTGTCCGAACGGATGGCAATTGCGAAGTTAAGCCGGAGATGCGGTGCGTGTGGGTCAAGGCCAACCATCGAGCCGAGACGATGCCGCTCTTGCCAAAGTCCTGGCGTGAGGAAGTGGGTCACCTTCGGCCGCCGGTGAATAACCAACTCAAAGGTGATTCTTCATGGCTGAACTTGATGAATGGAAAAGACAGGGAAACACCTGAGGGTTGGGAGGTGAGCCACTGATGTCGGACTTCGAGGTACTGCTCACGAGTAGGGAACGCCCGATCGTCACTGCGGAGTTCCCATCCATGGACGGCGGCGACCTGGCAACGGTTGAACAAGCGCTCACGCACTACCGCGGCTTCGTGGATGCGGTGAACATCACCGACAATCCGGCTGCACACGCTCATGCAAGCAACGTCTCCATGGCAATTGCCGTTAAGCAACTCGGCATTGAACCAATCATGCAGGTGGTGTGCCGAGACAAGAACCGTATTGCTGCGCAAGCAGACGTTGTCGGTGCGTCGATGCACGGGGTCACCACGTTTTGCGCTTTGACCGGAGACGACGTCACCGCTGGCGATGAACCTGAGGCGCGCCGGGTTTTCGATATCGACGGACCTCAGTTGATCTCGATCATGAGTGGCTTGTCCCGGGGTAGCTACCTGTCGGGTCGCGAACTGAAGCACAAGAAGGAGCTTCTGATCGGTGCGGTGGAGAATCCTTTCGCTCCACCGGCCGACGTTCGAATTCGCCGTGCCCGCATGAAGGTCGACGCCGGCGCTCGATTCCTGCAGTTGCAGATCGGCTACGAGCCGGGTGTGCTGGAGAGCTTCATCGAAGGTTGTCGAAACAACGGGGTCACCGAGCGCGCTGCGGTGATGCCGACGATTATCTTGACCAAGACGGCCGGTGCTTTGCGGTTCATGGAGTCAAGCGTTCCCGGTATTCATGTGCCGCAACCGGTCATCAGTCGCATCGCAGAAGCGCAAGATCCTGCGGAGGAGTCGTTCCAGCTCGTGCGTGAACAAGTTGAGCATGCACTGGCCTTGGCGGGAGTAGCCGGTATTCACATCACCGATTTCCGGCACGACGGCTCGCTGGAACGTTTAGTTCGGGAACTTTCGATCGGCCCCGTATCTGTTGGAACAGAAGCGCGCAGCGCTTAGAAATAGCAGTTCACCACGAAAGACAGGAGCACCATGCACACCATCGTCAGCTCAGCCAACCAAACCTTGACGATCGGATCGGACCAACCGTTCTGCATCATTGGTGAACGGATTAATCCCACGGGACGCAAGGCGTTCCAAGAGCAGTTGCGTGCTGGGGATTTGTCCGCCGTCGAGAAGGACGTAGCCGACCAAGTGGCCGGTGGCGCGATGATGCTCGATGTCAATATGGGTGCTCCGCTCGTTGATGAAGCAGCACTACTTGCTCAATCTGTGCGATTGATCCAAAGCCTCACGGATATTCCGCTATGTATCGACTCATCTGTGGTCGAAGCACTGGAGGCAGGACTCGCCGCCTATGAAGGCAAAGCGCTGGTGAACTCCGTTACCGCCGAAGACGAGCGCATGGAACTGATCTTGCCTCTGGTCAAGAAGTACGGCGCGGCGGTCATCGCTTTGCCCAACGACGACAAAGAGATCCCGGAGGATCCGCAGCGGCGATTCGAGCTGACGCAGTATCTGGTGGACAAAGCAACCACGAAATATGGCATTCCCATCGAGGACATAGTGATTGACCCGCTCGCGATGCCGATTGGCGCCGATTCGCAGATGGTTGTTCGTACTATGGAGACCATCGAACTGATCGCCGAGAAGATAGGCGTGAACATGACTCTCGGAGCCTCGAACGTTTCGTTCGGAATGCCCGATCGACACACGCTGAACTCGGTGTTCCTGCCGATGGCGATGGGGGCAGGGTTGACTAGCGCCATTATGGACGCACGTACTCCCCGGATCGTGACCGCGGTCAAGGCAGCAGATCTCATGCTCGGTAATGACGAGTGGGGCATGAACTGGATCGCCGCCCACCGCGCGCGCGAGGCTGCAAGCTAGGGGATCATCAGTCAATGGCCGAGCAGCAGGCAGACGGTGTTGAAGCAGACGGTGTTGAACTCGACACCACAGTTCTCATCGAGGATCCCGGTCCGGAGGTCCCCACGATCGCGGGGACCGGTAGTGAGGAAGTGGCGCGCGTTGCCATCGTCTTCGAGCCGTCGGGCAAGCAGGTGCGTACACCGGTCGGTGTGAACGTCTTCGACGTTGCCAGCTGGAATGCCATTGCAGTCGACTCGACCTGCGGCGGCCATGGAACCTGCCGAAAGTGCCGGGTGCAGATCCTCGAGGGCGAGGTTCCGGCCGGGGGAGTTGATGCGCGGGCGTTCACCGAAGAGGAAATGCAGGCAGGGTGGAGACTGGCCTGCCAGGCAACCGCGTGGAGTGACTTGCGTGTCCAGATTCCACCGCTCACCACTAGGCCGAAGGCATCGACAGTAGGTGTCGGTCGGCAGGTCATTCACCGGCCGACTGTCCTCAAGCGCTTCATCGAATTGTCGGAACCGAGCCTCACCGATCAGCGCCCTGATCTTCGGCGAGTGATGGATGCCATCACGGACATGGCATCCAGTGCAGATCCCATGGTGCTGCGCAGCCTGCCGAAGGTGCTGCGGTCTGCTGATTTCCAAGTGACCGCTGTTGTGGTCGACGACATCTTGGTGGCAGTCGAAGCTGGCGATACATCCGACCGCGTTTTCGGTATCGCCTACGACCTCGGGACCACCACCGTGGTGGCGACCTTGATCGATCTGACCAATGGCATGCCGCTGTCCGTATCGTCGATGCTCAACAAGCAGCAGCGCTACGGAGCCGATGTGATCAGTCGCATTAGCGCCACCATGCTGGATCCGAACGCACTTGAGAACCTGCAAGGCCTGGCCCACGAGACGCTGGACGAACTCACGGGTGAAGTTTGCGATGAAGCTGGCGTGAATCGATCCGAGGTGTACCAGGTAGCAGTAGCAGGCAACGCGACCATGGTGCAGATCGCTTTGGGCATCGATCCAGAGCCCCTCGGTGTTGCTCCCTTCATTCTCGCGGCCGAGGATTATCCAGACGTCAAGGCCGATGAGCTGGGCATCAAGGTGAACACCCGCGCACGTGCTTGTTTGTTCCCAGCGCTGGGCGCCTATGTGGGCGGCGACATCGTGGCCGGCGGTCTGGCATGTGGCATGGATCGGGATCAACGTGTCCGGCTCTTCATCGATGTAGGCACCAACTGCGAGATGATCCTTGGCAATGGAGAGCAACTCTTAGCCACTGCTGCCCCCGCTGGCCCAGCTTTCGAGGCTGCGTCTATCGCGTGCGGAATGCGGGCTGCTGCAGGTGCCATCGAGATCGTCCGCATCGACGAGTCAGGTCTGCATGTGGAGTGCATCGATGGCGCCGAAGCAGTGGGTATTTGTGGTTCCGGACTGGTCGATGCAGTAGCCGAATTGGTGAGTGTTGGCCTTCTTGACGAATCAGGGCGTTTCGTTTCCGATGAGCGGGCGCATGAACTCGCCCCGCACGTGGCCGATCGATTGACGATGCGCGGCAAGGAGCGGGTGTTTATCCTCACGGGAGATCCAGTCAATGGATCCGGCGTGTACCTCTCACAACGTGATGTTCGCGAGTTGCAGTTTGCTAAGGCAGCTATTTCAACGGGGTGGGCCATCTTGTTGGAGGAGTTCGGGATCAAGGAAGACGATGTGCAGCAAGTATTGCTGGCCGGTTCCTTCGGAAGTTACCTCTCGCCGAAAAACGCCATCCGCATTGGCCTAGTACCCAACATCGCGGCATCGCGCGTAGTCAGCGCAGGGAACGTTGCAGGTGAGGGCGCGAAGATGGCCCTCCTGTCCGGTTCGGAACGCAATGGCGCGCACTCGCTGCTCAATGTCATTACGTATGTTGAATTGTCGGATCGAGCAGACTTCAATGACCGGTTCGTCGAGGAACTGGCATTCCCTATCTCGTGAGCCATGCGGGGAATCGCCGGTGTCAGTTGTGGCCCTCACACCCCCGCTTGGGGCTGTGGGGTCAAGTGGCTTGGGGTCAAGTGGTTTGGGGTCAAGTGCTGTGTCGGGACCACAACTGACACCGGAACGAGGGCGGGCGGGAGGTTTCTTGTGGAAACTGGTGTACAAGAGTGCAACTAACTGATATATCTGTACCCATGGCTTCAACGACGACGCAATCGCTGGCCGACCAGGCCTACGGGCACCTGCGTCGGATGATCTGCACCGCAGAGCTCGAACCAGGAGCGGTGATCAGTGAATCCGAGTTGTGCGAGCAACTCGGTGTAGGCCGGACGCCAGTGCGCGAAGCCCTGCGCGCACTGGCGTCCGAGCACCTCATCGAGGTGTATCCGCGCCGAGGGATGTTCGTAGCCGGAGTCGATCCCCGCGACCTGCGGGCAATTAGTGAGGTTCGCGAGCAACTCGAACCGTTTGCTGCTTCCCTCGCCGCAAGCAGACGAGACGACCATGATCTCGAAGTGATCGAAGGTCTGCTGGTCGATCTGGATTCATTTGAGCGCAGCGGTGTCGACGAACATCGAGAAGTTCTCATGGAACTCGACGAGCGCATCCACAAGTGCGTGTATCAGGCCAGCCACAATGCCTACCTGGCGCATGACCTCGACAGTTACTACACGCACGCCCTACGCATCTGGTTCCTCGGGTTGACCAGAGTGACCCATTTGCAGCAAGCCGTTCTTGAGCATCGCGAGATATTGGAAGTGATTCGCGACGGCGACGCAGAGCGCGCAGCAGTAGTGATGAGCAAACACATTGAGGGTTTCGAAGCAGAGATGCGTCGGGCCCTGTAGTTCACAAAACCGAAACCCACGAGAAAAGGATCGGAAAGAAGATGGCAGAAGAACCGAAGGCGCCTTCCAGCGCGAAGTGTGTCGTTATCGGTGCGGGCATCGTCGGCAACTCGATTGTCTATCACCTCGCGCGGTTGGGCTGGAAAGACATCGTGCAATTGGACAAGGGGCCGCTGCCTAATCCCGGCGGGTCGACAGGACATGCGTCGAACTTCATCTTCCCGACCGATCACAGCAAGGAAATCACCCAACTCACTTTGGAAAGTATGAAGCAGTACAAGGAGATGGGTGTTTTCACCGAGTGCGGTGGTATCGAAGTAGCGAGAACGGAAGACCGCATGCAGGAGCTTCACCGCCGCATGCAGTCCGCGAAATCCTTCGACACAGGCGACACCGAAATGCTTACGCCCGATCAGGTCAAGGAGAAGGTCCCATACATCGATGAGACAGTGATCCTCGGTGGTTTTTGGACTCCCTCGGTGGGCGTCGTGGATTCGCTGCGTGCCGGCACGATCATGCGCGAACGAGCGCAGGAAATGAATGCCCTCGCGAGTCTTCCCAATACCGAGGTACTCGATATCGAAGTGACGAACGGACGAGTGTCGGCGGTGGTCACCGACCGCGGCACGATCGCAACCGAGTACGTGGTCATCGCATGCGGTTGCTGGAGCCCACGCATCGCCGCCATGGCGGGTGCTGCCATTCCGCTCACTCCGGCGGTCCATCAGATGAAGGACATCGGCCCGGTCCCCTTCTTCGCTGACGCCAAGGGCGACATCGAATGGCCGATCATCCGTGACATGGACACCTTTATGTACGAGCGTCAGCATGGAACGGGTCTGGAAATCGGTTCATACGCGCACCGTGCGATCTTGTACCAGGCAGACGAGATCCCCTCGAATGAGCAGGCGGCTCTATCTCCCACGGAAATGCCGTTCACGCAGGAGGATTTCGATCTGCAAGACGAGCATGCGATGGAGCTGATGCCCGACATCGTTGGCGATGAGAGCATCGGTGAGAAGTACGCGTGCAACGGACTTTTGTCGCTCACGCCGGACGGTGCACCGATTCTTGGTGAGACCCCCGAGGTCAAGGGCTTGTGGTCGGCCGCGGCAGTGTGGATCAAGGAGGGGCCGGGCGTAGGCAAGTCGATAGCCGAATGGATGGTCCTCGGTGAGCCCGAGATCGATCTCCATGGCGGGGACGTGGCCCGCTTCTATGACCACCACAAGACGCGCGAGCATGTGGTGTCTCGTACGTCCGAAGGTTTCATCAAGACCTACGGAATCATTCACCCGGGCGAGCAGTGGGCAAGCAACCGGGAAGTTCGGCTCTCGCCTTACTACGCGCAGGAGAAGGCTCTGGGTGCGGTCTTTTACGAGGCCGTCGGATGGGAGCGTCCCTTCTGGTACGAGAGCAACGCCCACCTTGTGGAGAAGTTCGGCGATGCCGTTATGCCGCGCACTGCCGAATGGGATTCGCGCTGGTGGTCCCCCATCATCAATGCGGAGCATCTCCAGATGCGCGAGACCGCAGGCATGATCGACCTGACGCCGTTTGCGATCTTCGACGTCGTTGGCCCAGGAGCGCTTGATGTAGTTCAGCGAGCTGCGGTGCGGTCAGATGGACGTGGCTATTGGCAAGGTCATTTACACGCCAGTGTTGAGTCCTCGTGGTGGATTCAAGTCCGACCTCACCATCATGCGACTTGGCACGAACCACTTCCGCGTGGTCACCGGTGGTGCGCACGGTATGGCGGACAAAAAGTGGTTCGCAGATCTTCTGCCCGCAGATGGCAGCGCGCAGATTCAGGATCTAACGTCTGCGATGACCACCCTCGGGGTGTGGGGGCCCAACGCCCGCGCCATCGTCCAGTCGCTCACGCAGTCGGACATGTCGAACGAGGGGCACCCCTTTGGCACGTGCCGAGTTATTGAGATGGGGTCGCTGCGCGTTCTCGCCTCTCGGATCTCCTACGTAGGCGAACTCGGCTGGGAGCTTTACCTGCCGGTTGAGCAAGGCGCGAAGTTGTGGGACATGGTCTGGGAAGCCGGCCAGGAACACGGCCTGATTCCGGTGGGCATCGGTGTCTACGGAACCACCGGGCGCTTGGAAAAGGGCTACCGCGCCTACGGCGCCGAACTCGATACCGAATACAACGTTATCGAGGCTGGCATGGCTCTGAAGAAGGTCAAGGATGCCGATTTCGTCGGTAAGCAGGCCTATATCCAGCAGCGTGAGGAGGATCCGATCGCGCTGATGTGCACGCTGTCGGTCAAGGACCATACGAGTTCCACGGGCGAGAAGCGCTACATGCTCGGGATGGAACCCATCTTGACCCTCGACGGCGCTCCGATAACGGACAAGCACGGCCGTCGGGCATTCGTGACGAGTGCGGGTTCGGCACCCTCGCTGGGCAAGCACCTGCTCATGGCCTATCTGCCGCCAGAACATGCGGTGGAAGGCACCGACCTGCTCGTCGAGTACCTCGGCGAGCGTTATCCGGTAGTGGTGGAACGTGCGGGTGCGACCCCGCTGTTCGACCCCAATAACGAACGGATCGTGGGCTGATGGAGATCTGCGTCTGCATCAAGAGATACCCGTCGCTCGGAAGCGCGATCATGTTGACCGACGATGGAATGGCAATCGACACGGACAAACTCGGTTTCACGCTAAGCCCGCACGAGGAATGCGCGGTGGAAGCTGCGGTGCAACTCAAAGAGGAACTTGGCGGCACCGTCACGCTTGTGTCTCTCGGACCCGAAGGTGTCGAAGAACAGATTCGCGAACAGTTCGCGATCGGTGCTGATCGTGCGATCTGGGTTCACTCCGACTCAACGGATGTGGATCCGCAGGCGGCTGCCAAGGCACTCGCCGATGCGATCGAAGCCGATGGGACGTCCTTCGATCTCATCTTGCTCGGATCGGAAAGTGCCGATAACGCCAATGCCCAGACGGGCGTGCGGCTTGCGCACCGCTTGGGTCGCCCCGTCGTCACTGCGGTCAAGGGCATGTCGATTGCCGACGGCGTTGCGACGTGCGAGCGAGCCGTGGGAACGATGCGCGAGGTGTACACAGTTCCACTGCCTGCGGTGGTAACAGTCAAGGACGGACTGAACATTCCCCGTTACCCGTCGGTTCCCGGCCGCATCAAGGCGCGAAAGAAGCCGATCGAGGAGGTGCCTGCCAACCTCGATGCACCCCGTATCGAGTTGCTGGGCCTCACTGCACCGGTGCGTGAATCGCAAGGCGCGCAGGATCTTGGGGCCGGCGAGGAAGCAGCCGACGCCCTCGTCGATGTCATGAAACAGATTGGAGTGTTGTCATGATTCTCATCTATGTTGACCATGATCGGGGCGAGATCGATCCGCTTGCCGCACAGGTCGCGACCATGGCTCGATCAATTGACGACGACGTCCAGGCGGTAATCGTCGGGGCTAATGCCGAGAAGTGCGCCGACGATCTCGCCAAGTACGGCGTGCGCACGGTGCATCACGGAAACGATGACCGCATCGGAGATTACATCCCCATGGCGAGCGCCCGTGCGGTGTTAGCTGTCATGGAGAAGGTAACTCCCCGAGCGGTCCTTGCTGCCAGCACGCCACGGGGTAACGAAGTACTCGCCCACGTTGCGGCAATCCAAGACCTGCCACTGGCGTCGGAATGCAGTTCGATCACGCTCATCGAGTGCGGACAGCGCCGAAGTGACTCGAGCGCGCTGGGGTGGAAACCTGCTAGAGCGCAGCAAGGTGACCGGAGAACCGCTTCTTGCGACGGTGCAAGCGCACGCGGTCGCAGCACAAGAGTCACCCGAAACCGCGGATCTGCAGACCTTTGCCCCACCCGTGACAGATGCCGACCTTGTGGTGGGCATTGTTGATCGTGCTGGAGCGCAGGCAACAGGGGTCGGGCTCGCCGAAGCGAAGGTAGTTATCTCGGGTGGTCGAGGCATGGACGGCCCCGAGGCCTTCGCCATGCTCGAGGAACTTGCCGACATCCTTGGAGGTGCCGTCGGTTGTTCACGTGTAGTGACATCTGCTGGTTGGCGTCCGCACGCGGAGCAGGTGGGACAAACGGGAACCAAGGTGGCACCAGAGTTGTATCTGGCATTCGGCATCAGTGGTGCTACCCAACACATTGCCGGCTGCAAGTCGGCCAAGACACTCATCGCCGTCAACACCGATGCGCAGGCGCCCATCATGACGCACGCCGATTACGCCGTCGTGGACAACCTGCACACGCTGTTGCCAGTACTTATCGAGAAGGCCCGCGCCGCCAAGGGCGCGTGAGGGGGAAGTTTCATGCCGACAGATATCGAGATCGCCCAAGCAGCCACGCTCAAGCCGATTCCGGAGATTGCCGAACTAGTAGGTATACCCGAGGAAGTTCTCGAGCCGTTCGGGCGAACCAAGGCGAAGGTTCGTTTGGATTGGCTGCTGCAGCAGCCAATCCGACCACATGCGCGGATGATTCTCGTGACTGCCATCAGCCCCACCCCACCTGGTGAAGGTAAGACCACCACCACAGTGGGATTGGGCGACGGTCTTCGGCATATTGGCAAGAACGCGATGATCTGCTTGCGCGAGCCGTCGCTGGGTCCGGTCTTCGGCATGAAGGGTGGAGCGGCTGGTGGGGGTCGAGCTCAGGTAGTCCCAATGGAGGACATCAATCTCCACTTCACCGGCGACTTCAATGCGATCGCTTTGGCCAACAACCTGTTGGCAGCTCTGATTGACAACCACATCCACCATGGCAATGCGTTGGGAATCGATGTACGACGCGTCACGTGGAAGCGCGTGGTTGACATGAACGATCGTGCGCTGCGGGACATCACCGTTTCGTTGGGTGGTCCCGGAAATGGATTCCCGCGAGAAGACGGCTTCGACATCGTGGTGGCCTCGGAGATCATGGCGATTTTCTGCTTGGCAAACGATCTTGAAGATCTGAAGGAACGCATCGGTCGAATCGTCGTTGGATATACCCGCGATAAGGAGCCCATCTGCGCGAGCGACTTGAATGCGCAGGGAGCCATGACGGTTCTTCTTAAGGATGCCCTTTCTCCGAACCTCGTTCAAACCCTCGATGGAACTCCGGCATTTGTCCACGGCGGCCCGTTCGCGAATATCGCGCATGGCTGCAACAGCGTGATTGCAACTGTCGGAGCCCTGCGGATAGCCGATTACGTCGTGACCGAAGCTGGTTTCGGTGCCGATCTGGGCGCAGAGAAGTTCATCGACATCACCTGCCGGAGCGCCGGACTTCGTCCGTCGGCGGCTGTGATCGTTGCGACCGTTCGCGCCCTTAAGTTCCACGGGGGAGGGGACGCCAAGGACCTGACCACCGAGGATCTCGATGCCCTCAAGGCCGGCATGGTCAATCTCGAACGGCATATTGCCAACGTTCGGGACCATTACGGCGTGCCACCGATCGTTTCGATTAATCAGTTCATGACCGATACGCCAGCCGAGATCGACATGCTTCGCTCACACGTCGAGTCGCTCGGGGTGCCGATCGTGCTCGCAAGTCATTGGGCAGAAGGCGGTGCTGGCGCCGCGGAGTTGGCGCGCGTTGTCGCTGAGGTGTGTGATGCTGATGAGCGAGCGGTCGATGCAGGACACGACTCGTTCGTCTACCCGGACGATGCAACTTTGTGGGAAAAGGTCGAGGCGATCGCAACCAAGATCTACGGCGCATCGGAAATCACGGCCGATTCCAAGGTCCGAACTCGAATGCGCGAGCTCTCCGAAGAAGGCTATGGAAACCTTCCCGTGTGTATAGCCAAGACGCAGTACTCCTTCTCGACCGATCCGTCCCTGCGCGGTGCGCCCTCGGGTCATTCCATGAATATCCGCGAGGTACGACTCTCGGCCGGCGCCGGGTTCATCGTTGCGGTGTGCGGCGACATCATGACGATGCCCGGCTTACCCAAGGTTCCCTCGAGTGAACGCATCGATGTAGTCGATGGCCAGGTAGTGGGGCTGTTTTAGTAGTGGGACATACCACCAGTCCGCGACCGACTATTCGGCTCGAAGATGTTTCGCGCCGCGGGTCCAAGCGAATCGACCGAATCGATCGAGTAGTGGTCGAATCGCCACTCACGATCGTGGTCGAGGGAGAAGTTGTCGCGACCACGATGCGTACCCCGGGCCATGACCTGGATCTAGCGGCGGGTTGGTTGGTGAGTGAGGCTGGGCTAAGGCGCGCCGACGATATCGTCGAAATGAAGGCACTCGCGGCGTCGCCCCAATCGGGGATGGACAACCCCGACGACTCTCCCTCTGACGAAATCGATACCGTCCGTGTCCACATCGCTCCCGGCATCACTCCGCCGCGTCCGCGCGCTTATGTCACGTCCAGTTCCTGCGGTGTGTGCAGCGCGGATGTCATTGATGCCGTAGCCGAGCCGTATGCGGATCTGCACAATGCCGGCTGGCGGCTTGAACCGCAGCAGGCGTTGGACCTCATCGAGCAGATGCGCTCCAGGCAAAAGATGTTCGATCTCACAGGCGCCTTGCATGCGGCGGCCCTCGTCGGACCCAACTCTGAGGTCCTGTTCGTTCGCGAGGACGTAGGTCGCCATAACGCCGTCGACAAGGTAATCGGCCGTGCGCTCGTGGATGGCTTGCTTCCACTTACCAATCATGTGCTGGTGGTGAGTGGCCGAGTCTCCTACGAGATAGTTGCCAAGGCCCTGAGTGCGTGCATCGGTTCGATTGTTGCGGTGTCGGGTCCCACCACACTCGCCGTGGAAGTAGCCCGGAGGTACGACCTACTCCTCATCGGCTTCGCTCGAGAGGACCGAATGAACGTGTACACCGGCGGAGAGTGGGTGCGCGCGTGATGACATCCACGCCCGTGGAATCCTGGTCCGAGGATGTGGCCCGCGACATCGTCTCGAACATCGCACGTGAGCCGGGACCTATTTTGCTTTGCCTGCAGGCGATTCAAGAACGGTTCGGATACGTACCGGCTGCTGCGGTCGCGATCGTTGCTCAAGGTTGCAACGTCTCGCGGGCAGATGTGCATGGGGTGCTCACCTTCTACTCGGATCTTCGCGACACTCCACCGCCTCCGGTGCCGGTACGCCTATGTGCCGCAGAAGCGTGTCAAGCCGTGGGAGGCCGTCAACTCCTTCGCGACTGGCAGCAGGCGTGTGAGCAGGATCAAGAACTCGCCGAAGTGACCGGTGTGGATGAACCCATCTTCTGCCTTGGGAATTGCGCTTTGGGTCCGGCCGCCATGGTCGCCGGGAGGCTGCTCGGGCGGGCGTGTGTCGACTCAATCAAGCAAGCAGTGCACCATCACGCCGAGGGGAGTAACTCGTGAGTGTCTGGTTCGTGCCGCGTGATTCGGCTGCCCGATCGGTGGGTGCTGATGCCGTTGCGCAGGCTCTTGCAGAGCGAGGCGAAGCGGTGGTCCGCACCGGTAGTAGAGGAATGCTGTGGCTCGAACCGCTCGTGGAACGCTTTGATGAATCGACCGGCAAGCGCATCGGTTGGGGGAATGTGACCGTTCAGCATGTGATGGACGGCTCGCTCGAAGAGGCGTCGTCGTTGTTCCTCGGAATTGTTGAGGACATCGACTACCTGGCCGGCCAAGAGCGCTGGCTATTCGCGAAGGTAGGAATCATCGATCCCCTGGACCCGCAGGATTACGTGGCGCACGGGGGGCTTGCTGGACTCCGAGCGAGTTTGGCGATGGAGTCCGATGAAGTGGTTGAGCAGGTAGTGGCGTCCGGGCTTCGAGGACGCGGGGGTGCGGGTTTTCCCGCCGGCATTAAGTGGCGAACGGTCGCACAAAATCCAGCACGCCCGCATAGCGGCGCTCATGAATCGGCGCGGCCGCACAAATACATTTGCGTCAATGCCGATGAAGGGGACAGCGGCACCTTTGCCGATCGGATGCTGATGGAAGGCGACCCATTCTGCTTGCTCGAGGGGATGGCAATCGCCGCGCACGCGGTGGGCGCCGACAAAGGCATCGTCTACATCCGGTCCGAATATCCCGATGCAATCCAGACGATGCACGAGGCTATCGAGATCGCACGTCGCGAAGGCTGGCTTGGAGTGGAGATCCTCGGCTCGTCACTTACGTTCGACGTGGAAATCCGAGTTGGTGCAGGGTCTTATGTGTGCGGTGAGGAAACCGCAATGTTGGAAAGCATCGAAGGTAAGCGCGGCGTGGTGCGCGCCAAGCCCCCTATCCCTGCTATTCGGGGATTGTTCGGCACGCCCACGGTCATTAACAACGTACTCACAATGGCTAGCGTTCCCTCGATCCTGGCCCGCGGCGCCGCGGAGTACGCCTCGCTCGGTGTGGGACGCTCGCAGGGAACCCAGGTATTCCAGTTGGCCGGCAACATCGCCCGCGGTGGCATCGTGGAGAAGGCATTCGGGGTTACCGCAACGGAATTAGTCACTGAGTTCGGTGGCGGGACACTGACCGGTCGCCCCGTCAAGGCGGTGCAGATCGGTGGACCACTCGGGGCTTATCTGCCTGCAGACCAACTCGATGTAGCAATGGGCTACGAATCCCTCGTGGAAGCCGGCGGCATGCTCGGCCACGGCGGACTCGTGGTGTTCGACGACACCGTCGACATGGCGGAACAGGCACATTTCGCGATGGAGTTCTGCGCCGAGGAATCCTGCGGAAAGTGCACCCCCTGCCGGATTGGATCGGTTCGTGGCGCCGAAGTCATTGACCTGATGCGCCGGGGAGTGGATGCTGATACCAATGAGGTTCTGCTCCGAGACCTGTGCGAGGTGATGACCGACGGTTCGCTATGCGCCATGGGAGGCCTGACCCCCATGCCCGTGCTTAGTGCGTTGGACAACTTCCCCGACGACTTCCGCTCCCACCCAGGAATCCCACCTCAGGAGATGCGCTCATGACAGTTCTCGACGATCAGCTTGATCTCGGTACGCCACGCGTTGATTCGGACACGATCGTCACGGTCCTAATCGACGGAACCCCCGTGGAGGTTCCCGAGGGCACGTCGATCATGCGTGCGGCAGCCCTAACCGGGACACAGGTTCCGAAGTTGTGCGCCACCGATTCGCTAGCAGCCTTCGGCTCATGCCGACTGTGCCTGGTGGAGGTCGATGGCAAACCCGGAACACCTGCGTCGTGCACTACCCCTTGTAGTGAAGGAATGTCCGTGCGGACGCAAACTCCGCGCCTGGACAAGCTCCGCAAGGGAGTAATGGAGCTCTACATCTCCGATCACCCCCTCGACTGCCTGACGTGTCCAGCAAACGGCGACTGTGAACTCCAAGACATGGCCGGAGTTGTGGGATTACGCGATGTTCGTTATCCCGATGGCGCTAACCACCTCGATGCGCCAAAAGATGAATCGAACCCGTACTTCACCTTCGATGAAAGCAAGTGCATTGCCTGCAGCCGATGCGTTCGGGCCTGCGACGAGGTCCAGGGAACATTTGCACTGACGATCGCTGGTCGTGGCTTTGGCTCGAAGGTTGCTGCCAGCGATGGAGTCCCGTTCCTGGAAAGCGAATGCGTTTCGTGCGGCGCCTGCGTGCAGGCCTGTCCGACAGCCACCTTGCAGGAGAAAACGGTCATCGATCTTGGTGTGCCAACGCGCAAGGTGAAGACCACCTGCGCGTATTGCGGTGTGGGTTGCTCGTTCGTCGCCGAACTGCGTGGCGATGAACTAGTGCGGATGGTTCCCGACAAAACTGGTGGGGCGAACGCTGGCCATTCGTGCGTTAAGGGACGCTTCGCGTGGGGTTACGCAGGTCATGAAGACCGCGTGACCGCGCCATTGATCCGTGAATCCATTGACGATGAGTGGAAGGTTGTCAGTTGGGATGAGGCCATCGGTTTCGCCGCCGATCGGCTGAAGTCGATTCAATCCGAATTCGGGGTCGATTCCATCGGGGGGATCACCTCGTCGCGCTGCACCAATGAAGAGGTGTACGTCGTGCAGAAGATGGTGCGCGCGGCCTTCGGCACGAACAACGTCGACACCTGTGCACGCGTTTGTCACTCACCCACGGGTTACGGACTCAAGCAGACATTCGGAACAAGTGCCGGAACCCAGGATTTCAAATCAGTCGAAAAGGCCGACGTCATCATGGTGATCGGCGCGAATCCGACAGATGCGCACCCGGTTTTCGCTTCGCGAATGAAGCGCCGGCTTCGTGAGGGTGCCGAGTTGATCGTGGTAGATCCACGGACCATCGACCTCGTGCGCTCTGCGCACATCGAAGCTAGCCACCATCTGCAATTGATGCCGGGAACAAACGTTGCGATCGTCAACGCGATGGGGCATGTAGCGGCCACCGAGGGTTGGATCGATCGGGAGTTCGTCAAGGAGCGTTGCGATCTAACTTCCCTCCAGTCGTGGGAGGAGTTCATCCGGCTTCCGGAGAACAGCCCAGAGGCCCTTGAGGAAGCAACCGGTGTACCGGCTGATCAGGTGCGCGCGGCAGCGCGTGCCTACGCCACTGCATCGAATGCCGCTATCTATTACGGCCTCGGCGTCACCGAGCATTCCCAAGGTTCCACCATGGTCATGGCGATGGCCAACTTGGCGATGGCCACGGGGAACATTGGGCGCGAGGGCGTGGGCGTGAATCCGTTGCGCGGCCAGAACAACGTGCAGGGCGCGTGCGATATGGGTTCGTTCCCGCACGAGTTCAGTGGATACCGCCACGTATCCGACGACACCGTGCGCGAACAATTTGAGGCGCTGTGGGGAGCCGAGATGCGCTCGGATCCCGGGATGCGTATTCCGAACATGTTGGATGCGGCAACAGTGGGTGAGTTCAAGGGCATCTACATCCAAGGCGAGGACATTGCCCAGTCTGATCCGAACACGGACCACGTAACCGAAGCGCTGCGATCGATGGACTGTGTGATCGTTCAGGATCTCTTCCTCAACGAAACTGCCAAATTCGCACACGTGTTCTTGCCTGGCACATCCTTCTTAGAAAAGGACGGCACCTTCACCAATGCTGAGCGGCGCATCAATCGGGTTCGGCCGGTGATGCCATCTCGCACCGGTATGGCCGAGTGGGAAGTCACCTGCGCGTTGGCCAAGGCCATGGGGTATGCAATGGACTACGACACCTCAAGCCAGATCATGGACGAGATCGCCGCGGTCACCCCAACCTTCTCTGGCGTCTCATTCGAGCTGCTGGACAAGGTGGGAAGCGTTCAATGGCCGTGCAACGAGAAGGCACCATTGGGCACGCCGGTGATGCACGTTGATGAGTTCGTCCGAGGTAAGGGTCAGTTCATCACTACGCCTTTCGTCCCGACCGATGAGCGGTCCACGCGCAAGTTCCCGTTGCTGCTCACCACCGGGCGCATCCTCAGTCAATACAACGTCGGTGCCCAGACTCGGCGCACCAACAACGTTGTCTGGCATGCCGAGGACGTTCTCGATATGCACGAGGCCGATGCGCAAGCACGAGGCATCTCCGATGGAGATTGGGCGGAAGTCACCAGTCGTGCCGGGAACACCAGGCTTCGTGTTCGCGTCAGCGACGACATCCCAGCGGGCGTCGTGTACACCACCTTCCACCACCCCGTGAGCGGAACAAATGTGATCACCACCGATAACTCCGACTGGGCCACTAACTGTCCGGAGTACAAGGTCACGGCAGTGGAAGTGCGTCCATCATCGAAAGTTTCGACGTGACCGTTGTGCCGGATGTGGACCTGAATTATGAGCAAGCCCATCTGGTGAAAATGGTGAACCAGATTGCGGCCAATGTCCCCAACCGCCACGAGGTTGCTGAGCAGGTCGCCGTGCACCTGCGCACTTTCTGGACCCCGGAGATGCAGCGGGATATTCAGGCCATCGAGCGCGACTACCCTGAGGTTCTCGTTCACCAGGTGCACGTTGCACTCGAGATCCTCCGGAGGTCGTGATGGCTGAAGTGCAAGTTACGTACTGGCGCGATATTCCGTCCATGGTGGCTGCCCGCGACGGCGACGAAGTGGTGAAAGTTCCGCTTGCACAGCGATTCCAAGAAGCGATTGATGAAGCAGCCATGCGGTTGGGTGAGGTCGACGCGGACGCCTACCTAGCTGGCTGGACCCGCTCGGACTGGCAAGCAGTGGCCGAGGACGCGGCAACCGCAGCGGCCGAACGCTCGGCCGCTTTGGAAAGCCAATGGGACGACACGGCTCTCACGCAGTACTTGGATGGCTTGACCGACTCATCCGTGTAGGCGCACGTATCCCCACGACAACGACGCAGCAAGCACGAGCCACACCTGGTAAGGAACTAGCAGCGCACCCCATAGGAAACCGGTGAGGAAGGCGATCACCACGATTGGGACGGTGAGGGCCGCCGCCGCAGATAGTGCGACCGCTGCAGTAGTCAGTTCATGGGGGACGTAGAACAGGTAAGCCCACGCCAGCGCCATGGAGATGCTTGCCACGAGAAAGATCGCGAGCGCGGCAACTCGTAGACCCGGGGCACGCCAGGTGATTACCGATGCGACCGTGGCCAGTGCCACGAAGTTGTAGGGCCAGATGAGTCCGAAAACCCACGGCGGCGGCTGCCAGGAAGGCTGCGTAAGGGATCGGTACCAACTTGAATCCGTACCGACCCATACGCCAGATAGAACGGCATATGCGATGACAGCGGCGATCACGGCAGCCACCGCGACGACGCGCCAAACCTCGACGTTCGTCATAGCTGGGTCAGTGCTGCGTTGAGTCGATCGAAGAAGACCGCCACCGATCCGTCCACTTCAAGGTCGGCTGGCCCGAGAACGGGCGTCAGGGTTCCGTCTTCCCAGCGTGCCAGGACCGTGGGGGTTCCGATAGTGCATGCAGTGATTTCGTCGTTGCTTCTTTCGTTCAGGTGAACGAGGCGAATCGGGATCGCGAACGCCGCGCAAGCGCTATCCCATGCGGACTTACGTCGAAGACTTCCGTGGGTGATGTCGCACAGCGCACAATGCGCCGAACCGCGCGCCTTGCCTAACACGTAGCGCAACTCACCCATCACGCCGCCGTCGGCGTGATAAATCCCGATCAGTTCTGTTGGTGGCTGATCCATAACCCCAGTGTGGACGCTTCCTGCCTGATCGCACGTTCATCGTGACCGGAGACCTTGGCCAATAGGCTTGGGTTATGGCTGAAATCGAAGCACTCATCGCCCGCGAAATCCTTGACTCTCGAGGTAATCCGACCGTAGAAGTGGAAGTTCTCCTCGAGGACGACACTGTGGCTCGGGCGGCCGTTCCTTCGGGAGCCTCAACCGGAGCCTTCGAGGCCGCCGAACGCCGCGATGGGGGAGATCGCTACCTGGGTAAGGGTGTGCGCGAGGCCGTGATGGCCGTTGAGGAAGAGATCGCTCCGGAATTGATCGGAATCGAAGCTTCCGATCAGCGCGTGGTGGACCAGACCATGATCGATCTGGATGGAACCCCGAACAAGTCACGCATCGGAGCCAACGCGATTTTGGGCGTGTCCCTTGCTGTCGCCAAGGCGGCAGCGTTGTCTGCGGACTTGCCTTTGTTCAGGTACGTGGGTGGGCCGAATGCCCATGTTCTTCCGGTGCCGATGATGAATATCTTGAACGGCGGGGCTCATGCCGATACGGGTGTGGATATCCAGGAGTTCATGATCGCTCCGATTGGTGCTCCAACCTTCACCGAAGCCTTGCGCCAGGGGGCGGAGGTTTATCACTCACTCAAGGCCGTGCTGAAAGCCGAGGGGTATGCCACAGGCTTGGGTGATGAGGGTGGATTTGCCCCCGATCTGCCCAACAACCGCGCAGCGTTGGAACTCATCGGCCGGGCGGTGGAAGCCACAGGGCTTTCGCTGGGAACGGAAATTGCGCTCGCACTCGATGTGGCATCTACCGAATTCTTCTCCGATGGCTCGTACCGCTTCGAAGGCGCGGACCGATCCATGGAATGGATGACGGGTTACTACGAATCGTTGCGGGCCGACTTCCCGCTGGTATCAATCGAGGATCCACTGGCAGAAGACGACTGGGCTGGCTGGATTCATCTCACCGATGCCCTGGGCGACAGTGTTCAACTCGTGGGCGATGACCTCTTCGTCACCAATCCTGAGCGCCTGGCTCGCGGTATCGCCGACGATGCCGCCAATGCGCTGCTGGTCAAGGTCAACCAGATTGGGTCGCTCACCGAGACGTTGGATGCGGTGGCGTTGGCAACGTCGGCTGGTTACGCGTCGATGATGTCCCATCGCTCGGGCGAGACCGAGGACACCACAATCGCCGATCTTGCGGTGGCGGTGAACTGCGGTCAGATCAAGACCGGTGCACCGGCGCGATCGGAGCGGGTAGCCAAGTACAACCAGTTGCTGCGCATCGAGGAGGAACTCGCCGATGCCGGCCGGTACGCCGGCCGCGGTGCCTTCCCCCGGTTTGCGGGCTAGGACCTGCCCACACTTTCTCTGAGATCGGTGGGGCGTCTGGGAAAATTGGGGCCCACGTGACACGATCGCCCCGTGGCTACGTCTTCCCCCGGTAGTTCCTCCGGTGGCTCTATGACCAGCCGGGCCTTGATCCTGATCGCCGTCTTCGCCCTGTTGGTCCTGGCCCTATCGGTGCCACTTCGCGGGTGGCTGTCCCAGCGCGCCGAAGTAGCCGCCCTGCGCGCGGATATCGCCGCCTCGAGTGAGCGGATTGAACAACTGCAAACCGAACTCGGTCGGTGGTCTGACCCGGCGTACATCGCGACCGAGGCGCGCCGGCGCTTGCACTTCGTCCTGCCTGGGGAGATTGGTTACGTGACGATCTCCAGTGATGGCCGCTCAGCCGAGGCCGCGTTGTCGGAAGCCGCAGCACAGGTACCCCGTGGCTGGCATTCGCTGGTGTGGGAATCGATCGAAAGAGCAGACGGAACACCCCTTGCTGCCACAGATCCCATCTCGTAGCACTTTCCACCTGCACCTATTGTCGTGGGCATGTGCTCGGACCACCTCAGTTCACAGGACGACGAAGCAGTGGGGCGGCAGCTCGGGCGCGAACCTCGTGGCGCACTGGGCGTCGCCTACCGCTGTCCATGCGGTGAGCCATGTGTGGTGACCACGGCACCGCGATTGGATGATGGCACGCCTTTTCCTACTACCTATTACGTCACCTGCCCTAAGTTGGCAAGCGCGATCGGTGGTATCGAAGGCAGCGGTCGCATGCGGGAGATGGAGCACCGGCTCAGCGTCGATGATGGTCTCCGAGACCAGTATCGATCAGCGCACGAGCGGTACCTGATGGAGCGTTCGGTCCTGGGAGAGGTCCCTGAAATCGATGGGATCAGTGCAGGTGGCATGCCGCAACGTGTCAAATGTCTGCACGTGCTCGTCGGGCAGGCTCTGGCAAATGGTCAGGGCGTCAATCCCTTCGGCGATGAGGCGCTGGAAGAACTGGGCGAATGGTGGAAGCCACGCAGTTGCGCTGACGAAGGGAGCGCAACATGACGCGCTACGCGGCGATCGACTGCGGTACCAATGCAATTCGACTCCTGGTTGCGGATGTGATCGATGGTCGACTCACGCAAGTGGACCGCCGCATGATCACCGTCCGTTTGGGTGAGGGAATCGACACCACGGGCGAGTTCACGCAAGCAGCACTTGAGCGAACCTTCGCCGCAGTTGAGGAGTACGCACGGGACATCTCTCGGTATGGAGTTCGCGCCACACGCATGGTTGCCACGTCCGCCGCGCGAGACGCACGAAACGCGCAGGTCTTCATCGATGGTGTTCGTGACAGGCTGGGAATCGAGCCGGAGGTGGTCCCCGGCACCGAGGAGGCTGAGCTGTCCTTCCTGGGTGCGATCCGGGGTATTTCCGAGTCGCTCCTTGAATCGCCTGTTCTGATCTCGGACATAGGTGGTGGCTCAACTGAATTCGTGGTCGGTGATGCGCGCAGCGGAGTGATTACCTCGATGTGCAGCATCGACATTGGGTGTGTGCGCATGACCGAACGTCACCTCCACGACGACCCGCCCACGGCAGACCAGATTGCCCAGACCGTCGCCACTATCGATCGTGCTCTCGATCAAGCATTTGTCCAGGTCGATGTGAGAGACGTTCAGACGTTCATCGGCTTAGCCGGCTCGGTGACCACCGTCGCGGCCCTCGCTCAGGAGCTACCCGCCTACGACGCCGATGCGATTCACGGATTCCTGGTCAGTGCGAGCCAGGTGGAACGGATAACGGATCGACTGTTGGGCATGACCCGCGCGGAACGGGCGGCGGAGCCGGTCATGCACCCGGGGCGCGTGGACGTCATCGCAGGCGGGGCCCTTGTCCTTCGGCAGATCATGCGCCGGCTGCCCATCTCGTTCGTGCTCGCCAGCGAAGCGGACCTGCTGGATGGCATCGTTTACAGACTCTCGGCGGCAGTGGCCTAGATCTCACACAGTTATTTCATGTAACCGCTTGTGGCCACCCCCGAGGCTCGGCCTAGCATCCCTGTCAGGGTTGGGAGGCGACCATGGGGATAACCATCCGCGACGTGGCTGAGGCCGCGGGGGTCTCGACGGCTACTGTCTCGCGCGCCTTGCGCGGGCTGCCGAACGTGGACGAACGGACCCGCCGGCGCGTTCAGCAGGTTGCCAGTGATCTGGATTACGTCATCTCACCAAGCGCCTCGCGGCTCGCGTCGGGGCGGACGGGGAGCGTTGCGGTGGTCACGCCGTATATCGCGCGCTGGTTCTTCTGCACGGTTCTTTCCGGAGTGGAGGATGTGCTCCAGGAAGCCGATATGGATTTGCTTCTCACCTGTATCGGTGATCACAACAATCAGTTGAATCGATCGCCGGTCGCGCCGAGGTTGCGCCGGCGTGTTGATGCGATCTTGGTCATTGCTGTTCCACCCTCCGATCCGCAACTGCGCGAGATCATCGATCTTGGTATGCCCACGTCGACCATCGGCCTGACTGTCCCGGGTGTCCCGAGCGTGACGATTGACGACGTAGCCGCCGCACGTCTGGCAACCCAGCACTTGATCAACCTCGGGCACCGGCGTATGGGCATCATCGGAGGTTCGCCGTCTGAGGCTCCGTTCACTGCCGAATCTGATCGGGAAAAGGGCTTTTCTCAGGCTTTGACAGCCGCTGGACTTGACGTCGATCCGATTTTGGAAGCTTTCGGCTACTTCACAATCGAAGGCGGCGAGGCAGCGATGACCGCCTTGCTGTCGCAACCCACACCCCCAACAGCCGTGTTCGCGCTCAGTGACGAAATGGCCTTCGGTGCTCTTCGTGCGCTGCGTGCTCACGGACTTCGCCCAGGTGTTGACGTTTCCATCGTGGGTGTTGACGGACATGACATGTCCGAGCATCTTGATTTGACCACCGTGGTGCAACCGGTCACTGAACTTGGGCGCATTGCAGCGGAGTCACTTCTCGTTCAATTACGCGAAGGAACTCCAACTCTTGAACCTATTCGAGTCCCCACTCAATTGGTTGTTCGTGGTTCCACCGGCCCGCTGCCGGGGTTGTCGCGTGACTGACGGCGCCGCCCGCGAAGAGGCATCGTTGGTAAACAGGAATCATGAGTAACGAGGAATAGTGAGTAAAGAGGAATCGTGGTGGAGTCGCGCTGCGGTGTATCAGATCTACCCCCGATCATTTCGCGATGGGAATGCCGACGGCCCACGGTGTGGCTCCAAACCTGACTTTTTTCACACGATGCGCTCTTGCGCCCCATCGCTGCGGAACAGGTAAGTGCGCTCAGGAGAGACGTGAACGGTTTCACCCATGCGAGGCGCCGCATGCGAGCGGTCCCTGGCCACGAGGTTCACCGTGGAGCCGTCGGAGGCGATCATGTCGCCATAGAGGAAGGTGTCCGCTCCCAACTCCTCGACCAGGGTGACGGTCATTGTGGCTCCGCTGTCGGTGATGTGCAGATCCTCCGGGCGGATGCCGAGCAGCGCCGTGCCACCGCCAATCTGATCAAGTCTGGAGCGTTCGATCGCGACCGTGTGATCTCCCATCGTTACTCCATCAGATGTTATTGCGCACGGAATGATGTTCATCGACGGCGACCCGATGAATGTCGCGACGAAGGCATTCGCAGGTTCGTCGTAGAGCGCGCGCGGTGAATCCACCTGCTGAAGAAGTCCGGCTTTGAGAACGGCAACGCGATCACCCATGGTCATCGCTTCGACTTGATCATGAGTGACATACACCGTGGTGGTACCTAAACGACGTTGCAGCGCCGCTATCTGGGTGCGGGTTTGTACACGCAGTTTCGCGTCGAGGTTGGACAGGGGTTCGTCCATCAAGAACACCTGGGGTTCACGGACGATGGCACGACCCATGGCCACGCGTTGGCGCTGACCACCGGACAGAGCTTTGGGTTTGCGTTCCAAGTACTCCGTCAGATCGAGCAGCGTGGCTGCTTCCTTGACTCGCCGATCTATGTCATCCTTCGAGACCTTTTGGATCTTTAGTGCGAATGCCATGTTCTCCGCAACGGACATGTGTGGGTATAGGGCGTAATTCTGGAATACCATCGCAATATCGCGATCCTTGGCCGCTACATTCGTGACATCACGATCGCCGATAAAGATTTGGCCGGCGCTGATGGGTTCCAGACCCGCAAGCATGCGCAGCGACGTGGACTTTCCGCAGCCTGAAGGGCCAACGAGGACGAGGAACTCTCCCTCCCCAATGTCCAGATCTAGGTGTGAGACCGCTGGGTCCGTGGTTCCTGGGTAGACGAGCGAGACGTCGTCGAAGCGCACAGGCTGACTCATAGTTTTTCCTCTCACCGGCAGGTACGTGCCGGACGATCCGTTGTAAGAAGATGGGTGACTCGTTATTTCGTTGTGTGGTGTTTGCACTCTATCGCCGGCGTTTCTGGGTTATGCGGCCGGCTATTTCGCACCCGGACGCAAGGATCCCGATGCAGCGTTCGCGTCGGCCTACCACCTGAAGTTGGGGCACGGCCTGGCTGTGGAACGTCTCCGCGCTGCCGGTGCTCGCAACGTTGGGATCGTGTTGAACATCATCCCCACCGTCACCGACGATCCGATGATGGAACCGGCCACTCGGTATGTGGACGGAATCCAAAATCGGCTTTGGCTCGACCTACTGGCAGGACGCGGAATACCGACCGACCTCCGCGAGGGTTGTTCGGAACTCACCGACTGGGCATTCGTCCACGACGACGACCTTGCGATCATCGCCAACCCGATCGACTGGATTGGCGAGAACTATTACTCCATCAGCCGAGTAGTGAGCGTTGAACAAGCCGGCAGCGCGGCAATAGGCCAAGACTCATTTTCGAGGGCCTGATTAGTGGCGAATGGCGACGAACAGTGCCGACTATTCGACGTCGCGTTCGGCTTCCGGAAGCAGAAGCGTCACCTTGGTGAACGCTCGCAGAACGCCATCTTCGGCGATAACCGACGGGCGCAGCACCTCAACCGGATAGGTGACAAGGTCGCCGTCCACGACCGGCGCGGCAGACAGCAATTCGATGCGGTCGGCTGCGGCGGAATCTGGATCAGCATCCGCGGGCGCTTCGTGAACGAGCAGGGTTAGCGGAACGGATTGATCACCGAACATGTCCTGCCATTCGCTTTCGAGTCGAAGCAGGGGAATGAGTTCGCTGTCTTGGCCAGTGTCCTTGCGAACCGCGAGGACCTCAGGGTCCGACGGATCCATACTCAGCGTGAACAGCCCTCCGTCGGCCGGTGTCAACTGGGCGGCGTCAGCGCTCTGGGCAAGTACCCATAGTGTGCGCTGCGGCCCGGTATCTCGACCCTGCCACCAGGTTCCAGCACCAAATCCGGCTGCTACGGACCCCAGGGCAAGGGCCACCGCAAGGATCGATGCACCGAGGCTCCAGCCGCCGCCTGTCTTTCCAAACATGATGGCCAGGGTAGGGGAGCGGCGGGAACCCAGTGCGGGATCATGGGGTCGACGCCTAGCTGGCCCTCGTAGTCCAACTGGCAGAGACACCCGGCTTAAACCCGGCACAGTATGGGTTCGAATCCCATCGAGGGCACAAAGAAAGGCTTAACCTCGCGCGGCTTGCATGATCTCGGGGTAGGCCTGTGGATCGATGTGAAGGTCAAGAAGAAGCGGACCTTGCTGTTCGATTCGAAGATCCGAACGAAGTTGGGAAATCGTTGTGATGGTCTTCGATGGGACTCCCATGGCCTGAGCTACCTGAGCGAAATCGATAGTTAGGTAATCGACCGCGCCAGAACCTCCTTGGGCCGGTTCCTGCTTCAACTTAATGAGGGAAAGGCTCGCATCGTTGTAAACGAGCACCGTGATGGGTAATTGCAATCGCGCAAGCGTCTCTAGTTCGCCCATCACCATGGCTAACCCGCCGTCTCCGACATGACACAACACCCGGCGCCCCGGGTCCGCTAGGGACATCCCTATGGCGGCGGGTAAAGCAAATCCCATGGTTGCCAGACCATTGGAGATGAGGCAATCACGGGGATCACGAACAGGCCACAGTTGCATCACCGGGAGCATGTGGGCGCCAGCATCAACGGTGATTCGGGCATCCGTGACGCTGGCAGCGGCGATGCTTGCTGGAGTGAAGCGATCGTCGGTGAGCGCGAGAAGGTTGCGTCGGGGTGTTTGGACTTCGCTGGTATCCCACAGATCTGATGGTCCGTGCATGAGCGTGGATGCGAACTCCACAACGGAACCGAAGTGCAACGTGGAGTCGTTGAAGTAGCGGGTGTCGGTTCCTGGTTCTTGGACCGCGATCGTCTTGTCTGAGTGAAGCCACGCGCCCGGCATGGGCTCGACGGTGTCGACTCCCAAAGCAACGATGAGGTCGGCAGATTCCAGAAGTGGATGATCGGCTGCTACGCCGGTGAAAAGTCCATGGACTCGTGGATCTTGTATTTCGTCGATAACCCCTTTGGCGTGATAGGTCGTGAGGATCGGCCACTGAGGTAAGTCCACGTCTTTGAGTTCGTCGGAGCCGATGATGAGGACAGGTCGCTTTGCAGCAGCAATCCGCTCAATGACCTCCGGAGACACCCCGATCTCACCGGCGACGGTTTCGACTTCCGGTGGCTGTTCCCCCTTTTGGGTTGGGTCGAACGCCAAGTGGACCGCTCCTTGCGGGTGCGAGCGGGCGATGCGGAGCGCCTCATGCGTTGTGGATGCGGGGTCTTGGCCGCCAAGGACGCCGGACCACTTCGTGATCGGCCACGCGGCGGCTACTTGATCGAGGCGCTGGTGGGCAATCCGGTCACTGTGCGAAGCCGGAACGGTGTCCGAGACCAGCATCAAGGGAAGCCGATCCAATTGGGCGCAGGCCAGACCGTTCGTGGCGCTCGTGAAGCCTGGCCCCCGTGTCACGATCGCGACGCCCACGGTCCCGGTCGTCGCTCCGTAGGCGGCCGCCATGATGCAGGCAGAAGTCTCACCGTGCGCCAATGTGAAGTCGATTCCTCTGGCTTCAGCGGCTCCGATCATGGCGAGGTTCGGACCGCCACCGGGCACGCCAAATATCCGGGTAACGCCGGCTGCCTTCAGTTCCTGAGCCCACTGCTCGATCGTCGCGTTGGCCACGGGCCACTTACTCCCTTGATCGGAGGACGTTCACGGATTGTCCAGAACTTCGTGGTTGTGCTCGCCTAGTAATGGTGCTCTGACGAATGGATCTTCGCCGTGTGCGCTGAACTTTATCGGTGCACCTGCGATCGAAATGAGCGATCCGGATGGATGCTCAACGGAGCGAATCATGTTCCTTGCTTCGACATGGGGATCGCCTGCAATGTCCGCCGCTGAATTGACCGGAGCACACGGGACTACGCCGGTGAGCGCGCTGACTGCCTCAGTTGAGGTCTTGTGACTCGACCACTCCTCAACGATTCGATAGACCTCGGATGCATTGACCAGGCGCTGGTCATTGGTTCCGAATTGCGGGTGGTCCTCAAGGTCGTGCCGATTCATTACCTGACAGAGCGCGCGCCAATGATGATCGGTGGGCGTGGCTAGCGCTACGAAGCCGTCTGCTGTGCGAACCAGGCCGTATGGGCATAAGAGCGGGTGCGTGTTGCCCTGCGGTGCAGGACTTTCACCCGTGATCGAGTACTGGTAAACGATTCGCTCGGTTAAGGACAACACGGCGTCGTACATCGCGACATCCACGAGCTGACCCAGGCCAGTGCGCTGCGCTTCGTGAAGGGCAGCCAAAATGCCGGTTGCTGCGAGCGCGGCAGGAAAAATGTCGCCGACCCCGGGTCCGACTTTCACCGGGTGTTCTGGATCGGTGCCGGTGATCCCGAGAATGCCACCCATCGCCTGCGCGATGATGTCGAAGGCGGGCCAATCCGCGTACGGACTTTCACCGGTTCGAGGGTCTCCGAAACCACGGATGCTGGCGTAGACAAGGGCGGGATAGCGCGCGTGCAGGGATTCGTAGGAGAGCCCCAGGCGGTCCATGACTCCCACCCGGTAGTTCTCGAGGAGAACGTCGGCGGTACTGAGCAACCTATGCAGATCCTCGACCCCCTGGGGTGTTCGTAGATCCAAGACGACGCTGCGCTTATTGCGATTGACACTCGCGAAGTAACCCCCGTAACTGGCCTCAACTTCGCCCGAGACGGCTGGATGAGGACCCCAGCGACGGGCGACGTCCCCGGACGGCGGCTCAACTTTGATGACATCCGCCCCCATATCGGCCAACAGCATCGAGCAGAAGGGGCCGGACAAGACCTGGGTCAGGTCAATGACCCGGACGTCGCTGAGCGGCCCGCTCACCATCGCGCACTCTCCAGGTGTTCAACCCAGGCAACCGGAAGCATCATCCTGGCGAGCCTAGGTGGCGCGGACATGCCCTTGCGCGTACCCCCGGCTTGCGCGTACCCCCGGTTCCTTAGTCGGGATTCCTTTCGCCCAGAGCGAGGTTCACTTGGCGACCTCGCCCCCATGGGTTACCGTTGAGGCATGCAAACGAATAATCCTGTCCTGTCGCGATACGAAAAGGCCGACGCCTCGGGATTCGCCTATACGGAGGGACGCACGGCTTTCGCCCGGGCCTCCGGCGAGGCTCCCTCCGCTACCCCGGCGCAACCGGCCACCCAGCCTTCGGGCGCCCCGCCCTCGGGCGACGATCTTCAGTTCCAGACGGTCACCGCCGGTGGCGGCCTTCGCGTCACCTTGAACGACGTCGTCGTGAAGTCGGCCATCATGTTCGGTCTGGTTGTTGCCTTCGCGTTCGTGGGCTGGAACCTGATCGCCGCAGCGCCGGGCTTGATGCTCCCAGTCTTCATCGCGGCCATCGCGCTTGGTTTCGTAAACGCGCTTAAGAAGAGTGTGTCACCGGTACTCATGGTGATCTTCGCGGTAGTCGAGGGTTTGATGCTTGGCGGCATCAGTTTCTGGTACAACTCCTACGCCGTCATCAACGGCTGGGACGGAATCGTCCTGCAGGCTGTGGTCGCCACAATGACCACTTTCGGCGTGATGCTCACGCTGTATCTGACCGGTGTCATCAAGGTCACCAAGCGCTTTACGCAGATCCTCATGGTTGCCGCGGTGTCCTACATCGTGTTGGCTCTTGCATCGCTCGTCGCCGCAATGTTTGGCGTGGGTGGTGGCTGGGGCTTCTACGGGGTAGACGGCATCGGCATCATCATCTCGATCGCCGGCGTCGCCATCGCATCATTCTTCTTGGCCCTCGACTTCGAGGCCATCAAGCAAGGTGTGGCGATGGGCCTTCCCGAGCGCGAATCGTGGCGCATGTCCTTCGGACTCCTGGTCACCTTGGTGTGGATTTACCTAGAGTTCCTGCGCATGTTTGCGATCCTCTCTGGTCGCGATTAGTCACGGCAACGATCGACGAAGGTCGATCAGAATCTCCGCAACGGCGGCGTCCTCGGACGCCGCCGTTCGCATGTCCAGGTAATCATTAACCACGACTGTCAGTTGCGCAGCTAGCGCCGTTGGGCCCAATGTCGGTAGTCCTGAGTTCGCAGGCCGCTGCGGATCGGTTGTGATGCGGATAATGCTCTCGGCCGCGGAATGCACCACCGAAGCGACGTTATCGTTGAGTCTTGTGACCGATGTCGTCTCCAGGCGGTTCGTGACACGTCGCAGTTCCACGTCGATCGCCATAAGTGCTGGCTCCTCGGGCATCCCCAAACCCTAGGGCGCCTAGGCTAAGCAGATGCATTACGCGCAGTCCGTTATCGAGCTCATTGGGAATACCCCCTTGGTGCGCCTGACCAAAGTGACGAAGGGGATCGTCCCGGATCCGGGGCCCTTAGTGCTCGCCAAGGTGGAGTACGTGAATCCCGGAGGATCGGTCAAAGATCGAATTGCGGTTCGGATGATCGATGCGGCCGAACAAGAAGGCTTGCTCAAGCCCGGTGGGACCATCGTCGAACCGACCAGTGGCAATACAGGTGTGGGGTTGGCGATGGTGGCGCAGCAGCGCGGTTACCACTGCATCTTCGTGTGCCCGGACAAAGTCAGCGAAGACAAGCGCAATGTGCTGCGCGCCTACGGTGCGGAAGTGGTGGTGTGTCCCACCGCTGTCGATCCGGAAGATCCCCGGTCTTACTACTCAGTCAGTGATCGACTAGCGCGCGAAACCCCCGGCGGCTGGAAGCCCGATCAGTACTCCAACCCGAACAATCCTCGCTCGCATTACGAGGTAACCGGGCCGGAGATCTGGGAACAGACCGACGGTCGCATCACGCATTTCGTTGCCGGGGTGGGCACCGGCGGAACTATCAGCGGCACGGGTAAGTACTTGAAGGAAGTCAGCAGCGGGTCCGTACGCATCATCGGCGCTGATCCGGAGGGTTCTGTGTACTCCGGCGGCACTGGTCGTCCGTATCTCGTCGAGGGGGTGGGTGAGGACTTCTGGCCCACTACCTACGACCAAGGCATCTGCGATGAGGTGATCGCGGTCTCCGATGCTGAGTCCTTCGAGATGACGCGCAGACTCGCGCGCGAAGAAGGACTTCTGGTTGGTGGCTCATGCGGCATGGCAGTGGTCGCTGCGCTGCGGGTGGCCGCCAAGGCCGGGCCAGACGACGTCATCGTCGTACTTCTTCCAGACTCCGGCCGCGGCTACTTGAGCAAGGTGTTCAACGACGAATGGCTTGCTTCCTACGGCTTCTTGCCGGCGAGTGGAGATCGAACGGTGGGTGATGTCTTGCGCGCGAAATCCACGGAGATCCCGGCGCTGGTGCATACCCACCCAACCGAATCGGTAGCCGATGCGATTGCCATATTGCGGGAATACGGGGTCTCCCAGATGCCGGTTGTGCGCGCGGAGCCTCCGGTGATGGCTGCGGAAGTGGTCGGGGCTGTCGTGGAAAAGGACTTGCTCGACGCACTGTTCACCGGCAAAGCCAAGCTTGCTGACCCGGTCGACACCCACATGTCGGCGCCGCTGCCGATCGTGGGTGCGGGAGAGTCGGTGCAGGCGGCCATTGATGCACTCATGACCAGCGGTGGTGTGGTGGTCATCGAGGACGGTCGGCCGCTGGGGGTGCTCACCCGTCAAGATCTGCTGGGCTACCTAGCCGATTAACTCCGGTGAGGCGGTGGTGACCATTGCCGGGGCTCGGGCCGCCGAAACCCCGGGTACTTCCGCGAAAAACGGCCTAGGGTGGGGTAGATGGTGGGTACTGACACTGAAGTAGACGCGATCATCCAGCAGCACCGAGATAGCACTGGAGTGCTGCGCATCACCCTCGATGACAGCGCCCGTCGAAACGCGCTCTCCTCACGAATGCTCGGTGAATTACAAGAAGTCCTCGATGCCGCCCGGGCCGATGCCGACGTTCGGGTGATCGTGCTCGCGGCGACGGGGCCGGCCTTCAGTGCGGGGCATGATCTAAAGGAGATCACCCGCGCCCGGGACGGTGCCGATAACGGGCGGGGATTCTTTGAGGACCTGATGGCGCAGTGCGCGCAGGTCATGCAAACCATCGTCAACCATCCCAAGCCAGTGATCGCGGAAGTGACCGGGGTGGCCACGGCTGCCGGGTGCCAGTTGGTGGCTAGTTGCGATCTGGCCTATGCCGCACCGACTGCGCGTTTCGCGACTCCAGGGGTGCATATCGGCCTGTTCTGCTCCACACCGATGGTGGCACTTTCACGTAACGTCTCCAACAAGGCGGCTATGCAGATGCTGCTCACGGGGGACATGATCAGCGCGGATGAAGCGATGCGGATCGGGTTGATCAACCAGGTGGTGGAGGTTGAGAACCTCACGGAGAAAACGATGGAGACCGCACGCTCGATCGCAGGGAAATCAAGCATGACCTTGGCCACCGGGAAAACTGCGTTCTACCGACAACGGGAGATGTCGTTGGAGCAGGCCTATGAATACACATCAGAGGTCATGGTCGACAACATGCTGAAGCAAGATGCGCAAGAGGGCATCAGCGCTTTTGTTGAGAAGCGAAGTCCGCACTGGCGCGACCAGTAGTTGGACGACAGCGGGGCAAAACTGTGGTTAATCCATTCAATACCGACCTAGATCGCAACCCGGCAAACTTCCAGCCGTTGACTCCGCTGTTATTCCTCGAGCGGGCCGCAGGGGTCATGCCCGATCACACTGCCATCGTTCATGGGACCAGCACGATCACCTACCGAACCTTCTATCGGCGTTCCTGCCAGTTGGCTTCCGCGCTCGCCAAGCTGGGCATCGTCCGCGCAGACACCGTTTCCGTGCTACTACCGAACGTTCCGGCGATGTTGGAAGCCCACCATGGCGTGCCGATGTGTGGTGCTGTGCTCCATGCGATCAACACCCGACTCGATGCCGCCACCATCGCCTTCCAGCTCGAGCACGCCGGCGCGAAGGTCCTCATCGTCGATCGTGCGTTCCTCGAGTTGGCCGAAGCAGCGCTGGAGTTGTGCGAACAATCCCCGACAGTGATCGTCTACGACGATCCGCAATGGTCTGGGGACCGCACCGAGATGGATGCGAAGTGGATCGATTACGAGACCTTCGTCGGTGCGGGCGATGCCGATTTCGAGTGGCTGATGCCGGAAGACGAATGGGACGCGATCGCCATCAGTTACACCTCGGGAACCACTGGTGATCCAAAAGGTGTAGTCACGCACCATCGAGGGGCTTATCTTCTCGCGCAAGGCAATGCGCTAGTGGCTAGTATGCCGCGCTACGCAACGTACCTGTGGACCTTGCCGATGTTCCACTGCAACGGGTGGTGTTTCCCGTGGACTTTGTCGGTGCTATTCGGCACACATGTGTGTTTGCGCGAGGTACGCGAGGAACCGATCTGGTCAGCACTTGCGCAGCAAAACGTCACCCACCTATGCGGAGCGCCGCCGGTTATGGCTCTGCTTGTCGCCACACCCCCGGAAACCAGGCAGCCACTGGCGCGAACGGTGGAGTTCTTCACCGCGGCAGCCCCGCCGCCGCAGAGGATTCTCGCGGGAATGCAAGAGGCTGGCTTTAATGTGACCCAGCTCTACGGTCTGACCGAGACGTATGGCCCGGCGGTGGTAAACGAATGGCACGAGGAGTGGGATGACCTCGAGGTCGACGCACGCACAGCCCTCAAGGCCCGCCAGGGTGTGCGGTACCTACCGCTCGAACGTCTCGATGTCCTTGAACCGGACACGCTCGAACCGGTTCCGCGTGATGGCGAGACAATCGGTGAGGTGATGTTCCGCGGAAACGTCGTTATGAAGGGTTACTTTCGTAATCCGGAGGCGACCAAGGCGGCCTTCGCCGGGGGCTGGTTCCACTCCGGCGATCTGGCGGTCATGTACCCCGACGGCTACTTGGAGCTTAAGGATCGATCCAAGGACATCATCATCTCCGGAGGCGAGAACATCTCCTCCATCGAGATCGAGGATGCGTTGTACAAGCACCCGGCTGTTGCGGTAGCTGCAGTTGTTGCGATGCCCCACGAGAAATGGGGCGAGACGCCATGCGCCTTCATCGAGTTCGCGCCTGGTGCGGTAGCTACCGAGGATGAACTCACGCGGCATTGCCGGGAAAATCTAGCCTCCTACAAGATCCCGAAAAGGTTCGTCTTCTCGTCCATCCCGCGGACAGCCACCGGGAAGATCCAAAAACACGTACTTCGGGCCCAAGTAAGTCAGTAGGGCGAACGCCAGGCTGTTAGGCGACTTTGCCGGGTGCTGTTTTGGCCACTGTGCAAGCCCACGCAGCAGTCTGCTCGAAATTTCCGAACGTGTAGAAATGGAAGCCGGCGACATCATCGGCACTGCTCACCAGGGGGACAAGCCCTTCCACCAAAGTTTGGGTGCTCGAGTTACCCAGTGCGGTCTTGGCGAGCCGCACACCGTTCTTGCGCAGTAGCCCGATGCTCTCGCCGATTCCGCAAGCGCTGGCGATCTTGAGCAGACGGGTACCGCTGACCAAGCCAGGAATACCGATGTGTAGAGGAGCGCCACCAGCAAGAGGGCTGTATGCGCTGGCATGCCAGGAATCGATGGCAGCAGGGTCGAGGACGAACTGGGACACCGCTTCAACGGACAAGCCACCTTCGCGCGCTGTTGACATGTTCTGCGCCAGGACCTCGCGGGAGAGTTCCTCGCTCATTACCGGATGGCCTTCGGGATGTGCAGCGATCCCGACCTTCTCGATACCCAGTTCGGTGAGAATTCCGCTGCGCAGGAGTGCGCCGGTGTCCGGGTAGGGGCCTTCGGGGGTGGCCGGATCGCCACCGATCACCAGCACCTCCCGCACGTGCGCATGCTCGATCAATTCCCCCACGAAGTCCCGGAGGAACTCCTGTGAGGGAACTCGGCGAGCAGCGATGTGCGGCACCGGCACCATGCCCTGGGCGTGCAGTTTGCGGGCGGCCAACACCATCGCCTCCTTGGTAGCCCTCGGTGGCCAGGCGATGTATACGCGGGTGCCCTCCGGCACATGATCGCGAAAGTCCTCGATGCGCTCTGCGTCCTGGGGCACTGACTCGATGGAAAAGCCCCGGACGGCATGAGCCATGGCGCTTGCGTTCATACGATCACCTCAGGGGATTCGGGGGTCTTGGCATCGCGTCCGCGAGGGATATCCCCGGCCTTGTCGTATAACGGGAGTTCTGTCACGGTGGCGAAGTGGCGAGAACCATCGGCGCACACCACTTCCACTTCGGTATCTGGACCCAGGTCGGGATCATCAAGCCGCACGATTGCAATCCCGCATTGCAGCGTCGGTGACCAAGCGCTGCTCGTGACCAGACCGATCTCGGTGGTCTCTCTCAGGAGCGTACGACCATGCCGGGGGATGCCTTCGGCGCAGACAAGACCCCACGTGCGGCACCGGCGATCGGCCTCCTGCAAGGCCGCTCGGCCGATGAATTCGCCCTTGTCCTCATCGACGAGCGAAGCAAATCCAGCCTCGAATGGGGTCACACTTTCGTCGAAATCGGTACCTGCAAAGAGCAGCCCACCTTCGATGCGCCGTGCGTTGGTCACTTCAGCTGGTGTTGTGTCCATCTCGTAGGTGCGCCCAGCTTCCATGATGCGTTCGCCGATCGCGACGGCATCAACATGGGACTCAAGGTAAAACTCCCAGCCCAACTCACTGGTAAAGCCGGTGCGAGTGATGACCAACGGCTGGCCATCGATATGGATCTGCGCCATATCGAAGTAGCCAAACTGCTCGGGGAGACCCTCATCGGCCACGGCATCGAGTACATCAAGTGAGCGGGGGCCTTGAACTTGGCTTACCCACACGTGAGGGTCGAATACCTCGACATCAAAGCCTTGCGCTTGCGCGCGCAACCAACCGTAGAACTCCCCGTCGCTTTGCACGTACCAAAAGCGTTGGTCCTCCAAGCGAATGAGGACACCGTCCATCATTGCGCCACCATCGGGATAGCAGGCGATCTGGTAGCTGCAGCGGCCTACCCGGACCTTGTGGACGTCTCGGGTGAAGACGCGGTCCAGCATCTGCGCCGCCTGTGGGCCCCGAATCTCCGTGGGCAGTTCGCCAGTGTGCGAGAGCATCACCTGGCGCCTGAGCCGCCAGTAGAACTCGTTCGCGTCGCCGTTTCGGTACGAGAGCGAACGAAGCCTGCCGTTGTAGATGCCAAAGTGTGGCTCGTGCGCCAACTCCTGGTAAGTGAGCGGGTGCGGAAGCATGCTTTGCCGAAACTCCGCGGCGCCACCTGTGGATGTCACGGGTGTGACGACATACTCAACGCGGCTGACCTCTTGGTTCAGCATGGCTTCCCCCAGGGTGAGCATTACCAATATTCCCGGGATTCCCCGTAAGGAGACGCTATATCCGAGAAATGCTCCCCGCAAGAGGGAGCGGACTCAGCGGGCCAGAGCCGGAAGCGCCAGGCCCGTGTTGGCGTGGCACCGGTAGCCGTTCGGCACTTTGTACAGGTACTGCTGGTGATAGTCCTCCGCGGGAAAATAGGTGAAATCCTTCGCCGGCACAATCTCGGTGGTGATGTCCGGGTAACCACGTGCTGCGATTACCTCTGCGTACGCCTGACCGGTGGTCTCAGCTAGTTCGCGTTGCTCAACAGTTGTGTAGAAAATGGCACTTCGATACTGAGTGCCAACGTCGTTGCCCTGGCGAAAGCCCTGCGTGGGGTCGTGGTTCTCCCAAAACACCTTCAGGATGTTGTACGTGCTCACGTCGCTCTCCCGGTAGGCGATGAACACGGCTTCGGTATGTCCGGTCATGCCGGTACACACCTCCTCGTACGTGGGATTCAATGTGTAGCCACCCATGTAGCCGACGGATGTGGCGACCACGCCGGGAAGTTGCCAGTAAATCTCCTCGGCCCCCCAAAAGCACCCCATCGCCAGGTAGATCCGCGAAATGTCTTCACCCTCAGGGTCCATCGCAGTTCCCAGAACCGCATGGGTGGGCGGTATGCCAAAGATCGGCTCCGTTCGACCCGGCAGGGCAGCATCTTGCTCAACCATTCGCGACTTAGCTCCGAATCCGAACACAGGTCTAGGGTAATCGCTATGGACGGTTTCAACACTCGGGCGATTCATGCGGGCCAAGAGCCCGATCCGTTAACCGGTGCGGTGGTGCCACCGATCTATCAGGTCTCCACCTACGCCCAGGATGGTGTTGGCGGTCTACGGGGGGGTTATGAGTACTCGCGCAGCGGTAACCCAACGCGCACAGCGCTCGAAGAATGTCTGGCGTCTCTGGAGGCTCCAGAAGACGCAGATGCGAGGGCTCTGGCATTTGCGTCCGGATTGGCCGCTGAAGACACCCTGATCCGCACGATCACCGCGCCCGGCTCCCACGCCGTGATTCCCAATGATGCCTACGGGGGTACCTACCGCCTCTTCGCCAAAGTTGCCGCTCCATGGGGGGTGGAGCACACTCCGGCTGACGTGACCGATCCACAGGCGATCGCAGCTGCGATCCGACCGGGGCAAACCAAGCTCGTGTGGATCGAGACCCCCACCAATCCACTCCTCAACGTTGCCGATATCGCGGCCATCGCGGATGTAGCGCACGACGCAGGGGCTGTGCTGGTGGTGGATAACACGTTCGCGTCTCCGTATTTGCAGCAGCCGCTGTTGCTGGGCGCCGATGTTGTGGTGCACTCCACAACCAAGTACCTAGGCGGACACAGCGATGTAATCGGTGGCGCACTCATCGTGCGCGATTCAGAGCTCGGGCAGCAGTTGGCCTTCCACCAGAACGCGATGGGTGCGGTTCCGGGACCTTTCGACTCCTGGCTGGTGCTGCGTGGTATTAAAACACTGGGGATTCGGATGGATCGTCACAGCGACAACGCGCGTGCGGTCGTCGATTTCCTGACAGATCACCCCGCGGTCAGTCAAGTCCTGTGGCCGGGTTTGCCATCCCATCCCGGACACGAGGTTGCCGTGCGGCAGATGCGGGACTTCGGCGGAATGGTTTCCTTCCGAGTTGCAGGAGGGGAACAGGCAGCGGTCGATATTTGCGGACGCACGGACGTCTTCACACTTGGTGAGTCCCTCGGCGGTGTCGAGTCCTTAATTGAGCATCCTGGCCGCATGACCCACGCATCGGCGGCAGGGAGTCCACTCGAAGTGCCGGCGGACCTAGTGCGGCTGAGTGTAGGAATCGAGGACGCCCACGATCTCATCGCAGACCTCGACAAGGCCTTGGCATGAAGTCCGCTAGGGCGTTAGTTGCGGCAGCGGATCGGTAATCGTGATCGCGTCGGCTTCTCGACAAGATGGCCCTGCGCACCTGTCGAGTTGAGCCAACTGACTACTGAGTGACTGCACGAAGGCTGGGTCCACGGCATCTACCACGTTTCGTAGTTCAAACGGGTCCGTTACTTGGTCGTACAGCGCGCGGCTGCCGTCGTCGTATTCGACGTACATCCAGCGCGGTGTGCGCAACGCTGAGAACGGCGGTGGGATGAAGGGAAGGTAGTCCGGATCGGACTTGTTAGTGACACCAATCGATTCGGACAACGCTGCGTTGCGCCAGTTCTCAGGCTTTTGACCTGCGGCAAGGAAGGGTACGAGCGAGCGGCCATCCACCCAGTTGGGAACTCGTGCCCCCAGCAGTTCGGTGAATGTCGGCGCGAGGTCGATGGTCGACGTCATGGCATCAACCTCGACTCCGGCCGGGACGCCTGGCCCGATGGCGATCATCGGCACCACGGTGTCCGTTGCATACGGCGTGCGCTTGCCCTTGGGCATCCGGTATTCGCCCACGTGGTAGCCATTGTCGGTGGTCAGGATTACCAGGGTGTCCTTGTCCTTACCGGTTGCACGGAGTTCGGCGAGAACCGCCTCAACGGAATCGGCAACCGTTTCAGCTGACTGCGCACGTTTGCGCCAAGTCTTGTCGAGTTGGGACAACTTCCAATCCGTTAGTTGCGGGAATTTGGCCAACCAAGCAGGTTCGTTCTCACCGAAGGAGTTGTAAGCGGGGGTTCTGGGAGCCACCGTTCCGATGTGCGTTCCTAAATGCCGGGGTGCCGTTGCGAAGGGCTTATGGGGGGTGTAGTTCGACAGGTACAAAAAGAAGGGATCCTGGGTTTCCGAAATGAACGATCGGGCCTTGTCATTAAGGACGTCATTCAAGAAGTCCTCAGGCTTGGTTCCATAGCGAATCAACTCACCGTTGTCATTGAGCGTGTAGCTGTACCCGGAGTATGAATCACCACGTGAGATGGGTACCGCCCACTTGTCCCAACCGGGCGGTATGTATCGGATACCGCTGGGACGAGTGGGGTATTCGTTCATGTACTTCCCGAACAGTGCGGTTGTGACTCCAGACCGTGAAAGCCACACGGGCAGGTTGTCTTTGTGCTCACCCAGACGCTTGAACGTGGGCCATCCACCACCCGTTGCCTCGAGGTTGGAAATGACCTTGTGGTTGTGGATGTACTGCGCACGAAGAATCGTGACCCGAGAAGGGCAGCACAGCGAATCCACCACGGTGTGGTTGTTAAACGTCATGCCTTGTTCTTTGAGCGCCACCAGGCGGGGAATTTGATCGAAGAGTTTCCAGTCGAGATCATCGGCCAGCACCATCACAACATTGCGGAACGACGGTGGCTCAGTTGGCTCAAGGGGGGTGTCGACAGGCGTCACGATGGGTGCATCCCCCAGGACGCTGGAGCCTGGCGGGGAGGCTTCGTCCTGCGGTGATGCTGCTGAGGCGGGGACAGTCGGGAGCCGTATTCAGCCAGCACCAAGAAGGCCGCGATGACGGCAATGATGGTCACAACGCTCGTGAAGCCGACGACGAGGCGCCGGTCTTGAGTGAGCTGACTCATGCAGCCCCACCCGTGCGGATCAGTGTCTCCCGCATCCGTAGAACCAAAACGATAGGTACGAGGGCCAGGGCGGCACCGGCGAAGAAGGCCCAGTCGTAGTCGAACGAATCGACAAGCAGTCCGGCGATCAACGGTCCCACGATGGCTCCCACATCCGACATCATTTGGAAGGTCGCGATGACGACCCCTCCTTTGCGTCCTCCCATGATGTCACCTACGAGTGCGGCTGGCGCTGACCCCATGAACGCCCCGCCGAAGCCCTGAACCGCCATGGCAATGAGGAACAGGACCACCCCGGCAAGGCCAGCAGTGCCGAGGGTGTTCGCGGCTAGATCGGACAAGGCCAGCACGCCCATGCCTATCGCCGTTGCAATCGTGCCGAAGAGAAGTGCTGGGCGGCGCCCTCGGGTGTCCGCGAGTCGGCCGGCTGGAAGCAGGAAAACCGCTTGCACGCCCGCGGCAACTAGGAAGCCGATTCCCGATAGTGATGCGCCGCGATCGAGCCCTTCGATCACGAACAGGGGGACCACCGATGAGCGGAGGCCGAATATCACGAATCCGGTGATCAGATTGCTACCGATGGCCGCTTGGTAGGCCTTGTCCTTGAGCGCGACTCTCAGTTCCTCGAGCTTGCCGGCCCTACCTCCCGACACCTGCTCCTCAAGATCGTGCAGTCGAACACGCGACAAGAAGATTAAGGAAACGGCCGTCGCGACGAGCAGGGTGGCCGCGTAGACGAAGAACGGTGCTCGAATCGACCATGCGACGACGAGCCCACCCACGGCGGGGCCGGCAACGCCCCCAAGAGAAAGCCACCTTGAAAGGCACTCGATGCACGTCCTCGCTGTTGCGATGACGCCACCCGCAGCAGAAGTGCCATCGCAGAGACCGTGAACATCGACGAACCCAAACCTCCGGCACCGCGCAGCACAAGCAACTGTCCATACGTTTGGGAGAAGCCGGCGATGAGAGAAGAGACCGCGACGATGAACAGGCCACTGCTGAGAACAATGCGCTCACCGAAGCGATTCACCATTCCACCGGCAAGCGGCGCGGTGACAAATCGCACGAGAGCGAAGACCGAGATGACCATGCCAGCTTGGAAAGCATTGACACCGAAAGTGCTGGCAAAGATGGGCAGAGATGGAATCAAGATGCCGAAGCCGAGGGCTACGAAAAAGGCGATAGCGGCAAGTACCGCCACTTCTCGCGGAAGATCCGCCAGCAGTGGCGTCTTGCGAAGTGCCCGCCCGAGAGAACGCATTCTCAGTTGATGGCCCGGCGCTCAGCGTGGGATCGCGCTGCGGCATCGAAAACCCGATGCGATTCAACGGCTTCGGCAACGGTGGCGGTACCGAATCGATCACCGAGTTGCCCGGCTCGTTCAGCCAAATAACTGGCCCACATCTGCAATAGCGCATCGGCGAAGCCGAACTCGAAGATCGCCCCGCTGACCATCGGCCAGGCAGATACGTTTCCGGGCTGCACTTGTTCCCAGATCTGCTCACTACCGTCTCGGCGGAATCGCTCGAAGTATGCGGGTGTGCGAGTGCTGAATCGCACTCCCTCATCCATACCCTGGGCCTCAAACACCCACGTATTCATGTTTCCTGGTGCGATGCGTTTCGTCTCCCACATCATCGGAAAGGCACGCTCACTTCCGGTTATCCGGCCACGCATGGTGATGAATGCGTTATCCCAGGTATCGCAGCGCACCTTCTCGCTGGACCCTGCGGCCACGGGGCGATCGGTGACGATGTCCTCCAAGAGTGCGTATACCGACGACGGTTGGTAGTGCAGGCGCAACGGAACGTGGGCAACGTGCATGCCCAGATCCCCCATCACACCGATCGCGCCACACGTCTCCATGCGTCGCTTCCAATTGATCGGTTTACTCCGATCGATATCGGAGGAGTGCAAGAAGGCCGACCGCACCTCGACGATCTCTCCGAGTGCGCCACTTCGCGCCAGTTCGTAGGCGCGTAGCGCTCCGGGAAAAAAAGGCATCTCGCTGCTCACTCGGACGAAGACACCAGAAGCATCGATGCCGGCTGCGATCCGTTCGGCAGCTCCCAGGTCGATGCCGAAGGGCTTCTCCGCGAGAAAGTCCTTCCCAGCTGCCGCAGCTGCCGTGTAGATCTCCTCGTGCACGTTGTGCGGCACAGCAATGTAGAGAACGTCGAGTGTCGGGTCGTTGGTGAGTTGCTGCCATGAATCAGTGAGCGTCTCGATGGTGGGGACTTGCCTAAACCATTCCAGGGCAGCGGGATTGAGATCAGCAACGGCCACGACGGAAGGGCGGACGGGATGATCGACTAGGTGTAGCCAACGACCGCACACGGCCGCTAACTCCCGACCCATCAGCCCGCCGCCGATGATGCCGATACGGACGTCGGTCATGCGATCAACTTCTCCGCTTCGGCTACCGATGCTCCGTCGTGCAACATGGCCATAAGGGCGCGTGTGATGCCGGCCGGGTTGTCGTGCTGGACGATGTTTCGTCCGTAAACGATGCCGGCAGCGCCTTGACCGAGCACGGCTGCGGTGCGTTCGAGCAGTTCACGGTCGGGAACCCGGCCACCGCCTCGAACTAGAACCGGGATGTCGCCTGCGATCCGAATCACCTGGTGGTAATCGGCTGGATCGTCGGTGGGATCGGCCTTGATGACATCAGCGCCCAGTTCCACGGCCTGCCGGACAATCGGCAGGATCAGATCGAGGTCGCCGTTGACGGTGTACCCGGTGGTGCCGTCGGGAGTGACTGGTTTCATGACCAGGGGTTCGACCATCAGTGGCATGCCGTACTTCTCGCAGTCGGCTTTGGCTTCTAGAACGTTTTGCACGCACGCCTCACGCACTTCGGGTCGCCCGGGTAAATCGAGCAGATTCACAACGATGATGGCGGCATCAAGTTGAACGCCACGCTTGGCCGGCTCGGGAATCATCAGCGAGAACATGTGGTCGGGAAGGGGTGCGCCGTACACATTCGCCACGTCTGTGCGCATCACCAAGGCCGGGCGCTGGCGTCCTTTGTGCATTTGCAATTTCGGTGCCTGGCCCTGCGTTAGTTGGATGGCATCGGGCGCAGCATCCACCAGCGTGCCGATAGCCGACGCTAGATCTTCGATCCCGTTCAGGAAGTGACGTTCACCGAAGAAGCCGTGGTCGATCGCAACATCGAGGCAGCGTCCGGAAGTGGGATTGAAGAGTCGGTTGAGGCGGTAGCGGACATCGGACACGTGGAATTCCTCTCCTAGCAGCCAGTTGATGTGCACGAGTATCGGGACAGCGATCTACGTGCACCCCCGCTTGCGCCACCCTATCCTCGCGGTGAGAGCAACCGATGGCTTCATCCCGAAGGGAAGCGAATGCGCGAGCTGGTGGTTGGAATCGACGCGGGAACCACGCGGGTGAAGGCCCTCGTTGTGGACCTGGGCGGCGCTGTGCTGGCCGAAGCGGCGCAAACCACTCCGTGGCAGCGTTCCGGTGCCGAGGCCCAGATGGACGCTGATGAACTCATCGACGTAGTCACATCAGTGCTGACAAATCTGACCGAGTCAGAAGCCTGGCCAACAGATGCACGCATCATCGGCATCGGAGTCACCAGCATGGCCGAAGCCGGCGTGCTCATCGGTCCGCACAATGAACCGCTCGCGCCCATCATCGCTTTCCATGATCCCCGGGGACGCGCCGACCTCATCAAGGACGTGATCGATAAAGAGACATTTCACGGGCATGTGGGCATGCGTCTGAACAACAAGCCGTCGGTTGCGAAGATCCTGTGGCTGCAGCGAAACGTTCCCGCAGCCAGCCGTGCCATCTGCTACCTGAGTGTTGCTGAATGGATCGTGCATCGGCTCGGCGGAGAGCGGGTGAGTGAGATATCGCTCGTATCCCGAACCGGGCTCTTCGACGTGGTTGAGCGCGTTCCGTGGAACGCCACTCTCGACCTGGTTGGCCCGTTGCTTCCCGGGCCCGTCACCGTTGCGGGTGACCACTGCGGGGAAGCCATCAACGTTCCTGAATCCATGCGTGGGGCGGCGCTCACTCCCACTGGAATGGATCATCATTCGGCAGCCTTTGCATGTGGAGCCGCGACCACCGGCACCCTTTTCGATTCCATGGGAACGGCCGAGGCACTCTTGCGCTTCACCCCGGGTCCCCTGCCGAGGGAGGAACTCATTCGTCTGACCGAGCGAGATGTGGCGGTGATGTGGAGTGTGATTCCCGACCACGTTTGCCTGCTGGGAGCTCTCGTTACAGGGCTATCGCTGGAGCGGATTCGGCGCCTGCTCGGTGTAGAGACCTTCGAACAGAGATCGGATCTCGCGCGAAAGGCGCTCGAGGCGAAAGCGGGGGACGTGAAACTCAGCCAGATTGAACACACCGGCTTATCCATCGCAGGAGTAGATGATGAAGCGAGTCCCGAAGCACTGTGGCGATCAAGTGTCACCGAGCTTGTTCGCATCGGCTCTGATCTGTTGAGTTTCATGGAAGCAGCCAGTGCGCCTCGTCAGCGCACGGTGCTCGCAGGTGGCTGGGTTCACGATGTGATGGTGATCGATGCCAAGCATGAGGCAATGGGTGATTTCGAGGTCAGTCAAGTGAATGAGGCCGGGGCGCTCGGGGCGGCCATGTTTGGTGCTATTGCCGCCGGTGCGATGCAGCGTCCCGCGGCGGACGAAACTCCACGGTGGCCACATGCAGCGGTCTGAGTCCGGTGCGTGCCCGTGATCGACCGTCACAGAGGATCGGTGTACGCCGCCGAAGATCAGTGGTCGGCCATTTTGGATCGCGGTGGGCAGGTTGACTTCTTCGGCTCACAGTTGATTGCGCCTGTTCAAATCCGTTTCGGAAGCCTCAATGATGTCGAGTCTTATGTTGTCCACGTGTGCGAACTTCAGAGAGTTGCGCCGCCACGCGTAAGACATCGCCAAGGGGGAACCCGAGCGCATTACGAAGTAGAAGCAGCTGTCATTGCGATTCCTACTGATCACGTATGGGCAATGCGAGAATCTGTCGTGCTGCATGAGATTGCGCATCACATCTGCGTGAGTGCTCTACGACAGCACACTGCACAATCAGAACTTCACCGAAATCATGCTCGTTCTCACACGGGAGCAGTTGGGGCATGAAGCCGAGTTGTTACTTCGTACCGGTTACCAGGCGGCGGGGGCGCTGGTATGAGCGTCACGATTGAACGAATCAGCGCTCTGCTCATCAAGGCCGAGCGGACCGATAATGAGCATGAGGCGGCCGCATACTTGATGAAGGCGCAGTCGCTAGCGACGTTGGCCAGTATTGATCTGGCTGCTGCGAGGGCGAGCACACTCGCCACCGAGACCCCGCAGGAGCCCATCACCCGCACCGTTTCTATCGGGGAGAAAGGCAAGCGGGTCAACACTCACTTGGTCGCCCTTTTCGTCGTCGTCGCGCACAACAACTTCATCATGGTGGATGTCGCAACGGATTCGACATACGTGGTGGCCTACGGAATGCCCCAGGATTTGGACTCCACCCACACTCTGTTTGCATCACTATCGGTTCAGATGGCTACATCGGCCCAGCACTACCTCGAAGCGGGGCAATGGAAAGCCGAGACCTACCGAGTCCGATCGCGCACCACAGGGTTGCTCGTGACTAAACCGTTCACTAAGCAAACGGCACGAGCCGCCTTCTATCGGGCATATGTGGACAAGCTCAACGAGCGTTTGCAGTCAGCCCGCGAGGAAGCGATCCGAGAGCATGACCGGCAGGAGGGAAGCGCGTCCGCTGCGCTGGTGCTGAGAAACACCGAAAAAGTAGTGAAGTCCTTCCACCGCCGAACCTCCGACGCCCGTGGCCGCTGGGGCGGCTACCGGGGTGCGGCAGACGGACGATCGGGCTCCGCGGCAGGCGCAGGCCGCTCCGCGGCTGAGCGTGCCCGGCTCACGGCTGCGGATGAGTTACCCGGGGGTCCTCGCGCTCTGCCCCGATGACTGCCAGGATGCGCGGGTGGAAATCGGGGACGTGCGCCAGGCCGCCGAGCGAATCGACGGCGTTATTCGAGACCTTCCGGTCCAGGGGGCTCGCTGGTTGAGCGATCAGGTGGGTGGTCCGGTTTATTTGATTCCGGAGAACCTCCAGCGGGCTGGCTCCTTCAAGATTCGCGGTGCCTACAACCGCATTGCTCAGCTCACGGAAGCCGAGCGCGCGAAAGGCGTGGTGGCAGCAAGCGCGGGCAATCACGCCCAGGGCGTGGCCCTCGCCGGACAACTCCTCGGGGTGAATGTCACGGTGTTCATGCCTGTCGATGCATCGATTCCGAAGATCGAAGCTACGCGCGGCTACGGCGCCGACGTCCGCTTTCATGGCACGACGGTCGACGAAGCACTTGTTGAAGCACGCGCCTTCTCGGATCAAACAGGAGCGATCCTCATCCACCCGTTCGACCACGCGCATGTGGTGGCAGGGCAGGGAACCCTTGGCCTGGAGATCCTGGAAAAGATTCCTGATGTCAAGACGGTGGTGGTCTGCACTGGTGGTGGCGGTCTGCTGGCAGGGGTTGCGTTCGCAATCAAGCAGATGAAGCCCGATGTGAAGGTGTTCGGAGTACAGGCAGAAGGCGCCGCCACCTACCCGCAGAGTATCGCCGAAGGTAAACCGATGATGCGCGAGCAGATGAACACGATGGCTGATGGCATCGCTATCGCCCGGCCGGGCGACATCCCCTTCGAGCTCGTCCAGGAATACGTGGACGAGTTCCGCACCGTTACCGAGGATGAACTCTCCCGTGCCGTCTTGATGCTGCTCGAGCGAGCCAAGCTCGTGGTTGAACCCTCGGGTGCGGCAGCCACAGCCGCGGTGATGAACGCACCACACGACTTCGAACCGCCTGTCGCCATCACGATTTCCGGTGGCAACGTCGATTCCTTGGTGCTACTTCGCATCATCCGGCACGGCATGGCAGCAGCCGGGCGGTATCTGTCGATCAGTGTCCACACGCCTGACTTCCCTGGTTCCTTAGCCGGTCTGCTCGATGTACTTAAAAAGCACAAGGCGAACGTGGTGGACGTCTTCCACGACCGAACCGACCCGCGTGTTTCCATTGGCGACGTCCGTATCGACATCCAGATGGAGACCCGCAGCGCCGAGCAACGTGACCAGATCATCGCCGCCTTGTCGTCCGCTGGCTATCAGGTGGAGGTCCTCGACGGCTGAGTTCTTGAGGCCCCGTACTGTTCCCCCTTGTGACCTCTGACCTCGCCGTCGAAGCCCACGGGCTCGTCAAAGAGTTCGGAGATGTCAAAGCCCTCAACGGAATCGACCTTGTTGTCCCGCGGGGTCAGGTGGTGGGTCTTCTGGGGCCCAACGGTTCGGGCAAGACCACCACGGTTCGGATTCTCGCCACGTTGTTGAAGGCAACTGCCGGAACGGCCAAAGTCGCGGGCTTCGACGTTGTTAAGCAAGCCGACGAAGTCCGCCGATCTATCGGGTTGACCGGGCAGTACGCCGCAGTCGATGAGTTCTTGACCGGCCGCGAGAACTTGGCCATGTTTGGTGGCCTTTTCCACCTGGATAAGAACTACGTTGCTGCGCGTGCGGAGGAACTTCTCGAGAAGTTCGACCTCACCGATGCCGCGAATCGTCCGGCCAAGACGTATTCGGGCGGTATGCGTCGGCGCTTGGACCTGGCAGCAAGCCTGATCGGTAAGCCGGGCATCTTGTTCCTGGACGAACCGACCACCGGTCTGGATCCGCGTTCGCGCATCGGATTGTGGAACGTCATTACCGAATTGGTCGCCGAAGGCACCACGGTTCTGCTCACTACGCAGTATTTGGACGAAGCGGACCAACTTGCTGACGACATCGTGGTGATCGACCACGGCAAAGTGATCGCGCACGGAACGTCGAGCGAACTGAAGGATCAGATTGGTGGTGACCGCCTGGAGATCACACTCGAGAACACAGACCAAGCGTCGGCTGCAATCTCGGCCCTCGCGCCGATTGTGTCCGGTGAGGCAACGCTCGATGGATCTCGGTACTCGGCTCCGGTCAGCGGAGGCTCACCGGTACTCATTGATGCGGTCCGCGCACTCGACTCACAGCACATCGGCGTTGCCGATATCGGGCTGCGTCGCCCCACGCTCGATGACGTCTTCTTAACTCTGACCGGCCATGGCGCCGAGGATGACCAGCGTCCTGAGCCGGCCAAATCCAGGCGTGGCCGACGAGGAGGAGGCAGGCGATGAGTAATCCGGCGATCCAAGCCAAGCGACCTGTCCTTGGTTGGACGATTCACGATGCGCTGATCATCGCCCGGGCAACGATCACCGCTTCTTTCGGATTCCTGAGGCGTTGTTCTTCCAACTGATTCAGCCCGTGATCTTTGTGCTGCTGTTCGCCTACGTGTTCGGTGGAGCGATCGCGATCCCTGGAGCGGAACCGGGTAGTTCGGCGGATGCGTCGCTATATCGGCAGTACCTGATGCCCGGAATCTTCGGTCAGACGGTTGCTTTCGCTGCTGCAGCCAGCACGGTCGGCCTTGCCGAGGCGATGCAGCGCGGCATCATCGACCGCTATCGCGCTCTGCCTATGTCCCAGCCGGCGGTCCTACTCGGCAACACTCTCGCGAATGCACTTCGCCAGATACTCGTGCTGACCGTGCTGAGCATTACTGGTTTCATCGTCGGCTGGCGTATCAACGACGGCATCCTCAACGCTATTTATGCCTATCTGCTGCTTCTGCTCTTCGCCTACACCGTTACGTGGGTGGGTGCGTTCGTCGGTCTGTCTGTTCCGAACACCGAAACGGCCAATACCGCAGGACTAATCTGGATCTTCCCGCTCACATTCTTGTCGAATGCGTTCGTGCCGATCACTTCACTACCTGGCTGGCTGCAGTGGTTCGCTGCGTTCAACCCGATATCGAGCCTCGTTCAGGCAACACGCGAACTCTTCGGCAACCCAACCGGTGCTCCTACCGACTTCTGGACTCTCAACAACGCCGCGCTCTACACCGTTATCTCGTGTGTAGTGGTCATCGCGATTTTCGCGCCACTTGCGGTTCGCAAGTACCGAACGGCAGCTAGCAAGTAGTGAACCAAGCGGAGACAATCATCCGCCGTACGTCTCCACCTTCAAGATCTCAACACTCATCGATTTACCATTGGCGAGTTCATAGGTGGCGACCTCGCCCACCTTCTTGCCGTTCACGGCAGCGCCCAAAGGTGATGTGGGGGAGTAGACCTCCACCGAAGCATGGGCAGCTTCTTCGCGTGAACCGAGCAAAAACTTCTCTTCGTCGCCAAACTCCACAAACTTGATGGTGACAACTTTTCCGGCCGCAACTTCGTCGTCGGCCGCTTCCGGTGCGCCGACCTTCGCGCTGTCGAGCAATTGCTTGAGTTGGCGGATCCGGGCCTCGTTTTTGCCCTGCTCTTCCTTGGCCGCGTGGTAGCCACCGTTCTCTTTGAGGTCGCCCTCTTCCCGGGCAGCCTCGATCCGCTTGGTGATCTCCACTCGCGTGGGCCCCTCACGCTCGGCGAGCTCATCGACCAATCGGTCGTGCGCCTCTTGGGTTAGCCAAGTCACGTCAGTCATAACGCACCACTGTAGGTGGCGAGGCAAATCGGGCCAATTCGACCGCCTATCAGCCGCTTCTCGCCTTCACGGCCCAAGGGCCCCAATAGGAACCACCACCACACCATCGGGCCGCGTGTAGCCGAAGCCAGTTCCGGTGATAACCCCGAGGACTGCAGGCTGCCCGACCTTGCTGGAGTCGATCTTTCCGGCAAAGGTGAGAAGTTTTCGTGCGGCCTCGTCTATTCCGGCATCGCCTAGCTTGACTTCGAAGGCCGCCCATCGATCATCCGTGCTAACGATGATGTCCACTTCGAGTTGATCGCTGTCGCGATAGTGCATCACTGTTCCGCTCAAGGCGTCTGCATAGATACGCAGGTCTCGGACCGCGAGGGATTCAAAAAGAAAGCCGAACGTGTTGAGATCCGTGACAAGTGAGGCTGGGGACGCTCCGAGTGCAGCAACTGCCAGCGACGGATCAACGAAGTGAGTTCTCGCAGCTGTTCGCAACGTTGCTCGTGAACGTAAGTGTGTTGACCACGCCTGCTGGACCTCGATGATCATCAGGCGTTCGAATGCAGCGAGGTAGTCATAGGCCGTTGAACGAGCCATCTGAATATCCGGCTCATCGATCGTACTGACCAGACGAGCGATCTTGTGATCAAGAGCCACATTCCGCGCCAGGGCCCTCATCAAGATCAGGGCGCGACGGGGATCTCTACTGGCGGTGTCCACTCGAGTGATGTCGACTTCGGCGATCGACTGCAGGTAATCACGATTGGCCTGCGCTGCATCGGCAATCGCCATCGGCAGATTCAGTGGCCAGCCGCCGCGCACCGTGAGGTCTATGAGATCGGTCACGGACAACTCTGACGCAGCACTGTCCGGTCGATCGCCGCGACAACAGAGACGACAGGGACATCACCCCCGTCGATTCACCGCTTTCATACAGGCTCATCGGTCGCATGCGGATGCGAGCGAACCGCCCGGCGCCGGTGTGCCGAGACACGTCATCACGAGGGACGGCGGACCCAGTCAAGATGAACTGTCCAGGCACGCCACGCCTGTCGACTTGCGCGCGGACGTAGTTCCACACGGTTGTGGCTTCCAGTTGCCATTCGTCGATCAGTTGTGGGGGATCACCACCTATAACCAGTGTCGGGTCGATAGTGAGCGCGGTTCTCGCACGAGAGTCGGTATCCAAGAACACCTGGCTGCGGGCTCGTTGCTCGGCGGTGAAGGTTTTGCCGCAGGCCTTAGGCCCCTCCACGAGCACGGCGCCGGCAGAGCGGAGTCGGCTGGCGAGCAGGGTGTCGGCGATTCTCGGCAGATATGCACCCGCGCGACGTGCAAATTGACGTGGAAATTGACGAGGAAGTTCCGGGGGCGCCATGACCACAGGCTACACTATAGGGACATTACAGGCTACACTTTGACGAATTCCCAGGCGACACTTTAGGGTCTAGTCGGCGGTCCATGGCTGCTCGGGCACCGCTATTCCTGGTGGGAATTGCGGCCCGGGGACCCGAAGTTCTCCTTGCCGCTCGCAGGCGAGCACCTCCACGGCGAAGGCCGGTGCCACGGTTCGCAGCGAGTAGTCGATCGTCACCACGTTCTCACCCGGCGGGATCACGATCTCCGCATAGCCCACGTCGATGCGTTTAGAATCCTGCGCCCGCAGGATGCAGATCACCTCGTCGTTTCCATCCCGCGAAACGTCGAACGTTGCATCTGCACGGTCGGGGCCAACTACCGTCCAGCGAATCAATTGGAATTCCACGTTGTCGCGGACCGCCATGATCCCGGCAAAAGCCACCCCGGCCAAGAAGACGATAACCACGATCACCGCTACGGCGATCGGTGAGACCCGTCGCTGATCTAGCCCGTAGCGAGCCTTCATCTCCGGGGAGAGTCGGTCTGGCGGGAAGGGCGAGGACATAGGTGCGAGACTAGGCCGGTGCCCAACGACGAACCACTCCGCCTGATGGCCGTGCATGCCCATCCGGACGACGAAGCCAGTAAGGGCGCTGCTACTACCGCCAAGTACGTCGATGAGGGCATCGAGGTGATGGTCGTCACCTGCACCGGTGGCGAACGCGGCGACATCCTCAACCCCGCCACACAAGAGGCGGTGGACAAGGAGGGCATCCACGCTGTCCGTGAGCGTGAGATGGCTCGGGCCGCTGAGATTCTCCAGGTCAAGCACGCCTGGCTCGGTTTCGAAGATTCCGGTTTCCCCGAAGGTGACCCCAAGCCCCCCTTACCGCCAAACTCCTTTGCGGCTCGGCCGCTGCATGAACTCACCCCGGCACTGGTGCGCCATATTCGCAAGTTCCGCCCACAGGTAATCACCACGTACGACGAAAACGGCGGCTATCCCCACCCCGACCACATCCGAACCCACGAGATCACCATGGCCGCGGTGAAGGAAGCCGCCGACGTTGGTCAATACCCCGACCTCGGCGATGCGCATCAGGTCTCGAAGATCTACTTCAACCACCAGTTCTCCAAGACCCGCATTCGGACTTTCCATCAAGCACTGCTTGATGCTGGTTTGGAATCGCCGTACGAGGAGTGGTTGAAGAACTGGGAGGACCGCGACGATAACTTTCATCGCGTGACCACCCAGGTGCACGCTGCCGACTACTTCCATATTCGCGATCAAGCACTTCTCGCGCATGCAACACAGATCGACCCCGATGGCATGTGGTTCGCGGTGCCCTTGGAGATGCAAAAGGAACTGTGGCCCACCGAAGATTTCGAGTTAGCTTGGTCGGCCATTGAGGTCGAAACTCCCGAGGATGATCTGTTCGCCGGGCTGAGGAGTGAGGACAGACGTGGATAGCAACACGAGTCTCGTAGTGGACGGCGGACTTCGAACCGTAGGGATCATCGTCCTGATCCTGGGAATCGTTGTCTTTTTGCTATGGAAGTCGATGAATCGGCAGATCAAGAAGATCAACATTGAGTTGCCCCCAGGGCCGCAAGACGAACGCATCGCCGCAGATGAACACTTCACTGAGGAAGCCGTGATCCACGGCGAGGAAGAGCGCGACGAGGATGAGCAGCGCACCTGAAACCAGAGTGCGCCCGTCTGCTCAGGACATCTGGCGCACGGCGATCACCCCGCGTTGGTTGTTTGCCCTTGTCACCCTCATCCTTTTCATCGCCATCAGCGTCGTGTTGGGCCGTTGGCAATGGGACCGGACGCAAGACATCCTCGCGGCTGAACGCGCCGCTGCCGCAGAGCCTGCGCAAATATCCGAGGTACTCAATGACGATGGGACCTGGAGCAACTCTGAAATAGGCAGGACCGTCATCCTTGATGGTGAGTTCACCAGCGATGAGATCTTGATTCCGAACCGCGAGTACCAAGGCGAGCCGGGCACCTGGACCGTCACCCGCTTTCAACTCGACAATCAAGCAAGCATTGCTGTGGTTCGGGGCTGGCTACCGAACGGCGAAATCAGCCCACCTATCCGACGCGAACCCGCGCGTATCGAAGGTGTCTTGCATCCAAGTGAAGCGTTCTACGAAGGCGCCAACGAAACCCAGATAATCACCGTCGATGCAACGGCGATCGCGGACGAGTGGAACACCTCACTCATCGACGGTTACGTAATGTTGCAGGAACAAGATCCGATCTTGCTGGCCGCCGACGCCGCTGCCCCGGTGATCGTTCCGCCGACCGTCCAAGTGGGAGATGTCCCCTTCCCTCTGCAAAATTTCTTCTACGCGATTCAGTGGTGGGTATTCGCTGCCTTCGCAATCTTCGTGTACGGCCGGTGGCTGTATCTGGACGCTAGGAAGTAGGTTCACGGGCGTGATCACCGTTATGGGCGAAGCGCTCATCGACATCATCGTGAGTCCCCAAGGTGAGGTAACCGCCGCGGCGATCGGCGGCGCGCCCTTGAATACCGCTCGCACGCTGGCTCGGTTGGATGTGCCGGTTTCGTTTTTGGGCGGCGTCTCGACCGATGCGTTCGGTCGACGAATTTCTCGAATGCTCGACTCCGACGGAGTGGGTTACGCGCTGGGTGAGCCGATGGGTGCGCCCACCACGTTGGCGATCGCGGAGTTGGATGACGGTGGCGCTGCTTCCTACCGGTTCATCTTCGATGGAACTTCCGCCACGTTGGTGAGTCCCGCGCAGGCTACTGCTGCTGTTGGTGATGATTGCTCCGTTTTGCACGTTGGAACGTTGGCCTTGGTCTTGGAACCGCTTGCTCAAGCCACGCGTGCGGTCGTCGAATCAGCGCCGCAATCGCGAATCGTGATGCTCGATCCGAACTGCCGCCCGGCAGTTATGACTGGATCAACAGTTTTCGAAGAGACTTTGGCTGCAGTACTCGCGCGTGCCGACGTAGTGAAGGTCAGTGGTGATGACCTTGCGTTCCTGTATCCAGGTGAGCGACCTTCTACCGCAGCAGAGCAGATCCACATGCGAACCGGAGCAACGGTGCTGTTTACCGATGGCGCGAACTCGGTGGAAGTCATCTGCGCGGAAGGCAAGCAGGTGCTCGACGTTCCGACGGTGCCTGTTGTGGACACCGTAGGTGCGGGAGACTCTTTCAGCGGCGGTTTCCTGGCCCACTGGGTGCGCCAGGGCTGGAGCCGGGATGAACTCCGCGATCTCGACAAGGTGGTGACCGCCGCCCAGTTCGGTGTCCGCGTGGCGGGAATCACCTGCCAACGGGCGGGGGCCGAGCCGCCTTTCGCATCCGAAGTGGCGTAGAGATCCGCGTGGGTTAGGTTCGGAATATGGACAAACTTCCTGGTGCATTGCTCCGGTTTCGGATCATGGCGTACGTCACTGGTGTGGTGCTTGCTGCCCTCACGATCTGGCTCGTCGTTGGCTACGGATTCCTCGATTACGCGAATACCGAGGTCAAGCCCGACCTTTACCGCTGGCTGTGGACCGCGCACGGATGGTTGTACCTGTTCTATCTGATCGCCGCCGTGGACCTGTGCTTCCGGATCAAACTCTCGGTGATCAGGACGCTGGCAGTATTACTTGCCGGCACTGTGCCTTTCATGAGCTTCGTCGCCGATTACCAGATGCATAAGTACGTGCGCACGCACCACTTGGAGCCGGCACCGCCTGTTAGTTGATTGCCCTTAGGGCAATGACCAGTCGATCGGATCGGCACCTAAGTCTTCGAGCATCTCGTTCGCCCGGCTAAACGGTCGGGAGCCGAAGAAACCCCGATCTGCTGACATCGGGCTCGGGTGCGCGCTTGTGATCACGGGTGCATCCTCGAGAAGTTCTGCGGCACTCTGCGCATCCTTACCCCACAAGATCGCCACCACAGGTTGATCGGGGCGGTAAGCGATCGCACTGATCGCCGCGGCGGTGAAATCCTCCCACCCTTTGCCCCGGTGACTCCCCGGTTCCCCGAGTTGAACCGTGAGCACGCGATTGAGCAGCAGTACACCCTGCTTGGTCCAAGGCGTGAGGTCGCCGTTGCTCGGTGGTGGCGTGCCGAGATCGCTAGAGAGCTCCTTGTAGATGTTGGTCAAGCTGCGCGGGATCGGCTTTACGTCGGGAGCAACGGAGAAAGACAGTCCCACCGCGTGACCGGGCGTGGGATAGGGATCCTGGCCGACGATCAAAACTCGCACGTTCTCAAGGGGCTGGGTGAGTGCTCGCAGGATGTTTGATCCGGCGGGCGCCCACGGGCGCTTCGCCTGGCTTTCGGTTCGCAGGAAGTCCCCGAGTTGGGTGAGGTTGTCTCGTTGGTCAGCAAGGTGTGGGACCCATGATTCGTGCACCAGATCCTCGAGTTGTTGCGCCACGGGTGAAGCCTGTCATTGAGTGTCGATTCGCTATTCCGTGGGGACTGGGCTGGTTCGCGAGTCGTGGGGAATCAGTCGTGGGGAATCAGATGAACCGATGGGGCCTTGAATGCTGCCACCACGGTGCTTCCTTGGCGCAACTCCAATTCGTCTAGAGCAGTGCGGGTGATGAACGACGCGATGTTCCATCCAGCATCGATATCCACACGCATCAATGATCCGTGCGGGCTGATTCGGGTGACCACTCCCATCAACTGATTTCGCTGGCTGGTAACCGACTGTTCCTTTGCGAGGGCAATATCCTCGGCGCGTACGCACACCAAGACGCCGTTGGTGCTGAAGGACGGCTCCGGGGCAAAGACTCGCGCCCCCTCGACTTCCACTTCCGCGAGGCCGTTCGTTCGACGCACGATGCTGCCCGCAGATGCCGTCTCCACACCCACGGCGGCGGCAACCTGTGCGTCGGCAGGTTGCTCGAAAACAGTGCTGGGGTGGGCGATTTGATGGACGGTGCCGTTGATGAGTACCACTACTTGGTCGGCGAGTACGAGAGCTTCGGTTCGGTCGTGCGTAACGGAGATGGTGGGAATTCCGGACGTGTGAATGAGTAATCGCAGGTCATTGCGCAGGCTCTCCCGCGTGGGTGTATCCAGTGCTGATAGTGGTTCATCGAGCAAGAGCATGCGCGGTTGGCGGGCGAGGGCCCGCGCGAAGGCTATGCGTTGGGCCTCCCCACCGGAAAGGCTCGCTACGGGGCGGGAGGTGAATCCTTGCGCGCGGGCTTGGGTGAGGGCCCATTGGATGATCCCTCTTTTGTCGCCTCTTTTTGCCCGAGGAATTCCGTACGCCACGTTCTCTTCGACGGACATGTTCGGAAAGAGGGCATGGTCTTGAAACAGCAGGCCGATGTCTCTCTTTCGCGCCGGAACCTTGATAGCGGAACCCTGTGTCCATACTTTGCCGTCCACCCGCAGCTCACCTTCGTCGAGGGGATCGAGGCCTGCGAGTACGCGCAGGAGGGTGGTTTTGCCGGACCCAGAGGGGCCGAAGAGAACATGCGACGTGAATTCCTCAATATCAATGTCGAGGTCCACGTCCAGTAGGTGTCGTCGGCCGTGCAACTGAATGATCACTGAATCACCGTGACTGGCTGCGGATAACTCGAGGCGAGTTGCCGCGGGACGCTTGAACGGTAGTTCAGTGTGTAGGTGGTCGTGAGCACCAGAAGAGAGAAAACGAGAAGGAACGCGCTTGTGCTGGCAGCGCTCGAATAGTCGAAGGCCTGAACGGAGTCGTAGACATCAATCGACAGGGTGCGAGTTTGTCCTGGGATATTGCCACCCACCATCAAGATGACACCGAACTCCCCGACGGTGTGTGCGAAGGCAAGTACGGCCGACGTTGCTAGTCCCGACCTCGATAAGGGCAGAGCTACCTTGACAATCGTCCGTGGCCAACCCGCACCCAACGTCGTGGAAGCCTGAAGCAGCTTCGTTGGGACGCTCGTGAAGGCGGTGAGCAACGGGTGCACGGCGAAGGGCAAGCTGGAGATGACCGAAGCGATGAGCAATCCGTTGAAACTGAAAGCCAGTGGTGAACCGAAGGTGCTCGTCCACCACTGGCCCAGCGGCGATTGCGAGCCCAGTGCTACGAGCAGGTAGTAGCCCAGGACTGTGGGCGGCAGGACAAGGGGAAGTGCGACGATCGCTTCTAAAACCGGAGTGTAAAAGCGCCGGTGAAAAGCGAGCCAGGCCGCGATCGGAATCGCCAGGGCGATCAAGATCACGGTGGTGAGTGCCGCAAGGCGCAAGGTCAACCACAGTGCATCAATATCCACCGCTCAGTCCTCAAATCCATAGCGAGCAAGGATCTCTTGACCACGCGGGCTCAACAGAACATCACGCACGCTTTGGGCTGCGGTGAAATCCTGTGCTTCATCAAGCACCACACCTCCTTGGTCAAGGGGTTCGAACAAGTCCTGCGGGATCTCCGTCCAGGTTCCCGTGTTTGCAAGTGGCCCCGAGATCACCAAGGACAATGCAATGAGTGCGATGTCGGCTGCACCAGATTGGGCGAACTCTGCGGTTTGCGAAACATTTTCACCGAATACAAGTCGGTCTTCCAGAACCGAAAGCAGTCCCGATGAGATCAGTGCTTCCATCGCGGCACGGCCGTATGGTGCATGTCGCGGATTAGCCACCGCAATCGTGTTTGCGTTGCGTGCGTCGTCGATGGTTGGTGTTGCCAATGTTCCTTGGGGGTCCCACACCACCAGGCGCCCGCGGGCGTAGCGGAACAGTTGACCTTCAGACGCTAGTCCCTCGTCTACGACGGTTGCCGGATACGCCTGATCAGCTGATAGGTAAAGGTCGAACGGTGCGCCATTCAAGATCTGTGTCATGAATTGACCCGATGATCCGTACGTGACACGAACGTCGATGTCTGGGTGCTCTTCTTGCACCAACTCGATGATCTCAGGAAAAGCAAAACGCAAGTCCGAGGCAACGGCCGCTCGTACCACGCGGTCCTGCGAAGCAGCATCTGCTGAGCAAGCCGACAGTGCTAGCGCGGCGATCAAGGCCGCAATGAAGGGCATCTTCACTTGACCTCGACCACCACGTTGGTCGCCTTAATCGACGCCGCAGCCCGCACCCCCGGTTCGAGTCCGAGCTCTTCGGCGGCTTCTTTGCTCATGAGTGAAATAACGCGATGGGGTCCGGCCTGAATTTCCACCAGCGCCATAACGCCGTCCTTCTCCACCCGAGTGACGATTCCGGGAAATCGGTTTCGCGCCGAGACATTCAGGTGGGGGAGTTCGGGAGCGGATTCGCGCATCAATTCGGCAACCTGGCGTCCGGCCACCGTGGTGGGCCCCGGCTTATCGCTGGCGGTCAATCGTCCAATGTCGATCCAACGGCGAACTGTGTCGACGCTGACCCCGAGCAGTTCAGCGGCTTCGCTTATCCGTAATTGCGTCATAAAACCTGATAATAAAGCGCAAACACGGTGAAAGATAGGTCAATACGCAATAAATGCCTCCAGCTATCGGGGCCAGGCCCCAACAGGTGGTCTTCAGCGTTCGCGGTTAGCCTGGAGAGCAGGAGGGTGAGATGTCTGCAGCCGTGGTGTGGGCGATCGTTGGGGCGGTCGCTCTGGGGATCGAGGTGTTCGTTCTCGATCTCACCTTCGCGCTGATCGGCATCGGGGCCCTCGCCGGAGCGGGGGTGGCCCTAGCTGGCGGACCCCTGTGGCTGTCTGTGGTCGTGGCTGGGGGCGTTGCTTTAGCGGGGATCCTGCTCGTGCGGCCAGTCGCTCTGCGCCACCTGCGCCGGTTGCCGTTGGGGGTGCGCACCGGCGTGGATGCGCTGCCGGGGGCCGAAGGTCTGGCTCTCACCGAGATCTCCATGCACGACGGACGCATGAAATTGCGCGGGGAGGAATGGTCTGCGCGATTGGACCCCGACATCACAGACGAAGCTGTGCCGACCGGCACGCGCCTCGCCGTCACCCGCATCGATGGTGCGACTGCACTGGTTCACCCCATCGACTGAGAACTCGACCAAGAGATCGACTAGGAACCTACAAGGAGACAGTCATGATTGCTTTCGTATCCGGCGCTATCTTCGCGCTGATCATTGTCGGCCTACTGCTATGGCGCACGATCATCATCGTCAACCAAGCGAGTACGGCGATCATCGAACGATTCGGCAGGTATCAGCGAACGCTGAACCCAGGATTGAGCATCTTGGTGCCCTTCGTTGATCGAATTCGCGAACGTGTGGATATGCGCGAGCAGGTGGCGTCCTTCCCGCCGCAACCGGTAATCACCGAAGACAACCTGGTGGTCTCTATCGACACTGTCGTCTACTTCCAAGTGACCGACCCCAAGGCCGCCACGTACGAGATCTCCAGTTACATCCTGGGCATCGAGCAAATCACGGTCACCACGCTTCGTAACGTGATCGGCTCCATGGACTTGGAAGAGACCCTCACCTCGCGCGATGTCATCAATGGACAGTTGCGCGGCGTGCTCGATGAGGCCACGGGCAAGTGGGGCATCCGGGTGAATCGCGTGGAGCTCAAGGCGATTGATCCGCCGCCCTCGGTGCAAGAATCCATGGAGAAGCAGTTGAAGGCCGAACGCGAGCGCCGCGCTGTGATTTTGACAGCTGAGGGCCAAAAGCAGTCCGCGATCTTGACCGCTGAGGGCGCGAAGCAATCCGCGATCTTGACGGCGCAGGGTGAAGCCGAGGCGGCAGTCCTGCGAGCAGATGCTGAGGCGAAGGCCGAGGTCATTCGGGCCTCAGGCCAGGCTACGGCTGTCGAGAAGATCTACGGAGCCCTGCACGAGGCGAATCCGACATCAGCTGCTCTTGCGCACCGCTACCTCGAGACGCTGCCGGAGATCGCCAATGGCGAGGCCAGCAAGGTCTGGGTGCTGCCCAGCGAATTGACCTCCGTGGTGAACGGCATCAAGGAAGGCTTCACGAGGTAGCGGGGCGCCACAGTCGGGTGAGCGATGGGGCCACAACGGCTGCGGCAATCACGCTCACGCCAATTCCTGCAGTTGCGGTTACTCCTGCTTGCAGGTTCGTATCTGTTTGCGCGCTCAGGGCAACAAGGACCGACAGGAAAGAAATAATCGCGAGCACGGTGAGCTCAAGTTTTCCGATGGCTCCTCTCGCAGCGCGCGTTGCGCTACGCGCTATCCCGACCAAAGCAACGACAACCAAGACATAAACCACGAACCAACGTGGGTTCTCTAATGCCGTAACCAAAGGTGCGGCAGCGATGACGACAGACGCAACCACGGCAAGGAGGCGGCGCACAGCCACGGGCCGAGCCCAACTCGGAGTGGACGTTTCTTCACGCATCTGGTCCAAGGCGCTCAGGGCGTTGTTCCGCTCCACAGCGTCTTTCGCCATGTACTTGGCATCGTCGAACACTTAAGTAGCGCTCCTATTGTCGGAAACATCTTTCGTCAGGTAGGGATCATGCAAGTACGCCTCGAAGAGCGCATCTGCCTCAGTGACCGATTCTTGGTGGTCGGCGTCTGCCTCAAGGACCGTAAGGAGTTCGATGGCCCGCTGGGACTGGGCCGGTGCGCCCTTTTCTTGGATCTCACGCAACTGGGCAAGCCTGTGCATGTAGGGGAGTCTGCCACTGGCAGGATGTTCGAGGCCAACGGTGGCTGAAATGTTGTGGCGTCGGGAGGCGGCATGGCGTGGGTCCTATTGGCCATCGCAATCGTCAGTGAAGTTTTCGCAACCATCATGCTCAAGGCCAGCGAAGGCTTCAGCAAGCTCTTGCCCGCCATTGCGGTGGTCCTTGGCTACAGCTTCTCTTTCTTCATGCTGGCCCTAGCGCTCAGGACCATCGGGCTCAGCACCGCTTATGCGATCTGGGCCGGCATCGGGACGGTGGGTGCGACCATCGCCGGTGTTGTCATTTTCGGTGAGCAACTGCCGGTGCTTGCCATCGTCGGTATCGGACTCGTGGTGATCGGTGTTGTTCTACTGAACGTGGCAGTGCCTCACTGAACTATCGTCACATTGCAGTGTTGATGGCGCGACGCAATCTCGTTAACGACGCTTCAAAGTCATGAAGCGCTTCGTTCACGTCTCCAGCCTCTGGCGAGCAAAGCCGTTCCATGATCCATCCGCGGACAAGATGCGAGATCGGCACGCCTTTTTCTCGCGCCATTTTGTTGAGGTGTTCGACATCGGCCAACTTCATGCGAATTGAAATGGTTGTGGTGCCAGCGGCGTTTTTCCAGGCCGCCCCTTCGGGCACGTCTTCGCGCGCAAGCCGGGCTGAGTTCTCCTGATACCAACGAATCTCATCTTCAAGTTGAGTGTCGGGGCCGCTACCTTCCGTCATTTCCTTGCCTCTCTCGGTAGATGCGCTGATCTCGGGGGTTCGATCGCCAGGCGGAGGTAATCTCGATGTGAGTGCGTCGGCGAAAGCCGACGACCGTCACTGGGTGACCGAAGGAAGCAGAGAATCCGACGATGCGGAGCGATTGTCCGCTTCGGCTGGCCGGATCTGGATCCAAGATCACGCGGTCGTCGTCGGAACAGGCTTCGCGGACCCAGTCCATGAGAATCCGATGGCGCTGCCAGATGTGCTCCGCAGCAGCCTCGAAGTCGAAGTCCTCGTCCATCCAGCATGTTTACAACTGTAAACAGTGTGTGCGGGAGGGTCAATACTTGATCTGGGGATGCGATGTTCGGCGCCTGGGGATGGGCGGCGCGGTTGGGATGGAGCCTTCACGGGAGGATCGGGGGGTGAGCAACCGTCTGGCGCAAGCGACGTCCCCCTATCTGCTGCAGCACGCGGACAACCCCGTGGATTGGTGGGAGTGGAGCGAGGAAGCATTCGATGAGGCGCGGCGTCGCGACGTGCCGATCTTCTTGTCGATCGGTTACTCGGCCTGTCACTGGTGCCACGTGATGGCGCATGAGTCCTTCGAAAACGCAGCGACCGCCGAGTATTTGAACGCGAACTTCGTATCCATCAAGGTTGATCGGGAGGAACGCCCGGACATCGACTCCATCTATATGGAGGCGACGGTTGCGATGACCGGTCACGGCGGCTGGCCGATGAGCGTGTTCATGGACCACGAGGGGCGCCCGTTCTATACGGGCACGTACTTTCCACCGGAGCCGCGTCATCAGATGTCGTCTTTCCCTCAGTTGTTGCAGGCGATCACCGATGCGTGGAACGAACGGCGCGATGAGATCGAAGCTGCCGGGCAGCGCATCATCGACGCCTTGTCACGTCGACAATTGGCCGAAGGATCTGCTCATCCGCCAGCTTTGACCGAGCTGGATGCGGCCGTTTCGGTGTTGATGCAGGACTTCGATCCGCAGTCTGGCGGATTCGGCGGCGCCCCGAAGTTCCCACCGTCCATGGTGCTGGAGTTCTTGATTCGCTACGCCGTGTTGTCCGACGCCGCGCATGCTCCCGAGGCACTCGATATGACCGAGCGCACCCTCGAGGCGATGGCACGCGGGGGAATGTATGACCAGTTGGGCGGCGGATTTGCTCGCTACTCGGTTGATGACCGCTGGGTGGTCCCGCATTTCGAGAAGATGTTGTACGACAACGCTCTTTGTTGCGGGTGTATCTGCACTTCTGGCGGCTAACTGGCTCCGCGCTCGCGAGGCGGATCGTTCGCGAGACAGCAGAGTTCCTGGTTCGCGACATGACAACTCCACAAGGGGGTTTCGCATCTGCGCTTGATGCCGACAGCGAGGGGGTGGAAGGCAAGTTCTATGCCTGGACGCCTGAGCAATTGGTTGAAGTCCTTGGCATCGAGGACGGAACCTGGGCCGCGGAGTTATTCCATGTGACGCCAGCGGGCACCTTCGAGCACGGAACATCCACACTGCAATTGCTGCGTGATCCCGAGGATTGGCTTCGCTGGGAATCGGTACGCGCCCGATCTGTTCGGAGCACGCGAAGTGCGGGTGCATCCGGGCCGCGACGACAAGGTTGTTGCATCGTGGAACGGTCTTGCCATCGCGGCTTTGGCTGAGGCCGGGCAATTGCTCGGTGAACCGTCGTGGATCGACGCTGCGGTTGGTGCAGCCGATCTACTGATTGCTGTTCACTTAGGTGCCCAGGACGATGATCGCTTGTGCCGAACGTCCAAAGACGGTCTGGCAGGTAACAACCTTGGCGTGCTTGATGACTACGGCAGTCTCGCCGAAGGACTGTTGGTCCTTGCCCAAGTGACCGGCGAAGTCGCCTGGCTGCAGTTTGCCGGCATGCTGCTGGACATCACGCTGCAGCACTTCACAGACGGCTCGGGTGGATTCTTCGACACTGCCAACGACGCCCCGGAGTTAATTCGTCGTCCGAAGGATCCACGCAGACAACGCCGAACCTTCGGGTTGGTTCGCGGCTACGAATGCACTCCTCACGTACGCGGCATTGACCGGATCATTGGAGCACCGGGAGGCAGCAGAACGAGCACTGGGCATCGTGACGGCTCTAGCTGAACCGGCTCCCCGAGCAGTGGGCTGGGGATTGGTGGCAGCCAGTGCACTCTTGGTGGGCCCACTTGAGGTTGCCGTCGTTATTGACGCAGATGCTCGCGACGGCGAATCCCGCGACCTCGTCGATGTCGCCTTCGCATCGAATTCCCCAGGCACGGTGGTCGCGTGGGGAATTGGCCGCGACGATGATCAGGCGCTGCTGCGTGATCGTTCGATGATCGGTGGCCAAGCGACCGCATACGTCTGTCGTGGATTCGTGTGTGATGCGCCTGTGACGGGTGTGACGGAATTGGCGGCATTGGTGCGCGCGCGTACTGCGTCGAGTTAGCTCCCCGACAGGAGTAGCCTGAGCGGGCTGATTGAGCACAGCCCCCACCGTCGTGGGCCGTGCGCAGGAAGGGGCGAGCGTGGGTCTGTCCGATCTCGTATACGGGGTATACGAACGACGGCTCCACGCCCAGCTGGCCGACGCATCCGAATGTGGCCGCACCCCCAAACATGTGGGCGTGATCTTGGATGGCAATCGACGCTGGGCAAGTGCGCAGGGATCGACCTCATCTGTCGGCCACGCAGCCGGTGCCGCCAAGATTGTCGACTTCCTCGGCTGGTGCGACGACGCGAACGTTGAAGTTGTCACCTTGTGGCTGCTGTCCACCGACAATCTCGCCCGGCCGCACTCTGAACTCGGATCGTTGCTCGCCATCATCGAGGAGACAGTGCAGGGCTTGGTGGAACAAGGCCGTTGGCGATTGCACCCCGTAGGAGCACTGGACTTGTTGCCCGATCACACCGCGCGTGTCCTGAAGGAAGCCGAAGAGGCCACGGCCAACACCGAAGGCTCGCTGGTGAACGTAGCTGTCGGGTATGGCGGTCGCAGGGAAGTGGTGGATGCGGTGCGCTCACTTCTTCAACAGCACTCCAGTCAGGGCACTACGTTGGATGAACTTGCCCAAGTGGTGGATGTTGAGCACATCGCCGAACACCTCTACACGAAAGGGCAGCCAGATCCAGACCTGGTCATTCGCACCTCCGGTGAACAGCGGCTGTCGGGTTTCTTGATGTGGCAAAGCGCCCACTCGGAGTTCTACTTCTGTGAAGCCTTCTGGCCCGATTTCCGCAAAGTCGATTTCTTGCGCGCGCTGCGCGCGTACGCCGAACGCCAACGTCGTTTCGGTGCGTGACCCGTAACTGAGGGTTGCCGTTATGAGTCATTCCAACACCTCCGTGCCCGGCGTGGATCCCAACGATGGTGAATTGGTCAATGCGGACGCCGCACTGGTTCTGAAGCATCCCTTCGCAATGGTGTTACTGCTGGCGATGGTTGCCGGTGCGATGGATGCTCGCGACTACCAATCGTTTGAGGTGTTCACAGCCAATCAGGCAGGCAACATGGTTTTGCTATGGGTCAAACTTCTGAGCGAACCTGGAGTCGCATTACTGTCCCTGGCCTCACTCATCGGTGCAGCCCTTGGAATTACCTTTGTCGTGTACTTACGCAGTTGGCGTCACTGGTTTTCCGGAGCCGCAGGATCCCGCTCCCTTCTCTATTTGGCTGCTTTCGTTTTGGCCATCACCTCGATTCTCGGTAATCAACTGTTCGCCTCTACCGACGGCAAACCTGTTCAAGATCTCGTTGTGTGGACGAACGTGTGGGCGGGTGCCGTCGCTTCGGTCGCGTTGTCGGCGTTTGCCCTCGGCACCCTTGCCACGGTTTTTGTGACAGTCGGTACTCACAAAGCTGGCGTGATCGCGAGCACGGGTCCTTTCGTTGATGGAACCCGTTACCTAGCGGCGAGCGTGGTGTACAAGAATCCACAGTTCAGATCCAGGTCGAAGTACCTACTGGCCTTCCCTGCTGCGTGGAGTCTTGGTGCGGTGATCGTCGGATTATCGCCGCTAAACCGTGAGTCCATCACGCTACTTGGTGTAGCGCTTGTTGTGGCGGTGGCATTCTTTGCGCGGCGAGTTCCGGCGCCAACGCCACCTGCTGAGTCCTAACTCCTACCGCCCGGCCCATCATTGGGTTGCTATCTCATCCGTTGTCACGCAACTTCAAGGCACTGGCGACGGGCACGGCGGTCAAGCCGTAGACCGCCACCGTGAAGGCGATGACGATGAAGGCCGCTGGAAGAAGCTTCTCAGCTCCGGGCACCTTCAAAGCTACAAGCGATGCCCCGATACTCGATGCTGTAGCGGCCGCAACGATGCCGCGTGGATCCATCCACGCGATGAATGCGCGTTCTTGTTGCGAAAGGCCCGCTCGTGAGGTTGTCACAAGGGTCACGACTGGTCGCACAATGAGGACTAGAACGAGTCCCAACGCGAGAGTCGGTAGGAGGATTGATTCCAGGGCTTCGAGTGGAACCAACGCAGCGATCGCCACGAACAAAACGCCGATGCCCACGGACACGACAGCGTTGAAGAAGGGGTCGGCATCAGTCAAGGAAGCGTTGAAGCGTTGAGCAACTCGTGGTGCTGCCAACCCCATGAGTAGTGCTGCTATGAGACCGGTCTCATTGGCCACATAGTTGGCTAGTCCGGCGGCAACGATCACCGATCCGAGGAGAACCTGAGTACCGAGCAGGCTATTTCCGTGAACCAGACGTCCGCCAAGGACGATAAGTACTACCCCGAAGACAGCGGCAGCGATGCCCACGAAGGTGCCTCCGACGAAAAGCCAGACGGCTTCTGAAAACGACGTAGCTCCGCTGGCCTTGATGACTTGGAAGACGACCACTGCCAAAAGCGCACCGATCGGATCGAGGAGAGTCCCTTCCCATTGCAAGATCCCGCGAACACGTCCTTTCGGCCTCGCGAAGTCGAGGATAGGGGTCACCACCGTTGGTCCGGAAACAACGAGAATCGCACCCAACATCAAGGCCATCGACCACGACAGTCCGATGAAGTAGTGCGCTGCAGCAGAGCCTGCAATCCACGTTATGGGAGCGCCGATCCACACGAGCCTCCTGACTACCGCACGGTCGGGTCCTTGGAGTTCATTTCGGCTGAGAGCAAGTCCACCGTGGAACAAGATCACAGCAACGATGAGGTCCACGGCTACGGGGAATGCATTGCCAAGAATGGTGTCCATTCGGTACTGCGGAGCGAAGACGCCCAGCAGGAATCCTGCAGGCAGCAACAAGATGAGACTAGGGATACCAAGTCGAGGAGCCACCACCTGGCAGGCGGTGGCGATGCCCATGACGAGGGCGGCTGCCAGCATGATCTGGGTTGAGTCCAAGGTGGTCACGGCCGAACTATCCCGCAGGAGTTGATGGGATGGATAAGAAACGTCCCGTTCACCTTGGCGATTCCGCGGTAGGGGCGGCGCGGCGGTAGGGGCGGCGTGTCGGAACCGGGGAGCCTCATCGGTCCACCTAGCGTTGGGTGTGCGGACCGGGTCCGTCGGTTCGCATCCGGCTAGGAGACTGTGTGCAGCAGATCGCCCGGAGGACCTACGTCCTCGACACCTCTGTCCTGTTGTCCGACCCCCGAGCTCTGCTGAGATTCGATGAGCACGATGTCGTGATACCTGTTGTGGTTGTCACCGAACTTGAAGGAAAACGCAGCCACCCGGAGTTGGGGTACTTCGCTCGTCAGGCGCTGCGGTTGCTGGATGACTTCCGCGTGAGTCACGGCCGCCTCGATGAAGCGATGCAGATCGGCGATGCGGGCGGAACGTTGCGCGTTGAGCTGAACCACACTGATATCGATTCGCTGCCGTCTGGACTGCGGTTAGGCGATAACGACACCCGGATCCTTGCGGTAGCGAAGAACCTGTCCGATGGCGGCGACGACGTTGTGCTCGTCAGCAAAGACCTGCCGATGCGCGTCAAGGCGTCGTCGGTCGGATTGTCCGCCGAGGAGTACCGCGCTGAACTCGTCATCGAATCCGGTTACACAGGCATCCAAGAACTAGAAGTTGCCGCCGCTGATCTCGATCGCCTCTTCGAAGAAGGCGTGATTGATCTCGATGAGGCGCGTGAGCTTCCCTGCCACTGCGGTCTGGTGCTGGTCTCCGACCGAGGTAGCGGCCTCGCGCGGGTCACTGCCGACAAGCGCGTACGGCTGGTGCGCGGTGATCGAGAAGCATTCGGTGTGCATGGGCGCAGCGCCGAGCAGCGCATCGCATTGGATCTACTGCTCGACCCAGATATCGGCATCGTGTCTTTGGGCGGTCGTGCGGGAACAGGAAAGAGCGCCTTGGCGCTGTGTGCTGGACTGGAGTCTGTGCTCGAGAGGCGCCAGCACCGCAAGGTGATCGTCTTTCGCCCGCTGTACGCAGTGGGTGGTCAGGATCTGGGCTACCTGCCCGGCAGCGAGAACGAGAAGATGTCGCCCTGGGGACAGGCGGTCTACGACACCCTGAACGCGGTCACCACATCTGAAGTAGTCGACGAAATCGTCGATCGCGGGATGCTCGAGGTGCTACCGCTCACTCACATCCGTGGGCGCTCGCTGCACGATGCATTCGTGATCGTGGATGAGGCGCAGTCGCTTGAACGCAATGTTCTCCTGACGGTTCTTTCACGGATTGGTACCGATAGCCGTGTGGTCTTGACCCACGACGTGGGGCAGCGCGACAACCTGCGAGTGGGTCGTTTTGATGGCGTCGTGGCCGTTGTCGAAAAACTCAAGGGGCACCCACTGTTCGCGCATGTGACGCTCACGCGTTCGGAACGTTCACCGATCGCTGCGCTGGTGACCGAGATGCTCGAAGACGGGCACCTGTAGTTGCTTGTCCTCGCAGGCCCCGGCCATGGAAAGCATCTGTGGATAGCAAGGGTGACGATGGTCACAAGACGCGCGATGATCGTGCAGTAATCGGACAATGCGGCCTGTTATGTCTGAAATGTCGCGACGCGATACTCCACTTCGGCGTGACAATCGCGTGATCTTTCGGCAACGTAGGTGGCTGCTGATCCGATGATCACCGTTCCGCCGAAGGGGTGCCATGCGTTTCGTTTCACGCTTGACGTCCATCAGTGCTGCGTCGGTGCTAGCGATCGGTCTCGTGGGCGGTGTATCCGTTCCGGCGTTCGCGGATGAAGAACTCGATCCGTCTCTTGAGGTGGAAGTAGCCGAATTGTTCGACCTCGATGGCAATCCCATTCCGGTCAGCGAGGTGCCTGGAGTTCCGGAGGGTGATGGTGGTAACGCACCGGACTTTGAAGGCATGGACCGGGGTGAGCGGCTTGCCATCGAAATGAGTCACGCTTTCGGGTCGGCTCAGGCGCAAGACATGAAGGGCTACGAGCGAAGCCTGTACCAGGGCAAGTGGTACATGCCGAAGAAGGAAAGTATCCGCCGCTGCATCATGGATCGCGAGGCCAAGCACAATTACCGCGCAGTGAGCGCAGGTGGCCTGTATCGAGGTGCCTACCAGATGAGTCGTGCCCTGGCGATCGGTGCAACCCACATGATGATGAAGGAAGTTCGCCGCGAGATGGGCGAGCCGGGTGAATTGATGCTCAAGCAGCTACGCAAGATTCCCACGCAGCAGTGGAATCGCTACTGGCAGGACCGCGCCTTTTGGACCATCTGGCGAAATGGCAATGGCAAACACCATTGGCGCGGTGGCGCCTGGAAGTGCTAACCGGTTTCAGCGGGTAGCTGGCGGTCCGACCGGAATGGTGGTCGCCACGGGTCGGAGAGTGTCGGCGAAGAAATCGTTGCCCTTGTCGTCGACCACAACGAACGCAGGGAAGTCCACGACCTCGATCCGCCACACCGCTTCCATCCCAAGTTCGGGGAAGTCGAGCACATCCACCTTCGTGATGTTGTCCTGGGCGAGGCGGGCTGCCGGTCCACCGATCGATCCGAGATAGAAGCCGCCGTTATCCCTGCAAGCATTGGTCACCACGGCACTTCGGTTGCCCTTTGCCAACATCACCAAAGATCCGCCGGCCTTTTGGAACTGATCCACATACGAGTCCATGCGTCCGGCAGTGGTGGGACCGAAAGACCCGGATGCATAGCCTTCAGGGGTCTTTGCGGGGCCTGCGTAATAGACCGCGTGATCACGCATGTACTGCGGCATGGGATCACCGCGATCGAGCATCTCCTTGATGCGCGCGTGGGCAAGGTCGCGCGCCACGATCAGTGGGCCGGTAAGAGAAACCCGTGTCTTGACGGGCAAATTCGAGAGTTGTTCGCGGATCGCATCCATCGACTGGGTGAGGTCAATGCGGACAACGTCGTCGTCGAGGTGTTCGTCGGTCACCTCAGGCAGGAAGCGCGCCGGGTCGGGCTCAAGTTGCTCGAGGAACGCGCCTTCGGAAGTGATCTTCGCGAGTGCCTGACGATCGGCCGAGCAGGAAACCGCAATACCTACCGGGCACGAAGCACCATGGCGCGGTAAGCGAATCACGCGAACGTCGTGGCAGAAGTATTTGCCGCCGAATTGCGCGCCGATCCCGAAGGCTTGCGTCATGCGGAGAACTTCCGCTTCCATCTCCAAGTCCCGGTAGCCGTGACCGGCATCCGTGCCGTGAATGGGTAGATCATCGAGGTAATGCGCGCTGGCAAGTTTTGCGGTCTTCATCGTGAACTCCGCGCTGGTTCCTCCGACCACGATCGCAAGGTGATAGGGGGGACAGGCGGCGGTGCCGATCATCCGAAGCTTCTCGTCGAGGAAACGGGAAAAGGATTCCGGGTTCAGCAGGGCTGTGGTTTCCTGGAATAAGAAACTCTTGTTCGCGCTACCGCCGCCCTTTGCTATGAATAGGAAGTCATAGCTCGTTTCGTGTCCAGGATGGGTATCGGCGTAGATCTCCACCTGTGCAGGCAGGTTGTTGCCGGTGTTGCGTTCCTTCCACATGCTGAGGGGGGACAACTGCGAGTAACGCAGGTTCAATTTTTGGAAGGCGTCGAATACCCCGCGTGAGATGTGCTCCTCGTCCTGGCCAGATGTCCAAACGTTCTGGCCACGTTTGCCCATGACGATGGCGGTGCCGGTGTCCTGGCACATGGGGAGTACCCCACCGGCGGCGATATTCGCGTTCTTGAGCAGATCAAGTGCCACGAATCGGTCATTCGGGCTGGCCTCGGGGTCATCCAGAATCGACGCGAGTTGCGCAAGGTGCGCCGGGCGCAGCAGGTGGGAGATGTCGTGGATGGCCTCGTACGTGAGAAGGCGCAGCACCTCTGGTTCGATTTCAAGGAAGGTGCGCCCGGCTGCCTCGACGGTGGATACGCCCTCAGTGGTGATCAGCCGAAACGGCGTGGGGTCGCCGCCGGCACTTTCCTTGGGCAGAAGGTCCGAATACGAGAAGTCCACGGGACCAGGGTAGGCCTACCGCCGCCGCTATGCAGCGATGTGCAGGTGGCGTCAGTCACCCTCGCCGCTGAAATCGACCGAGGCATAGGTGGACAATTTCGCGAGCCGATGCTCGCTGCGTACCTCTCGGATGGTGCCGCTCTTGCTGCGCATCACGATCGAGTGAGTTGTGGGGCCATCGGGTGTGTAGCGAACACCTTCCATGATCTCCCCATCGGTGATGCCGGTTGCGCAGAAAAAGTTGTTTTCCCCGGATACCAGATCCCCGGTTGTGAGAACACGGCTCAGGTCGTGGCCTGCGTCCAGGGCTGCTCGACGCTCGGCCTCATCGCGTGGCCACAGCCGCCCCTGGATGCTGCCACCCAGGCACTTCATCGCGCAGGCGGCGATGATTCCCTCGGGTGTGCCACCGATCCCCGCGAGCATGTCCACGCCAGTGCCGTGGCGAGCTGCCATGACCGCGCCCGCGACGTCCCCATCGACGATGAACTTGATACGTGCGCCTGCACTGCGAACCTCATCGACGAGGAAGTCATGACGGGGGCGGTCGAGGATGCAAACGGTTAGGTCGGCCACGCGCTCGCCCTTTGCTTTGGCAACCTGTTGGAGGTTCCACGAGATCGGCGCTGTGATGTCGATCGCATCGGCACTATCAGCTCCGACTACGAGCTTCTCCATGTAGAAAACGGCGCTGGGGTCGAACATCGCGCCCCGCTCGGCAACGGCGATGACGGAGATGGCGTTCGTCATTCCCTTGGCGGTGAGAGTTGTGCCATCGATGGGATCCACCGCAACGTCGACCTCTGCACCGGTTCCATCACCTACCCGCTCGCCGTTGAAGAGCATGGGTGCGTCGTCCTTCTCGCCCTCACCGATCACCACCACGCCATCCATCGAAACGCTGCTGATCAGGGTGCGCATGGCATTCACTGCGGCCCCATCGGCACCGTTCTTGTCACCGCGACCTACCCAGCGCGCCGCAGCCATCGCTGCTGCCTCAGTGACGCGCACCAACTCCAGTGCGAGGTTCCGGTCGGGCGCTTCAGGCATTCGGGTTTTGTCAGCCATGTGGGCAGCGTAGTGAGGAATCCGCGCGAAGAGCCCTGCTCAGTCGCGAGAAAGCCGGGCATGGCCGATGATGGCCAGGTGAGCACACCCAAGCCGACTGGCCGTCCGATGCGTGGGCTTCGCCAAAACGTCGGCGACATGGTCCGGTCGATGGCCGTGGTCCTGGCGGTTGTGGGCGTCGTATTGCTGGTCACCTGGCGTCCGCAGCCTGATCCGATCAAGGAAGTGTCCTTGGAGCCGCTCGTCACATTCGCGAGTAGCCAGGCTGGGTTCCCGGTCTTCGTCATCGATACCGAGGCCCAACCCACCAGCGTGCGCTGGGAGTCGACAGAAGCATCTGATGGGCAACTCGTGTGGCATGTCGGGTACGTGAGTTCGGATGAGCAGTATCTGCAGTTGAGTCAGTCATTGGCCGATTCGGATACTTACCTAGCCGAGCAAACGGTGGATGGACTGCGCCTTGCCGATTACGCAAACCTTCCCGGCACGGTCCAGGAGTTAACAACCGATGGCTGGGTGCCTTTTGAGAACGGCAGCATCGATGCACGAAGGTCATTGGTTCGCACGAACGATGGATCCACGACGATCATCAGCGGTACCGGCCCGTGGTCGGACCTTGGTGATGCAGCGCGCAGCCTGGTGTTGCCCTAGTCGTTGTCGACCTCTTGGGCGGCCTCGACCGCCGCGTTGAGTTGAGCCCGGGCTTCATCGAGCCAGCGCGTACACACGGCTGCTACCTCCTCCCCGCGTTTCCACAGCGCAAGCGACTCCTCGAGGCTGAGGCCTCCTGCCTCGAGTTGCGCCACGATGCCCGCGAGTTCCTCTCGGGCCTGTTCGAAACCGAGTTCGGCACTCATGGGCTCTCCTCGCGTTGTAGTGGATTGGCACCGGTCACGGTTGCCTGCAGATTGCCCTGATGGACATAGATGTCGAGCGCATCACCGATGTGAACCTCGGTGGCCTGACGCACAACAATGCCGTCGCTGCGTTGAACAATGGCGTAACCACGCTCGAGTGTCGCTGCCGGGGACAAACTGCGGGTTCGAGCGAGTAGGTGATGCACATCGTTGGTCCAACTCTCGATTCGACTATCGAGTACGCGCAACATCCGCCTTTGAGCGTCTCCTACGAAGTTAATCTCGCTGTCGAGGCGACGCAGCACACTTGCCCGTCCTCGCTGTAGTAGTTGGTGCACTCGCGAGTCCTCTTCAGCAAACGATGGAACGATGCGCTTGCCGGCATCGGTGGGTGTCGAGGCTCGGTAATCAGCCACCAAGTCCAGTATCGGGGCGTCTTGTTCGTGACCTATTGCACTAACCACGGGAGTCTGGGCAGCAGATACCGCGCGGACAAGGGATTCATTGCTGAACGGCAGCAGGTCTTCAACGCTCCCACCCCCACGGGTGATGACGATGACATCGATGTCGGGGATGGCATCGAGTTCTACGAGCGCCTCAGTCACTTCGCGAACCGCGTTCACTCCTTGCACCGCCACCTCACGAATCTCAAACTGTGCAGCAGGCCAGCGATCACGCGCGTTCACCACAACGTCGTGTTCGGCGTCGCTGTTGCGCCCGCAGATCAATCCGATGCGTCGGGGTAGGAAGGGAAGAGGCCTTTTGCGTTCGGGAGCGAAGAGACCTTCGGCGGCAAGAGTGGCTTGCAGTTGGGCCAATCGCGCAAGGAGCTCGCCTAAACCCACAGCCCGCATCGAGCGCGCGCGAAGTTGCAGTGAGCCACGGCCGGACCAAAATTCCGGGCGGGCCCACACGATGAGCCGCTGCCCGGCTTCCAGGGGTGGATCCATTCGGCCGACGAGTTCGGAGTCTGCGACGACGGACAAGGAGACGTTCGCCTCGGTGTCGCGCAGCACCAGGAACTGCATCCGGGCGCGAGGCCGCTGCTTAAAGTCGGCCACTTCACCTTCGACCCAGACGGCCCCGAGTTTGCCGATCCAGTCGCCGAGCATCCGGGAAACCGTGCGCACGGGCACGGGCGAATCCGGTCCTGTCTCGAGCGTCATATGCGAAGCGTAGGTGCCCGGTGGCACCCTCGGTGAAGGCCGCGTTGTGTCTTTTGTCAACCCGCATACGATGGGAAGCATGGCTGAGACTTCCGGTAGCAATGACCGCAGAGTTCTCCTCGCGGCCCCGCGTGGCTATTGCGCCGGGGTTGATCGAGCGGTAGTGACCGTGGAGAAGGCCCTGGACCTGTACGGCGCACCGGTGTATGTCCGCAAGCAGATCGTGCACAACAAGCACGTGGTGGAAACACTTGAGAAGCGTGGGGCGATCTTCGTCGACGAGGTAGAAGAGGTTCCTGAGGGTTCGACCGTGGTCTTCTCGGCGCATGGTGTTGCGCCCGAGGTGCACACGCAAGCCGCTGATCGTGGACTCAAGACGATCGATGCGACCTGCCCGTTGGTCACCAAAGTTCACTCCGAGGCGAAGCGTTTCGCTTCTGAGGGATACGACATCATTTTGATCGGCCATGAAGGGCATGAGGAAGTTGTCGGGACGATGGGTGAGGCACCCGAGTCGATCACCCTTGTTGAGGATCCGAAGGCTGCTGAGACCCTAGAGGTCAAGGATCCAGAGAAACTGATTTGGCTTTCACAGACCACGCTGTCGGTCGACGAGACGATGCAAACCGTCGACACTTTGAAGAACCGGTTCCCCAATTTGATGAGTCCGCCCAGCGACGACATCTGCTACGCAACGCAGAACCGTCAGGTGGCCGTCAAGGAGATTGCCCAAAACAGCGACGTCGTGATCGTGGTTGGTTCCGGTAATTCCTCGAACTCGGTTCGGTTGGTGGAGGTTGCCCTTGATGCCGGTGCCGGTAGCGCCTACCGGGTGGATGCCGCCTCGGAAATCGATCCCGCATGGCTCGAGGGTGCGAGCACCGTGGGCGTGACGAGTGGTGCATCGGTCCCGGACATCTTGGTTACCGAAGTGTTGGATTACTTGGCGTCGGAAGGTTTTGGGAAAGTTGAGGAAGTGCCAACCGCCGAAGAAACCCTCGTCTTCGCCTTGCCGCCGGAGTTGCGTCGGGATTTGAAGGCAGCTGCCGCCTCATCCGACTCGTCGTCGTAACGCAACGATCACCAAAGCTGCTGCGGTCGAGCCGAGAATCCAGATCCAGTTGCTGCCGAGTAAAAAGAACACGACCACCGCGCGACCGGTCAGACCGGTGGTGGTGATACCAACCTGACCTGCCGTGAGGCTCGCAACGAAGAATGCAATCGACGGCGCGAAGATCGCGTGTATCCCGTCGTACGTGCGCACAGCCAACGCTGCAAAAATCGAGACGGCTAACAAGCCGATGCCGGTGATCACGCCAGGCTCGCCGCCGAAGATCAAGGTTTCCCCGAACGCCAAAATCAACGTCACACCAATCGTGACCGCGTAAACACCAAGCCCGGTTAGTGATCCAGAACCTGCGCGTTGCTGCCGTTGACGGTCGGTACGTTCGCGGCGTTCCTCGCGTCGAGTGCTGGCGCTTGGTTCCGCAGGTGCCCCCGCTGCGGCCCGAGCAGCTCCCGCCATGACCTGAAGGGCCGGCGCCGGCTCACCACTTGATGCAGTGGGCCAGATCGCCACCGGTTCGGCGGCTACTTCTCCCACCACTTCTCCCACCGCGAGTGCGTCGGCCTGAGCCGATTGGCTTATCGGTGCCGCGGCGGCTTCGTCGGCGCGAGCCATCGTGCGCAACCGCCGGGCCTGCATGGAACCGACGGCAGTGATGGCATCGGCTCGCTCGGGCGCGCTGCGGCTGCGGAACAGGCGCCCGGCTTTTGGGTCGGCGGGCGGGGTGATGGGTGCGTCGTCGGCGGGCGGGGTGATGGGTGCGTCGTCGGCGGGCGGGGTGATGGGTGCGTCGTCGGCGATCTCCGGAACATCGTCCGGTTGGGCACTTTCCTCCCGGGCCGCTTCGGGCGGCAGAGGGGGGTCGTCCAGACGCATACCGCCTTGGGGGGTGGCTTGTGGCACAGCAACCAGCGGCTCCCAGTCGCTGAAGGGATCCGATGGCGCAGGAGCCTGTTCTCGAGGTTCCGGGTCCTGATCATGCGCCGGCTCAGCTTCTGGGCGGAACAGATGGGCGAATTCGTCGGGCGTATCTGGCCCGCCGCCCGTCTGCGTCATGTAGCCAACGTTATCTGCCTTGACCGCAAACCTTGAGTACGTCATCGAGACTGAACGGGTGATTTGGGGCGGATCGACGCCACCTAGGATCGCCGGTTGTGGCACTCACTATCGGAATCGTTGGTCTACCGAACGTTGGCAAGTCGACGATGTTCAATGCGCTCACCAAGAACGACGTCCTCGCGGCGAATTACCCCTTCGCGACCATTGAGCCGAACACCGGCGTGGTGGGTGTGCCGGACATTCGCTTAGCGAAACTGGCCGAGATTTTCGGTTCAGCACAGGTGATTCCCGCCACCGTCACGTTCGTGGACATCGCAGGCATCGTGAAGGGTGCCTCGGAGGGCGCCGGGCTGGGAAACAAGTTCTTGGCGAATATTCGCGAGTCGAATGCAATCTGCCAGGTGCTGCGCGCCTTCCACGACGACGACGTTGTTCACGTTGAAGGACGCGTTTCACCGGCTGAGGACATGGAGACGATCAATACCGAGTTGATCCTCGCTGATCTGCAAACGCTCGAGAACGCAATTCCGCGGTTGACGAAAGAGGCGCGAAACGACAAGACCAAGGCGCCGATGCTCGCAGCGGCCGAAGAGGCTGCGGAAATTCTGAACACAGGCAAGACGCTGTTCGCGGCGGGCTTCGACACCGAACCAATCCGAGAACTGTTCCTGTTGACGGCCAAGCCCTTCTTGTATGTAGTGAACTGCGATGAGAATCAACTCGCTGATGATGATTTCAAGGCGCAGATGCGTGAACTCGTTGCTCCCGCGGAAGCGGTATTCCTCGACGCGAAAGTTGAATCCGAACTTGTCGAACTTCCGGCCGATGAAGCGCTCGAGTTACTCCAGTCGGTGGGTCAGCAGGAATCAGGTCTTGATGCGCTCGCGCGCGTGGGCTTCACCACCCTCGGATTGCAGACCTACCTAACTGCAGGGCCGAAGGAATCACGCGCCTGGACCATTTCGAAGGGGGCAACGGCGCCCGAGGCCGCCGGCGTGATTCATACCGACTTCCAGAAGGGCTTCATCAAGGCCGAGGTCGTTTCTTTCGATGAACTGGTTGATGCCGGTTCGATGGCCGAGGCGAAGTCCCGCGGCAAGGTTCGCATGGAGGGCAAGGACTACGTCATGGCCGATGGCGACGTAGTGGAGTTCCGCTTTAACGTGTAACGCTCAGTCCTCTGGAACACCTCATCAAGTGTTAATCTTCTCGCACCTGCGCTTCCAGGTGGAGTTCCACCTGAATCATTGCGGAGAGACCCGGATTGATCCGGGCACGTCCGAATGGGGTGCGGTGCATATATGCACCCATGTCGCCTGAAAGGACTCGACCAATGATGAACAAGGATGAACGTAATCTCGAGAAGGTTCTGGCCACGATCGACAAGATGGATGAGCCTGTTCGTGGCGTCATGCGGCGCATGCATGAAGTGATCGTTGCCGCCGCGCCAGAACTCAAGGCGCGCATTTGGTACGGCATGCCCGGCTATGCCACCTCCGCAAGCAGCCCCATCCTGGTTTTCTTCCGCAACGACGAACGGATGACCCTCGGAGTGAGCGAGAAAGCGCCGTTCCAGCCGGCGGGAGGCAATGACGGTCGCCTTATGCCCTCCGCGTGGTACTTCGACCAACTCGACGACGTCACTGAGCGGCGGGTTATGGCGATTGTCCGAGCCGCGCTCGAGTAGCCGCTTCGGGTCACAAGTGTGCAAAAGGCGCTAGAATTGTGTACATGACCACTGTTCCCCTTGCCGAAGCACGAGCCAATCTGTCGAAGTTGGTGGATGAGGCTGTCAGCACTCACGAGCGTGTTGAAGTAACGAAGAACGGTCGGCGGGCGGCTGTCATCCTCAGCGCCGACGATTACGACTCCATGGTCGAGACGTTGGACATCCTCAGCGATCGAGAGCTTGTCGCAGAGATCCAGGAGGCGCGGGCTGAAGCCGATCGCGGCGAGACTTATTCGCTTGACGAAGTGGAGCAGGCGATGCGGAATGCAGGCCGGCTCCCTCGTTGACCTATCAAATCGAACTGACCGCCGCTGCGCGAAGGGCGCTGACCGAGTACCTGCCTGAAGCGGCCGCTTTTGCGTGCTGGGAATTCATTCGAGGACCATTGGCACAGAACCCGCACCGAGTGGGCAAGCCACTAAGGGGGCGATTCCTTGGCCTGTATGCCGCACGACGGGGTGAGTTCCGTGTTGTGTACGAGATCATTGACAACCAGATCCTCGTTCGCGTAATCAACATCGATCATCGACGAGACGTCTACCGATGACCGGTCTCACGCAGAAATCAACGCCTAAAGTGAGGGCATGGACAACTTTCTGTACTCCGTCGAGCGCGAGTTCGATATCCCAGTTGAGGTTCTGTGGGACGCCTGGGTGGACCCAGTAGCCCTCGAGGCCTGGTACCACCCAACGGACTTGGCGTGCGTGCCGGGATCCGTCGTCTCTGACCCAGTCGAAGAAGGGCAGTGGGCGGTTGCCATCGACACCTCGGACTTCGGCTTCACCACGTACTTCTATGGCAGATACACCGCTGTGTTCCCGCAGAAGCGCCTAGATCACACGATGCACTACACGCAGTCCGCAGAGGAGTTTGCACTGCGCGACGAAGCAACGGAGTACCACCTAGTGCGCGTCGAGTTCGACAACCGCGGAATGCGCAGCTGGGTGAAGTTCAGTCAATTCGGGCAGATGCCCGAAAGCGAAGCGGTCCGCGCCCAGGAAGGAATGGAGAACTACTTCGATTCCCTTGAGAACTTTTTGGCTGCCGGAGCACCAACCGTTGATTGACTGAACCATGGACGTGATTGAACTGCCGGGGCAGTTATGGATCAGCCGTTGCGAGCCTGGCACTGCTGTACCGCTGCGTGGTGATGCGTCGTTCTTCAGCGTGACCCGGACGGCCGACGAACTCAGCGTGGTTGGTCCGAAGCCTCTGGACGGCGCGCGAACGGAAGGGCCATGGCGGGCTTTTCCGAGTTGCGGGTGTTCTGGATTTTTCCTTGACCGGTGTGCTTCATGCGCTCACCGGTCCCTTGTCTGATGCGGGGATTAGCGTGTTTGTGCAATCGACCTTCGATACTGACTACATCCTGGTGCGCGAAAAACTCGCCGCCGCTGCCGTGGATGCGTGGACAGCGGCTGGTCACACGGTCACGATGTCATCGGTGTGAAGCATTCTTGAAACCTACGTGCTGATGTGACGTCGGCTTTCGCGCCAATGCGACCACGCCGTCGTGCACCACAGAGCCCAGACCACCAAGACCGGCTGAAATAGCAGGCGCACGAATCGAGCAGCATCCGAGTCAAGGCCGAATGCTGCGGTGCCGGTAATGAATTGGGAGATATTGCCCGGGAAGATCACCACAAAGAACGCGGCGGTCACCCAGCCCACCTTTGGTCGATAGCGCTGCGGGGTGAAGATGAGCGCAGCACCCAAGACGAGCTCGACCACACCGGAGGCCGCAACCACAACTTCCGGTGCCGGCATCCACGGGGGCACTTGGGCGAGGAACGCCTCAGCATTGTTGAAGTGTCCTATCCCAGCACCAATCAGGAATGCACCGAGGACTAGTCGACCGATGGTTTGCAGCACGCTGTGAGGATGCCATGGGTCGTGCGTCTACTGTTCGCAGGTGCCCACTAGAGACGATCTTCGCAACATTGCCATCATCGCCCACGTAGACCACGGCAAGACAACTCTGGTCGATGCCATGTTGTGGCAGTCCGGTGCTTTCCGAGAGAACCAGGACGTTGCCGAGCGCGTGATGGACTCGATGGACCTCGAGCGCGAGAAGGGCATCACCATCCTCGCGAAGAACACCTCTGTTCGATATATGGGCCCATCGGCCGTGGAAGGCGGAGTGGTCTTCAACATCATCGACACCCCCGGCCACGCGGACTTCGGTGGCGAGGTCGAGCGTGGTCTGGAGATGGTGCATGGCGTTGTGCTCCTTGTTGATGCGTCCGAAGGTCCTTTACCGCAAACCCGGTTTGTCCTGCGAAAGGCACTTGCCAAGCGCCTACCGGTTGTTCTGGTAATCAACAAGGTGGACCGAAGTGATGCGCGCATCAAGGAAGTTGTCGATGAGGTCTATGAGCTGTTCTTGGATCTCGATGCCGACGATTCTCAGATCGACTTTCCGATCGTGTACACCAGCGCGATCGCAGGGCGCGCATCGACGACGATGCCCCCCGATGGCGGTCAGCCGGATTCGGAGAACCTGGAACCGCTGTTCGCAACGCTGCTCACCACTGTTCCTGCGCCGTCCTACGACGACGACGCCCCGCTGCAGGCGCACGTGACCAACCTCGATGCATCGCCTTATCTCGGTCGATTGGCGTTATGTCGGGTGCACCAAGGGACCATTCGGAAGGGCCAGCAGGTTGCCTGGATTCGCCAGGACGGATCGGTCGATCGCGCGAAGGTGGTCGAGCTACTCATGACAGAGGCCCTCGAACGCGTTCCGGTCGATCAGGCGTCAGCCGGCGACATCATCGCCGTCTCCGGAATTCCGGATATCACCATTGGCGAGACGCTGGGTGATCCGGATGATCCACGAGCGCTGCCTGTCATCACCGTCGATGAGCCGTCGATCTCGATGACGATCGGCATCAATACCTCCCCTGTGGCCGGACGCAGCGGTGGGACCAAGTTGACCGCACCGATGGTGAAGTCGCGCTTGGATGCCGAGACCATCGGCAACGTCTCGATCCGTGTGGTTCCTACAGAGCGGCCTGACACCTGGGAGGTTCAAGGCCGCGGGGAACTGCAGTTGGCGATCCTGGTCGAAATGATGCGCCGCGAAGGTTTCGAGATCACGGTCGGCAAACCGCAGGTGGTGACCCGCATCATCGATGGCAAGGTGCACGAGCCTGTTGAGCGGTTGACGATCGATGTTCCCGAGGACTACCTGGGCGTGATTACCCAACTCATGGCACTGCGCAAGGGTCGCCTTGAGCAGATGGTCAACCACGGATCGGGCTGGGTGCGGATGGATTACCTGGTTCCCGCTCGGGGACTGATCGGATTCCGAACCGAGTTCTTAACCGACACCCGCGGCACCGGCTTGCTGCACCACGTCTTCGAGCGCTACGAGCCCTGGTACGGAGAGTTACGGACGCGGCCTACCGGTTCACTCGTTGCCGATCGCAGCGGTCCCACGACCGCATTCGCGCTGGCGAACCTGCAGGAGCGCGGCACGATGTTTGTGGGTCCGGGTACCGAGGTTTACGAGGGCATGATTGTCGGTGAGAACTCGCGCTCAGACGACATGGACGTAAACCCCACGAAGGAAAAGAAGCTGACCAACATGCGAGTCAGTACCAGTGATGTGCTTGTTCCGCTGATTCCGCACCGCGAGCTGTCCTTGGAGCAGGCGCTGGAGTTTTGTCGTGAAGATGAGTGCGTAGAGGTCACACCCTCCGCCGTTCGAATGCGCAAGGTGCTGCTCAACGTGACCGATCGCGTGCGGGCCAGCCGCAAGAGGAATTAGCTAGTAGTCCCGAGGTGACTGCGGAAGAATTCGACTTCGGTGAGTAACAGATTTTCGGCAACGATCTCCTGAGGTGTCATGTGCGTGACCCCGCTGAGGGGCAGCACGTTGTGGGCCTTGCCCGCCGCAAGAAGCGCGCTGGACAGTTGCAGGGTGTGTGCGGCCAGAACGTTGTCGTCGGCGAGTCCATGGATCAGGAGTAGTGGCCTGGTGAGTTGTGCGGCTCGCGTGAGCAACGAAGTGCGCTCGTACGGGCTGGCGTCGTCGTTTGGGTTTCCTAAGTAACGCTCGGTGTAGGCAGTGTCGTAGAGCCGCCAGTCGGTAACCGGAGCACCTGCCACTGCCGCGTGGAACACTTCGGGGCGTTCCATCACCGCAAGCGCAGCCAGATAGCCACCGAAGGACCAACCGCGAATACCCACGCGCGTGAGATCCAGGGCAGTCTCGATGTCGGCAAGCGCGTGAAGGCCATCTACCTGGTCCTGAAGCACGGGTCCGGCTAGATCGTGATGCACGGCGTATTCCCACTGCGGGCCCCGCCCGGGAGTGCCCCGCCCGTCGATGACCACTACCGCGAACCCCTGGTCAGCCAACCACTGTTCGGTGAGGTAGGCGCCACCGGCGTTGATGACCCGCTGCGCGTGTGGACCGCCGTAGGGGCTGCAGATCACGGGCCAGGTCATGCCCGGCTGGTGTTGTGACGGAAGCAGCAGGGCGCTGGCCAAGGTGCGATCAGCAACACGCATCAGTTGCACGTGGGGTGTGACGGTCGGCTGCTCGGCCATCGATTCAATACCTACTCGCGCCTCGCCATCGGCGATGTGAACCCGGGATGAGACCTCGTCGAGGCGTGCGCTGGCCTCGACACGGACGTCACCTTCCACCACGGCCGAAGTCCAGGCGTTTGCGTCGGTGAGGACAGTTGCGGCGCCATCGAAATTGACGGTCGCAATCACACGCGTGGTCGGATCGACGTAAGCCCCGACCACCACTCCGGTCGCAGTGATGTCGAGAACAGCCTCGACATTCATGTCGGTTGGTGAGAACGGTTCGCCATCACGACAAGCGCGAAAGATGCCATCAATATTGAGAATCTCGATAAGTGCGCCCGTCGAATCGACCGTAGGAACGCCACCCATGACCGTCACCCAAGGACGTTGCTCGCGCTCGGCCCGCACAACCAGCGAGCCTTCATGAAGGTCGCGCACGTGAAGTTGAAGTATCTGTTGACGCTGTTGATCTCGGGTGAGCACAGCGACGACGGCACAGATAGGCGATGAGGCAGCGAAGGAGGTATGCACGCTTGCCAAGTAGGGGAACGCGCGGTGATCCCACGGGAGTTCGATGATTGCCATGCCCGGTTCCTGAGCGGTGACATCGGTCAGGTGTAACGACACCTCGGCGTTGGCGGTTCCTGCAGCGGGGTAGCGATGTGCCATCGGCTCGCGCTCAGGTTGAGCTGGATCACCAATCCATCGAGTGGCCACCGCAGAGTCATCCGCACGTTCGATGAGCAGGTGCGTCGAGTCTGGAAGCCACCACATGCCTCGGTGGCGTTCAAGTTCCTCCGCAGCGATGAAATCGGCGAGTCCCCACGTGATGGTGTCGGTGGCGACCGGTGAAACGGGGCGGGCTTCCTCGTGGTTCCCGTCGACCACGCGCACCTGACCGCCGCAGACGTATGCAACGAAGCGACCGTCAGGACTTATCTGCGGATCCACGACAGGCCCGGGGTGGTCCAGTTCGCTGACAACGCCTGTGTCGAGATCGACGCGGTAGGGGACTCCGTCAACTGCGAAGGCTGCGTGTTCTCCCGCAGTGTCTATCGAATAGGCCGTGATGCCCGACGTCACTTCGCGCAACCGCTCGCGCCGGGCCAATTCGGCTGCCGGAAGTTCCCCCGAAACGATGAGGGTCACTGCACGAACTACGCAGCGCTCCTTCCACCCACTATTTCCGTCGGCTACCCAGAGGTCGCCTGATGGACTCCGGCCATCTTCACTGCGAATAAAGACGACACGAGCGGAGCCATCGGTTCGCCGAGCGATGCGAAACGCGCGGGGGGCACCTAAGCGAAAACCGCGCGTGCGGGCGCGCTGTCGCGCAAAGCTCTCCGATTGCCCGGTCACGGGTCCATTCAACTAGTGGGGGCCATGGTCCGTCGCGCAAGTAGCCTGACACCGTGAAAAACCCAACCGACGACGACCGGCGGATGCTCGTGGTTCACGCCCACCCGGACGACGAAACCATCGGGACCGGCGCCACCATGGCTAAGTACGCCGCAGAGGGCGCCGAGGTGACCCTCGTCACCTGCACCCTCGGGGAGGAAGGGGAGATCCTCGTTCCCGGACTCGCCCACCTTGCCGCTGAGCACAGCGATGGGTTGGGTCAGCACCGTATCGGCGAATTAGCGGAGGCGATGCGGATTTTGGGTGTGGGTGATCACCGCTTCCTCGGTGGACCTGGTCGCTTCCGAGATTCCGGAATGATGGGAGTCCCGAGCAACGATCGTGCCGATTCCTTCTGGCGCGCCGATCTTCTCGAGGCCGCGCGAGAACTCGTGCCGATCATCCGCGAAACCCGCCCGCACGTGGTGGTGACCTACGACGACTTCGGTGGCTACGGTCACCCAGATCACATTCAGGCGCATCGCGTCACGCACTATGCAATAGCCCTCGCGGAATCACCTGGATTCGATCCGCAGGCGGGAGAGCCGTGGTCGGTTCCCAAGGTTTACTGGACGGCTTTCCCGCGCAGTGTCGTAAGGTCGGGGATCTTGGCCCTTCGCGAGCAGGGCTCGAATTCTGAATTCGCCTTGATGGATCCGGACGACATCCCATTCGCTTGTGACGATCACCTCATCACCACGCGTATCGATGCGCACGAATTCCTAGACACCAAAATGAATGCGCTGGCGGCGCACCAAACCCAAGTGACCGTAGACGACGGCTTCTTTGCTTTGTCCAACAACCTCGGCTCGGAAGTTATGGGAACGGAGTATTTCCGGTTAGCGCGCGGTAATCGGACTTTGGACGACGGCGAACACGAAATGGATCTGTTCGCCGGGCTCGACGCGTGACACGCACGAGTGTTTCGCTTGTTGCGGCGACGATCGCTGGGCTGGTGATCGGATTAGCCGGAGGATTCGTCCAAGCCCACCGATTCATCTGGACGTTTGACGGTCGCTACCTGGTCGTGCCGTGGGGTGTGGTTATCGTCGTCGTCGTTCTCTTGGTAACGATCAGGGGCGCTGCGAAATTGGTCCACCGTCGATCAGCCGGTTGGTTCGTGCTCGCAGGATGGCTGGTCATGACCTTCTTCCTGGCCACGGAAACCCCGGCGGGGGACATCGCCGTGAGTAGTGGCGTGCGCCAGTGGGGATATGTGCTCGGTGGCGCTGTTTTCGGTTCGGCGCTCGCGACTTTGCCACCGCGATCCTTCGCCAGCATGGGGTTAACCAGGTCCGATGTTCGGGCCGGTGCCGGACGTGCGGGAGAACCCTCGGGTTTGGCCTAACCGGGTGGGTCTGCTTACCATCGGGCGTGGACGGTGGATCGACCATCTAGCGTCCGAGCGCCGATTGTCCGTTAGGTCCATTCCGCAGGCCTGTTCCGTAGGTCTGTTCCGTGGGTCCGTTCTGAGAGAGCCGTAGGGGGGAGAGGGGTCAGTGGCAGAGTCACATCGTCGGCAGTGGCGCCCCTCTCGGATTCAGATCATCGTGGCCTCGATCGCCGGGGGCGTGTTGGCGCTCGTGGCCGTGGCGGTGCTCGTGACCGCCCTGGCCGGCCCGGTCGTTCCCGCTGGAACCACGGTGAACGGCGTCCCCGTTGGTGGATTGGGCCGCGATGCCGCCGTCGAGAAGGTCCGCGAAGAGGTTGCTGGACCTGCGGCGGAGTCACTGGAATTCGACAACGATGGAGAAGTTCTCATCGTCAAGCCACGTCAGGCGGGCGTGTGGGTAAATGCTCAAGAGACCATTGAGCCGCTCCTGCGAACTCCATGGAACCCACTTGCCCGCTTCTTCGGAAGTGGCGTTGAGGTCGCGCCGGTAGTGGTGGTTGAAGACGACACACTTGATCTGCAGATGGGTGCCTTCGATCGGCTTGTGACAACGCAGCCGGTGGATCCGCAGCTGAGTGTTCGCGGTGCAGCGGTCACTTATGTTGCCGGTCAACAGGGTCGCTCGATCGATCGTGAAGCCACGCGAACGTTGATCGTGGATTCCATTACCGAACCTCGGCGCAAACTCGACCTACCTGTAGTGATCGAGGAACCGTTCGTGACCGTGGCAAACGCGGAGGCTGCGAATGCGTTTGCGCAGGCTGCGGTATCGGGTCCGGTGAATGTGGTCATAGGAGATGTTGTTGCGGAGATTCCGGCGACAGTGATCGGGAACGCGCTCACTTTCTCGGCGGTTAACGGCAACTACGTGCCTGAACTCGACGGAGCTCAGCTGTACGCGTCAATCGCGGATGAACTTTCCCTCGCTGAAGAACCCCAAGATGCCCGCTTCCGGGTTAACAAGAACGGCAAGTTGCGCATTGTTCCAAGCCGTGCAGGCGGTGGAGTTGAGGACGATGATCTAGCGCAGCGCGTTCTCAGCGTCCTCGGTCAAGACGTCTCAGCAGGGGGCAGCCGCGACGTGATTGTCCCTGAAGGTGAACGTCAACCAGCATTCACCACTGCGGACGCGGAAGCTCTTGGTGTCAAGGACAAGCTCTCAACATTCACGCAGAAGTTCGATTACGCCGCCTACCGAGTAACGAACATCGGCCAGGCTGCCAGATACGTGAACAGCACGATCTTGATGCCGGGAGAGACCTTCTCCATGAACGACACCATCAAAGAACGCACGGTTGAGAATGGATATACGGAAGGAATCATCATCGGTCCAGGAGGTGTCTTCGCGGACGCTTTGGGCGGTGGCGTTTCCGCTGCGACTACCGCTGTGTGGACAGCAGCATTTTTCGCCGGCATGGAACGTGTCGACACGCGTGCTCATTCGATTTACATCTCGAGGTATCAGCCGGGTCTGGAAGCAACCGTTGCGTGGGGCATATTCGATATGAAGTTCCGAAATAACAGCCCGCATCCTGTTCTGATCACGACGAAGATGACAAACACGTCGATGACCGTCGACTTCTGGGGTACGCGCATTTACGACGCCATTGAAGCCGAGTTCGGCCCGCGGACGGGTGTTCGCAAGCCAGAGACGATCTACCGGAAAAAGAAGGACGGATGTTCCCCGCAGCAGGGCATTCCAGGCTTCTCCATCAACGTCGACCGCGTCTTCTTCAACGACGATGAGGAAGTTAAGCGCGAGACGATTCGAACCTTCTATCGAGCGGCGCCGAACGTTGTGTGCGGCAAGGATCCCAAGAAGGACAAGGAAAAGGAGAACGAGGAAGAGCGCACACCGCAGGACGCACCTGCAGGAGATGGGCCCAATTCCGGCAACGGGCCCACCCCAGCCCCAAGCGCTCCGGCAGGAGACCTGGAGGTCTTCGACAACGTTCCCGCCCAGGAAGTGCCGGTCGGTTAATGAGACCGCGATGCGGGACGCCGGGCAGCCCTCAAGCCCGGGTTGCTCCCTTAGCCTGAGGTCTTGTGTAGCGTTGCGCTCGGCTGCATGGGAATTCCATGCAACGACCACTTGCTCCGGAGGCACGAGGTGACCTATGTCATCGCATTTCCCTGTATAGACGTCAAGGACAAGTCCTGCATTGAGGAATGTCCGGTCGATTGCATCTATGAAGGCGACCGCATGCTGTACATCCAGCCGGATGAGTGCGTGGACTGCGGAGCGTGTGAACCGGTGTGCCCGGTCGAAGCGATCTTCTACGAAGACGATGTGCCGGAGGAATGGTCCGATTACACCGCCGCCAACGCGGAATTCTTCGCGGATCTGGGCTCCCCGGGCGGCGCGAGCAAGTTGGGCGGGCAGTCCTTTGACGCGCCTTTGTTGGCGAATGTGCCCCGCAAGGAGTAGTTCGAGCACGTCGGTTGTCGGATGAAGGTCCAGCTTCCGGATTTCCCGTGGGACACACTCGCGCCCCTGGCGGAAGTTGCGCGATCCCACCCCGAGGGCGTGGTGGATCTTTCCGTGGGCACGCCCGTTGATCCCACTCCTGCTGTGATCCAGCGCGCACTGGCCGGTGCCGCCGATGCGCCGGGGTATCCCACAACCGCAGGGCTTCCAGAACTCAGTGACGCGTGCCGGGGGTGGTTGATCCGACGGGCCAACTCGATCTCGGACGTGGGGATCCTTCCCACCATCGGTTCCAAGGAAATGGTGGCGTGGCTGCCTACGGGCCTAGGTCTGGGCAGTGAAGACGTCGTCGTCATTCCCGAAGTTGCGTATCCGACCTACCACGTGGGGGCGGTTGTGGCTGGCGCGAAGGTCGTTGCGACAGACGAGGTTGAAGACGTTGCCGCCGCCTCGCTGATCTGGCTGAACACCCCGAGCAATCCGACCGGGGCGGTTATGCACGTCGATCGGATGAGACAGATCATCAACTGGGCGCGATCTCGAGGGATTCCCGTCGTGAGCGATGAGTGCTACTTCGAACTCGGATGGGATGCGCAGCCGGTCTCGCTCATGGATCCACGCGTTAACGGTGGTGATGTCTCAGGTTTGCTGGCCCTTCACTCATTGTCGAAACGCTCATCCATGGCCGGTTATCGCTTCGGCTTTGTGGCGGGCGACCAGGCGTTGGTGTCGCAGCTCCTAGCCCTTCGAAAGCACTTGGGAATGATGGTCCCGACTCCGGTTCAACGAGCGGCGATCGCGGCTTATAACGACGATTTGCACGTTGAGGCGCAACGCGGGCGGTACGAACGACGACGAGCGGCGCTGCGCTCGGCACTTGAGCAGATTGGTTTTCGTATCGACCACAGTGAAGCGGGTCTGTATTTGTGGACAACACGAGGTGACGACGCTTGGAACACCGCGGCATGGTTCGCAGACCGAGGAATCCTGGTTGCGCCGGGGACCTTTTATGGAGATGCCTCGCACGTGCGCGTTGCTTTGACGGCAACCGACGAGCGCATTGATGCAGCCGTGTTGCGCCTGCTAGCGCAGTAGTCCTGGCTCAGCAGTCCATGCGCAAGTGAGGGTTTTCAACCGTCGTGAGTCTTCTCACAGGACCGACTTCTCAACCCCGGTGCCCTCGCAAGTTACCGGTCGGTAGTCTGCCCTCGGAGGTATGCGTGACTGATTACTCGCTGAGACATCCTGGTGGCGATATGCCGCTTCCGGTGGTTCCGGCAACCGAAGGAGAATCCGGTCTGAGCATCTCCACGTTGCTCAAGGACACCGGTCACGTCACCTTGGATCACGGATTTGTCAACACAGCGTCGTGTTCTTCGGCGATCACCTTCATCGATGGCGAAGAAGGCATCCTGCGTTACCGCGGCTACCCGATAGAACAGTTGGCCGAACAGTCCACCTTCTTGGAAACCTCCTACCTGCTGATCTACGGCTCACTGCCCACCCCGAGCCAACTCGATGAGTTCACCGCATCAATCACCAAGCACACGATGCTTCACGAGGACCTGCGCCGGTTCTTCGATGGTTTTCCTCGCGATGCGCATCCCATGGCAGTGTTGTCGTCCGCAGTGTCGGCCTTGTCGACCTTCTATCAGGATTCGCTTGATCCTTTCGATCCCGAGCAGGTCCACATTTCCACCATTCGCTTGATGGCGAAGTTGCCCACCATCGCTGCCTACGCTTACAAGAAGTCCGTGGGTCAGCCGTTCATGTACCCGGACAACTCGTATACCTTCGAGGACAACTTCCTGCGGATGACCTTTGGCGTTCCGGCTGAGGCGTACGAGGTCAATCCGGTTATTTCGCGCGCGTTGGATCAGTTGTTGATCTTGCACGCGGACCACGAACAGAACTGCTCCACCTCCACCGTCCGACTCGTCGGCTCCTCGCACGCAAACCTGTTCGCGTCGGTCTCCGCGGGCGTCAACGCTTTGTTCGGCCCGCTGCACGGCGGCGCGAATCAGGCGGTGCTGGAAATGTTGGACAACATTCACGCCTCCGGCGGTGGGGTCAACCGCTTCATCCGTTCGGTGAAGGAACGTGAAGCGGGTGTGAAACTCATGGGCTTCGGGCACCGCGTGTATAAGAATTACGATCCGCGCGCTGCCGTTGTCAAGAAGACCGCGTACGAGGTCTTCGAGCAAATGAATGTCGATGATCCGCTCCTCGATATCGCCTTGCGCTTGGAGGAAGTGGCGCTTGCGGATGAGTTCTTCATCGAACGCAAGTTGTATCCGAACGTCGACTTCTACACAGGCCTGATCTACAAGGCGATGGGTTTCCCCACACGCATGTTCACGGTGCTCTTCGCGCTCGGACGTTTACCCGGCTGGATCGCCCAGTGGCAGGAGATGATCGAGGATCCGACCACCAAGATTGGTCGCCCACGACAGGTGTATACCGGCGAAGTCCTGCGCGACTACACCCCCATGTCCGACCGCTAGCCCTTCCTCCCACCGCACTTTCCGCCAGTCTCTGGCGGAATGACCGTCATTCCGCCAGAGACTGGCGCACCTGTGGACAATTCGCCACCTTGTGATCACCGCATCCACAACTGACAGCGGAGTCTGGTGCTGTGCTTTCCTAGCGACGAATCTGGATGCATGGGTTACGCACACCGACGACATGATGAATTGAGCGAGGCTCTAGAACTCCTGCGCGCCGACGTAACAGACCAGCGCCCGGTCTTTCGAATTCGGGATGCGGAAGGCGCGGGTATACCCAAATCAATTATTCAGGCCTTGGTTCGGGATGACCGCCTACACCGGATCCGACACGGGGCATATGTTGAGCGGGGCGTCTGGGTAGCAGCTGTGAAGGATCCACCTGCCATGCGTCGACTCCTCGCACTGGGGGCGCTCACGGGCTTGCGTGAGCCGGCGTTCGTCTATGGCGCGCATGCGGCGGAACTCCACGGGTTGCCGCTAGCGCCCGGGACTCCCGATCGCCTGGAACTCGTTCGGCAGGCGAATCAGGATCGTCGTCCCGCCTCGACTAGGGGTAAGGATCGCAATCGAATCGATGGGCTTCGCATCCTGACGCGTGACTTACGGTCGGAACAGGTGACGTTTCGCCATGGCGTGCCCGTCATCAGTTTGCCGTCAGCTGCGATTACCGCTGCGGCTCAATTCTCATCGGAGTACGCAATTTCGGTTCTAGATGCTGCGTTACGCCAAGGAATTGAGCCGGGCGAGTTGCATAGCGTCGTTGGCAGATGGGCTGCCGGGAGAGGAGTGATCCAGGTCGGCCGACTTGTGGAGTTTGCACGTTCGGGTGCTGAATCACCACTGGAATCCATCAGTCGATTCCGCCTGATGGGTCGTGGGGTGCCGGAACCGGAACTGCAACATGAGTTCTTTGATGATCGAGGCTTCGTTGCTCGAGTGGACTTTTGGTGGCCGAAACTCAAGGTTGTTGGCGAAGCAGACGGTATGGCCAAGTACGCCGAGATCGCCGACGTTCGGGCAGAGAAGTTGCGTCAGGATCGATTGAGTGCGCTCGGCCTGACGGTTGTTCGGTGGACGTGGCAGGAGATCTGGGAACGACCAGGGGACGTGGCTCGACGGATTTTGGCAAGTCACCGATGATCGGAGCATTTGGCGGTGGTGGAATGACCGTCTTTCCGCCAAGGCCTGGCGGATCGGTCGTCGATCCGCCACAGGCTGGCGGAAAGTGCACGAGGAGAGGGGGAGAGAGCAGAGGGGGGAGGAGGGGGGTTAGGGCTAGGTGTTGGCGTGGAGGTCGGCGTTCAGACCGCCCCAGGTCCCGGTACGTTGGACGGCTTCGAGTGCGCCGGATTGCGAGTTACGTCGAAACAACAGCCCCGGGTGCCCCGACAGTTCACGGGCCTTGGCAACACCGCCGTCGGGAAGCGTCACCTTGGAACCTGCGGTGATGTAGCACCCCGCCTCGACCACGCAGTCGTCGCCCAGCGAGATACCCACGCCGGCATTCGCACCCACTAAGCAGCCGCGGCCGATGCTGATCACTTCGGTCCCACCACCGGACAGCGTTCCCATGATGGATGCACCACCACCGATGTCGGAGCCATCACCCACCACCACGCCAGCGCTGATGCGACCTTCCACCATCGAAGTCCCCAGGGTTCCGGCGTTGAAGTTGACGAAGCCTTCGTGCATCACCACGGTGCCGCTGGCTAGATGAGCACCAAGACGCACGCGATCAGCATCGGCGATGCGCACGCCTTCAGGAACGACGTAATCGACCATGCGTGGAAATCGGTCCACCCCGAAGACCGTCACGTGCACACCCTTGCTCCGAGCGCGCATCTGTACGTCGTTCAATCGACCGGTGGGTACGGGTCCCAAATTGGTCCACGCGACGAGCGGCAACTCACCGAAGATGCCATCGAGGTTGATGGTCCGGGGCTTCACGAGCCGATGGGACAGCAGATGCAGGCGCAGGTAGGCGTCCGCGGCGTCGACCGGTGGAGAGGCGAGGTCCTCGATCACTGTCCGCACGGCGGCCACCGAAACTCCTCGGATGTCGTCGCCCTTGGTTCCGGCGTGGAGGTTCGGAACATCCGCAGGCGTATTGCTGAGTTCGGGTTGCGGGTACCAGACATCGAGGACGTCCGGGCCGTCCATGGTCGCTAGGCCGAGTGCTGCTGCAGGACCGGCCACGGGTGTCAACTCATGAAGAATCGTTTCGCTCACGCGGCTACCGTATCCACGTGGCCCCACGCATCGATCTGTCGGCTGACGTGGTTGATGTGGCCGCTGCCCTCATCGACATACCCAGTGAGTCCCATCACGAGCACGAGATCGCCGACTCACTTGATGCTGCGCTGAGTGATCGCCCGCACCTGCGAGTGCGGCGCTCGGGCAATGCACTGATCGCTGAAGTGGGTGAGCCGCGGGTGGTTGTGGCCGGGCACCTGGACACCGTGCCGTCGGCGGGCAATCTGCCGCACCGGATAGAAGGGGATCGAGTCTTCGGCCTGGGTTCAGTTGACATGAAAGGTGGGCTAGCCGTCGCAGCCAAAATCGCCCACGACGTCACTGATCCGCATGTGGGCGTGCGCTTCATCTTCTACGACTGCGAGGAAGTGGCCGCGGTCCATAACGGCCTCGCCAGATTGGCATCCGAGGACGAGAACATCCTTCGCGCGGACCTCGCAATAGTCATGGAACCCAGCAACGGGGTTGTTGAGGGTGGTTGCCAAGGAACGATCCGGGTGGAGGTTCGCGCAGAAGGTGAACGCGCGCACAGTGCTCGCTCGTGGCAAGGAAGGAACGCCGTCCACGGCGCCTCGGACATCTTGGGTCGGTTGTCCACTTACCAACCGCGTGAGCCGATGGTCGACGGTCTTCGGTACCGGGAGGGATTGAACGCGGTCGGAATCCGCGGCGGGGTTGCCGGGAATGTGATTCCTGACGAGTGCATCGTGACCGTCAACTACCGTTTCGCGCCAGACATTTCTGTCCCGCAGGCAATCGAGCACGTGCAGGAAGTATTCGAGGGCTACGACGTCACCGTTACGGATGAAGCGTCAGGATCGCGCCCGGGTTTGGATCAACCCTTCGTGGCGCAGTTCGTCAACGCAATCGGACTACCAGCCAAGCCGAAGTACGGGTGGACCGATGTTGCGCGGTTCTCGAACGCAGGAACCCCGGCCCTGAACTACGGGCCGGGGGATCCACACACTCGCTCATACCGCCGACGAGAACGTGTCCGTTCGGCAGATACGTGAGGTGTACGAGAGCCTGAAACGTTGGCTCGTCACACCTCTTTGACGGCTTCGACGTCGAGTTCAATCTTGATCGTGTCGCTTACTAGGACGCCACCTGTCTCGAGAGCGACGTTCCAGGTCAGGCCGAAATCCTTGCGACTGATCTCCGCGTGACCTTCGAATCCGATGCGCGTGCCACCCCACGGATCGGTGGAAACGCCCACGAGTTCAAACTCGACCGGGATGTTCTTGGTGACGCCATGCACGAAGAGGTCGCCGTGAACGGTGAACTTCGGCCCCGACCCCTCGACCGAGGTGCTGGTGAACGTCATCGTCGGAAAGTTCTCCACGTCGAAAAATTCAGCCGACTTCAGGTGCGCGTCGCGGTCGGCGTTCTTGGTATCGATGCTGGCAAGTTCCACCGTGAGATGCGCGCTTGAGGCGCTCGGGTTGGCGCCGTCGAGGAGGAAGTTTCCGGCAAAGTCTTCGAAGCGTCCACGCACTTTTGCCACCATCGCGTGGCGAGCTGAAAAGCCGATCGTCGTATGGGTGGGGTCGATGGTCCAGGTTCCGTCGGTAGACGCGAGATCGGTCATGGCTTCTCCGGGGTAGAGGTCATTGAAGATCGAACTAGATAGTTGAATCTACAACTACTGTCGCCTCGGTGTCAACCGCCCGGTGGCTCGTGCCCTGCGGCCGTGGTGGGATCGTGGTGGGATAGCGCCATGGCCCTGGTTTTCGTCCTTGTAGGAATCCTCGTGATCGCAGCCGCATTCTGGATCGCGGCAGGTCGACTCGACGCCCAACTTCCACAAGCCAGCCACGATCTTCGGCCCGATCAGCGCGGCGGCGATCCCGCCTTCGATGTGGTGGTGCGCGGCTACCGAATGGACGAGGTCGACGCCACGATCGCCGCGCTGCGCGAAGAAGTGGCGAACCTGCAGGCCAAGAAGTGAGCGCCGCCAACCATGAGCCCGTCCACCTGTCCCTCGACGTGGTCGTGAACGCGCCCGTCGAGGCCGTGTTCGACGCCTTCACCCAATGGGCCAACCAGGGCGAGTGGATGCTGGGCACTCGGGTAGAGGTCCGCATCGGAGATGGCCGCAGTCAGGATTCGCAGATTGCCGGCTGGACCGGCCTGGGTCCGGTGGGATTTTGGGACACTATGACCATCACGCGTTGGGAGCCGCCCTATCGGGTCGACGTCCTGCATACCGGATCGATCGTCAAAGGCACCGGAACCATGGAGGTTCTCGCGCTGCCGGAAGGCCGGAGTCGATTCGTGTGGAGCGAGGGCCTCGAACTTCCCCTCGGCGCGTTGGGTCGCATCGGTTGGCCGCTGGTCAAACCGGCCTTTGTTGCAGGCGTGAAGCGATCGTTGCGCAAGTTCGGCCGGCTGGTCGAGACGGGCACCCTGCCGCGCTAGGAACCGGGCTCACCGGGATAATGGTTATCCACAAGCCCGCGCATACGTGCCGGCAGAGCTTTTCCGCACCGCCCGCAAGGCACGACTGGGGTGCCGGGCGGGGAACAGGTGCCAGTGGGAAGACGAACGGAAGGGGACGGATATGGCCGCGATGAAGCCACGGACGGGTGATGGCCCGCTCGAGGTGACCAAGGAGGGTCGGGGCTATGTCATGAGGGTGCCCCTGGAAGGCGGTGGCCGCCTCGTGGTCGAGTTGAACGCCGAAGAGGTCAAGAACCTCGGTGAAGCGCTCACGGGCGCACTCCCGTAACAACAGGAACTGCGCAACTACAGGAACTGCGTTAACAACAGGAACTGGCAGCGATCAGCCGCAACGCACGCCCGTTAGTCGCGACGGGTGAGGCAGGCCACGAGAAGCCCCGCTCCGTCGACGAAGAGAGCTGGAACCCAATCCGCATCGGCGCGTAGCGAGTCGGCGGTGTCTTTCACAGCCCCCGCTTCGGCATCCCGGCGAGCGGGATCGGCGAGCATGCCATCTGTACCAACTCCGATGAACACCACGAGGCCACCAATGCGCAGCAGCCGCTTGGCTTGGATCAAAATCGCTGGGTACTCGCTTCGGTCGGTATCGACAACGACGACGTCGTAAGCGCCATCGGACATCCGTGGCAAGACATCAAGGGCTCGCCCGGCTATCAGCCGGGCGCGGCCCGCTTCGTGCCCGAGTGCAGAAAATGCCTCGCGTGCGTAGCGCTGGTACTCCGCTTCGGTGTCGATGCTCGTCAAGATCCCCCCGGGCGTCATGCCCGACAACAAGGCGGCGCCCGATACTCCGGTGCCGGTACCGACTTCCACCACGGCTTGCGCCGAGACGCTTGCCGCGAGGAAGGTAAGTAATGCGGCGACCGAGGAAGAGACCGGCTCTACCCCTGAATCGTGCGCCCGGGCCCGTGCCTCGGCGACCGCCTCGGGTTCGATAAGCCAGGTGTCGGCGAAGTCCGCCATAGACAGCTGGCCGGTGCCTTGGGTTGCGGGCGAAATGGCGCACCTCCGGTGGTTGACGCACGGCCGATGTGACCAACGGCCGATCGCAGCCTAGCCTTAGGTAACGGCAGTAGATGGCTCGTAGCCAACTATGCAGCCATCTGTGCAGCGCTCGCTGCAGGTGTCGCTGCAGGTGTCAAAGGAAGGCGGGATGCTCGTGGGCGACAACCGGCCACCTTTCGATCCACCTGCGGGCCCCCTTGGATCGCCCCGAGGGACAGCCGCCGGTGCCTGCGCCGCCCCCCGTTCGCTACCCCGATTTTGTGGCATACGGCGCTGCCCGCCCCGCTGGAGCTCCTGCGCACTCGGGGGCGCCTACTCGCCGCGGACTAGGCGTCTTCGGCGTGGTCGCTATCGCAACGGTGGTGTCTTTGGTGGTGGGAACTTTCGCCGGGGTGGCCGGTTACGTTGTGGGCCGCGCGATCGATTCCTCCCCCTCGGCCACCATCGCCTCACCGGTGGTCTCATTTGACGGCCCACAAGGTGACCCAATCCCACCCGATGAGATCCCTGGATCTATCGCCGAGATGGTGGAAGCGGTTTTACCTGCCGTGGTCTCGATCGCCATTGAAAACGGTCGTGACCAGGGCAGTGGTTCCGGCTTCGTGATTCGCCCCGACGGTTACATCCTCACCAATAATCACGTCGCCGCGCCAGCTGCCGATGGTGGATCGTTGACGGTGGTCTTCGAGAACGGCGAAAGCGCACCGGCGGAAATAGTTGGTCGCAATTCCTCCTACGATCTCGCAGTGTTGAAGGTCGATGCGGAGAACTTGCCGGTGGCCAAACTCGGCGACTCCGGTCAGGTGACGGTGGGTGATGTTGCGGTCGCCATCGGCGCACCGTTGGGTCTGGAGGGAACGGTCACTTCCGGAATCATTTCTTCCCTCGACCGCGCCGTCACCGCAGGTGGTAGCGGGGAAATGGCCTACATCAACGCGATTCAAACGGATGCGGCGATCAACCCAGGCAACTCCGGCGGCCCACTGCTCAACAGCATTGGCCAGGTTGTGGGCATCAACTCCGCGATTGCGACGTTGGCGCCATCGTTCAGTGGTGAAGTGGGCTCAATCGGATTGGGATTTGCGATTCCCATCAACTCCGCGCGCCGAATCGCCGAGGAAATTATCGACACTGGTGATTCTTCGACACCGATTATCGGCGTCACCTTGGATACCACCTATACCGATGGTGGTTCACGCATCAGTGAGGTAACTCCGGGCGGCCCGGCGGATGCTGCGGGTCTACGCAGCGGCGATGTCATCACATCGCTGCAAGGTCGCGATACCTCTGATTCGACCGAGCTCGTCGTGGCCATTCGCAGTTTCGCACCGGGAGAAACGGTTCAGCTGACCTTTAGTCGTGGTGGACAAGCGCGCACGGTGAACTTGGTACTTGGCGCATCCGAGGACATTGGCTGAAATGTTCGACATCGGGATCGGGGAACTGCTGGCCCTTGCGGTCGTGGGTCTACTCGTGTTCGGGCCGGAGAGACTCCCGAAGGCTGCCGCCGATGCGGCTAAGTGGGCTCGACAGATTCGTCAGATGGCCAATTCAGCACGTAAAGAGATCGTCGATTCCGCAGGTGTCGATCTGGGCGAAACTATGAACGGCCTGAAGGGCCTGCAGGATTTGCATCCGCGGCGTTTGGCGTCGGGCATCTTCGAAGATGAGCCCGAGCCCGAGCCCAACCCCAACCCCAACCCCAACCCCAAGCCGAGCAATGGGTCGAGTCCTTCAGCGAAACCGGCGAATCTTGAACCCACGCAAGCGTTCGACCCGGACGTGAGCTGACGGTTCCGAGCGGATGGTTCGAGCGGATGGTTCCGAGCTGACGGTTGTCGGTCGATGCACCATCTCGTGCTAGGCGCTGGCGGGTGAGATGCCCAACTGCATTCCGGCTAAACCGCGAGGCCGAGCGCCCAGGAAATCGGCGATCTCGACCAGTGCGCGGCTAGCGGGAGCGTCCGGCTCGGCCACTACCAGCGGCTGGCCGTTATCTCCCCCTTCGCGAAGCCGTGGATCGAACGGAATGCGACCTAGAACGGGCACGTCGGTGCCCAGCACCGCGCTCAACTTCTCGGCAACCAGATCTCCGCCACCGACGCCGAACAGATCGAGCGGTTCGCCGCAGTGGGGGCACGGGAATGAACTCATGTTCTCCACGACGCCCAGAACCTTCTGATGGGTCTGCTCGGCGAGGGTTCCTGCGCGGATGGCCACATCGGATGAGCCCAGTTGTGGGGTGGTGACAACCACAATCTCCGCATGCGGCAGTAATTGCGCGGTCGAGATAGCAATGTCGCCGGTTCCCGGCGGAAGATCCAGCAGTAGGACGTCAAGATCGCCCCACCACACGTCGGAGAGGAACTGTTCGAGTGCGCGGTGCAACATCGGGCCACGGAAGGCGACGGGGGTTTCGACCCCACCGGGCTTGAAGGGCAGCATCGAGATGAGTCGAACGCCGTAGGCCTGGGGCGGCATCAGCATCCCCTCGACCATGGTGGGGGGATTGGTGCAGCCGAGGATGCGGGGGATCGAATGGCCGTACACATCGGCGTCGAGTAATCCCACGGTCAGGCCACGCTGCGCCAATGCAACCGCCAGGTTCGCGGTTACGGACGACTTTCCTACGCCCCCCTTACCAGAAGCGATAGCGAAGATCTTGGTCGTGGAACCTGGCTGGGTGAAGGGAATCTCACGCTGATCGTGGCCGCGGAGCAGTTTTTTGAGTTCGGCACGCTGCGCGTCGTCCATCACATCAAGGTGGACGTCCACTTTGGTGACGTCGGGCACCTTCATCACTGCATCGACGACTCGATCGGTGATTGTGCCGCGCATCGGACAACCTTCAACGGTGAGATAAACGCCTACCTCAACCACGCCACCTTTTCGAATGTCTACGCTCTTGAGCATCCCGATCTCGGTGATCGAACGATTGATCTCCGGGTCCTGGACCGTTGCGAGGGCTTGGTGAATGGAATCGGCATCTGGCTGATTGGGCACACCCCGATGCTAGACCGCCGTGGTTATGTGAGCGAATCGCCGTCGGTTTCCGTCTGGGGCGAGGTGTTGGCTGACCGAACTTCTAGTTGATTGAGCCGATCCATGATCTGCTCGAGTGTTTCGCGTAGTTCACTGCGGACGTAGTCGCGTGTTGCCAATTCACCCAAGGATGACCGCAGTGCTGCGACCTCACGCGCAAGGTAGTCGCTGTCGGCAAGCATGCGTTCATTTCGTGAACGGTCTTCCTGGTACTGCACTCGATCACGGTCGGTTTGTCGATTCTGGGCAAGCAGGATGAGTGGAGCCGCATACGACGCTTGCAGGGAGAGGAGCAAGGTCAAAAAGATGAAAGGGTAGGCATCCGGTTTGATCCCCTCGGGCGCAAAGACGTTGAACGCGACCCACGCGATGACGACTACCGTCATCCATGCAATGAATGCCCACGAACCGATGTGCCGTGCTACCCGCTCGGATAATCGACCGAACCGCTCGGGGTCGTAGGCCGGCCGTATCCCGCGGGTGGAGTCGATCGGCTGATCAAGACCCCGGCCGCGTCCGGAGCTAGCCATTGCCCACGTCCTCTCGCCAGTCCGGCGGCAGCATGTGATCGACAACGTCATCGATCGTTACTGCTCCGAGCAAACGGTCGTCTTCATCCACCACCGGGAGGGCAACGAGGTTGTAAGCAGCGAAGTTGCGCGTGACCTCGCCCAATGGGCTATCGGGTCGGACCGGGTCCACCGAGGTGTCAATCAGCGAGGAAATCAACGTTGAGGGCGGTTCACGCAGCAGCCGCTGAAAGTGACATGTCCCGAGGTACTTGCCGGTGGGGGTCTCGGTAGGTGCACGGCATACGTACACCTGAGCGGCCAGGGCGGGAGCTAGATCGGGATTTCTGATGCTCGCCAATGCCTCTGCCACGGCCGCATCCGGTGGAAGGATCACCGGTTCGGTGGTCATCATGCCGCCGGCGGAGAAATCGTCGTACGCAAGAAGCCGACGAATGTCCTCGGCCTCGTCGGGCTCCATCTCCTTGAGCAGGAATTCCGCCTGCTCGGGAGGAAGTTCAGAGATTAAGTCTGCAGCGTCGCCTGGATCCATCTCCTCGAGGATGTCCGCGGCTCGCTCGCGATCAAGGGCTTGCATGATCTCCACACGATCGTCATCACCAAGTTCTTCGAGGACATCGGCGAGGCGCTCATCCTCGAGTTCGCGCGCCACTTCAAGGCGACGCTTGGGTACGAGGGTATGCAGCAGTGATGCCACATCGGCTGGCCGCAGGGTGTCAAGCGTGGCGAGCAGTTGCTCGGCCGGTTGCGCTGTCTCGGGAAGGGATAGCCCGCGCACCTCTCCCCACTCGACCATGAACCGCTCGCCGCGTCGACGCAAACCTCCGCCGCCGCGCTGGACGAACAACGCGTTGACGAGCCACTCGCGACTTCGGTTTTGTTCAACCCCGATATCGACCACGCGGACCTTCTCTCCAGACTCGTGCAAAGTGATCGAGCGATCGAGCAGTTCAGCGGTCGCGAGGGATTCATTGCGCCGTTGTTCGAAGCGACGAAGATTCACGGCCCCGGTCACGATCACCTGGCCGGCATCGATGGCCGTTACTTTGGTCATCGGAACGAAGATCCACGCCGCCGCGGAGGCACCTCCACTACGAGTCCGGTCAATCGGGGAGGGTTATCGCCGATTCGCAAGACCACCACGGCATCGCGTACCTTGCCCACTTGATCACCGCGCGGGTCGAATACGGCCAGACCCGCGAGGCGAGCCAGGAATACGCGGCCTGTGGTGGTCGTCACGCAGGAAGGCTACCGTCGCGACCACGGTTCGAAGCAGTTCCAATGGCGCGCGCAGGAATTGGCCGGTGATGATTGCTCAGGAGGGGTGATGGCGAACGACGACGCAGCCTCGCTTTCTCCCAGCACGGGATTGGTGCGCCCGGGGGCACCGGACATCGCCCGCCTAGGCGTGGCGGTTGTCTTCATCTCCCTGAGTGGTCCGATGATCGCGGCAACCGCTGCCCCGGCCCTCGCGATCGCCTTCTGGCGGTGCCTGATCGGCAGCGGATTGACGGGAGTGTGGGTGGGGCTTGGGCGCCGCCGCGAACTGGCTACCTTGACGCGACGCGAGCTCCGGCTCACCGCTCTTGCCGGCGTATTTCTCGGCCTGCACTTCGCCACGTGGATTCCGTCGCTGACCCTCACCACTGTGGCGGCGTCGACCGCTTTGGTGGCCACGCAGCCGATTTGGGCGGCGCTGATCGCTCGGGCATCTGGCGTGCACATCAATCGCCGAATCTGGATAGGCATCACCATTTCCCTGGTCGGTGTGATCGCACTGACCGGTGTTGACTTATCGGTCGATCCGCAGCACCTATTGGGGGATGCTCTGGCTTTGATCGGTGCGGTCTTCGCCGCGGCATACGTCTCGGTTGCCGAGCGGGTCCGTCAAAGCGTCGACACCTCAACGATGACCTTCGTTCTGTATGCCGTATCTGCCCTCACGATTTTGCCGTTGGCTTTCGTGTTCGGACAGGAACTCGCCGGATTCGATGCGCAGGCGTGGGCGCTCATTATCGCCGTGACATTGGGTGCGCAGTTACTCGGTCATTCGATGATGAATCGCGTGTTGTCGAGTACATCGGCAACGGTTGTGTCCTTGGCCATCTTGTTCGAGATGCCGGGAGCCACGATCGTGGCAGCCATCTGGCTCGGTCAGATTCCGCCGCTGGGACTACTGCCGGCTGCGGCTTTGATCTTAATTGGGCTCGTCGTTGTCATTCGTGCAGCGAATAAACGGCCGACGATCAGCGAGACATCCCCGATTTGAGAACGGCGCTGAGGGGGACCAAGATCACGGCGGCTACCACCGTCAACGCGATACCCCACTGGACTCCGAAGCCCTCGGCGATCGCTCCAACCGCCAGCGGCGCTATCACGAACCCAGCTCGCGATAACCAACTCACCATGGAAATTCCCACCGCGGGGCGAACGCCGGGAAGGTGTCCGGCCGCACGTATTGCGGCAGGAAATAGCGTCGCGACACCGAATCCGGTCACGGCAGACGCGATGATGAACGCCCACGGGGTGGACACGATTAAGCCGGCACCAAGAACGAGTGCGGTGACGGCCATCGATAGTTGGATCCAGCGGCGCTCACCGATCGCGTCGATGATCCGATCACCGGTGAAGCGACCGATGGTCATAGCGATCGTGAACGCCACGAAGCCCCATCCCGCCATGGCGGCCGGTGTTCCGATATCTGTTAAGTAGATGGAACCCCAGCGTGCTGGGATGTCCTCGATCATGACGGCCAAGATGATGAAGGCACCGAGTGCCCAAATGATGGGCCGAAGCACCACTGTGGATGGACTACGCGCCATCGACAACGACGACGGATCCGCGAAAGCAAGATCATCGATATCTCGTTCGTCGATCGCTTCGTCATCAACGTAGGAGTGCGGATCTGGACCCCGGAGGAGCCACCGGGACGGTGCGAGGCCGACCAGCGCTACCAACCCGGCAACTACGGTCAAAGTCCAGCCCAGGGACAGTCCGATCGATGCACTGGCAACACCCACGATGCCGCCGAGCACCGTTCCCAAAGACCAAAAGCCATGGAAGCTATTGAGGATGGAGCGTTTCGACAGATGTTGAATCCGCAGCGAGTGGGCATTCATGGCGGCGTCCATGACCGCGTCGAGTGCACCGATCAAGAAGAGCGCAACTGCAACAAGGGCGAAGCCATTCGCGAAACCCAGGAGCGGCAGGGCTGGTAGTAGGGCGATGAGACACACGAGCGCGACGGTTCGACTGCTGGATCGATTCATCAAGGGGCCGGCCCAAACCCCGGCAAGTAAGCCACCGACGGCTCCGGCAGCCAGCGCGAGTCCGATTTGTACGTCGCTCAGTCCAAGGCCCTGTTGCACTTCGGCAAGTCGTGGGAGCCAGGCCGACAAGGTGAGGGCGTTCGCTGCGAACAATGCCGAGGCGGCGATTCGCGCCCGATTCAGTGATGGCGCGGTTTCCTGGGGACGCGGCACGGTGAGAACTGTAGGCGGGGACGCTTCATCACTGCGTCCTCCTAACCGGCGCTAGAGTCAGGGCGTCCTTATGCGACTGCACCCCCACCGCACGAGAAGGGATGAGCCCGTGGCTACCCGCGAGATTCGTACACGTCGTTCGAACCTGGCGGTTCCAGGTTCGAGCCCGAAAATGTTGGACAAGGCCAAGGGCCTGCCTGTCGATCAGATATTTATGGACATCGAGGACGCTGTGGCGCCGCTAGCCAAGCCCGATGCCCGCGCGAACATCGTCGCTGCCTTGAATGAAGGCGGTTTCGACGGCAAGGTGCGTGCTGTTCGGGTGAACGACTGGACTACCCCGTGGACCTATACGGACGTGATTGAGGTCGTCTCGGGTGCAGGTGCCAACCTCGACTGCATCATGTTGCCGAAGGTGCAAAACGCTGAGCAGGTCCAAGCCCTTGACATGCTGCTCACGCAGATCGAGAAGTCCGAGGGATTGGAAGTAGGGCGCATCGGGATCGAAGCGCAAATCGAAAACGCTATGGGTCTGACCAAGGTCGATGAGATAGCCGCCGCAAGTCCGCGCGTAGAGACAATTATTTTCGGGCCGGCCGATTTCATGGCGAGCATCAATATGAAGTCTTTGGTGGTGGGCGAACAGCCAGCCGGTTACGACGTTGGCGATGCCTACCACTACATCTTGATGCGGATCCTCATGGCCGCGCGCGCCTACGACAAACTCGCGATCGACGGCCCCTATCTGCAGATCAAAGACGTCGACGGTTACCGGCGAGTGGCTGGCCGCAGTGCCGCCTTGGGTTTCGACGGCAAGTGGGTTCTGCACCCCGATCAGATCGCTGCAGCCAATGAGGTCTTCTCACCGACCCAAGCTGATTACGATCACGCGGAACTCATTCTTGATGCATACAACTGGTACACCTCGGCTGCCGGTGGCGCCCGGGGCGCGGCGATGCTCGGCGATGAAATGATCGATGAAGCTTCACGCAAGATGGCGTTGGTGATCGCGGGCAAGGGTCGCGCAGGGGGCATGACTCGCACGCAGACATTCACACCGTCGGAGGGCAGCTAGTGCGCTTGACTCGCGAGCACGCGGCACTGCTCTTGGGTGTGGATCACGATGCATCGCCCGAGCAGATCAATCACGCGTGGCGGGTGTGGGCCAAGTTGGCGCATCCCGACGCTGGAGGCGATCGTGAACACTTCGAGGCGTTGGCGCAGGCGCGTTCCGTGCTGATGATCAGAACTCGAGTTCACGAGGCCGACCACTTCTCCGCTGGAAGAGATGAGGTTCCGCCCGTCGACCCCCGTCATCCCTTGCGACATGTGTGCCGTCGCCCGAGTACGCGCGGCTGGTGTGCCCTCGCGTTGGCGCTCGTGGCATCGGTTCTGGTTTTGCTGCTGGTTTCCCAACTGCCCGACCTCGGGGCAGCCCTTGCCGTGGGAGCTGCTGCCGGTGGCACGGCCATAGTCATCCAGCGATGCGTGCTCGGTACCGGCGCCGATACGGGCCATCGCATCCATGTGCTGGTGGTCGCCTGGCTACCGCTTGCCACCCTCCTCGCTGCGGGTGCAACCTTCGCCGGCGTTGAACTGATCGGATACCTGCCACTCGTAGCGCTGCCGTTCGTCCTCGCGGTGGCCTTGGTCAATCCCGGTGCCGGACTGTGGCATCCCGTCCGCCTACCGTCCAGGTGAGGCCCAGCGAAGGCTGGATGAGCCGACCCCGCGCGCTCGTTACCGATTCGCGTTAGCATCGCAGCAATTCCATGAGGGGAGTTCTACCGTGGGTCGTCTGCTGCAAACCGAGGGTTTGACTGAGGATCAGCGAGATATTCTCGCCGGGATCCGCGAGTTCGTTGATGCGGAAATCATTCCGGTAGCTAATGAACTCGAGCACAACGACGAATACCCGAAGGACATCGTCGACGGCTTGAAGGAACTTGGCGTGTTCGGCCTGATGATTCCCGAAGAGTACGGCGGCCTCGGTCAATCACTTCTCACCTACGCACTGGTGGTCGAGGAAATCGCGCGTGGCTGGATGAGCGTGAGTGGAGTAATCAACACGCACTTCATCGTCTCGCACATGGTCTTGCACCACGGAACCGAAGAGCAAAAGCAGCACTACCTGCCGAAGATGGCCGAGGGCGAGATTCGGGGAGCCTTCAGCATGAGTGAGCCTGGCTGCGGTTCTGATGTATCGGCTATCACGAGTAAGGCTGTAGTTGATGGCGACCACTATGTCCTCACCGGACAGAAGATGTGGCTGACCAACGGTGGATCGTCAAATCTTGTGGCTGTGCTCGTGCGAACGGATAACGCAGCTCCGGCCGACTCCAGTGTCTACAAGCGAATGTCGACCTTCCTTGTCGATAAGACGGAGGGCTTCGGTGAGGTGCGTCCCGGTCTAACGATTCCCGGAAAGATTGAAAAGATGGGTTACAAGGGAGTCGACACCACGGAACTGGTGATGGATGGTCTGAAGCTTCCGGCAACAGCCATACTCGGTGGGGAGCCGGGTAAGGGTTTCTACCAGATGATGGATGGTGTTGAAGTAGGCCGCGTGAACGTCGCGGCGCGTGCGTGCGGTTTGGCGCTACGGGCATTCGAACTTGGAATCCAGTACTCGCAACAGCGCATCACCTTCGGCAAGCAGATCAGTGAGCACCAGGCTGTGGCTTTCCGTTTGGCCGATATGGCCACGAAGGTTGAAGCCGCGCATCAGATGATGGTCATGGCAGCGCGAACCAAGGATTCAGGAGCTCGCAATGACCTGGAAGCAGGGATGGCGAAGTACCTTGCCAGTGAGTTCTGCAAGGAAGTGGTCGAAGATTCCTTCCGGATTCATGGGGGGTACGGCTACTCGAAGGAATACGAGATCGAGCGGCTGTACCGCGAGGCGCCCATGCTCATGATCGGTGAGGGCACCGCGGATATTCAGAAGATGATCATTGCTCGCAGACTCCTCGAGGACTACAAGCTCCGTACCTGATGGCCGATATTCCGTGCGTTGGTGCGGTCGTCTTCGACGAACGAGGTCGACTTCTTTTGGTCAAGAGAGCCAATCCGCCCGCGCAGGGGATGTGGTCCCTACCGGGGGGTCGCCAGGAGGTGGACGAAAGCGCCGACGAGGGCGTGATCCGCGAGGTACGCGAGGAAACGGGAATCTTTGTCCGAGTTGAACGTGAGGTCGGAACGGTGCTGCGCGAAGCACCTTCGGGCGATACGTATGTCATCAGGGATTTTCTCTGTACGTGCTCAGGTTCCCCGATCGCTATTGCTGCCGACGACGCTGCGGACGCACGCTTCTTCGACGTAGAGCAGTTGGAGAATCTGGAGACGAGCGAAGGACTCCTCGAAGCCCTACGCGAGTGGCACCTGATTGCTTAGCCAGGTTTGCTTCAGTTTTCCTTGAGCTCCCACTCGGTACCCGCGGGTGTGTCGCGAACTTCAATACCTGCGGCGAGAAGTCCGTCACGAAGCAGGTCACTCATGGCAAAGTCCTTCGATGATCGCGCCTGTGCACGGGCGGTCAACGCGACGGACACAATCGGGTCGAGCAGCTCGCGAGGTGAGATGCGTGGGGTTGCGCTCATCGCAGCAAGGTCGACGAGCATTGCCCGCAACGTAGCTCGCGCGATGTCTCGATCCTCCCCTTGAAGTGTGTCGGCGCTCCAGGCGTTGATGAGATCGTCGAGTTCCAAGCAGGCAGTGAGGGCCTCATCTGAATCACCAGCAGACACAGCCGCATCGAAGCGCTCGCGGAGAGCGGCGGCATCGCCCCGTAACGACGGCGCACCAGTTGCAGGCGAAGGATCGGTAGCAGCAGCGATGTGTTCGGAAGCGGGGGCGGCGAACGCGCTCGTTTCGGATGCGGAGGGATCCTCGCCTCGAAGCCATGCCTTCAGATGCTCGACCGAAACCGTTTGTCCAGCTCCCACGATCTGTTCGTGATCGCGGTAACGCGCAGTCATGGTGCCTGCTCCATGCACTTCTACGTTCGGACCATCGATGACCACTGCTGTGTGTTCATCGACACCCAGGACTCCCACGCCCGCGGGAAGCAGCTGCTCCAGTTGCAACAGACGGGTCTCGCCCATGTAACAAAAGCGGGTGTCGTGTCGACCGCCCTCACGGTTGTCGTAATGGGGAATTACTGCAGCGGAAATGCCGGTGACTGCCTCGAGCAGGTTCAGGCCGGTATCCCAGTAAGGATCAGCACCCACTTTGTAGATCTCGTAGACAGGCAGTGAGTGCGAGCCGATCGTGACAGCCGCTGCACTGCCGAAAACCAAGGTTCCTTCGCCTTCGACCACGGATGTGAGTGCTCGAGGAACGCCAGTGTCCACCCACTGCTTCAATGCGTAGCTCGGGCTACCGGGTCCGGCGAATACCCACGTCGATCGAGCCAATTGGGCCAGCGTCTTCTCCCGCTCGGCAGTCGGATCGTCGCTTCGGCGCCAGATGGCCGGGCTGATATCCGAACCAACAGACTGGGCGAAGTACTCGCGGATCTTTTCGGTGAGGTCATCGGCATTGGCTTGGAAGCCGAACGAGGTATCGATCACCGAATGCTCGCCGGCCGGCGCGCTGGCCAGAATGCTTCGGTGCAACTTGACCATAGTGGGAGAAGTTTCGCCGGATCCAATGAGAACAATTCGTCCACTCACGGGCAAACCGTGTCACCAATTGCCGCGGAAAGCGAATCGAATGTCGGCCCGGGCGTTTACGGTGCCAATGTGACCTACCTCAAACTTTCGCCGAGTAAAGCGGCCTCCTGGGTTGATTGCCCACGCCGGTATTTCCTCACCTACGTCGAGCGGCGGCGCTCTGGTCAAACGTGGGCCCATTTCTCGTTTGGAAACTCGGTGCACGCGGCACTTCGCGAGTGGTTCGAGCTTCCGGTGGATCAACGAACATCCCAGGCAGTGGATGTCTTGATCCGCCAGGTATGGATCGATTCGGGGTTTCGGGATCGTGAGCAATCTGATCAGTGGCGTGTACGAGCGACCGACATGGTGTCGGCCTATGTCCGGCAACTGGATCCAACGTTTCAGCCGTTCAGCACCGAGCGAACCCTCGCCTTCAAGGCCGAGCACTTCATCATGCAAGGACGGATAGACAGGATCGACCTCACCCAAGGACGCGCGTCGGTGGTCGATTACAAAACCGGCAAGTCGATTCCCTCCCCAGGTGATGTCCGAGGTTCTCAGGCTCTGGCTATGTACGCACTCATGCTCCAGCGTGCCCTAGGGCACGCCTGCTTGGAGGTCTCGTTGCATCACCTACCGAGCGGCAATCAGGTGACCTGGACTCACACGGATGAATCGCTGAGGCGGCACCTGGATCGGGTAACACAGATCGCCCAGGACATCACCCTCGCCCAGGACACATACGAGTCGAACACCCCGGACTCCAACACCCCGGACTCCAACACCCCGGACTCCAACACCCCGGACTCAAATACCCCGGATGCGGGGGATTCATCACAGGAACGGGATCTCATGCTGGATGAACTCTTTCCGGCGAGGCCGAGTGCGCTGTGCGGTTTTTGTGACTTCTGGTCGGATTGCGCCGTGGGGCAAAGTTTCACTCGGCGCAAAGAACCGTGGGAAGGTCTTTCAGCCCAGGTGGATTAGACCGGGTGAAGTACATCGGCCCAGACGCACACGAAATCCCCGCGTCGTTCGAACCCCCACTGTTGGGTGAGCCCGTCGATCATCATTAAGCCGCGGCCACCAGGGTCAGATCCCAGATCTCCAGCGCTGCGAATCGGGTTGCCTTCGGCCTCTCCACACACCTCGATGCGCAAAGACTCATCACGAACCTCCACGCGCAGTGAGATGTCTGCGCTCCCGTGTCCGTGCTTCCACGCGTTGGTGATCAGTTCGGTCACGACTAATTCGGCGTCTACCGCTTCTCGATCATCGGATACCAGACCTCGAACGTGCCAGCGGCCTTGAGCAGGTGCTGTGGAGTCTCGCGGCAGTTGCCAGGTGAACGTGACACTCATCTGACCACCTTCCCTGTCGCATGAGTCCGCTCGGTCGCGCGCATCTGGACACCCTCACAATAGGCCCATGGCGCAGGTGTTAGCGATCGTCAATCAAAAGGGTGGAGTCGCGAAAACCACTACCGCAATCACCCTGGCAGCAGCTCTTGTCGAATGCGGAAACTCGACACTCCTGGTCGATCTTGACGCGCAGGCGTGCGCAACCTTCTCCTTGGGCATTGACCCAGAAGACCTCAAGGCGAGTCAATCCATTGCGCTGTTGCTCGACGACGTCGATCCTGAGGAACACGCGCGCGCTATTCGTCAGGCGATACAACGCACCGAGGATGGCGTTTACCTACTGCCGTCCGTTATGGCTGTTGCTTCTGCGGATCTCTCCCTCGCTGCACGCCCAGGACGAGAAAGCATCCTTGCGCGCGCGTTGGCAACGGTGCGCCCCGACTATGACTTCATCGTGATCGACTGTTCGCCGTCTTTGGGTCTGATGACGATCAACGCACTTGTTGCAGCTGACGAAGTAATCGTGCCCTTGAAATGCGAAACCTTGTCTCACCGTGGTCTGGGGCAGTTGATGGAAACAATTGATGAGGTGCGGCGCTGGTCCAACCCTGAACTGACCGTGGCTGGCATCGTGCCAACGATGTTCGACGGACGAACCGCGCACGCGCAAGCAGTGTTGGCTGACCTCGGGCCGCGCTATGGCGTTGCAGTGTTCGATTCCATCCCGAGAAGTATCCGTTTCGCGGAGGCCCCGGCGGTAGGTCGAACGATCCTCGCTACCTCACCACGCTCTGCCGGTGCGAGTGCCTATCGTGCTTTGGCTCAGGCGGTGCTTGGCTGATCGGGATTGCCACTGCGGGTTCGCCGGCGTTGACGGCGCGGCTTGGTCGAATCTGCGTTGGCCGGTTTTTCGACATGCGGCTTGCTGTCTCGAGGCTTCTCGCGGCTACCCTCACGCGCACCCCCAGTACGCGACCGATCGGGTTTGCTCGGCTCTCTACGTGACCGGCCTGCCTGCTTCCCGGTTTCGCCGAGGTCTTCCACCTTCTCAGCCGATAGGCCTTCTCGGGTGCGTTGAGCTTTGGGTAGTCGGCCCGTAGTTCCCTCGGGGATTCCCAAACCGGTGAATACGTGCGGGCTCGTGGAGTAGGTCTCGAGTGGATCTTTGAAAGGCAACTTCAACGCGCGATCGATCATTTGCCAACGCGCAATGTCTTCCCAGTCCACAAGGGTGACGGCAACCCCGGAAGCACCCGCGCGGCCGGTCCTGCCAACTCGGTGAAGGTAGGTCTTTTCGTCATCAGGGCACTCATAGTTGATGACATGCGTGACACCCTCGACGTCGATGCCACGGGCGGCCACGTCGGTAGCAACGAGAATGTCCACCTTGCCGGACCGGAATGCACGCAGGGCCTGCTCGCGCGCACCTTGTCCGAGATCACCGTGAACTGCTCCCACTGCGAATCCACGTTCGGTGAGGTCATCGCTGATGCGCTGAGCTTTGCGCTTGGTACGCGTGAAGATGATGACCAGACCGCGACCGTTGGCCTGCAGAACCCGAGCCAAGATCTCAATCTTGTCCATCGGGTGCGCTCGCCACACATGCTGCTCGATGGCATCGACAGTGGCGTTGTCGTCGCCCGGATCGCTGGCCCGAATGTGTGTGGGTTGATTCATGTAACGGCGCGCCAAGGCGATGATCTGACCGGGCATCGTGGCGGAGAACAACATCGTCTGACGGTTGCTGGGCAGCATGGCCACGATCCGCTCGACGTCAGGTAGGAAGCCCATATCCAGCATCTCGTCCGCCTCGTCCAAAACGAGTTCGCGAACGTGTGACAGGACGAGATCGCCACGGGTCGCCAGGTCGATAAGCCGACCCGGCGTGCCGACGATTACGTCTACGCCCGAGCGGAGCGCATCGATTTGGGGTTCATAGGCCCGGCCCCCGTATACGGACAGCACTCGAACTCCGAGTTTCGCACCCGCTGTCTGCAGGTCGGTGGAAACCTGGAGGGCGAGTTCACGCGTGGGGCACACGATGAGGGCTTGCGGCTTGCCCACCGCATCGGCGGGCAACTGTGTATAGGCATCGGATCCGGGTGCGGCGATGCGTTGAAGTAGTGGAATACCGAAACCGAGCGTCTTGCCGGTTCCTGTCTTCGCTTGCCCGATGACATCGCGCCCTTCGAGCGCCAGGCCCAGACACATTTCCTGGATGGGAAAAGCAGTGGTGATGCCGTGTTCGGCGAGGGCGTCGACGATCGGGGCAGTAACGCCAAGAGCGGCAAAGGTTGGAGGCGTGGTAGCGACCGTTGTGCTGTCGTCTGTCGTGGTGCTCAGGGGAACTCCCAGGTAAGTGAGGCGCTTACTGCGCCTTCGGTGCGGGTCGATGCGATACATCGACGACGGAATCTGATGTTCCGTAACCCTCCAACTGTACCTGCAGGCGGCTGGGAAGCCTTCGGCCAGCATCCGCTCGTGGGGCCGCTGGGGCTGACCACGGGTGGAACCCTCGCTACTCTGGCCTCACCATGATCGATGGATCCACACCTTTCGAGGCCTCCCACGCAGTACTCGCCGATCCGGAGTATCGCGCTGCCCTGGTCGATTTGTTCGGAGTGCTGGCCTACGGCGAACTCGTGGCCTTCGAGCGGTTGGCCGCCGACGCGGCCATGGCACCACGGGTGGCGGACAAAGCGGCACTCGCGGGAATGGCCACCGCGGAGTACCGACATTTCCTCGCTTTGCGCGAGCGGTTGGTCGAACTTGGCGCCGACCCGGACCAAGCTATGGAGCCTTTCCGCCGTCCGATCGATGAATTCCACGCACACACCAAGCCGGCTGATTGGCTCGAAGGGCTGGTCAAGGCGTACGTGGGCGATGGCATTGGAACGGACTTCTACCGGGAGATTTCGGCGTACGTCGATCCGGCCAGTAGGGAATTGGTTTTGGACGTTTGCGGTGATCTCGGTCAGTCCGCATTCGTGGTGGATCGGGTTCGTGCGGCCATTGCAGCCGACCCCCGAGTTGCAGGTCGTTTAGCGCTATGGGGACGCCGGTTGGTGGGAGAAGCGTTGTCGCAAGCTCAGCGGGTAGCGGCCGAGCGCGATGCGCTCTCGACCTTCTTGGTGGGGGGCACCGACCGCCCGGGGGTGGACCTAGCGGAAATCGGTCGCATGTTGGCGCGATTGACAGATAGCCATACCCAGCGAATGCAAGAACTCGGCCTCGCGGCCTAACTCGCTACTTAGGCCGGTTGACCGAAGCCGACCTTGCGGCTCGATCCTGGTCCTATCTCCACGTATCCGATTCTCGACGAGGGCATCAAGAAGGTTCGGCCGTGTGAATCGACGAGTGTCAGCAAGCCACCTTCTTTGACAGCATTGTGGATGGCCTTGGTGATCGCCTCCACAGACTCCTCGCTATCGATGGAGAGTTCCTTGGGGGTATCGACGACACCGATCTTAATTTCCACTGCGGCTGTTCCCTTCGATTGGTGGTGCTCAGGCCTCAGTCAAGCGGCCGCTTCTGAGACTACGGGAAGAACGGGCCTGCCTCTACTCGGGCGGGTGAGAGAGCGGGAAGCTACGGATACCTCGCCAGGCCAATGCCGACACCAGGTCCGCCGCTTCTTCAAGCGCCATATTTGTCGGGTCGGCGATCAGCCATCTCGTCGCCGCCACTTGCGCAAGCCCTTGAAGCCCGGATCCGAGCAGCATGGCTTGGTCGTTGCTAAGTCCCGTGTCAGTCGAAATAACGTCGGCGATCTTCGCGGCGATGGCCTCGTGCACTCGATCGACCCGCTCGCGAACAGCGGATTCGTTCATCACGTCACTTTCGAAGACCAAGCGGAAGGCGCTGTTGCGATCGGCAACGAAGGAGAAGTAGGCACGCATGGTGGCGCGAACCCTTTCTTTGTTATCTGTTGTACTCGCGAGTGCGGTATCCGATGCGCTCAGCAATTCCTCGATTCCGCCATCGAGGAGCGCCAGATACAACTCCAACTTGCTGGGGAAGTGTTGGTAGAGGACTGGCTTGGAGACCCCGGCGGCCACGGCGATTTCATCCATCCCGGCAGCGTGGTAGCCGCGATCCATGAACACCCCGCGAGCCACCGACATCACCTGTTCGCGACGTTGTTCACGCGGCATGCGGGTAGCCCGTGCTCCGAGACCTGCGTCGTGCTCATCGGTTTCCGGAGTCGCGCTGGTCACGCCTTCAGAATAGGCCCTACATGCGACTAGCCTGAGGCGGTGGAAGCAGTTCAGCCCGCGCTACGGGCGATTGATCTGACTGTTTCCTACGGAGCAGCCCGTGGTATCTCCGGTATCGACCTTGACGTACCCGTTACTGGAGTCACGGGCTTGTTGGGCCCTAACGGTGCGGGCAAGTCGACCCTGCTGCGCGCTGCCTTGGATCTCGTCCACCCCGCTTTGACCCAGGGTTTCGTGTGGACGTCATTCTTGGTTTTGCTGGGAGCATCGCTGATCCTGGCGGCGATTGGTTTACTGGCGTTTGGGCGGCGTAATCTTCGGGCGTGACCACCACCGTTCGCCCCGACAGGCCCTTCGAACGACACGAGGTGCTGCTCAAGCAGCGCACGTTGTCCTATCGCCACGCGCCAGCCCAGGCGTCCGATGCTGCACCGGCCGTGTTCTTGCATGGCTTGGGCGGATCGGCCCTCAACTGGACCGATTTCATGGGACGGATGGGCGGCCAACTCGATTGCTATGCGGTCGACCTGCACGGCTTCGGCGCATCGCCCCCGCCGCGAGACGGCGACATGACACCGCAAGGACACGCACGTGCGGTAGCGGACTTCATCATCGAACAGGACCTCGGTCCTGTGCACCTGTTCGGCAATTCGATGGGTGGGGCAGTTGCTTTGCAGTTAGCCGCTAGGCGCCCAGATCTCACGCGGAGCCTGACGTTGATCTCCCCAGCGTTGCCCAGCGTCTTGTACGCGACGAAAGGCAATATCCACCTTCCGGTGATCTCCCTGCCGGGCGTAGGGGAGAGATTGGTGCCGAAGTTCGTTGAAACCACGAGCCCGGAGCAGCGGGTGCAGGCCACGATCGATGGGTGCTTCGCTGATCCAGCGCGAATGCCTGCGGATCGATTCGCAGAAGCGATCGAGGAAATCCGGGTGCGTGATTCCCGTCCCTACGCCCACGACGCTTTTTTGCAATCGCTCCGCGGTTTATTGCGCACCTATTTGGATCTGGGACCAAATCGTCCGTGGAAGTTGGCGCAGCGCGTAAGCGCATCGACCTTGCTGGTGTACGGACGTAAGGACCCCCTCGTGGATCCCCGTTCGGCGCATCGAGCCACCAAGTACTTCCCGAACGCACACGTCGTGGTGTTGCCCGACAGCGGCCATGTGGCGCAGATGGAGCACCCGGAGTTTGTGGAAGCGGCCTGGGATCGATTCATCGGTAGCAGTGGTAGCGCTATCGATAGCGCTTCGTCCGCGCGCTCGACCTAGTTATCCACAGGCGGAAATCGAGTATTCCGCCACGCGCATCCATCCACTTACCGTCGACCCGTCTGAGTTGGGTCATGACCGATGAGTCATGAATGACGTAAGGGGTCATGCGATGCGGCACGTTGCTCAGTGGTGTGAGCAGGTGGAGAAGCGGGTTCGTGATGAAGTCCGAACCCTGCGACTTGATCCCATGCACGATGGCGTGGAGGTTCAAGCGCTCATCGCTCGCCATAGCGCCGAAGTAGTGATCGGTGGCCTTGGCGACACGGAGTGGGAAGCCTCCGCCGCATCGGATGTTGCCGCGGTCAGTCAGGCTGTCCAGCACAGTATTTGCGGATTTGGGCCGCTCCAGCCTTTTTTCGAAGACGAAGCCATCGAAGAGATCTGGATCAACGAACCCGGTCGCGTTTTCGTCGCCCGGGCAGGTATCAGCGAATTAACCCCGGTCGTCCTGACCGCACCGCAGGTGCGCGACGTGGTTGAGCGGATGCTGCGATGGTCTGGGCGCCGACTCGATTTATCGCAACCCTTCGTAGACGCGACTCTGCCCGACGGCAGCAGGCTTCATGTGGTTATTCCAGACATAACGCGAGAGCACTGGGCGGTCAATATCCGCCGGTTCGTGGTTCGTCCGCGCAGCGTGCATGACCTAGCCCGGCTGGGGACCTTGTCCGAGCACGCCGCACGATTTTTGGAAGCCTCGGTCATCAGCGGCTGCAACATCATCGTTGCCGGCGGCACCCAAGCCGGCAAGACCACGCTGCTCAATGCGCTGCTCGGTTCGGTGCCTGCCCGCGAACGCATCGTGAGCTGTGAAGAGGTCTTCGAGGTTCGCTGCGCACATCCGGATTGGGTAGCTATGCAAACCCGCGATGCCAGCCTTGAGGGAACCGGGGAAATTCCCCTTCGCCGACTCGTTCGAGAAGCGTTGCGGATGCGCCCCACTCGACTGATCGTGGGGGAGGTTCGACAAGCAGAGTCGCTGGATCTCCTCGTGGCCATGAACTCAGGTATGCCATCCATGTCAACGCTGCACGCAAATAGTGCCCGCGAGGCGGTCACGAAACTGTGCACCCTTCCGCTTCTTGCCGGTCAGAACATTCCCGGTGATTTCGTGGTGCCCACCGTGGCATCGAGCGTGGATGTGGTTATTCACACGGCCACCGATCAGCACGGCAATCGTCGTGTCCGGGAAATCGCGGCTTTGACCGGAAGGGTCGAATCCGGGACCATCGAGATTGCCTCAATCTTCGCCGATCGTGGTGCGGGTTTGGATCGCGAGCAGGGCTTCCCATCGCGAATCGAGAACTTCCGTCGGCACGGTTTCGACATAGCCGAGTTGCTCCGGGCAGATCACTCCTGGGACAAGGCGGCCGCCTGATGGGTGCCGTTGTGGGAATGGGTTTTGGACTCGGGCTCTTGTTGCTCGTGTCGCCTTTGATTAGCCGGTCGAAAAATGAGCGCAGCAAGCCCCGGCGCATTGATCGGATCGACGCCCTCATCCATGCCGCCGGCATTCCTCGCCTCACGCGAACCGGACTCATCGGTTCCAGTGCCGGATCGGCGGTTGTGCAGTCGCCGCAGCCGTACTCATCATCACGGCGGTGCCAATGGTCTCGCTCTTGGCGGGAATCGCAGCAGCGAGCGTGCCGATCGTCTTGCTGCGTCGTCGCATCGCGCAGCAGACCAAAGCTCGCCAGCAGGCGTGGCCCGATGCCGTTGATCAACTTGCCTCCGCCGTCCGGGCCGGACTTGCGCTGCCCGAGGCTGTTGCCGACCTATCGCGTCGAGGACCGGCATCGCTGCGCATGGCCTTTTCAGAGTTCGATGCCGAATACCGGGCTACCGGATCCTTTACTCGGGCGCTAGATTCGCTTCAAGATTCACTTGCTGATTCAGTTGCCGACCGCGTCTGCGCGTCACTGCGTATTGCCCGGGATGTTGGTGGCAGTGATCTCGGGCATGTGCTGCGCACACTCAGCGCCCTTCTTCGCGAGGACCTGCGCACTCGAGGAGAGATAACGGCGCGGCAGTCCTGGACGGTGAATGCTGCGCGTATCTCGGTAGCCGCTCCCTGGCTCACGCTTGCCTTGTTGTCCACTCGTCCGGAAGCCGTCGCCGCATTCACTACCTGGACCGGAACTCTGGTGCTCGCGGGTGCCGCAGTTGTGTCCGTAGTTGCCTATCGGTTGATGCGACTGTTGGGCCGATTGCCGGTCCCTGAGCGGGTGATCGCATGAGCATGTCTGCACTGGGTGCCTTGGTCGGCCTTATGGCGGCTTCAGGTGGACTGCTGGCGTTCGGCCGTTGGCGCGCCACCGCCCCGCCGGACCTGGCGATGCGCGTTGGTGTGCATCGCGGGACCCGGTCGATCGCAGAACGGGACTCAGGCCCCTCACGACCTACCTTGCGTTGTTGAAGCCACGCATGATGGATGCCTCGAGTGTTGCTGCTGCGCGACTCTCGGGCGCGGGTCGAGTAGGTGGCATTCCACAGTTGCGACTTGATCAGGTGGTCTGGGGTGGCGCTGGTCTAGGGATGGGAGTCCTCCTCGCCTTATGGACGATCGTGGGGGGCGCAACCCCCTTGGCTTTGGTCCTCTTACCCGCCATCGGTGCGGTCGTGGCCCTCTTGCTCTTGGACCGTCGCATTGCTGCCCAGGTGAAGCGACGCCGGATGCGCATCGAACAGCAACTCCCTGATGTTGCCGAGTTGCTTGCCTTCGCGGTAGCGGCCGGTGAATCAATAGTTCCCGCGCTCCATCGCGTGTGTTCGATGGTGACCGGTGATCTCTCAGATGAATTGCGCGTTGTGGTGGCCGAGGTTTCCACTGGTATCTCGGTCGAGGTCTCCTTGCGTGCTGCGTCAGACCGAATGGGAGTACCAACTGTCGAACGATTCGTCGATGGGTTGCTGATCTCTCTCGAACGCGGAACTCCACTCGTCACGGTGGTGCGCGCCCAGGCCAGCGACGCCCGAGCCACCCAACAGCAAGTGTTGATGGAGCAGGCGGGTCGCAAAGACGTGATCATGCTGATTCCCGTCGTTTTCCTCATCCTGCCCACGGTTGTGGTCATTGCCTTATTCCCGGGACTGCGCGGATTGCAGGCCCTCACGTCATGAATCGGAAAACAACGAAAGGAAGCACAATGAATATCGCCCGCCACCTCTATATCCGAGTCACCTCCTGGCTCGAGGACCTGTCTAGCGATCGCGGTGACGTTCCCGGTTGGGTCCTGGTGACCGTCATGACCGCCGGTTTGGTGACCGCCATCTGGTTAATCGCCGATGATCAACTCACGCAGGTCCTCAACCGCGCTATCTCCTCGGTGTCCCAGCCGTGAGGTCACTCCTCGCCCGACTCCGGTCGGACGAGGGGACCGCACCCGTTGAGTTCGCCCTCGTCACCCCGCTGTTGTTGCTTGTTGGGCTCGCAGTTTTGCAACTGACGCTGCTTCTACACGTGCGCAGCGTTGCCATCGGAGCAGCTTCAGAGGGTGCCCGACTGGCTGCAGTGAGTGACCTTGACGCAGGTCGAGAGCGAACGATGAGCATGCTGCAAGCTTCGATCGCAGGAGCTGCAATCCGCGATGCCGTGGTGCGCGTTGACCGAAGCGGCCCGGTTGCCGTGACCGCCGTCGACGTGACTGTCGACATGCCCCTGGTCGGCCTGCTCAGCCCGGTGGCCATGACAGTGACGGGTCGAGCGGTGCTTGAGTCCACAAGCGAACTCGTGCCCGGGTTTCGGCCGCAGGAGATTTCCTAATGCGACAGCGATTGTTCCGATGGCGTGATCGAATCGGGAATCGTTGCGATGGGGCTGCGATTCCTGAGTTCATCGTGGTGTCGGTGGGCATCTTGATTCCTCTCGGCTACCTCGTTGTTGCTTTGGCGCAGGTACTCGGCGCGCATGCGGCAGCCCAGCACTCCGTACGCGAGGCAGGTCGGGTCTTTGTTCGTGACATCGCTATTCAGGCCGGGCACTGGCGAGCCCATCAGGCGGCCGCGATCGCTTTTTCCGATCGTGGCCTTCAACTGCCCGAACAAGCGCTACACCTGGATTGCCAACCGTCGTGTTTAGTTCCCGGCGGCAGTGTGCGGGTTACCGTCGATTGGGACATGCCATTGCCCTGGTTGCCCGACTCGCTTTCCTCTTTCGTCAGCGTGCCTATATCGGCGAGCGAGGAGTTCGCTGTCGATACCTATCGCCCCGCGGGTGTGTCATGAGAATGAAGTGTGTCCGTGCGTCCCTGAGCAACGAACGCGGCAGCGTTCTGCTCTTGGGTTTGGGATTTATCTTTGTGATCGTGCTCGCGGTATCCGTGGCAACCGATGCCGCGATCGCATTTGTGCAGCGGTCAACTCTGCAGGCCCGAGCCGATGCAGCTGTCCTTGCGGGGGTGCAAGCAATCGATCTTGGTTCCTATTACGCGCATGGGGCCACATCGGCCACCACGCTGGTACCGGGCTCGGCCCGCGAAAGGACGCTGACCCATCTGCAGCGGGCGCAGAACTCCTCGGAAATCCGTGACTTGGAGATCGTGTCGCTGGTGGCAACCGATCGCACTGTCGAGGCTGTGCTTCGGGCCCCCGTACGAACTGCCTTCTGGCCGATCGACGCCTCGATCTCTGTCGCGTCGCAGGCGCAATTGGACTACGTAGGTTGAGTCCCACCCGCGCGCCGTAGTCTTTGCCCCCGTGGCCACTGTGGAGATCGACGAGCGAATCGCCGCGGTCCAAACGACCATGGCCAACCTGGAGCGGGTTTTCGATCCAGCATCAACGCAGGCCGAAATCGGTGAGCTCGAAAAACAGGCATCGGCCCCAGACCTATGGGACGACCAAACGAACGCCCAGCGGGTCACCTCGCGTCTGTCGTTCCTGCAAGGTGAGACGCGTCGCATGAGCGCCTTGAAGTCCCGCGTTGAGGATCTGCCTGTGCTGTTCGAACTTGCTGAAGCTGAGAACGACGACTCTGCGCTCGGCGAGTCGGTGGCAGAACTCGAGGCCCTTGAGAAGGACATCTCCGATCTCGAGGTGCGCACGTTGTTGTCGGGTGAGTACGACGAGCGTGAGGCATTGATCACGATTCGCGCCGAGGCAGGTGGGGTGGATGCTGCGGATTGGGCGGAGATGTTGATGCGCATGTATCTGCGTTACTGCGAGCGCCATGGCTGGCCAACGGACGTTTACGACACCTCGTATGCGGAAGAGGCTGGTATCAAGTCCGCGACGTTTGCGGTTAAGGCGCCCTTCGCTTACGGAACTTTGTCAGTGGAGCAAGGAACTCACCGGTTGGTCCGCATTTCACCTTTCGATAATCAGGGTCGTCGCCAAACATCGTTCGCGGGTGTGGAAGTCATCCCCGTCGTCGAACAAACCGAAAGCCTCGATATCCCCGACGACGACCTGCGGATCGATGTGTACCGATCAAGTGGTCCAGGAGGTCAAGGGGTCAACACCACCGACTCCGCGGTGCGAATCACGCATATCCCCTCCGGCATCGTCGTCTCGTGTCAAAACGAGCGCTCGCAATTGCAGAACAAGGCCACCGCCATGGGTATCTTGCAGGCCAAGTTGCTCGAGCGGCGACGCCAGGAGGAGCGGGCCAAGATCGACGCTCTCAAGGGTGATTCGAGCGGATCGTGGGGAAATCAGATGCGCTCGTATGTGCTTCACCCCTACCAAATGGTCAAGGATCTGCGAACCGAGGAGGAAACCGGCAATACCCAGGCCGTGCTGGACGGGGAAATAGACGTTTTCGTGGCCTCGGGAATCCGGTGGCGTCGGCAACAGGCGGCCGCGTCCTGATGGGCGGGAGGGCTGGCTGTGCTTAGACTTCCGATGGCCCCGATTCCCCCGACCGCGAGGCAGATGTGATCCTCTTCGACCACGTAAGCAAGACGTACCCAAGCCAGAACAGGCCTGCTCTCGACGATGTCTCATTGGAGATCGAAAAGGGTGAGTTTGTCTTCCTCGTTGGGCCGTCAGGCTCTGGTAAGTCGACCTTCTTGCGTTTGGTCCTTCGTGAGGAGCATCCCAACTCGGGCACGGTGTGGGTTCTCGGTAAGGATCTGAACCGACTGTCGAACTGGAAGATCCCCACGTTGCGGCGTCAGATCGGCACCGTTTTCCAGGATTTCCGTCTGCTGCCAAACAAGAGCGTGTTTGAAAATGTGGCCTTTGCGCTCGAGGTGATCGGCAAGCCGCGCTCGCATATTCGCAAGGTGGTTCCCGAAGTCCTGGAGGTAGTTGGCCTCGAAGACAAGATGGAACGTCGGCCCGATGAATTATCCGGCGGTGAGCAGCAGCGTGTTGCCATTGCACGCGCGTTCGTCAATCGTCCGATGCTCTTGATCGCCGATGAGCCCACCGGCAACCTCGACCCCAATACTTCTATCGGCATCATGAAACTGCTCGATCGGATCAATCGACTGGGCACCACGGTGATCATGTCCACGCACGACTCCCAGATCGTCGACCAGATGCGTCGACGCGTGATCGAACTTGAAACCGGTCACGTTGTGCGCGATCAATCGCGCGGCGTTTACGGATACGCACGCTGATGCGCGCCTCATTTGTCTCCAGCGAGGTCGGAGCAGGCCTCAGGCGCAACTTGACCATGACCTTCGCGGTCGTCATAACCGTTGCCGTGTCTCTTGCTTTGTTCGGCGTGAGCTTGCTGGTCCGGGCGCAGGTGACCACGATGCAGGATTTTTGGTACGACAAGGTCGAAGTCTCTATCTTCCTGTGCGCGCGGGGTAGTGATGCGCCTTCGTGTGCCAGCGGTGCGGTAACTGCGGCGCAGCGGGATCAGATCCGCGCCGATCTCGAATCCTTGCGCCCGCTGGTCGAAGAGGTCTACTACGAATCCAAGACCGAGGCTTTCGAACGTTTCAGAGAGCAGTTTGCGAATTCACCCATCGTAGAGAACGTGACTGAGGAAGCACTTCCCGAATCCTTCCGGGTGAAGCTGGCAGATCCCACGCAATACGACGTCGTGGCATCGGCCTTCGCCGGCCGGCCAGGTATCGAACAGGTGAACGATCAACGAAAAGTGCTCGACCAGTTCTTCCGATTACTCAACGGCCTTCAGGCCATTGCGCTGCTCATCGCCATCGTGATGTTGGTGGTGACCGTTTTGTTGATCGTCAACACCATGCGGGTTGCTGCCTTCAGTAGGCGACGCGAGACCGGGATCATGCGCTTGGTCGGTGCGTCTAACTTCTATATCCAGCTGCCTTTCTTGTTGGAAGCGGCTGTCGCCGCGGCCCTCGGAGCCGGGTTGGCGATCATCAGCCTGGTCGCGGTGAAGAGCTTCGTGATCGATGGCGTCCTGGCCCCGTCTTTCCAGTTCACGGCGTTCGTAGGCTGGGATGCCGTCCTGGCCATCGCCCCGATCCTGCTACTCACCGGCATAGCCCTGGCCTCCCTGGCCGCCTTCTTCACATTGCGCAAGTACTTACGCGTGTGACAACTGAGGTTTTTGTGACTTCTGGGGTTATTCTGTCCGGGTGGTCCCCTCCCGCACTAGCCGTATAGGCGCGCCCTCAGTCAGACGTCTGGGCCTCCTCTCGGCGATCCTCGGCATCGCGGCCGCTTCGCTGACCGGACCTCTTGGGCCTGCCCAGGCCGCTTTCCCCGCGGCCGTGGCAGCCGATCGGGATGGCGGGAAATCGAGTTCGGAACTCAAGGCCGAAAAGCGCGAAGTTGACTCGGAGATCGAGGCCACCGAAGACGCCTTGGCGAAAGCCGGCAAGAAGGTAAAGAAGGCCGTCGCTGTCTTCCAAGACGTGGACGCCCGCTGGCAGGCGGCGCGCAGTGATCGGCAGGCGGCCCTCGAAGATGCCCGCGCCGCTCGCGAAGAAGCCGAGGCGGCCCAAGCCCGCGCAACGCGGGCACGCGCTGCGCTGCAGATTGCGCTAAATCAGCAGCAAGTGGTCGAAGACAAACTCGTGGATATCCACGGGCAAATGGACGCGATGGTGCGTGCGGTCTACACCCGCGGCCCACTTGCCGAGATTGAAGTGATCTTGGATTCCCAAAGCCCGGGGGACTTCACAGCGCGGCTGGCCAGTGTCGACACCGTCAGTCGGATGCAGACCGGTGTTCAGCGGTCGCTGAAGCAGACGGAAGCCGAACTCGTCATGCAAGGTGTGCGTCTTGAATCCCTCAAGCTCGATGCGGATACCGAGGAGCAGGCTGCGCGCGAGGCATTGGTTAAGGCGCGCACGGCTCTGAGCAAAGCCAAGACAAAGCAGGCAAAGGTCAGCGAGCTGCGGGGTGAGCGTCAGGCGGCGCTTAACCAGGCGCAATCTTTCAAATCAAAGGTAAAGAAGCGCTACGAGGACCTTGTAGCCGAGCAGCAACGTTTGGCGGCAGCAGCACGCAAGGCGGCGGCAGCGGAAGAGCGTCGACGGAAGGCCGCTGAAGAGGCCGCCCGTAAGGCTGCCGAAGAAGCCAAGGCGCGCGGTGAGGAACCGCCACCGGCTGCGGCCCCAGCCTTTACTGCCACCGGCTCACTCATGATGCCGGTGAACGGCAAACCGTCATCGAACCCGGGGCCACGCATCCACCCGATCTTCAAGCGTCAGTCCTGCCACACAGGCTGGGATCTAGCGGCCCCCACCGGAACGCCCATCGTTGCTGCAGATAACGGGTCGGTGGCCACTATCAGCAATGGCGGTGCCTACGGCAAAGCGGTGATGATCGTCCATGGCGAGGGCTTGGTGACCTTCTATGCCCACATGAACTCAATCGGGGTAAGCATCGGTCAGGTAGTGAGCAAGGGCCAGACGATTGGCACCGTTGGATCCACTGGCTGGTCCACGGGCCCCCACCTGCACTTCGAAACCCGCATTAACGGCACGCCGTATGATCCGCGGGGTTGGTTCGGCGGTTCACGGACGCCTATTAGTTGCTAGTGGGGGCCGCTTAAGCGCGGTTTCAACCTCGGGAGGTGGGCGATGAGCGATGCCTCCTACCTAGCATCGCCGGTCCCCCGTCCGATATCCCGTCGCGGACTGGTGATCTCGGTCGTCGTCTTATTGGTTTTCGCGCTCGCCTACGTGTTGGTAATCCGGGCGTATCAAGTGGAGGGGGACCTATCGATCGTCGATCGTCAGACTGCGCAAGATGTCGACATCGTGGTCGCCGCTGAGCCGGTGGATTTCGATGCCCGCACCAACGACCTAACAACGCGATTCACCTTCGATGTGATCAACCCATCGCTCTTGGACGAGGGCGTGCGGCTGAATCAAGGAGTCCGCGTAACCATCAATGGCGCTGATGGCACCAACGAATTTCGATTCCCTCAAGGGGAGCCCATCGGTAACGCTGAAGTGATCCTTGGAACATCGGGTGAGGTCTACGCCTACCCCTTCGACGTGCATGAAGCTTTCATCGCGCTGACCGTTGAGACGTTCGAGCGGGGAGCCGGTGGAATTAACGAGACGACCGGCCAATTGGCTTCCTCGCTCACCATTCAAGGATCTGTCAGTGGCTGGGAGATCGACGCCGATCTTTCTGAACTCGAAGGTTTTCCGCTCGCAATTTTGTCCCTTCAGCGCGCATTCTCGACTCAGGCCTTCGCCACGGTCTTGGTGCTCATGGCAATCGCCGTGGTGGTCTTGGCTTTCATCACATCAGTCTTGACTGTCACGAATCGGCGCAAGTTTGAAGCAGCGCTACTGACATGGATGGGCGCAATCCTCTTCGCGTTGCCACTGCTGCGCACGTATCTCCCCGGAAGCCCTCCCATTGGCGCTGCCATGGACATCTACCTGTATCTGTGGACCTTCGTGCTGGCTGTTTCGTCACTGGTCTTGATGGTGATTGCCTGGTCTGAACAGCGCAAGGCGGAAATCGTCATTCAACATGAGCAATTGCACGGTGCCCGTCATGGCGCGTGAAACTGGCAAGAAGGTCATCGCCCAAAACCGCAAGGCGCGGCACGACTACTCGATAGAAGACGTCTACGAGGCGGGTTTGCAACTGACCGGCACCGAGGTCAAGAGTCTGCGGGCTGGTCGGGCCTCACTCACCGACGGCTATGGCTTCTATGACAACGGCGAGGTATGGCTCAAGGGAGTACACATCCCCGAATACGACCTCGGCACCTGGACCAATCACGAACCCCGACGTTCGCGCAAACTGCTCCTGCACAAAGAGGAGATCCGGCGGATCGCGGGCAAGGTTAAGGACACTGGAGTCACCTTGGTGCCGCTCACCTTGTACTTCAAGGACGGTTATGCGAAGGTCGAACTTGCCGTTGCCCGCGGTCGTAAGGGACACGACAAACGGCAGGCGATAGCCGAGCGTGAAGCCAAGCGCGAAGTGCAACGTGCGGTAGGGCTACGTTCGAAGGGGATCGAATAGCTGGTGGGTTTCCTCTCAGGAACGTCGCTTATCCCTAGACCGCACAAAGGCTTCTACGGCTGGCGCATGATCGTGTTCGCCAGCGTTGCCCTTGCGCTGACTGGCCCTGGCCAAACCGTGGGCATATCGGTCTTCGTCAACCCGATGATCGAGGAGTTGGGTATCTCGCGCACCGAGATGTCCACCGCTTATCTGATCGGCACCTTGATAGGGGCCCTTGCCTTGCCATGGATCGGACAGGCGGTGGACCGCTTTGGCGTTCGACGCATCATGGCGCTGGTCGGCGCACTATTCGGCCTCATGTTGGTCGGCATGTCTCTTGTGACCAACATCGTTGGACTCACCGCGGGCTTCATCGGAATTCGCATGATGGGTCAAGGCGCACTCAGCCTCGTCGCAACCACTGCTATCGCTTTGTGGTTCACCCGCAAACGTGGTCTGGCGATGGGCATCGTGTCCGCAGCCGGTGGCGTCGGTATGACGATGATCCCGCTGGCGGGGGAGCGGTTGATCTTCGAATTCGGTTGGCGCAACGCCTGGCTGATCGAAGGACTGATCGTTTGGGCCGTGATCGTTCCCATGGCGATCCTCGCCATTCGTAACCGCCCCAGTGACCTCGGTCAGCATGTAGATGGCGACCTTCATGCACCCACGGATGCTCCCGAAGTGTGGGGAGTGACCCGCCGCGAGGCCATGCGCACTGCCTTCTTCTGGCTCGTCACCCTTGCCGTCACAGCCACAGGAACACTCACCACCGCCGTGATCTTCCATCAAATTGACCTTTTGGGCAGTCGAGGACTCACGCCCACTCAGGCCGCGGCGAACTTCATTCCACAGACGATCGCAACGCTCATCGCCACATTGGGCATAGGTGCTCTTGCGGATCGGATCTCCCCGCGCGCTGTGCTCATCACGTCAATGGGCATGCTCGCCGGTGGACTGATTCTCGGCACGCAGGTGTCGCCCGGTGTGGTGGCCGTGGCCTTCGGAATGTTGATCGGTGGTTCGGGAGGTGCGATGCGGGTAGTCGAAGCCACCGAATTGCCGCGCTTCTTCGGCACGCTGCATATTGGTGCCATTCGCGGAATCGTGACAGGCGCTGCTATCGCTGGTTCCGCGGTGGGACCGGTGCTCTTTGCAATCGGGCTATCGGTAACCGGCGACTATTCTGCAATTTTGCTTATCAGTTCGGCTTTCCCGATCGCGGTCATCGTGGCGGCCTTCTTCGTACGTACGCCCCGGCACGGTGCTCCGGATGCCCAGGGCGAAGCCCACCTCATCCACGAGGCGTAACGGGCACCCTTCCCTCTGGCGTACAATTCACCTACAACTCAACAGGGGGTGACAGGTTTCGACGGACAGATGTTTTGACCGGAGAAGCGTGCCGAGAAGCTCAGGTGATCTCGTTAAACATCCTGGGAAACAAATAACTGCCAAAAAGACGCAGTCTGCAGACGCTTACGCCCTCGCGGCATAAGTAATTAATCTGCCGTCAGCCCAATGCGTCCCCGAGTTGGGGTCTGACGTCGCTAGGGGACTCACCAATCGCTCCGGTCACGGGAGCGGGCGGAAAACCAAACAGTGACTGGGCCGCCACCGCGAAGTGCCGTACAAAACGCGGGGGCCGAGAAAGCGACAGCACGGCTACGCACGTAGAAGAACGGAAGAAGCCTGCACGGACCCGGGTTCGATTCCCGGCACCTCCACCATGGCCTGCTGACACTTCGGTGTTGGTGGTGCTGACATTAGACCCGCCGGGAGCGTTTTTCGGCGGGTCTTGTCATGCTCGGCCGCCTTCTCACGCGGCTCCGGCGAGGTTTCTAGTCCCGTCGGAGCAAGGCCGGAAGCGGCCGATGCACGATTGGGCCGTCACGCATCCAGGGGTGGGTCGAACGTGAGGCCCCATACGAACGAGCGGCCATCTGCGAAGGACCACCAGACTTGTACTTCGTACGGGCCAGTCCTCTTGCTGATCCGGTAGCCCGACACCTCGGAGCCTGGCCACCTGATGCCCTGGTGCCGGCAGGAGTTCGGGTCGTCCATGACTAGGCGAAGCAGGCTCATGGTCGCGTTCCACACGCTGTCCGGGATGGGCGACGCGGCGAGCAAGTCGACATGATCGAACACGGAGTCATGCGCACGAAGCTCGAACTCGTCATTAATCACTTGGGCGTCGGGCGCTTGTTGGTCATCTGCCGCGTGCTGGTGTTTGCCCCGGCAAGGGTCTGTGCGAGGGCCTCGCGAAGTTCCGGGGGACCGGTGAGTAGATCGCGTTCTGCGGTCGACATGACGACGACCGGAGTCAGCAACAGGGAGCCGTCATCAAGTTCGGTCACCTCGTACAGGGTGTCTTCCTTTCGCCCGATCCGGCCGAAAGCGGCACGTCGACGATCATCCAGCGTGAGCAGGGTCATCGGTTACCTCCACTATTGGGTAATTACCAATGTACCCGCATGAAGTATTGACCGCAATAGCCCTCCCGGTCCGTCGGGCCAGGTGTCAGATCGTCAAAGCACCCCGCCCAGCGAGGGGAAACCACCTTGCCCACTTCACGTGAATCCACCGCCGGATACGTCGACGTACAGATGAACCTGATTCTGAACCGGATCGCTGCCGGTGAAGATCCCGACACGGTTCGATCACACGCGTCCCTGGCCTTTTCGGTCTTTGCTCGCCCTACCGGCGATAATCAAGGCTGCTAGCGTCACATAGTGATTGGCATCCTTTCGGTATCACCGGTACTCCCGGAGTTTCGCTACGCCCAAAGCGAGATCACTGAGCCCTTGGTCGAGAGTTTGGGTACCGACGAGAAGACTGCAGCCGTCATCCGGCGGATACATGGCGCCACGGGCGTGGACCATCGCAGTCTGGTCATGCCTATTGACGAGTACCGGGCGATCAACGATTTCACGCACGCGAATCAACTCTTCCGCGAACACGGCCTTCCTCTCGCGGTTGCCGCGACCCAGAAAGCTCTCGACGATGCTGGCGTAACAACTGGTGATGTTGACTACCTGTTCTTTACGACGGTAACTGGAGTGGGGGCTCCATCCCTGGATGTGGAACTCTCTCAAGCGATGGGTTTTCGTTCGGATGTTAAGCGGATTCCCAGCTTTGGTTTGGGGTGCGTGGCAGGCGCAGCCGGCATCGCTCGCGTGGCCGACTTCTTGCGAGGGGATCCCGATGCATTAGCGGTGTTGGTCTCGTTGGAGTTGTGCTCGCTCACCATTCAGTGGCACGACGTCTCGATGGCGAACATTGTGGGCACCGGACTCTTCGGCGACGGTGCGTCGGCACTGGTGCTGGCGGGCGAGCGCCGTCCGGAGAGGCCGATGATGTCGATTATCGGCTCGCGCAGCGCGCTGTATCCCGACTCGACGGAAACGATCGGCTGGAACATCGGCTCGTATGGACTTCGACTGATGCTCACCCCGGCCGTGCCGGAGTTGATCGATCGGCACCTCGCCAGCGACGTGGACGCACTCCTCGCGGCGCACGGGTGGGGGCGTGGGGATGTGGATGAATGGATCGCGCACCCCGGAGGTCCCCGCGTCTTGGAGGCTTTCTCCGATGCGTTGGACTTGGTGCCCGGTGACCTCTCCACGAGCTGGGAAGTGCTGGCGGATATGGGCAACCTTTCCTCCAGTGCGGTCTTGCACGTACTGGCCCGGCATGCGGACCATCCAGCCGGACACCGAGGTGTGCTTTTCGCGCTCGGGCCAGGGGTCAGCGTCGAAATCGTTTTGTTGGAGTGGCGTTGATTGCCTACACACTCTTCGTTCTTGCCACGGGACTAGAGCGGCTCTATGAACTGCGGATCTCGAGGAGGAACGCGGCAATAGCGATGGCCCAAGGCGGTAAGGAATACGGCCGAGGCCACTTCCCGTGGATGGTCGCTTTGCATACCGGTCTGTTGGTTGGCGCCGTCGCAGAAGTGTGGATCTTCGATAGACCGTTCATTATTTGGCTGGGCATCCCGATGCTGATCATCACGCTTGCCTGTCAGGTGGCGCGGTACCGGATCATCTCCACCTTGGGCTGGCAGTGGAATACGCGCGTTGTCGTGGTGCCAGGCGCCCCGCGGGTTCGGCGGGGTCTGTACCGGTTCCGCTGGCTGCGCCACCCGAACTACTGGATCGTGGTGATCGAGGGCATCGCCCTTCCGCTCATTCACACCGCGTGGATTACCGCCATCGTGTTCACCGTTCTCAACGCGATCTTGCTCCTGGGCTTTCGCATTCCCACAGAGAACCAAGCACTCGAGGAGCTGGCGTGACCAGCACCCGGGTGGCGATTGTCGGTGGCGGACCGGTGGGCCTGGCCGCAGCACTATTTGCCTCGCGCGCGGGAATGACTCCGATCATCATCGAGGCCAAGGACACCGACGGCGACAAAGCCTGCGGCGAAGGCCTCATGCCGGGAGTGATGCCCCTGTTGGAGACGTTGGGTCTGGACCCTCCCGGCCGCGATCTACTCGGTGTTTCATATCGACAGGGCACAACACATGTCGATCACCTATTTCCGGGCACTCCCGGTCGGGGTGTGAGACGAACAGCGTTGGTCGAACAGATGCGCGCGCAAGCCGATCAACGCGGCGTCGAACGAATCCAGGCGCGGGTAACAGGCCTTACGCAGGATTCATCGGGCGTGCGATTGCACTGCGCGGCATCCGAGGACGTACAGGCGGACTACGTCCTTGGCTGCGACGGACTGCATTCCACGATCGCACGGCAACTAGGTCTTGTTTCCCGGCCGTCGAGGCGAGCACGTCGTTACGGCCTGCGTCAGCATTTCCAGCGTGCGCCTTGGAACTCAATGATCGAGGTTTACTACGCCGGCGACGCTGAGCTCTACATCACACCGGTCGATGACGAGACAGTCGGTGTGGCGGTGCTCGGTCCGAAGGGGATCAACTTGGCCGAGACGATCGCCCGCGTGCCGCAGGTGAGCGCCGAATTGCATGGCGCTCTTCCCGCCTCCACCCTGCGCGGCGCCGGTCCCTTCCCCTATCGAGCTCGCCGGGCGCAGGTGGGGCGCGTGCTGCTTGTGGGCGATGCCGCCGGTTACGTCGACGCGATCACCGGCGAAGGCCTGCGGGTGGGATTCGCCCAAGCACACGAAGCGATTACCGCGCTGCATGCTGGTAATCCCGCCTCCTACCCCAAGAGATGGCGAAAAGTCACGCGGGAGTTTCGAGTACTGACGAGAGGCTTAGTGGTGGTCGCATCCTCGCCGCTACGTCACGCGATCGTCCCGGTGTCGAGCAGGACTCCGCGGTTGTTCGGCGCCATCATTAACCGCTTAGCCCGGTAGTCATGCTGGGCATCATCATTCGTGCGAGCCACCCGGTTCCCACATTCGCGGTCACGACAGTGTCGCTGTTGTTAGCAATTGCCTTCGGCGTGCCGATCGTTCACACCGTGGTCATCGTTGTTGCGGTTTTCTTCAATCAGATAGCCATTGGACTAAGTAACGACGTCATTGACGTTGCGCGTGACCGGCGAGCCGGACGAACCGATAAGCCACTGGTAACCGGAGCGATATCCCTATCAACAGCGTGGGCAGTTGTGATCGGCTCCTCGGCGCTGTCTCTTGTGCTGTCGGTGCTCGTCAACCCTTGGGTAGGCGTATTGCAGATGGTTTTCCTTTTCTCGGGCTTCGCCTACAACGCCGGACTCAAGGCCACGGTCTTCTCCGCCCTTCCGTACGCAACTGGCTTCGCCGCCCTGCCCGCGTTGGTGAGTCTGGGAACGCAGCCCCCGAGTTGGCCCGCGTGGTGGGTGATAGTCGTCGGTGCGAGTTTGGGCGTATCAGCGCACTTCGCCAATGTGTTGCCCGACGGTGACAGCGATCGCGCCGAAGGCATCCGAGGACTTCCGCAACGACTTCCCAGGGCCGTGACCGCCGCCGCGCTAGTCGCCATTACGACGCTTTCGTCAGCGATCTTGATCTGGCAAGGTGGCGTCTCGGCCATGTGGGTGACGGTTCCTGCGGCTATCGCCGCTGTTGGCGTCTCGCTTGCCGCAGCGATGCAGGCGGGACGGACACCGACCACGGCCTGGCCGTTTCGGTTATCAATGCTGGCTGCGGGGTTTCTCGTGCTGGGCCTGGTTGGGGCACTCCGGGGTGGCTGAAGGTGAGGGTGCGCGAGCCAGATAGTGCGATTCGCAGGGGGCGAATCATGAGTGTGGAGAACTGAACCATTTCCTGGCGCTCGAGGTCCGGGCGAGGAGCAAGAGAACAATGGTGAAGATCACCAGAACAACGGCGAGGAAATCAACGAAGATCGCTAAAAGTGAATCGGAAACAAAAACGAACCACATTGCTGCAACGGCCCGACGGTTGTGTCGGGTGGTCAACCACGAAATAGCAACGTGGGCACCGCCGAGCACGATGCCGACCGGCACCACGGCCCAGCCGTTGGGGAACCCGACGGCAATGTTTTGAATGATCGTGGACAGCCAGAACAGCACACCGATGAAAGCCAGCACGTGGATCGCGATGATCGGGGCTGGACCAAATCTGTGATGGACCGGTGTTGTGTCGACGTGTCAACCCTAGTCTCTTCGAACGCCGCCCAGCGGGTCAACTCGCGGCAACGCTCGAGAACGAGAGCCCCGGCATTGACGACTTCGTGACCGGCCGGTAGCCAGCGACGTGACACACTGATCGCATGGCGGATAACGAGGACATCAAAGAACGCATGCGCCAGGCGCTGGAAGCAAAGAAGAGTAAGTCGAAATCGAATGCGCCCCATGGGTCTACGGCCAAGGAAGACAAGGTGCACGATCACGCGGACCGTGAAGGCGGCAAGCGCGAATTTCGTCGAAAGTCTGGCTAGAACCTGTTAGGGCCACCTGTCGAGGAGGGCCGTCACCCCAGGTTTCGGACGGCTAGGTTTCCTGGTTCGTGTGATGATGTGAGAGTGAGGACGTGCGGTCGGCTGCGCCCGTTGTGCCAGCGGCTTGCGACCGTTCTGGTGGTTGTCGCGGGGCTAGTGGGCATGCATCACCTGACAGCCCTTGGCTGTAGCGCTCCTCCGTCTCAACACGCCTCCATCCACCACGTGCACGACTCAACTGCGCCTGAAGTTCCCGGTGAGGGCGCCGTAGGGAATTCGATTTTCGATGATTCGATGGCGTGGGCTATCTGCCTGGCGCTGCTTGTCGTGTTGGGAGTGATCCGACCTGCTACCGGGGTGTTGTTCACCCGCAGGTCGCGAACCAAACTTCGTCGGGAGTTTCCCGAATCTCGTCCTCGGGACCCAGATCCACCTGATCTGCATGCTCTTTCCATAAGTCGCACCTAGAGGTCACGTCAACCGATCCCATCGCTGATCGGTCCGTAACCATTTTTCGACTTACAACAGGAGTAGACATGAGATTTCCAACAAAGATGAAGAAGGCAAGTGCTTTCGCACCGATTGTGGTTGCTGTTGTTTTCCTAGCTGGGTGCTCGCAGGATTCCCACAACATGGATTCCATGAGCGAAAGCATGGAATTCAGTGATGCATCGGGCGAAGGGAATGCCAACGATGTGATGTTTGCGCAAATGATGACTCCGCATCACGAGCAGGCTGTTGTTATGGCCGAACTCGCCGTTGATCGGGCCGAGGACCCTCAACTGCTTGCGCTAGCAGCTGAGATCAAGGCTGCCCAAGATCCAGAAATCGAGTTAATGGAATCGTGGCTGGAACAGTGGGGCGTTCCGAAACTGTCGGACGATGAAGCGATGATGTCGCACGGATCGCACGGTATGCAGGGAATGCTCTCCGACGCCCAACTCGATGCCTTGGCTTCAGCGCAAGGGCCAACCTTCGACGCGCTGTTCGCTCAGTACATGATCGAGCACCACGAGGGTGCGGTGGTGATGGCCGAGGATGTTTTGGCCGGTGGCAAGGATCCAGCTGTGGCCGCGCTTGCCCGCGAGATCATCGTGACGCAGGAGAAGGAAATTGTGCAATTACGAGCGTTTCTCGCAGGGGAGAGCACCGCTGCCCTGGTGGAGATCAGGCCGGCGTTGGGACACGTTCACGGGGTGGTCGTCGAAGGTGATCGGCTGCTTCTTGGAACCCACTATGGCGTTCACCGTGTTGACCCAATTTCGGGTGCATCCGAACTAGTGGGATCTTCGCAAGATGACTTCATGGGATTCGCGGGTGATGCCACGGCAACCTTGGTAGCCAGTGGCCATCCTGGTCCTGGGTCGACGCTTCCTAACCCCCTTGGTCTCCTGACAAGTGACGACGGAGGTAAGTCCTGGCAGTCCATAAGTCTCGTAGGACAGATTGACTTTCATGGACTGGCCATTCGAGGCAATGAAATCGTCGGTTGGGATACCCGTGGACCGCTGCAGTGGTCGACCGATGGTGGCGTGAGCTGGCAGGTAGGCCCCCTCGTAACGCCAACATCGGTGGCCTGGTTCGGTGATCGGGTCTGGCTCGGCACTCCCGATCGTGGACTTCTCACCTGGAATCCCGGTCAGGGAGTTCTCGACGAGATGGGAGTGCCTGGGATCCTCGTGTCTTCCTCACCGAGTGGTAGGTCATTGTGGCGACTGGACGGGGACGGCAGCGTTCACCAGAGTTCCGATGGTGAAAATTGGCGTGAGGCGGGCCGAGCAAGTCGCGTTGAGGCCTTCACCGCCACCGACGATGCGGCATACGTTGTGACCGGCACTTCGGTGGAAAGGATCGCCACGAAGACGTGATCTTGATGGCCGACAGGATTCCATGGTTGAGCATTGCCCAGCCGCGCTACGACACCTCGCACCTGTGCCCGTAGTGTTGCTGCAATGGCCGATGACTCTGCAAGACGCGTTGTCGTCGTTGGGGCCGGCTTCGCTGGTCTCGCATGTGCCCGATCGTTGAGTAGGGATCCTCAGGTAGCGGTAACACTGATCGATAAGCACCCCTATCAACTTTTTGCTCCCTTGCTGTATCAGGTAGCCACAGGCGGTTTACCCGAAGATGACATCGCCTATCCGGTCCGCGCGGCGATTCCTGGAATTCACTTCGTGCGTGGGGAAGTGGTGCGCATCGATCCGTCTGCGAATTCGGTCAGGCTGGCGTCGGGGCTAGACGTGGAGTGGGACGACCTCGTGCTGGCAATGGGAAGCATTGGAAACTCTTTCAATATCTCTGGTGTCGACGCGCACGCGCTGCAGATGAAGGACATCTCTCAGGCCCGAGCAATTAAGCATCGGCTCTTGGGGACCTACGAGCGAGTCCAAGAAGGCGAGCAAGCCAGGGAAGACCTCCAGGTCGCCGTCATTGGCGGAGGACCGACGGGGGTGGAAGTTGCGGGCGCGATCGCGGAACTGCAAAAGCAAATGGCACACGAGTTCCCGCAGATCGCTGAATACGCCAACGTCACGTTGGTCGAAGCCGGGCCCCGCCTTTTGCCTTCTTTTTCCCCGAAGTCCAGCGAGCGAGCCCGTCGTGCTCTGACCAAGCTGGGAGTTGAGGTAGTGCTCGACTCAGTTGTCGACCGTATGTATCCCACGGACATCCACCTGAAGAACGGTCGAATTTTGTCTGCTGGCACAACGATTTGGGCAGCAGGAGTTGCCGTGGAAGAGCGTTGGAGGGTGTTAGGCGAAGCTGATCGACTCAAACCGGCTCGAGGTGGACGATTGCCTGCGCCTGACGGACAACGTGTGGGTCATCGGTGACATGGCTCACGCCCAGACCACAGGCGAGCAAGCGCTGCCCATGGTCGCGTCGGTTGCCTTGCAACAGGGCAGGTACGTAGCCAAGTCAATTCTTTCCGATTCGGGGGTCGAGCCCTTTCGGTATAAGGACAAGGGGCAGATGGCCACGGTGGGGCGACGTTTGGCGGTCGTGGAACTTCCGGGTGGATTGCGCATGCACGGAACGCTCGCCTGGCTAGCCTGGTTGACGTTGCATGTCGTCTACCTAGCGGGCGGGCGCAATCGGGTATCGGTTATCGCGGACTGGTTTTGGAACTACCTTGCCTGGGGCTCTGGACCTCGAAGGACGATCATCGAGTGAGGCTCCACTGCGAAGTGAAGCCGGTAGGTATCAGCCAAGTCCGTGGCATGGTGGTGCGTGGTGATGAAGCGTGACTACGAGCCGATCTGCTCGGCCTTTTCCTGAGTAGCGGCCTCGTTAGCCATGATGAAGAAGGTTGGAGCCCACAGGCCGATGAAGATGCCGAAACGCTCTGCGTGGGCGGCATCACCGGACAGGCGGCGCAGGTTCCAAGTCGCGATCGAGCCGCCGATACTGGCGAATCCTAGAACCTGGAGCACTGTGGAGTTGATACCGATGTTTCGTAACTGCTGAATGATCATGGTGTCTCCCGACTTTGCCGTGTGAGTTCATATCTCTGCTCGACGCTAGCGCCTTGTCCGTTGAGCCGCGAGTTGGCAAAGGAATCGGCCTGCTTGAGGTTGCATGAATACCTGGAAGTCACGCGGATTTTTACTGCTGTCCATCTGCCGTGCAAACAATCAGATCGAGAGGGCGCGCGGCCCTTGCCTTACGGTGAGGCGGTGCGTGCTGAGGATCTGACGGTCGGGAGAGGTCGGGCGGTATCCCTAGTCATTCTCGGGGCATTAACCACCTTCGGGCCGATGGCTATCGATCTGTACTTGCCGGCTTTCCCTGATGTGGCCATTGATCTGGGTGTAGAAGTCTCAGCGGTTCCCCTAACGCTCACGGCAGCCATGCTCGGGTTAGGGCTTGGACAACTTTTCTATGGCCCACTGTCAGATCGGTTCGGTCGGAAGCGGCCACTGTTCGTCGGTCTGGCGCTGTTCACGGTGGCCTCGTTGGCCTGCGCTGTGGCACCGAACTTCGAAACTTTGCTCCTCATGCGATTCCTGCAATCACTCGGTGGCTCGGCGGGCGTTGTCATTGCCCGAGCGATCGTGCGCGATCTGTATAGGGGCAAAGCCCTAGCCCAAGCACTGTCGATCGTGGTGATGGTGTTCGCATTGGCTCCCGTGCTGGCACCAACACTCGGCGCCGCCTTGCTGCAGGTGGGTAGTTGGCGCTGGTTGTTCGTTTTCTTGGCCCTCTTTGGGTTGGTCTGTGTTGCGGCTTCGGTGGCGTTGCCTGAAACCTTGAGGTTTGAATTACGCAATGGCCACGGATTCCGCGACTCGCTCACCGTCTATGGACGCCTCCTTCGAGATGGGCGCTTCCTGCCGCCGGCTCTCCTCGCTGGAACCACCTACGTGGTCTTGTTCGCCTATATCTCCACTTCGCCGGCAGTCATGCTCGACTATTTCGGTCTCAGTGAATTCGAATTCGCGCTTCTATTCGGCCTGTTGTCCTTGGCATTCGCGGCGGGTGCCCAACTGAATAGTCGGCTGTTGAAAGCCTTCAGCGTCATCCAGTTGATCGTGACGTTCGTGGTGATTCAAGTCTTAGCAGCCGTGGCGCTGCTGTTTTCAGCCCTGACCGGACCCCATCTCCTGGCCGTATCCATTGCCATTGGGATTGCGATGATGACCATCGGCGTTGTCAGTGCAAATGCGACCGCACTGTGTCTGGACCCGTTCCCATCGGCTGCCGGTTCAGCTGCTGCTTTGCTTGGCGTGACGGGCATGGGAGTTGGCGCGGTGGTGTCGTCCTCGCTGGTGGTGATTGATCTACCCGTCGTTACCGAACTGGGAACGGCAATGGTCATCGGTTCGGTGATCGGTGCGCTGCTGTTGCCCTTCGTGGTCGCCCGTCGGTCAACCAGGTTGCCAGCAGCACCAGGCCTGCCGCCGCAACGGTAGCTAGGAGTCGGGCATCCATAGTTGTGACAACCGGATCGCCGACCATGGCGAACAGGGACACAACCCATATCGTGACGCCGGTAACCGCGATTGCGTAGTTCGCCCAGATGAACGCGATAACAAGAGCAACACCCACCAGCGCAAGAGGCAGGAAGCCGCTTCCGGATGGTTCGAAGACGATAACAACCACGAACGCGATCAGCAGCCCCACGATCGTGCCGACCAATCGGTGCAGGACTCGCACCACGGTCCCGTCGTGGTCGGGTTTGGTCATCCAGGCAACGGTCATTGGTAGCCAATACGGATGCGGAACCGAGAGGCTTTCGGAGATCGTCGTGGCGATCGTCATGAGCACTGCAAGGCGTAGGCCATGGGTAAGGAAGGTGTGGTTCCCCCTCCATAAGTTGGATAGCGGGGGCAGGGGTTCTGGGCTTGGCTGGGGAAGTCGATGCTGACCTCGAATAAGACTCATGGCGATGCTGACAGTGGCTTGAAGAAGACCTCCCAGGCCAACGAGTGCGGCGGAGGTGAGTGCGTCGTCCATCGGAACGGGCACACCTACGTAAACGGTGAAAAGCACGAGAGCCAGGAGGCCGCCAACCGCAGCGCGCTTGCCGAGGAATCCCATGGCGCCGCAGACGAAGGCCACGAGCGCTGTTACGACAATGGCCAGAACAGTGACATTGGACAGCGTCGCGCCCAGACCTACTGCCAGCATCAGTCCGGCCGTGGTCCACAGCATGGTTCGCCACCGTCGGGAAAAGGCTTGATCTGACTCACTCACTGCGATGAAGGCAGCGCCGATAGACAGTGGGATCGCTTTTTCGAGTTCACCCTGGAGCACCGGGATGATGGTGATTGCTGCGGTGAGGAGTGTGCCTCGGATGGCATCGGGCCAGTCGGCTGAGGAGAAGTCGAAGGCTACGAGGGTGGTGAACCGTGAGCGCGCATCCGCCACTGCGGCCTCCCGACACGGTTGACGCCTCTGCGAGGAGTCTAGGGTGACGTGACATGGAGCCACTACGCATTGGAGTTCTCGGAGCTGCCCGGATTAGCGACAAAGCGATCGTTGTCCCGGCCCAACTCACCGGCCACCGACTCGTGGCGGTTGCCGCCCGTGATCGCGCACGTGCGGAACAGTTTGCCGCCGACAGCGGCGTTGAACGCGTTCTTGATTCTTACCAAGCGGTGATCGATGATCCCGAGGTGGAGGCGATCTATAACCCGCTGCCCAACGGGTTGCACGGCCCCTGGAATCTGCGCGCGATCGCCGCCGGCAAGCATGTGCTCAGCGAGAAGCCGTCGGCCAGCAACGCATCCGAAGCCCGGATAGTGCGCGACGCAGTTGCGGCGACGGATGTGAAGTTCATGGAGGCTTTTCACTACCGCTATCACCCGGTGATTGCTCGCATGTTGGAGATCGCCGGGTCTGGCGAACTCGGCGATTTGCGCCACGTCGATGTTCACATGTCCTTCCCGCTCACCGATGCGAGCGATCCACGGTTGAGCTTGGACTTAGCCGGTGGCGCAACTATGGATGTCGGTTGCTACGCAATCCACGGATTGCGCACACTCGGCTCCGTGGGTGGCGGGGAACCAGCCGTGGTGTCGGCCTCGGCGATCGAACACGCATCAACAGCCGGGATGGACGAAACCATGGAAGCCGATCTCGTTTACCCGTCTGGACTCACAGCGCACTTCATTTCCAGTTTCACCGTGCCGGAAATGGATTTCACCATGCGCATCACGGGCAGCGAAGGTGAGGCGTTCGCTCACAACTTCTGCGTTTCCTCTATCGACGATCGCATTGACGTGACGGTCGATGGTCAAACGCGCACGGAGGAAATGGGCAAGAAGACGTCTTACACCTATCAGCTTGAGGCTTTCGCTGATCACGTTCGCAATAATGCGCCGATCTACTCAGATGCCGACGATGCGTTGATTCAAGCGGAACTCATCGATGCGGTTTACCAAGCGGCAGGTCTCCCGGTTCGTCCGGCATCAACGATCTAGCGGTCACCATGACAACGGTCCTCGCCCTCCACGGCTTTACTCGAGGGCCGAGGAATCTTGCTGCGTTCAGTGATGCTTGTCAGCGTCGTGGCTGGAATTGCCTGCGACCCGCCGTAGCTCCCAGGTGGATGCCAGTGTTGATGAACTCGCGGCGGCATTTAGATCACTTGGCCGACCGACTTGCGCACTCTGGTCGGCTCGGCGGTCCGGTTGTGATCGTTGGGCACTCAGCAGGCGCGGCGTCGGGTACCTGGATGACCCCGCGACTTGTTTCAGCGGGTGTGGATGTTCGTGGTCTTGTGTATGTCGATGGCAATGACAGCCCGAACCATCTCATCGAGAAAGCCTGGAGGGGTGTCTCGAACATTCCGATTCGGGCTGTCATGGCACCGCCGAGCCCGTGCAACCGTGACGGTCAACTAACCGGCTACCTGCAACAGCATCGACCAGGAAGCGTCGAGGTGGTGGCCGGTTCCGGGCACGGCGATATCGAAATGAGCGAATCGGCTATGTATCGGCGGATGTGCGGAGACCGAAGCGGGGCGCAGGAGTGGAGTGCTGTGCAGGTTGCCGTCCTAGTTGCCGTGAGCAGTGTCTCCACCGAGTCAACTGAAGTGCGTTATCAGTGATCCCAGCAAGCCTCTAGGGTCCGTTCCGTGGATGTAGCCATCATTGGGGCGACCGGTCATTGCGGCAGACAGGTCGCGGCGCAACTTATTGAGCGCTCGCTGCTGCCGGAGACTGTCACAATTCACCTGATCGGCCATGCCGGAAGCGCGCATGAAGCGCAACTATGGGGATTGCGCGCCGACCTACGAGACGCCTTCGCCGATCAGGCGCCTGAGATTGAGATCGGCAATAACGTTTCGCAGACGGATGTCGATCTTGTTGTGATGATGGCTGGGGCAACTGTCACTCGAGAAACCAAGGACCGCGCGGCTCTTGCCGAAACGAATCGCCGCATCTTCGCTGAATCGGCCGAGGCGGTAGGTCGGATGCGTCATGACGTTACCGTGATCGTTCAATCCAATCCGGTTGAACTTGCGGTGTCGGCTTTCGCCCAGCACCTCCCGCGCCATCGGATCATCGGAGCGGCGGGTTGGTCCGACTCGCTGCGATTCCGCCGTGAGCTCGCGAGCGATCTTGGCGTTCGACGCCCGATGGTGAACGCCCAGATGTGGGGGCAGCACGGAGATCACCTTGTCCCCATCTGGAGCCGTATTCATGCGCGTGGAGTGAGCGAGCAACAACTGGCTGATGTCATCGGCAAAGCACGTGAGGGTCGCGCGCTCGCTGATTTTCCTGGTGAAATTGCCGAAACGCGTACGCGAATGATGAAAATTATCAATGATGGCGATGTGCAGGAGGCTTACCAATTCGTCCAACAGCAACCGCCGGATATTCGCGCAGCCATCAAGCCGTTCTTCATTCACTTCACCGCTGGTCAGACCACCGAAATGGCCACAGCGCACGCCGTGGTGGACATCATCGGATTCCTCGCCCATGGTCAGCAGGTCACACTGCCAGCGCAGGTGATTCTCGACGGGGAATTCGGTGGGCTGGTGGGACCTATTGCGGTACCTGTCCTCATCGACCCGATGGGTTGGTCGCAGGTAGTGATCGAGGCGATCGCAGATGATGAGCGGCAGGCGCTCCTGGTTGCGATGAGCGCTATCGCGGATGAGTTGGCGTAGCGATAGGTATGCGGACCACTCCCGGCTTCTTCCTGCTCACAGCGATTTGCGGGATCGTCGATGCGGTCTGCTTCCTGGCTCTGGGTGGTGTATTCGCCGAGATCATGACCGGCAACCTGATGTTCGCAGCTTTCGCGCTGGGTGAAGGAAGATTCGCTGTTGACTTCGTTCAGTTCGCGATCCCTTTGGCGTGCTTCACGATAGGCGCGGTGGTGGGTGGGATTTTTCTCCGCAATCCGAAGCTCACTGGTCACCGCCGCACCGGCTTCCTAGTGTCCGCCGGGTTGGTAGTGGTCGCGGCACTCCTGGCCGTTGCATGGGACCCGTCGGGAACGTCTACGAGCGCGAGAATTGTTGTTGGGGTCCTGGCATTGGCAATGGGTTTACAAAATGCCCTTGTCCTGGTGCACGGTGTTCCGGATATCGCGACGAACGTCATGACGTTGACTCTCGTGCGAGTTCTTTCTAATTGGTCGATCCTCGGTGGCGATAACGTGCGCTGGAACTACCGAGTGGGTTCGATTGCTGTTTTCGTGATGGGCGCTGCAGTAGGAGCATTTTTGCTCCGATTCGGTGCAGCAGCCGGCTTAGTTGCTGCCGCAGTGCTCTACATAGTTGCGCTCGTGTGGCTGCTGAAAGGGAAAACCCCCGCTGCCGCTACGTCGTGACATCCTCACGACTCCCAGCCACGGATGCGGCATCGATGAACCACTTCTCACTGTCCAACACGACCCCGTACAGCATCACAGTGATCGGTGAGCCGGCTACCTCTACTCGGATGAGCGCGGAATCACCGCGCCGCTGACAGTCCAAGAAAGACAAGGCCGGATCATCGAGAAGGAACGAGTAGTTGCCTTCGATAATGCTTTGGAACTGGTCTACCGAAACGCCGCTGCGGAAGTCGTCCGAGGCGAAGGCGCGCGCGGCTTCGAAATCGGACTGAGCAAGTGCACTTTGTTGCGCGCGAATGGTGCCCTGGGCGCGCTGGAACATGACGTCTTCGCACGGCTGAGATGCAATCGACGGCTCGGGGGTCGATTCCTCCTCCGGCTGCGGCTCTGTGGGGGCGCTCGTCTGCGGAGGTGTCTGCTGCACCTGTTCACCGCCAGTAGTGGACTGGCTAGCGCAGCCGACGAGCAGGAGGCTCGCAGTGAGAAGGCCGATGATGCGCATATGCGGACGCTAGTTCAGTTTCGGGTGAACCACATGTCGGTTATGGGACGTCCCTCGCGAATCGCACGTCGTTCGAAGTGAGTCACGGGACGCCACGTTGGCCGATCAATTACCCCGCCACTCCAATTCGGATCGGCCTCGAAGACTGCAAGCATCGACTCGGCGTATTCATCCCAGTCGGTTGCTAGCTGCCAGAAACCTCCGGATTCAACGGTGTGCGCCATTGCTTCTAGAACGGCAGGTTGCACGAGGCGTCGCTTGTGGTGGCGGGCTTTCGGCCACGGGTCGGGGAAGAAGGACCGCACTCCGGTGAGTTTTCCCGGAAGATGCGAAAGTAATTCCAAGGCGTCGGCTTCAATCACGAATACCTGGCGAACCTGGTCAGCAACGATTCGATCCACGAGATCACCGATCCCCGGTGTGTGAACATCCACCGCAAGGATCACCTGTTCGGGAAATGCGCGCGCAAGGTGCACCACTGGTTCGGCGGAACCGAAACCAATGTCCAGGACCACCGGATTGCCTAGGTTCCACACGACAGTGAGGTCACCTGCCGTGAGCAGGACGCCGGGAGTGTCCCGAGCGTTGTCGAGTGCGCGCTGTTGGCGGGTGGTAATCCGGCTACGCCGGGGTTTGAAGGTCCGGATTCCCGGCCGCAAAACGGTAGACACATTGCCAGTCTGGCCGATGGGTGATGGCCCTCGTGCACCCGACTCTTACGGTTGAGGGGTGAAGGGCATGGTTGTGATGGCGGTGGTCGGGTTGGCTGCTGTGACCGCCTGTGGCTCCTCATCCCTGCAGCCGGATGCGGCGATCGCCTGCGGTTGGAATGAAACGAGCGCACCTGTTGTCTCGGCTCTCGAAGCTGACGGCAAGCAACTGATGGACAATGCCGAACGCGCCAAGACCAGGTTGGATGCTGCCCGTCGGGTGGCGCAGGCGGATGCGCGCTTCGCGCCATTGGTTGAAGCCCTAGAGGAAACGCGTCACTTCGCTGCCGAGTTGACCACCATGACTGAGTCCGAGATCTCCGATATTCCCAACTCGCGTTGGGATTTCGCTAAGTATGCGCAAGCTGTAGCGCGTGATCAATGTGAGCAGTTGGCCGCAGTGGTGGAGGCCGAATGACGCAGGCAAATCGACCGATTGTGTTGTTCGACGGAAAGTGTGGCTTTTGCACCTGGAGCGTGAACTTCGCGCGCGCGAGTGTTCATGCTGACGTCGACTTCGTTCCGTATCAGAGTGTTGACGTTTCGAGGTTCGGTCTCACCGTGGAGCAGTGCGCCGCAGCCGTGCAGTTCGTGGGCCCTGGTGGAGCCGTTGCCGGCGAGCGGGCCGTTGCTCGCGTTCTTGAATCAGGCGGTGCCGCCTGGAAGCCCGTTGGTCGTCTTATCGGCAGCCCACCGATACGACCCATAGCCGCAGCGGTCTATCGATTCGTTGCTCGCCATCGAGGCCGCTTGTGGGGTGTTGAACCGCCGCTTTAGGTGACAGCGACCGGCAGCGCGATCGGTGAGTTGACCCGATACTTGCGGTCCGGCTCGATACGCCAACACGAGCCTCGACCAACACCGCGAAACTCCCACGGCGCCTGAGGATCCTCAGGCGGCTCTGCCTGCAATGACGTCTGCTCATCGATACCGACCACGGTTGCGCCCGGTTCGAGAAGTGGGCGCATCACCACATCGGGAATCCACTTGGCATAGACGTCGAAGTGCGGCAAAACCCGCAGCGATGGAACCAGACCAAGGCCGTCTTGGCCGCCGTGGCGCGGATGGCGGATATCGGGAACGTAGCCGCCGAGGGCCATCGCACCGGCAGAGCATCCAGCTAAGGAAGACCCAGATCGCCAGGCTGCGTGGATCGCCTCCCACACCGGGGTATCGATGAGCGTGCGCGCCAAGTGCTGAGGGTTCCCACCGGATAAGTAGATGAGGCCAGCATCGGCAATGGCCTCGACATGCTCGGGATTGAATGCGTCTTGTCGAACTCGGACATCGATGACCACCTGTTCAACACCAAGACGTTGCGCGGCTTGTGCTCCCAGATCGTGCCAGCGTCGCAGTGATGCCTCGCCCTCCAGCGAAGCCGCGGTGGCGAGTTGCACGAAGCGCGGAGGCCTGTCGTCGAGCAGCCATTGCTCAAGATCGTGCATGACCGGCAGGTACTCACCGCTACCAACGAGCGCGACCTTGCCGGGTTTGTGGTTCAGGGGTCGTGTCCCTACTCAGAGCCGTGCTGAGCGTCGAAGTACTCGCAGAATGCGTCGAAAGCACGCGGGCCGTAGACGGTGGCCGGTCCACCTTGCATCAAGAAGGTGACACCGATCGCCTCGGCGGCCTCCTCCTTGGTGGCACCGGCGCGGGCGGCGCCGCGAGCATGGGAGGCGATGCAGCCGTCGCACTGGGCACCCACGGACAGCGCAAGAGCGATGAGTTCCTTGGTCTTTGTGGGCAGAGCACCCTCGGCCATGGCTCCGGCGTGCAGTTCCTTGAAGCCTGCGTAGACATCCGGAATCGCCTGCCGAAGGTTCCTCGCTAGGGGCGCAAGCGGCTCCTGGACGGCCTTTCCGTGCTCGTGGACGCGCTCATTGGACATGTTTCGAAGGATACCCCACAGGGTATTGGGGTATCATCGGAGCATGGATATTGATCCGGTCATCAGCAAGGACGTGCTGATGCGACTCAAGCGGGCCCGCGGCCAACTCGACGGCGTCATCAACATGATCGAGGAGGACCGCAGTTGCGGCGATATCGTCACCCAACTCGCGGCCGTCTCGAAGGCATTAGACCGCGCTGGCTTCAAGGTGGTCGCCACGGGTCTCAAGCAGTGCTGGGAGGACGGGGAGAAGGCTCCGATGTCCGCCGAGGAGCTCGAAAAGCTCTTTTTGTCCCTCGCCTGAAAAATTTTCTCCCCCGGGTGCATCCAACAGGGCCACCTGAAGCGAAGTACTAGGTAACCGGCCACAAGGTCGGCATTGAGTTCTACCTAGGAGCCGAATATGAACGACACTTCCACCCGGGCGCGCCGCCTTGGCCGCCGCGGTGCGGTCGCTACGGCCGCCCTCGTACTTCCCTTCGGTGTTGTCGGCCTGGCCGCTGCACCGGCGTACGCGGCTGATGCCACCGTTTCCGTACTGCACGCGATTCCCGAAGGTTCCGGAGCCGACGTCGTAGACGTCTACGCCGGCGACGCCATGCTGATCGACAACTTCACCCCAGGTTCCTTGGAGACCTTGACGGTTCCCGAGGGCACCTACGACCTTGCAGTCTTCGCCGACGGCGAAGGTCCGGGCAACGGCACCGCCGTGCTGGAGGCAGCCGGTGTTGAGGTTCCCGGTGGCGCGAATGCCACTGTTACCGCCAACTTGGACGCCGACGGCAACCCCGCCCTCAATGTCTATGTCAACGACATCTCCGAGGTGGCCGCTGGCGAGTCACGCTTGACCGTTCGCCACATCGCCGCTGCGCCCGCAGTGGACGTGCGTGCGGACGGCGCAGTGATCATCGAGAACCTGGTCAACCCCGACGAGGCGATCGTTGCCGTTCCGGCTGGTAGCTACAGCGCTGACGTGGTGCTCGCGGGTACCGACACTGTTGCGCTCGGCCCGGCCGACCTGTCCCTCGCTGAGGGCACCAACACCATCGTGTACGCCTGGGGCTCCGCTGAGGCGGGCAACCTTGCCCTGGCCACCCAGGTCATCGACGGTCTCGACGGTGCACCGACCGGTGTTGCTGCCGGCGGCGGCTCCACGGCTGCTACCGGTGCGTTGCCCGCATGGACCGCTGGCCTGATGGCCATCGGCGCACTGGGCGCCTTTGGAGCGATGACCCGCCTGGGCCGCAACCGCGCATAACGCGTAGTTGACCAACAGGTAGTTCACAGAAAGTACATGATGCGACGACCCCGCCCCGCGTTCATGGTGTTGATCGGCAGCCTGGTGCTACTGATCGGTGCGCCACTCGCGTGGGCGGGGTTCGTCGCATCTCAGTCAGCTGCGGGCGAGCAGATCGAGTCTGTGGGCAAGCGTCCGAGTGTGGATGATTCGCAATCGGCGCAAGCGGCACCCCAGTCGTCGGCGCCGCAGGTTGCTGGATCGGACGTGCCACGTATCGGCACGCCAGTAGAGCAGCCCGAGCGAATCGAACCGATCGTTCCCGCGGGGATTTCGATAGCGAAGTTGGCCGTGCAGGCACCCGTCGATCAGGTGGGCCTGTACGACGACGGATCGGTGGAAATCCCTGACGACATCACCCGGGTGGGCTGGTACCGATTCGGTGCTGGACCTGGTCAAGGCGCCGGCTCGACGGTGATCGTGGGCCACCGTGATGGCTTTGACGAAGGCCCGGGGGCGTTCTACTCCGTGAGTGCACTCGAGCCCGGGGACCGTGTGGACGTGAACTTGGAAGACGGAACGATCGTGGGCTACGAGGTTGTTTCGCGCGAAGTGATTGATCGCGACGTGCTGGCATCCGATGGAGTCTTCGATGAAGACGGCCCTGAAAGATTGACCCTGATTTCATGTATTGGTTACTTCGATCGAGACAACGGTGGTTACCGCCAAAACGTGGTTGTGACAGCCGTCCCGGTGAGTAGCTCAACTGTTAGCCCTGGCACCGAGCAGGTGGCATCATGAGGGAGACTGGACACTCAGTCGAGACCGCCCATGGGGGCGTGGTCTCTGGCCATTCGACCATCGGGGAGCAATCTGTGCGCTCACGTGCCGACGCGGAGATCACCTCCTCGTTCGCTCGCGGCGACGACGGCTCGCTGCACGAGGTCTACAACCGTTGGTCACCGCTGGTCTACACCGTGTCCCTCCGCAGCGTGGGGAACGGCGACGACGCTGCCGACGTAACACAGGCAGTTTTCGTGGCAGCCTGGCAAGGCCGCCAAGGCTTCGACCCCGATGCCGGCAGCTTGCCTGGTTGGTTGCTCGGTATTACCCGGCGCAAGGTTGCCGACCACTTCCGGTCGCGGGGCCGGTTGCCCGAGCCCAGTGCGGAGGTACCCGAGCAGGCCGCCGCCGATCCGAGGGTGGAATCGGTCATCGACCGGGTGCTACTGGCAGATGAGATTGCTCGATTGGGTGATCCGCAAAAACGCATCCTTGAACTTTGCTTTTTTCAAGACATGACCCATGCCCAAGTGGCTAGTCTCCTGGACTTGCCGCTGGGCACGGTCAAAAGCCATGTACGTCGTTCACTTGGACGACTACGCGAACGATTGGAGGTGGACGGTGTCAGGCATTGATCACATGGACGAAGAAACGATCGCACTACTCGCCCTCGGGGAGTCGGTTGCTGGCGTTGACGCCGGTCACCTGCAGGTGTGCGCGGCATGTCAGTCGAAGGTGGACCAGTTGCGTGCGGTTGTGGACACCGCTCGCACGATCACCGATGAGGATCGCCCGATGTCACCCCCGGATGACCTGTGGCAGTCGATCACAGACCAGATCGAATCCGATGGCGCGGTGTTCTCAAAGAAGCCACCCACAGGCGGCCTTCGCATGAGCTGGTTCGCTCTTGCTGCGGCCGTTGGCGTCATTGTTGGAAGTCTGGGGACCATCGTTGCCGTCGATCAGCGAAATCCGGCGCCCACCATCGCTCAGGCTGAGCTCGAGCCGCTTCCCGGTCAACAGGCTCGGGGTATCGCGCAGGTCCGGGATACCACCAATGGACCAGTGCTCTTGGTGGATGTGCCAAATCTTCCGCAGCCCGAGGGGTACTACGAGGTCTGGATGTTGTCCCCAGAGGCCGATTCGATGGTGTCGATCGGCGTACTGGGGCAAGGTTCGGTGAACGAGTTCCCGTTGCCGGCCGGTATGGACATGCAGGCATTCCCTGTGGTGGATATCTCGGTTGAGCAGTTCGACGGCGACGTCACGCACAGTGGCGACAGCCTGGTGCGCGGCATGCTGGACACTTAAGGCGTGGTTGCCTTTGCACGCGGCATGCTGAGCCCGTGAGTATCGATCGGGAGGGCTTGGCCTCGTTGCGGGGCCGCACCAGCGCAAAGTGGCGGTTCTATCCGCCGGAGGTCCTACCGGCGTGGGTGGCGGAGATGGATTTCACCCTGGCCGAACCGATCGCCCGTGCGTTACATGACGCGGTCGATCGTTCAGATACCGGTTATCGCTGGGCCGATGAAGTGCCCCAGGCGCTGTCGACGTTCACTCGTGCGGAATGGGATTGGTCCGTCGATCCTGCGAACGTGATCGTGTTGGCGGATGTGATGTCCTCGATCGCGCAGGCCTTGGTGCACCTGACGGATGCGGGTGCGCAGGTAGTCATCAACCCGCCGGTGTATCCGCCGTTCTTCTCCACGGTGGAGAAGGTGTCAGCGCGGCAGGTGCGCGAGGTGCCGCTGGTTGTTTCCGACGGTGCATACCGGCTCGATCTCGCCGGGCTGGAGGAGGCCTTCTCAGATCCGCAGGTTCAGGCCTACGTGTTGTGCTCTCCGCACAATCCGACGGGAACTGTGCACTCGGAGTCTGACTTGTTTGCCGTTGCGCAGCTGGCTAGTGCTCATGGTGTGGTGGTGATCGCCGATGAGATCCATGCACCGATGACGTTAACCGGTGCTAGACATCACCCGTTCTTGTCGGTGGTTGATGGGCTTGTGGGTTTGCGTGCGGTGTCCTGCGTGTCTGCGTCGAAGACGTGGAACATTCCCGGATTGAAGTGCGCGCAGTTGGTTGCGTCGGATTCGGTGGTGGAACAGTTGCGCGATGTGATTCCCCTGGAAGCGACGTTTGGCGTGGGTCACTTCGGTGTGCTCGGGACGCTGGCCGCTTATCGCGATGGCGGCCCCTGGCGAGCGGAAATGCTCGACGTCTTGGATCGTCGTCGTCGGCAGTTGGCGGAGGGACTCTACCGGCTTCGAGGGGGTTCAGATGACCTGGCCGCAGGCGTCGTACCTAGCGTGGGTGCACCTGCCCATGCTGGGGGAGGACCCGGCTGCGGTGCTGATGGAGAAGGCGCAACTAGCGGTCAACTCCGGGCTGCCCTTCGGGGCGCCAGGCGTGGGCCACGCCCGGATCAACTACGCCACGAGTGAAGCGATTCTCGATGAGATCATTGGTCGTGTGGGAGCGGTCCTTGATGCTCAGTCGTCCTAGTGGCGTGACGCGCCGAATCCTTGCTGGCTTGCTGGCTGTACCGGTGCTGGCCGGGATGTTGGCGGTTGCCCCCTCGGCCTCAGCGAAAGACCTCAACACGATCGCCATCGGTGATTCGGTGATGCTGGGGGCAAAGTCTCAATTGCGTGACCGCGGAGTGGATGTGGTGGACGCAGCCGTAAGCCGTCAAGCGGCCACTGGCCCGGGCTTGCTGCGCAAGCGCGGTGAGAAGTTGCCTGAGCACGTAGTGGTGCACCTTGGCACGAATGGCACCTACACGCTGAAGATGTGCAAGCAGTTGGTGCGCACTGCGGGTAAGCAGCGTCGCGTGTATCTGGTGACTGTCAAGGTTCCGCGAAAGTGGGAGCGCGTGAACAACGAGATGTTGCGCGCGTGCGATCGAGGGTTCCGGAGTGATCGCGTGGTCCTATTGGACTGGAATGCAGTTGCGACGAAGAACCCTGCCTACCTCTATGCCGATGGCGTGCACCTGCGCCCGGAGGGCGCCCGCGCATTCGCCCGGATGATCGAACGGGCAGTTACGGCGCCTCGCGCCCCCTACTCCGATCGACTCGCTGCGATCCTTCGCAACTAAGTCCTTCGCAACGAGTTGGACCGGTCCACCGATCCCACGAGTAACCCCTGTCACATCGCGGTTGTGCCATTGCTCACAGGACAGCGTTTACACGCTTTTTGAACTCGCTTTTGTGGGACTTCGGGGCCATCCTTCAAAAACCTTCCCCGGCAATTCAACACTGTGAGACAACGGCGTCACGAGCGGAGTTGCAATGGCAATCGCAGGTATGGAGAAGGCCCCCACTAGCAATAAGCAGTTGCTGGAGTGGGTGGAGGAAGTAGCCGAGCTCACACAGCCGGACCGCATCGAATGGTGCGATGGCTCCCAGGCGGAGTGGGATCGACTCACCCAGGAGTTAGTGGAATCCGGAACGCTGATTGCGTTGAACCCCGATATTCGCCCGAACTCCTTCCTCGCCCGCAGCGATCCCCGTGATGTTGCTCGCGTGGAGGAACGCACGTTCATTTGTTCGCACCGAGAGATCGACGCTGGCCCCACAAACAACTGGGCCGATCCGACAGATATGCGTGTAACGTTGAAGGGCTTGTTCGCGGGAAGCATGCGTGGGCGGACCATGTACGTGATCCCTTTCTCTATGGGGCCACTCGGTTCACGGATCTCTCAACTCGGCGTAGAGATAACCGACTCCCCATACGTGGTTTTAAGCATGCACATCATGACCCGAATGGGTACCGCTGCACTTGAGCAGATCGGTGAGTTCGGTGAATTTGTCCCAGCGCTGCATTCCATCGGTTACCCGCTCGTGGACGAGGGTGGAAAGCCTCGTGATGACGTTGCGTGGCCGTGCAACGACACCAAATACATCGTCCACTTCCCCGAAACACGCGAGATCATCTCCTTCGGTTCCGGATACGGCGGCAACGCGCTGTTAGGAAAAAAGTGCTACGCACTTCGAATCGCCTCGGCTATGGCGCGAGATGAAGGTTGGCTGGCCGAGCACATGCTCGTCCTGAAATTGACGTCGCCGGAGGGCGATGTTCGGTATATCACTGCAGCGTTCCCCTCGGCGTGCGGCAAGACGAACTTGGCGATGCTCGAACCGACTATGCCCGGGTGGAAGGTCGAAACGATTGGCGACGACATCGCGTGGATGCGCTTCGGTGAAGACGGTCGGCTGTACGCGATCAATCCGGAAGCTGGCTTCTTCGGAGTTGCGCCCGGTACCGGTATGCAGACGAACGCGAATGCCATCCGCACGCTCACCGGCAACAGCATCTTCACCAACGTCGCGTTGACCGACGATGGTGATGTCTGGTGGGAGGGCCTCACCGAAGAACCCCCCGGCCACCTCATCGATTGGAAGGGTCGCGACTGGACACCTGCGTCCGATGAACTATCGAGTCATCCGAACGCGCGATTCGCTGTCCCCGCTGCGCAATGCCCCACCATCGCGTCGAACTGGGAGGACCCCGCAGGCGTTCCGATCGATGCGATCTTGTTCGGCGGGCGACGAGCCACAAACGTGCCGCTAGTCACTGAGTCCTTCGACTGGACCCACGGAGTGTTCATGGGCGCCACCATGTCGAGTGAGAAGACCGCGGCAGCCGAAGGCACCGTTGGTGAACTTCGCCGAGATCCCTTCGCGATGCTGCCCTTCTGTGGCTACAACATGGCCGATTACTGGGGACACTGGTTGAAGATCGGCAACTTCACCAGTCCGGAGAAGTTGCCGCGCATTTACTCGGTCAACTGGTTCCGGCGAGATGCCGATGGTCGATTCATCTGGCCGGGCTTCGGTGACAACTCCCGGGTCTTGGAGTGGATCATTCGCCGTATCGAAGGGCAAGCGGATGCGGTGGAGACACCGATCGGTCGGCTGCCCGTCCTCGAGGAACTCAACCTAGAGGGTGTGGAGATCTCGAATGCGGACCTGGAGGAGTTGTTCCGCTTGGATTGGGGCTCGTGGAAAGCCGAAGCGGACATGACCGAGGAGTACTTCGCGCAGTTCGGCGAGCGTGTTCCCCCGGCGATGCGGGAGGAACTCACAGGGCTACGTGAACGCTTGGGGTAAGCGCATCTAGTTTCGATCCCGCCTAGACCTTGTCGGCCATCGTGGCGACCAGGACCGCCTTGATGGTGTGGAGTCGGTTTTCGGCTTCGTCGAAAACGATGCTGGCGGGGGAGTCGAACACCTCCGAAGACACTTCAGCGCCTTCCTTCAGGCCGAAGTCTTCAGCGAGCATGCGGCCGACTCCCGTATTGGTGTCGTGGAACGCCGGCAGGCAGTGCATGAATTTCGCTTGAGGGCCTGCTGCTTGCATCACGGTGGTGTCGATGCGGTACGGAAGCAGCTGATCGATGCGCTCGGCCCAGACCTCTTTGGGTTCTCCCATGGACACCCACACATCGGTGTGAACAAAGTTCACACCGGCTACCCCTTCGGAGATCTCCTCGGTGATCGTTATTTGCGCACCGGAATCTCGGGCCCGTTCGCGTGCGAGGTCTTGAATCTCCTGGCGCGGCCACAGTGATTTTGGCGCGATGATGCGCACGTCGGCACCGAGAATCGCACCGGTGACCAGGAGTGAATTGCCCATGTTGTGGCGCGCGTCGCCAACGTAGGCGTAGCTGAGTTGCTTTGTCGTGGGACTCGTTGTCGAGTGCTCTCGCATCGTTAGAAAATCGGCCAGCATCTGTGTGGGATGCCACGTGTCGGTGAGTCCGTTGAAGACCGGCACCTCGGCGTACTCGGCGAGTGCCTCGACGATGGCGTGCTCAGATCCCCGGAACTCGATTCCGTCGTACACGCGTGAGAGAACGCGTGCAGTATCGGCGATGGATTCCTTGTGGCCTATCTGGCTCGACGTCGAATCCAAAATGGTGGAAAACCCCCCTTGGTGCGCAATCGCTGCTTCGAATGCGATTCGCGTGCGGGTGGATGTCTTCTCGAAAATGAGAGCGATCCCGCGTCCGGCCAATCGCTGGCGTTCGGCGCCTCGTTGCCGTTCTCTTTTGAGAGTGGACGCAAGGTCGATCAGGTAGTTGAGTTCCGGCGCCGTGAAGTCGCGTTCCGCCAGAAAGTCTCGGCCACGCAGGTCGATGGTGCTGTCCACCCACGGAACCCTAGCGAGGGTGGTTCAGGCGGTGATGCCGAGAGCCTGAGGTGAGATTGCTTGATCCACATCCGGGCCGGCAGCGCGTAAGCCCTCACCGCGGTTGCGGGGGTAGTTCTGCGAATCCAACCGCCGGTAGATGTGCTCGCGGTCTTCTTCGGTCAACCCACCCCACACTCCGTACGGCTCGCGGGCACGGATGGCGTAATCCGCGCACTCCAAGCGCACTGAGCACGACGCGCACACCGCCTTGGCCTGCCGGTCTCGACGTAGCCGAGGCAGGCCACGCTCGTTTTGCGGGTGGAAAAACCAGGTGGGATCGACGCTGCGGCAGGCACCGTGCTCTTGCCAGAACCAACGAACGTCCTTGGGAACCTGGGCGAGGGGTTGTTGCGGCACTGTTTCCTCCCCTTCCTGCGCGAAGGCGAATCCGAATTCGTCTGCCCACACGCTCAACTACATATACGGTAAAAGGAGTTTGGCTAAGTGATGAGCGCCAAAGGTCCCGATGTAGCGGGACTAGCGGGTGAAGTCGGACTAAAGCCGTCGTTACTCGGTTTCGGTCTTCCCCTCGGCGATCTTGCTACGAACGTCTTCCATGTCGACGTCGCGTATCGCTTGCACCAGGTTCTCGAGCGCCGGTTGCGGGAGAGCGCCGGCCTGTGAGTACAGGACAACGCCGTCGCGAATGGCCATGAGAGTGGGAATCGAAGAGATCTGGAAGTAGCCGGCAAGCCCCTGTTCGGCTTCGGTGTCCACTTTTGCGAACACGATGTCCGGATTTTCTTCGGAAACCTTCTCGTACACGGGAGCAAATGTCCGGCACGGGCCGCACCAGGATGCCCAGAAGTCCACCAGGACGATCTCGTTGCTGCCCACGGTGTCGGCGAAGGACTGTTCGGTCAGTTGAAGAGTTGCCATGCGTATACCCTAGGGGGTATACGACGCGGCTGTCCAGCGCAGGTCGGTTACTTGTGTTCGCCCATCATGGGCAACCTACACTTCCCCCATGGCCGACACGACGCCGCTGGAATCACCCGATCTCGGTGGGGGCACCCTGCTCGAGGAGCGCACCGCCGATTACGACGACGGCGACCACGAACGCTTCGCTCACTACGTTGAAAAGGACAAGATCGTCGAGAGTGCTGTGACCGGAAAGCCCGTCATGGCGCTATGCGGGAAGAAGTGGACCCCGGGCCGTGATCCGTCCAAATTCCCGGTGTGTCCGGAATGCCAGGAGATCCACGCGTCCTTGTCGCGTGGTGGTGAATGATCGCGTGAGTCGACGCTCTGTTTTTGGCACCGTTCTTGGCACCTTTGGTTTCTTAGGCGCCCTCCTGCTTGGCGGGTGCTCGTCCACTTCTGGTCAAGAGCCGCTCACTCCTGTCCAAGAACCAAGTGATGATGCCGATGCACTTGCCCAAGTACTCGATCCGTGCGCCACCTTGAACTTGACCACGGTCGAACCCGGTGCCGTCACCTTCGCAACCAGCGCTGTTCCCGCGCCCCCGTTCTTCCTTACTGATGATCCTTCTGATCGCATTGGTTTGGAAGCGGACCTTGCCTATGCCCTCGCTGAAGAGTTGGGTTTTCGTCCCGGCGCAGTCACGTGGGAATTCATCTCCCCAGAGCAAATTCTTTCGGGGGAGTTCATCGACTACGACATTGCTATCGGTGGCTTCGCGCCAAGTGAGGGTGAGGGGTTGCCGGTGGCTTACTCGCAGCCGTACCTGGAGGCCGATCTGCTGGTGTTAGCTGACGGCGCCGAACCGGCTGAGGTTGCCCAACGTCTTACTGCATCTTCAGCGGACGAACCAAGTGATGGGTTCCGGTGGGCTTTCACGGTGCAAGGCCCAGCGAGGTCGTGGCTGGTGGCACAAGGGCAATCGATCGATGCACCGCGAACGTATGTCGGAGCGAATGATGTGAGGCGAGGGAGCGCGATTCGCACATCCAGCGATGCCGTGGTGGTCGATGAGTTCTCGGCGTTATGGCTGACCGAAATCGAGGGGGAGGATCTTCCGATCGTTGCGGCAGTACAAGCGCCCGTGGCGTCGTACTCCTTGGCATTGGTGGCCGGAAATCCGCTGGTCGCGTGTGTAGATCGAGCTTTGGACGAAATGTCCGAAGTTGGCACGCTCGATGACTTGCGCCAGCGCTGGCTGGATGCGCAAGTGTGGGTTGAGGACTTGGGTTAAGGACTTGGGTTAAGGACGAACGCATGGGAAACACGACGCGGACATCCCCCTTCTGAGGTTCATTTCGCCCTACCATCTGGACGGCACAACGTCAGCGGCAATCGGGACACCCCCGGCCGTCAAGCATCAGGAGGATGCATATGTCTAGTAGCGAAACGGTGACCATCGAGGAGTCGCCCGACAATCTGATGACCGCAATCGGTCGTAACTGGTGGGTGCTGCTGTTCGCCGGCATCTTGAGCCTTGCCGTCGGTGTTGTCGCGCTGGTGTGGCCGGGCAAGACAGTGCTCGTGGTTGCCATTGTCTTCGCCATTTGGCTGATCGTTTCGGGAATCTTCAGCATTGTTCGTGGGTTCGCGCACGGCCTGACCGGTGGCATGCGAGCCCTGTTCATCATCACCGGCATCTTGTCCTTGGTGCTGGGCATCTTCGCCATCCGCGGTGAGTTCCAGGAGCTGTACATCCTGAGCCTGTTCATCGGTATCGGATTCCTGTTCCGTGGTTTCGCCTCCTTGTTCCTCGGTTTCGAGAACAAGGATGGTCGCGGATGGAACATCTTCTTCGGCATCGTCATGATCATCGGTGGCGTCATCGTGTTGGTGTGGCCAGGCATTTCTCTCGTGACTCTCACGTGGGTTGTCGGCATCTGGTTGATCATCATCGGTATCTACGAAGTCATCGCCGCTTTCAATGTCAAGCGGATGGTGAACGCGTAGCACCACGCTTCACTTCGTATCGCAAGGGGCGGTTCACCACGTCAGGTGGGCCGCCCCTTGCGCTTTTTGTGCGTCGTGGTTTGCTGAAGGTATGGCCACTGAGACCTCGCAAACTCTCGACCGAGGAATACGTGTGCTCGAAGCCGTCGCGGATTCCAGCGAAGGATTGACGATTACCGAACTGGCTGGTCGCTTGGGAATTGGCCGCACCGTGGTCTATCGATTGGTTGTCACGCTTGAGCAGCACGCGCTCATCCGCCGCGGTAGTGACGGGCGCTGTCGCCTGGGACTTGGCGTGTTGGCCATGGGCCGACAACTGCAACCGGTGGTTCGAGATGCTGCCTTCCCAGCCCTGCGACTGCTGGCAGACGCGGTGTCCTGTACCGCCTATCTCGCCTTGGTCGACGGCGGTGAGTCGATTGCGGCGCTAGTGGCCGAACCAAGCCGGTCGGATATGCACGTGACCTATCGCGTAGGCAGCCGCAGCGCTTTGGAGGCTGCCGCGGGAGGTCGGGCGATCCTGGCGGCCCGTACTGCCGGGTCCCGGCCCTTGGATCCCCCCTGGGTGATGGCTAGCGAAGATGTTGCGCCGGGGGTTTTCGGTCTTGCTGTTCCAGTGCAGGGGGTCCCGGGCCTGGAGGCCAGCGTGGGCGTTGTGTCCTTCCGAGAAATCGACGAATCGGACGTGGGGCCGCGCGTGGCCCGTGCTGCCGGTGATATCGGGCGAGTTCTGCGCTAACTGACACACCTGACAACCCCAGGTGCGTGGATCGACCCACCACGTAACGCACAATGAATCGATGCGCCGGATACTCCTTCCCCTGACGACCGCTGCCGCCTTGATCGCTGGGCTACTCGTGGGGCAGACCGCCGCACCTGCACCAGCGAGTGCAAATGCACCCGATCGGGTACTCAGCGGCTGGATGCCCTACTGGATGACCTCCCCGTCACGGCCGTCCGGCGTGGACAGCGCGGTAGCGAACGCAGATCTTTTCGAAGATGTGTCTCCTTTTTGGTACTCAGCAACGGCACGCCGGGGTGGCGGGATACAGGTCCGACTGAATCCGAACTTCTCGAATGCTGCGGCGAACATCGCCTGGGCTATGCCGCGTTTGCGCGGAGCCGGACTCGTTGTTATTCCATCCATTGCTGATGCATCGGGTAAGGGTCGGATGGCAGCTACGGTTGCCGACCCAAATCTTCGAGCACAGCATGTGGCTGACCTTGTTTCCTTGACCGTCGATAACGGTTACGACGGACTCGACATCAACTACGAGAACTTCGCCTTCAGCGATGGCCGTGCGAGTTGGGACGCTACCCAGCCCAACTGGACCACTTTCGTTGCGGAGTTGAGCGCAGCTCTTCGAGCGCAGGGCAAATTGCTGTCCGTCACGATTCCCGGACCTTGCGACACCGCTAACCGATGCGGTGGGCGAAATGGCTATTGGGTTTACAACCTTCCAGGCATAGCCCCGTACGCCGATCGAGTCCGGATCATGGCCTACGACTACACGGTGCGGTCGATTGGCCCGATAGCGCCGATCGGCTGGGTGCGCGCCAACGTCGAGCACGCCGTCACGGTCATGGATCCGGCGAAATTGCAGATTGGTGTTCCCACCTACGGCCGAGCTCGCACGCGTACGGTGAGCGGAGGCGGTTTCCGGTTAAGCGGCGTGTGTCCGAACAAGAATGGATCATCGGCTGAACGAACCGCCTGGCGCTCGGCTACTGCCATGTCCGCGATAACCGCACGCCAAATCCCCGGGTTGCTCGCTGAGTACGGACTTTCCGAAGCTGACGTCACCTGGAACCCCGAGACCGAGGAGAGCTTCTTCCGCTATACCAAGAAGGTCGAGTGGACCGATGGCGCTGGTAATCGACAGGTGTGCAATGCCGAACGTCAGGTCAACTTCGTGGGCCCAGATGCAGTCCTCGCGCGCACTCAGTTGGTAGGCCAGTACGGATTGAACGCAGCGGCGCTATGGACCATTGGTGGCGAGAACCCCGCTCAGTGGAGTGCCCTTCGCAGTTACGCTCAATCGCTGGCTCCCGCGGAGGCCTCCGTGGCGATCGATGCCACACCGGCGGTGGCGTTCGGTCAACCCACGTCAGTAGCCGGTGGAGTGACCGTTAACGGTTCACCGGTTCCCAGCGCGCCGGTCACGCTGGAGTTCCAGCCTGCGGGGTCCAGTGACTGGCAGGGGCTGCAATCGGCCACGAGTGGGCCCGACGGAGCCGTTGCCTTCCAGGTGGTGCTTCCGGGTTCGGGCCGTATCCGCTTGACCGTGCCCGCCATGGGATCTATGGCCGCATCGCAAAGCGGGGCATTCGATGTATCGGTTGGCTCAACTGTGACCGCTCGCGTGAAGACCAAGAGAGTGGGCGCAGGTGATCGGATACGTGTTCGCGCTATCGTCCGGCCCGCCCAGGCAAACCAGAAGGTAGTGCTCCAGGTATTCAAGAACGATAAGTGGCGCAAGGTCAAGGTCGCTCGAACCAACGCGAAGGGTCGGGTAACGATCAAGGCGCAGGCAGAGAATTCCAAGCAACGGTGGTCCTATCGGATCGTGGCCCGCCGGGCGAATGGCATCGCACCGGGACTTTCTCAGGAATTCCGTATCCGCGTTCGCTGACCTCGGTCAGGTGGCAGCTACCTCGAACCAGCGCAATTGCTCGAAGTCGGTTGAGCCGCCGGGAACAACATCGAGGAATTCGGGCTCTGCCAGCGAATCGAGCAGATCGACTGCACCTGCCAGGTAGTCGCGCAGAGCCGATTCCGGGGCTCGGTCATGGTGCACCGGATAGGTCAAGCGACCCTCGGAGTTGTAGTTCAACTGGTCCAGACGAAGCGGTGGCTCAACAGCGCCAATTCGGTGCTGCCACAGGCCGGATGATGCTTCGAATCGATAGAGCGGAAGCAGTCGGTGACCGAACTCCGCGGTGAGATGGACAGCCTGCACCAGGTATTCGAATACGGGCTCGGAGATGAAGTAGTTGAAGTTGATCCTCGTCCAACCAGGCTTGATGCCCTCGCAGCCATGACTGATCTCCCGTTCGAATTCATGTGATCGTTCAACATCGATGCCAAGAAGGCGATGCCCGTAGGGGCCAGCGCACGAACAGCCACCACGAGATTGAATGCCGAAAAGATCATTGAGCACAGCCACCACAAAGTTGTGGTGCAGGTAACGGCCTTCGGGTCTTCGAATAACGAAGCTGATGATGGATAAGCGGTCTGCATCGGTATTGCCGAGAACGTCGATCGCTGCGTTAGTTCGCCAACTGGCGATGGCTCGACGCACGAAGTCGTCTTCTCGGGCGCGAATCACCTCAACACCCACGCGATCCTTCAGGTCGAAGACCAAGCCGGCTCGAATGGATTCGATGATGGCCGGCGTGCCCCCCTCCTCCCGGTGCTCGGGATCGCTCAGGTACACGTGTTCTTGGGGATTTACGTAGGCCACCGTGCCGCCACCCACAACATCGGGTACGGAGTTTTGGAGGTGTTCGCGCCGGACAAGCAGTATGCCCGGGGTACCAGGTCCTCCGATGAACTTATGTGGGGAAAGAAAGACCGCATCCTTATACGACAACGGATGCTCCTTGCAGCGCGGCTGCATATCGATATCAACATAGGGACCACAGGCGGCGTAGTCCCAAAACGCGAGGGCCCCGTGCTCGTGCAGCAGTGTGCTGATGGTGTGAGTGTCGGTGACGATTCCCGTCACATTGCTGGCAGCGCTGAACGAGCCGATAAGCAATGGCCGGTCTGCGTACTCCTCGAGTCGTTGGCGAAGCACATCCGTGTCGAGGTGTCCGTCGGCGTTCTCAGGGATAGCAATGACATCCGCGATCGATTCACGCCACGGAAGCTCATTGCTGTGGTGCTCGTACGGTCCGATGAAAACAACCGGGCGCTGGTCTCGAGGTATGAATGAACTCAGTGAGTACCGGGCATCGAGATCGGCGGGAATGCGAAGGTTCAAGATGCCGATGAGCTTGTTCACAGCACCCGTGGAGCCCGAGCCGCAGAAAATGAGACACGTATCGGAGTCGGCATTCACAGCGGACTTGATGCGCGTTCTCGCGTCCTCACGAAGGCGCGTGGTTTGCAGACCGGTCCCGCTGGATTCGGTGTGTGTGTTGGCGTAGCGCGGCAGGACTTCATCGCGAATGAAGTCCTCGATGAAGGACAGTGCCCGGCCGGAGGCGGTGTAGTCCGCATAGGTCACCCGGCGGGCCCCGAACGCCCCCCACATCACCTGGTCGTCGCCAATCACTGATTCGCGGATTCGATCCAGGATAGGTGGGTGCGGAAGGTCGGCTGCGGGCGCCGGCAGGGGGTAGCGCGCCGGTTGCCCTGACAGGCGGTTGCCGCGGGGTTCCATGGCACCAGGGTACGTCGGAGAGGGCCGATGCGAGTGATGCTGCGAGACTTAAGCCCGTGACAGGCGTATCGGTGCCGGTAGAGGTGGCCCCGGAGATCGACGAACAGATCGACGAACAGGTCGATATCGAACCCCAGCGACCGTGGATCACGCTCGTGTGGAACGACCCCATCAATTTGATGTCGTACGTCACCTACGTGTTCATGACGTACTTCAAGTACTCCCGGGAGAAAGCGGAGCAGTTGATGCGCGACGTTCACTACGAGGGGCGAGCGGTGGTCTCGGCGGGAAGCCGCGAGGAGATGGAGCGCGACGTCTCCGCCATGCATTCATACGGGTTGTGGGCCACCTTGCAGAAGGACGACTGAGGTACCCGCCGTGTCCTACGGATTCCAGCGAAGCGCCACCGGCCGCATCGTGCTTCGGGTTGACCAAGTTGAGCGCGGTCTTTTGGCCTCGGTTGCTCGCCAGGTCATCGACTTGGTCAAGCCGGAGGAGCAAGCCGCCGATTCCGATCCGCTCGCCGCGCAGTTCGGCTGGGTCGACGGTGAAGTCGGGCCATCGGATGATCCAGCGGTTGCACGACTTCTGCCCGACGCCTACTCCGATGCGGCTGATGCGAGCGAATTCCGACGTTTCACCGAACACGATCTGCGGCAGACGAAGGTCCAGCACGCCACCACGGTGCTGGCCGAGATCGAGCGGTCAGGCGACAAGATCACGGTTGGTTCGGCGGACAGTTGGCTAGGAACTCTCAACGATGCCCGTATTGCCATCGGGACTCGCATCCACATTGCTGAGGACAACCACGAGGAACTTGCTTCCCTACCTGAGGACGATCCTCGGGCCGGACTCTTCCATGTGTACGACTGGCTGACGTTCTTGCAGGAGTCGCTCGTTCGGTGCCTGAATCCGTCGTTATACGGATTCAGCGACGACGACATCCCCGTCATCGACGATTAGCTGCGACCCAACGACGATCGGGAAACAAAAAGACAGCGGATCGGATGCCGGGAACATCCGATCCGCTGTCTGGTTGCGGGGTCGATTGAAGTTAGACGCTGGAAGGCGCTTCCTTCATCTCGTTCTCCTTGAACTCGGGGGAGTCCACAGAACTCTTCTCGCGAGCGATCTTGTAGATCAGCAGTCCGAAGAGACACTTGGCGAGAACGTCGGCAAGTGAGTAGCCAACCTGGCGCCACACGAAGGAGTCTGCACCGTCGATTCCGAACATCGGGAACATGTACGAGATCGGGTAGACGCCCCAAGTTGCGAGCAGCAGCCAGCGCAGACCGTTGATGTCCTTGGCAACCTGGCCGGGCTGGGTCTTCGTGGCCTTAGTGAGCTCAACGAACAGCACGTACAGGATGTAGAGGAACGGAATGGTGGACAGCGCGCCCCAGATTGCCTTGGGGGCGGTGTCGACTGCGATCTCACCCGGGTAACCGAGCACGATCATGAGCACTGAGGCTGGGATCAGCTTCAGCATCAGGGACTTGCGAACCGCTTGTGGCAGCGCGAGAACCGCAATTGCTTCGAAGAGCAGCAGCGGCACAGTGAGCAACCAGTCGACGTAGCGGTAGCCCTCGTTGAAGCCCTCGCCGTTGACAAGTACGTAGGACATGGCGTTCATGGCCGTGGCCGGATCGCCCGCATCTACAGCAACGTACGAGCCGCTGAAGGATTCGAAGATGCGCCAGTAGTGGTAGGCCGCGATCAGCGTGACGATGGCCGAAACGACCACCGCCTGGCGGTAACGCGGCAGCACGCGGCCTTGGACCGCGAGCAGGAAGATCGTCGTCGCGAGCATCGATGCGAGCGCGAACGACAGCGTGTTGTAGACGGTTTGAAATTGCGAGTAATCAAGTGTGAGCGGACCCACTCCAGCCTCCATGATTCGGGGACGGCGCCGGTCATAGCGGCCGTCGGTGTTCAGGTGGCTGCGCGCTCTCCCGGTGACCGCGTAGCGGCCCTAGCGTGGTCGGTCCAACACGCATGTGCAAGTTGAACAAGCCATGAATCGGATATCTCATTCAAAACTGTCCATATTGTCCGTTTTTCGGTCGCTAGGGTGGTGCGGTGCCTAGGACTTTGACCCTGTCGCCAAGCCTCGTTGAGCAACTCCTGACCCATGCCCGGCGCGATCACCCGGATGAGGCCTGTGGGGTCATCGCTGGGCCCGACTACAACTCGCCCACCCGATTTGTCCCGATGGTGAATGCGGCCCGATCGCCCACTTTCTATGAGTTCGACTCAGGAGACCTGCTGCGGTTATATCGAGACATGGATGATCGAGATGAGGTCCCCTCGGTGATCTACCACTCGCATACCGCAACTGAGGCGTACCCCTCTCGGACTGACATCGCCTACGCCTCCGAACCAGACGCTCATTACGTCCTGGTTTCTACCCGGGAAACGGGTAACCACGACGGCCCGTATGAGTTGCGCTCGTTCCACATCGTGGAAGGTGTGGTCACCGAGGATGAGGTAGTTGTCGTTTCTTGACAATCCAGAGCTGACAGTCATCTTGCAAATGCTTTGCAGCAAATAGCCCTACGGTCGTGGAGTTGGCTAATCCCTTCTAGGCTGGAGGGGATTCGATCACGAGGAGACATTCATGGCTGTGGAAGTTCGCATCCCCACAATCTTGCGCACCTACACCGGTGGCGAGAAGGTTGTGAGCGCGCAGGGGAGTTCGCTGCAAGAAGTGGTGAGCGACCTCGATGCGTCCTACCCGGGAATCGCCGAGCGGCTTATGGATGAATCCGGCCTTCGTCGTTTCGTGAACGTCTATCTCAACGATGAGGATGTTCGTTTCCTCGACGGTCTGTCCACGGCAGTTGCCGACGGCGACTCTGTAACGATCTTGCCCGCGGTGGCCGGCGGCTGACATGCGGTTTGACTCCCTCCTCGACTCAGTCGGTCACACCCCTTTGGTGGGCTTGCCGGCTCTGTCGCCGAGTCCCGACGTTCGTTTGTGGGCGAAGTTGGAGGATCGGAACCCAACCGGGTCGGTGAAGGATCGCGCGGCTCTCGCGATGATCACCAAGGCCGAGAAGGACGGCCTGCTACACCCGGGATCTACGTTGCTCGAGCCAACCAGTGGTAACACGGGTATCGCCCTGGCGATGGTGGCCAAGCAACGCGGTTACAAACTCGTGTGCGTTATGCCGGAGAACACTTCGCCCGAACGTGCGCAGTTGCTGCGCATGTGGGGCGCCGAAATCATTTATTCACCCGCAGCCGGTGGCTCCAATGAAGCGGTACGGGTGGCCAAGGAGATCAGTCGGCAGCATCCCGAATGGGTGATGCTCTACCAATACGGCAATGAGGCCAACGCCCTTGCGCACTACGAGACAACAGGGCCAGAACTTCTAGCCGATCTGCCCACCATCACGCATTTCGTTGCAGGCCTGGGAACCACAGGAACGCTCATGGGCGCGGGACGCTATCTCCGCGAAGCCAAGCCCGACGTTCAAATAGTCGCTGCCGAACCTCGGTACGGCGAACTCGTCTATGGCCTTCGCAACCTCGACGAAGGCTTTGTCCCCGAGTTGTACGACGAATCCGTACTGACCGGTCGCTACTCCGTTGGCCCACGCGATGCCGTGCGTCGAACGCGGGAGCTGCTCGATAAGGAAGGCATCTTTGCGGGGATCTCGACCGGGGCAATCCTGCACGCCGCAATCAGCATCGCCGCCAAAGCGGAGAAGGAAGGCCAGGCCGCCGATATCGCCTTCATCGTTTGCGACGGAGGCTGGAAGTACCTGTCGACAGGTGCCTACGAAGGCACCCTCGAGGAAGCCGAGGCCGCCCTCGAAGGCCAGCTCTGGGCCTAACCGCGAACCTCCCCGCCGCACGCGGCGAACCTCCCCGCCACGCACCGCGAACCTCCCCGCGCCCCGGATCTCTGGAATAGCGAACGGGCAGTCCCTCCGATGGTAGGAACTGCCCGCTGGCGTTTGCAGTTAGACGCTCTGGCTGAACCAGACTTTCGCTCGATCGGTATTCACGATCAAGATGATGATCAGGTTCAAGATGATCTGGAATGCGCCACCATTTCCGAAATGGAAGAAGCCAAATACGATGTTGATCACGGCCAGCACCGAGATCAACATTTGGGCGGTCGCGCTTCCGGCGAATGTTAAGCGAGTCAGCCAGAAGTAGATGAAGCCGAGCAGGATCATCAATGCACCGTTGAACCACAGGTAGAACGTGGAGACGGTCACTTCTTGACCGAAGTTGTTGACGTACGACGGGTTGTCGCCGAATGCCGAGAAGACGATCAAGATGCCGAACGTGAGGTTCAAGATTCCAGCGATCGCCACCAGAATGCCGACGAGCGTCACGCCGAACGGTCGCCTAATTGCCGTGTCTGCTGCCATGGTCCCTCCTCAGGGAAGCGGCACAACCTCTGTGGTTGCGCGAGTGAAGGTTAGGTAGTGGCCGCCAACTTATGGCTAAGCCTCGCCGTAGGCTTATTCGGTCATGACCAATAACGCGCCCATAGGCGTCTTTGACTCGGGCTTCGGTGGGCTGACAGTCGCCCGCTCGATCATCGATCAGTTGCCGCATGAATCGATCCGATACGTGGGGGATACCCGGCGTGGCCCCTATGGTCCTCAACCCATTGCGAAGGTCCGCGAGTACTCACTCGAGATCATGGATCAACTTGTCGCGGATGGGGTGAAGGCACTTGTCATCGCCTGCAATTCAGCGAGTGCGGCAACCCTACGCGATGCTCGCGAGCGGTACGCCGTGCCGGTGATCGAAGTCGTTCACCCCGCAGTTCGGCGGGCTGTGGCAGCAACGCGAAATGGGATCGTCGGTGTTATCGGGACGGAGGCGACCATCACGTCTCAGGCTTACGACGACGCATTCGCGGCGGCGCCCCACATCGAATTGCACGCCCGCTCGTGCCCACACTTCGTGGAGTTGGTGGAAGCAGGAATCACCAGTGGTGAGGCCGTCATCAACACCGCGCGTGAGTATCTCGCGGAATTGCAGGACTCGAATGTGGACACCTTGGTTCTGGGGTGCACGCACTACCCACTCCTGACAGGAGCGATTTCGTATGTCATGGGGGATTCCGTAACCCTGGTGTCGAGTGCGGAGGAGACAGCTCAAGATGTCTATCGCGTCCTCGTCGCCAATGATTTGCTGCGGAACCCTGACGTCGGGCCGCCGGATTACGCGTTTCTGGTAACCGGTGACCCGGCGGAATTCGAGCTCCATGGACGGCGTTTCTTAGGACCGGAAGTGGGTTCTGTTCAGTCCTTGTGAGGGGGATCATCCAAGGTGCGAATCGATCTCAAGGAAAGCGTTACTAGCCCGGTTATCAATAGCAATCCGGCGATGACTGGATAGACGGCACGCACGCCCCACTCCTCGCTAGCCGCACCGGTTGCCAACATGGCCAACGGAGGAAACACATAGAAAGCCGTCAGCTGGACGCTGAATACCCGACCTTGTTCATCGGCCGGTATGCGCGTTTGGACGAGGGTGTTGAGTAGCGGCTGCATCGGTCCCCAACTCAAGCCCAGAATGAATCCGAATACCGCGAGAATCCACAGGTCAGGCAAGAAGGCCATAGGAATCACACCGAGTGCCGTCCCCAACAGAGCGATGGTGATGATCTGGTGGTTAGTGAGCCGTCGCGAAAGTGGTCCGTACGCGAAGGCACCAAGAACTCCGCCTCCAGCCAGGGCCCCAATGACGATTCCCATTCCTTCTGGTTGATCAAGCGCCTGGAAATGTACGGGCAAGATCACGGCCTCAGTAGGCAGGTAGACGCCCGCTAGAACCATGATCGTGATGGTGAGCACGCGAAGCGCTTTGTCCGTCCACAGCGCCACAAACCCGCGCGTCAATTCAGCGAATCCGGTACTGACTTGCTCGCCTTCCTCGCGCGCCACTTGACCTGCATCCGAAACGCGCATCGAGAAAATGCAGATCGGCGGCAATAACGAACAAGACTCCAGGGACCCACAGGCCCTGTTCAGCACCGACCGTGGCGATGAGTCCGGCTCCTAAGAGCGGACCCACGGTCCACCCCGCGGCGAACAGAGCTTCGTGCAATCCGTTGAGTGATTGCAGGCGCATCCCACTTGTCCGTGCGGCATCGATGATGAGCGATTTGCGGGCCGTGTAGCCAGCAGGGTCCAGCCCGGCACCGATGATCGCCAGCACCAGGATCCAGGTGAGATCCAAGCCCACGAGCCAACCGACTATTGGAAATGCGATAACCGAAGCGGCGGAAGCGATGTCGGACAAGACGCTGATGAGTTTGCGCCCGAAGCGATCGATCGCTGCGCCCACCAGTGGAATCACGACGAGAGCCGGAATCGTCGACAGTGCGGCGAGGAGTCCGGCGGCGGCAGGTGATCCGGTGAGCTCCAGTACGAGCCATGGCAGGACGACCATGACCACGCCGTTGCCCATTCCGGAGGTGATGTTGGCGGTCTCGAGTAAGACCACCGGCGCACGACCTTTGAGCACGCTGGATAGTGTCACGTCCCATGACGAGAACCGATGGCCGTACTGCTAGCCAACTTCGACAGGTGACCTTTGAACGTGGCTGGTCTGAGCACGCGGAAGGCTCCACTTTGGTCTCCTTCGGCAAGACCAAGGTGCTGTGCACGGCTTCCTTCACTCCAGGAGTACCCCGGTGGCTGAAGGACTCCGGTACCGGTTGGGTCACCGCTGAGTACGCGATGCTTCCTCGGGCCACAACTACGCGTAACCAACGCGAGTCGGTCAAGGGCAAGCTCGGTGGCCGCACCCAGGAGATCTCCCGACTCATCGGTCGAAGCCTGCGAGCCGTGGTCGATATGAAGGCCCTTGGGGAGAACTCGATCCTGATCGACTGCGACGTCCTGCAAGCTGATGGGGGCACTCGTACTGCCGCAATTACCGGCTCGTACGTAGCGCTCGTCGACGCGATCCGCTGGGCGAAAGGTGAGGGTCATGTCAGCATGGATCCGCTTGTGGACTCAGTTGCTGCAGTGAGCGTCGGCATCATCGACGGTGAACCTCGCCTTGATCTTCACTACGACGACGATGTCCGCGCGGAGACCGACATGAATGTCGTGATGACAGGTGCCGGGAACTTCGTGGAAGTGCAAGGAACGGCCGAAGGCGAACCCTTTGATCGCGCCCTGCTTGATCGACTTCTCGATCTCGCGGCTACGGGTATAGCTGACCTGACCACACTACAGAAATCAGCTTTGTCCGCATGACACAGACCGTTGTTCTGGCAACGCGCAATCAGCACAAGGTCGAGGAACTCAGGCGCATTCTTTCTGCTGTTGACCTAGATGTTGAGTTGGTTGGAATAGATGCATTCCCGGATTTGCCGGAGGTGGCCGAAACCGGAAGTTCATTTGCGGCTAATGCGCTGTTGAAGGCCCGTGATGTTGCACAGCGGACCAGCCTCACTGCGATAGCCGACGACTCCGGTCTCAGTGTTGATGCACTCAACGGTATGCCGGGCATCTTTTCGGCACGCTGGGCTGGGCGGCACGGTGATGATCAAGCGAATCTGGAACTTCTGCTGGCTCAGATGGTCGACGTACCCGATGGGCGTCGCTCCGCCGCCTTCCATTGCGCTGCGGCGGTGGTAACGGCAGGCGGAGATGAGCGAGTGGTGGAAGGAGTCCTCGAGGGCCAGATCATCCGTGAGCCGCGGGGCCGTAACGGATTCGGTTATGACCCGATCTTCACCCCGCACGGTTACGCTCTCACCACCGCTGAGCTCCGCCCGGAAGAAAAGGACGCCATCAGTCATCGTGGACAGGCCTTTCGCGCCCTCGTCCCCGTCGTTGCTGAATTGATTACCGACAGATGAGGAGCGCCAACGTATGAATCGTTCCGACGGCACCTTGGAATACGAGGCGTACCAGCAACTGTGGAACCCCGATCTTGATGGCGGGTACCCGGCCAACCACTTCGCGTTCCGGCAGGTGCTGAACGTGCTGCACGATGAAGATGCACGGACCTTGGTGGAAGTAGGGGTTGGCCAGGGACGCGCGATCGATATCTACAGCGCCGCTGGCATCGACATCTACGGGTTCGACAGCAACCCTGAGATGGTCGAGGCCAGTGCTGCCGTGATGGCTGAAGCAGGGCTGCCGGCCGATCGCATTTCGTGGGGTGACATCGAGGATTCTGTGTCGCTGTCGGGGATCCGACGCCAAGGACCCTTTGACTCCCTTTTGGCGATGGGCGTTTTACCGCACGTTGATCATGAGCGCGCAGCTCTGGACAACATGCGCCAACTGGTGAAGCCCGGTGGGTCTGTCTTCGTTGAATGTCGCAACAAACTCTTCTCGCTGGTGACCTTCAACCGCTTCACCTACGAATTCATCATGGACGACCTTCTGGCCGGGGTGTCGGGTGAGGTTAAGGATGCTGCAGGGGATTTCCTCAAGACCCGCGTGGATGTCGATATTCCGCCAAAGCCCAGCGGTCATGAGGCGAAGTACCACAATCCCTTGACGGTGGATGAACTCTTCTACGATGCCGGCTTCGTAGACGTTCGGATCCGTCCCTTCCACTATCACGCCGCTATGCCGCGATTCGAAAAGGAACTTGGTGCGGCATTCCGGGCGGAGTCCATCGCATTGGAGAACGAGCCCTCGGATTGGCGCGGCTTGTTCCTATGCTCAGCTTTTGTAGTGGAAGCCCGTCGGCCGTACGACCTGCCCTGATCCCCTCGTCCGAATCACCGACACTTATTCCAAGGAGAAGACACCGATGTCTGATGTGAGTGCGCACTACGACGGTTCTGCCCCGTCCTACCACGAGCAGTACGACTCGGATCTGATCTGGAAGAACGACGAATATCCCGCCAACTATTTCCGACTACAAAAGGTAATCGAGATTTTGCGTGAGCGTGGCGCCTCCAGCGTATATGACCTCGGCGCAGGTGAAGCCAGTCCGGTCATTGCCATCCGCGAGGCCCTGGGAGTAGAGATCCGGGCAAGTGATGTGTCTCCTGAGATGGTCCGACTCGGCAAGGACAATCTGACCAAGCACGACATGGATCCCGAGTGGCTCACGCTTGTGGATATCCGGGATATGGAGGCCATCAAGGCCGAGGCCGCTGAAGTTGGGCAATTCGACGCGGTGATCGCCCTCGGTGTCATCCCCCACGTGGAAGACGATGCCTGGTTTGTCGAAGCCATGTCGCTTTTCCTCAAGCCCAGCGGCACTCTCATTTTGCAGTTTCGCAATTCGATGTTCTCGATGTTCACGTTCAACCGTCTGACGAAGGAGTACATCCTCGAGGAACTCATGGCGCCGGTCCCACAGAAGTTCAAGGACGTCGTTGCAGCCGATCTCGACCAACGTCTCGCCGTGGACAAGCCTCCGGTGCGCCGTCGCGAAGACGGTCATGGCTACGACGAGATTCTCTCCAAGTTCAACAACCCGTTCGAGCTCGCCGAGGTAGTGAAGGCGCGCGGCTATACCGACCTCTCCTACCGCTGGTACAACTTCCACCCGACTTATCCGATGATTGCAAATGGAATCGATCCACAGGAGTACCGCCAGGCGCAAATTGACCTCGAGGCCGATACCTCGTGGCGGGGAATGTTCCTGTGCTCAGCCGGGATGATTATCGCGACCAAGGCGCCATGACTGCAGACACGGTGAACGAGGACGAAGTCCTCGATGCCTTGGAGAACGAGGCAATCGCGACCCTTCGGGAGACAGCCGCAGCGTTCAAGAAGCCCGTGCTCACGTACTGCATCAGCACAGACTCTTCGGTGCTGCTGCATGTGTCTCGAAAGCTTTCCGCCCGGCTGGTTTCCCCTACCCATGTCTGCACGTGGATAGTCAGTGGGAGTTTGCCGAAGTCATCGCTCACCGAGACCGGGTGGCTCGCGAGATTGTTTTCTAACTGATCGTGGCGCAGAACGACGAAGGCATCGCGCAAGGTGTAAGTCCGATGTCGCACGGCATTCACGAGTACACGCGCATCATGCGCACAATGCCTCTGCTCGAGGAACTTGAGCGTGGACAGTACGACGCCGCCGGTGCGGAAGGCGGGACTCGAACCCGCACGCCCGAAGGCACTGGCACCTAAAGCCAGCGCGTATACCCAATTTCGCCACTCCCGCGTGGGGACATTCTATGCAGCCGCATCGCGGGCTTGGCGTGAGGATGTCTTTCGGCAGTACGTAGGGGTTTGGGAGTGGCAGTTCGGACATAGGAATCGAAGATTGTCGAGACGACAGTCGTGAGGTTTTCCGTTTAGGTGATCTACGTGCAATGTCAGTGGCTTGTTCTGCCACACTGCGCCAACCCCGCAAATGCTGCATGCAAAATTCACGCCCACTTCTGCAAGAGCTCGTCGCAGGAGGTGAGCTCGTGTCCGCGGATCATCAACTCGATTGAGGACAAGAATCTCATCCGGCGTCTTGCGCTTGCTCGGAAATGACTTTCCGCGATTGTGACCTTGACCGGTGAAGTGTGAGGTGTCAAGGCCAGCATTCTTGATGCGTTTGCTGATGTAGAAGTGTGATCCGCCAGCAGGCTTGATGCCAAGAATCCGAAGGACACCGGCGATAGAGGTCGATTGCGCAACGGCTTGGGCGAGTTCCTCGTCGGTGTACCGGTACTTGGTCATGCCCCACGCTAAGGCTCGGGTGTGACATTCATTCAAGGGCTTCAGCGTGTGAAAGACCCACTCAAGATCCGCTATAGAGCTAAGTCGCGGATGAGTTTCGCAACATGTCCTGTTGCCTTAACGTTGTAAAACGCGTGCTCGATCTTCCCCTTGGGCGAGATGATGAACGTGGACCGGATCACGCCGGTCACGACCTTCCCGTAAAGCTTCTTCTCGCCCCAGGCTCCGTACTTCTCCATGACCCGATGGTCGGGGTCGGACAGCAGCGTGAAGGGTAGGTCTTCGGTCCCGGCAAACTGCGCCAACTTCTCCGGCAAATCTGGGGAGATGCCGACGACTTCCATCGCCGCATCGGCGAAGGCTGTCAGGTTGTCGCGAAAGTCGCAGGCCTGGGTGGTGCAGCCCGGGGTCATCGCGGCGGGGTAGGCGTACAGCAATACCGATCGACCGGCGAAGTCCTTCAACGAGACCTTGACCCCGGTGCTGTCGAGGAGGCTGAACGCGGGAGCCTTGTCGCCAGGGGAAAGTTTGGTCATGCGATCACCCTACGACGACACTATTGCAAAAGATTTGCAAGTAATCATCATTAGCCGTATGTTGACCGTATGCGAAATAACCTCCGAAATGTCCTCATTGCTGTTGGTGCGGGTGCCCTGGTCCTGAGCGGCTGCAGTTCGAGTGACGATTCCAGCCAGGCCACCGATGGTTCCGGCGATGGCCGGATTCTGGTAGCCACCACGGTCTCGCCTATCACCTCAATCGCTTCCCGGGTGGGCGGTGATTGTGTGGAGATCCGCGGCATCGTCCCGGAGGGCACCAATTCGCACACCTTCGAGCCGGCACCGTCGGTCGCAGCGCTGTTGAGCGACGCCGACGTCGTCTTCATTAACGGCTTGAAGCTAGAGGATCCGACCCTTGAGATGGCTCAGGCCAACATGCGCGACGACGCGGAACTCGTCGAACTCGGCACCGTTGCGCTGCCGGAATCGGAGTACATCTACGACTTCTCCTTCCCCGAAGAAGAGGGCAAGCCGAACCCGCACCTGTGGACCGACCCGGGCTACGCCATTGAGTACGCCGAGATCGTCCGCGATGTCTTGACCGAGCGGGCTCCCGAGTGCGCGGATACTTTCCAGGCCAACTTCGAATCCTTCGAGGCGCAGGTCAATGAACTCGCCGACGCGATTCGCGAAGACCAGCAGACCGTGCCGGAGGGCAATTTGAAGCTCGTGACGTATCACGATGCCTACGCCTACTTCGCTGACAACTACGGCTGGGAGGTCGTGGGCGCCCTACAACCCAGCGACTTCTGCCGACCCCACCCCCTCTGAGGTCGTGACGCTGATCGAGCAGATCAGGGCTGAGGGAGTGCCGACCATCTTCGGCTCGGAGGTCTTCCCGTCCAATGTGCTCGAGGAGATCGCCAATGAGACCGGAGTTCGTTACGAAGATTCACTGCGGGACGACGACCTCCCGGGTGTGCCGGGTGATGAAAACCACTCCTGGCTCGGACTGATGCAGTACAACTTCGCCACGATGATCGAAGGTCTTGGAGGGCAAGCGCCAAACGTCCGCGCCGTCGACATCACCAGCCCGATACCGGATAAGGCAGACTATCCACAGTGACGGCAACCGGAGTCGGACCTGAACTGATCCGACTCTCCGATGTTGAGGCGGGTTACGACCACGAGGTTGTTCTGCACGACGTCAACCTGCACGTCCACGAAGACCAGTTCACCGGGATAGTTGGCCCATCGGGCTCGGGCAAAACCACTTTGCTGCGACTCCTCTTGGGCATCGTCAAGCCGATGGCCGGCGCTGTCCAGAAGCAACCGGGGTTGCGGATCGCCTACGTTCCGCAGTTGGAAACGGTCAACTGGGACTTTCCGATCACGGTGTTCGAATGCGTGCTGATGTCTGGATCGCGCGGCCGACACTTCACCGTTCCTTGGGCCAGCAACGCCGAGAAAGCAAATGCTCACGCAGTCTTGGAGCGTCTTGGCATCAACACGCTGGCCGATCGTCAGATCCGCAACCTGTCCGGCGGTCAACAACAGCGCATGTTCCTCGCCCGGGCCCTGTACCGAAAGCCGCAGTTGTTACTCCTGGACGAACCAACCAGCGGGGTAGACGTCTCCACCCGGCACGACGTGCTTCATCTGCTCGCCGATCTCCACGAAGATGGCGTTGCCATCGTTCTCACCACACATGATCTCAATGGCATGGCTGCACATCTGCCCCACCTGATCTGCGTGAACCATCGGGTTATCGCCGACGGCACTCCGGCGGAAGTGATCAGGCCAGCTGTCTTGGAGCAAACGTTCGGGGCGCGTATGGAAGTGCTCGAGCACCTGGGAATGCGAGTGGTGGTCGATGAGCGGCCCGAGCACGCAATGAAGTGGACACAGTGATGGATGCAATCCTCGAGCCGCTTCGCTACACGTTCTTTCTCGAAGGTTTGCTTGTCGCAGGTCTTTCGGGTGCTTTGCTGGGCTTCATCGGGGTGTTCATCGTGCTGCGTGGCATGAGCTACATCGGCCACGGCCTTTCCCATTCGATCTTTGGCGGGTTCGCCGCGGTGCAGCTATTTGCCTCCCAGTTCTATTTGCTGGGGGCCGGACTGTGGGGCATCGCCTCGGCGCTTGCCATCAACACGGTCTCCAGGCGCAGCAGGCTAGGAGCCGATGCCGCGATCGGCGTGATCACCACGGCGTCCTTCGCCCTTGGCGTGGCGCTGTTCGCACGTTTCGGTTCCAGCGGACCGTCATTCGAGAACGCGCTCTTTGGCAGCATCCTTGGGATTTCGACGGAGCAGATCATCGGATTGACAGTCGTCTCACTCTTTGCCGTGGCCTTCGTCTTCTTTCGTTATCGCGCACTTGTGTTCTCTACTTTCGATCCCGAGGTAGCGGATGTATCCGGGGTTCGAGTGAATCGCATCGAGGCCCAATTAATGGTCGTCCTTTCCTTGTCGATCCTTGCAACATTGACGGTCATCGGTGTGACGCTGGTTGCCGCGATGCTGGTTATTCCTGCGGTGGTAGCACGCATGCTGACCGACTCTTTCGGTCGCATGCTGGCTTGGAGCACTGTTGTGGGGACCTTCAGTGGACTCGTGGGCATGTATGTGAGTTACTACGCCGACGTTCCATCGGGAACAATGATCGTGCTCGTCGGCGCTCTCATTTTCGTGATTGTTTTCGCATTTGCCGGACGCAGCAGGCGCCGCCGATCAGCCGGGCTGGACTCCCATGTAGAACCGGTGCCTGCATCGGCCAGTGTCCGCTGAACCACTCGCTGAACCTCGATGAAAGAGTTCCAATGCAGAAGGTGCCGGCCCAAGGCAGACTTCCACGTCGTAGGCTTGTACTCGCAATAGCGATAAGTGGAACCCGCACTTTCCTTGGGCGCTCATGAGAAAGGACCCCGTGATGGCAGAGGCCGGATCCCCCAGCGCTCCCTCCCTGGTTGATCTCCAAACTCAGGTGGTAGCGGCCCGCGAGGAATTGGTCGCGTCTTTGTCCACGCTGAAAGGCGAGACGTCACCTGGGGCACTTGCCCAACGCGGCCTCGGAGCCATCAAGGGCTGGTTCACCGACGAGTACGGCGGTATCCGCCCTGAGCGTGTTGCCATCGCTGGAGCGGTGGTGGCTGGCTTCGTCGCCATCAAGATTTTGGGTCGGCGTCGTCGTTGACCGCCACCGAGAGCAGCAAGCGGGTGGCCCCGGACACTCGACCTAGGCCAGATGGATCGGTGCCCATCAAGCTTCTGCACGATCGCGTTTTGGTGCGCGAGGGTGGCGAGGATGGCGAGCGTCGCTCAAGTGGAGGCATCGTCATTCCGGCAACCGCGCAGGTGGGGCGCCGGCTCAGTTGGGCGAAGGTGGTAGCCGCTGGGCCGAACGTTCGCAGCGTGGAGGTGGGTGACTCAGTTCTGTTCGAGCCAGAGGATCGCGGAACGGTTGAACTGCAGGGAATGGACTACGTACTGCTCAGGGAGCGCGATCTGCACGCGGTAGCCGCCGGCCGGCACGCCACCTCCAGCACGGGCTTGTACCTGTAGGCATGACCAACGCTGATCGACCTGTTCTGGTTGGGGGAACCGGGCGCAGTGGTTCGACCATCGTCGGCCACATCCTCGATCACCATCCGGACCTCATGTTGACCCGGCCGATGGAGGTGCGCTTCATTGCCGGTAACGACGGTCTGGCCGACGCACTCGCGATCGCGCAAAAAAAGCCCGGTAGCGCGAAGGCCACGGCTGCTGCGGCATTGGCCGTCTCGCGCATCCTCGAACGTTGGTTCGAACGTGCCGAGAATGTGGGGCTGCATACATCGATGAGTAAGTCAGAACTTACTGCGCTCTGCGATGTTTACCTCGAGTGTGTTGACGACGATCCTCTAAGGGCCACTCGCGATCTCGCAGGTTCCATCATGACCAAGGTCACCGCATCCATCGGTGCCGATCGCTGGGTCGACACCACTCCGGCTAACGCGCGAAAAGCCGACAAGGTTGAAGCGATCTACCCCGAATCGGTGGTGATCATCGTGAATAGAGATGGTCGCGACGTTGCAGCTTCCTTTGCGCACCAGAACTTTGGGCCCAACGACGTCTTCGAAGCCCTGGACCTGTGGGAGCAGCGCATGCTGCGAATCCATAAGGCCGTTTCGAATTCGCGCCCGGATCGCATCGTGGACGTGGATCTTGTGGATCTGGTGATCAACGCCCGCACCGGAACCCTCGAGCGCATCTGTCGGGCGATTGATGTGCCGGTGGCACCGGAGATGGTGGCCTGGTTCGACGTGAACGTGACGCAGCAGGCAGCCCATGGAGGGCGTTGGCGCCAAGACTTCGATGCGTTGACGTGTGACCGACTGGACGAGGCATACGGCGCTGCCTGCGCGCGCCTCACCGCGTTAGGCGTTCGGATCCCTCCCGCTGAGTAGTGCGCTGAAGGTTCCGGCATGATCAGGCCGTGATCGATTGCATCGTGGTGGGGGCAGGGCATAACGGACTGGTGACCGCCGCATACCTCGCTCGGGCTGGCCACAGCGTGCTGGTGCTCGAAGCCGGCGATCGTGTCGGGGGAGCGGCGGTGTCGGCCGAAGTATTTCCCGGAGTGCACGCACGGCTGAGCAAGTACAGCTACCTCGTTTCACTTCTGCCACCGAAGATCGCACAGGACCTCGATATCGGTGTTCCGCTTGCTCGCAGGCGCGTGGCCTCCTACACACCCGATCCCACTGATCCCGCTCGCGGAGTGCTGATTCCCGCCGGGGATCCGCATGCAGTGTCCGAGAGCATCGCAGCATTCACCGGTAGCGTCGATCAAGGCCAAGCATGGATGGATTTCTATGCGCGTACCGAGCGGATGGCCGCGGTGATTTTTCCATCGTTGCTCGAGCCGCTCGTCTCACGCGAGGACATGCAATCGCGTATCGATGCAGCCGATTGGCATGATTTTGTGGAAAGACCCCTCGGAGAGGTGATCGAGTCAAGTATCGACGACGACGTCTTGCGCGGTGTGGTCTTCACCGATGCTCTGATCGGCACGTTCGCTGATGCCCATGATGTTTCATTGCACCAGAACATCTGTTTCTTGTATCACGTAATCGGCCAAGGCACCGGACAGTGGGATGTTCCGGTGGGGGGTATGGGTGCGATCACGACTCAACTAGCCGATCGAGTCCGTGAAGCTGGTGGGGAGGTTCGGACGGACGCCGAGGTAATCGCCATTAAGGAAATCGATGGTGGCCAGGAAGTGGTGGTCCGCGAAGGAGGTCGCGAGGTCAGCTTTCAGGCGCGAACAGTTGCGGCCGGCTGCGCGCCAGCTGTCCTTGACCGACTCCGAGGTGTTCAGCCGGAGCCCATCGGCAAACTCGACGGTGGTGCGCAGGTGAAGGTGAACATGCTGCTGGCGCGCCTGCCCCGCTTGCGCGACACAACGGTCGAGCCGCGCGATGCTTTTGCGGGGACGTTCCACATCAATGAGGGTTACCAGCAACTCGCTCAGGCCTACGCGAACGCCAACGCCGGAACATTCCCAACGCCACTTCCCGCGGAGATCTACTGCCACAGTCTTAGTGATCCCAGCATCTTGTCCGAGGAATTGCAGCAGCAGGGCGTGCAGACCCTCACGCTGTTTGGCCTACACACACCGCATGCGCTCTTCGTTGATGGTCAGATGGACACGCAATGTGTGTTGGACGCTGTTCAGGAAACGTTGAATTCGGTACTCGCCGAACCGATTGCCGACTGTCTGCTGCGCGACGCTGCATGGGGACCTGTGCATTGAGGTGAACACCACAGCGGATGTGGAGCGCGACTTGCGTATTCCAACCGGAAACATCTTCCATACCCCGCTGGAGTGGCCGTGGGCTGAGACTGCTGATCAGGCGGGGACCTGGGGTGTGGAGACGGACTCGCCCACGATCGTCATCTGTGGCAGTGGCGCTTCTCGCGGTGGTGGCGTTTCCGGTATCCCCGGTCACAACGCTGCGCGATACTTGCTTGAGCACTTCACCTCACATTAGGGCTGTATCCGTCCAGGGAAGGTAGACAGCATGAGCGCTCTCGTATCTGATCTCATGGCCGGCAAGGTCGTACTCGTCGTGGGTGGCACCCAGGGTCTGGGCGCGCAGATCGCCAGGCGTGCAGCGGAATGTGGTGCGGAGGCGGTGGTGGTGAGCGGACGCGGTGAGGACAAGGGAAGGTCCGTTGCCGAGCAGCTCACGTCGCTGGGTACGAAAGGTGGCTTCGTCAAAGCCGATATTGCCGATTCACAGCAAGCCCTGGACCTCGTAGAGCAGGTGGTGCAAACCTTCGGGAGGGTCGATGCTGTGGTGAACTGCGCGGCCACCACGAGTCGTGGTTCCCTCGTCGAAACCACGCCTGAGTTGTTCGATCAGCACATGAACGTCAACCTGAAAGGTCCGTTCTTCGTGATGCAGGCGGCGGTGAAAGACATGAAGCGCAGGTCTGCGCCCGGCACGATCGTGAACATCTTGAGCATTTCCGCGCATGGCGGCCAGCCGTATCTCGCGCCCTACGTCGCGAGTAAGGCCGGACTTGCTGGTCTAACGAAGAACGTCGCGCATGCACATCGGTACGACCGAATTCGCATCAATGGATTGAACATGGGTTGGACCATCACTGATGGCGAGGACGTAGTGCAGCGCACCGCCCACGGAGCTACGGACGGTTGGCTGGAGGAAGCCAGCGCGAAGTTGCCGATGGGCAAACTTGGCCAGCCCGATGAGATCGCCGATTTCGTTGTCTACTTGCTGTCCGAACGCTCGGGGGTAGTGACTGGATCGATCATCGATTGGGATCAGATCGTGGTGGGCGGCTACGACTAAAGCGCTCCGCAAAAATGGCCTGAGCGCGAAGCATCACGCTAGGTGCTTGTCCAAGAAGGCACCAACCCGCTTGATGGAGTTGTTCCAAGGGCCGTAGAAGTAGTGACCTGCGCCCTTGTATTCCACGAGTTCGTTTTCCACGCCCGCTGCGTCCAGGGCACGCTTGGTGGCGCGAGCCCAGGAGATCTCACAGGTGTCGTCCGCCGTGCCGTGGAAGGACAACACCGGCTCGGTGATCCGGAAGAAGTAGTTCCGCGATGACATCTGTCGCCAGGCGTCCGGGTTTTGCTTCGGCTCGCCGTACTTCGCCAAAATCTTGTTTCCGATGTCGTAGTTGTTTCGCTGCCATCTGTTGAAGTTGTCAGCTGCATTGGAACTTACCGACGCGTAGGTGATGGCGGCATCGAAAACCCCGGGTGCAATGGCGAGGGCTTGGTAGGTCACGCCACCACCCATGGATCGTCCGAACACCGCCACACGTTCGTTGTCGATCCACGGGATGTCGCTTCCCCGAATGGCCAGGCCGGCGTTGATGACATCCTCGGCGTAACCCAGTCGCATATTGACGTCGTTCTTCGGATCCTTGTCTGAACACGCGTGATTGCGATAGTCGACATGCAGCACGCCGTATCCGTTGCGGGGGAGCCAGTCCTGTTCGCGTCGGAAGCCCTGGCCGGTCACATAAACCTTCGGGTCGATGTATCCGTGTGCCAGCACCACCATCGGAAACGGGCCCTTGCCCTTGGGTTCAATCAGGATTCCGCAGATCTTGAGGTCTCCACTCTTGTACGTTGCCTGGTAGCGCGTGTAGGCGGAGTTCTCGGAAAGTTTCCTGCGCACCTTGAGGTTACGGCCGTCGTAGTCCCGGGTCATCGCGATGGAAATGGATGATGAATTCGTGTTGGAGGCCCCAGAGGGTGTCGATTCGGAGGCCCCAGCGGTTGGCACGAAGCCGAGGATGAGCCCGAGGGCCAGGAGCGACGTGAGGGCAGTGCGCATAGCGTGAGGTTACGTCAGTCGGGCGTTGATGCAACATCGATGGTCTTGGTAGTTCCAGAGACTGCCTCCACCGTGACCGTCGGTTGAAGCCACAGCACTGGGGAGAAGGCATCGTCAAAAATTTTCTCGGATGGAAGTGAGCCTTCCCCGATGACCTGCACCAGATAACGCCCGCGTTTGAACTCGACATCAACGAGGGTGTACTTGGAGTCCTTTAGCCAAACGGTGGCAGCGTTCTGCACGCGCTGTTCTTCGACAGCCGCGATTAAGGAACGGGCGGTGAATGCGGCGAGTGCGATGACAAGAACGGCAAGGATGCTCCCGATGATCGCCAAAGGCCGCCGCACAGTCTGCATGCTGTGGTCTCCGGTGCCGCGATACCCAGCAATCGTGAAGACAAGCAGGCCACAAATGATGATGGCAATCGCATTCGCCAAGAACAGGGTTACGGCGCCAAATGCCGCGAGCAAGTCGCCTTCGGACAGCACCACACCTGCCACGGCCAGCGGCGGAACGAGGCTAATGGCGATTGCCACACCAGGCAGGACGCCGCTGAGGTCGCTGCGGGAAATCGCGAATGCTCCTACCGCCCCCGTTGCTACCGCCACAAACAGGTCCAGGAGGTTGGGCGCTGTTCGGCTCGCAATCTGCGAGTTGTTGACAGGGCTGAGTTGGTCAGGAACTGCCAGGGCGATCAGGAATCCCACTGCGATGACCAACACCATGGCCAGCCCAACGATGGAAGCCGAGCGACGCACCTGCCCGATGCGCCCCTGAACTATGGCTAAGCCCACACCTTGGATCGGCCAAGCCAAGGGAGCCACGATCATGGCACCGATCACCGTTGCGGTTGAGTCAAGGAGAACGCCACCTGTGGCGATGACAGCCGACAGGATCAGCAGCGCGCTGAAGCGGACCAGCCGATCGCTCCCACTGTCGCGCGTGAGTAGGTAGACCTGACTCTCGACGTCTGCAACGGGGGTGATCTTGGTGCCATTGTCGAAAAGCAGGTGGGCGGGGCTGAATCTCACGGCTTCTCCGCAAATTTCTCGAGTATTGACGTTTAGACCACGTTAGCGGAGGGAATGACCTTTCCGAAGCCGATGACGAGTGTCCGCAGTGGGCGGCCCCGTCCCGGAGAAGGAGAGGAAGTAATGAAACGCATCACGCGTATGGGAACCGGGGCTGCTGCGACCGTAGCGGTCCTGCTGGGAGCCGGTTTCATCACAAGTGCGCCGGCCAGCGCCCATGGATACGTGGAAGGCCCGGTCAGTCGAACCGCGGCCTGCAACCTGGGCTTGAACACCGGCTGCGGATCCCTCGTATATGAACCGCAGAGCCTGGAGGGTCCGAAGGGTTACCCCAATGCCGGCCCGGCGGATGGGCAAATCGCCTCTGCGGGCGGGCTGTTCGGCGGGCTACTCGATCAGCAGTCGAGTGATCGCTGGTACAAGAGCGACATCACAACCGGTCCGTTGCTCATCGATTGGAAGTACACAGCCCCACACTCGACGGCCAAGTGGCATTACTACATGTCCAAGCAGGGGTGGAATCCGAACGCGCCGCTGAATCGGGGCGATCTCGAACTCATTTCCGAGGTGCAGCACGACGGTTCGCGCGCAGTCACCAATCCCGATCACACGATCAACATTCCGGCTGATCGATCCGGCTATCACGTGATCCTGGCCGTGTGGGATATCTCGGATACCGTCAATGCCTTCTACAACGTCATCGACGTGAACGTGGTGGGTGAGGGTGTAGCCGACACCACGCCACCCACTATTCCGGTGGAACTCATTGCCGACGACGTCACCACGATGTCGGCAAGCCTGGATTGGGCTGATTCGATGGACGATAGCGGAGTGGTCCGCTACGAGGTCTACCGAAACGGCACCCTTGTCGGCACCACGACGCAGTCGGAGTTCGTCGATACCAACCTGGCACCGAGCACCGCGTACGAGTACGCCATCGTGGCCCTTGATCCGTCGGGAAACGCATCGGCTGCTAGCTCAGCGTTGGCGGTCATAACGCTAGATCGCCCAGCGGTGGATGTGATCGCACCGACGATCCCGGAGTATCTGCACTCGATGGGCACCACTGAGAATTCGGTCAGGCTCATGTGGCTGGCGAGCTCGGACGACAGTGGAGCGGTGACGTACATAGTCGAGCGCGACGGTACTGAGATCGCGCGCACCGGCATGCGGATGCTGACGGACTCGGGACTGACGGCCGGAACCACGTATACGTACACCGTGCGCGCCGTCGATCCATCCGGCAACGTCTCAGATGCCAGCAACCAACTGGTGATCGCGACAAAGTCACCCGTGACACCGGAACCGACTCCTGTGCCTGAACCCGAGCCCACGCCGGCACCAGCACCTAGCGCTGGTGGAACCTGGAATCCCGCGGGCACATATGCGGCCGGCGACACCGTCACCTACAACGGGGTTACCTACCGCGCGGTGCAATCGCACACTGGGGTGGGGGATCCGAACTGGATCACTGCCCCGTCGCTGTGGGCGGTCGTCGGTACGGCGGCTGCACCGGCGCCAGCGCCCGAAGTAGCCCCGCAACCTGCTCCGCAACCTGCCCCGCAACCTGAAATAGGTGAGTGGCATGCCACGGGGTCGTACGCCGCAGGTGATCGAGTCACCTTCGGTGGTGTCACCTACGAGGCAGTGCAGTCCCACACGGGTGTGGGTGATCCGAACTGGATCTACGCACCATCGCTGTGGAAGCAGGTCTGACGCCGAGACTGGTGAATGAGCCCGTGGGGTGAGTCGTAAGGCTCACCCCACGGGTTCGTCGATTTCTGTCAACGATCATTGAAAAGTGGTCCGTTTTCGGCACGCGGTTTCTAGCGGTCGTTGCAACGCAGGGGATCGATCGTGGCAGATAGCTGAACGAAAACCTCGGTTGGGGTTCGCCCACCGAGGGATTTTCGGGGTCGGTTGTTGAGGGCTTTTTGAATGCGGCGCAGATCTACCGGGCTGTGAACGGACAGGTCGGTGCCTTTCGGCAGGTATTGGCGCAGCAGCCCGTTGGTGTTCTCGTTGGTGCCCCGTTGCCATGGACTGGCCGGGTCGCAGAAGAAGACGGGCATATGCAGTGCTGTCGAGATGCGGGCGTGTTCAGCCATTTCCATGCCACGGTCCCAGGTCAAGCTGAGCCGCATGTGCTCAGGAAGACCGCGGAGTGCCTTGATGATGCCGGTCGTGACAGAGTCCGCGGATTTGTCGTCACGGAGATGCACCAGCAGGGCGTAGCGACTTGTTCTTTCCACGAGGGTGCCGATCGCCGATCGATTCTTCGTACCGATGATTAAGTCCCCCTCCCAGTGACCAGGCTGTTGCCGGTCCATCACCTCAATCGGGCGGTCATGGATGGAGCGCATAGCCGCGACGAATCGAGTGGTACGTCGATCCGGTCGTCGCTGGCGACGGCGCAATGGCCGTCCGGTCCGCAATTTGCGCGTTAAAGCCCGAGGAATACCGTCACCTGGTCGGTAGAGCGCCTGGTAGATGGTCTCTGGGCAGGCGTTGCGATCAGGTTGATTGGGAAAGTTCTGTCGCAAATGAAGACTGATCTGCTCAGGGCTCCACAACTCGTCGAGTTTGCCTTGCACGAAGCGTCGTAGCCATTGATTCGACTCGACCTTTCCAGGCTTAGGTCGACGTGCCCGCTCATGCGCACGAAGGTGGGCGATGACAGGCTCATAGGTGGGGTCCCAGGGTGTCATGTTCCTCGAGAGCTCCCTGGAGACCGTTGACGGTGACCTACCGATGCGTTCTGCAATCCTCCGAATGGAGGCCCCTTGCGCTCGAAGGTCACCGATTCGTTGCCGCTCACGCATCGACAGATAGCGGCCGGTAGTTGCCTTGCTGGAACGTGATACCACCCCACCCATCTCAGCTCGCCACCGGTGACCGGTCGAACGAGACACGCCGACAAGTCGACAGGCCTCAACGGTTCCCACTCCGTTTCCCAGTAATTCCCAGTACTTGAGTTCACGTTCAAGAACTCGCTTTCGACCTCTCTTCGCCATCGCGCGACCACCTCTCCTAATGACGGGTGTTGCGAGGACCGTCAGAACTCACATGCCGAAAACGGACCACTTTTCAATGATCGTTGACACTCGTAGCGTTTCCAGCGTCGCTCGTGGCACTTGTAGCGCTGGGAGCTCGGTAGCCGGTTCAAGTCCAGGCGTTTGAGGATCCGCCAGACCCCGGACTGGGACACGGTGATGTCGTGGTAGCGCTTCAAATACATCGAGATCTTCGCCGGCCCGAAGTGGTAGGTCTGGCGCAGGTGAATGATCTTGCCGACGACCTCGGTGGGGGTTGCCTGCGGATGGGATTTCGGGGCCCGGGAGCGTTCCTTCAACCCGTCAGGGCCCTCCAGGTCGAAGCGCTTGGCCCAGGTGTAGAAGGTGGGGCGGGAAATCCCGAAATACCGGCACGTGGCCGCCACGTTTCCGGTCACTTCCTCAGCATGACGTAGCACCGCCATCCGATGGCGAACAATCCGATCTGGGTGGTTATCTCTCATGGGCACTCCGTAGTTTCCGGAGCACCGAACTGTCAAGCATCTACGTCAGTTTCATAGCCCCACCACCATTACTCCCGTAAAAGGGGACTGCCCCGACTTTGCAAAGATGTTGTTCGTTGGGCTTGCTAACGAATTTGCTAACGACTCTGAGTTATCCACAGGCACAAATCAGCGGATCCGCACCCCCGTGGAAGGTTGCTCAGTCAAGAGACGTGCGAAGCAAGTCCATGAGTGCTTCCGAGCCTGAGGCATAGGCGTTCGGCCCGGGGTGATTTAAAGCGGTCGACCGTACATATTTACGTATCCGCTTCTGGATGTCCCCTAATTGCGTAGTTCCAGTTAATCGATGGAGCTACGTGCATTGAGGGGTCTGGTTAATGGGTAAGTGGGTTCTCGGCTGAGAAGTGCTGCGGGGGTCGTCACCATCGCGGCCGCATTCCTTCTGTGGCGAATGGCTGACAGATCCACGTGACCTCCCGATTCAGACCGACGAGCGACCCTCCTCTGCCGGCCCGCTGTCGACTCGACCCTTTCCTCGACGAATCCTTTTTCGGTCAGGATTCCAATAGCGTCATCGAGTCGGCTGTCGGTGATGTGTCCGCCAAAGAATCGGTGGATTTCGCTCCGACTCATTGCACCCCGTTTAATAAGCGCGTCGTAGAGCTTGTCGGAATCTTCACTGCCCGTTGAGTATGTGGGCGGGTAAAGCCTTGCCACACTCGCCTCACAGGTCAATGAAGCAATCAAACGCGGGGCAGTCGCGACTGCCCCGCTCATCATCGGTCAGGAAGCGAGACTGCTTACAACCCTTGAACGACGAGCCGTATTCCGCGGAATGGGTTGATGGAGTAGCCGGGGATCGTCTGCGGTGTAACGCCAACTGCTGATAGCCACATCTGGTAAGCGGTGGCTGTCACTACGCCACCGTGCCAACGACGCCACACAACATCGGGGTCACCAAGCTCGGGCGGTGGGGCGATGGTGTCGGTGATCTCGACCACGTTGCCACCTTGATCGAGAGTTCCCCACGGCGAACGCGTGAGCGCTTGTCCCACGGTGCTCACATTGCCAACATAGGAGGGGAACGGCTTAAAGGGAGTAGCCGCGCATTGCGCCGCAGTGAACTGGGTTGGACACCAGTCCGGAGCCACACCTGGCGCTGCCGCATACGTGGCAAGTGGTTGAGTGCCGGCGTTTGTCACATTCCCATTAGCGTCGAGCTGCGTTGCGCTGGGCTGTTCTCCCTCTTCGCAACCAGAGACATCGACTGAGCAGTTCACAAATTTTCCTGGATTTGTGGGGTAGTCCCAGTAAGAGAACTTCCCGCCACCCTTCGGATCAAAGTAGGCGGCCTTGATCCATTCATTTTGGCTGGACACCATGAAGCCCTCGTTCGAGTTGCGAGTCGCTCTGCGATTTTTCATGGAGTACATGCCGGTTTCCGTCTCGGGTGACAAACGCACGGTGTACGTGGTTTGCGCGAGTCGCTCGCCGGTGACCGTGGTGATGACGTTAGTTTCTTTAGACAGCACCTTGCCGTTTTGCAGAGAGTTAGCGAAGCGTGCGGCACGCGTGAAATCCGCAGAGTTGTAGGGCTTATTCGCCCACGCTGGTGACGAAACGTAGTACCTCTCCCCTACTGGCGCTTTCAAGTTCCTGTTGATCGACCCGAATTTGGCCCACACGTTGGAACTCTCTGGAGCATCCCACAGCAGGTGGCGATTGCCACCGAGGGGATCGACGGTATTCAGGAACACAACCCAATTCGCCACGGTCAATTCGGTCTCAGCAATATCGAATGCATATGGCACGCTGCCAACCGCCATGCAGGAGGTGGATGCAACCTTCTGCACAGCTGGGTCTGGTGCTGCCTGAGTTGCCGCCCGCACGCCCGGAAGCGCTGCTTCGCAAGTGGCCTTGGACTCAAAAACGTCGTTGTAGAACGGGATAATCCACGCGGCCGGATTGCCCGGTGCCGCCACGCTGACTGTGGTGAGTGAGATGACGTTCGGGGTGCGGGATTGCCGCAAAGCTATCTGGGAAACCGTATTGGACACTGAGTTCGCAACATAAAGATTGCCCGCTGCATCAGAGGTGATGCCCACCGGGCGCCTGCCGGCTACCGCAACGATTCGTGATTCACCACCAGGCTTGAGCTGTGAGACCGTGTCTGATCCGTCATTGGTGACGTAGATATTTCCGTTGGGATCAATGGTGATGCCGATGGGACGGCGACCTGTCTTACCCACGATCGTCGAGGCTCCATCGGCTGTGATGCGTGAGACGTTCGCCGAGTTCCAGTTCGCTGTGAAGATACTCCCGGAAGGGTCGATAGCAATCGCCTGTGGCCATCCGCCAGTCGAGCCGAAAGTTGACGCCACGCCACTGGGTGTGATCTTCGTGACCGTGTCAGAACCTTCATTTGCGGTGTACACATTTCCCGCAGGATCAAGAACGATGCCGAGTGGGTGAATACCCGTCGCAGCAAGAGTCTCTGAAACCCCTTCAGGGCTGATCTTGGTTACTGTGCCGTCGATGTAATTAGAGGTGTAAACGTTGCCGGACGAGTCCACTTGGATTCCCATCGGCTTTTGTCCAGTTGTGCCAAATACAGATGAAACTCCGGCTACTGAAATCTTGGTAACCGTGTTATCTCCAATATTCGAGGTGTAGACATTTCCTTCAGAATCAAGTGCAATCCCCATCGGAGTCTTGCCCGTTGTTCCAAAGACCGACGAAACACCAGACGCGGTAATTTTCGTGACGTTGTTTGCTCGCGAGTTGGCCGTATACACGCCCCCAAAGGGATCGACGACGACCGAGATCGGACCATCGCCAGTCTTTCCTAGAACGCTGGAAGGATTTCTATCTGTCGGCTTCTCAACTGCCGTGGCAATTGTCGGCGTTGCAACAAACCCAAGTAGTAAGGCAACGGCTGAGGCGACAAAAATTTTCTTATTCATATTCCCATTCTTACTCGCGCAGACCTTTGACGGCAACACTTACCTTACCCCTGCTGGTTGATCAAGTCGCTTTGAGCCCAAGATTGCCCGTACAAGCGACGGAGCCGCGCTCGTGGGCGCTTCGACCGGCGAGGTCATCGCTGCCGCGGGAAACCAGACGACGTCCGGAGACCCCTCCGCCCATGCTGAGGTGGACGTGTTGCGGCAGGCGGGCTTGGCCGGTGTCGATCTGACGTCGACGTTCCTCATCACGACCGCGGAGTCCTGCGCAATGTGCGCGGCGTGCGCGGTCTGGGCCGGTGTGCAGGGTGTTGTCTACGGCACGTCGATTGCCTTCCTCAAGCAAAGTGGGTGGGAGCAGCTGGACATCACCCAGCCGCAAATCGTGGCGACCAGTTGGCTGTCGATGCCCGTGGTAGGCGGCTACCTGCGCGAGGTGACCGATCCGCTCTACTCGGACGGGCCCCCCGGATAACCGGCGTGACCTACCGCTGGTTCGTCGCACGCGGGTACGCCGTCGCGGCTCAACAAGCACCTTCAGAGAATCAAGTCTCGACCGAAGCGACTCAACGAGCGGAAAACATCACAGGGACGGGGAGACGACCACTTCCCTTCACAAAACTCCGAACCGGAATCGCCGAAGTTGCACAATTCAAGAAAACACAAAAGGCGTCGACGGTGGGCCGCCGACTCCAGGATGATCAACGAAAATGCTCCCGGCCAGGGGTTGGGAGGCACGGTCGCATGGCGCGACGTCATACAAGGATGTCGTGATGAACAGCGAGAGGCCCTCGGAGCCACCGAAGGCGACGCTGGTCGGATTGGTGACGGGCAAGTCGATCTTGCCATCGAGAACACCGGTGCGTGAGTAGCGGTGGACAGAGGAATCCCGACCCACGGCGAGCCAGAGGAACCCATCGTTATCGACCGTCATCCCGTCAGGCCAGCCGATGTTCGACAGATCCGCGAATACCTCTGATTGATCTGAGACCTCACCCGTGCTGATGTCTACGCCGAATCGATACACGATCCCCACCCCGGTGTCGGCGACGTACATCCAACCGCGCGCTTCGTCGAATGCGGGGCCGTTCGCAATCGTTATCCCCGACACAACCCGGCGCACCACAAGATCCCTGTCAACTGAGTAGAGGGCACCGTGATCGGGACGACGGTCATACGCCATGGTGCCCACCCACAAACGCCCCGTGGAATCACATGTGGCGTCATTGCCGCGATTCTCAGGCATATCTGATTCGAGATCGACCAGCGGATCGACCGATCCCGTGATCGCATCGAACGTGACGATCCCTCCGGGAAGAGCGAGGAGGAAATCACCCCTGGTGGTTGCGATTACGGCACCCACATCCGTTCCAACGTTCCAGGATTGATCTTCTCCGGAAGTCGGGTTGAAACAGTGCACGCGATGACCGGTGATGTCGACCCACCACAGCCGCTGATCAAGCGTGCTCCAAAAAGGCCCCTCAGCGTGCTCGGCCCCCACTCCGTTTCCCAGTAATTCCCAGTACTTGAGTTCACGTTCAAGAACTCGCTTTCGACCTCTCTTCGCCATCGCGCGACCACCTCTCCTAATGACGGGTGTTGCGAGGACCGTCAGAACTCACATGCCGTTACTGGCCTACTTTTCGATGATCGCCGACAATTTCGACTCGTGCCCTTGATACGTTCCTTCAACGTCGACGAAAGGACGGATAGGTGCTGAGAAGTCTGACGGTTGCGCTGGCGCTCCTGGCGGGCCTGCTCATTGCACCGATCGCTGCACCGAGTGTCTCGGCGGCACAGATTCGAACCTGCCTGTCCTATCAGGGCGCTGAAACGGACTGCTGGAATCGTGAACGTTGGCGCTATGAGTTCTGCTACGACCGACCTCCCAAGCGAGCCTTTTTGCAGCGATATGTCAAGGGGAACTGGCGCCTGGTCACCGAGAAGAAGCTCACGCGAAACACCGGCTGTCCGCCTGATTACCCATGGGAACTGACGGCTTCGCGAAAGGCTAAGAAGGATGGTGTCCAGCGGTTTCGTTGGGTTCTGCAGTATGGCTCGGTGTATGCCGATGTCTACGACAACTTCACGGTATCCCGTACCCGTCGTTGACCGGTCAGACACGTAGTGTGGACTCGTGACCGACGGACCTACAAGCAGCGAGCCCGCCGCTCCCGATGCAAGCCCCCCTCCCGTAACGGTGGTCGGCTATCCCGACCACGCTCCGGTAGCGACGGGCCAAGCAGTTCCAGGGCTGGCGAACGTGAAGATGACGCTTTCATCCTTGCGGGCCCTTTCGATAATCACCTTGGTGCTGGTCCTGGTGGTCACCGCAGGGTTGGTAGTAGGCATCGTGTCTTTGCGCGGTCAGGTATCAGCGCTGTCCGAGCAGGTCGGTGAACTGTCTACGCAACAAACGGTGCAAGAAGTCCCTGCACCGCCTGCGGATGCCTCTGCTGTGGCCCCCTCTGCGGGTGACCCTGGTGAGCAGGCGGGCGTTGCCCAGTTGCCGACAGCACCGGAGATTCCTTCGGGGCTTCCCGTCCCGGCTGGTGTTGATGCCACGGGCGCGATCTTGATCGGCAATCCCGATGCTACGAACGTGGTCGAGGTGTACGCGGATTATCAGTGCCCGTTCTGTCAGCGGTGGGAGCAGGAGATCGGCGAAGTTCTGGCGGTGAATGCGCAAGATCCGAATTCGGATTTGCTGATCAAGCAATACAACCTTGCTTTCCTCGGTGAAACGAGCCCCACGCTCGACCCGCCGGGATCCTCGGCGCGTGCCGCGAGCGCTGCGCTGTGCGTGTTGGAGGGAGAAGGGCCTGAGGCTTTTGCAGCCTTCAACGCGCAGATCTTCAGGGTCGCTGATCCGAACAAGTCGTCGGTGCAGTTCCAGACTCCTGAACTCTCTCAACTGGCCGCAGACTCAGGCGCCACGGCGGAAACCATTGCTTGCATCGATCAAGAGCGTCATGTCACGTTTGTCGCCTTGGCAACTCAAAGCGGTTTCTCCCGAGGAGTGCAGGGCACCCCAACTGTGATAATCAATGGGCGCACGCTCGAGAACACATTCGGCGATCCCGAACTCATCGCTCTGCTCAGTTGACGCACTGGCCGGTCAGGGCTGTCAGAGGGCACCGTCGCGCGCTACTGGTTGGTACGTAGTCGGGGCCGTCTGCGCTCGCCCCGTGAAGTGAATGTTAGGAAGCGCCGAGAATCTTCGCCTTCGCGGCAGCAAACTCATCCTCAGACAGCACGCCGGCGGCCTTGAGGTCGGCCAACTTCTGTAGCTGCGCCACCATGTCATCACCTTCGGCCGGAACGGCAGCTGGAGCCGGTGCCGCTGCTGCGGCCTGAGCCTCACGCTCGGCGTCGGCCTTTGCCTGGGTGCGGTTGCTCACGACCTTCGCGGTTGCTGCAACTCCCACGATTCCCATTCCACGACGTCCCACCATGACGAACTCCTTCACTAGGTGTAGCGGATCACTTCGCTACCTGCACGCCAACTCTAGTCCCACGCACTCGGGGTAGGGAAGAGGCCGAATCCATGGATGGCAGAAGGGAATGGTGTGGAAATCGGAGTTCCCACGAAACGTACGCCGCGTAGGACTTGAACCTACAACCCGCTGATTAAGAGTCAGCTGCTCTGCCAGTTGAGCTAGCGGCGCGAGGAAGGAAAGGCTATCACCGCGTCGATGAGCTCTGCGACCCTGGAGGACGCCTTGGGTGGGAGCACCCACTCGGGGCACCCCAGGATCTTTCCGCTCACCGCCTCGAACATGTCCCGATAGGCATCGGTGGGGGCGAACACTTCTGTGGCGTCGTCGATCTTGAGCGTGGTTGCCTCCCGCCAGGAGGTGAATGCTTGATCGCCTGGAACCCGCGCTTCGCAGCCATCCCCGCGCACCAGGAGGCGCTGTGATTCGGGCATCGCGAAGGACGCAACGATCGATGCTCGCGCACCGGTGGATAGGTGAAGTCGCGCTTGCGTGGTGAGATCCACCCCCGATTCGCTCATCGCCTGATCGATATCCAGGTCGACGGAAAATTCCTCGGGGACGCAGCCGACGAGTGCGTGTAGTGGATACACGCCCACGTCCAAGAGTGCGCCACCACCAAGGGCCGGATCGAGCCGGTAGTTACCGCTGGGCACTCCCTCGAAGGTGAACGTCCCCAGGAATTCTTGGATCTCGCCGAGTTCACCCGTACTGGCTAACTGGACTATCCGCTGCATGCGGGGGTGCCACATTGACCATGCCGCCTCGACCAGGAGAAGCCCCAGCCCTTCCGCGGCATCGAATGCAACCTTCGTTTGCTCGGCCGACAAGGTCAGGGGTTTTTCGCACAGGACGTGCTTGCCTGCCGCCAAGGCTCGATGAATCCACGGAGCATGCTGATCATTGGTGAGGGCTATATAGACGGCATCGATCGATTCATCGTCAAGTAACTCTTCGTAGTGCGCGTAGGCGCGTTCCGGATCCACCTTGCGAGCCCGTTCGATATCGCGTGATGCAACACCTGCCAGGGTTGCACTCGGGGCCTGGTGAATCGCTTGGGCCGTGGCCTGCTGAACGATCCATCCAGCTCCGAGGACTCCCCAGCGAACGGTCATGCGATGAGGTGCGGTGTGACCGGTCGGCCAAGGTCACGTGCCGATTCCTCGGCTGCCTCCATGACGGCCACCACATTGCGCGACTGCACGGGCGATACCTGCATCTGCGATCCATCCGCCAGGTGAGCGGCTAGTTCTGCGTGGAAGGTGAACGGGGCTACCTCGTCCAGGGACACTTCACGACACGATCCGGTGCTGTCGTAGAGAAATATCCGCGCGGGCAGATCGGCCACCGCTGGCTCGCCAGCGGGATCCCAGTCAGCGACGATCGCACCCTCGGTTCCGAGCACGTGGAATTTCGGTTTGCGTGCGGCAGCGAGATCGGAGTGGATGAAGGTGGCGCGCCGGCCGTCGGCAAAAGTGACGATCACCTCGGCATGATCGGCATTGGTCACGTGATCCCATTTACGTTTGTGATTAAGGCCCGACACATGCGCGATCGGTACATCGAAGATGTTCATCACCTGATCGAGATAGTGCGATCCCCAATCGAAGATCGCTCCGCCAGAAACAGCGGCATCCGAATGCCAGTAGTCGCACGGACGTGAATACCCGCCAACAAAGCTGTCGTAGTGAAACACCTCTCCGATGGAGCCATCGTTAATCAACCGCCGCATGGTTACGAAATCCTGATCGAACCGGCGGTTCTGGTAGACCACGAGGGTCAGGCCTTTGTCAGCCGCGAACGCCAGGGCAGCATCGCCCTCCGCTGCCGTCAAAGCCATGGGCTTTTCCAGCACCACATGCAGGCCGCGCTCGAGCGCCTTCATGGCCCAGTGGTGGTGGCTATCGGGTGGGGTGGAAATGATCACCAGATCGATTAGCCCAGAATCGAGCATTGCCTCTGCATCTTCGAACCCCTCAACGTCGGGTGCCAACTCTCTCGCTGCATCAATGCGCGCAGGATTGGAATCGCAGACCGCTGTGAGCGTCAGGCCCGGTGTTGCCTGCACCGCTTGGTTGTGCTCATGGCCAATAGCTCCGTAGGCCAGCAGGCCAACGCGCACGTCTGTCACGTACATCTCCAGTTTGTTTCTTGTCGGAAGTGAACAGGGGGACGTTAGCCGACACCCAAGGCTCGCGCGATTTGACGCCCGGCGAACTGCTGCCCGGCGGGGTTGGGATGGAACGACGCCGACGCGAAGGGCCCACTGAAAGCTGTCACGCCAAACACCCACGCATCACGTCCGGCGCACACGCCGCGACCGGTAGCGGAGTCCCCAGATCCGCTCCAGATGCCACTGACCGGCTGCCATCCCAGCCGAGAGGTCCCGATGATCTGCCCATTCAAGGTGCCCGCGTTGGTTGCAAGATCGCGCGTGGATCCGCCGAAGGTGGTGAATCGGTAGGGGTTGGGTGCTTGCGGCACGAGGATCGTGTCTCGTGCCCAGGAGAAATCCGAACGGGAGATGGTGAGGTAACTACACGGCTGACCGATCGCCGAGCGAGTGATGTCGGGGTAGGTGAGCGGCAGGACCCGGGCTCCTGGTTCTAACTTCAAACTCGGCACACGCGTGCCATCGGCTAACTCGCACGCGTCGCCACCTAGGCACGCGGCGATGCGTGAATAGGCAGCGGGTAGTCGCGAGGTGAGCGTTTGCACGCCCTGCTGAACGTTGTCGAATCGGTTCAAGGGTGCAGTGGTGGCGCGGGTCAAGGGACAGTCCAAGCTCAGTGCGCAGGCACTCAAGATGGATGTGAAGCCGATGTCGTTGCCGCCCACGGAGATCACGGCGATGTCGATCGCCCGGTTACCGATCAAGCGTTGAACCTGTTGAATTTGGCTGAGATCTTGTCCGGCACTTCGTTGCGGACCCAGCACACCGCCATTCACCGTGGCGCCGGAGCAAGAGACGTCGATCAACGTGACCGAGGATTTCGGTGATGATTTCTCCAGGGCCAATGCCGCTTGTGCTGGGCCTGAGCGAGTGCTGCGGTTGCAGGCGTCGTCGTCGTAGTAAGGGTCGAAGGGGCGATCTGGGTTATCAAGCCACGCCTGAACGTTGCGCGGATTACCTTCCCCCGAAGCGTAGGAATCACCGAGCACCACGAACAGGTAGTCCTTGACCGTGGCATCGATCCATTGGAACTCGGTGGATACCCCTTGTCGCACTTCCAACTTGAATCGATACCCACCCTCTTGAAGACGCACTGTGCGCGTGCACGTCTTGGGCTTGAGCGCGCGCCAGCGGGTGCGCTCCACCTGCTTATCGCCGCGATAGATACGCCACTGATACTCCCCACCGCGCGATTGGCACGCGTTGAGGCGAACCGAGAAGCCGCGCGGATTGAGGTACCAGGACTGGCTTCCGCCGATCAAGCGCTCAAACGGTTGCGCAATCCGGTTGCCAGCGCCGACGAACTTCGCAGCGGGCTGCGACCCCAAGGGCCGTGCGCGGGGCACCCCGCCATCGCCGTCGATGAAACCATCACCATTGGCGTCCCGGGATTGCGGCACCATCGACCAATCACCCACAGCGCGCACGTCACTTTGTGCTTGGGCCGCGCTGCCCCCGGCGAGCATCAGTCCCGCTAACGCGATGACGAATATGGCCCGGGGCACGAACCAACGGTAAGCGCAGGTCGCAGCGAGCGTTCAGGCAACCCGCGGCTGTGAAACCTGCATGGGAACTGGACCCTTGGCCCGGTAGGTGGCGCGTGGGTCGGCTTTGGGCATCGGGTGAAGGGAATCCACCGGTAGCAGTCGATGCTGGGCAGCAGCGTGCAGCAAGATGATGCGCGATTCGAGCAACGCGAACTGATCGCCGAGGCATTTGCGGGTGCCTGCCCCGAAGGGGAAGTAAGCACCCCGGGGTAGTGAGGCATGAAGCGCCGGAGTCCAACGCGAGGGCTCCCAGGTGAGCGGGTTCGGAAAGTACTCCCGATCGCGATGGGTTACGTACTGACTCACCAGCACGTGCGCGCCGGCGGGAATCTGCACCCCGCACACGTCCACATCCCGCAGTGCTCGTCGGGGCGCCACCCACACCGGCGGTGCCATCCGCAGGGATTCGGCAACCACCTGGCCGGCAACCTCGGTGGACATGACATCTTCGATCGTGGGTGCTGCGCCGGAGGTTATCCACGGCTGGGCCAGGGCTTCAGCCCGAAGTGCTTCGTATACATCGGGACGTGTGCCGAGCCAACTGAAGGCCCACGTGAGTGCGTTGGCCGTGGTTTCGTGACCGCTCAAGATGAGGGTCAGTGCTTCGTCGCGCACCTCCTCGTCGGTGAAAGCCGAGCCATCTTCATCGCGCAGCGCCAAGAGCAGGCCCAGGAGATCATCGCCGTCGGCCTCGGTCGCCCGCCGTTCGCGGATCAGATCCTCGGCGATGGCAGCGAGTTCGTCTGAAGCCTCGCGGAACTTCCGCCAGTAAGGAAGCGGAACGCTATCCAGGCGATCAAGGCCCGGAAGCATGGTCCGCTCGATGCGATTGATCGCGATCTCCATGGATTCGGCGATGCGCTCGGTGTGACGATCGGCATCGGTTCCAAACAGCGTGCGAGCAACGATGAGCAACGTCAGTCGCATCATCTCTGGCGCGATGTTGATCGTCCCATTGCTTGGCCAGGCATCGACGGCGGCGCGCGATAGCTCGGACATCTTCTGGGCGTAACCATCAAGACGCGACTTGTGAAACGGCGGTTGCATCATTCGGCGATGCCGCAGGTGGATTGGCTCTTCGTTGGTGAGCAATCCGGTCCCCAGCACTTTGCGCATACGGTCAAAGCCCACGCCCTTGATGAAGGCGGACTGCTGCGCGACGGACACCTCGTGGACCATCGCAGGGGAGAACAGTCCGATAAACAACTGGCCGTTGAGGAAGAACGACGACGCAGGTCCGTAGGTATCCCGCAGATCTAACAAGAAGGCAGGTGTGTCCTTCTGAAAGCGATAGAGCAGCTGGCCGGGCACCTTCGGGCGCGGACCCGGCGGGAGGTTCGCGGGCGCGTTCTTGGTCGTGACAGGTGCAGGTACCTGCGCGTATTCGACTGGTCGGGGAGCGGTGAAGGGACGTGTCTGCATGGTTAGTTTGCCTCGATTCGGATGCCAACAGACCCGTGTGCTTCCCGGCGCCTTAACTTCTCCAGCAGTCCGATCGCTGTGTAGGCGAGCCCGTACTTGCGCTTGATCTGTGCCGCGATGTGCTCGCTTTCGGTGGAGTCGGTCAACTGAGCCATGCCATCAACACTGGGCCCGGTCACCTTCCCGCGCATGTCGCACGGTGCCAGAACAACGCGACCGTTATTTCGGATGCGTTTCGCCTTGCCCGAAGTCGCATCGGTGATGACAACCAATTCCTGGCCGTCGCGCGCCACCCACACCGGTGTGGCGACCGCTGATCCGTCCTTTTTGAACGTGGTCAAGGACAGGTACTTACCTCGCGCGAGTCGCTCGACTTCGAGGCTGCTCATGCGCGCTCCCCACCGTTAGTGGTCCGCCCCCACGTAGGGACAGTGCCGACAACCATTGTGGCAACATTTTTCCCGTTGTATGTGGTGTTCTGCGGTCATGACGTATAACCCGGTTCCTGGATCGAGGTAGCCCGGCTGGCCAGCCGCCACCGCGGCATCGTGGGCGGCCATGATCGCGGCGAACATGGGGTGGGATGCGTCCAGCCGATCAGGATGCGGCAGGTACGGGTCAGATCGGGTATCCGGGGTGCTCGACTCGTTCATAGCAGGAAACCCTGGGGGAAAGGATCATCGGGGGAAAGTATGTGCTGGGAGGTGCCGGTTATCCAGGCTCGACCAGTGATGGTGGGGACGATCGCCGGGTAATCGGCAACTTTCGTCTCGCGAACCGCGCGCCCCACGAAGTGCGTACCGATGATCGATTCATTGATGAGTTCATCGCCGATGCTCATCTCACCGCGCGCGATCAGTTGCGCCACCCGCGCGCTGGTTCCGGTGCCGCACGGCGAGCGATCAAACCAGCCTGGGTGAATGACCATGGCGTGGCGCGAATGCTGGGCGGTACTCCCGGGGGCTACCAACTGGACGTGGTGCACGTGATCGATGGCGGGGTTAAGCGGGTGAACGGGCGGTGCTTGCTCGTTGATCGCGCGCATGATGGCCATGCCAAGGCCGAGAAGATCCTCTTTGCGCTCGCGGCTGAACTCAGGGGCACCATCGATTGAATCAAGTTGCACGATCGCGTAGAAGTTTCCGCCGAAGGCCATGTCGTAACTCACGCGACCGATTCCGGGAACATCCACGGTCGCATCAAGCACCGTCACGAAACTTGGAACGTTTTCGATCGTCACTGCGCGGGCTCGATTGCCTTCGACGTCCACCGTCGCGATCACCAATCCGGCGGGGGTGTCGAGCCGAATCTCTGTTCGCGGTTCGGTCACCTCGACCATGCCGGTCTCCACCAGGACGGTGGCAACACCGATAGTTCCGTGGCCGCACATCGGCAGGCACCCGGATACCTCTATATAGACGACACCCCAATCCGCGTCTTCGCGCAGGGGTGGCTGCAGGAGTGCGCCGCTCATCGCACCGTGGCCGTGCGGTTCGAACATCAACCAGGTGCGCAGATGGTCGGCTTCGTTCATCACGAACTGGCGTCGTTCTTCCATTGTTTTGCCCGGTAGAACGCCCACTCCGCCCATGACTACACGCGTGGGCATTCCCTCGGTATGGGAGTCCACGCATTGCCACGTGCGGATCGATTCCACCCGGCGATGCTACGGGCGAGGGTGATCGCGAGAAACTGCTAGGCGAACAATCGAGAAGGACTGAGGCGTGCTTCGGCTTCACTCACCTGCTCATCGAATGCCAGGCGGGCCACCAAATCCGCTGTTCCTGCCGCCATCGCGGTGCCAATCATTCCGTGACCGGATGCGACGAGCACCGGAGTTCGCAGCCGCTGCGGTAGGAAGCCGATGTAGGGAGCCCCGTCGATGCTGGCCGGCCGGACGCCGGTCCACGGTTCTACGTCTCCGACGCTCGCAGGCAGCGCCACAGCGCGCCGCGCGCGATTAACGAGTGCACCGATGCGGTGGTGTGCGATCTCACGATCGTCTGGGTGGGTGATTTCGTAACGCGCGCTCAAGCGCAATCGATTCGCGTCAAAACCTGGCAGCGGATTAAGAGCTGTTCGCTGATCCATTAACAGCATCGGGCGCCTGGGCATGTGTTCCACATGTGAGATGGTCACCGAATAGCCCTTCGCCGCACGAATGGGTAGATCCACGCCAAGGGAACGCGCGGTAGCCGGCGACCACACCCCGGCAGCGAGCACCACTACGTCGGCATCGATATCGCGCAGATCCGCCGCGTATGTCCTCTTGCCACAATGCACCCGCTGTTTCGCTTCGGCGACGCATCCGCAACCACAGCGCAGCCGGGTCCACACCGAAGTCCTCGGTGAGTTCGATCGCCGCGCACACGTGGTCGGTCAATCCCGGTTCAGCGCGTAATTCATCACCTGGCACATCCCGCACCTGCACCCCGTAGTGCCGCAGATGCTCGGCTTCCGCGGTGGCACGATCCGTGGACGATGTGAACACCTGCCATAAGCCGGTAGGAGTCACGGCAACCTCAGGGTCTTCGCGCAACAACTGGGCGCTGCGATGCAGGATCTGATCCATTCCCGGTTGCAGCGCAGCAACGTTCGCCTGTGAGCACTTACGTGCGAAACCCAGGAGCCAACCAAGAGTGCCCCGTCCTGGGCGCGCCGACACAGCGAAAGCGCCGTCGCGTGACAGCAGCGAACGAAAACCTTGCCCGACCATGCCCGGAGCAGCCATCGGCACCGAGTGACTGACCACGATGTGACCGGCGTTCGCTAAAGACGTGCCGAATCGCGGTTTTCCCGCATCCATCACAGTTACGTCCGCACCGCGTTCGGCAAGGTGAGCGGCGCAACTGGCACCGATGATGCCGCCGCCCACCACAAGAACTCTCATGGACGGTTAAGTGGGGGAGCCCACACTCCTGCTTCATCGAGCATTGCTTCCAGCGCAAGTGCGGAGTCCGTATCGAGCGCAGCCAGCGGTGCCCGCGGGATTCCTACCTTGAGCCCACGCATGGCCATGCCGGCTTTGATCTTGCTGATGTATCGCCCGGATTCGATGAACTCCAAGACCGGCAAGATCGCTGCGTGTACGTCTCGCGTTGCGCAGGGTCGAGCATCGCCACGTGTGCTGCAGGCAACAGGTTCGCGATCCCTCCGATCCAGCACCGCACGCCAGCACCGAAGAACGTCGGGGCGTGGGCATCGGCTCCGCACACCACATCGATCGCTCCCGCATAGCGCTGCTGGATCAAGGGAATGCGATCGAGATCCCCGGACGCTTCCTTGATTCCGATCACGAGGGGATCGTCGGCCAGTCGATCGAGCACCACCGTTGAAAAGGAAACGCCCGTCCGTTGCGGGTAGTCATACAGCACCGTCGGCAATCCAGCGGCCTTCACCACGGTGCTCACGTGGGTTGCCAACTCATCATCGGTGGGCAGGCAATACGCAGGTGCGGCGACCATCAGTCCGTCGAGTTCCAGCGCCTTCGCCAAGAGCGCGTGGTCGAGGGCCTGGTCGGTCGACATGCCGCCCACGCCACCGAGGATCGGAACGCTGCCGTTCACGATCTCTTTGATGCGTGCGGTCACGGCGCGGCGTTCTTCCAGGGAGAGCGCGTAGGCCTCGCCGGTAGTTCCGCACGCAACGATTCCGTTGATCCCTGCTGCCAGCAACGAACCGATCACCGCGTCCAGGCGAGCTGAATCGATACGACCGGACTCGTCGAAAGGTGTGATGACGGGGACGTAAACACCGGTCAGCTCCATGCGCACCTCGCCATGAGCGCAGTTTCTACCACCGTCTCAGGATTGCTCGGAGGCCAGGACACCGAGCACGGTGTCCTCCAAGGTGCCCAACACGATTGGTCCCACGATTCGCACCGCCACGCGGCCTTCGCCATCCAAGATGACCGTGACCGGCAACGAGCGCGGGGGCACATCCGGTATCTGTGCCACGAGGGAGCCGTCGGGGTCCACGATGCTGCGGTACGGCGTATCGGAGGTGTACTCGCGCGCCCCAGCGAGATCGTCTTGCACGTTGATTCCGATGAACGTCACGCCCTGGCCGTCGAGGCTTCTTGCAACATCGGCGAACTCCGGCATCTCGGTGCGGCACGGCGGGCACCACGTGGCCCAGGAGTTGACCACGGTCACATCACCTCGCGAATCACTCAGGGCGATCGGCTCCCCGGCCAGATCCACACCCGCCAATTCCAAGGGTTCGCCGCGTTCGGACTCAGGAATGACGGTCAGTCCGATACCTGGATTGGAAGTTATCTGCCCGGCCTCCACAGGAATCAACACTTCCTGCTCAGCAGACAAAAACCCGCACCCGGATGCGACGAGCAAGGTGGACGCGACCACGGCAACGAGCCTTTTCATGGGAGCACCCGTTCGCGTTCGCGTTCTTCCTGTTTTTCCAACCGCCGCGTCTCTTTCTCCTGGTCGCGCCACCACTCGATGGCGGCGACCATCATCCACATTCCATCGAGGACCATGGCCAGCGCCCACATCAATGCCCCGGCGAACTTCTGGTCCGTCATGACGTCGATGCCGTAGGTCGAGGCGGCAAACTCGTACGGCCAGTACAAGGGCACGGGAGCAAAGTGGATCACCATGCCCAAGACGGTTTCGGGAATCATCATCAAGCCCAGGGACATCAGTCGCACGCTGGGTGCCGGCCGGCGCGCTATGAGATCGCAGCCGATCAGGGGGTAGTAGAAAATCAACGCCGCCGCCAAATAGAGCGGGCGCATGACGAACTCCATGCCGTCGTGACTGATCAGCGCCCAGTTCATCACCAATTGGGTGTGTGATCCGAGCAGCACGGTCGCGAACAGGACCCAACCCACGATCGGGTTCGTGAGTATTTCCACCGGGCGGCTGCGCAGGATGCGGATCATCCGTCGACGTCCCACAGTTCCAAGGTTGACGAACGTCAACCGGATGGGGGAGGACAGCACGATCAGTGGGCCAGCGATCATCAACACGAGCAGGTGCTGACCCATATGCGCCCAGAAGGCATCGTGTGCCCAAGCACCGAAAGGACCGAGATACGCCAAGGCGAGTGCTGTCATCGCGGCAAGGAAGGCGATCGTGTTCGCTATCGGCCACGTGCTGGACGTGTTCTGGTCAGCCCGGGAAGCACGCGAAGCACGCGAAGCCCGGGAAGCCCGGCGCGCGGCCCACAGGTAAAGGAGCACCCCACCGATGAGGTTGACCAGGACGAATACGTTCAGGTCGATGGCTCCACTTGCGGGAGTCACCGTCATCATCGGCCCAGACTAAACGGCTGGGCCCGAGCGGTTCCCCCCGTGGACGTAGTTTGTGAATCGCTTCGCAAGAAGTGCGGGGAGAGCTGCGGGAAATATCGGAGAATTCTGCGAGCGTCTGTTGACAGACCGCTTGTCTATTGGGATGGTGACGTTTGTCATGCCCATGGACGGCCGGTTACCCATCCACACCGAGGGGATTCCCACAGCGTGAAGCGCTTCTTAATCACCGTCCTCACCGTGGTGGTGGGAGTGGGCATCGTTGCTGGGATTGGCGCATTTAGTTGGTGGAACGAACGAGAACCACCTGCCTTGAAGGCTTTGGTGTTCGGCACGATGGACACCCCGCAGGGGGAGTTGCCGCATGCCACCTTGGAACTTGCGATCTATCCGAACCCTTCGGACAAGGTTGCTGGTCCGCGGACAACGTCGTCTTTCGAAGAGAACCTTCTTTCTGAACAGCCCTTCTACTGGCCTTCGAGCAGCATCCAGGTGCCGGCCAACACCGCAGTGACCATCACCTTCTTGCAGTACGGCGGACCGATGGGCCAGCTCTACAACGATTACTTCTCCGAGGTCCATGGATCTATGGACGGCACCATGTTGTGGAACGGCAAAAGCGTCAGCAAGATGAAGTCCACCGAGGTGACGCACACCTTCACTGTCCACGACTACCCCCAGAGCAATCAGCCGAACTTCTTCTTGAACGTCCCGCTGCCCATCAACGACGCGAAGGCGAAGATGGACAAGGCCGGTTATGCGGAAGATCCGCAAAAGGTCGAGTTCACCTTCATTACCGGTGATCCGGGTAAGTACGTGTGGAACTGCCAGTTCCCCTGCGGTGACATGTACCAAGAGTTCGGTGGCGCCATGCAGACCCGCGGCTGGATGGGTGGGACCTTTGAGGTGGTGGCGTCATGACCACGATCGACGATCGCCCGGTGAACCCGCCCGACGAGCCGGAGCCCCCCACAAACCGGCCGCCATCTATGGAGCGCGTCCGGATGTGGTTGCGACGCCCTTACGCCAAGGGCATCGTGATCTTGACCATCATCATCGGGCTGGCGCTATTGCCGCTCGCCTGGCTGATCTTGGTCCCGATGAACGTCACCGGTGCACCTGCCTCGGCGATCATGCAGGACATCGAGACGACGGTCTTTTGGTTCACGATCGTTTCGGTGCCGATCGTTGCGTTCGTCTACGCGGTTTTGGTCTACAGCCTCATCAAATGGCGCGGGCATTCTGGCGACACGATCCCGGAGGATGAGAGCCCGGCGATACGTTCGAACACGATCGGTGTCGTCCTGTGGACCGCGTTCACAAGTGCGCTGGCCTTTTTCCTCGTTGTCTGGGGCCTGGTGGCGCTCGCTCAGATCACCCAAAATGCGTACGGAACAATTTCCGCAGATCAACAGCCCGGAGATGCGCAATCGGTGATTGTGAACGTGACCGCGCAACAGTGGGTGTGGACGTTCCAGTACCCGCAACACGACAACGTCACCACGGATGTGTTGTACCTGCCGAAAGACCGTCCGATCTACTTCAACGTCACGTCCAAGGACGTGATTCACAATTTCTGGCTCGTCGAGCTTGGTGTCAAAATCGACGCGAACCCGGGCGCCATCACCCAAACGGGAGTTACCCCCAACAAGCTGGGCACCTTCAACCTGCGCTGCGCTGAGCTGTGCGGCATGCACCACGCATATATGGAGACGTCTGTCGAGGTACTTGAAGACAGGGCGTTTAACTCGGTTATGCGCGAGCTGGGCGGAGGTAGAACCTCATGAGCGCGACCACTACCGCAATGGTCTTTGGAACTGAGATCCACCAGCCAGTTCAGCACGGCAAGCCAGGCGGCATCATGCGCCGACTCAACATTGTTACCGGCCTCATCGGTGGCATTGGTTTGGCCGCGGTGGCTGGCGTTGTTACGAACGCCCTGGTGCCATCGGGTGCGTCCACCGCGACATTCGCCCCCGTTGCCCCCGACCTTGTCTACCTAGCGATGCTCGTGGGTTGGACGATCGGTTTCTCCGTGGGCATCGGCGCTTTCGTTGGGCCGATTCGCTGGTTCCTCGGTCGGGACCTCACGCACGCCGACGCCGAGTACATGGCGGGCAAGGACCTGGGCTGGGTTCGTTACTTCAAGTTCACCACCGACCACAAGGTGGTGGGCATCCAGTACCTCGTGGTGTTTGCGATCATCCTGGGCTTCGGTGGCCTGCTAGCGATGCTCATCCGGACCGAACTCGGGGTCACGTGGGCCGAAGTGTTCTCCCCAGGCTTCTACAACTCAATGATCGGAACCCACGGCATTGCGATGATCATCGCAATGATCATCTCGGTCATGGGACCGATCGCCAACTTCATCATGCCGATCATGATCGGCGCCCGGGATATGGCGTTCCCGCGACTTAATGCGTTGAGTTTGTGGCTGGTAGTGGTGGCGGCGGTCATGCTGATCAGCACGCTGTTCCAAGGTGGCATTCAAGATGGCTGGTCCGTCTACCAACCGCTCGCCTCACAGGCGCCACCGGCCATGCTGGGCTATCAGATGACGATCATCGTCTTCGCAATCTCCACCGGCGTAGCGAGCGTGAACCTCATCGTTACCGCGCTGACCATGCGCGCCAAGGGCATGACCTGGTCGCGGACACCGATCTTCGTCTACGGCGTTTTCGGCGCAGCGTTGATGGGCCTGTACGCCTTCCCGTTCTTCCAGTACTCCCAGATCATGGCGCTCACAGACCGCATCTTCGACACCTCGTTCTTCAACCCGCTGCAAGGTGGCAGCGTCTGGCTGTACGAGAACCTGTTCTGGCTGCTCGGTCACCCCGAGGTGTACGTGATCTTGATCCCGTCCACGGCCATTCTTTTGGAATTGATGCCTGTCTTCCTGCGCAAGCCGCTGTTCTCCTTCAACTTCGCGATCGCGGGCATCGTGGGCGTGGTTGCCCTCAGCGGCTTGGTGTGGGCACACCACATGTACATGACCGGCTGGGCTCCAGCTGCGAACTATCCGTTCATGCTCTCCACCGAGATGATCTCGATCCCCGTCGGTTTCTTGGTGCTTGTGATGATCGGCACCATGTGGCGCGGACTGGTGTGGACGCGGCTACCGGTCATGGCCGTCTATGCCGTCATATTCAACAAGATGATCGGTGGCGTGACAGGTATCTACTTGTCCGACGTTCCTGCCAATCAGTTCTTCCACGGCAGCATGTTCGTGGTGGCCCACTTCCACTACATGCTCATGGGTGCCGGATTGTTCGGCGCGATGGCTGGCTTGGCGTTCTACTTCCCGAAGATGACTGGACGCATCTTGGACGAGCGCACAGCGTCCATCGGATTCTGGACGGCATTCGTCGGTTTCCAGATCACCTTCATGGCGATGTTCGTTGCAGGCCTGCAGGGAATGCCCAGACGCGTGCTGCAGTTCGACAGCCTGTTCAACGCGCCCAACTGGATTTCAACCATCGGTGCCTACATCATCGGACTGGGCATGCTCGTGTTCGCGGGTGCTGTCATCTCCTCGTGGATCAGCGGCGACAAAGCACCGGCTAACCCCTTCGGATCAAAGTCCCTCGAGTGGCAGACACCCACACCGGTGCCGCTGGAGAACTTCGCGGTGCTGCCGGTCGTGACCGAGCGCCCCTACAACTACGGCGTGGCAGATCCTTATGAGAAGGAACTCGCAGCCATCGATGGGGATCTGGACGTGCAGAAGGTGGGAAGTCAATGAGCGCCACGCAGACGCACCCGGATCAGCCGTTGTCGCCCACCACGGGTGAGCCGATGAGCACCATCGGAAGGCGTGCGCGAGCGGGCCTGTGGACGCTTATCGTGATGGATGCCGCCGGCACTATCGCGATCGTCATCGCGTACTCCTACCTGTGGGCGTTGAACGTCAACGGTGGCTGGGCACCTCCGGGAGCCTCCCTCACCGGAGCTCAAACCGATACGAGCTTGCCGTCTAAGCCCCCGAAAGCATCCTTCGCTGTTGAGTGGCCCTTCTGGGCGATCTTGGCTCTGGTCATCCTTTCCACGGCGGCGATGTGGTTCGGCTACAAGGAAATGAAGCGTGGCAATCGTGCGGGAATGCTGGTCGGGACGGGAGCGTCTCTCGTTATCGCCCTGGTTGCCCTGGTTGCGCAGTGGATTCAGATCACCTCGTTCCCCTTCGGGGCTACCGATGGCGCCTACGCCTCTGCGGTCTTGCTGTTTTGCGCGAGCAACATCTTCAATCTGCTGATCCTGATTTTCGTACTCGCCGGCATGCTGATCCGCACCCGTAAGGGCCTTGTCACCTCGGCCGTCGTTTACCAGCCGCAGATCCTGAGTTATTGGATGGTCTGGCTCTCGATCGCTTTCCTTCTCGGGGCAATCTGCACAACATTCATGGTTGAGAGCCCCAACGTCGATCCGGCGATTTTCGGGACGTTCCAGCAACAAAGCTGATGGTCGCTACCGCACCGCTCATAGAGCAGGACTCCCAACGACGTAACCTCATCGCGCCGCTACTTGCCAGGTGTTCCCGTCCTGCTGCTGGTGTTGTGGGGGATCGGCGGCCTCAGCGAAACCACCATTCCCGGGCTCCCGGTGGTTCCGCTGGCCACCTTGTGGGCGTTGCCCGTGGACCTGTGGATTCGCGATGTGGCTACTGCGCTCACAGTGGGCTTCGCTCTGATCGGTGGTGTGCTGGCACCTCGCCCCGATAGCCGCTCGGGGCGAAATGCCTCCCTTGCGGCGCTCGTGTGGCTTGCAGCATTGATCGTGCAGACGGTTCTCACGGTGTCTGAAGTTTTGGCGCTCCCGGTTTCTGAGTCCTTCAACCCCACGATCATCTGGTCCCTACTCACGCAGACCACGCTCGGTCGAGTGATCCTCATCCAATTCGTAATGGTGGCGATCATTGCCTTACTCGCGTGGGTGGTTCTGGGGCGAGTGACAGGTCTCATCATCGCGACGATGGCGATCGCCGCAACTTTCTTGCCTGGATTCATCGGACACTCGGGTATTGACGATGGCCACTCTTCAGCAACGATCAGCCTCGGGCTGCACGTCGTGGCCGCATCCGTGTGGATAGGCGGCCTGGTAGCAACAGTCGATTACGTCCGGCGATCTGCCCTGAACTCCGCTGTGGTGCTGCGCCGCTTCAGCGTTCTGGCACTGCTGAGTGTGATCGTGCTCGCTGAGAGTGGCCTGGTGAATGCGTCGCTGCGCCTGTACGGATGGGCGTCGTTGGTGACGAGCACGTACGGCGCGGTGATGCTCGCCAAGGTTGCGGTGTTGGTGGTGCTGATCGGTTACGGCTGGCGCCAGCGTCGAGCTCTGGCCGCGGCAATGGAGTCCGGCGTTGATGGCACGCGAACTTTGGTGCGCATCTCGTCGTATGAAATCGCCTGGATGGGCGTGGCACTCGGACTATCCGTTGCGTTGTCGCGAACCGCACCGCCAGCGATGCCGCTGGGGTTCGAGCCATTCACGATCGCTGCGGTGGGATTGCTGGGTCTCGTGATTCCGCTAGCGGTGCTCAAGCTCAGTGGCGATAAACCGTGGCTCGCTCCGCCTGGCTTGATTCGTGATTACCCTGAGGCGATGGCAGTAGTGCTGGTTGTCAGCATGATCGCTGCTTCCTCCCTTGCCGTGAGCGGATTCGGTAATCAGCAGATCCTCATGCTTGTCATGAGTGCATGGCTCGTGGTTGTCGGGCTCATCTTCTGGAGTGTGTTCGCCCAACGCAGATCAGTGGTGGCCCTGGTCATCGTCGCAGTGGGCGTCACTTTCACCGCCTGGTGGAACGAGCGTGGCATTGATGGAGGGCTCGGCATTGCTACCGCTTTGGTTGTTGCCCTCTTCCTTGGGGTGCTCGCATTCAGTGCCCGACGTCCTCGAGAACTCGTGGCCGCATGAGCCAGAACACTGCTGGAAGTCCACAGCCAAGCACCGACGAGGGCGCGGGCGAAAGTAGGCGTCGGTGGAAGGACTTCGTGACGCTGCACATCCCGCTTGTGGTGTTCGTGGCGTTGTCGATCTACGCCACGATTAATCAGTACCACCGTTGGCAATCTGGTGTGGATCACTCACTGGCGTACATGATCCAGTGGCCGATCATTGGAATCTTCGCGATCATCGTGTGGAACCGCTATCGCAAGCATGGAAGTTTCAGCAATTGGGTCGGTCGGTACTACCGCGAGCGTGCTGCGAGATTCGAGGCCGAGGCCGAAGCGAAGGAACGCGCGGAGGTGGCGATCCTGGAAGAGGATCCCGAAACTCAAGCGTGGCAGGCATATGTCGCGCAACTGCATCGGGAGGACCCCCGGGAGCCTCCCGAATCCGCGAATAGGCGTTAGCGAAGCGTTTAGCCCTGTGGCCGGTGCGGCTGGATGGCGTCGGCGGGAATGTGTCCGAAGCGTCCGGCTTGGAAATCCTCGAATGCTTCGAGCACCTCGGACTTGGTGCTCATCACGAACGGCCCGTACTGGAAGGTGGGCTGCCGCAGCGGCACCCCACCGATGATGAACATCTCCAGGTTCGGTGACCGCGATTCCTGCTGCTCGGACGCAGCGATGCGCAACGCATCACCGTTCACCATCACCGCCATCTGTCCGGTCTGGACTGGTCGCTGCTCCACGCCCACGGATCCGACACCAGCGAGGGTGTATGCAAGGGCGTTGAAGTCGGCGCGCCACGGGATGTCGATCTGCGCACCGGGTGCAAGTGTCAGGTGCGCGATCGCCAGGGGAGTGTGCGAGATGCCCGGTCCGGCATGTCCGGCAATCTCACCGGCCAGGACGCGCAGCACCGCACCACCGTCGGCGCTGGTCACCATGGAGACATCTCCACCCTGCAGGTCTTGATACTGCGGGGCGATGCGCTTCTTTTCCTTGGGCAGGTTGATCCACAACTGAAGTCCGTGGAACAGGCCGCCGGCTTCGACCAGGTGCTCCGGGGGTGTTTCGATGTGCAAGATGCCATCGCCCGCGGTCATGTACTGCGTACCACCTTCCAGGATGGTGCCGCCGCCGCCGTGGTTGTCCTGGTGCAGAAACTGGCCATCGATCAAGTAGGTGAAGGTTTCGAATCCGCGGTGCGGGTGCCACGGGGTTCCCTTGGGCTCACCCGGTGCGTACTCCACCTCACCCATTTGATCCATGTGGATGAAGGGGTCGAGATCGAAGGCGTCGATCCCGGCGAAGGCGCGGCGGACCGGAAAGCCCTCGCCTTCGTAGCCCTGCGGTGCGCTCGTCACGGTCTTGACCGTGCGCATCGTGGCCTGGGGTGCCAGGCTCAAGCGGGGCAAGGTCATGGTGTCGGCGGTTACTGCGGGCATGGGGCCTCCTGAAGTGATCGATGAATGTAGTTTAGCCTTCAACTATCTGATGTGCAACTAGGAGGGGCAAGTGGGAGGAACCATGACCGAATCCGTGTGGGACTACCCGCGTCCCCCGGCGCTCGATCCCGTTCGCCAAGACATCGTGATCACCCTCGGCGGGCAACTAATCGCGCGAGCGGACCGGCGCGATCCGGGTGCTGGAAACCAGCCATCCACCCACCTATTACCTACCTGCGTCGTCTTTTGCCAAGGGAGTACTCGTCCCCGTTGAGGGCAACCACGTTCTGTGAGTGGAAAGGGCGCGCCCACTACTTCGATGTGGTAGCAGCAGGTAATCCCCGCCGTACTTCCCCCCGCTCTGCGTGGCACTACCCGCACCCCACGCAGGCCTTCGCCGAGCTGCTCGATCACGTTGCCGTCTACCCCGCAGCCATGGACGAGATCACCGTGAATGGCGAAAAGTGCAAGCCCAGCCGGGGGACTTCTACGGTGGCTGGATCACCAGTGCCATCACCGGACCGTTCAAAGGAGCACCCGGCACCCTCGGCTGGTGAGCACCACCGATCGCCGTTACCGTCGAGGTATGCGCCCAGTTCCCAACTCCGTTGTTCCAGCACTCGGTATCACCCGGAATAGTGATCGGTGCAGGAATGATCGTGAACCCGGCCGGTCTTGGGAAAGCATTGGGCCTAAGCGACGAACGAGCCAAAGAAGCTGGATGGCTTGCCCGGCTAGCCGGCGCCCGCGAAATCGGCATCGGCCTGGGAACCCTGGCCGCCTGGCGCGCAGGCGCCCCCACGGCCGGTTGGGTGGCTGCGCAAGCGATCAGCGATGGCTCTGATGCCGTCGCCTTTGCAGTTGTTGCATCACAGGGCAAGATCTCACCGGCCAGGGGCTGGGGCATGGGCCTGTTCGCCCTCTCCGGAGCGGTCAGTGAGGCCCTGACGGCCGTGGCCCTACGCCGCTCGGCTCGCTAGCACCCCTCATCGGCGCCGCCGTTACAGTGCGGGGGTGTTTGCCACCAGGCGTCTGCCCCGCGCGAGTGCACTGGGGGCGCTGTTTGTGGCCCTTTTCGTGGCGACACTCGCCATCGCCCCGGGTGCCCAAGCGCAGGCCACGCTCGAAGGCTCGATCCCCGCGGCTGGTTCGACCGTTCCCGGTCCGGTGACCGAAGTCGAACTCACCTTCTCCGAGGACGTTGAGCTCAACACGAGCGAGACGAGGTTGGTCGGTGCCGAGGGGACGGACTTGATCTATGAGGCGATCGGCGACGGCAACGTCTGGCTGATCGAACCGGCGCTTTCCCTGGACAACGGTGTGTACGGCGTGATCTGGCAAGGCGAGGACTCCGGGGGCGCCACCGTCCGCGGGGTGATCCGCTTCGGGGTGGGTGATGTGGTCCTTGAGGAGCCGCCCACCACACCGCAGGAAGGTTCGCTCGAGGGTCAACTCGCGGTAGCCGAGGCGCAAGACGGCGAGGCTGGTGGCGGGTTCTTCGCTTCGATCGGCGCTGGTCTGGCAAACCTCGGGGTGATCGTGGGCTGGGGCGTGGCGCTGTTCGTTGCGTTCGTCACCACAGCGCGGATGACCTGGGTGGGCAAATACTTGCTGCAGATGATGCGCATGGCTGGTGCGATTGCGATGGTCGGCGCGGTGATCGAATTGGCCGCGCAGGTTCTCGGTTCCGGCGGCGTCAATGTGATCCTGGCCGCCGTCCTCCGGCTCGCGGTGGGAGCAGCGCTGTTCTTCATCCCCGGCATGGTGAACGGATCACCGTTTATCTGGGTACTCAGCGGCGTGGTGATTGTGTCCTACCTGCTCGGCGGTCAATCCACCTCGGAAGGTCCGCTGTGGTTGATGGCGCTGGCCAATGCATCGCACGTGACCTTCGCGGCAATCTGGGGCGGTGGAATCATCGCGCTTGCTATCGCTTTGGCGTTGGTCATTCGCCGACGCGATGATCGCGACATCCTCGTCCCCGACGGCAGTGAACTGGCCGTGCGCTTCTCGCGCTTTGCCACCTACTCGGTGTTTGGCGTTGCGATCGCGGGAATCTTGATGGCCTTCTTCATCATGCCGAGCTTCGGAGCGTTGTTCTCCACACCGTGGGGCATCTTGCTGCTCATCAAGATCGCGCTTGTTGTCGCCTTGGTTGTTCTCGGCGCACGCACTCACTTCAATGCAATTCCTGAGATCGAGTACGCGCAGGTGCAACGAGAAGGCGGCGACGACGTCCACGAACTCGAACGGTCGCATCTGCGGGAGCTGCGCCGCTCACTGCTGCCGAGCATGGTGCTGGTCCTGGCGATCTTGATCGTTTCGGGTCTGCTCGTGCAAGCCTCGACAACTGCCTGAACCAGCAAGGATTCAAAGAATTACTCCGAGACGTCTGCCACTACTGCACCGAAGGTAGCGATCACATCATCAGCCTGAAGTCCGATGATCGTCCCCACTTGACCAGACCCCAGGGTGATCGAGTGACCAACCAAGAGCTCATCGACGATAACCGGCAGCCCCAGGCCCAGCGGAGAGATCGTGCCTCGCTGATAGCCGGTCACCGCCAATGCCGTCTTGGCGTCTGGCATCGATAGCCGCGAGACACCGAGCACCGATCGCAGCTTGGGCCAGGAAATCGATCGATCGAGCGGCAGGAGGACCAACAGGTAATCGTTTCGCCGCGGCGCACGAGCAGGGACTTGACCACGGCCGTGACCGTGACCCCGCGCACGCGAGCGGCTTCGGCCGCAGATGAGGCCTCCCCGAGGGGGATCTCGGTGAAGGAAATGCCCAACGACGACGCTGCGCGGCCGCCCGGCGTGCTGGCATTCGATGCGTTCACGAGCGCCACAGTAGGCCGTTGACGTAGTCACAAAATCGACTTAATGTGACTACATGGACGTGGGTATCCGGGAACTTAAAGCACGCCTTTCGCACTACGTGAAGGCCGCGAGCGCTGGCGAGCGCATCGTCATCACCGATCGCGGTTCCCCGGTGGCCGTTCTCGCCCCGGCACGGACCGACGAGCACGTCGACATTCCACCCGCACTCCAGCAACTCATCGCCGAGGGCCGGGCTACAGCACCACGAGAGCCCTTCACCGTGGTGCCGGTCCAGCCGGCTAAGGCCAGTCGCACTTGGCAAAAGATCCTTGATGAGGATCGCGGCGACTAGTGATCGGCTACATCGATAGCAGTGTTTTCCTTGCCCGATTCCTGGGAGAGGACCGTTCGGCCGAGGCCGGTGAACTCATGGGGCATCTCTCAGGGGCAGTCGTCTCGAGAGTGACCGAAGTAGAAGTTCGCCGCGGCCTTGCCCTGATCGAAAGTGTGGTCGAGAGGTCTCTCGCTCACGCGTTATGGGCGCACCAGTGGCGGATGATGAATGTCGTCGACGTTGACGAAAATGTTGCAGGCCTCGCAGCGCACATCGCGATGGCAACGCGCGTGCGGAGCCTGGACGCTATACACGTTGCAACGGCTACCCTCGCGGAAGCGGCTGTGATGGTCACTTTCGATCAGCGTCAGGCGCAGGCCGCGCGAGCTTTCGACCTGAACGTTCTCGGTGTTGCGCCAGATCAGACTTGATCGACCCCTCGTGATCGCCCACGCATGATCGAGGGCCTCACGAAGGATTCGGCAGTGGGAGTCTCAGCGACCACTACGACGTGACGACCCTGAACCACCAGATCCTCGGGCTGAACGTCCGCGCTCGCCGCGGTTCGACGAATGGCCGTTCCGACCAGCACCGTGAGGGCGACGCGGACGAGAGTTCCTTGATCCCTTGGTGGGCGCTGGATGCCACGGAGTACCACTGGGTGCTTGGGCGCCAGTGATGGTGACGAGTTCGGAGCTCAAGGGGCGAACTCGCGTGATGACAGGTTCCACACCGCACCGGTCCGTCATGTGCTTGACCGTGCGCTGTTGACGCGGTGCGGTGATCGTCACCACGGTGCCGGATTCACCTGCGCGAGCAGTACGCCCGGCGCGGTGCAGGTAGTCCTTGGGATCGGTGGGTGCATCGAAGTGCACCACCAAACTGATGCCATCCACGTGAATGCCACGGGCAGCAACGTTGGTGGCCACCAGAACATTCACGCGACCGTCCTTGAAGTCAGCAAGGGTGCGAGTGCGGACGGCTTGGGTTTTGTCGCCGTGCAGAACACCTACGGGCACGCCTTCGGTCGCCAACTTCTTGGCGAGCTTGTCGGCTCCGTGCTTGGTGCGAACGAAGATGATGGTGCGACCTTCGCGTGCGGCGATCTGTGCGATCACTGCGTCGCGGTCTTCCGGATGCACCACCAACACGTGGTGATCCATCGTGGTCACGGATGCTTGGCCGGTATCGACCGAGTGCTCAACGGGGTTGTTCAGGTATGCGCGAACCAGGCGGTCAACACCCTTGTCCAACGTCGCGCTGAACAGCAAGCGTTGGCCACCGGGCTTGCAGGTATCGAGGATCTGCTTCATCGCGGGCAGGAAGCCCATATCTGCCATCTGGTCTGCTTCATCCAGGACCACGATTTCGGCAGCGGATAGGTCAACATCCCCACGCTCCATCAGGTCGATCAATCGACCGGGAGTGGAGATGAGGATCGGAACACCCGAGCGCAGCGCCTCGATCTGCTTGCCGTACGGCATGCCGCCGGCAATCAAGCGCGACTTCAGTTCCACCGCATCCATCAAGGGCTTGAGTGAATCTTGAATCTGCATGGCGAGTTCGCGGGTGGGTGCAAGCACCAGGCCCAGCGGCTTGTGCGGCTTCGCGCGCCGGCCCGCAAGGCGGGTCAGCATCGCAAGCCCGAAGGCGAGCGTCTTGCCCGAACCAGTTTGACCCCGGCCCAGTACGTCGCGACCGGACACAGCGTCGGGCAGCGTTGCCACCTGGATGGGGAACGGAGAGGTGATGCCCTGGCGTGCCAGGACCTTGCTGAGGGCAGGATTAATGCCCAATTCATCGAAAGACATGAGTTACCTATTCATCACGAGACCGAGAGAGTCTCGTGGGGCCGACTGCACGATCCAGTCGGAATTTAAAGACTCGCAGGGGGATCAAATTCTGATCCAAGAATCCACCGCGGTTGCGGCGCTGGTCAAGGGTAGAGCCTGGGGCGTGGAAAACCAAATCGCCGCGTGTTTATGGATTCACAAGTTACGAGGCATTGCTGGCAGCAAAGAGTTGCACCGGATCCTCGCTAGGGACGAAACAAAGATAATTGTGTGAGTAGTTCGCTCGCAGCAGCATGGATAGAACGCGCCTTCTCGATGGCCTATGCCGCCTCGTCGGCGGTCACTACATCTCCAGGAAAACGCGGATACTCGATCTCAGCTCGTCTTCGTCGCAGTGATGAGAAGGCATCAAAGGGGCCACCGAACTGCGCACGCACCACGTGCTCGGTCGTGACGTGGTGCCCACCGGACTTCGTGCGCAGTCCTTGTTGGGCGAGCAGTGCCACGCAAGCTTTGCGTGCCGCGTTGTACGCCAATACGTATGCCGCCTCGGGGTACTCAGATAACTCACGTTCAGCCGAAGCCAGCAGGCCTTCGGAAGATTCGAGTAACGACGTTCCATCAGCTGCCGCCCCGCTAACACGCTCAAGGGCGCCGTGGGTCAGCAGGTCTTCAACCGTGCCGCTTCCGCGCTGCCAAGTCATGCGTCCACTTGGTCACTTCGGTCAGACGTCACCTCGATCAGCGGCCGGCGTTGTATCTCATCGAGCAGGGGATCATCCGCAGCGTGCTGCTACGCATGAGTAGTCCGCACTACTGGGTTGATTGGACGTCCGAGCCGGGCCTCGGCGCGCTCGGCAGCTGCGTACACCTCATCGCGGGCAATGTGGTCGCCGATTACCAACACATCGACGTCTGCCGGCGGGGGACCAGATTCTCCCGAGAGACGTGCAGCCCAGGATCCGAAGATCACAACTCGATCGGCGGCAAGGTTGGCGAACTCTTCGCCGATCACCGCCTGGGGTCCGAATGTCAGCGTGATGATCTGAGTCAGCGGCGCCACGATCGGATTGCTGGTTTCTGGTTGCACCAGACGGGAACGCCCGACCTTGCGCGAGCGCAGCAGGCCCCCAGCCTCCAGTCGACCCAGTTCGGACTGGGTTGTGGTGAGCGGAATACGGAGGTGTTCGGCGAGTTCGCTGACGGTCCACTCGCGAGTTGGATTCAGCAGGAGGGCCGTGAGCAGTTCACCCTGCGTCCGTGACCGCAGGATAGGAAGAAGAGGTGGGGCTTCACTACGCATAAACAGAGTGCACAACCCGTTTATGCGTAACATTTCCAGCCCTCGTCGGACCCACAGGGAAACAGTGTGGAGACGCCTGATTCATCAACAGGACACTTTCGCCACCTTCTTCGCACAGGGTGTGATTGAGCTGCAGCAAAGTCAAAGTGGCAACAATCCGTGCCTGATCAACTACGACGCAGGGCTCGAAGCTGTGCAGGAGTGAGGTCAGCGAGTTGTTCGCTGGTGAGCTGGGATGTTTGTCGTAGCGTCAGCTTCCGCAGTTGTCGCACCGACAGTGCCGCGAAGCTTTCCGGATCGAGCTGTCGAATAGATAAAATCGGCAACCTCGCTAGTGCAGCGGGTCTAATCGCTGCGGCTTGCTCGGGACTCAATGCCGCGATCACAGTGGCGCTCATCGCGGCCAACACTTTGGGCTTCAGCTGGGCTAGGAATTCTGGTTTAACACCGGTGATCACGTCAGTGCTGATCGCCCCTATCTGGTCCGGTGGCATTGCTCGCATTGAAGCCAACCGCAATGTGGCCAACTGCTCAGCAGACATACCCGCAACGGCACCTGGCTTTAGTGCTGCGGCTCGGGCGGGGCGTATCACACGAACCAAGTCCAGGGGAGAGCCGCGACCTGTGCTGCCGTCAACACTGCGAATACCGCCGGAGTCAACTCCCTGAACTGCGCTGCAGGAATCGACGCTATCTGCGCGGGGGTGAGCGCTCGGATCTGACTGGGAGTCACCTTGCGCGCGTCAGCGAATGTCACAGGTTCAACAGCGGTCCCCGGGGGCGTTGGATCCAGGCCCGTAGCAATTCCTGTTCCGCTGCCAACGCCACTGTCCGAATTGCCACTAACACCGCCACCCGAAGTACCAGCGGGCGAACTACCGCCTCCGGATCCGCTGCCACCTGTGTCGGGCTCAGGCTCGGGAGAGGGTGCCGTGACTGTAACGGGAACAACAACGTTCGCGTACCCCGGCGCCGACGAGAACGTCACATTGGTAGTCCCAGCAGACACCCCGCTAACCGTGAAGGCCGCGTTACCGCCCGAAGCATTGGCTGACGAGGTAACGGTCGCCACACCCGTATCAGCCGAGACTGCCGTAACAACAGTGTCATCCGGCAATGGCAGGGCTGGGTTAGAAATCGTCACCGTGCCTGTCGCCCCCACCACAACAGAGGGTGCCACCGGTAGCGCCGCCAATGGTGGTGGTGTGTCAATGAACAGGCCGCCGCTCTGGGTGGCCGCATAGACCGTGCTGGCAACTGCAGACACCCCGTTCACAGGGTTGCTGTCACCCAGGCTGTAGTTGGTGAACGTCACACCCCCATCTGTGGAAATGGACAGGCCGCCCCAGGTGGCCGCATAAACGGTGCTGTCGACGGAATACCCCTGGTACACGACAGTGCTGGCGTTGGTGCCCAGCCCGTCAGCGGTCGTGCGGTTTGTGAACGACGCCCCTCCATCGGTGGAGATGGACAGGCCGCCGGTAGTGGCCGCGTACACCGTGGATCCGGTGGCATACACCCCGAACACGGCGCTGCCGCCCAGCCCGTGAGCGGTGGTGCGGTTTGTGAAGGACGCCCCTCCATCGGTGGAGATAGATAGGCCGCTGGCGGTAGCAGCATAGATCGTGGCACCGGTGGCGTACACGCCAAACACAATGTTGTTGGCCAGCCCGCTATTGGCTTTGGTGCGGTTTGTGAACGTCGCACCGCCATCGGTGGAGATGGAAAGGCCGCCGTCGGTGGCCGCATAAACAGTGCTTCCAACGGCATAAACGTCCTGCACGAAGTTGTTGTCCAGCCCGGTGGTGTAGTTGGTGAACGACGCCCCGCCGTCGGTCGAAATGGAGACACCACCGGCACCGCCAGCATTTGGTGCGGTGGCGGCGTAGACAGTGCTTCCAACGGCATAGACCCCCTGCACGTTGTTGCCGCCCAACCCATTAGCGATTGTGTAGTTGGAGAATGACGTACCACCGTCGGTGGAGACAGACAGGCCGCCAGTGGTGGCCGCGTAGACAGTGCTGCCGACGGCATACACCGCTGTTACGAAGTTGCTGCCCAGGCCGTCCGCGGTGGTGCGGTTGGTGAACGTCAAGCTAGCGGCGGTTCTCTCCTCCGTGCGAGCGGTGCGGGCAGCGCTCTCTTCACAAGGCACTGCTTCAGTGCACGTCAGACTGGTTGCAGTTGCGGGGTTCGGCGCAATCGTCCCGAATGAGAATGGGCCCAGAGTGATGGCTATTGCGGCTATCGCTGAGACGAAACGCCGCGACGACGCATTCTGGGGAGCCATGACGCGAAGTTACGTTCGAATGGTGGGTCGGGCGAAACACTCGACGCAGGGGGAGTGCAATTGCCCGAACGTGTGCAAGGAGCCGAAGGGGGCTGAGTTCATCCGCCTTTGAGACGATTCCGGACGGATTACTGTTCTGTCGTGCGGGGTTTGGGCTCACGATGATCGGTCGATGAGACTCACCCGGAGCGATCACAGGAGGTGTCGTGAGCAGTCCTGCGGATCACGACGCCCCCGCCATTCGGGTGCTTGTTGTGGAGGACGACTCGTTCTCGCGGACTGCGGTAGTTGATGCCCTAGTGGCGGAGGGATTCGTTACCACGTCGGTGGGATCGGTTGCCGATGCGTTGGCGTGCGTGGATGACTTTGATCCGCATGCGATCTGTAGTGACCTGCACCTCGGTGGTGGTCCTTCCGGTATTGCTCTGCTGACACATGTTGCGAAGGAGCGGCCGTGGGTGGGACTGGTGATTTTGACGTCGCACCAATCGGTTGAGTCGGCCACCGGCAAAAGCCTGCAGCCGCCACCGGGAACCGTGTCACTGGTGAAGTCGTCGTTGACCTCGTTGAGTGAAATAGGGCAGGCGATTCACGATGCAATCTCGGCCGCTGAGCGCCCGCCCACCCCGAGGGAACCGGACAACGAGTTCGCTGAATCCGTAACGGTGAGTGCGGCGCAGGCGGAAATCTTGGCCCTTATTGCTGCTGGCTACACAAACGCAGCGATCGCGCGCGAACGAGACAGCTCCGTTCGCTCAGTTGAGATGCTGGTGGCGCGCACCTTCCGTGCATTGGGGCTGGATAAGGATCCCGACATGAATCCGCGGGTACTTGCAACAAGGATCTGGCAATCGGGGAACGTCGTTGTCCGATGACCGATCCACGATAGGCGACGCCCTTAGGAGCACCTGGGCCTACAGCTCACCGCTGATGGCTGTGACCATGCTGATGCCGGTCCTGGGCATCTTTTCCCGTGCGCAGGAAATGACGCCGGATTCGTCGTGGTGGCTGCGGATTGTCGTTTCCATTGCGCCCGGAATACTGGCGCTGGTCTTCTTTTCGATTGCGTCGCGAATCGTGTTGCGATTGCTGCCGCGCCCGCCGGCGTTCGTTGCCGTGGTGCTGTGGACCGCGACCGGAGTGTTCGTGGCAGTGAGCGCCGCTGTCATGCGTCAGTTCATACCGGGTGCAACGGTTGTTGTGCCTGTAAGCAGCGCCCTTCTCGTCTTCGTGACGGTGGGCACGATGGGGCTACTCGCGCTGGCAAGACAACGGCTCGATCGACATGAGGGTCAACTGCGACAGGCTCAAAATCAGGAGCTGCGCCTGCAGCGAGCGATGGAAGAGCAACGCCAATCCGGTATTGAGCAGCTTCAGGCCCTATCTCGTGAGGTTGATGAAGTGATCAGCCCGGAAATCAGACGGGTTGAACAGCAGGTGTCCGCGCTCGGTCAAGAAGCCACGACGGTGCAGGTGCATCAGCTCGGCGAAGACATCAACCGTGTTACAGCCACCATGGTGCGGCAAGCGGGCCATGACGTTGCGGTGGGAACATTCCGTGAACCCGCCGCCAGTGATCAGCAAACGGGTTCGAACAAGCTGCGTTGGCGCGGTGCCGGTGGAATCTGGGAGATGGTTCTCTCCGCGCACCTGACCATCGGCGCGATCGTCATTCTCGGGATCTACTTCCTGATTCGTCACACCAGTGCCGGGTGTGTTGAGTCGACGCTGCTTGCCGTGGGTGGATACGGAGCATTCGCATTACTCATCTACTGGATTTCCACGATTCCCATGCTTCGTCAACGGCCGTGGGCGCTCGTGCTGTTGGTGGGCGGACCGCTGGGCGGCTTCGTGATCATGCAGTATCTCCTGGCAGATGATCCGACATGTACTCCTGCTTACCCTGGAATATCCCAGGGCATCTTCCTTGCTGTGACGCTGGTGGGGTTGATTGCCTTGAGCGTGCTCTTCGAAGCGGGCGGGCGAGCACGAAGCGATGCGGAACTTCTGACCCGCACCAATGACGAACTCGCCGCAGCCACTGTGCAAATTCAGCGCTCGCAGGCAGTCACGCGATCACAGATGGCACAGATTCTGCACGGGGGTGTTCAAGGACGACTGTCTTCCATCTCCCTTGCGTTGCGGCGTTACGTCGACAGCGAGGTTGCTGGAGAACAGCCTTCGCTCACGGAACTTAAAAAGCGCTTGGACTACCAACTTGCGCAGGTGCGAGAAGAACTCGCCAGCCTCACCAGCACGATTGCCCTCCCGCGGGTGGATCTTGAGAGTGCCATCCGAAAGTTGATCATGCAATGGCGCGGACTCCTTGCTATCGACTACGACATCGACGCGCGCGCTGCAGATGCATTAAAGACGAACGACTATCTCTCCTGGACCGCTAGCGAAATCATCGACGCCGCCATCACCAACGCCAATCAGCACGGCGGTGCGCTCCATGTGTGGATCACGGTCGCGCTCGATTCCGACGCTGATGTGCTCACGGTGACCATCGAGGACGATGGGACAGGACCGCCGGCAAACGTGACGCCGGGTATGGGCCTTGATGGCATCGTTGCCCTCGGAGGCACATGGCATATGACTCCTCGCAGGGAAGGCGGCTGCAGCCTTAAGGTCCAATTGCCCGCGAACTAGTCCCCGAGGAGCCCCGACGCCTCATGGTTATGGCGTGTGAACAGGTGACCGTCACAAGGCCCGGTCGCCCCATTGCTCGGATTGCGCCTGTCGCCGCACCTCGCCTGAGGATCGGGCTACCTGAACTCAAGATCAACCGCAGATTCCAAGCGGCGAAGTTTCTGCACATTGACGTCCATCAAACCACGTCGCGCCGCTAAGGTTTGTTTCGTTGAGGACAAAGGGATGGGATGAGTGATCCGAATAGGTTCGCGCCCGATAAGTCAGCGCCTCTAAAGTTTGCCTCCATCACAACACCTGTGAAGTTGGCCCGCTTCATGGACGCGTTTCTAAAGTCGGCTCCTCGAAGATTCGCCCCCGACAAGTCGACGTCATCCAAGTTCGCGCGTTCGAAGTCAGCGAAGTACAGATTCGCTTTCACGAGACTGGCTCTTCGAAAGTCGGTCTCAGAGAAAAGGGAATTTGCGGCATCAATTCCCTTCAGATTGCTGCCAGATAAGTTCCCTTGCGCGAACAGCATCTGCCGCATCGATGCATTGATAGGTCTACGTTGAGAAAGGAGCTGAGTCGAGCCTCGCGAAATTGAGGTTCGCGCCGGTCAGATTTGATTCGTCTAGAACCGAATATTCCAGCAAGGCACCTTGCAACTGGGCACCACGTAGATCGACCCCCCACAGGTACAGCCCCCCGGAAATCCCAACTTTGACAGTCCGCCTTCGGAGCAATGACGCAGCCATTAACAGCGGCGTATCCCGCCGCCGGAGCTATCGTCTGCGCCTTGTTCGTCGACCAGTTCCGCGATGTCCTCTGCATCTGGGGAACTAGGCGTGGGAATCTCACTCGCCTCGTTTCACGGTGCGTGGAGTCTGCGTTGGATCGACGAAGGGCTCCGTCGAGGGAGTGGGTGTGCTTTCAGATGCATTAGTCGAATCCGGCAAGTCCTCGACTATGTCTAGCGCTGGGGCGGGTGACTGTGCGGGAGAAGATTCGTTGCCGGTTAGGCCCAAAGCCCGATCTGAGTCGCTACCGCAACCAACGAGAATCAGTGCGCCAGCCACCAAAGTGACGGACAAGACTCTCATGGTTTCTGCTTGAATTTCCGCTTCGTGGAGCACTCCGGTTCATTCATTCCGAGTGCGCCGTCACTCGCCAGCACCCTCACCTGCACACTCCACGTGAACCCTCAGCGCAAACGCGCCCGTCGATCCAGGTGGCACCGCTGAAATCGGTGCCATTGAAGGCGGTGTCCCTGATAATCGCGCCGGTCAGGTTGGCCCCCGAGAGATCTGCCTTGGTGGCGGCACTGGGGAAATCTACGCCTGCGAGATTTGCACCCCGCAGGTTCGCACCTTCGAGGTTAAGCCGCGCAGGCTCCCGCCACGCATATCCAGACCAGGGCAACTGACTCTCCCTCGATTTCGATTGTCGAACAAAACGACGGGGCAGGTGCCGATCCTCCTGATGGAAATCCGGGGTGGCCGAAATCCCGAGGCTGACTCTTCGATCGGTGGATCGATTTCCGCCGCTGACAACTCTTCGGTGTAATCCGTGGAGTCAGGCGTTGCGGGGGGCTCGTCAACGGTGGCATCGACTGGGGGAGCGTCATCCGCCTCTGTGTCACTGGGCTGGCTTGTGGGTGACGAAAGGCTGGTGGGAGACGAAAGACTGGAGGGGGAAGACAGATCTGTGTTGGACAGGCCTAGTGGTTGGTTAGTTGATCCACTGCAGGCGGACAGCGGAAGTGCGAGAGCCATGAGTGCCATGGCAGCGGCGTGCGTGGGTCTGGTCAAGGGGTCCGCCCGTTCACCGAAGGTCTCGCGCGAGATCGATTACCTGGGTGATGAGACAGGTGCCTGCTGATGAGAGTGGACTGCATTGGCGTCCATCCGTCCAAATCACGTTGCCGAAACTGGTGCCGGAAATTTTGGCTCCGCGCAACGTTGCGCCCGTCAGGTTGGCTCCATACAACTGCGCGTTCGAGAGATCAGCACCCGTCAAATCAGCACCACTGAGATCCGCGTTTGCCAGGCTGGCACGGGAAAGTTGGGCCCCGCTGAGGTTCGCTCGAGAGAGGTTAGAGCGTCGCAGTCGTGCGTTGTTGAGTTGAGCGCCCGAGAGATCTGCACCGACGCATGCGGTCTCCTCGCTGATCACGCAGCCGTTCACTCGTGGCAACTGAGGTCCGCAGATAGCCTCGATCTGGCTGTCCCATGTGTAGTCCGACAGGTCAAGCCGACGACAGATATCCCTGACGCCGTTACGAGGTCCGTATCCGAAAAAGCAGTCGCGAAGAATCGATTGGTCCATGCCTTGTGAGCGCCGACTTTCGAGAAGTCTGCACAGTTCCCGGCTTCGACGCACTTCTCCTGAAATCCGTATTCACTCTACCTCCAATTCAGGAGGAGTTTCCTCGGATTCCTGAATGTCTTCGGCTACCTGTAGGTCGTCGATCACCTGAATGTCTTCGGTGGATTCCACAGTGAGGTCGGGTGCATCGGTGTCGGTGGTTTCCGAGGGTGTGGGGCTGGGGCTTTCGCTGACTTCCGGCGCGGGTGATGGGCTTTCGGTGGTGGAGGGGTTTGCTTCGTCGCCGGCAAGGCAACGAGGGGCTTGCTCGGAGTGAGCCTGGCACGCACGCGAAGATAGCGTCAGGGGCAGCCGCGCTAAATCAGGATGGTGAGTTTCATGATTGCCCTTCGTGGAATTGGGCGCCCAGCGGACGGATTGCCCGCGTGCGTTGATGGAAGCTATTGGTGGAACGCTAACTCGCGCAGTTGCTTCGAATCGCCGGTTGGAACCGTCGCAAGACTTCTTTCCGGTTTTCCGCCATCTATTCGCGTGGGGCTGTTCGACCTGTTGCCCAGGTGCTAGGCATGCAACTTCTGCGCGCTCACTCGCCAGAGCTAAGTGCTTGAAGGGAGCCTCGTGCATCGCTGGTCGTGGGTTGGCATCGTTCTATCGGCTGTGGTGGTGGCGGGCTGCTCATCTGCCGACCCATCTGCCCTTGGTCTTTCCGGAATCACAGGCCTCCTCTGCTGCTCCCCCAGTTCCGGAACCCGCCACTGCAGCCCGAGTCCCTGAGCGACGGAAGTCGAGACTCTCGAAGAAACACCTGAGTCCTCGAGCGAGGAGGATCTCGCAGAAACGGTGGTGCAGGAAGAAGGAGCACCAGACAGACATCGCGCCGCTACCGACCAGATGGATGCACTGGACGCTGACCCAACCGTTGAGGTGGGAGTGAATCAGGTGAACGTCGGGTCCCGCCGGGGTGTAGGGCTCTTTCGTCACCGAGAATCTCCTGTACTGGTGCTGATTTGCGCGGATACGACTTCACCGGTCTCCAATTAGGAACATTCTCGAGTTTCTGGGATGCCAATCTTGCCGGTGCGCGTTTCGATGGGGCTTCACTGCAATTTGCGACCTTCATTGGTGCGAACCTGACCGGGGCATCATTTGAGGGCGCTGACTTAGCGCGCGCGAATTTCAACAGAGCGGACCTCACGAACGTAAACTTTCGCGGAGCCAATCTGACATCGGCCGGGGTGACGGCTGCAGTGGCCAACGAGGCAAACTTCCGAGCGGCGAACCTAACGGGGACATCGTTCACGAATTCGGAGTTGGGACGCGCGATCTGGACTGACGGAAGAGTCTGCCGCTTCTATTCATTCGGTGGGTGCAGTTGAAACTGCCCGTGGTGGGAAAAACCGGAACATCCCGCGAGTCAATGCTGATCGATGTCTGATCCGCTAGCGTGCCAGCCGTGAGTGTGACCGTGCTGGTTGTTGAAGATGCCGACTTCACTCGGATGCTTTTGGTTAATGCCGTAACGAGCCTGGGGCACACGTGCGTGGATGCGGCGACAGCCAACGACGGAGTTCTTCAGGCCCGTGAGCATGATCCGGACGTAGCTCTCATCGATCTTGACTTGGGTGTCGGCCCAACGGGGGCTGATCTTGCACGCGCCATCAGGGTGGAACATCCGCGTATTGGTCTGGCGATTCTCACTTCCTACGAGGACCCCCGCCTGCTGGGAAACCTTCCGGAGTTTCCGGTGGGAACTTCGCAGGCGACCAAGGGCATGGCGGATCTGGAGAGTCTTGCCGCATTGATTGACGAGTGCGCAACTCGTCCCCTGACTCCTCGCACTGAAGCGGCGCGGAGCGGGACTCTAAGCGAGCAGTCGGGCTCCAGGTCATGCGGCTGGGGGTGGTGCGGGCATTCAAACCCGACATAGCTAAAGAGATATGGCTATCGGTGTCGGCAGTTGAGAAAGCGATCCACCCGATTAAGTGATCAACTCGGTCTTCCCCAGGTTCCCGCGGCCAACAAAAGGGTGCTCATCGCGCAGTCCTACTACGGGTTGATCTCTGATGGACGCAACGCCTACCCCTGACCTGGCTGCCCGGCGGCGAATCCTGCGACGCGTTGTTGGGCAGGCGTACGCGATCGTGGTCGTGCTCTTGCTGGCCAGTTTGCTAATCACACCAGCGGATACGCCCATATGGGTGAGGAGCGTGGCTCACCGCCGCCGTGTTGGTTGTGGGTGCACTCTTGGCCGAGGCGTTCGTTCGGGTGGCGGCTCAGCGATACCCCACCATGCATCTGCCAGCGGCATCCAACATCGTTGGCGCCATCACCGCAAGCCTGGTCGGATTCACTCGCCTTGGCGCAGGCGCTGTTAGGTCCCAGCGCAATCACCTGGGCAACAGTGCTCGAAGCGCTCATTTCTGCGCCCGTCTGGTTGGTGTTCGTGGGCACCATCACGGCGGCGCGTTGGAGGTATCTCTCGACTCGCGATGCTTTGCTCCACGAACGCGTACGTATCGAGACCACGCGAGACATCGAGCGAGAAGCCTTGTCGCGGGCACGGAGTTCGGTCGCAGACTCTGTGCGCCCGGCGTTGGCACAACTGAGGCAAGAGATCGACACGGTATTGGCGGGACCTCGTGGTGAGCCCATGGACAGCAACACCAGTCTTCGTCACAGCGCTACGTCGCTGTTCGACCCACTCAGTCACGACCTGTATGCGCGCGGCACCGCAATGCCCCCGCGCGCACACCACTGTCTGCTTCATCTGCGCACTCAGCATCTCGACCCGCTACGCAGCGCCTTTACCGGTGACCGCGCTTCCGGGCGCGTTCAGCCAGCACGCGGCACTCCCGCGATTGGCGATCGACGTCGCTTTCATCGTTCTCCTCCTGGGTGGCGCCAATCTGCTGATGGGACGAGCGCCTCGTGCCCACCTGTGGATCTATGCGGGAACCCTCGTGGTGATTCATGGCATCCCACTCGTGCTCCAACTCCCCGGAGTAGTCGACACCGATCCACAGTTCAGTGGGTGGGCGAGCTTGTTTGAGATCGCGGTGAGCCTGCTTCTTCTACTGGGAACATCGAGTCTGGGCCTGCTGGATGCAAACCGCGAAATGATGCTTGCTCAGTTGCGATCGGAGGTGCGCGATGAGCAGGTGGCGGAGATTGCCGAAGCCGCCGTCCTTGCGCAAGCAGCCCGCGAACTGGGAGCTCGCCTTCATGGTCCCGTTCAATCAACAGCGCTGGCATCGGCAGCCGCCTTGGAACAAGCGGTAATCCGACGCGGACACCGAAAGAGCACACGCCGTACTGGCGTTCGCTGCCGCAGCTATCGATGCTGCGTTCCATGAGTCGATAGCTGAAGCGGCCGAACAGGGCCTTCTTGCCGCGTTGTTTGAAGTTGTCGAGAGCCGTGGCGGGAGATCTGTCCAGTGGAGTTGGCGATCGACCACCAACTGAATGGCCTCACTGGTGAATCCGCCGAAAAGGTGACGATGATCGTCCGCGAGGCGGTGGCAAACGCGTTTCGTCACGGGGAGGCGAGGCATGTGCATTGCGCCGTCACGGATGAGGAATCTGAAATCCTGATGCGAATCACCGATGACGGCATCGGCCCGGGAACCAAGAATTGGGGTCTGGGGATCACCACGATCGACCGGCTCAGTGGCGGTCACTGGACGCTCGTGCGCGATGACGATCAAACAGTGTTGACGGTTAGAGTTACCGTCGACGAGCACAGCGCTGATGCACCGTGAGCATCACTCGGCAGGTAACTGCGCTCCGGTTGTGCCAGCCAAGACGTTTTCCGTGATGGCCATGCAGGCGCCATAGGGCTCGCTGAGCTGAACGCCCGCAATCAGTCCTTCTTGCCACGCGGCGACGCGTTGCTCGATGGTGCCGTGCCCGCCTTCACCGATGCTTGGATCAATGAAGTCGTCGCCGATTCCGTCAAAGTGCGTGGCGGCGGCCCAATCATCGATCAACCGCGGATTGTGCGCCCCGGTCTCGTCCAGGTATCCCGACACCCATCCGGTGAGACAGTCGGCTTCTAATTCGATGCGCCGTGAAATCGCGACCGGATCGCTATCGGCTTGGTTTTGATACACGGCGATGGCGCCAATCAGGTTCTGAACGTGATGGGCGTACTCATGTGCGGTGGCGATCACGGCCGAGTAGGCCCCACCTTGCTTGAGCTCCTCGGCAGTGAGTTCCCTGGTGAAGTATTCGCGGACGGCCGGATTGAACAGAACCCGTTCCAGCGCAGCATCGGGAGCGCGATTTCCGAGGTCGGACACCGATGCCATCGGAATGATCAACGTTTGATCTGCAGGGCAATACGCGGGTGAAGTGAGAGTGCCGCACGCTGTTTCACCCCCAGCGTCGTCGAGCACCACGGTGGGGGAGGAACTCGCGACCCCGGGACGTCACTACGGGCTCAAAAACTGAGTCGAGCAATGGCAGGAGAGTGTTGACCAGGCAGCGAGAGGCCTCAATGCGATCGTTCGATGCACAGCTCTGCTCTATGGCTTCAATATTCGGCATTGGCAAAGTGAAATCGACAGCATCGGGAATCTCACTCGGCGTCGATGAGCATCCGGCAAGGCCGATGGCCGCGATAAGCGCCACGAGTGCCGAACGCTTCGCCAGGGTGGCGGAAGCGAAGGATAGGTCATCCGAATGGCGCGTCCTAATCACTCAGCGTTAGGCACTTGAGCAGGCGGACATGCAGGATGTCCGTGGGTACTCAGCCTGCATGGCTGCCGCTTGCGCCATTGGTAAGGTTTAGCCAGTGCGCCTCGCTGTATCAGGTGCGCCGCTGGCGCTGTAACCGACTCCGGCCGCTTTCGGTGAACTCATCAGACCCGATGAATGTACAGATCACAGATGCTTTCCGCGGCGCTATCCTTAGCAAGTGGAAGCTGAAATTGTTGGCGTCGATTCTGATCTCCTCGCGCACATTTGCCGAAGGTACGGAGTTGCCGAATTGTCGATCTTTGGGTCGGTACTTCGCGGAGCTGCGAGTGAAGCAAGTGACGTTGATCTTCTTTATGTCTTGGAGCCCGATGTCCGGTTGGGCTGGGCGATTGAGTAGTCAGCGAGGAACTTGCTTCGCTGTTCGGGCGACCCGTTGATCTGGTGTCCAAGCGAGCGTTGAACGCCCTGATAGCTGAGCCCATCTTGGCAGAGGCAGAGATCGTCTATGCGGCGTGATCTGCTGCTACTGACTGAGATTGTTTCGGCAGGGGATCGTGCGGTCGTGATCGGCATCCGGATCTTCGGTGGAACGCACCGGTGGCACTCCGAAATCGCATCGTCCACGGCTACTGGTCAATTGATCTGGATGTAGTTCACGCGGCGGCCTTGGATGACGTTCCAACCTTCATCGCAGCAGTCAGGGAACTGCAGCAGTCAATGGGGTGAGTGACGGTGCCTGAGTTCTTGACATTCAGGACGTATGTCTCCAGACATAGAGGACATTTTCTGGATCTGGAGCGTGGTCATGTCTTTGGCTCGGGTGGTTGTGACGGCGGTGTTGGTGGAGGGCCGGTCTAAGGCGTCGGTGGCGCGGGATTACGGGGTGGCGCGGTCGTGGGTTTATGAGCTGGTCCGCCGGTTCGAAGTTGAAGGGGAGGGGGCGTTCCAGCCGCGGTCGCGGCGCCCGAAAACCAACCCTCGGCGCACGGCTGATGATGTCGAAGACGCGATCGTGCGATGGCGTAAACAGCTGCTCGATTCGGGTTTAGATGCCGGAGCGGAGACCATCGCCGTGCACCTGCGCAACGAACAAGGCACCGCCCCGGCGGTGTCCACGATCTGGCGGGTTCTCACCCGGCGGGGATTCATCACCGCCCAGCCCCGTAAACGCCCCAAATCCTCCTACGTCAGGTTCGAAGCCGACCAGCCAAACGAAACGTGGCAGACCGACTTCACCTCCCACATCAAACTGCGCAACGGCCGCGATACACTATCGGCAGTCATACTTGACAGTTACCGCTGTTTCCCCTCACAAATGGGAAGGTAAGCGAGGCTTGTGACTGTCAAATGCTGCGTGGTTCGTATACGTCCTGTCGGACGCTCGCGCCCGTCGGCGTCTCCGCGGACCGGCGGGCTACACCTTCTACTGAATCGAAGGAATCAGGTCGGACCAAAAGCGAATTCAACGACCAGGAACTAGGCGAACTCATCGAGCTCATCGAAATGGAACTCACCACCTTCGGTGAAGGTGGTGAGTTCTGGGCAGAGACAAGTGTCTCCCTGATGGCCCCCAGTCGCCCTGAGATGAGCATCTACATTGACAGGAATCGCGACCTCTGCGTGCTCATGGGAAACCTCGTGAATGGTTCCACCTTGGGGGTTGAGTTTACGGTCGATGGCAGAGTGGACAGGGCCAAAGAGTTCGCTCGTGATCTCCGAATGCTCCAAAAAGCCGCTTACAGGCCAGCCGCGGAATCGGGGAATAAGCGGCCAGCTCCGGAACAGCACCAGTGAGCTGCGCTAGGGCGTTACGCCGCCATTCGGTTAGGCCTCTGACCGTCAAAGGGGCGGGAAACCTCAGTCATCCGCACATCTCTAAACTAGCAAAAACGCATGAATTTCCAGGAACGGGGTAGCGGTGTGGAACGAGTCTCGAAAGCGTCGTACGAGGAACGATTAGAGAGGCTTGAGTCTTACGAGGAATAGGAACTTCGCATCTTTTTTGCCTCTTGCACATGCTTCTACACTTGCCATCTACGCAGTTCTGTCCTTGCGGTTGACATGAGTGGTCAGATAACCGCCGCCTTGGAGTTCTTGTCTTACCTAACTTGACCTATCTGCAATGGATCTCGCCTACCGGACGTACCTGTCGCCGAACAGGTGGCTATATCTTGCAAAACACCCAATTGATGTCTTGGCCGTTGTTGTTCCTGCGTTCCGAGCTTTGAGGATTCTGCGAGTTCTTACTGCAGGGCAATGGCTCTTGAGCCGTGGCGAACGCCTACCCGTTCAAAAGGTTGCTCTTGTTGTTGCGACGGCCGTGGCGTTACTCGCATTTCTGGGCGCACTAGCAGTGCTGGACGCTGAGCGACCAGCGCCCTACCGCGAACATCGTAAATTTCGGTGATGCCTTTTGGTGGGCACTGGTAACAATGAGTACCGTCGGATACGGCGACTTCTCTCCCGTGACATTCACGGCCGCGCTGTTGCTGTGGGATTAATGGCAGTCGGAATTGGTTTGTTAGCAGGTCTCGCAGGCATGATGGCCGGTGGCTTGATCCGCAAAGTAACGGGTTCGAAGGACGTCACAAACGAACAAATTTTGGCTGCGGTTAATCGGCTTGAAGAGCGAATACATACCCTCGAGACAAAAAAACAATAACGCTACTGGTGAAAACCCGCGGAGCACCTAGTAGCGGCGACTCCGTGCTCGCGCTTTCACCTATCTCCGGCGGGCAGATGGCTGATGAACCTGAGCAACACCGTGACAACTGCGACACCTGCAATCCATCGATTGGCGGCGCGAATTCATAGGACCTTCGATTACACCGCTGGTACCCGAACATGCGCAATCACAAACGCCCTGATGAAGATGCGCTTTGCACCGTTCCGTCCATTTGAGGTAATCGTGCACTGCACATCGCCGGAATCACCCTTGTTCTGAGCTGAGGAGGTGTAAAGGATGATCCTGATGATCCGAAGCTCCGCGTGAGAGGTAGCCCGCTGTATTGCTCAGTCCCACCACCAGCGTTGCGCTTGGGTAATACTGACCGAACCAGCCGAACCCGAAACTGTGTACACGACCTCAACAAGGCCTCGCGCCGCCTCGGCGCTAAGCGTGGTCACTTGCGCGCTCACTCGGGGGCCAGATGCTGTGGCGTTGCGGGCTGCCACCTCAACGGTGTAAGGCGTCGATGGAGCGAGGTTACGTAGAAAGGCGAAATCCAGTCTGTCTTCGCTTGTGGCCAACTGACCGTTAAGAAAAAACGTCGTAGACGAATGGCTGGTGCCCGAAAGGGGTGGCTTCACGTCACGTAAATCTGAGGAGATCCTCCGAGCGAGGGTGTCCCGGGGCGGGCTTGGAAGTCAGTCACCTCAGTGGGCGGTTGAACGGCTACCAGGCACACGGCACCGCGCTTGTCCCGATCCAATCGCATGTTCGCTTGGTAGATCTTTCTTCGGACGGTGGGCCGCTCGAATCCAGTCCGCAGAGCAGCGTTAGCGGCCCTCACATTTCGGGCAACACCGGTCGGATAGTCCTTAGCTAGTGCGGCACAGTTGCGGAACTTCTGGCTGGGCGATACCGCCGAGGCATCACCAACAGGTACCAGCAGCGCAATAGTTACCGAACCAGCGATCAACAATGAGAGAACTCTCATATTGCACCCCCGAGGAACGATACAACAGAACTCAACAACACGTCGCAAAGTCTGGGACCGCTTCCATTACGGCAAAAAGGGCACTCGTCGCGCGACGCTCTTGTTCCTGATCTCCCTTGATTCCCGTGATTGGAATCAATCGAGTGCATTGAAAGGTCAGAAGTGTCCATATTTCCCCCTAGGAAGAGCTTGAACCCATATTGGCATGCACCTGCCAGGCAACTCGGCCACGGCGGCCAGATTGCTTGGCTTCTTCGGGTGGACGGCATTAATGACCTCACGTTCGCAGCTTTGAGCGTTTACGCTCGGGAGGTGGCTTGGAAGTTTTGGGGGAACCGTCAGCCCGAATTGCCCTTCACTCCTGAGCAATACGAACTGGTGCGAGATCTATTCCGCAGCCTGATCCTGGATCCCGACTACGGAAGCGGAACTCATGATGATGCCAAGCAAAGGCGAATTCTGGACGCTTTGCCAAGCGAAGGTTTGATTTCCTCGATCGGCTGTTGAACCAACCGATTGACGGTCAATTTGAAGCAGGACGAGGTCACGAGATCGCCAAAGCGGTCGCCGAAGAGTGCATTACAAGTGCCGACGCTCACCCTGATTGGCCCGAATCTTGGATCGCTGAAGCTGCTGCGGACTTCGTCGCGCTGCGAGCAGAACCGGCTGCGCGGCAGGACAAGAACTTCGCTGTTCATCGCGCTGCCCGCACCGTCTTGAGGCCATGTGCTTCCACCTTCGTCACTTTCATGATCCTCGAAGGCTCAACTGACGACAACTCTCGCCCCGGGCTGGAAGCGGTGGCACAGTCGATTGGTCTGATTTGGGCGCAGCTGGCTGCTTTGAATCGACCGTGGAGCTTGCCGCATTCCAGGGCCGTGACGAAACCCCTAGGAGGGAGTGGAGTTGCTGGCTTGAGGAAAAGGGTCGAGCTCGGGGGAGAGGCGCTTACACCTCTGGCTACGTCCAGCCCCCAACCGTCAAGTGGGTCACCTCAGGTGCTTATTCGGACGAGTTCTCTCGGTTGTTCAACGCTAAAATGGGCGTGAGGCATGTCTGGGGAGGTCCCATGAGCGAATCTACTTGCGGTGAGCGTCTGCGAGTCGCAGCCGCATCGATGACGAGGGGTACGCAGTAGCTCAGGGTTGTTGCGTGGAAACCCACTCTCAAGACCATTGCGCGAGGTGTGGGCATTGGGATCATGGCAACCATTGCGGCGTGGATCAGTCCCCTAGTTCTGGTCACCTTCCTTCTTCAGGACTTGTGGTCCGGATCAAGCAGCCTGGACTTTCGCAATAGTCGTTGGCGCATTGACAACCTCGTTCTACTTGGTCTTCATGGCGGGAAGGCGAAAGCTCGTTACCTGGCAAAATGGAAGGCGCTCAACGAGTCCTGTTGTCTCCAAGTATCCCTACCTTGAACCCCGGGACTATTGGTCTGAGTTTCACCACTCGTTCAATTCGATACAAAAGGTGATGCGAACACACCAACGGCTCTGCGAAGAGATGCGACGCGAGGGCCTCAACCCGGATGATGCTTCAATGAAATTCCTCCGAAATCCTCTCTAGCGGAGCGATGCTCTCTACGCCACAGTGTGCGTGGATTACGCCCGCGAACGCAAACCGCGAATACCAAGCCAGGAAGCGGGGCGCGAAATAGCTGAAGTGCAGAGCAATGCCTGTGCGAACCTGGGGCCAGTGACTTCCAGTGCAACTTCTTTCGCGATGCGCATGGTTTCTTGCCAGAGTATGGGGAGGTCGATGTCTGCGGCGTACACGGTTTCCGTTTCTCCACGTTGCGGCATTTCCCGCTGCGTCAACGCCTGCGGGAGACCCATCTCAGCTCGGAGCCAACGCAGCACAGCGGCCTCAACGTCGTAAGCTTCCTGCCCCGTGTCGAAGTGCATCACCTTGTAAACGGTCCAGCCGTTCTTGCGGTGCGCGTCGAGCCGCCCAGCGTTAGGTGAGCCAATACCGACCTTATGCGCTTCTAGTTCCGCGTGAGTGATCAAATACAGCAGCGCGGGCGCGTTGTAGTCGAGGCCTTTCGTTGCGCAGTACCGGCAGCCACTACCGGCCCGCACCGACCTCGATGACAGGGGTGACTTCTTTGCCGCACTTGGTGCATCGGCAGCGCCAGCGGATGTTCGACCCCGGGTACGGCTCGAGTGGTTTCAGCCCCGCAGCGCGCATCGTTTCGGCAGCCTCGTCGGGGTCGACACGCATCCCCTGGCGGCAGGCGCAACGACCATTCTGATACCGAGTGTTCGCGTAATAGGGGGAGCTTTGTTTCCCGCACGTGGAGCATTCGCACGGCCACGCGGCCAAACTTCCCGGATACGGGGTGAGTGGTTCGAACCCGGCTGCGCGCATAACCTCAACCGCTTCATCCGGGTCGACGTGCCTGCCGGAGCAATACCCGCATCCACGTCCAGTTTTCCGAACGCGGCCGTAACTGGGCTTCGGGTGTCGCCCGCAGGTTTCGCATCTACACAGCCAGGGGAGTTCGCACCGGGGTACGGTTCGAGTGGTTCGACACCGGCTGCGCGCATAACTTCGACAGCCTCTTCGGGGATGACGTCGGTTCCGGAGCAGTATCGGCAGCGCGCCCCACTTTTCACGGAGGCGAGTGTGGGGTCGACGTTGCGGCCGCAGTTGCCGCATCTACATAGCCATGGGCGGCTTGAGGTTGGGTATGGCTGAAGTGGGTTCTAGTCCGGCTGCACGCATCACGGCGGCAGCTTCGTCCGCACCGAGGCGATGCTCTAATCCTCGTTTTTTGAGGCTGCAGGATGGGCATCCGCGGCCTGTTTGTTTCACTTTGTCGTGTGTGGGTGTCACTTCGTTGCCGCATTCGAGGCATAGGCATTGCCATTTTTTGACGGTGCCTGGATAGGGGGTGAGGGGTTCTAGTCCGGCGGCTTGCATTGTGAGTACCGCGTTCGCCGCGTTCGACAAGCGCCGCCGTTCAGCTCGCAGCTCCATCTCGCACTTCCTGCAACCGTGACCTTGTTTGATGTTGCTGTGGCTTGTGCAGACTTCCGTGCCACACCGCAAGCATTCGCAACGCCACGGAGTCTTACTGACTTGTACGGCTCGAGGGGTTCCAGCCCGCTTCCCGCATTTCCGCAACCGCGACTCCTGGATCTAGGCGCTGCTTCGCGTGCGCGGCCTTCTGCGCGCAGTAGTTGCAGCCACCTTGCCCTTGTTTGATGCTGGAGTGGCGGGGGAACACCTCTTCCCCGCATCGCGCGCAGCGGCAGCGCCACTTGTTCGCGCTACCTGGGTATGGGTCGAGCGGCTCCAGGCCGGCCGCACGCATCTGTCCTGCAGCTGCCTGCGGGTCCATACCTCGCACCACGTCACCCCGTTATCCCCGTAGCTGTTCTAGAAAAAACCATACGCGCCGCCCCTGACGGTCGGTCGCTACCCAAGCCATGGGGGAGTCTGGATCCTGCTTGAGCTCGCACCCGCCGGGGAACCAGTCAACGCATAATCCGGGAATATTCCTTCGGCTTCGTCGAGCGTGTACACGTCCTCGAGCACACCGCCCAGCCGGTCGCCCCAAGCCTCCTGCCAGCGGATACGGATGAAAGTCACGGACGAGTCCTCTCGTTGAACGCGCGAATGCGTACGCGCTGATTCCTCACGGACCACTGAGCAAGCAACAGCCAGTGACCTGAGCTGCCGCCTGAGCTCAGAAACGTCTTCCGGGTCGGGCCCGAATTCGTCGGGCCCGAGGAATTCGCGAAACAACCCGACCGCGTTCGCATAGGTCTCCGGGGCAGAAAGGCAACACCGATCACTTTCCCCACCCCCCGTAGACACTTGAATCTGCATCGAAACCGTACGCGAATTGGCGGGTGCCTAGCAGCGAATAGACCGACCTCGAAACTGACCGGTCGCTTTTGGGCGGTTCCAAATCGGGGCCCTCTAACCGAACCCATAGAGGAAAGGGGCCGGTTCCTCGACGCATGCATCAACCGGACCCACGCACCTTCCCTCGCAAATGAGCGATTAGACGGGCCCGAAATGGGACGCCCCAAAACCAACCCCTCCAAAGGCAGCCCTACAGGCGAGCGAGAAGCCCCTTGCACTGTGCGTCGTAGGTGTCTATCTCAGCGATGTGACGGTTCAGGTCGGAAAACGTGTAGATACTTTGGCTCCAGAATCGTTCGTGCGAAAAACCCGGCCTCGCGGGCGTTCTTTAGCGCTGTCTGTAGTTCGAAACGTTTGAAGTCGCCGAGTTCAATGCAATCCACGAAGGATCCATCTGCGAAGCGGCAGCAGCATTCACAGCCCGGTCCTGCCAGACATCGGCAAGGCGACGAATCCCGCTCATCGGATGAGTCTCAACGTCGTACTCTCTATCGCTCACGCCGAGATAAGTCGGGGCGCCGCGGCCACGATCAACAACATTCCCATCATCGTCAGTCCAAACGATGTCGCACGCCTTGATCGCGAAATCCTGCGCGTCCGGCTCACTCGACGGCATCGCAACACCCAGCCACTACGAGAACGGCCACAGCGGCACTGAGCGAACGAGAAACGGGCGAAACTTTGCTGATCCAGCCTCGCGCGTCGAACCTGCCAGAACGAACCCGGTCTGCCCACCAGATCGACATCGACACGACACCCCCAGAAGCACAATAATGGATGAAGGGCAGACGGGATGTGTTGACTTCTGATTCAACGAGAAGCCGCGCAAACAAGGCTGGGGTCCATCACAGGGGGAAATTGTGCTTACGGAACCTGTACCGAAACAGTGCCAGCGAGGGGAACGATCGAAACTTGGTGTGCGGCTTCGAAGCGGCCTAGTGGCCGCCGCCCTTGGAGCTATCGGCCTCATCCTGACGGCATGCTCGGCGGGTGAACCCGCACCGCGCAACATTTACATCCGACGAGGCGCTCGACTACTTCAAAGATCTCAACGCGATCGAAGCCCAGGGTGACTGCCCCGATGGCAACTTGTTCGACGTGGAATGCGAGACAACCGAGATCCTCCGACACAAGTCGATCACCATCGCGCAGGGGACAACGATCCCGGATTTCGAATTTGAATCACCTTTCTCGGGAAAGCCACCCGCGTCCAGCGATTGGGTAACCGACAAGGACATAACGGCGTGGTGTTCCTGGCGAAGCTCACAAAACGGACAGCTGGATGCTGATCCGGATGAGGTCCGCTACTCCTATCCGTGGTTTCGACATGTCCGGTTTCGGTGCTCAACGGCTCGGGTACCTTCAGGAGGACGGCAGCATCGCACCCGCCGCATACTCAATCTGTCTCAGTCGCTTCTACAAGGAAGAACAGTCGGCACAGTTTCTGGATTGCGTTGAGACCCGGGAGTCAATCCAGCCGCCGTGGTGACGCTCCCCGCTGGGCCTGAGCCGAGGTTGAGCCCCGCTCGATCCACGGGGGTGAGGAAACGAGCGGGGCTCTTGCGCATCATTCCATGTCGGGAGGATCTGACTCCCGTGTGCGGCGCATTTCAGCTTCGAAAGCCCTATTGATCCGACGCATTTCGTCTCGTTGTGCGTTGTATTCGAAGAATCGCCAAGCGATGAAGAGAATCAGCAAGACACCTGCGAGCCCGAGAGGCCACACGGAGCCGACGACATCGCTAAGCCACGCGCCAGCGACGAACATTGGCGATGAGGAAGAGGATGCCCCCGCATGTCATACGTAACCCCTGATTTGTTCGTTATCGGTAGCAGCCTAGGTGGCCAGGCCATAATGATGTGAAGATTCGCGCGGATTATGGGGACGCAATGGGCCTTTTTGGAAAGAAGAAGAGCGGCCAAGCATTCATGGATGCCTACCGGCAGACCTACGAGACGCAGCTCAGGGAACGAGCCGGCAGCCAGCCCACTCCAGAGCAGTTCGCTGTGGCACACGATCAGGCCCTCGAGTGGGCGTACCGAAGCGCCCTCGATGTCGGGGTGCTTCACGGACAAGGATTACTCGACCTCGAATGGTTGCGTCGATCAGCGCGCAACTACGGGGTGAATGAAGAAGCCGCCGTAGAAGCCTTATGCGGCCAGGCTGTCGCGGACCAGCTGAGACCGCAACGAACAATGACACGCCAACAAGTCGCAAATTAGTACTCACGGAAGACGGCCGGGGTGTGCTCATTCATGGGCGCGATCCAGACGACCCCAGTACGTACTGGGAGTACAAGGTAGATCCAGGAATTGACTTCTTCATGGTAGAGGATCTCGTCCAAATTGAAGCCAACCACATGGACGTGGACTTGGGGCTCCCCATCTCATGGCCGTTGTTCAAGGGCGATGCAGACGAGTACGCCCGCTCACCAGAGGAATACGTGCGAAAGCACCCAACCGTGATCAACCCAAGGGGGAAGTAGTGGAGTTCCGCAAGTCAAAGCCAGTCAGCCTCAAAAACCACCCCGTCTATAACGAGAAGTGGTTACAGCAGCAGATCATCGATGACACGACGCTCCCGTGGGCTCGGGCGAACTTGAAGTGAAGGACGTTGAGCGGCGCCAGCCTCGTGCCGGCAGGCCTCGACCTACTCCTGAGTGACCCGGAAACTCTCACTCGCTACGAGGTCGAGATACAACTCGGCGCAACGGATGAGGCTCACATCATTCGCACCATCGAATACTGGGACATAGAGAAATCTCGCTATCCCCGGTACGAACACGTCGCTGTCATCGTCGCCGAAGACATCACCAGCCGGTTCCTGAACGTCATAAGCCTCTTCAACAAGACGATCCCCATCATCGCTATCCAGATTCGGGCACTGGAAGTTGGCGGCGATCTGACCTCACGGCCGTGCCGGTCCTGAACCTCATGCAGCTTGGAACAGACGAAGAAGATGCGAGCCAGGGCAAGCCACGGACCGGCACCACTGGTCCACAAGGCTCTCCGCAACAGTGCCCTGGCCGACGGAATGCCACGTTGGTGAACGAGGTGTCCCTGGCCTAGAACTTAACATACAAGCGCTCTACATCGTATTTAGCGCGCGACGGAATCGCTGACAACTTTGTTGTATTCCGGGCCCGGAAGGACTTCCTCATCTGCGAGTTCCGTATCGAGCGGACCGATGAGGCGACCGCGTTTCTCGATGGAACCGGGCTCGACACGTTGGATTACGATAAGCGCTGGGGCCAGCACCAATCCGGCTAACAGCGTCGGACCGCCAGGGAGCGGCGCGTGGATCTTCTCGAACTGATTCGCCGTTCCAGCGGCACACGCGCCCGGACGTAGGGAGGACTAGAAGGTGTGGTGTTCCCGGTGCGCGTGTAGTTGCGTTTCAGCCCCGGCCACTGCACGTGAGCGTGAATCGTGATTCCGCTGCGCAACCGGATGATGTGTAAAGCCGGAGGAAGATTCGTCCGCGGTTATCCCGAACGTTGATGTCGTTGAACGATGTCACTGGCACCGTGAACGTGACCTGCCCTTTTCCGCCTACCGGGAAGTTGTACCAGTCTCGAAAGGCTCGCGTCTCTGTAACTCCACCTGGTTTGGGTATGGACACGTTCCCGACGCCGACGGGCCCGAGGACTTCGACTGAGAATTCCTTCCCCGGCTTCAGTTTGGTTTTCAAGGTGACGGTCAACTGATCGTTTCTCAACGTCGCTGACGGTTTGCCGGTGCCTCGCCGCTTCGTTGAGAGAGGGCGCTTGCGCAGCGGGAGGCCGTACTGCATCATACGGCCGGGGGCTAGGCGGCGCTGGCAAAGCTGGCGCGGGGGCAGGTGCCACGGGTGCGGCAGTCTGCGCAGGCACAAAGGCGTTCGTGTTAGCGGGCGCTGGGGAGCTGGCAGGGTCGTGGCGCTCGGTGACGGACGTGCGCGTCAGAAATGGCAGGGTGATGGAGTTGCTCGAATCCATCCGCGAAAGACGAGAGATGGATGGTTGGTGTGTGAAATCCCGGGGTGAGACAACTCATGTCGATCCGTTCGGTAGCACCGAAGGAACCTCGGGTCACCGTTCCGGTGCGTGGACTGCAGTAGAAGCCGAGGTCAATCTGGTAGAGCACGCGTACAGCCGGAACCGGGGCCGCAGTGCCACAAGCCGCACGTGTCCCGACGCGAAGCTCGTAGTAGCGCGACTCGAAAAGACTCTGCCCGCCGGTGACCTGGAAACAGTCGCTGCCCCGCGCGCTTCAGCATCGGGCGCCATGGTCAGCGTGTGAGCGGCAATACCGAGTGCGGCGAGCCCAATAAGAAAACCTCGCATGAATCCCCCCCGTGCTGACGACGCCAACGCCTAGAGCGTACGTGACCCGTGGGTTCCCGAGGGAGAAGCGGTCTATCCGGGAAGTTGAGGCCCAAAAAAACACCCCCCGAGTACATCGACGAAATGGGATCGACAAAGCAGCCCCGTCCGATAGGACGCTATGAATCAACTACCAAATCAGAATCCATCCGACGTTCCGTATCTAGACGGTTGGAGACCACTACCCCAAAAATCCACTTGCCTGCGGGTCGTTGCGGGGAAGAGGTGTCTAAATCAAGGCGAGTCGCGCGATTGTCCTGCGGAGAATCACGCTCTAGGTGGATCGCTGCTGGACCATGCCCTTCTATGGAGGAAGCCAGACGGCGGAATCGGCACGACCGCCGACCCCTATGAGAGTCTCTCTTGAGTCTCTTTGCCAATTTCGGGAGCACTTACTCAGTCTGGGTTTCGAAGCGGATCGTTTGCGGTGCCTCCACCTGAATCCGGGCAGCACGTTTCGAATCATTATCGAGAAACGTCAGCGCGACTAGTTCCCGTGTGCGTTTGTGTGTGCCCCCGAGGAGTCTGCCCCCACTTTGCCCCCACGGTGTGGGTTGCGGGCGGTTTTTCCTCACGAATCTTGGGGTGAGTGACGGGACTTGAACCCGCGGCATCCGCGACCACAACGCGGCGCTCTACCAGCTGAGCTACACCCACCGCGGCTCCCTTTCGGAAGCGCTGGGCGAGTCTACCCGTGGTCGACTATGTGGTTGTTGCCGAGTTCCTTGGCTTCGCTTGTGGTGGGTCCGGGAAGGGGAACCATCACCGCATCGCGGTAGTAGCGCAGCTCGGCGATGGACTCGCGGATGTCTGCCAGGGCTCGATGATTGCCGGTCTTCTCGGGGGTGTTGTAGTAGGCCTTGGGGTACCAACGCTTCGTGAGTTCCTTGATACTCGAGACATCCACGAGCCGGTAGTGCAGGTAGGCATCGAGTTCAGGCATGTAGTTCGCCAGGAACATGCGGTCCACGTACACACTCGATCCGGCAAGCGGTGCTTTGCGCGCCTCGGGGACGTGCGACGTTACGTAGTCCAGAACGCGGGTCTGGGCATCGGCCAGGGTGGTGCCGCCGGGGATCTCGTGGATGAGTCCTGACTCGTTATGCATCTTCACCACTACCTCGTCCATATTGGCGAGGGGGGCGTCGTCGCGTTTGATAACAATGGTGATGCCGTCGTCGACCTCCGTGAGATCAGGTTCAGTGACGATGCACGCGATCTCGACTATCTGGTCTTGCTGGGGATTCAAACCGGTCATCTCGCAGTCGATCCACACCAGGCGAGAACCCTGAACGTCTTCCTTCGTATCAGCCACCCGTCAACCCTAGGGGGCGGTGGCCGTCGTCGTTCGTGGTGTCAATCCCTTGCCTAATCCCCGAGCCAGCGCACCAGGTCGGATTCGGTGACGATGCCAACGAGGCGTCCGTCTTCCGCGATGACTGGAACCGCTTCGCTGGTCGCGCGTGCCATGACTGCTGCTGCCTGGCGCGGATCGGCCTGCGGTCCGATCACCGCAATGGGAACGCGAGCCATGACGTCGGCAACGAGTTTGGATGACAGGTGTTCAGACGTTGCGGGCACTTCGGCCAGGATGTTGCGATCGCTGAGCACACCCACGGTTTGCCCGAATCGATCGATCACTACCAAGTGGCGAAGACCGGAAACGAACAGCAACTGCCAGGCATCCCAGAGCGTCTCGTTGGTCTCGACGGTGAGAACAGGTTGGGACATGATGTCGCGAACCAGAACGTGGCTGGGTGTTGAAGCGGTGGCGGTCATGGTTCTACCTTCCGAGGTCTGGGGGAAGGGGAACAACGAGCACCGGGATGTCCACTTTGTGAAGCACGGTATTGCTGACAGAGCCGAGCACTGCGGATAGAAGCTGGCCACGACCGCGGGTGCCAACCACGAGAAGTGCAGCATCGATTGATTGGTCGATCAGTGCTTTGGCGGCTGCACCACGAACAAGGTGCTCGCGGACTACAACGTCGGGGTAGCGGTCACGGTGTCCGGCCAGCACCTCGGCGGAAAGACGCACCTCATCCTCAAGTACCTCCGCGATGGGTAGTGCCACGGCTCCTTGGGGAATCTCGATGAGGTCGTACGCCGGGATGTCCCAGGCGTGGACGACGGTCAGCCCGAGCCCGTGGAAGCTCGCGTACTCAAAGGCAGCCCCCAGCGCTGCCTTCGAGTTGGGTGAACCATCGACTCCCACCACCACGCTTGTTGCCCCGGGCCGGGGGGCTCCGCGCCAGACCACAACCGGGCATGCCGCCGCGGCTGCCACCTGCGAGCCGACCGAACCGAGGACCAAACCGGTGAAGCCACCGGTGCCGCGTGAACCGAGCACGATCATGTGGGCTTCTTGGGAAGCTTCGACGAACAAACCGCCGGGGCTAGCGACCTCCACTACGACGCGGATGTCGTCCCCGGGTAGTTCCTTCGCGAGCGCGGTCAAGATCTCGACTGCTTCGGCGCGCAGGGCGTCGAGGAAGTCCATGGCCGGAGGGATGCCCAAACCACCAATGGTGGCGGGGGGAAGAACAGCAGTTGCCAAAGTCAATCCGCGCCCGCGGGTTACCGCTTCCTGTGCTGCCCATCGGGCTGCGGCGTGCGCAGACTCTGAAGCGTCGACGCCGGCAACGATGCGTCCGGCCCACTTTCCTTTCGGCTGATCTGCCATGCCCTCCAGCATCCATCATTCGGGCGGATGGGTCCACAGGAGTGGGACCTAGGACGTAGGGACTTTCGTCCCGACTTGGTGCCGGTTACTCGGCGTTCCCCGGCGATCGGGTGAGCGCCGCGATGCCCGCCAGGATCGGCAGCATCATGATCAGTGAAGCGAGCATGAACATGGCCATGTAAATCTCGCCGGTGGCGCCCAGAAGCGGCTTGACCAGCGTGGACATCATGAACACCACGTACATCGCCACGATCTGGAAGGCGAATTCCTTCGGCACCGGTCGCGCGATCATGGCTGCGGGCTTGGGTCGTGCGAGTAGCAGCCCGACCAGGATCGTGAACACGAACACCGTGCCCACCCAGCCGTAGAAGTTGTGGATGGGAACACCAAAGTAGGCGCCACCGTTCTCCCACACCCAGTCACCCTTGATCGTGGAAGAAATGGGATCCAGCGCAAGATCGTTGAACGTCATGATCAATGCGGTCATGCCCGCGACAAGAACCAGGCGCCATCCGGTGATGCGTTCGTAGAGGCCGTTGATGCCACCGCCGGCGATGATCCGTGCCAGCACATAACTCGTGTAACCCATCGCGAAGTACGCGAGCATCACAAGAGGTGGCACATCGAATACCAGGGGACCGAGCAGGGTGTCGGAGTAGTAGTAATCACCGAAGATCAGGCCGGTATGCGTGCCGATGAACTCAGACAGGTACGAGATGCCGAAAACGATCACAAAACCGAGCAGCGCCGTCCGCCACCCAGCCCAGGTGGACCAGTGAACGAACGCGAACAGCACCTGCATCTCACCGAACAGCAGCATCAATGCTGGATTGGTGTCTTCCGGTAGCAGGATGTACACGACCGCCATCGCCATGATCGCCCAGAGCAGCCACAGACGTGTGCGCGTGACATGCGTTGCTATGGCATTGGTCGTCGTCGAATCAGTGACCATCTACTCCAGGCCTCCTTGGAAGATCAATCGGTACAGGGTTGGTCCCTCGACCACGAGCCACAGCACGATCACGCCGATGGCTGCGTATCGGACGATCAGCCATGGGCGCCGGGATTCGGGGGTGAGGGCGTTCTCAGACTTGTACCAAGCCAGGATCACCAGAACGCCGGCGACGACGGCTCCCAGACTCAGCCAATCCATGGTGGGCGACCCTATCGATTGGCGGCAACTCCGGTGGGTGCCATCTGCTGAACATGTACATGTGAATAATCTCGTTATGTACACTGTGAGCATGGACGTTGCCATTGCCCAGTTACGTGCCAACCTTGCGCAGTGGATTGATGCCGCGCGCGATGGGGAAGACGTTGTCATCACCGATCGTGGAACTCCGGTGGCCAGAATCATGGCGGTAGGGGCATCGTCTTTCATCGAGGACTTGATGGAACAAGGAGTCATCAGCCGACCCGCTAGTTCGCGCAGGCCGCGAGCCGGTGAGGGCAAACGTCCTCGCCCCCGATCGGCGGTGGCCGATCTCGTCAGCGAACAGCGACGGTAATGGCTCTGGTGTATTTCGACTCCAGCGCGCTCGTCAAACTGGTCGTGGACGAGGACGGTTCCGATCTTGCTGACCAGTTGTGGAACGGTTGCGATGCCGCTTTCTGCAGTCGCCTCGGCTATCCGGAGGTATCGGCCGCACTTGCGGCGGCACGGCGCAATCGATCGTTGACCAAAGCAGGACTGGGCCAGGCGATGGGTTTGTGGGAGAACTTCTGGTCGGCACTGCGGCCCGTGGAGTTGACCAACGAATTGGCACGTGTGGCAGGAGAACTAGCTGGCGCGCACAACTTGCGAGGGGCAGATGCCGTGCACCTTGCCAGTGCTCTCGCGCTCAGGACTGACGATGTTGTTTTCGCCGCGTGGGACAGGCGGTTGCGTGATGGCGCGGTTGCAACCGGCTTCGCGGTTACGCCAGCGTCTGTGACCTGAGGAGCGCTAGCGCTCGTTCGCTAGTCGAAGGCGCTTCCCGATGCGATCCAGGCGGCACTGGTGAACAGGTATAGAAGCGTGAGGATACCCACGGTGTTCCAGATGATCGCCTCAGATCCACGTGCGCCCTTCATGACCTTTCGAAAGGCGATGACGCAGAAGACTGTGGCCACGATCAGCCCCTGGATAGGTAGACCGGTGGGCATGCCGTTCCACATGCGGGTCCCTCCCCTCGCAAGACTCGTAACCACGACTCGCGCACTCGCGAACTGAGCGCTGCCGACGTACGGTCAGCAGGTGACCACATTCGCGCCCACTTCGCCACCCGACCTGCCCCGCACGAGGGGAGACCTGCTGGCCCGCGGCTACGTGCCGCGGTCGGTGAAGGCCGAGATGCAGGAGAACCTGCTGGGCCGGCTACGTGACGGTTTGCCCACTTTGCCGGGAATAGTCGGATTCGAGGACACCGTGGGTCCGCAGGTGGAGCGGGCGGTCTTGGCCGGGCACGACTTCGTGCTGCTCGGGGAGAGAGGCCAGGGAAAGACGCGGTTGATCCGTTCGTTGATCGGGCTGCTCGATGAGTGGATGCCGTACGTGGAAGGTTGCGAGATCAACGATGAACCCACCGCGCCGGTGTGTGCTCGGTGCAGGCGGCTAGCCGGTGAACTAGGTGACGGGCTACCGATCGCGTGGCGCCATCGCAGCGAGCGGTACGGAGAGAAGCTGGCCACCCCGGATACCTCAGTGGGTGATCTGGTGGGCGACATCGACCCGGTAAAGGTGGCCGAGGGTCGAAGCCTCGGTGATCCCGAGACCATCCACTTTGGTCTGGTGCCGCGCACCAACCGCGGCATATTCGCGATCAATGAACTCCCCGATCTGGTGGAACGCATCCAGGTGGCGCTGCTGAACGTTCTCGAAGAGCGCGATATCCAGGTCCGCGGTTACAACCTGCGCCTGCCGCTGGACATGATCGTTGTTGCCAGCGCAAACCCCGAGGACTACACCAACCGCGGACGCATCATCACGCCACTGAAGGACCGCTTCGGTGCGGAGATCCGCACGCACTACCCACTCGAACTCGAACTCGAGATTCAACTACTCGAGCAAGAAGCAGACATCCACGCGGTGATCCCGCGGCACCTGCTGGACATCGTTGCGCGGTTCACCCGCGGTGTTCGTGAGTCCCCTGCAATCGACCAGCGCAGTGGTGTGTCCGCGCGCTTTTCGATTGCATGTGTGGAGGAGCTTTCCGGTGCAGCGCTACGCCGATCGGCTATCGCCGGCGACGACGAACCGGTAGCCCGCGTGGGCGATCTCATCGACATCGTTCCCTCGCTGCGCGGCAAGGTCGAGTTCGACGTAACCGAAGAGGGCTACGAGGACGAAACCCTCGTGCTGCTCGCCCGGCAGGCCACAGCAGACTCCTGGCGTGAATACCTCGGCGGTCAGCAGGCGCGCCCGTTCCTGACCCACCTTGTCGAGTGGTTCGACCAGGGCAACACGCTGGCAACCTCGGATGTGATGAGTTCGCGCGCGATCTTGCAAGCGATCGGCCCGATGGAAGGGTTGGGCGCGGTCATCTCCGCCGCTGAGCCCGGTATGGCCGAATCACCCGGCCTTGCAGCGTCGGTGGTCGAGTTCGCCGCCGAAGGTCTGTGGCTGACCCGTCGAATAGACAAAGACGACGACGGCGTCACGGTCACCTACGGCAGTAACGCCGCAGAAGTGGACGACGACGACGCATGAGTGCTCGTCGGCCCCATCGCCGCGGCCGCGGAAGCCGGTACGGCGCCTTTCGCGGCGGCCCAGATCCGCTCGCGGCGCGCGCGGATGCAGCCAGCGCGGTCGATGAAATCGGCAAGCGCATCCTCGAGGGTCAATCGGTGCGTGATGCGCTGCGCGATGTGTTGCGGTCAGGAAGCCAGGGCAGGCGCGGCCTGTCACAGATGTCGAATGAGCTTCGCAAGCGCCATAAGGAACTCAGTAAGTCCGGACGGATGGACGGACTGCTGAGTGATCTACGCGAGATGCTCGATCAGGCGCTCGATGCTGAGCGCCGGGAGTTATTCCCCGACCCTTCCGATGCTGCGCGTTTTGCCGAAGCGATGCTCGATGCGCTGCCCGAGGATGTTCCGCGCGCTATGCAGGACCTGAAGAACTACCCGTGGCGTTCAGATGAGGCGCGGGAGATCTACCGGCAGATGGAAGAGCGTCTGCGCCGCGATGTGATCGATCAACAGTTCGCTGGGCTTAGCCAATCGGTGGAGAACATGTCCGATCCGGCCACCCAAGCGGCAATGGCCGAGATGATGAACGACCTCAACGATCTACTCGATGCGCATCGGCGCGGTGAAGCAACCGATGAGGACTACCAGGAATTCTTGGACAAACACCGGGAGTTCTTCCCGAACGCACCAGAAACGCTCGATGAGTTCATCGATGAGATGGCGCGTCAGTCCGCGGCAATGCAGCGCATGCTTGAGTCGATGACACCCGAGCAGCGCGCCGAACTCGCCGAGGCGATGCAGCAGGCGCTGTCGGACATGGGATTACAGGACCAGATGGCACGGTTGCAAGACAATCTCCAGGCGCTGCGTCCGGAGTTCTCGCGCAGCCGCGGCCCGGGACTCACCGGTGAAAACTCCCTTGGTCTGCCTGATGCCACCCGCGCGCTCGCCGAGATGGCCGACCTGGAAGCACTGAACTCCCAGTTGGGTGATGCCGATGCGATGAGTGATCTCGATCAAATCGATGCCGAAGCTCTTGAACGCGCGCTCGGCCGTAGCGCGCGCGATGACCTTGAGGCCATGCAGCAAATGCAGCGCGAACTCGAAACCCAAGGCTTCCTCACCGGCGATGGGGACTCCCTGCGCTTGAGCCCCAAAGCGATTCGTCGCATCGGCCGCACCGCACTGCGCGAAGTCTTCGATCAGATCGACGCGCATGATCGCGGCGATCACGGACTCCACCGCACCGGTGCAGCCGGGGAGCCCACCGGCACGCAGCGCGCCTGGCGTTTCGGGGATGAGGAATCCATCGACGTTGTTCGCACGGTGCAAAACGCCACGCGACGCCGCGTGGCCACCGGTGGCGGTCCAAACCTTGACCCAGAGGACTTCGAGATATCCGAAACCGAGACGGTTACCCGGGCAGCCGTCGCACTCCTTGTCGATCAGTCCTTCTCGATGGTCATGAACGACACCTGGAGCGCGGCCAAGACGATGGCGCTCGCGTTGCACTCACTCACCGCCACGAGTTATCCGCTCGATGCGCTGCAGGTAATCGGCTTCGCAAATATGGCGCGTGTGGTCGATCCGATGGACATCCCCGATCTGGAAGCAAGCGAAATCCAAGGCACCAACCTGCAGCACGCGCTGATGCTTGCCGGACGTTTTCTTGACAAGCACCCCGGATCGCAACGCATCGTGATGGTCGTCACCGACGGTGAGCCCACCGCGCACCTAAGTCCGGACGGCGGCTGGTGGTTCGACTGGCCGCCCACGCGCGAGACGATCACGCAGACCGTTGCCCAAGTGGATGCGATGACCAAACGCAGGGTGCCGATCTCGTGGTTTCGCCTGGGTGATGAGCCGCGACTCGAACGCTTCCTCGACGAGATGGCCCGCCGCAATGGCGGGAAGGTGCTAGCCACTGCGACGGATCGGCTGGGCGACTACGTGATCAGCGACTATGTCCGCAAGCGCTCCCAATTGAGGGGTTAACCCAGCACATGGGGCAGTTGACGATGCGCGTATCGCAATAACCCGTACCGTGTCGTCATGACTGAAATCTCGCGACGCACTGTTCTGGGAACCGCTGCCCTCGTCGCCGCGGCCGGAGCCATGGCCCCAGCAGCGCGAGCCGGTGGCCCGCGCGCCGGATCGATGGGAACGTGGCCCTCGCGCGCGAAGTGGCGCGCCCTCGACAAGCAGGTGGGCGGGCGCCTGATCACCACATCACTGCCGTGGGTGAACGCCACCCCGCAAACCTTCGAACTGCTCAAGAACCCTTTCTGGAATGAAGAGCAGCCCGGCGCGCTGCAATCCACCGGGTGGTACGGCGCGTGGACAGCTGCGGCATCGCCCTATGCAGTCCGTGCGCAGAAGACGTCCGACATCGTCGCCGCGGTGAACTTCGCACGCGAAAACAACGTCAAGCTCGTGGTGAAGGGCACCGGTCACGATTACCTGGGCCGGAACATGGCTCCGGACTCGCTGTTGGTGTGGACGCATGACATGCGCACCATCACCATGCACGACGCATTCGTCCCGCAAGGGGCACCCACAGGCACTGCACCGGTGCACGCGATGACGGTTGAGGCGGGAACCCGTTGGCTCGAGGCCTATCGCGCAGCCACGCTCGCTGGTCGGTTCGTGTCCGGTGGTGGCTGCACCAGCGTGGGCGCGTGCGGTGGTTTCACCTTCGGCAGCGGATTCGGTTCCTTCTCCAAGCGTTTTGGTACCGGCTCGGGTGGCATCGTCCAAGCGGAGATCGTGACCGCCGATGGCAAGGTGCGCACCGTCAACGAGTTCTCGGAGCCCGATCTCCTCTTCGGAGTGCGCGGCGGTGGCGGTGGCACCTACGGCATTGTCTCTCGGGTCACCTTGCTCACCCACCCGATCCCTTCGACGCTGGGCATCATTACTGGATCCATCACGGCAAACAGTGATGCCGCGTATCGAGAGTTGATCGAAAAGTTCGTGGAGTTTTACCCGGTCGGGTTGGACAACTGGCACTGGGGTGAATCGGTTGCCTTTGGTCCCAACAACGAGTTCGGTTTCCGGCTCACGTTCTTGGATATGCCTGAAGACCAAGGCAAAGCCGTCATCGAGCGATTCGTTGGCCAATTCCGCTCGCGGCCCGATGAGTTCACCGTCGATCCAAAGTTCCAGTTCCTGGAATTCAAGAACCTATGGAATCCGGACTATTGGGACAGCGTGGATCCGGATTTCATCACGCGCGACCCCCGGCCCGAAGCGCCGGACTACCAGTACTGGTGGACCGGAAACCAAGGCGAGTTGGGAGCCTTCTGGAATGGCTACCAATCGCGCTGGATTTCCACAGATCTGATGCGCAGCAATCCGACGGAGATCGCGGAGGCGTTCTATCGCGCTTCGCGGCTGCGCTCGTTCATCTTCCAGGTAAACAAGGGTTTGTCCGGGGAGCACCCCGAAGCGCGTGCTCGCGATGAGAAGACGGCGCTGCACCCTGGCTGCTTCGACGCCGCTGCGCTGGTGATCATGGCCTCTTCCCAGCAGTACAAGTACCCGGGAATCGAGGGGCGTAAGCCGAGCGCCAAGACCGCTCGCGAACTCGGCGGCGACATCAACCGCGCGATGGGCTTCATTAAGGACGTGACACCTGGCGCCGGCACCTACTCAACCGAGGCGGACTTCTTCCTCGAAGATTGGCAGCGAAACCAGTGGGGATCGAATTATCCGCGCCTGTTACGCATCAAGCGCAAGTACGACCCGACCAACTTCTTTAGGGTGCACCACGGGGTGGGAAGCGAGGAGCTTTAAGCGCGTTACGACAGGTGCTCGACTAGGAAAGCAAAGCGCGCATCCCAGGCGCGCTTGGCGATCGAAGAATCGAAGGCGAAGTAGTCGAAGCCGTGCGGGGCGCCGTTCCAGATGTGGCCCTCCACACTCACGCCATCGGTGATCATCTTTTTGGCGTACGCGATGTCCTCGTCGTGGAAGATGTCCAAGGTTCCGGTATCGATGTAGGTAGGCGGCAGTCCACTGAGATCGGTAGCCCGGGCAGGTGCTGCATAGATCGGAACGTCCGCGCGATCAGCGAGTCCGGACAGATACGCATCCCACCCGGTTTCGTTATCGATGTATGTCCAGATCTGGAACTGCTTGGGGAAGCGGCGATCCGGAATCACATTGCGGTCATCGAGCATCGGGTAGACGAGCAACTGACAGGCGAGGGGGAGATGAGCGGTATCGCGGTTCTTCAGAACAGTCCCCGCGGTGAGACCACCGCCAGCGCTGTCGCCACCGATGCCAATGCGGGACGCGTCCCAGCCTTCGTCTTTAGCTGAGTTGTGCATCCAGGCAAGTGCGGTGAGGGCATCGTCGATCTGTGCCGGGTAGGGAGCCTCGGGTGCGAGTGGGTAGTCGACCGAGACCAGCGGAAGACCGGTGTTGGTGGTGTAGTGCATGCAGCGTTCGTCGTAGTCCTCCAGGGAAGCGACGATCATGCCGCCGCCGTGGATGTAGAGGAGTGCGCCCCGCGTGGTGCTGCCGATCTTCCGATACACGCGGATGCGCAACTGCGAACCGTCCGGCCTGGGGATGCGGTGGTCTTTGATGGTGACATCGCTCGCTTTGCCGAATCGCTGTCCGAGGTCCTCATTCATCGACTCCGACATCTGGCGCCGGCACTCAATATCGCCGAGATCACAGGGTTTGGCGCGCAGAGCGGAGGGCAGTTGCCGCAGGAGAGCGCGCAGCACGCCGGCGTCGATATTTCCGAACAAGGTCACAGCAGGACGCTAGCGGTAATGATTCGGCGCGTCCGACAGCCCGCGGATTTGCGGCGTGCGGGGCACCGCGGTTACCGTCGAGGGTATGCACCGCAGGTTGGGATCGGTAGTAGCGGCGATGGCACTGGGCGCGTCCCTCATAGTGGCTCCCCATGCCGCTGCGGAGGGCGTTCCCGTTCCGGCCGAGGTAACCGGAGCTCTGGCGAACTTTGGCGGAGATCCGCAAGCGGCTGCAAACGCCTGGGCCGCGTGGGCGGCCACCACGCCCATGAAATACGTGCGCAACGGCAACCGTCCAAAGACCCGCTCCTCGTGCTCCATTGATGCCGCTGGTGTGGCCGACTGCAACGATTTCGCCCAGGTAGTCGGTCGCGGGAATCGAAACATGGGAATGAAGAAGATCTCCGAGATCATCACTGCGGGCAAGCGTCAGTACTTCCGCGATCCACCCTTGAAGCGCTGGACGGCAACGCGCACCGTGAGCAACCCCAATCCCATCACCGGAGTTACCTCCCGTGTGGGCTACAACCCGTGGTTGCCCTGGAACGATGAGGCATCCGACATCTCTGCGAGGGTCTTAGAGAATGGAACCTTGCAGATCAGCGCGACGAATCCGGCCCCTCGAGAGACCGAAGCGGCGCGCACTGTCGCGCGGATTGCGGCCAATGGTCTGCAAGCCACCTTGTTGGAGTACGACAGCCAAGGCCGCGTTGCCGAGACCACACGCATAACGCTCACCCAAGTGCCTGCGATCAAGGTCCCCAAGGCGCGCTGACACTAATCTTCGCTCGTGATGCGAACAAGCAAGTGGTTGATCCTGGCCATCTTGTCCTTCGCTTTGGCGCTCATCTCCCTTGACAACACCATCGTCAATGTGGCGTTGCCAAGTTTGCAAGAAGAACTCGGCGCCACCACAGCGCAACTGCAGTGGATCGTCGATGCCTACTCGGTGCTGTTTGCGGGAACCTTGCTATTGGCGGGCAGCCTCGGCGACCGATTCGGGCGCAAGCGCATTTTGCTCATCGGCCTGGTGATCTTCGGCTTGGGATCCCTGGCTGCCGGGGCATCGCCGGATGCCAATGTGCTTATCGCATGCCGAGCGCTTATGGGTATCGGTGGTGCCTTCATCATGCCCTCGACGTTGTCGATCTTGGTGCAGACGTTTGCGGTGCCGCGCGAACGCGCGCAGGCGATCGGTATTTGGGCCGCGGTAGCCGGCGTGGGCGTGGCGATCGGTCCGATCGCGGGCGGGGCATTGCTCGAACACTTCTCCTGGCATGCGGTGTTCTTGGTCAACCCACCCTTGGTGCTGATCGTGCTGATCCTCGCGCTGCGGTTCATTCCCGAATCGCTGGACGAGACCAAGCCGCTGTTGGATCTGCGCGGTGCAGCACTCGTATCACTCGGTCTCATCGCGCTGGTTACCTTCATCGTGGAGTTGCCCGATGGAGGCCTCACCACCAGCACACTCCTAGCCGGGATTGCCGCCGCGATCTTGTTGATCACTTTCGTGTGGTGGGAGAAGCGAGCGCCCCGTCCGCTGCTGCCCATGTCCTTGTTCACCGACCGGGTATTCACCGTGGCGGTGGTCATGGTGGGTCTTGTCTACTTCGCACTGATGGGTGCGTTGTTCTTCCTGCCGCAGTTCTTACAACTCGTCCAAGGTCTCACCCCGCTGCAGTCGGGCATCGGCATGCTGCCGGGTGCCGGTGGACTCCTGCTTGCTTCCTTGATCAGCCCACGCCTTGCCGAGCGCTTTGGCGCGCGGCGAACTGTGGTGACCGGTGTGTTGTTCGTGGCCGCTGGACTGGTGCTGATGTCCTTTGTGGAACCGATGACGAGTTATCCGTACGTGGGAATCGCGCTTGGGATCACCGGAATCGGAATGGGGCTGACGCTCCCGCAGGCGACCAATGCGGTGTTGTCTCGGGTACCCAAGGAACGGTCGGGCATGGGTGCGGCCGTCAATGATGCGGTGACCGAACTCGGTGGATCCTTCGGAGTTGCCATCTTGGGTGGCGTGCTGGCGTACTTCTATCGCGTACGCATTGACGAAGTGATTGATTCCGCAGGTCAGGCCGCGGCGGCGATTCCTGCGCAGGCGCTCGATGCGGTGCGTGAATCCTTGGCGTCGGCGACGGTCCTCATTGGACAGCTCCCCTCGGATATCGCCATCCCAGCGAAGGACATCGTGGGCGGTGCGTTCGTCTCGGGCATGGGCTGGGCGCTGAGTATCGGCGCCGGCGTCACGCTTCTTGGCGCCCTGCTCGCGTGGCGTCTATTCCCCCAACAGTTGGAGCGGGTAGAGGAATAGACCTTCAGTCAGAAGAAAGAGAAGTGGTTACACGCTCACGGCGCATGCGTGCATCGAAGCGCGCGACCAAGAGCATGTGGGGCACCGTGAGCCCCCAGATGATTGCCAAGCCGAACCACAGTGCCGGACCCATCGCCACAGATGGATCAAAGAAAGTGACGAGAATCGCCACGATCGCAATGAAACCGATCACCGAGGGAATACCGCCCCGCGAAACCTGAAGGAGCGAACGAAGGCTCACGGTGCCTTGACTCACCTGGGCGAGGCGGGCGGTATGGCGCAGGGCGTGCCAGAACCCGAAGTAGACAGCAAACGCGATAAGAGGCGAGGCAACGTAACCCAGGACGGTGAGTGCGAACAGTTCGATCGCTCCGCGGACATCGCCTTGCTGGATCAACCACAGCAGGCATCCAACGATCAGCGTCAAGACCGCGACACGCGTTCCCACGATTACCTGATCACTCATCACCAATGCCAGGCGCGGCTCAATAGCGGTGATCGTTGCAACCGCAGCCGGGGAGGTGAGCGGGAGAAGCACAGGCGCGCTGCCGAGTGCGATTGCGTAGGGGACACGGACCCAACTGACAACAGGGGATAAGCCCTGCAGTTCGCGCGTTGCCTCGACGTCGCCGGTGCCGAAGTGCCAGACCGTCATCGCCAGAACTGCCACGAAAGCGATTCCTGGCCAAGTGATGATCGCTAATGCCACTACTGCGGCAACAGCGATATAACCCGCGGCACCGAGAAGTTTCTCGCGTGCACTCAACCTGCGGGTGAGCGTGAGGTTGTCGACCGCACCGTGCGGGATGCCCACGACTAATGCAAGGAGTGCGATGGCTATGGGCAACGGACCCACAGACGTTGTGGCGGCCGTGGTGCGAGTTAGGACACTCAACAAAACTGCCGCGCCCGTCGCGATCAGGCCGACGTTCAAAACGATCGTGGCGTTGGGGACGGTAATGATGCGTGTGCGCGCTCCAACGTCGATCGAATTCACGCCCATGATTCTGCTCCGGTGTCAGGCTAAATGCCACTTGGGCGCAGGTGCCAGCACACCACCGCAGCTGCGGCAGCCACGTTGAGGGAATCCACTCCTCGTTGCATGGGGATCCGCACCGCTATGTCCACTTGGTCGAGAGCCCGAGTGGACAAGCCATCGCCCTCGGTGCCCAACACCAGGGCAACCTTCCCAGGGGGGTCGAAGGCATCGAGATCGATGGCATCGGCCCGGGGCGTCATGGCGACAACAGTGAATCCAGCGTCCCGTAGCACTTGTAGGTCTTCTGGCCATGAACCCAAACGAGTCCAGGGAAGATCGAACACGGTTCCCATCGATACCCGCACGCTGCGGCGGTAGAGGGGATCGGCGCAGCGCGGTGAGATCAGGAATCCGTCGAAACCCAGTCCCGCCGCTGATCGGATGATCGCTCCCACATTCGTGTGGTCCACGATGTCCTCGAGGACAACGATGCGATGTGCTCCCGCGACCACCTGATCAACGGCGGGCAACGGGGGGCGGTGCATCAAGGCAAGTGCACCGCGGTGCACATGGAAGCCGGTCAACTGCTCGAGCACATCCTTGGTGCCCACATACACAGGAACCTCGGCAACGTCAGACAGAACCGGCTGCATGCGGTCCAACCACTTGTCCTCCATAAGAACAGAGATCGGAACGTGCCCAGCTGCTAGCGCTCGCTCGATCACCGACGCACTTTCGGCGATGTACACACCGCTCGCGGGTTCAAAGCGCACGCGCAGCGCAACATCGGTCAGGTCGCGATAACCGCTGAGCCGATCATCGCTTGGGTCGGTTATGTGCTCGATGCGCACTGCGGGCTCAGTAGTTGATGCGACAGTCAGTGGTGATGACATCCAACAATCGATCGAAGGTGCCCTGGTCCAGGGTGCCGTCTTGCAGCCAGGTCTGCTCCATGAGCAGGGTGTACCCCTGCGGGTTCGCGCGGAAGGCAGTGCAGACCTCGGCTTTGACATCCTCTGGTTGCGTTGCCCAGAGGGTGTCGGCATCGATCGCCGGCGCTTGGCTGCGGCCGGGGATAAGCGAAGCGATGCCGGCACCGGCGAGTCCCAAGATGAGCAGGACAACGAGCGCTATCGCGAAGGGGCGTGATCGAAACAGTTGCACGATGTCACGTTAGTTGCCCTTTGCCGTTTCCGTTTCCTTGACCCCTGCCTTGTCCTTGTCCTGGTCCTTGTCCCTTTCCCTGTGCCTGACCCTGTGCCTGACCGTCTTTGCCACCTTGGAAGTCAGCCATCTGCGCCGTGGTTAGGGCTCCACCATTCTCAGCTGCTGCTTCGAACATCGGCAGGTGGGATTCGAGTGATGAGCGGCGAAGGTTGGTGAGCACGCGAATGAGTTGTGGATCCGTAGTTTCGGCGATCAACTCGTCGTACATCTTCACGTTGTCGATCTCCCCGGTTGCCCAGGCCTGAGCAGCTTGCTCGAGGCTCGCGGGAGCAGGGATCTGTTTCATATATGGATTGGCTGGAACCTCAAAGCCGTAGCGCTCCAATTGCCGTGCCAGTGCAGCCACGTGCCGACGCTCTGCGGTGCGGATGCTTACGTACGGCTGAACCTTGCCGTACTTGTCGATTACTGCGGCGTAGGCAGCCGCCGCTGCGTACTCACCCTCGGGTGACATCAATGCCTCCCACGCGATCGCCGCGTCGGTTCCCGGCTGGGGTTCTTGCGCGGTCAGCACTACGCCGGATGCGACGGAACTGTCCGTCGCATGGGAAACCGCCGAAATGGAAACTCCGCCGATCGCCAATGCACCGGCCAACGTGGCACTCAGCACTTTTCGTTGTCTGTTCATGATTCCTCCTTGGTTAAGACCACTCAATCAACGTTGCGTGATGTTTCGACCCGGGGAATGTCAAGGAGACGTAAGAACGCCCGCTGATGTGCGGGTTAGTAGTTTTTTCGGGACCAAGGACCCAGTGCGACAGTGCCGTTGTCCCTGCGATGAGTGCCTCCCAGCCTCGAATCTGGCCGAGCTCGCTCTTGGAGCGTTTGTAGAAGCGCTACACCCCGGTTAGGTCTGCCGCCTCAGCAGCTGGTGAGCCGTTTCCAGCCTCCGTTTTCAGCGCATGCATCGGCAGAGTGATCGCTTGGGGGAGTGGGGGTACCTCAATTGCGGATGCCCCATCCTTTGACTCAAAGCGGAATTCGCTCATGTAGGACGTGAGAACTCCCAATGAGCTGAAACTTGGTCGCGCTGCCGCTTGCATACGTTTGTAGTCACCTGATGCGGTACGCAGACGGAACGTCATCTTGGCTTCATGCCCTTGATTGAGTGCACTCCGAAACGCCATGACGTAGTGAAGATCATCGGCGTGAACAAGATCGTCAAGGACCTTGCCCTGAAGGTCGCCAGCATGCCATTCGAGAATCTGTTCAACGCTGGCGCTGGCCCACGCAATCCTGAAATCAAGGTCGACCATCGCAAAGGCAGACACCGACTCGTGTTCGCAGAGCGACGTTGGTTCAGTTGCAGTGAACCCCGAAGCCAACTCCGGTGCGGGTCCTGGTTCGAACCGGTACCCGTAGCTGCGAACGGTAAGCACTCGATGTTGTTGCCGTCCTGACTCTCCAAGCTTGCGGCGCAACCGGCTCACTGTCGCCTGTAGCGCGTGGGTCTCGTCAACCCAGTCGCTGCGAGTGAGTATCCGGGTGAGGTACTCGTTACTGAAGGCCCTTCGCGGATACTCCGCGAGTGTGGTGAGAAGTATGAATTCCGAGAGGGTCAGGTGAATTGGATGCCCCGAGAGGCAGACTTCGTGAGCTTCGTGATCGATGAAGAGAGATCCGAACTGCTGGGACGGTCTACTGCCTCGCATGTGGTCCACAGGTGGCCCCCGATCGTGGCTGATGCTGCAGGAACAACCGAGCGTGGGTGCGGCCCGATGGGGAGGGTGGGTGACCAAGTGCGCCCGGAGGGACTCGAACCCCCAACCGACCGGGTAGAAACCGGTTGCTCTATCCGTTGAGCTACGGGCGCCTGCGGTCACCGATTGTGTCACCCACAGATTGACGCCGGCGATCCTGCGCACGAGCAGCCACCAGGCGGTGGCCCACGACGGGTATCCGAACGAGGATCAGATCCGGTTCGACGCATGAACCGCAGATCCCGGTCGCGGTCGTCCGCCGGGATAACTACGGCTTAGGCCGAGTCGGTGTGACCCCGCTGGTGGCAATATTCGGTGACGCTATACGGTGGAGGTTCGGTGATCATGACTGCGTAGCCCGCCGGGTTATGTCCTGGTCGCCACAACATGGAGGACGCTATGTCCCGCACATCTTCGGTTTTTCTTGTGGGAGCGGGCGCCGTCACCGCGTCAGCGGCCCTCACCATCGCCTTCGCCTTCGGTGCAGCCACCAGTGCGTCACCAGCCGGTTCCCAGGAGTCGATCACGCTGACCTCGGCCACATCGGTGAGCACGGCGCAAACTCCCGCCACCCGCGGGAGTCAGCTACGACCGGCGCAGTTGAAGATCGTCACCACGCGCACCGATCGCCAGGTTCTCGAACTTGGGGATGACGGCAGCTACTCCGGCGCCCTGACCTTCGCAGAGGGCGACATCCGATCCAAGCGCCGCGGCGATGTGATCGGCCGCTTCGTCTTCCGTGGCCTCGCCCTCAACTCCGACGAGCCCGGTGGAATCGAGGATCGCGACATCACAGTGGAGTACACCCTTCCCGATGGACTCATCCTGGTCTCCGGTGTGGTCTCGGCTCCTGGTGGGCTGCCACCGACCACGCCCCAGGATCAGATCATCGTGGGTGGCACCGGAGACTACGCGGGAGCTGGTGGCAGTGTGCGCTATGTGCCGATCAATAATGATGAGCAGCGGGTGATATTCACGTTCGCCTGGTAGCGCGCCGGTCGAAGTATTCGACCACGCTCATGTGTGGAAAGGGCAAACCCCACATCACTACCAGCACGACCCACAACCAGGGTGCGAGGGCGGCGATGACCCTCGATGCTTGTGCCAAGAGCTGAGCGCGCCCGTAAGGAGTCGAACCCTCAACCGACTGGGTAGACACCGGTTGCTCTATCCGTTGAGCTACGGGCACTCAGGACCTGAGTATTCCAGGGTCGATTGTGAGTTGATGGACGCAGGATGGTGTGGTGCAAGTGTTGCCTGGCGCTGTCCACATGCGTTGCACTCGGTCTCCACAGATGAGGAATGCAGGGTTACGCGGGGCGCTTTTCGATCCCACCCTTGATAGCAACGGGGATGTTCCCCGAAGAAGGGTGATGGTTGCAATGAATGACGTCATGATGACCTTGATCGGAAACGTGATCAAGGACGTGGACCTTCGGTTCACAAGCAACGGTGATCCGGTCGCTTCGTTTCGGATCGCATCGAATACGCGTCGGTTCGATCGAGAGAACGAGCGCTGGATCGAAGGCGATACCCACTACATGTCCGTGACGTGTTGGCGGAACTTGGCGAGCAATGTGGCCAACTCGGTCAAGAAGGGGATGCCCGTCATCATTTACGGGCGCCTTCGCAGTCGCGAGGTTGAACGGCCCTGCGGTGAAGGCTCGCACGTAGTCCGCTACCACGACATTGAGGCCTACGCGGTGGGTCCGGACCTCTCCCGCGGCACGGCCGACTTCAGTCGGGTCAAGTCCGCGGCCGTGGTTGAAAGCGAGACGCGGATCGTGGCCGACGCCATGGGAGCCGCTGCTTTGGCGGAGGAACTCGACGAAATAGACGAGTCGATCGAGGAACTGGCATCGGCCTGAGCGTTGCCACCTGTTCGGCATGCTTGCATAATGCAAGCATGCCGAACATCCTCATCCGGAACGTGCCGCCGGAGGTCCACGCGCGGCTGACGGCGGCCGCCAAGGACAGTGGGCAGTCGTTGCAGCAGTACATCCTGGGCCTTATCTCTACGCCGTCGAAGCGGATGAGTCATGCGGAGACCATCGCCTGGCTGCGAGGTCGCGTGGACCGCATGGCTCGAGACGGGACCGACTCGACGAATTCGATGAGCGGGGCGGAGTCCGTGCGGCAAGCGCGGATTGACCATGCCCGAGAGGTCTACCAAGCCATGGGTGTCGACTGGGACCCAGAAGAAGAGTTTCGATGAGCGCGTGCGTGGTGGATTCATCGGCGTGGGTGAGTGTGGTCCTCCCGTCCGACGAACGTGGTCAGGGGGTAGTTGACCAGCTTGAGGTGTTCGACGAGTGGTGGGCTCCGGAGGCCTTCGACCTTGAGGTGCTGTATGCGTTGCGCGGACATCTTCTGCGTGGCTCCCTGTCGATGCGTGACCTCGTCCACCATGCCTCCCAACTGATGCGCGTACCTCTTGAACGAATGCCCACTACATCCGTGAATATGCGGATCGCCTCTTTAGCCCCATCGGTTTCCACGTATGACGCTTCGTTCGTTGCAGTGGCGGAACTACTCGATGCCCCGCTGATCACCACGGACGCGCGACTAACTCGGGCCCCTGGCCCACGCTGTGAATTCCTGTTGGTGGAGGGCAACTAGGCTCGGGCACCGACAGAAAGGCACTCATGGCTGAGTTCATTTTCACGCTGCACAAGGCCCGCAAGGCCCATGGCGACAAGGTTGTCCTTGACGATGTGACCTTGTCGTTCCTGCCTGGAGCCAAAATCGGCGTGGTTGGTCCGAACGGCGCAGGTAAGTCGAGCCTGTTGAAAATCATGGCTGGGGTAGATGACGTCTCCAACGGTGAAGCCAAGCTGATGGATGGCTACACCGTTGGCATCTTGATGCAAGAACCACAACTCGATGAATCGAAGACGGTGCTCGAGAACGTGCAAGACGGAGTGGCCGAAACCAAAGCCATGGTGGATCGGTTCAACGAAATCTCCGCGGAATTAGCGAATCCGGATGCCGACTACGACACCTTGCTCGCCGAAATGGGGCAGTTGCAAGAAGCCATCGACCACAAGAACGCCTGGGATCTTGACGCTCAACTCGAGCAGGCAATGGACGCGCTTAGGTGCCCTCCCGGCGATGCGGATGTGACGGTGCTCTCCGGCGGTGAAAAGCGCCGCGTTGCCCTATGCAAGCTCCTGCTCCTAGCACCGGACCTTCTCCTGCTCGACGAACCCACAAACCACCTCGATGCCGAGAGCGTTAATTGGCTCGAGCAGTACCTCGAGCGCTACCCCGGGACCGTTGTGGCGATCACGCATGATCGCTACTTCCTGGACAACGTCGCCGAGTGGATCCTCGAACTCGACCGTGGCCGCGCCTACCCGTACCAGGGCAACTACTCGACGTACCTCGAGACGAAGGCCGCGCGCATGAAGGTCGAGGGGCAAAAGGACGCGAAACTGCAAAAGCGCCTCACCGACGAACTTGAATGGGTGCGGTCCAACGCTAAGGCGCGCCAGACCAAATCGCGCGCCCGCCTGCAGCGGTACGAGGAAATGGCCAATGAAGCGGAGAAAACGCGCAAGTTGGATATGGAGGAGATCCAGATTCCACCCGGTCCGAGGCTAGGAAACGTGGTGGTGGAAACAGAACACCTCACGAAGGCCTTCGGCGATCGCATCCTCATCGACGATCTTTCCTTCTCGCTACCGCGCAATGGCATCGTGGGCGTTATCGGCCCGAACGGTGTCGGCAAGACCACGTTGTTCACGATGCTGGTGGCAGCCGCCGAGGGCGACGCCGAAGATAAGGACGTTCTGCCCACGATGGGCGATATCAAGGTGGGCGAAACTGTGTCGCTTTCCTACGTTGATCAGTCCCGCGCCGGACTTGACCCCAGCAAGACAGTCTGGGAGGTCGTGAGCGATGGCCTCGATTGGATCAAGGTTGGCAATGTGGAACTGCCATCACGTGCCTACGTCTCTGCTTTCGGATTCAAAGGCCCCGACCAGCAAAAGCCCGCGAAGGTGCTCTCCGGTGGTGAACGAAACCGATTGAATCTGGCACTCACATTGAAGATGGGTGGCAACCTGCTGCTACTCGATGAGCCCACCAACGACCTCGACGTTGAAACCTTGGGATCACTGGAGAACGCACTCTTGGAGTTCCCCGGTTGCGCGGTGATCACCTCGCACGACCGCTGGTTCCTGGACCGTGTCGCTACCCACATTCTCGCGTACGAAGGCGACTCACAGTGGTTCTGGTTCGAGGGCAACTTCGATTCCTACGAGAAGAACAAGGTCGAACGCTTGGGCGAGGAAGCCGCGCGTCCGCACCGGGCCACATATCGCAAGTTGACCCGCGACTAGCGCATGAGCGTCTTCGAAATCGAGGTCGCCAAGCGGTTCAAAGACCTCGACCCGTACGACCACGTCAGCAATGCCGTGGTCATTGACTACATCATGGAAGCCCGCGTTCGCGCGTACCGACTACTGGAACAAGTTGACCGGGCGATTATCGGCCAGGTTGTGGCACGCCAGGAGATCAACTACCGCCGACCGATCTTGTTCGGACTCGAGCCCTTGTTGGTGCGGACTTGGATCTCCCACGTGGGGCGTTCCTCCTTCACAATGGACTTCGAAGTCTGGGACGAAGGGCACCTTGCTGCGGATGCGAAAACCGTGATGGTGTGTTTCGATATCGGATCGCGCCAGTCTCGGGAAATCCCGAAAGAATTCAGGCACGTCCTAGAAGCCAATCTGCACGCACCGTCGTAGGGAGGGCCGTGATGAACACCGCACAGGTTCCTATGTCACGACTTGTCACCCTCGCCGAGCCCGATGCGCGGATTTTGTCCCTGGTGGGGCGTCGGCAAATCGAGTGGGACCCACTATCCGCAGTTCGCATGACCGTTGGACGAAGCGCGATCGCGTGCTACGTGGTTCTGCCGATGGATGTCATGTGCATGGTGGCGGTACCCGCCCAGGTATCGAGTGAAGCCGTGGACGCTGTTGTGACTATCTCGCTGTCTTCCTTCGTGACCGGGCTGGAAGAAGCGTTAGCCCGCGGCGAAGACATTCGTTTTGATCTTGACTCTCTGCCCTCGGTGACCGCACCCATTGATCAGGGTCTGACGCTTGCGCAGCTTCCGCCCCGTGATGGCTGGCAGATGCCTATTCACGGCGTATCGAGCGATGTCACCCCTTTGGTCAAGGAAGCTGTCGAGGAGTATCGCCAGCGAACCGCCGGAATGAGTGAGCGGCAGGCGGCGCCGATCGCCGAGGAGATCTGGGCTCGCTCAGCGTGGGCTGGATTGCCCATGCGCACGCTGCACGCAGCTCGCCGTCTTCGGCTCATCACCGACGAGCCACTTCGAATCACTGCTGCTACCAGTGGAGCCTGGAAGCGATTGTCGACTCCGCGAGGCCAGCTGTTCACCTATAGCGCCGGGATAGAGGCCCGCCTCGGTTTGCACGTGGTGCGTTAGGCCCGTAACCACACGGCGGTTTCTGGGCCGATCACCAGATGCTCGGACTCATCGATCGTCACGGCCGCAACATCGGCACTTGAGGCCAGTAGCGCGTCGGCCCCCCAGGACGATGGAAGTTGCTGGGCCTCCTCCGACATATTGACCGCGATAACCACCGAGGGCTGATCACCGTCGTTCGTGAAGCGCTTCAATGCGAGGACGCCCTCGGGTGCGTCGTCCACCCACACCATCGGACCATCGCCGAGGGCCGGTTCTCGTCGGCGTTGCTCCAAGGCGCGCTGATACATCCGCCACGTTGAAGCGTCGTTGTCTTTTTGTTGCGCAACGGAAAAGTTGGCCCAATCCGCCGGCTGGGGCAACCACGAGGCATTGGTGGGGCCGAATCCGTAATTGGGCTCATTGTCCGACCACGGCAGGGGCACGCGACACCCATCGCGACCGAGGTCGGTGCCTTTGCTGCGCTTCCACACCGGATCCTGGCGTGATTCACCCGGTAGGTCGAAGACCTCCGGAAGTCCGAGTTCTTCACCTTGATATAGGTACGCAGAGCCCGGCAATCCCAACATGAAGACGGTGGCCGCCTGCGCCCGACGCAAACCACGCTGCGCATCGAAGTGCGACGTCGCGGAGACCGCAGTGCCGTCCGACGTAGGGCTAAAGCGCGTGGCATGACGAACGACGTCGTGGTTGCTCAGCACCCAGGTGGGTGGAGCTCCAACCTTGAGGTGGTTCGCGACTGT
>JAGYJJ010000004.1:312500-1422538 GCA_018402235.1 Candidatus Nanopelagicales bacterium | reverse complement strand
GATCCAGTCGCCGAACTTCTGGGCCGTCAACAGCGTCCGGCCAAAACGCGCGGTGGCGGGGCCGGTGGCTCGACGGACGGCGCAGGGAACAGCCGTCAGCCTGGTCGATGGGAATCGAGTTTCTATTCCACCGCCGGCGGTGCAGGTGTGGTGTGGCCGACGACGGCGCGCAATGGTTGCGATCATCCGGTGGACTGCGCCACCGCCACCGCCAGCACCTAATCCTGAAACGAATGCGACCCCGCAAACACCCCAGCTCGCCGACTTGTCCCTGGCCATGCCCTCCGGCATGACGTGCACGGCGCTCGAAGGAGTGACGATGGGTGCATGGGTGCGTTTGCCGTCGGCATCTGAGTGCACGGCTGTCCATCGCGAACGCTCCGGCACCGATGTGACATTGCTCGGTTGGGCAACAACGCCCGACTTCCCTGTTGATCTGGCACGCGAGCACGTGTCCGAAGGTGACGGAGCACTGGAGCTTCACAATGACGACGGTCGCCTAACTGCAGTGTTCATACCCGCCGGTGGTTGGACCCACATCACTGCCGAGGCCACGCTGTTTCCGGATCTGGGGCTGATCCCCTCCCCGTCGCGGTGCCAAACATTGGCGTGAAAGCTGCCTGCAAATCCAGCTCGACAAGCGCCGCTTGAACACGTATTGCGCAATCGGAGCAGTCCCGTAGCCTGCAAACATGCGACACGCACTCCGCGCGCTCATTTGCGCAGTGCATTAGCTCTGCAAGCCAATAGCCGTCGCGGTTCCTGCGTCAGCATCCGTTGCTGCGAAGTGGTGCTGGTCCATGCAGTCTGGAACCTTGAAAGGCACATTCACGACGGACGGCTCTATGCCAGGCGATGGGACGGCCACCGCGGGCACTTACAACCTCACCGGCTTCACCGTTTATGAGAGTGCTTTCCCGGACATTGACACCGGGTCGATCGCGGATGGCACCTACACATTCGGGGCGCTACCGACTTATCAAATCATCTGGAACGGTAGTAACGTCACTGGCTTTTATTACGATAGCGGGGCTGAATCCACGGAATCCAGATCTTCAACGGGCCCGGACCATCCGGTGCCTTCATCGTCTTCGGCATTAACTACCAATCCGCAGACACGATCTACATTGGCGGGTTCAACATCTTCACGTCCTCCGTGACCCCTGACTTGCCAACCCTGCCCTCCGCCAGCGGCTACTGCGCAGGTGAGTTCACGTTCTCCGACAGCGGCCAGACCCCACCCGACACCCTGGAGCGAATATGGCGGGCGGGCCACGAAACCTGCAGCGAAAGCTGGGGACCATCCTGGGCGCAGTGGTCCAACGATCACACTGGTGGTTGGGTCTGCACACGCTCGCTCTACTACAACACCTCCACCCGCTCATGGCAGGGGTCCGTTAACGCCAGCTTAGAAACAGTTTCATTTCGCGGGCGGCCTGCGTGAGGTATTCTGCGGCATCGGGCGAAAACGCCCGCTCGATGATGCCGTGGCTGCGCCTGCTGGCTCGGGTGTGACTCGAACAGACTTCGGCGACGCGTCTGCGTTCCTGGCGCGGCGACCGGCGCTGTGTTGGAAGCTGGTGACCGGTTCGGGGATGAGCGGGACGATGGTGGAGACGTCGGCCTTCTTATGCCAGGACGGCAGCGCGATGAATGCTTGGCCGCCGCGGGAGTGCAGGGCACCGACGATGAAGTCGGTGCTGCCACCGAAACCGGAGTAGATCTTGCCTTTCATGCGGCTTGCGTTGGCTTGGTCGAATAGGTCGACTTGCAGCGCGGCGTTGACGCTGGTCATCTGCGCTTGACGTTCGATGTTCCCGGGGTTGTTGGTCACCTCGGTGCGCATGATGCGAACGCGCTTGTTCTTGTCCAGCCAGTCATACAGTTCGCGCGAGCCGAAGATGAAGCTTGCGGTCAGGGGGACGTCGTCGTCCAAAGAACCCGACTTATGAAGACCGAGCACGCCGTCGGAGAACATCTCGGTCCAAATGCGAAAGCCCTTCTTTTGGTGCAGGGACTGAACAACTGCATCGGGGACCGCGCCGATGCCCAGTTGCAGCGTGGAGCCGTCGTTGATGCGGGTGGCGATGCGTTCGCCGATGGCTTTGCTGACGTCGTCGAGGGGTCCGGGCTCGATGGTGGTGAGTTCCTCGTCCACTTCGATCAGGAAGTCGATCTCGTTCTCGTAGATCTGGGCGTCGCCGTAGGTGTAGGGCATGTGGGGGTTGGCCTGCGCGATGACCAGGCCGCCGTGTTCGCGGACCTCTTCGATCGCGGCGGGCAGCACGTTGCACTCGATGCCGAGGGACACGGTGTCGTGGTGCTTGGGTGAGGTTTGGATCAGCACGATGTCCGGGCGGTACTGGTTGCGGATGAGGATCGGCAGCATGGATAGGCGCGCGGGGATGTAGTGCGTGCGGGGGTGGTGGCGCATCGCCGGGCCGATGAACGCGGTCTCGTAGGTGACGCCGTCGCGGTCGGGGATGGCCCCGTGCGCGTTGAGCATGTGCAGGCGGTACTCGGGCAGCGTCGCGTCCAGTGTGTTGAGGAGTGTGTACGGGGTGGCGAAGTTGCCGGAGGCGAGCACGCGCGGGTTGGGGCCGATGCTTCCCAGGATCGACGGAAGCTGCTCGAGGGTGATGGTGCGCATGGGGGATCCTTCGGTGGCCGGGCTGCTTTCGTGAGGCTATCGGGGCTTTGTGCTGTGGCAGGATGAAGTGGTGGCATTCGAGTGGTCAAACAAGAAGGTCTATGTAGCCGGTCATAACGGGCTTGTGGGCTCGGCGCTGGTGCGGGCGTTGGAGCGCGCAGGTGCCGGTGAAGTGATCGGCTGGCGTTCGTCGGAGTTGGATCTGCGCGATCGCGATGCCACGTTCACTGCGCTCGCCGAAGCCAAGCCCGATGTGGTGATCGACGCCGCGGCGCGGGTGGGCGGCATCATGGCCAACTCGACGTACCCGGTGGACTTCCTGCAAGACAACATGCTCATCCAGACGAACGTGATGGATGCCGCGCATAACGCGGATGTTGATCGGCTGCTGTTCTTGGGATCGTCGTGCATCTATCCGCGGCACGCCACGCAACCGATCCGCGAATCGTCGTTGATGACCGGCCCGCTCGAGCCGACCAACCAGGCGTACGCGATGGCGAAGATCTCCGGCATCTATTACATCGAGGCGTTCCGCACGCAGTACGGCAAGCGGTGGATCTCCGCGATGCCCACGAACCTGTATGGCCCGAACGACAACTTCGATCTGGAGTCCTCGCACGTGTCTGCCGGCGTTCATCCGCCGGTTCCATCAAGCCAAGCGCGACGGTGTTTCGTCGGTGACGGTGTGGGGAACGGGTGCACCGCGGCGGGAGTTCTTGCACGTGGATGATCTCGCCGATGCGTGCTTGATGCTGATCGACAAGTACAACTCTTCGAAACAATCAACGTCGGTTGGGGCGATGACCTACCTATCCGGGACCTTGCCGAGACGGTTGCGAGCGTCGTTGGCTTTGAAGGTGAGATCGAATGGGACACCTCCAAGCCCGACGGCATGCCGCGCAAACTTCTCGACACCTCGCGCATTAACGCGCTCGGCTGGTACCCGACCATCAAATTGCGCGACGGCGTCACGTCCACCTACGAGTGGTACGTGAAGAACTACGACGCCGCCTAGGAGAAAGCGACAACATCGACGCTGGGTGCGCCGAGGCTTCGCCGGAAATGGTATCGTCAAACCATGTTGGCAACCATTGATGCAGGCGGGCGCGTGGTGGTTCCGAAGGACATCCGCGAGCGCCTCGGCTTGCGACCCGGGGCACAGGTGGAGCTCACGGAGATCGATGGGGCTCTCGAAATCACGCCCGTTGTGACGCCCATGTCCGTGATCGAGCGCGATGGCGGCGTGGTGCTAGACACGAAGGAGCCCATGCCCACCTTGACGGTGGAGCAGGTCCGCGCCGTGCAGGAATCAACCCGACGGTGATCGCCGTGGACACCAGCGTTGCGATCGCTGCTTTGTCTCCCTGGCACGAGCGACACCATGAAGCTGCGACCGTATGCCGTGACGAAGCAGCGATACCTGCACATGCTGTTCTCGAGGCCTACTCCTCGCTCACGAGAATGCCCGAGACCTCTGCGCATCTCAGGCGAGGTGGCCGCCGAAGCGCTCGAGCGCTCGTGGGGACACCGCACCATCGCCCCATCCGCTGACCTGCTCATCGCTCTGCCCAGACGCTTGGCTGCGGCATCCATCGTCGGTGGAAGCAGTTACGACGCGCTCGTGGCGCTCACCGCACACGAGCATGGGCGCCCGCTCGTCTCTCTCGACCTGCGAGCCGAGCGTACGTATCGAGTGCTCGGCATCGATTTCCGACTGTTGGGCTAGGCGCAAACAGGCGGCAGCTAGGTCGCGTTGGTCGTCGTCGGACATGGAAGGGTGCTAGGAAAGACTCATGGCCGAACAGCAGGAGTCGATCGAGCCGCGCACGGCGTTGTTGCCGGGGCGTCGTTCCTTGCTGGTGCGGTTGACCGCGGTGGATGGCATGCGCCCGGCACTACTGGACCTGCTGAACACCTACGCCGATGGGTTGGCCGAGGAACCGGGCACCGAGTTGTTCATCGTGTCGATGGATCCGGACGATGCGAACATCGTGTGGTTGTACGAGATCTTCGCCGACGAAGACGCCGAGAACGCGCACCGTGGGTCTGATGGCTTTGCTGCGTTGATGAACGCGATGCCGCCGATGCTCGATGGGCCGCCGGCGGTGCTGCGGACGGTGCCGCTGCGGATGAGCCTGCAGGAGCAGGTGCTCAGCGAGGAGTGGGACTTCTAGCTCTTCCGGCTTGGGTCTAGTGACGCCAGATAGGCCGCATCCTGGCCGACAAGACCCTCCTAGGTGTGCCTAGTCCTCAGCAAGAGAGTTTCGTTTTTTTCGTTTGATGTGGCATCCTTCACTCGCAGGAGTTTTGCGATGAGGGGTGGGGAAATGACCAAGGGAAGTTCAGCCGATCGGGCATATACATACGTTCCCGACACAGCCGAGGGGGCGCTGGTGGCCGAGTTCATACGCGTCCTAGACGAAGCCGGCGTGAGTGCGTCCGGTGCACGCCCGGCACTGGTGTCATCGAACGGCGAGTCCTTCGAATTGCCACCCTCCATGTACGACGCTCTGCGCCAGGTGGCCCACGCCCTTGCGGAAGGCAAAGGGGTGAGTGTCGCTCCCTTGAGTGCCAAGTTGACGACACAACAAGCCGCTGACTATCTGGGTATGTCCCGACCCACGTTGGTTCGTCTGCTTGAAGAGGGCGAGATTCCGATGGAGAAGCCGGGACGGCATCGCTTCGTCCGGCTTCACGATCTCGTGAAGTACCAAGATCGCATTCGAATGTCACGGCGAAGTGCATTGGAACGCATGGTGGAAGAAGCTGTCGCGGACGATCTATACGAGAAGACGGATCGCCCCGCTCCCGCTACGCGGTAACCCGTGGTCTTCCCCGCTTTTCTGGATACGAACGTCGTATACAGCGCGACGTTGAACGATTTGCTCCTGCGGCTCGGTGAGCTAGAGGTTTTCCGTCCGCTCTGGTCCAAGGATGTGCTGCGCGAGTTGGAGACGGCGCTCGTGCGCAACGCCGGTGTGTCTCCCGACAAGGCCCGACGACGCATCGGACACATGCAGGCTGCTTTTCCAACTGCGGAGGTACACGACTACGAGGGTCTTGTTCCACACTTGAGTTGCGACCCGAAGGATCGACACATCCTGGCCGCAGCAATTACCGGACAAGCTCTGGTGCTCCGCGCTTCGCGCGCGTAACCGCAACTGAAATCGACAAGTTGTAGCAGGGGTCTTGACCACTGGGTTTTCCCAGCATTTTCGGGTGATCCCTGTACGGCGTTGAGAAATCAAGGATCTTGAACGGCTCCCGGCCTTACGGTTCCCGGATGAAGCTGATGCCCGTCGCACTCACAGTTGTCCTTGCCTCCACGCTCGTCATCCCGCCTGCGTCGGCGAGTCAAAGTTCGGTGAATCCCCAACGTCAACCGGTGCCCGTACTGGCGATGTGCTTGGGGGCAGGGCAAGGGAACGCACCCGATGTGAGCACGGTGGCGCGTCGACCATCGACGGTCATCGTGGATTGCCCCGATGGTGGTGATGACGATCCGCGCGGGAGTTCCGGGGACACCTACGTCAACAACATCACCTGGACGCGGTGGACACGCCAGCGAGCTGTGGGAAGCGGAACATTCAACGTTCCCACGACCGTGTGTTCCTACACATCACCCGCCGATGGAACACCTGAGGAGGTGGCAGCGATGTGCGCGTCATCTGGGGATGTGGGCAACTACATCAAGGTGGAAGCCTACGACGCCAACATCGTGCTCAGCAAGCCGAAACGGCTCAAGAAGCGGCAGCGCACATTCACCCAAGTGGCGCTGACCTTCCCCAACGGTGGGCCCGACGGCAAGACGTCGCTGACGTTTACTCCCCCGCGCAAGGCTCAGGAGTAGCGCGCGACCTGAAACACCAATGAGCGGTTAGCGGCGTGAACGTCAGGTCGAGAATGATCGCGGCGCTGGGCTTTGCAGCACCGTTTGGTTCCGATCGGTCGAGCTCGTCAGCTCTGCAGACGTGCTGCGTCTTCGCGGGCGAGCACATCCCAAGGACTCTCTGTTGTGGCGGACCCTAGGTTGAAGACGGGCACCTCGATGACGGGCCGAGAGGCAGCAGGGGAGACCAGGCCGCGACGAATTGCATCGTTCACCACGTCGTGAAAAGGACGCCCGGTCCGTTCGGCCTCACGTGAGAGCACAGCGGCCGGTTCGTCATCTAACGGCACGGACTTACGCATACCTAAAGCCTACGGTTCTTGCGCGATGCCGGGCAGTGCGCCCTCTCCGGTCATCGATATTGCTTCCTAGCAATATCCGCCGGAATGTGGGATCCCGGAGGGCTTAACGGGCTGGTCCTACCGGCGGTAGGATTTCTTTCATGAGTGCCGAACCGATCGAGCCGGACGCTGGCGAGGGCGTGCCCCAGCAGGAGGCCCCTGAGCACGCTTCCACCGAGGGTCTGACCGAAGAGCAGCGCAGCTTCGCCGAGCAGGCGCTGGCGAACCTGCTCACCGGCCCGTTCGACAAGGTCAGCATCACCATGCCCGCGGCGCTCAAGCAGCGCATCGCCGCCCGGGCGGTCGATATGAACTTCTCCGCGTACGTGACCGAGGTGTTGGAGCAGGAGGAGCGTCGTCGTTCCCTCATCGATTTCCTCGATTACATGGATGAGTTGCATGGGCCGCCGAGCGAAGACGAGATCGCGCAGGACCGACAAGAAGATCGAGGAAATGTGGGCAAGGTACGAGGACTACCTCTCTCGTCAGTCGTCCTAGACGCGACTGCACTAACAGAAGCCGCACAGATAGCGCCCGAGCGTCGCGGCGCAACATTGCGACGCTGGGAAGAAGACGGCGTTGACCTGTTCGTTGCTGCGGCGACGCTGACCGAAGTGCTGCGCGGACATCCGCGTGATGCTCTGATCCACCGGTTGTTGCAGTCGCTGAAGGTACGGGTGATCGATGAGGACCTCGGGCGCGCGGCCGGCGAGCGCATCGGACGCACGAAGGTGCGCGGGAATGCGACGTTGGATGCTCTCGTTGCGGAAGTGGCGTCGCAATTGCCTCGACCGGTTGCGGTGCTCACTGCCGATTACGACGACATCACCGCGCTGGTCGATCCGGATGTGATGGTGCTGGATATCGCCGCCTAGCCAGTATTGGTGCAATATATCTGTACGGATATACTAACGTCATGGACGCGGCGGAACTTATAAAGAAGGCGCGTGCCTCATCGGGCCTAAGCCAAGTTCAGTTGGCAGAGCGGGCCGGCACTTCTCAGTCGGCGATTGCGGCCTACGAGGCGGGTGCGAAATCACCGTCCGTACGAACGTTGGACAAGTTGATGCGAGCCATGGGTTTGACGATGACCGTGCAAGTCAACAAGGCGCCGCCGGCGCATGGCGAGCTGCTTAACTTCACGCGCTCGCACCAAGGCGAGCTCAGAAGCGCGGCCATGAGACGACGTATCCGCAACCTTCGAGTCTTCGGCTCTACCGCACGCGGTGGGGAAAATGATCAATCTGACATTGACCTACTCGTCGACTTCGATGCCGACAAACTCGGTGCTGCGCCGTTAGCCGGCTTCAAGCGCGAAGCACAAGCAATCTTGGGTCGCACAGTGGACGTATCCACGCCGGAAATGCTCGATGAAACGGTCCGAAGGACAGTGCTCGCAGAAGCGGTGCCGCTGTGAGTAGATCCGTTGAAGATCGACTTGGCGACGCCATCTCCGCCGTCGATCGAGCTATTCAAGCTGACGGGCAATTGGCCGCAGCCGCTGAAGTCGGAGATGAAGCCGGTACCGAGGTTGCTTTCGATGCAATCCTGCATAACCTTTTCATCATTGGCGAAGCAATCAAGACGTTACCGAAGGCAGTAACCGAACAGGAACGTGGAGTTCCCTGGGAAGACATCGCAGGTATGCGCGACATCATCGGACATCACTACCACCGGATCGTGCCAAGCATCATTCATGCCACTATCGAGCACGACTTGGATCCACTCAGGGCAGCGCTCGTGCGGCTGCTGGCTTCTGGTCCCAGCCAAGCGCCGGATTAGCTAGTCGTTGGGCGCGACATCGCCCCTAGGCACAAAAACTTTCCGCCATTTTTGTGGGTATTTTTGTGCCATGACCGCAACCATCGACGCCGCCGGCCGTCTTGTGATCCCGAAAGCCCTTCGCGAGCGAGCTGGCCTCACTCCAGGCACCCGCGTCAACTTTCGCTTCCATGAGGGCGCCATCGAGATCACACCAGCTGAGGCGGAAGTCCGTTGGGAAACCCGGCACGGCATCCAGTTCCCGGTGCCGCCTGACGATGCACCGGACCTGAGCGTCGAGGAAATCCGCGACGTCATCGACGCTGTGCGCAGCGAGCGGACCGACCAGGTGGCCCGTGCAGGTGGTTGACACCAGCATCATCGTTCGCGCTGCGACTACTACGACTCCAGCCGAGCATGGGGTAGCCAGCGGCGCCATATGCGACTGCCTCCTCGCTGAGACCGCGCGCGAGCACGATGCAACGTTGATGTCCTTAGACCAGCGCGCGGTGACCAGGTACTCGCTGGTCGGTACTACTAACCAACTTGTCTGACAGCGCCCGCGCGACGTGCCTGCTGCCTGCTCACTCCACGTGCACCGTTAGCCGCGCACCGGTGCCCCGTGCAGTGAGCTGCCAGTGCGCGCTGACGCTGTCGAGTAGCGACGAACCCAATCCGGGTGCGCCACCTTGCGGACCAGCACCATCGTCTTCGACAACGACGACGATCTGATTGTTGGCTTCCTCAACGCTCACACTGATCGCGCCAGCACCACCATGGCGGATCGCATTGCTCAGGCCTTCTTCCACGACGCGGCCGATGTCCCGCGCAACTCGCCCGGTCGTGTTGGCCAGTTGCGGGTCGACATCCACGGTTACGTCGCACAGCCCTGACCACAATGACGTCTTTCGCTGCACTTCACCGGCTACGGTGACGTCGTCGTTGTTCTCGATACGGATCGGGTCGGCGAGAACTGCATGAGCCTCGTGAAGTGCGGCCTGGAAGGCCTCCACATCGCGGGTGTCCATGGCGCGTTCAATCGCAACAGCGCACGCGATGAGTCTGGTTTGCACGGTGCCGTGCAGGATGCGCGCCGATTCACGGGCAAGTTGTGCCACTTGGCGGCTGGCGGCGATCGAGTCGCTTAGTTCGGTGTTCAACTCCGCGGTCATCGTGCGGGCAACGTTCTTGCGGTAGGAGCGGAAGGTGCCGAAACTGGAAGTGAGCAACACCAGGAAAATTCCGATGACCGAAGCAACGAGGAATTCGGGGAGTGTGTAGGGGTCTGCCCCAGCAATCGCGCGGGCAGGGATATTCGCCAACAGGTGGCCTGCCTGAACGATGATGGTGGCGGTGATGAAGATCGCTGCGTGCTGGCGTGGCCAGCGTCGCATGGCTGCGTTGCCGAGGCCGAGTGTGACGAAGAGAAAGACAAGACTCCAACCCATGGCAGCAAAACCGACCGCCCACCCGGCAATCGACACAAACACTGGCGTCAGGGATGCCAGTGCGATCATCGCCATGAGACGTGGTTGCAGCGCTTGCTTGGTGACGACATTGCGAAGAATCTGCGCCACCTTGATGCGACCGCCATCGGGTGCCACCATCACCCATAAGCGCCGGCTCAGTGGGGCTACCGTTTCGCTGGCAGCGGCGCGCAACTGGCTCGCTGTGTCATTCCATTCCTCAGCACCAAACTGCTGCTCTTGATCGCGCAGCCGTTCTTCGATGGAAATGCGCGCCGGGGATAGCGCTGCGTCAATGTTGTGGGCGAGGACCGTGTGCATGCGCGCGGTGATATCGACAACATCCTCGCGCGCCCGTTCGAGCACCAACAGTTCATTGAGTGCTTGCCGGCGCTGCTCGACCTGCTCGGCTGCCGCCTGTTCGAAGAGCAACGCCCCGGCGCCGAGCAGGCCGATGGACAGAAGAGAGGAAACGATCACCAGGAGCGGTTCGCGGAATGCACCTACGTCAAGAAGCGTGGTGACTATGAGCTGCACGATTCCCAACAACGCCCCGAGCACTCCCGCCACGATGAACGCACGAACCGGGCTGAGCGTTTTGTCGCGGTGGCGTCGTCGTTGATACACCAGCACCACAGGAACACCCAGCGCCGAGGCGATCAGTCCAACAGGAAGCCAATTCAACAGCCGGTTGTCGGAGATGACGTTGATCTCGGCAAGGAACAGCCCAAGAAGCAAGAACACCCAAACGCTGACAACACTGCGTACGAGGTGAGTTCGACTAACTGCGGCGCTCACTGACGGTTCCCGTGATGCGGTTGAACGTTTGCGTGAGCAGCACGCGGGTGTTGTCTTCGGTTCCAACTTCGATGTCGAGTTGCTTCACCAAGCGCGTGATCGCCTTGTTCACCGCATCCACAGTGAGGGATTGTCGCTTCGCGATTTCGGCGTTCGAATAGCCCGCGGCCACCAGGCGCAAGATCTCCCACTGGCCTTCGCTCAGCGGTGTGCCCGCTCGTTGGCCCTGCTGACTGGCAAGCGGATCGGCGAGCGCTTTGGCCATCGCATCACCGAGAACCGACGGATCGTTCACCTCACCCTTGACCACGTAGTGCGCACCCGGCGGCAATTCGCGCTTTTGGCCCATCCACACCGGATCGCCGTAAGAGGTGAGCATCACCAGCGCGATGTTCGGATTGATCTTGCGCAGACCGTGTGCAAGATCGATGCCAGTAGGACCTTCGCCAAGATCGAGATCGATCACAGCGATCGGTGGATGGCACTCATGCGCGATGGCCATCGCCTCGGTCACCGATGCGGCCTTGCCACACACCTCATATCCCAGGGATTGCACGAGCGTGGTGACCAACGTTCGGGTGAAATCGTCATCGTCGACCACCACTACCGGCGCATCCAGCGGTGCCATATTCCCTCCCCTGGGAAGACTACGGGCCGCGCCCTGGTGACAAATCCGACTGCAGGGCGCAGTGATCACGTGGGGGTGTAGACCCCCAATGTTGCGGTGGCCTGCCATCAGCCTGGTTCGAATTCGTCAGCCGACTTAGCGTGCAACATCGAGAACTCCACTTAAGTGAGGATGACAAATGCGGGTGCCTGGCGTGAAGCGCCCTCGGGGGCTACGGCCTTCACTCTCAGCTCTTGCGGTGGCCGTGTTGGCAACGATTGTGATGGGCACGTCAGCGCACGGGGTGACGTGGAGTGCACCGATTGATGTCGGGGACACGCAAGATTCTTTGGCAGGCTCCTCGCTGAATGCGGCGATGTCCTCGGAAGGCGCTTACGGACTGGCCGCGCGGACGAGTTCAAAGGGCAGCCGCAGTCTTACGCACGCCAGCGTGGGCGGCGGCAGTGGGAACTCCTGGGGTAACGCAGTCGCGCTATCCGCCGCAGGTCAAAGCACATCGGAGGCAAAGGTGGCCATATCCTTCGGCGGCAGCAATTGGCTTGTCCAAGCAAGTTCTAATAGCGCCTTCGGTGCCACCTGGTCGGCGGCCACCACGGTCTCTGCGACAGGGTCCGGTCAGCGATCATGCAACTGACGGAGCGCGGACCACTTCCCCCTGTTGATACCGCATTCATCATGACGCAGGTCGGTTTCGCAGGTATCTTCCTCGCCGCACTAGTCGCCGCCGTCTTCTTCGTCGCGACCCGTAAGAGGGCCTTATCAGACCTTTTGTTGCAGCTGAACCGAGCTCAACTCAGCCTCGCTCAGGAGGAGGAGCGGGTGAGGGGCGCGGTATTCGACCATCTGCACGGCTCCCTTCAGGCCGAGTTCGTCGCCATGAGGCATGAACTGAGGACTCTCAGCGAGACCACGAGCGACCCGCGGGCCGCCATCACGGCGATCTCCATGGACCAATGCCTCGAGCGGGTCTATCGCGAAGGTGTCGAGTCAATCGCACGAGATCTCTACCCATCCGGTATCGAGGCAGGCCTCAACGTGGCCCTCGCGGAGCTTGCCCAGAGGGTCTCACCAGTAACCACCGTGACGATCACGATGGACCCGGTAGCCGCGGCGATGGACGACCCCCTCATCGGAGGACTGCACCGCAGCCTGCGCATGGGGTCGTACCGCATCGTCGAGGAGGCAGTTTCGAACGCGATGGAGCACTCCGAGTCCCACGCCATCTCGGTCTCGATCTCCAGCGATCTCGATCACGGAACGCCGAACCTGCTGATGCAGATCAGCCACGCTGTCGATGCACCGGTCACTATCGACGAGGGCTCTGGGCTGGCACGCATGCGATCGCGGGCACGAGCCCTCGGTGGTCAGGTTGCGTACAGCTCCGTTGACTCCACATTCAGCGTTCGCGCGCAACTGCCCCTGATGCGGACGGATGAGGGGCACTGGACGCAGACCGAATCCAGGCTGATCTAGCTGAGCCGCCAGGTGCGCGGGCTGCCGATCGAGACCGGTAGTGCATCCCCGACGTCGACCGAGTGTCTGTGGAGCAGCCGCGCGCGAGAAGGACGATCCGGATCCTTGAAGATCAGATCGATGTCCCAGCAGTCGGAGTAGGGCCGGTTGAGTGTGCTCCGCTGCACCGAAAGGGTGTCGAAACTGAAGCCCTCACTACTTGCGACCCCGGCCGACCAAGCCAACTGCGCCGGGTTGGTCACGAGGTAGTTGATTGCCCGCACGTGACTGTGGGTGCCGTCATTCGGCTCCCCGTCGTCGATGAGGGCCAGCATGCGTTCCAACTGCTCGCGGCCTGCAGGCGGCAGCGGCAGACGGGCGAGTTGATCACTCCGGCGCCAGCCGTACAGGCCTCGAATGCCCGTCATCCGCAGGACCGGCACCAACTCATCGCTCGACAAGGTGACCATCTCACCGGTGACGACTCCGGGGAACGACATCTCCGCGATGGCGCCGCTGACCTGCTCCCCGACCCCTGCGGCGAAGGACGCGAGTACCTCATTAGCAGAAGGGCCGGTGGCGGCAACGGCATAGAGCGGGGATCCCTCGCGCAGCACCAACCAGGTCACCTCCTGTGCAATCGAGGGGCGGCGATCCATCAGGGCTGCGAGCACTGCCGGATCCTCCGGAACACCGGAGATGTCCGCATCCTGAATCGCCTCGGTGAGGAGCGAACGACGGGTGTCATCGACGATGTCGAATCCGATGCGGCCGAGCGCGAACGCCATCTTGGGAGTACGCGGCAGGAGCGACGCAGCCGACTGATTCCCTGCCGGCGCGGTGGACTGCTCGACAATCGAGCTGGTGTCGGGCTCAGGCCGCGGAGGGCCTCCCACCATGGCGCTGCCCTCGTCGGGATAGTCGGGCGCCTCGAACCGCACCGGGCTGTTCGGCGGCAGGCCCGGCCCATCCTCGACGAGGGGCCAGACGCGCAGGCTCTTGGGCTCCAACGGCTCCGGGGTGGTGCCTTCGAGGAGCATCTCCAGAGCACCCACCGGGTTCATAACGCCGCCGATGCAGCGCTCGGGGTTCTTGGTGCACGGCGTGGCGCTGGCGATGATGGCGCGGCCGACAGTCATCGGGTCCACCCCCATGCCGCGCTCGCGCAGCACCGACATGAGCAGCGCCGCCACGCCGGTGACGTGCGGTGCAGCAAGACTCGTCCCGCGCTGTCGCCCGGTGCCTCCTCCCGGCAGCGCCCCGAGGATCCGAGTGCCGTTGGCCATGACGCCGTGCCCCTCGAACAGGTCGCCGCTGTTCGTCGAGTCGACCGGGTTGCCGAGATCGTCGACATTGCCGACGGCGAGGCAGTACTCGGCGATCGCTGGGAAGGTCCAGGACGTGCCGTGGTCGTTTCCTGACGGGCTGATCAGCAGCACACCGGCGTCTCGAAGGCGCTGAGCGGCCTTGGCGACCATGGGATCCACGCGCCCGGACTGCGACGGGAGTGCGATGGCCGAGTGCACGATGGGTGCACCCGTCTCGTATGCGGCTTCCAGGGCGCGGACGTAGGCGAGCCGGGTGTCGAAGTCCTCGTACTCGTGCATCGCGACGATGAACGTCAGCGAGCACTGCGGTGCGATCCCCGGGCGCGGCCCATCGGGGTCGCCGACGAGCACACTGCCGACGAACGTCGCATGCTCACGCATGGACTCCTCGTGCTCATACGGCCGAAGCCCACTCGGATCGAGCAGGGTGATGTGACGGCCCCGGAAGACCTCGTGATCGAGGTCGGGCAGGCCGTCGATGAGAGCGATCTGGACCCCGGGATCGCCGAGCGTGAGTTCTTGCAGCTCGGCGATCCGGGAATGTCCTGCAGGTCAGCCATGGATCAGCGAACCGGCTGCCCCGGTAGGCCGATGTCGTGCTTGTCGCTCTCCGGCCGGTTCTCGATTACCTCGATCCAGAGGGTGTACTCCACGAGGCCGGCGCCGGTCGCGCCGGAGTGGCGGTGGTTGGGGCGCACGCGGTCGTACAGCTTCCAGTCAACGCCCTCGTAGCCGTCATCAGCCCTGCTACCGGTTCCAGCCTCGACGACCGCGGGCTTGCCAGGTGCGGCCTTCGCCCTGGTCGGCTTGCGTGCGGCCATCACGCACTCCCTCGACGCTCGATCACGGCACCGTCCAGTCGCGGCGGATCATTGAGGTTGCAGCCGTGCACAACCGACATCAGGCGCAGCATCAGCTCCGCTTCTGTCCCGTGCTTGAGGTCGAGGATGGTGTGCGGCTGCACGAGCTCGGGTCGACGGACAGGAGCCACCTGCGGCGGCGTCCGGTCGGTCACGACGACACCGACCAGCTGCGGACCTCACCCATCGTGACGGGCATGACGTCGCTGACGTCGATGGTGAAGCGGAACACCTGACGAGCCCGGCGCAGGTTCTCCGGGTCGAAGAACTTGAGCTTGACGTCCCACGCGTCGGACTCGGGACGCGCATACGGGCTCTGCTCGACATCGACGTGGTCGAGGCGCAGGCCGGTCGTCACTGCCTCGGCGAACACGCGGGTCGCCTGGAAGGCGTTGGTGGCAGCGAAATTGAGGGCACGGTCCGACGAGAGGCGACCGAGGTTGCGCAGCTCGTAGTACACGCGATCGAGGAAGGTGCGCAATGTCGCTGCGGTCACCTCACGGTCGGCAGCACTCTTGACGTCGAGTTCGTTGAGGGAGTTCTCGATGAGGCGGTTGGACTGCCAGGCGTACAGGCCGCGGGGGCTGTCGATCTCGATGACCGGCACTACCTGACCGGAGTACAGACGCACGCTGCGGCTGCTGAGCTTGCCGGGCACGCTGATGCGCTCGATGTGCTCCGGTGAGAGGTTGCCGACGTTCGCGCCTGCGAGGAAGTTGACGAGGATCGCATTGATCTCGGCCGAGTACGGGCCGACGGCCTCGACGGCGTAGATGGGCGTGAGCTCGAGGTTGAGCGTCCAGACCAGGGCGTTCGCCTCCGATGGCATCTGGCGCAGGTGCTCGACGAGCTGACGGGCGTCGTACGGGTTCGGCGGCACGGGGACCCCGTTGAACACGGCGGGGGCCATGAGCTGCTTGAACGAGTCGCGACGGGCCTCGGTTCCGAAGTCGAAGCCGAGTGCGCCGAGGGCGTACACGATATTGGCTTCGTTGACGACGGGCATGCCCGACTGCTCTGCTCCGGTATCGGTCACGGGGGTCTCCTCAATGGTCGACTGCACCATGGCCGGCGCAGGGGTGGCGGGGGTTGATGTCTCGGGCGCGGTCATGCCCATCTGGGCCATGACCGCCTGAACGGCGGCGACGAGCGAGGCAGGGTCGATGCCGGCGACGGCCGGATCAGGAGTGGCCTGCACGACAGGGGCGACGGGCATCTGTGGCGCAGCGTGGCCGCCGCAGCCGCAGGACTGCTCGGCACCGGGGGCAGTAGTGAGTTGTTCCATGGCGTTCCTTGCTCCTTCGATGGTGAGGGTTCTGCCGAGCAGTCGTTGGCAGTGGTCGTCGTCGATGACGCATCGGTCCGCACCATCGAGGAGTGCCTGCCCGATCGTGCGCGGGCTGGTCGAGCGTCCTGCTGCACGCTCGAGACTGAGGAGGAGCGCCGCAACAGCGCTCACTACGGGGGCCGCGACACTGGTGCCGCTCTGCTCCTGGGTGCCACCGGTCAGCGTTGCGCCGGTGATGTGCTCGCCGGGGGCGGTAATCCCGTTGCGCTGGTATACCTCGTGATGGTTAGAGAATGTCGATGCGGCAGCGTCTCCTAACGAGCCGACGGCGATGACTCCGTCGAGGGATGCCGGCACGTGCAGGCACGGGCAGCCGTCGTTGCCGGCAGCCGCGATCAGGAGGACGTCGTTGTCGATGCACTTCTGCACGGCTCGCTCGAGGTAATCCTGGGCGAGGGGTGCGTCGACGAACTGACCACCGCTGAGATTGATGATGTCGGCGCCTTCGTCGACGGCCGCTTCGATCGCACGGGCCAGATCGATTTGTGAGGGGCGTGGCCGCTCAGGAGTCCACGCGGGCACTGAGAGAAACGTGCACTGTGGGGCGATGCCGTCGACATCGGAGCCCGGCTGGCCCGCCATAATGCTGGCGACGTACGTACCGTGGTCTGCGGTGCGCCCCTCGGGAGGCCCTCCAGGGGCGCCGGAGTCGACCAGCCGGATCGCTGCACCTGCCAGGCTCGGCTGATTGGAGTCGATGCGACCGTCCACAACCGCCACGACCACCGAGGGGTGGCCGAGTGTCTGCTCGCGCAGCCCGGCAAGACCGGTCACGTCGACGTGGGAGGGCTGTGTCATGGAGCTCAGGCCTCCGGTCCCATCGCGGGCACATCAATACTTGGCTTGATGGGGCGTTTTGGGAGAGCGATCAAACCGATGATGCCGGCAATGACGGTAAGCACTGCGGCAACGGTGAAGGCGACGTCGACACCCGACGAGTAGGAGAGCGCGGCGAGCTGACCGGCGGCGTCACCCGCCTGCGCGGTGATGTCCTTGACATCGCCGACGCCCACCAGTGAGTCCAGCGAGGAGTCCCCGCCACCTGCTGCCCACTGATCGAGGGCGACCCGGGTGGTGAGGCTGCCGATGAAGGTGATGCCAAGGATCCCGGCGACCTGGGAGGCGAGGCCGAGGGAACCGGAGATCGCCCCGGCGGTCTGCGGGGTCGACTGCTGCATTGCGACCGACTGGACGATGGGCATCGAGACGGCGAGTCCGACGCCCATGACGAACAGGCCGATCACGACGAGCCACGTGCTGGAGTCGGGGGCCAGCTTCGCGAGCACCTGCAGACCCACTGCCGCCACGATCATGCCGACCAGTACCGGGACCGCGGCACCCATCATTCCCTGGATCTTCCCGGCGAACGGCGTGATGAAGGCCATGGCGATGGAGGCCGAGAGCGTCACGGTTCCGGCCAGGGCCGCAGTGAAGCCCATGACGTTCTGGGTGAACAGCGACATCTGGTAGAGCGCTCCGGCCAGGGCCAGCGAGAGCAGCACCAGGAGGCCGAGAGTGACGGGCAGGGGGCTCTTCTTCAGCATCCCCCACTGGATCATCGGACTCGTCGACCGCCGTTGCTGGACGACGAACACGACGAAGAGGATGACCGCCAGCACCAGTGGCACGAGCACCTCAGCCGACAGCCACGGTGCGCGTTCGGCGGCTGTGAGCCCCAGCGTCATCGCGGCGAGCATGGCAGCGAGCAGGATGCCCGCCCCGAACCCGGCCTTGCCCTCGGCGTGCTTGCGGTCGTTAGGCAGGGCCCTAGCCGCTACGAGGAAGACGAACAGGGCGAGCGGCACGTTGATGAAGAAGACGCTGCGCCAGCCGAGGCCCGTCACCAAGAGCCCTCCCACGAACGGCCCGGCAGCTCCGGCGGCGATGGTCACCGTGGTCCACATCGCGACCACGCCCGGCACCCTGCTTCGATCCACACTGTCGGTCAGGATGGCCAGGGCCAAGCCCATGAGGCAGGCGGCACCGACACCTTGGATCGCACGAGCTGCGATGAGGATCCAGGTGTCCCACGAGATGCCGCAGAGAGCCGAGCCCGCGACGAACAGCAGGGCTCCGAAGAGGTAGATGGGCTTGCGTCCGATGCGGTCGCTGAAGGCCGAGATCGGCAGGATCAGGCCAGCGAGGGCGATCATGTAGGCCACGACGATGATCTGCATCTGGCCGCTCGTGGACCCGAGGTCGTTCTGGATGGAGGGCAGGGCGACGTTGACGACGGAGGCGTCCAACGACACCAGCACCTGACCGAAGGCCAGGGCTGCAACGACAAAGCCGCCGATCTTCGGACCAGCGTCCTTCGCTTCCACCATCTCGTTCTCCCTGTGTGGTTGGGTCCAGACATGCCAAGGCAGGCTGGTGGGCGGTCAAGGCCGCCCACCAGCCACCGAGGTGGTTCGAGGTGGAACTAGAGGGAAGCGCCCTCGGACGGGTAGAAAGGCACCAGGCCCTGGTCAGCACCCTCGGACGGGTAGAAAGGCACCAGGCCCTGGTCAGCACCCTCGGACGGGACCGGGTACGGGATAAACGCCTGATCAGCACCCTCGGACGGGATCGAAGTGTACCGACCGCCTGATCAGCACCCTCGGACGGGACCGGGTACGGGATAAACGCCTGATCAGCACCCTCGGACGGGTAGAAGGGTACCACCGCCTGGTCAGCACCCTCGGACGGGTAGAAGGGTACCACCGCCTGGTCAGCACCCTCGGACGGAATGCCGTAACCGACGTGGGACTGGATTGCGCCGGCGGTGCCGGCCTGAGCTGCGGTGCCGCGATGGACCGGAGCCGAGATAACGGGGGGGTTCACCATGATGATTCTCCTTTTGTGTGGATCTGCAACCGTGCAGTCTCAAAATCAATCTAACTGGATTCGATGGCGCAGCGCAACAGACTGTTTTAGGGATCGCCCTCAACCTCAACGAACTTCACACCAACACGCGGTGAACTCCCCGATCACCCCGCCGATCGTTTGGGGACACCCGTCAACCACGGATGGAGGAGGGGGCAGGACTTGGCAGCTCATGTGCTGGGCAATCGACTCTGGGCCTATGGAGACTGTCGGCCTATGCGAACTGCGCCAGAGTGCGAACGCGATCATCCGCGAAGTCGAGCACCACGAGACCATTGCCACCGTCTCCGGAAGAGACGGCGATCAGATCGTCGACGTGCGACGGCACGTTGTGCTACTCAGCGAACGGCGTGGCCATGAAGCCCTGGATGGTCAACAGCGGGTTCGGGAGTCAGTCGTCGCGGCAGGTGTCGGCGAACAGGATCGCCGCCTGGACGCGCGCATTCGCGGACGTATCCGTGCTGACCTGCAGATGGGCGTAGATCTGCGTCAGGTGATACTCCACCGATTTCGATGACATGAACAGCTTCTGCGCTATCGCACCATTTGACATGCCGGAGGCAACCAGTGCGAGGATCTCGCGCTGCCGATCCGAGAGCGCCTCCATCCTCAGGTCCGCCTCCGTAGCTGGCATCTCGCGAACGCGCTCATCGACGAGCGGCCGCCTCAGGCATCCACGGATGGCCTCGCCCAGCACCTCACGGGAAGACACTCCGGTCTTGAGCAGATACGACCAGAAGGGACACTCTGAAGCCGGCAGCGCCGCGAGAACCTTGGGCTTGACGTGCTCAGAGAGAATGATGATGCGCAGTTCGGGAAGGGCACGTCGCAGCTGTACACCGACGTCGAAGCCGAATCCGTCCGGCAGGAACAGGTCGAGGATGGCAACCGAAGGAGTGGCCGCAGGAAAGATCGTGAGTGCTTGATGAGCCGTGGCTGCCGTGGCGCACATCTCGATGTCGGCATCGCTGGTCAGGACCTGCTCGATCACCTGCCGAAACAGCGGTACGTCCTCTAACAGCGCGACCCGAATCGGTTCACGGTCCACGACTGGAGCATAAGCTCCACGGCCGCCGGCTGGAGTACCAATGGTGATGGCACTGGTGAGACGGTTGTACCCGTGCATCACCACCATCCGACACAGCCGAGCACCACTTGAATGAGCGTCACCTGTATGACGTGTAGGTAGCCGGCTGATCACCACCTGCTTGCCCGAACCCCAGGGAGGTGGAGGTGACCGAGGATGGCACGTTCGATATTCGGGTGATTGTTCCGGATTCTGTGCCATTGGGTGAGTACGTGTTGCAGATCAATGGTTTGTCGCCGCGGAACTCGATGCGTTCGGTCAATATGGCGCTCACTGTTGAGCCGTCTGTGCGGACCGGCAGTGTCACGAAGGCGGCGTTCTTCAAGGGCCGGGCGGCGCAGATGTCGGTGAACGGGCAGCGCAAGCTCCGCACCATGATTTCTGAGTTGCCGAAGGTGCGTCAGGACGTGCGGGTGGAGATCACCGCGGTGTCGGTGAGTCTGGATGACCTGGAGTCTGATCTGCGGCTTGCGGCTCGTCGGGGCCGGGAGTTGCGTGACTACCTATCCGAGAGAGGTGTGCAGGGGACGTACTCGGTGACGATCCGCACCGAAGACCAACTACGCAGCGCAGAGAGGACACCACCATTGATGATGTCTTCCAAAGGCAAGCCGTTGACCACGGTACGGATCACCTACGCCACCTCGCGTTAGGTCGCGAGCAACTCCGGGGTCTGGTTTCTCATCCCAGGGATCAGATGACCGGATCTTGTGGTCGGGTGTTGGTATCCGTCGGACACCTGCTTGCCCGAACCCCAGGCACGCCCCATACTTCGCACAACCCAACTGCGGGTTTGGACAAGGAGATGGCGCGTGCGCATCGGTATTGGAATCTCAGCAGCTTGCGGGGCGTTGGTCCTTGGTTCGATTGCTCCGGCGAGCGCGGCCAATCTGTCCGGGCAGGACGTGGCGACGGCTTACTCGATCATGATGACGAATGCCGAGGGTAAGTCCCTTGTAGGCGGATCGAAGATGATGAACGTGTTCGCCGTGTCAAATTCCGGCGCCGGCTCCGTTGATGACCCGTGGTTGTGTGATCTCTCCGGTTCGGACGAGGTGGAAGGTAAGGGCGGGGACAGCATCGTGTCCGTCGAGTACGTGTCCAAGAAGGGGCAGGCAGTGGGCAACACCACCCAGGACGTCCATGTCTATGCAAGTGCAAAGCGCGCCAAGAAGGCCTACGACGACATCGTGAAGAAGATCAAACGCTGCGAAGGCCAACAACAGCCTTCCGGTGACGAAGATGGTGTTGACGGCGATGAGCCCGGTGGTCTGACCACGCAATTGACGAACGGCACCAAGAGGGCCGCCGATGGTGATCCGTTCCTATGGGTGCGATCGCTTACGACGATCCCCGGAGTCGACGGCTTCGCCGAGCACGACTACACAACCGTGCGTCACTTCGGCAAGTACCTGCAGATCATCCAGGTGGAAGAAGAAGGAAGCGGCGCAACGGACCTGACGAGGAAGCAGATTCGCACCGCCGATCGCCTGACCGATTCACTCGGTGATCGTTGGCGCGCGACTTTCAGTTAGGCAGGTAGTGCTTCGGCGCAGTCAGACTGCGCGTACGTCCAACTCTGTGATGCCTTCGAAGTCACGGGGATTGCGCGTGTAGAGCGGAAGGTCATGCGCGAGTGCGGTCGCCGCGATGAGTGCATCGAAGGCTCGGGCGCGCGACTTCTTCCCGTTCTCGCGCAGCGCCGTGGCAACGATGGCGAACCTACGAGCACAGGCATCATCGAACGGCAGAGGATCGAAGGAGCTTTCCGTCTGCTGGAGGGTGAGTTGACGCGCTTGTCTCGTCTGCGCATCCTTCGCGAGTTGCGGACCTACGCTGAGTTCGGCAAGCGTCACAGAACTGATAGTCGGGAATGCGGGAAGCTCGTCGGTGGACAAGGTCGGTAGGTCGATCACCACGCTGGTGTCCAACAGGCCGACCTTCGGTACTGCCGGTGGAGGGGTCATAGATCGAGATCCATGACCTCGGCGATGTCCTCGCGCAGTTGATCACCGTTGATGACCGGGACGTTCTTCCACCGCTCGAGGAGCGCCGCGGCACTGAGGCGCGGGGTGGGGAGCGGGGACAGCAACGCCACCGGCGTGCCGTCACGGGTGATCGTCATCGATTCACCGCCTTCTACTCGATCCAGGATCTGGCCACCGTAATTGCGCAGTTCGCGGACCGATACCTCCTCCATCGAGGCAGCGTATCACCGGTGATACACATCGGATACTTGATCTCCCTATAATTACTCTCTTTCTTGGCTCTAAGCCAAGTTTTTGCATACTATTTGTGGGTGACGAGTAGGGCTTCAACAACCGGAGTACCCGCCGAGGCACGCGTGGCTCCTACGTTGATGGTCACCGGGCGCAGCGCGCGGGGTGTGTACGCCCAGCCCGCAGCCGAACTCGCTCGGCTCACTCGGGGCGGTGCAACCATCAAGTTGGCCCATGGCTTCTACGCGGCGGTGCCGGTCGACAAGCGCGATCGCGACTGGCTTCCGTCCCTCGAAGACATGGCGGCGGGAATCGCAACGGCGGTCTACGGCGTGGGCAACGGCGCACTGTGGGACTGTCGGCCGCCCGTGTCCACGGAGCACTGCCGCGGGCGCTGTCGGTCGGATACGCATGCGGTCCCTCCCAACACCGACCTATCTCGTTGGTAGCCCGAGCTGGTCGAGTCGAGTTCCGGCGGCGAAACCCGCAGCGTTTAGATCTCGACTACCTCGGAACGGAACTTGGCCCTGGACTAGTGACGTCGGTTGCCCAAACGATTCTCGATTTGAGTTCACAGGATTTCAACGGCGATTCCGAAATGCGATCAGACGCGGTGCGCAACCTCATGTCTGTCGTCAACGTTGGCGAGCTCACCGAACTCGCCGACCGCGTGCGAGGTCGTACCGCTTTGGCCCGAGCACGAAAGCTCATGGTTCATGTTGATTGATTCTGATCGAGAGCGCGTCAAGGCGGAATTCGCAGCCGACGACAGTCAGGTGGAACGCGACCACCTGATAACCCACATCCTCGCTCAACTGTCCAATGGGATGCAGGAGAAACTGAAGTTCTACGGCGGCACCGCATTGTCCCGCTCCTACTTGCCGCACGGCCGATTGAGTGAGGACGTTGACCTGATCGCAGTCGGTCCCCGGCCAGAAATCGCCGGACAGGTGTTGCAAGTTCTCACTCGCGGACTTGCGCGCGAATTCGGCCGCCCGTCCTTCAGCCCGCTGCTGACCGACGTGCCCGGTGTGATGCCTGTCGTGATGAAGGTGCCCAGCGGGCCACAGGTCCAACTGCAACTTCTCCCCAGCAACCACTACCCCGCCTGGCACTTTCACGTCATGACTCTCCAAGACCGTTACTCCGACTGCAGCCCCGCCTCCCTGTCAATACCCACTCTGGATGCGTTCGTGGCATGGAAGACGAGCACATTCATGGATCGCCGGGCATCCCGGGATTTGTGGGATCTGGCCACCCTCGTCGAATTGGATGCCTTCACCCCGGAAGCTGCGCGTCTGTTCACCCAGTTAGGCCCATTGCGCAGCCTCCCATCAGATTCGACAATTCCTCCTGCGCCAGATGAAGCAGCTTGGGAACGCGATCTCGCTCATCAAACGCGTCTGGCGATTACCGCCAAGGAAGCTCGAACTCGAGTCGTGGACGCGTGGTCGAAGTTGGACGTCTAACTGAACGGCGGGCGATCGTCGATCTTGATCGATGCGCGGCCAGCGGTGCGCCATACGCGCGCAATGGCGTCGGTGTCCTCTTCGGTGATGAGGTTGCCCATCACGCGCAGCGCGATCGTCATCAGGAACTGCGAGCGCATGCCCACCGGTCCGAAGGTGGTGAGGAAGCCGGGAACGGTCAGCAGGCCAGCGAGACGACGCGCGATCGAGAACGCCAGGCCGTAGTGCTCGCGCAAGATGGCCGGCCACACGGTGGCGTAGTTGTTGGTACTTGAGGTGAGTAGTTCGGCTGCGAGTCGTCCGGTTTCCAGGCCGTAGTCGATGCCCTCACCGTTCAGTGGGTTCACGCATCCGGCGGCATCGCCGACGAGCATCCAGTTCGGTCCGGCAACACCACTCACCGCGCCACCCATTGGCAGCATCGCCGACCACGTCGCGCGCAACTCACCTTCGAGTTCCCAGTCCTCGCGTTGTTGATCGGCGTAGTGCTTGATGAGTTGGCGCAAGTTCACATCGGCTGGGCGCTTGTCGGTGGCGAGGGTTCCCACGCCGATGTTCACTTCGCCATCACCGAGCGGGAAGATCCAGCCGTAACCGCTGAGCAATTCGTTTTCGGTGCCGCGCAGTTCGAGGTGGCTGGAAATCCACGGATCATCACTGCGACCGGATTCGATGTATGCGCGGGCGGCAACTCCGTACGCGGTGCTGCGGTGCCATTCGCGACCAAGCACGCGGCCGAGTTGACTGCGCACGCCGTCAGCAACGATCAGTCGGTTGCATTCGATGCGCGTTGTCTGTTTTTCCCCATCGGTGAAAACAACAGCCACAACGCGACCGCTCGCATCACGTTCCACGTCGGTTGCGCGCAAACCCTCGAGCGGGGTCACACCTGCTTCGAGCGCCACCTTGCGGATGGCGTCGTCGAGTTCAAGCCTTGGCGCGGCAGAGCCGTAGTTGGGCAGCGAGCCGCCTGGCCAGGGCAGGTAGAGCGTCTTGCCGAAGCCGGCGGCGCGCAGGCCGGCGTTGCGGGCGCGGGTGGTGATCCACTGCGAGGCGCCCAGGGCGTCGAGCTCGGCGATGGCACGCGGGGTGAGGCCATCGCCGCAGGGCTTGTCGCGCGGGAAGACCTCGGCGTCGGCGAGGGTGACCTCGAGGCCGGCGCGGGCGGCCCAGGCGGCAGCGGCCGAGCCGGCGGGGCCGGCGCCCACAACGAGTACGTCTGTTTTCATGGCGTGCCCATTCTCCGATGGCTTCCGCGCCGGCGCATCGCGGGACCTGAACACGGGACATGTCACACCCCGATGGCAGGTTCGCCACGTGGGGTAGTGATGGGTGGCATTGGTGGACCGAGCACCGTGGACGATTGCCTACTTCGAGTTGCCTGACGGCTCATCGCCCTACGCGACCTTCTTAAGCAACCTGGACCCTTACCAGCGCTCGGTGGTCCTACTCGCTGTTGAGGAAATCCTCGCTCGCGAAGGCACCGATGTCTGTGCCACGGAGTGGGGCAAGGCGCTAGGCGGTGGCCTGTACGAATTCCGAATTCGTCGCAGCCTGCACACCATCGCTAGCAATGTCGGACGTGATATCCCTGGGATGGACACTTCCGATCGCACAACTCTCATCAGGGTCTTCTTCACCACCGCTGCAGGTCACGTGATCGTGCTCCTCGGCGGCTTCGACAAGAAGCGGCGTCCCCACGCTCGATGGCAGGACAGACAGATCCGGCGAGCACGGTTCTTGCTGAGGGAAGCCCGTAGGGCCGGAACAGCGACCCAATTTCCCAAGAATGGAGATCTCAATGATATGTTTTGACACATCAAACGCGGAGGACAGGATAAAGATGAAATTGCGTAGCCACGACGAACTCGCTTCGGAATTTCGCGCCACCCAGGCACCCGACGTCGCTGAGTTCGAGACTGCGGCGCGCGAGTACTTCCGCCAGGTGCGCCTTGAGACCTTTGAGATCGGTCGACGGTTCGCCGACCGGCGCAAAGAACTGCGCGTCAGCCAGCGCGAGCTCGCGGCGCGAGCTGAAGTCACGCAAGCGGACCTGAGTCGAATCGAGCGGGGTCTGGCGAACCCAACTTTGCTCACCCTCACCCGAATCGCCAACACGCTCGATCTGGAAATCAGCCTCACTGTGCGGGAGTAGCTGACACAGGGATATCCGAACGTTGTATCGCACACGTTGGATAAGTCGGGCCGGTGGCTTACATTCAGTCCGTGCCGTTGACTCCACGCGACTCTCGCCGTTCCCTGATCGCCGGGGCAGCTGCGCTCGCCACGAGCGTCGCAGCGACCTTCACCTTCATTCCGCTATCCACGGCCGCGGACGGGACCGGCGTCTACGCCGCGTGGACCGTTGCGGACAGCAAGACCGAGGCAACCGGTGCGTTCACCGGCACCGTCTTCCCGCAGATCGAAGCAGTAGCGGTTGACGGTTCGCTGTCCGTTGCCCGCAGTGCAACGCTCACCGGCACCACCCCGTTCGGTGCGGAGTATGGAACCTCGCGCGGGCAGACCTACCTCACGAGTGCGATCACCGCCGGCAAGTCGCAGGGCACCGTCACGCTCAACTTCGAATCCGCTCCCAATCCATTGACGTGGAGTTTTGCGGTGGGCGATGTCGACGCTGAGAACGTCACGTTGTCCGCACTCGACCTCGATGGAAACGACATCGACGTTCGAAGTTGGAAGTACGTCCCGTTCAACTACGCAAGTGGTGAGACCGACGAACCAGTGTGGGATGCGGAGACGCAGACCATCGTGGGCAACACACTCGACACTTCCGGCGCAAGCATGTGGGTGCGTCCGACTAACGACGACATCGCATCCATCACACTCACACAGATTCGTACGAGTGGTTTCCCGCAATACCAACTGTGGGTTGCGGCCGACATATTGACCGAGGCCGACGTCGCCGAACCCGAGGCCAACGACAACATCTGCACCGTCACCGATACTGCCCTCGTCAACGGTGGATTCGAGCTGCCGGTCATTCCAGCAAACTCTTCCCGGCAACCGAACCAGCGCGACGTCCCCGGTTGGAACACCACCGCAACCGACGGCAAGATCGAAATTTGGTCAACAGGCTTCAACGGTGTTGTTGCCGAAGAAGGCAACCAGTTCGCGGAGTTGAACGCTACGCAGTCATCGGAGCTCTACCAATCGGTCGAGACTCTTCCCGGTGAAACCTTGACCTGGTCCTTGCTGCACCGTGCACGGAGTGCCGGGGATGTCGGCGACACCATGAACGTAAATATCGGTCCTGACGGTGGCGAGCCGAACGCGACCTACACGTTCACCGACGCTCTCTCCGACGGATGGGTGCGCCGTACCGGTGAGTACACCGTGCCCGAGGGTCAGACCAATACCCGCTTCGGTTTCGAATCCGGGGCCACATCGTCTGGAAGCCGCTCGATCGGTAACTTCCTCGACGACATCTACTTCACCACCACCGAGTGCTTGCCGGTGGAGAAGAAGGAGGGCAACACCGTTGAGCCGGTGCTCGAACCTTCCGCATCACCGTCAGTTTCGCCGTCGCCGGAGCCTTCAGAGTCCGCGTCGCCGTCGCCGGAAGCTTCGGAATCGCCGGAGGCAAGCGAATCGCCCTCACCGGACGCTTCGGCATCCCCGTCACCTGACGTAACCATCTTCGAATCACCGTCGCCAACTCCCACGGCAACTCCTGTAGCAACGCCGAACGCGAGCGCAAGCCCAACGGCCACCCCGACCTCGTCACCAACTCCAACTACACCGCGCGCACCGGCCACCGATTCGGTTCCCGCACCCCCGCGCACGCCCGTGGTGATCGACCCGGTGAGCGATGGTGGTGCGCCGGAAGGTTCAACGATTACCAGCGTTGAGCCCAACCGCGATGGTCGCGTGCAGATCGTCGACGACGAAATCAAGTTCACACCCAAGCCGGGCTTCATCGGCACAACCGACATCACATTCACCGTGACCACACCCGACGGCGATGAGCAACTGACCGAGGTGAGCGTCGCGGTCGGCAAGGAGCAAACCGTCATCACCCGCTGGACCGCGCCCAAGAATCTGAAGCAAGGTGTAAACCGGTTCGGTCCGGGAACCTTCATTACCAACGCGAACCAGGTGGCAAAGGTAGAGGTCGAGTGTTTGCGGCTCCTGCGCAATATCTCCGGTGAACCCGATCCGAAGTGTTCCGTCGTCGTTGGTAAGGAAGGCACCTACATCAACGTGAAGGTGTACGAACCAACCGCGGTGATCGTGAAGATGACGGCGCCTAAGAAGGGGCAGTACCTACCGCTCAACGAGGAGTACCTCTACCGCGTCAACAAGTAGCGCTGCCTCCCCCCACTTCTCCCCGATGCGGTGTCAATCGTTGGGCCCATTTTTCAAATTTTGGCCCGACCTCTGACACCGCATCGGGGGGTTTCGTGCTTGCCTCACGCGAGAGTGTGCATCTTGATGCACGGTGCTGATGCTAAAGTGCACACGTGCGTACCACGGTCACCATCGACGATCACCTGTACGAGGAAGCCAAGGTCCTCGCCGCACGCTCGCACGGGTCGGTCGGGTCAGTGATCTCCGAGGCACTCCGGCGTTTCGTCGCCGAATCGAACTCAGTGGAGGCTGAAGCACTCCCGGAGTTGCCGCGCTGGAAAGGCGGCCCGGTCAAGCCCGGCATCGACATAAACGACACCTCGGCTGTTCTCGCGATGCTCGACGAAGGCCGAGACATCGACGTACTGCGTTGACGTCACGATCCGGTGCTTCCGCCAGCTGCAGTGGACCATCCGAGTACGCGGTTCCTAGTTGTCGTGCTGATCTCGCCGTTGAATGAGCCCTTGGGCGATCGCTGCGCCAGCGATCACAAGAAGCGCACCCACCGGCTCATTCCACGTGATGCGTTCGCTCAGCACGAGCGCGCCGACGATCACCGCTACAAGCGGCGTCAGATAGGTGACGGTGCTGGCAGTGGTCGCGTCGCTGCGCTGCACCACCACGAAGTTAAGTACGTACGCGATTCCGCTGCCGAGAACTCCCAACGCGATCAATGACCACAACGACGACGCACTCACGTCCTGCAGTCCCTCGCGGGTAACACCCGTCACCAAAACAACCGGGCCGGTCACAAGCAATCCGCCGATCATCAATCCGGTTGCCAGCGCGATCGGGTTCGGTGCTGGACGCGTCCCCGTACCGGACAGATAGCGGCGCGCGAACGGGAAAGCCAAGCCGTAGCACGCGATCGCCACCACGAGTGCGCCGATGCCGACCAGATTGCTGCGCTCACCGTCGGTGACGAGATTCCAAACACCGACCACCACGAGAATGCCCAGGAATCCGAGTGTGAGACCGAAGATGCGTTGCCGCGTTGGCTTCTCCTCGGGGAACGCGATGAGAATCGCGAGCAGTGTCATGAGTGGTGTTGCGCCATTGATGATGCCGGCCAGCGCACTGGTTACATACTGCTGACCGAACCCGAACAGCATCCACGGGATCGACGCCCACAGCATCGATGCGACGAATACGTACTTCCACGACCAGCGCGGCAGGATCGGCGTGCGGGTCAGGATGCTGATGATGATCAGCGTGATGGCGCCGAACGCGATGCGGGTGAACGCAACCCCGGCCGGGGTGAAGGATTCCAGACCGACGTTGATGAACAGAAACGAGCAGCCCCAGATCAGCGCGAGGACGAGATAGAACGGCAACCACTGCCCGGCCGTTCCGCGTTGCACCCCTCCCCGCTTGACCCCCACTTCTCCCCGATGCGGTGTCACTCGTCGGGCCAATTTTTCAAATTTGGGCCCGACCTCTGACACCGCATCGTGGGAGAGGCTTCGATCGCGAGGAGGGACTCCTTGACCTCTAAGCCCCAGCCGAAACCGCCGAGGGTTCCGTCGGTGCGGATCACCCGATGGCAGGGAATCGTCAGCGGCACTCGGTTCGCCCCGCACGCACTTCCCACTGCGCGAATGGCTGCGGGTTCGCCGATCTCTTCGGCGATGTCGGAATAGGTACGGGTTTCGCCGTACGGGATTTCGCGCAGCGCCGCCCACACACGCGCTTGAAATGCGGTGCCGGTTACGTCCACGGGTAGGTCCGGTGCCTGCTTACCCTCGGCGATCAGCCGCAGTGCGCGCATGACGTCGCGCATCGCCTTGTCATCGCGTTCGAGAATCGCGTGCGGGAACTCCTCGCGGATCCGGGCTTCGTCGTCGGATCCCGAGTACCCCGCGGCACCGGGATGAGTCAGAAAGCAGATACCTCGCGGTCCGGCAACGCATGTCAGCGGGCCAACGGCGGAGTCGCACGTGGACCACAGCAATAGATGCTGTGGTGCTCCGGCGATGAAGTCCGATGGCGTCATGCCCAGTCGCGCCGACGCCTTCTCGTAGAACGCACGAACCGAGCCGTACCCGGCGTCGTAAATCGCATCGGCAACCGAGTCCGCGGACCGCAGCGTGTGACGGGCGTTCATCGCGCGCACGCTCGCGCCGTACTGGCGGGGCGATACGCCCAGGACGTCGTCGAAATCTCGCTGAAGTTGGCGCGTACTGCAGTCAGCGAGATCGGCTAACTCAGCTAACGGCACCGGTCCGCCGGCGGAGTGCATCGCACGGCACGCCACGGCAACGCAATCCGAGGGCTTGTGCACGTTGTACAGGCTAGAGGTCGCCCGCCGCCGCATCACTCCGATTCGCGCCAGCAGCGCTGCCACTAACACGCCCATCTTCGGATACATGCTCCCGGCCAACCGACTCGCGAGTGACAAGTAGCGTGCGCGAGAGCATCGACGCGATCGACCGATGCTGCCCAGCCCGCCAGGACACGATCGCTTCGATCGGCAAAATGACCAGCAGCGCAGCGAGTCCGAAAAACGAAACGGGCAGCCAGCGCACCATCCACCGAACGATCACCGACCACAACACTGCGGGCCGCGCATGATCGCCCTTGCGCACAACAGCTAAGTGCACGGATGCAAGACCGGGGCTGGCCCGATCACGGCGCAGCCTTGGAATGAACACAAACAACGTCAACGTGACGAGCGTGACGAGCAACCTCGAAGACGTAGCGCGAGTTGAGGTCGACGATCCCCTGCAGCGCAGGATTTGCCAGCGCGAAAACACCTATTTGCACCACGAGGTAGATCTGCACGTCCAGCAGCACGCCCACTGCTTGTCGCACCGGCCCCGGCGGTCCGGGGTCAGGTTCGCGATGCGGTGTGGGATCAGGCAGCACGCGGCGCAGCGCAAGACCGATGAACCACCCGAGCACACCGCCGCTTGTGTTAGTGATGACGTCGTCGACGTCGGCGAGTCGGTACGGACACTCGACCAATCCCCACAAACCTGTGCCCTGCGTGAACTCGATCAGCAGCGAAATGCCGAGTGACACCGCGAATGCGAACGGCAGTGAGCGCCGGGATCGATACGCAAGGAAAAAGCCGAGTGGCACGAAGAAGATCACGTTCATCAGCACTTGCAAGAAGACACCGGAGAACAGCGTGGCGATCACGCCGTTGGACGCGGCATACGCAGAGACGTCGTCCAGCGACGCCAGCGGCACCAACTGCCACGCCGAGCGCCCGGCCCGCCGCTCGCAATACCCACCCGAAAAATTCGGCAGCGGAAACATCGTGAACGCAATCAGCGCCGAGCCGTAGAGGACTACGGCCGCGGAGACCAGCGCCGGCCATCCAGCGAAGCGCCCGTATCGTGCATATTGTCGAGAAACGAACCAAGAGACGAACAGGAACGTCAGAGCAAAGAACAGGCCGAAAGCGATCGCCGCCTCGGTCAGCCAGATCCGCACGAGGAGTACCGAACCACACACGCGTCCTCCCCGATGCGGGGTCAGTAGTCGGGCGAAAATCGCCCAGATCGGCCCGACGATTGACACCGCATCGGGGGAAGCGTTGGGGAGGACTGGACACAGAATGGGGTGAGCCGGCTTGCACGACGTATACCCCCCGGGGTACCCTTGTCCGGACAAGAACACCCCGGATCTGCCGGCCCAGCCTCCAGCAGACCCACAACGTGAAGGAGTGCCCTATGTGCAGTCCCGCTCCATGCCGCCAATGCGGAAAGGTCACGTGGAGTGGCTGCGGCGCGCACGTGGACGAGGTCATGGCCGACGTCCCCGAACCCCAGCGCTGCACCTGCCGCTAGTGAGGTCGCGCCTTCGCGCGCAACCAGCATTCAACATCGTTGGCGCCGTCACCGCGGCCCTTGCGAGCGTCCTGTTCTTAACACCGCTCGCACAGGCTTCGGTCGCGGCGCCAACGCATGTCTCGGGCTCCTCGACTACAACGACGTCAACAACGACGACGACGCTCCCATCGCCTGCACGCACTAACTCGCTGCGCGATCCGCGCCTCATGGCAGCCGGCGATGCCACGGGCACCCCCTTCGCGGCGGCGATCATTTCCCTCCGCCCAGGTTCGTTTGGCATCTGCACCGCGGCCGTGTGGAAGCCAACCGTGTTGATGACCGCCGCGCATTGCGTCATCGATGAACGCACCGGCGAATACATCGATCCAGCTTCGTTCGCTGTGGTCAATCCCGGTAGCCCGTTTCGCGTAACGAGCGCGGGCGTGGAAGGCGCAACACCGGTGCGCGTTGTTCAAAGCTTCGTAGTTGATGGTTTTCGACTGAACGGCACCGAAGTTCCCGCGGACGACATCGCCTTCGTTGTCCTCGACTCACCCATCGGCAGCGTGACCTTCGGGCGCCTGGCGACCACGGTCGAACTTGCGCGCTGGCTGAATGCGGGAACACCCGTATCTGCTATCGGTTACGGCTTTCCTTCACCTACTCAACGCACCACCGACATCCCACGCGAAGCCGCACTACCGATCTTGCGCGTGGTTGATAGCTTTCGTGGTTCGAGCGGACTGGCGATCTTGTCTGCACGAAATTCCGGGATCGATGCGTGCGCGGGTGACAGCGGTGGCCCGCGTTTCGTGATCGATAACGGAACACCGCTACTGCTGGGCAACATCGCCGGTGGTTCGTGCAACGGCTTACCGGGTCCTGGCATGATCGGTTTCACCGGAATGAGTTACCGGCAACTAGCCAACCAAGCACTCACTGTTGCCGGGCAGCCAACTATTCCCAGCAGGCCAGCAGAGGTGAAGGCCGCGCGCGTGCAGGAATCGACAACGGTGTGGTGGGCACCTCCTGCTGATTCTGCGCAAACGGTCGTGGGCTACGACGTCCTCGACGCGAACGGCGCGCTGCTGTGCACCACCGCAGACACGATCTGCACCTTCCCCACCGGCAACACTGGAGCTGTTGGACTATCCGTGCGTGCGCGCAACGCCCAAAACGAGGGCGATGCCACTCTCTCACCCGACGCCACCATGCTCCGCGCTTCAGCTCCCAGCGCGAAGGTACTGAAAGCCACCACCCGCAAGAAGCCGGTGCGTATCCGCGTTGCCCCCGTCGATTACCCAGGCGTGAGCGAGTACCGCGTCACCACACCCAAGGGCAAGACGCTGTGCACGATCGATGCGAGCGCGTCGCCGCTGCAGTGCCGCGTGCGCCTTGAACCGGACAGGTACCGATTCCGGGTGGTTGCAGTAACTCCGCAAGGAACGTCGGTTCCATCACCGCTGTCGAAAGCTGTGCGCGTCCGCTAGTTCCTCCTCCCCGATGCGGCGTCAATCGTCGGGCCGATTCTTCGCATTTTGGCCCAACGATTGACGCCGCATCGGGGGGTTAGGCGAGTCACACTCCTACTTGACACGGACCGCTGCCTAACGGGACGATCCGCCATGCGCCGCCGCCGAACGCCACGATTCCTTGCCGTCACCGCGTCCATCACCGCACTTGTGTTCACCACACTCGTGCCTGCCCACGCGAACAACGATCCCGTTGACCTTGTCAGCGGAGGTAAGCCGCCCGCAGGGTGGACCGCGGATCCCCAGTTCTTCGACTATTTATTCGGTCCACTGAACGAGGGTGCGCCGCAAGGCACGCTTATTGTCGATAGTGGCTTCCGTCCCTATCCGCATGGCTTCCCGATTCCTAACTGGGGATCGGGGCAAGATTTCGTTAGCTCCCAACTCGTGTACGGCACTCCCTCGCGGCTCAGTCTCGACGCATACGAAAAGAATGACGTCGCTCCGCCAGCTCCCTTGAACGCATTGAGTTTGCGCCGCACTTTCGGTGACGGTGTGTGTCGTGATCCCAAATCAATCGATCCGAAGACCGGGGATTGTCAACTCATCTTTGGCGCAGAGTTGTTGACTCAAATGATCGAAACCGCTGCCCTCGGGGGGCACTGCTTCGGATTCGCTGCTGCTTCACAGGCGCTGTACAACGGGCAGATCCCCGCAAATCAGGTCGGAGCCTCCGGGTTGGCGATCAACTCAGCGAACCCGATGGGCAACCCAGCTGTGCAATCGATCACTCGACTCTTCGGAACCCAACTGTTCAACGCCAATATCCAGGCGATCAACCGTGGTAGTACTTCGCCCACTGAAGTGGTGAACACACTGATCCGCGACCTAGCAGGAGGAACCGCCCCGTACATCTTGTCGATGTTCAACGATCAAGGTGGTCACTCGATTACGCCGTTCGCGGTCCTGGACCGGGGCGCGGGAATCTACGACATCGCCGTCTACGACAACAACTATCCCCTGCGTGCGCGTGCCGTGACAGTCGATACGACCAACGACACTTTCGTGTACACATCCGGGCTCAATCCGAGTTCACCCGGAATCACCTGGGATGGCAGTACCAACGGTCGCATCGGGCTGGTTCCGGTCTCTGAAGCCCTAGGGTTGCAAACATGTCCGGTGTGTATCGGACCAGACCAGGGCACGCTGGTGACGGTCTCCTCCTTGGAAGCAGCCAACGCGGATGCGATTTCTTTCGCGTTATTAGATGAGGAAGGACAGCCTCTGGACGAGAGTCTGTACACAGTCTTTTCTCCCCTGAACCCTCCAACCAAGGAGCGGATAACCCAGCCCGTCGTCTCTGTCTCTCCAGGGGTGAACTTCATTATCGCCGTAACTGCCGACGACCTCGCTAGAAAGCAGTCCTTGGAGTTGTACGCGATTTCCAATGGTGAGACGCAGTATCTGCTGCTTGATGAGTTGCGTAGCAACAGCACGAGCTTGTTCAGCGTTGGTCGAGCAGAAGGCACGTTCTTCCAGTCCACTGCACCCTCCTCACCGCGCATTCTGCAGTTGTCGGATCAGCCAGGTGTGAGCTTCGACGTCAACGGCCATCCACTGAATCTGCCGGCAGAAGTCAAGGTCGAGCAGCAGTGGAACACGGAATCCGAGCGCATCGAGTACCGCTCTAATGCTAAGAGGGCGTTGCGCTGGAATGTCCAGATCGGTGGACTCGACAGCAGCGGCGGACAGGAATACGTTGGCCTAAACGTCCGGGTGCCTGCCGGCGCGAAGATCGTCGTTGACTACACCGAGGCATCGGCATCCGTTCCACCGAAGGCCTGGGTTCGCACCGCCGATGGAGAGCGCCTTCCATTCACGCTGCAGCCGGTGACCGAACAGTTGATCAACGAGTACCGCGATGAGTTGTACGTCACGCGTGGTCCTGGCGAGTAGCCAACGCCGAAGACTCGGTCATGATCGGGTAAAGGACGTTCGACCCATACCGCCGTGTTGAAAGCGAGCGCACCATGGATCCATGGCCGCGATCGTCGTACGCAACGTCGCCTTCTTCAGCATGCTGGGTTTCGCCTTACTCGAAGTGCTGTTCATCGTCGGTGAGTACTGGGCCGATCCCGGAGGCGTGGAAGCGATCGTTGGATCTAGCGGGGTGATCGGGTCGGTCCTGGGCGTGAGCCTGTGGGCGCTGCTCTCCCCGCATACCGCGCGTTACTACCTGTGGGTCACGGTCGGCATCATCGCTGCGATCTCACTGTGGTGGGCGATCGCTCCGCGCTTCGTGATGGACGTGATGGATGAGCGCGGGCCGCTGGTCCCCGTCGCCGCGATCATTGCCGCGGTGCCGATGGTGTTTTGGGGATGCCGCGACTGGGTATTCACGCGGCAGGCGGGCGTAGCGCTCGTTCTTGTGGCCCTGCTGCCGATCGCCGGGGTGGCGGCCAGTCCGCAGGACGTTGCTCGAGGGGTGCTCGCCGCGGTCGCAATCATGACCGTCCCCTACGCCGTGGGTGGCCTGCTCTACGTAGTGGCCGATTGGCTGAACCGGCGCTTCCCGGCCGAGAAACTTCCCGAGAGCACGTGTGACAATTCGGATACCCGAATTTCATCCCTTTTGCCCTTATAAGACCAGTTATCCGTCGTTCATGTGATCTTTCTGCGACATTCATGACATGGATTCGCGTAATTTCTGGGATACCCGTACCGTTGCGCCCATGTTCGCAGCAGAGGTCACTACTCACCGGGCTCATTCGAAAGAATGAGCGTGGGCCTTTTGGTGCCTGCTGCTCGCCCCCGCCCTGCTGCAGTCGGCTACGCCATCCTCGCCCTTGGGGCGTTGTTGTGGTCGTCCAGCACCGTCCTAGCTAAGGGCATCCTCGACACCGGATTCGACGTCACCGCACTCGCGCAATTGCGCGCAACTATCGCGGCGCTTGTTTTGTTCGGCATCGTCGCGATTGTTAAACCCGCAGCATTACGACTACGACGCCACGAAGTGTTGCCGCTTGCCCTGATGGGTGTTGTTGGTATTGCGCTCACCCAGTTCTTGCTCTACATGTCGGTGCGCGAACTTCCCGTCGGCATCGCGATGTTGTTGCAGTTCACCGCGCCACTGATGATCGCCGTGTGGTTCCGCGTTCGGCACCGCGAAGTGGTGAAGAACATGGTGTGGTTCGGCCTTGCCATCTCGATCGCATCACTCGCACTCGTGGGTCAGATCTGGGACGGCTTCACACTCAGCATCACCGGCGTGGCATTCGCTCTCGGAGCCGCGGCTGTGATGAGCGTTTACTACATCAAGGGTGATTCGCTGATGCGCCGCGAAGATCGCCGCGATCCGCTCTCGCTAGCGATGTGGGCGTTCATTTTCGCTGCCGGGTTCTGGGCCATCATCAAGCCGTGGTGGCTGTTCCCGTTCGGTGATTTGTTCGTCTCCGCGCAACCGTTCGGTATTGACGGACCCACGCTGCCGATGCTTGCGCTCGTTGCCTGGGTGGTGATCGTCGGCACCATCGCAACCGCTCCGATCGTTCCCGTTGCGCTGAAGTACGTCGATGCATCGCAAGCATCCATGATCGGGATGGTTGAACCCATCATCGCTGGTGCGATGGCCTGGATCGCGCTCGGTGAGCACCTCGGTCCGTTCCAAATCCTTGGTGGCTTTGGAGTTCTCGCGGGCATCGCTATGGCCGAACGTTCGCGCGCCGGCAAGCCACTGCTGCCGCGTCGCCGGCGCCTCGCACCCATCCTCGAACCCGAGATTCCGATCGTGGTTATCGGTGGCGACGCCGCTGGCCTGCATGCGGTGCACGAACTCAGGCGCTCCGGCATCACCACACCGGTCACGATCATCGGCGCCGAGCCCGTTGTCATCGACGCAGGTGCGGGCGAAGATAACGAGATCGCAGCTGTCACCTGGGAGCCGCTGGTCTTTCCGACGAAGGTCAACGTCAAGGACGGCACGATCCACCTATCCGATGGCCGCAGTTTGTCCACCCGCGGCATCATCGCGAGCACGAAGCAGCCGTGGGAGATCGAGATCCCCGGCCCGCGTGGCGGGATGCGCGCGGTCTACCAACCGCACGATGTTGACATCGTCGCCGCGGACATCACTGGCGAACACACGCGTGCTCATCATCGGTGGCACCGTGCTCGGTAGTGACCTCGCCGCGCGTGCCCGCGAAGCCGGAGCGCACGTCACGGTCGTCACCAAGGACAGCGAACTCATGACCAAGGCGCTCGGCGATGTTGTCGGGGCGATCCACTCGCAGTTGCACGAGTTCCATGGCGTTCACATCGTGCGCGACCGCATCATGGCGGAGTTCACCGGCGACGAGCACGGCATGGTGACCGGCGTGGTATTGGACGACGCCACCCACATTGATGCGGACATGGTCGTTCAGGCATCCGGCTCCATCCCGCTGGTAGTCCTCGACGAGTACACCAACACTGAGAGCGCACTTGGTGGCCTGCTTGCCGAACTCTCCCCCGCAAACTCCGACGAGCCAGTCGCCACCTGGACTTCCACGCAATTCGGTGCGCACATCGAAGGCTGGGGCGCGCCCGGTGCAGATAACGACGTCCAGATCATCTCCCGGCACTACGACGACGCCACCGGCCAGATCACCCGCTTGATCGCCGCTTACTGGGACAGCACGGGGCTCACAGGTGTGGTGGGAATTAACGCGACCGACGGCCTTGCCGACTACCGCAAGCAATTGCACGCACGAGCGAGTCGTTCACTTTCTTCAATCTGATTCGCGCGTCGGTGCTTCGTGCCTCCGCTCACGCCCCGCAATAATTCCCCCATGATGGGACATCCCGGCCCATGCCCGGCCTGCGAGAAGTCCGACCTCGAACGGCGCGGCGGTAAGGACTTCTGCCCCACGTGCTACTACATCCAGCCGTGTTGTGACGGCGGATTCTGCGAGTGACTACCGTTCTTTCGTGACCGATCTTTCCGGCGTTCTCGTCCTGTGGGACATCGATGGAACCCTTGTCACGCACGCTCCTTCTCCGCGCGATCGTCACGCGCACGCGGTGTCGACGGTTCTCGGACGCGAAGTGGAGCGGCTTCCAGCCGGGATCGGTAAGACCGATCGACAGATACTGATCGAGCTCTTCGCTGACCACATTCCCAGCGACGCCGAGATTGAGCAGGCGTTCGCGGTGATTGACGACGTCACTGCGCAGGACATGCTCACCGCGTCCATCCACTGCGATTGCCGGAACTCACGAGACGTTGACGCAACTTGCCAGCGCAGGCGCAGATCATTCGGTTCTCACCGGCAACAGCCCACGTCGGGCACGATTGAAACTCGAGGCCGCAGGTCTGGCCGAGCACGTTGATTTCGATTCGGGCTTCTACGGTCATATCCATTCCACGCGGATGGAGTTGGTCGCCGACGCCGCGCAGCGTCTGTCGCTTCAAGATGGTGTGCGCCCGGTGATCGTCGGCGATACGCCGCTGGACATCCTGGCTGGTCATGCCTCAGGAATTCCCGTGATCGCGGTGGCAACGGGTATCTATTCGATGGACGATTTGCGTGAGCACCGGCCGCACGAGGTCATTGAAAACTTCACTGCCTCGCGTGAAGAACTCCGCGAGCACATTGCGTCCGCAGCCAAGCGCTAAAGCCACATCGCACGCTGACGCGGGGAACAAGTGAGGTCGCGCGTAGCAGTGGATCACACCCCCAGCAAACCCAAAGGAACCACACCGATTCCGTCGGCTCTCCGATAAGCAGCGGGGCCGGTGTTGATGATGATCGCATCAAGAAGGTTGTCGCCGATCTGCTTGTGTAACCAGTGCAGTTGTTTGGTATCGCGGTCATGGACAGTCGATGACAACTTGACTTCGATAGCCAGAACACGACCATCGTCGCGAACAACTATGAGATCGATTTCGTGCTCTCCACCGCGCGTGCGCATGTGCGACACACGCGCTTCCGCCGCTTCAGCGAGAACTCGCACACACAGTGTTGCAAGTGATTCGAAGAGGTGTCCCACCATGTTGCCGGCCTGGGGGCCGACAACGTCGCCATCACCGGCAATCAGTGCGTCGGTACCTAGTCCCAGTAGTCGAGCCGCGAGAGCTGGATCCGCAAGATGATGTTTGGGGGTTTGTCCGAGTCGCGTGAGTATGTTGCGCGAGGGAATCCATGCCGGGACCGGATCGAGTAACCATAGATCGGTAAGGACATCCCGGTAGGCGATGATGGTAGGCCGGGCAGGCTTGTCGTCTTGGCCTGGTGTCGCTGCATCCAGAATCTGGGAGTAACTCGCGGTAGTGGATGTTGCTGCTGCGTAGGCTCGAAGCCACGAAAGCAAAACCTCCGGCTTTCGTACTCGAAGCCCCAATTCAGGAACGTCCCTATCCACGACGTTGCGCAAGTAGGAGTCCAACTGGAAGCGAAGGGTGCGGGCTTCCAGTTCCCGAAATGCAGGGAATCCGGATGCCACAATCTCATCCACATAATCGCTAAGTCGAAGTGATGACGCTCCGTTCAGTGCTGAGCGGCCACCTTCGAGAAGTCCCGCGAGACTCACAGTCGGTTCGCAGACACCGCGTTCCACCAAAGTCATCGGTCGCATCCGCAGGCGCCCGATCCGGCCCGCTCCAGAGTGAGCCGTTGCACCCTCTTTCGGAGTGGCGCTTCCAGTGAGCAGGAATTGACCACCTTCGTTGGAGGCGTCGACCGACCGACGGACCACGTCCCAGACAGCAGGTACCTTCTGCCATTCGTCCAGCAAGAGCGGCCGAGGAAGCTGAAGGATGCGAACCGGATCCGCCTCCACCGTCTCGCGTACCTCCGGCCAGTCCAGGGCCAGCACCTCGGCCACCCGCCCCTTCGCCGTGGTCGTCTTGCCTGTCCCCTTAGCCCCGTCCAGCGCGATCGCAGCGACCTGGGGAAAGAGCACGTCCAGCTCCCCGTCAATGACTCTTGGCCGGTACGTCACTCGCCAACTATACAATTTGCCGGACTTCTACTTTACAATTTGGCGGATTTCTACTTTACAATTCGGCAGATTCGCTCGGTCAGCTGTGTGAAACTTACTGATCGACTGGGGTGGCCGGGGGCGGCGGGGCGATGTAGATCGTGGCCGTTGCCCGCCGCGCCTTAGCCCCCTGCTGGTCCGCCCGGCCAAGCCCCTCGGTGCGGATGATCCGATTGATGCCGCGGTCGTCCAAGTACTCGGCCACCGATTCAGCACGCGATGTCGACAACGAGATGTCGTTACCTCGATTGACCGTCGGCTGCACGAAGCCGACCACCACAGCGCAGGTCGGAATGCCTTCGCGATTCGCTTTTCGAATCAAACGATTCAGGCGCTGACGCGACTTCTTGGTCAGATCTGACTTCAGCACATCGAAGTAGACCGTCGCGCGAACACGCTCACCGCGCTCGCACGTGGGCACTGTTGTCTGCAGCGTGCTCTGGTACCGGACACCGCTCACGGTCTGCACTTGCACGGTCATGCGAGCAGGTCCGGAATACGCAGGTTCCGGTGTATACGTGACCGTGCCAATACGGTTGTTCACCGACCAGTCTCCGGATTCGTTCTGTACAACGGGTGTCTCGATGCGGGTGTCAGGGTCAACCAAGACCAACGACGACGGATTCCACGGATCATCCGGCGGAGCGGGCAGTTCTTCCAGCGGCGTGAAGACGACGTCATCACCATCCTCAGGCCGCGGCTCGGGTTCCTCAACTGGCTCAAGGATGTTCTCCGGCGGGACTATCGGTGCGGGCTTTTCGGGCTCCCACTGCGCGAACAGCACACCTCCGGTTTGGCCGAGGGAGTACAGCGCACCGGGTGGGTAGGCCGCGCCCGAGCCGTCGGCTGTGGAATTCCAGCCAGCGAAGGTGAAGCCTTCACGTTCGAAGCCAACACCGGGAGCGACGGTGACCTCCTGGTCGACAAAGCCCGTCTGATTCGTGGGGGCGTCACCCTTTCCACCGTTGATCCGGTACTCCAAGGTAACCGTGATGATCGGAGCCGAAGGGCAACTAGCTCCGTCCGTGGGAACCTGCAGCGTCCGGTCGGTACCTAGCACGAAAGCCCTCTCGGTTCCGAGGGCAACCGCTGTTGGCTGGCGCTTTTGCAATTCATCAGCAGTGATGAGGTAGATGCGTCGTTCTTCGTTGTTGTAAAAGTATGCGTTGTTGTCTTGATCGAGATAGGAAGCGCCGTAGTTGCCCCTACCTGGCACACCGAGCACCGTCTTGCGCGAATAGGACGAGAGTTGACCAACAGCAGCGGTCTGCGTGGCTGCACCCCCGCCGGGAAGATTCGCGATGAACAAGTTGGAGTGGCTCATGCCATAACCAGTCGTGCGATCGGCTGTAAAGGCGATATCGGCAGCGTCCCAAACCCCGCGCGAAATCGTCTGAAGCGTTGCCTGCGCAGGCTGGCCGTTGCGCGTGGGTGCCACATCGATGGTGAGCATCTGATTTTGCCGTTGGATCGCCAGCAAAAGATCACCGGCGATGAAATCTCCCGAGATGAGGTTCAGGTTCTGCACCGGAGCCCCGGTCGAGCTGTCGATGATCGCGCCAAGATCCTCGAACACACCGTTCGATCCGAACTTCCACAGGTGCCGGTTGGAACCATTGGGTGCGATGCCGTAGATGAAGTTGTCGGCCGGGTTGTAACCGGTGGCGTTCGCACCCGGGGCCTTATCCGGGCCACCGCCCTCGGGAATCAAGTCCATCGTGTTGCGGGTGGGGTCGTAGACATACAGCACGCCGCCACCAGTTGCCGACACCTGGATCAGATCCGGCGTGCACATGAACGGCTCGGGACCAGAAGCCACGTCGGTCCAGATCGCGAAAAGGCGGTTATCGCCGGTCAACTGAATCGGTGCACCTGGTGCGAACACCTGACCTTGTCCATCGGCGTCCACGCCAAATCCGCGAAGTGAGTAACCATCACGCGTGCACGAATCGACTCCAGGCAGATTTACCCAACTATTCGCCGCACCACTCACACTCGTGGTCGAGCACACACCCTGATTCGGGTCAATCGTCACGGTGTACTGCACGGAACTCGCAGCAGGTGCCGGAGCAGGCGCGGGAGTGGTGCCCCACTGCGCATAGAGCGTCAGATTCGCAGCAGGCATGGTGAAGGTGTCACCGGCGGAATACGAGGTGCCGGAACCGTCGTTGGCGGTATTCCAGCCTTGGAACACGAAACCGGACTTTGTGGGAGTCGTAGAGGGAATGACCACCGTGCTTCCGGGAACCTCCGGAGTGTCAGCGGGTCCACCGGTGCCGCCACTCAGGTCGTAATGGAGCTCGACGGTCTCGCCGATCCACACGGCGTACAAAGTCAGGTTCGAAGCCGGCATCAAGAAAGTTCCGCCGGGCGCATACACAGTTCCGGTGCCGTTGGATGCGGTGCTCCATCCGCCGAAAACAAAGTTGGTTCGTGTTGGAATATCGGATGAGTTAACCGTGACGGAACTCAAATAGTTCAGACCCGTCTGCTGCGCTGGTGTTGATCCACCGGTCGCCCCGTTGTTGTTATAGGTGATCGTGTAATCGATGGCTGTCCACTTGGCATAGACGATGCTGTCGCCTGTTACGTTGAAGGTGGCGCCTGACGCGTACGCGGTACCGGAGCCGCCAGGGTTATCGTGCCACGCCGCAAAGCTGTAGCCGGTTCGTGTTGGTACCTGACTACTCAAACTGACGTTTCCAACAGTCGTCACGATTGCATCCGGAGCGCCCACTCCACCATTCGCGTTGTACGCGAGTTCAAATTCATCAGCCACCCACTGCGCGAACAACGTGACATCACCCAGCATGGTGAAGGTGCCGTTGCTCGCGTAGGCCGACCCGGATCCATTAGCCGCTGTGTTCCAGCCGTTGAACCAGAAGCCGGTACGCGTGGGGACTGTGGACGTGACAGTGGCTGTGGCCGCGTAGTTCACATTGACGCTCGCGGGCGCAGTTCCGCTGCCACCATTCAGGTTGTACGAAATTGTGTATTGAATAGGTGTCCACTGCGCGTACAAGATCACGTCCACCGTGCTCAGCGTGAGCGATCCACCTGCTGCGTATGGGGTGCCACCGCCACCAACGGCTGTGTTCCAACCGTTAAAGGTGTAACCAGTTCGTGTGGGCGTGGTCGAAGACAACGTCAAAGTCTCACCGGTAAGCCCCGCTCCAGGACTCGGGCGCCCCTGTGCCACCGTTGGCGTTGTACGTGATGTTGTGTGAGGTCAGCGTGTAACTGATGATGACGATGCCGCGACCACCGGCTGCACCGTTGGCCGTTGTGCCGTCGTAGGAGCCACCACCGCCGCCGCCACCGGTGTTCGGCGTGCCAGCTATCGGAGGGTTACCTGCGTTACCGCCGCCGCCGGCGCCACCCAGACCTTGAGCATTCGTTGATCGGTCACCTGCTCCACCGCCGCCACCGGCAAAGAAGGTGGCGGCCGTCATGATGCTGGAGGACTTACCTGCGCCACCGTTGCCGCCTGCGGTTCCGTTTCCGTTGGCGCCGACAGAAGTAGCCCCGCCGCCGCCACCACCACCGCCATTGCCTGCACTGACTCCGTTCCCGCCGTTTTGCCCTTGGCCGACGGTCCCTGTGCCACCGGATCCTGCAGGGTTGATCTCTCCTGCGCCGCCACCACCGGATCCGCCATCAAGACCGTCTTCCCGGCCGGATTGGCCGGCGCCACCGCCACCGCCGCCATCGGCGCGCGCCACGTCAGTGCCACCTTGAGCAATGAAGCTGTCCTCCCCGTTCTCTCCCGGCGTCGAGTTGGGATGAACTCCGGTTCCACCTGCCCCGCCTTCGCCAACAGTGACCGCGAACACATCACCCGGGGTGACGGGCAAGGGGGTTGAGCTCTCAATCAATCCACCGGCGCCACCGCCGCCGGCATTGTCATCACCTCCGCCGCCACCGCCGCCTACCACGAGGTAGTTAATTTCCTCAACTCCCAACGGAACAGTCCAGTTCGTGGTCCCACTCAGGAAGCACTCGTAGCGAGTGCCATCGGGTTTGACTCCCGATTCGCAGATGGGTGTTGACGCAGTGTTGTCCGTGGCAATCCAGACTTGGTACGTCGGAAAGCCAACGAGACTTTCCTGAGTAAGCGTGACAGTTTTTACGTCAACAGTTGGTGCGAACCAACCTGTCTCCCCACTCGTATCGGTTCCTGTCGCTCCGGTGAGAACGCGTGTGCTGGGGTTCCACGTAGGTACAAGCGTGCTTGATGTCGTGTAGTTGAAGCCGCCCTGCCATCCCAACTCCGCTGCGCTCAGCGCAGTAGTCCCGTCGGACGCTGTCGCCAAGACCGTGATTTCCTCCGCATCCACATCACCGAGTGCGAACGCCCATGTGCCCGCCGGGGTGGGTGTATCAAAAGTGAAGGTGATGGCGGCTGTTAGTCCGGTGTTCGTGGGACCACCAACACTCAAATACTGCTTGCCTGACGACGTCCCGAATCGCTGACCGAACGGTGTGCGACCGGGCAATGTGGCGGACGTCGCAACACTGATGGACGCAACGTTCAGTTACACCTGTGCTGGTTGGCTGGGCGGCAACGCGCATATTGGGGAAGTTGGTCGAAGGAAAGCCGGCAATGGCCGAGGCCGGGGTTCCCGAGGGGTTCGACCACTGCGCGAACGTGCCGGTGCCGTCCGCGGCCTGGACGGCGGGGGCGCTGAAACCGGCCAGCATCAAGGCCAGAGCGCTAGCCATCACGAGAGTCAGGCGCATTCGACGCACCATCTACACGACCCTTTCCCCACGTGAAACCGGGTTCACCCCGGTGAAGAGGAAATCACAACACGCCGCTGCCCCCCCGCATCAACGATCGGTTATCCGAATGCTTCCTTAGAAGCACCCAGGCGGGGTGCGGATGAACGAAAACAGTCCGAAAACCAGCCCTTGTCCAAGAAATGTCGATGCCGCCTGCATCCAAAAGGCTCCCGCAAAGCGAACTACTGGTTAACAACCGCAAAGACAGCGGTACCTAACCAAGGAGTCCCCCATGCGTAAGTCGTTCATCTCGCGGGCTGCCGCCGCAGGCGTTGCCGCCGGCGCACTCGCCCTTTCCCTCATAGCCGCCCCTGCCTCGCAGGCCGACGAGGGCACCACGTCCCTGGCCACGGTCCTGCAGGCCGGCCAAGCGAAGTTCGATCGGGACTTCACCGATTACGACATCCTCACCAAGGCCGTCGAAGCAGTTCTCGCCGCCAAGCCCGATTCAGCCGTGAGCGTTCTAACCGACGGCGACACCGCCCTCACCGCATTCATCCCGAACGACCGCGCGTTCATGAACCTCGCGACCGCGTTGACGGGCAAGAAGGTCAAGACCGAGCGCAAGGCGTTCAACACCGTTGCCAGCTTGGGCATCCCGATGGTCGAGCAGGTTCTGCTCTACCACGTTGTTCCTGGCGCAACGATCTTGTCGCAGGACGCTCTGCAGGCCAACGGCGCTCGCTTGAACACCGCGCTCGAGGGCGAGACCTTCCGCGTTCGCGTGAACGCATCCAAGCCGTCGATCACGCTCATTGATGGCGCGAAGAAGCTGCCGAACCCGCGGGTGATTCTTTCTCAGGTGGACATCAACGAAGGTAACAAGCAGGTTGCGCACGGCATCAACGCAGTGCTGTTGCCGATGAACCCGTAAGCACCACACGCACGCTCGAACGATCACGCTCCTGCATCCCCGGTTTCCCCCGGGGATGCAGGAGTTTTCGTGTGCGTGCAGCTAACCCAAAGCTCGCGAGGACTTGCGCATGTCCACCACCGTTGCGATCAACGCAACCGCAATAGCAACCAGCCCGATCCAGTGCAGGGCATTTGTATTCGCCTTGGGCCATCTGGACGATCAAGATGACGCCGACGACGAGTAAACCGATCAACGCAATCAACTTCGACCCAGCCATCTGCAGGCTCCCTCCGCCTCGAACCCGCCTCGGCGAATGCCGTGCGGGTGGTGCGATGGATCCTGCGCCCCACAGCCCTGCACCGAAACAGCCAGGTGGGGAACCCCCTACGTCCTGTGTCACCTGATTGTGCTGCGCACGCAGAAGGCTCCCCCTCACTGAAATGTGAGGCGGGAGCCTTCTTCGTTTGGTGCGCGAGGGGGGAGTTGAACCCCCATGCCCTTTCGGGCACACGGACCTGAACCGTGCGCGTCTGCCTATTCCGCCACTCGCGCGCGGCCCACCTGGGTGGGCAGCGGGTCAAGGGTACAGGTGGGCTCATTGCCTGCGGCTTCGAGAGCCATGAGGGAAGTAGCATCAACGGGTGGGCTTGCTGCAGAAGTTCGAGGACTCCCTGGACCGGGTGGTGAACGGTGCGTTCGCCAAGGCGTTCAAGGCTGAGGTCCAGCCGGTGGAGCTCGCGGCGGCGCTGCAGCGCGAGGTGGACGACCGGGCCAGCGTGCTGGACCGGGACCGCACGGTGATCCCGAATGTGTTCCACATCGAGCTCTCCCACCACGACTACACCCGGTTGGCCGTCTTCAAGGACGCACTGGGCAGCGAGTTGGCCACCTTGGTCACGAACTACGCCGGTGAGCAGCACTACACGCTGCTCGGTCAGACCCGCGTCACGATGAGCGAGGACGAGGAACTCGAGACCGGGATCTTCCGGGTGCGCAGCGAGGCAAAGGCCGAGGTCACCTCGAAGGTGGGCGTGGTCGAAGCGATCGTGCCGGAGCCGGCTGCCGCGGGGGTGGCAGCGAGTGGTTCTGGGGAATCTGCACCTGCTGCTGCGGCACCGTCCGGTGGACAGCCGCGACTGGAAGTCGGTGGTCAGGCGTATCCGCTGGTGCGGGCGATCACAGTTCTCGGCCGTGGCACCGATGCGGACATCCGCGTGGAAGATCCAGGCGTTTCGCGTAAGCACTGCGAGATCGTGGTCGGCACGCCAGCGCTGGTGCGGGATCTGAAATCCACCAACGGAACCTTGTTGAACGGGCAGAAGATCTCCGAGGCAGCACTTGAAGATGGCGCCGTGGTGAAAATCGGTGGGACGTCGTTGGTCTATCGGAGCGGCTGAGTCGTGTCCGAGCTCGCGCTCACACTCGCCCGGTTCAGCTTCCTGGGCTTGCTCTGGTTGTTCGTGATCTTCGCGCTCATTGCACTTCGTCGTGACATGCGCGGGAAACACCTCGGCCGGCCGATGGTGCTGGCGCTGCTCGCGGTTCACGCACTCCGCGTACTGGTCGATCGGCTCGCTCAGGGCGCACGTCACGCCGGTCCAAGGTGAAGGGGACTCGGCTCGTCGTGGTTGAAGGTCCTTTAACGGGAACTGAGGTTCCTTTGGAGGGCGCGCAGGTGACGTTGGGGCGAGCGCCGGATTCCACCATTGTGATCGACGACGACTACGCCTCGAGTCGCCATGCACGTATATACGAGTCCGAGGGCGCGTGGGTGGCCGAGGATCTCGGGTCCACCAACGGAACCTGGCTGGATCGAACGCGCCTGACCACGCCCACCGTCCTGCCCGTTGGTGCGCCGCTGCGCGTGGGTCGCACCACGCTGGTGATCCAGAAGTAGGCGCGCGATGGCCGACGAGGAGTTAGAAGGCTCCGGCAGCACCGGTCCGGGCGGTGCTGGTGATTCTGCCGAGGTAGAAATAGAGGAAACCGGTCAAGCGGCGCTGGTGTTGCCTGCAGATGATCGACCGCTGACGCTGCGCTCCGCCGCACGCTCGGATGTGGGATTGGTGCGTCCGGGCAACGAAGACTCCGGATACGCGGGGCCGCGGTTGTTGTTGGTGGCCGATGGGATGGGCGGTCACGCAGCCGGTGAGTTGGCGTCGGCGGTGGCGGTGGCCACAGTTGCTGACTTGGACGTGCATCCGCCGTCGTCGTCGGAGTTGTTGAACTCACTGACCGATTCGATTGATTCGGTGGGCGAAACGATTAGCGCGATCATCAATGAAGAACCCGACCTCACCGGGATGGGAACCACCGTCACGGGACTGTATTGGCTCGGGGGGCGTGTGGCGCTCGTGCACGTGGGTGATTCACGCGCGTATTTGTTTCGCGATAACCAGTTGCAGCAACTCACCCACGATCACACGTTCGTGCAGACGCTGGTGGACGCCGGTCGCATCACCGAAGAGCAAGCCGCTACGCACCCGAAGCGGTCGCTGCTGATGCGCGCGCTCGATGGGATGAACCCGGTTGAGGCAGATCTGTCGGTGCGCGAGGCGCGAGCAGGTGATCGGTACCTGCTATGCACCGACGGGCTTTCCGGTGTTGTCGATGAAGCATCGATTGCAGGTTCGTTGACGATGAGCGATCCAACCGGGTGCGTCACGCGATTGGTGGACCTGGCGCTGGAGCGAGGTGCACCGGACAACGTGACCGTGGTGGTTGCGGATGTGATCGTGGATGAGTCCGTTCGCGAGGAGTTATTCGCGCCGGTGGTGGTAGGTGCTGCGGGTGAACCGCGCGTGCGTGCGCAATTGCCCGGCGTGCGATTTCCCGATGATTCCCAGCCCGATCCCGATGCTCCGGATGCTCCGGTGAAACTCGACGGTGGGCCAGCCACCGCTCCGCAACCGCTGGTGGACGCGGATCTGATCGTTCCAGCGGCCGAGCAGGCGATGCGCGATGCGCAATCCGCGGCGGTGCGTAAGGAGAAGAGGCGTCGTCGAGCAAAGTTCGCGAGTATTTACATCGCACTGATCGCCGTGATCGCGGCCGTGACGTATGGCGGCTTAATCGCGGCACAAACGTGGTTGAACAACCAGTGGTACGTGGCGGTCAACGGCAGCGCGGGCACCGGAACCGTGGGCATCTACCAGGGCGTCCAAGCGAACCTGGGTGGGATCCGCCTGTCCAGCTTGGACCTCGATACACAGTTGCCGGTGGGTGAGTTGCCATTGTTCGATCAAGAACTCGTGAGCAAGGGCATTCCCGCCGAGAGCCTGACCGATGCGCAGCGCATCGTGGCTGAGTTGGAATCACGCGCATCGGAGTGCCGAACGGTGTTCCCGCCGGCCGGGTGCCCGGGGAGTTTGAGCAACGCGCCGGTTGACGAGGTACCGACTCCCGAGAGCCCCACTGCAATTCCGTCGCCCGCACCAGCAATCGTTGAGGAAACACGCGTTGAGGAAACACCGTGAGCGTGGTGGAGGAGTTCGACGGGTTCGCGGACCCGGTGGACAAACCCAAGAAGAAACCCAATCGCCGTTGGGTCGAGTTCTTCCTGCTGATCATGGCCTGGGGCATTGGGTTGCTCGGCACCGTGCAGATCGGGTGGGTGACCGGCGAAGGCATGACCGAGCGGTTGTGGATCACCGCCGGTGTGGTGGGCGGACTGGCGCTGCTCATGCATATCGCGGTGCGGATCTGGGCCAGCTACGCCGATCCGATCATGCTTCCCGTCGCAACGTTGTTGACCATGCTTGGGCTGTTGATGATTTACCGGATCGACGTAGCAGCGTCGCGTCGAGCCGCGTTGAGCGATGCTCCCCCGCCCACACCGGATGTGTACTCGCAATTGACCTGGTACGCGATCGGCACGATCTTGTTCATCGCGGTACTTGCTCTGCTGCCCGATCACCGCCGGCTGGCGCGCTACACCTACACCTTCGGCCTGGCCGGCTTGGTCTTGCTGGTGCTGCCATTGGCACCGGTCATCGGAACCACGGTTAACGGCGCAACGCTGTGGGTGCGGATCGGTGATCTGTCCTTCCAGCCCGCGGAGGCCGCGAAGATCTTCCTCACGATCTTCTTCGCCGGGTATCTCGTTGCCAAGCGCGACTCACTCGCGGTGGTGCGCACCAAATTCCTCGGCATTGACCTGCCGCGCCCCAAGGACCTCGGGCCGTTGGTGATCGCCTGGCTGGTCTCCCTTGCGGTGTTGGTGTTCGAACGCGACCTGGGTACGTCGTTGTTGTTCTTCGGTTTGTTCGTGTGCATGCTCTACATCGCAACGCAGCGCCGGTCGTGGATCATCCTGGGCGGCTTGCTGTTCTTCGTCGGTGCTTTCGCCGCTTACTACAACTTCGCGCACGTACGCTCGCGCGTGACCGTGTGGTTGGACCCGTGGGCCTACTCCGATACCGGTGGCTACCAGATCGTGCAATCCATCTTTGGGTTGGCGAACGGTGGCGTGCTGGGCGCCGGGCTCGGCCAGGGTTTCCCGAATCTCGTGCCGTTCGCGAAGACGGACTTCATCGTCTCGGCTTTGGGCGAAGAGATCGGTATCACCGGGTTGTTCGCACTGGTGCTGCTCTATGCGATCTTGATCGAGCGGGGGCTGCGCATTGCCGTGGCCGCACGTGATTCCTTCGGACAATTGTTGGCCGCCGGTTTGTCGGTTGTGTTGGGCATCCAGGTATTCGTGATCATCGGCGGGGTGACCGGTCTCATCCCGCTCACCGGATTGACCACACCGTTCTTGTCCTACGGAGGATCCTCGCTGGTTGCTAACTGGGTGATCGTGGCGATCTTGCTGCGGATCTCCGATCGGGCCCGGCGCCCGGATCCGATCGCGCCCTCTCCTGACGATGCACTGACCCAAGTGGTGAAGCGCGTATGAGCCGGCAAATCCGACGACTGTCCTTCGTATTCGCACTGCTGATGGTGGCGGTGCTGGTGAACATCACGCTTATCCAGGTGGTGAACGCCGGCGATTACCGCGACCGCCCCGGCAACCAACGCATCCTGCTCGCCGAATACGACCGCGAGCGCGGGCCGATTCTGGTCGGCAACGATCCGGTAGCGCGGTCGGTGGAAACCGGCGGGACACTGAAGTTCCTGCGCACGTACTCAAATCCGCGGTTGTATGCGCCGGTCACGGGTTTTTACTCACTCATCTACGGCGCCACCGGTTTGGAGCGCACCGAGAACCGCATCCTGAACGGGCGCGCGGACATCTTCGCGGTCGATCGCATCCAGCAGTTGGTGTCCGGGCGTCAGCCCGTGGGCGGCGCGGTCACCACCACGATCGATGCAGCCGCGCAGCGCGCGGCGTACCTCGGCTTGCGCGGGAAGAAGGGTGCGGTGGTGGCGATCGAACCAGCCACCGGGCGCATCCTGGCGTCGGTGCAATCACCGTCCTTCGATCCCAACAAGCTCTCCTCTCACGATCCCGCCGAAATCCGCGAGTACTACAACCGCCTGGAATCCGATCCAGATAAACCACTGCTGAACCGTCCGGTGGTGGCACTTAATCCACCGGGATCAACGTTCAAGTTGGTGACCGCAGCGGCGGCGTTAGCGTCGGGCCGCTTCAACCCCAACTCCGTGATCCCCGGTCCGCGCACGTATCGGTTGCCGCTATCGGACAAAGAACTGCGCAACTGGAACCGGCAGCAGTGCGGCCCGGGCGGTCAAGTCACGTTGCGCGATGCACTCGCTATCTCGTGCAACACCGCGTTCGCCTGGTTGGGCAATGAACTCGGTGCCGATGCGATCCGCGAGCAAGCACAGGCATTTGGTTTTGACACCAGCTTCGAGATCCCGCTGCGGGCGGCCACCTCTCGGTTCCCCGAGAATCCGGATGCGCCGCAGACCGCTATGAGCGCGATCGGACAGTTCGATGTTCGCGCCACCGCCCTGCAGATGGCGATGGTCACTGCAGCGGTCGGCAACAGCGGCCGAACGATGCGTCCGTACCTGATTCAAGAAGTTCGCGGACCGGACCTATCGATTCTGCAAACCACCGAGCCTGAGGTTTTCGCCGATGCGATGCGCCCCAGTGAAGCCCTCGCGCTCACCGAGATGATGGTGAACACCGTGGAAAACGGCACCGGCACCAACGTTCGCATCCCCGATGTTCGGGTGGCGGGGAAAACCGGCACTGCCCAGACCGGCAACGATCGCCCCACCGTGGCATGGTTCGTCGCCTTCGCTCCGGCGGCCGCTCCCCAGGTGGCGGTGGCGGTTTTAGTCGAAGACGCAGGGCTGGAAGAAGTGAGCGGAAACGGGCTTGGGGCTCCGATAGCCAAGGACGTTATCGAAGCGGTACTCCAGCGCCGCTAGTTGCTGACCAGGGCTCGAGCATCGACCTGAGAGAATGACGAGTCTTTGACGGAGAGGGATAGATCGTGAGCGAGGCTGAGCCCAGCAAGATGCTCGGCGACCGGTATCAGGTCGGCGAGGTCATCGGCCGTGGCGGTATGGCCGAGGTTCACGAGGGCCGCGACCTACGCCTGGGGCGCCGGGTGGCGATCAAGATCCTGCGCCCGGACCTCGCCAAAGACCCCGCATTCCAAGCCCGCTTCCGCCGTGAGGCGCAAAGTGCTGCGTCGCTGAACCACCCCAATATCGTTGCCGTCTACGACACCGGCGAAGACGTCCTCACCGACCCTGACGGTCACACGGTGGTTGTTCCCTACATCGTCATGGAATACGTCGACGGCATGACGCTTCGGCAATTGCTGGCCAGTGGTCGTCGTTTGCTTCCCGAGCGTGCGCTGGAAATCGCCGCTGGTGTGTTGACCGCATTGGACTACGCGCACCGGCACGGCATCGTGCACCGCGACATCAAGCCAGCCAACGTGATGCTCACCCGCACCGGCGATGTCAAGGTGATGGACTTCGGTATCGCGCGTGCCATCAATGAGGCAGGCCAGACCATGACGTCGGCGTCTGCAGTGATGGGAACCGCGCAGTACCTGTCCCCCGAGCAAGCACGCGGCGAAGTTGTCGATGCGCGAAGTGATCTGTACTCGACCGGTGTTCTGCTCTTTGAGCTGCTGGTGGGTCGCCCACCCTTCACCGGCGATAGCGCGGTGGCCATCGCGTACCAACACGTAAGTGAGATGCCCTCCCCGCCTTCACAGGTCGACTCCGGGGTTTCACCAGAGATCGACGCAGTAGTCCTGCGCTCACTGGCCAAGCGAGCCGACGATCGCTACCAAAGTTCGGTGGAGTTCCGCTCCGACGTGGAACGAGCGATTGCCGGTGCACCGGTCACCGCAGCGGTACCAACCATCGTTGCCGACGCAACCCGACAGATGGCGCCTGTGCAAGCGGCCACCTCGCGCGGATTTGACGACGATTACTCCGATCCGATCTACGACACCTCGCGAAAGAGGCGCGGTCGCGCTGGTCGCAGCACGCTGTTTTGGGTGATCAGCCTGTCCGCGGTTGCTATCGCGGTGCTGGGTGCTCTGGCTATCGGACGTTTCATCTTCGGGGGAACGTCGGCGTCGTTGGTGACCGTTCCCAATCTCGATGGCTTAACCCTGGAGCAGTCAACCGAGACCTTGGCCGACTTCGAGTTGCGACTTGGTGCGCAAACCCCGGAGATCTCCGATCGTGAGCCCGGGACGGTCATCGCGCAACAGCCCGCGGCCGGCGAGAGCATCGAACAAGGACAGGCCGTCAACGTCACGATCAGTACTGGGCGCGAGCAGGCAACGGTGCCGCAGTTGATCGGGCTTACGTCGTTGGAGGCCGTGCGAACTGCGCTCAGTGATGCGAACTTGCAATTGGGGGACGTGAGCGAAGAGGACTCCAACCAGCCGGCCGGTTACGTGCTGGCTCAAGATCCCGCCGAGGGCGCGCAACTCGCGGCCGGAAGTGCGGTTGCCGTGGTCATCTCCTCAGGGTTGGTCGAGGTGCCCGACGTTCGCGAGGTGACGCAAGCCCAAGCACTCAGCGATCTTGCGCAAGCCGGTTTCGAGGTGCAGGTGGTTGAGCAGGAGTCAACGCTTGAGCCGCCGGGCATCGTGTTGGCGCAATCTCCGCAGCCGGGTACGCCTTTGGAACGCGGGTCGGTGGTGACGATCACGGTTTCGGTTGCCGGTGCACCGGTGGAACCGACGGTCGATCCGAATCTGCCCACCGAACCGCCGATCGATCCGCCGGCACCCACCGATGCACCAGTGGAGCCGACCGAGCCACCGGCGCCCGAGCCAACCGAGGTGCCCGAGCCGCAACCGGCGCCGACCGTTCCCGTCGGCTAACCCTCCCCCGCGCGAACCGCCCCGCCTGGAGCGCCGAACCGCCCCGGGAGAGAACACGAACCGCCCTTGGGGGGCGGTTCGGTGTTGATTCCGGGGAGGTTCGAATGTCCAGGCGGGGCGGTTCGCGGGTGGGTTGGTGGGGTTAGTCGTCCACTTCGCCTTCGAGTTTGCCGATCACCGGCTGCAACGTCTTTGCCCGATCCCGCGCCTGCGGGTAGCCGCACTCGGCCAACCAGTTCGCGAGCATCTCGTGCCCGCCTTCGGTCAGCACCGATTCGGGGTGGAACTGCACACCCTCGACCTTCGCGGATGTGTGCCGCAGCGCCATGATCACGCCGCTGTCGGTGCTACCTGTAACTTCAAGTTCAGTGGGCATCGTCGCCGGATCCACCGCGAGTGAGTGGTAACGCGTTGCGGTGAAGTGCTGCGGCAAACCCGCGAGCACGCCGGTGTCCTGGTGCACCACTTCCGAAGTCTTGCCGTGCAGTAACTCCGGGGCCTGGGTTACCGATGCGCCAAAGGCAGCAGCGATCGCCTGATGACCAAGGCACACGCCGAAGATCGGCACATCGCCGGTGCACTCGCGCACGATCTGCATGCACGCGCCCGCATCCTCCGGAGTGCCCGGTCCGGGTGAGAGCAAAACACCGTCAAAGTCACGGCACTGCTCGGGGGTGACGTCGTCGTTCCTGACAACCGTCACGTCCGCGCCGAGTTGGGCCAGGTATTGGACGAGGTTGAATACGAAGGAGTCGTAGTTGTCGACCACGAGGATCCGGGGGCCGAGTAGCTTCCACAGCGCCATTGTGCGGTACCGGATTGATGGGGGTGTGGCAGGCTAGGAGGACACCGCGAGAAGTGCGAGCCCCGCACGCCGATCAAGGGAGAGACCAGTGCCGGAGTCCAAGGGACGCAAGAAGGAACCCTTCACCCCGCCGCCGTCCAAGGGCGAGCGCAAGGTCGCCAAGATCGGTTCACCAAGCTGGTTGGCCCCGGTCATGGTCGCGTGTTTTGTGGTCGGCCTGATCTACATCGTGATCTTCTACATCGCCGGCTCGGAAATCCCGATCATGAACTCCATCGGAGGTCAGGCAAACGGCCTGGTGAACGTGGGCATCGGCTTCGGCTTCATCATCATTGGCTTTGTGCTGTCCACGAAGTGGAAGTAGTAGCCGGCAGGCGCTGAGCACGAGCACACAGCGGAAGGGTTCGGTTGTCCACATAGTGGGTCTGTCCCCTGCGCGGCTGACATTGCGAATTCGTGAGGGAATCTGAATTACACGGCTGTGGTTCATCCCCAACTGTGGACAGCCTGGGGATAAGTGGAAAGCGCTGTGATTGCTGTGACTACAGCAACTCAAGAACAGTCGCGTTGGCCATCCCGCCGCCCTCACACATCGTTTGCAGTCCGTAGCGGATCTGATCGCGCTTCATCCGGTGCACCAGGGTTGTCATCAGCCGCGCACCCGACGCCCCGAGCGGGTGGCCCAGGGCAATGGCCCCGCCCTGCGGATTGGTGAGCGCCGGGTCGGCTCCGGTATCGGCGTACCAGGCCCCGAGCACGGCGGCGAAGGCTTCATTGACCTCGAAGCTGCCGATGTCCGCGAGTCCCAGGCCCGACTTAGCGAGCACCTTCGCGGTGGCGGGGATCGGCCCGGTCAACATGATCACCGGATCCACACCGGCCATCGCGAAGGAGTGCAACCGGGCGATCGGAGTGAGGCCAAGTTCACGGGCCTTATCCGAGCTGGTGATCAGTAGCGCGGCCGAGCCATCGGAGATCTGCGAAGCGTTGCCCGCGGTCACCACTCCGTCTTCCTTAAACGCCGGCTTGAGTGCGGACAACGATTCGGTTGTGGTGTCGGGTCGGATGCCCTGGTCGGTCGTTACGTTCCCATGGTCAGTACCAACGACGACGATCTCCGCATCAAATAACCCGTCCTTTGCTGCCCGCGCCGCACGCTGCTGAGATTCCGCGGCAAGTTCATCGAGGTAATTGCGCGAGAGGTTCCACCGCTGCGCGATCATCTCCGCGCTGATGCCCTGGTTCACCAGCTCCGGGTAGCGCTGCAGCATGCGCGGACCGAACGGACCATCGCCGCCGGCCATATTGGAGAACATCGGCACGCGCGACATCGACTCCACGCCACCTGCGATCACCACATCCATCTGCCCAGACATCACTGCTGCCGCAGCGAAATGCACCGCCTGCTGGCTTGATCCGCATTGCCGATCGATACTCACGCCCGTCACGGATTCGGGAAGCCCCGCGGCAAGCGCCGCGTTGCGAGCAACGTTCGCGCTTTGCTCACCGACTTGACTGACGCATCCCCAGATAACGTCGTCGATCGCGTTCGCGTCGATACCCGAGCGCTGGACGAGTGCATCGATGACCGTTGCCGACAGATCCACCGGGTGGATGCCGGACAACTCACCTTTGCCGGGCTTACCGATTCCTACAGGTGTGCGGACGGCTTCGACGATCACTGCATCGGGCATGGACTTCCCCTTCTTGGTCCTAAAAAGGTTGTTCCTAAAGGGCCGGAATTCCCATCGGGGCGTACATCTCTTGAATCATGGCTGCTCTCCACACTGCGAGTCCAGCCAACAAGAGAATTACACCAGCAACGCCGCTGGTTTGAATGAGTATTCGCCTCCTGCGTGGGGCATGCACGAATATCGCGGCAATGACTGCCCCAATGATCATGCCGCCTAAGTGGGCACGCCAGTCGATTCCAGGGCGTAGGAACCCAATGACCACATTGATACCGAGCAAAACAACGACTTGCGTGACGTCATAGCGGAGTCGACGCCCGGCAATGATGAGCCCGCCCATGATTCCGAACACCGCTCCACTCGCGCCTATCGAGAGTGAGTTGATGGGTGCGAAGGCGAAAGAGGCAATTGCGCCACCCAGACCCGCAACTATGTATAGAACGGAGTAACGAATATGCCCAAGAATCCGTTCGAGGGTCATTCCCAAGATGAAGAGGACAAGCATGTTGAAGGCAATGTGCAAGAAGTCACCATGCAGGAACATTGAGGTGGCTAGTCGATACCACTGCTCCCCCCAGCCAATTGCGACCGGTGACATACCGAACTCACGGGCAACCTCGTTGATTCCAACAAGCAGCTGAATGGCAAAAGCCAAGACATTCACTGCGATCAATGAGTAAGTGACGTACGGCTTGAGGATCGCGGTGGCACCGGCAACAGTCACCGGTTGCGCGGGCTGTTCGGCGCGCACGCAGTCCGGACACCGGTAACCAACAGGCGCGGCGATCATGCACTGCGGACAGATCGGGTTATTGCAACGCGAGCAACGTATCCACGTTTCGGTTTCCGGGTGCCGATAGCAGCGCGGTGCTTGCGGAGCCGGAGGCTCCGCCGATCCGAACGGTGGTTGTTCGGTCATCGAGTACCGGACATCAGCAGTAGGTCACGGGAGTTCAGTCACGTGAGATGGTGATCGACTCGATCACCACGTCCTGCTTAGGGCGATCTTGCCCTCCGGTTTCCACAGCTGCGATCGCATCGACCACGTCGCGCGATGGCTGATCGGCCACCTCACCGAAGATCGTGTGCTTGAAGTTCAGCCACGGGGTGGCCGCAACCGTGACGAAGAACTGCGAGCCGTTGGTGTTCGGTCCAGCGTTCGCCATCGCGAGCAGGTAGGGCTTATCGAAGGTGAGCTCGGGGTGCGGCTCATCATCGAAGCGGTAACCCGGGCCGCCGGTGCCAGTGCCGAGGGGATCGCCGCCTTGGATCATGAAATTAGGGATCACGCGGTGGAAGATCGTGCCGTTGTAACAGCGGCGCGGTGGACTTGGCCTTCACCTTCGGGTCGGTCCACTCCTGGGTTCCCTCGGCCAGCCCGGCGAAGTTGCGCACCGTTTTGGGTGCCTGGTCCGGGAACAGGTTCACGTTGATGTCGCCGAGGTTTGTCTTGATCGTCGCCGTAGTAGCCATGGGGCGATCCTTCCATGTGCCTACTTCTAGGTGGAACGGGGTCGTTCGACAGGACGATTCGGATCGAGGACGGGTATGCCGACTCCCTCGGAAGCCTCAGCAACTCGAGCGTCCAACGTGACCATCGCCGTGCATCCCGCGGCGACCGCTGTCGCGACGTGCAGGGCATCAAGGCTTCGCAGGTTCGTGCCACCAATAGTTCCTGCAAGCTTGAAGTGCGACGCAGTCTGCTCTTCGATGGCGAGCGCTTCGAGCACGATCGTTGCCTGCCTTTGCGGGGCCCCACAGCGATGGGCGGCTCGTCGCAATTCGGTTTCAGAGAGTCGGCCAGTGAGGAGTAGATGCCCGTCCTCAACAAGGTTGCCCAAGTAGTCCCGAATGCTCAGGGACGTGTCTTCCTTCTTGATCAACGGTGTGAGGGCCGACGTCTCGACGTAGACGATCATCGATCGCCACGAAGGTAGTCGAGAATCTCCTGTGACGACTCAGGGTGATCGATCTCAATCGGCTCGATATCGGCGAAGCGGCGTCGTGGAGCGCAGCGGTGCTCCGTGGCAATAGTCGGGCCCGCTACGGATTGTTCGAGGAGGAGTCGAACCTCGGCCTCCGTGGAGCGCCCGTTCTCACGGGCCCGTTCCCGGAGAACGTCGCGCACGGCATCGTCCAGGTTGCGGATGGTAAGTGTGGCCATCCACAAATGCTAGCAAATCGCTGTCATTTTGACTTGTTCACTCCGCTGGACACCGAGGTCTGGAGGCGCAGGACTGCGCCTCCCTGCGCTCCGCGACAAATGACCCCTATCCGCCCTACACCAACCCGACACCATCGATCACTCGCACGACGAACACCGGTTAACGAAGTCATGAGACTTCACAAAGTGGAGGCTAGGGGACTCGAACCCCTGACTTCTGCCTTGCAAAGGCAGCGCTCTACCAGCTGAGCTAAGCCCCCGGACGGGACGATTAATGCGACGCCGAAGAATAGCCGAGGGGCATGTTTGCCTTCGGCGCTTGGGTGATGCGGGTTAGCGGAGGTCTGGGGCGGCCGTGGCCTCGGCCCACAGGTCCTGCTCGGCCTGGCTGGCCATGTACTGGCGGTAGACCAGGTAGCCGATGCCACCGAGGACTACCAGCAACAGAAGCTTCTTCATGGGATCTCCTGGGTTGTGTGCAGATTCGACGGTCGGTCGAGTCCCCACCATTGTGCCTGTTCGGGCGCGGCCGCCTTCGCGGGGTGTCGATAGTGCGGGGGAGCTCTGCGCGGGTCTAACCGAACTTGCCGGTGACGTAGTTGGCGGTTCGCTCGTCCTTGGGATTGGAGAAGATGTTGCGAGTCTCATCCATTTCCACGAGCACACCTGTGCGGCTGTTGGTCTGGTCCATCGCCGCGACGGTGAAGAACGCCGTGAGGTCGGACACGCGCGCTGCCTGCTGCATGTTGTGGGTCACGATCACGATCGTGTATTCCTTCTTCAACTCCAGCATCAGGTCCTCGACCTTGCCGGTGGAAACCGGGTCGAGTGCAGAGCACGGCTCGTCCATGAGGATCACGTCGGGCTGCACAGCGATCGCCCGGGCGATGCACAAACGCTGCTGCTGGCCACCGGACATACCGAATGCGTTGTCCTTGAGTCGGTCTTTCACTTCGTCCCACAGTGCTGCTCGTCGAAGTGATGACTCGACCATGTCGTCGAGGTTGCCCTTCATCTTCAAGATGCGGGGGCCGAACGCGACATTGTCGTAGATGGACTTCGGGAACGGGTTGGGCTTTTGGAAGACCATGCCGATCACCGTGCGAACCTGCACCGGATCGATCTTGGGTCCGTACATGTTCACGCCGTGATAAAGAACGTCGCCAGAAACGCGTGCACCGGGGATGAGGTCGTTCATGCGGTTCAGCGAACGCAAGAGCGTTGACTTGCCGCAGCCTGACGGACCGATGAATGCGGTGATTTGGTTGTGGGGGATGTCGAGTGAGACGTCCTTCACAGCAAGCATGTCGCCGTAATGGACGTTGACCTTGTGCAACTCGAAGGTGTTCACGGTCTGTTCGCGTGCCGGGCCGTCCTCATTTAGGGCGGCGGTCACTCCCACCGTTGGGACTGCTTGATCTTCCGTCGACACGACATCTCCCGTCGTTGCTTTGGGCATTACCAGGTCCTCTCGAAACGATTACGAAGATATATGGCCACCGAGTTGATCAGGATCAAAAGCACCAACATGACCACCACGCCCGCAGCCGCCAGCGTCTGGAGCTCGTCCTGGGGGCGCTTGGCGTAGCTATAAATCATGGTCGGCAGGGTGCTGTAACCACCCTCGAAGAAGCTCGGATCGAAGGTGACGAAGGTGACCGCTCCTACCAAGAGCAGTGGAGCCGCCTCGCCGATAGCCCGCGCTACCGCGAGGATCACCCCGGTCAAAACCCCGGGGAAAGCAGCAGGCAGGACCTGCTTAGACACCGCCTGCCACACGGTCGCACCCAACGCAAGTGAACCGTCTCGAATCGAGGAGGGCACCGCTCGCAGAGCTTCGCGTGAGGCCAAGATGACCGTCGGCAGCACGAGGAGCGCCAGCGTCAACGATCCCGCGGCAGCAACGAAACCCAAACTCAAAGGTCCACGGACAATGAAGGCAAGGCCCAAAATGCCGAACACGATCGACGGAACACCAGCCAGGTTCTGAATATTCAAATCCACAAACCTGTTAAAGGGGTTCCTTGGATTCGCGAACTCCTCGAGGTAGATGGCAGCGCCCACACCCAGCGGCACGATCAGCAAAATCACGCCACCGATCACGTACAACGTGCCCAAGATCGCCGTTCGATAACCAGCATTCTCAGGAAGTACAACCGATGGCACATTGGTGAAGAGGCTGAGATCCAATCGCGGCCATCCGGCGATAAAGGCCCAGGTGATCATCGCGGCGATGGCAAGAAGCGCGGTTGTGAGTCCGAGCAGCAAGATCGACACGAAAATTATCCCGCGGACCTTCTTCTTGCGGTCCCCTGAGGAGAGCAGCGCTTCAGTGACTTCACGCGCTCCCCCAACGGCAGTGCGCGTACGCATGGGCATCGCAACCCGTGAGGAGTAGCCGGAATCATCAGACATCAGTCGTATACCTCCCGGTACTTCTTCACCATGCGAATAGCCAGAATGTTCATGGCCAACGTCATCAAGAACAGCAACGCGCCCACAGCAAAAATGCTGTCGTAGGTGATGGTTCCCTGGGAGATATCACCAGTTGCGGTGCTACCGATGTACGCCGTCATCGTCTGGATTCCCTTAGTGGGATCGAAACTCAACACCGGGCTTCCTGCGCCGGCCACCAAGAGCACCACCATTGTCTCACCGATAGCCCGCGAAATACCCAAAACGAAGGCGGCAATGATTCCCGAGGCTGCTGCCGGAACCACTACCTTCAGTGCGACTTCAAACTTGGTCGCGCCCATCGCGTAAGCACCCTCGCGCAGAGCCCTCGGCACTGCCCGCATGGCATCGTCCGAGACGGATGCAACCAACGGGACGATGAGCAAACCAACCGTGATACCGGCAACCCCGATGGAGAAGGGTCCGGTCCATGGCAGGAACGGAGTCAGTTGTCTGATGAGCGGCGTCAGCACGCTAAATGCGAAAAGGCCAATCGCCACCGTGGGAAGGCCCTCGAGGACTTCCAGGATTGGCTTGACCGTCTTACGGAACTTGGGGGTGGCGTACTCAGACAAGAAGATCGCCGAGGAAAGGCCCACTGGCACCGCGATGAGGATCGCGAAGAACACGACCGTGAGGGTGCCGACAACGATGGGCAGTACCCCGAACGACGGATTGGCGAATCCCGGCGCCCAGATAGTGCCCGTGAGGAATTCCACGATGGACACCTGCTGGAAGAACCCGATACTCGGTACCAGCAGCGAGACCACGATGCCCGTCGTGACCACGACGGACAAGGTCGCCGCCAGCCACAGAAGGCCCTTGATAATTCGCTCACCAATGCGAAGCCCAGGGGCCTCAAGCGAGCGGATGGGTGATCCGCTGCTCGAGACCCCTGGGCTGATGACGCGTGAACTCATGAGTTCAGTATTTCGCTTCGTTCGCTAACTCGTACAGGGTTCCTAGGAACCTGAGAGAGAAGCGACCTTGGCGAGTTGCTCTTCCTTCTGCTCGGGTGTAAGCCCCACCGCTCCGGCGATCTCTGCGATCTGATCGGAGTTGTTGATGTAGAAGTTGAAGAACTCAACTGTCTCGGGGCGGCTCAACGCCACGTCACTTGCGTACACGTACAGCGCACGACCGAGCGGGCTGTAGGTGCCGTTCGAGACGTTTGCTGCCTCGGGAGCAACGCAGCCGTTGCCACCGTCGATCTCAAGACCCTTAACCAGGTCCAAGGACTCTTGGTAGTAGGTGAAGGGCACGTAGCCCATCGCGCCTACGTCTCCACTGATGGCTTGGACTGCAGCGTTGTCGTCTTCACCGATGGAGGTGTAGTCGATACGGATGCTGCCCTCTTCGCCGTTGATGACCTCGGTGAAGAAGTCGAAGGTGCCCGAGTCAGTTCCCGGTCCGTACAGAGCGATCGGGGTGCTGGCGAAGTCGGCTGGGATGTCCAGGCCGTCAACATCGCCCCAGGTGGCCACAGTGGAACCGTCGCCCCAGATCTGGTTGGCCTGCTCGACCGTGATGCACTGCACCGGGTTGTCCTGGTTGACCAAGATCGTCAGCGCGTCATTGGCGACTGTGATGTTGTCGTATGCGATGCCGTTGGCCTCGCAGTTGGCAATTTCCTCGTCCTTGATCTGGCGAGAGGCGTTGTTGCCGTCGGTCTCACCGTTGCAGAACTTCTCGAAGCCACCACCGGTGCCTGAAATCGCCACCGTTGTGGGTACTCCGGGGAACTGGCCCATGAAAAGCTCAGCCGCAACCTCGGTCAGCGGGCCCACGGTGCTGGATCCGTCGAGGTTGATCGCGCCGGTCAGTTCACCGCCGGCTGCATCCGTTGCTTCCTCAACGACCTCTGCGGCCGTCTCCTCGGCCGTTGCCGTGGTGTCTTCAGCGGCTGTCTCCGAGGAGGAGTCGCTCCCACCACATGCGGCGAGCACCAGGGACATGCCCAGTGCGCCTGCAACCACCGCAAGCTTCTTCCTTGACGTCATGCGTCACCCTTTCGATTGTCGGCCTCGTAGGCCTAGAACGTGCATTGCGAAAGTGACGCTAGGTAGGTGGCGTGACCCGCAGAAAGATGTCAAGTGAACGAGCGGTGAACGAGCGATCTCGTTTCGATATAGGTGGTCCAAGATTGTGCGATGGGTCACTCGAGTGGGCCTAGATGGACTTGAACCATCGGCCTCTTCCTTATCAGGGAAGCGCTCTAACCAGGCTGAGCTATAGGCCCCAGAAGCGAACGTGAGACTACCTGATCCCCGAACCTCCCCCCATTCCCCCCGCTCCTCCCCGATGCGGTGTCAATCGTCGGGCCAAATTTTCAATTTTTGGCCCGACCTCTGACACCGCATCGGGGGGCGGGGGTGCCAACCGCGTTCGGTAAGGGCCTTGCGCACCCGGGCGATCACTCGACCCGGATGCTTCATGTCCTCGCCCACAATCTCGACAACGATCCAGCCGTTCTCGCGTAGCAGTGCCCGCCGTGAGGCATCGTGCGCGCGTTGGCGCATCGCAGCGTGATACGCGCCGTCGTACTCAACGAGCACTTGGTACTCCTCGAACGCGATGTCTCCGCGCGCGAGGAACTGACCATGCCGGTCGAGAATGTCCGGATTGATCGACGGTGCGGGCAGGCCTGCGCCTCGCAGCATGATCCGCAGTTCAGATTCCTTCGGTGATTCGGCGCGGGGATCGAGGAGGTCAACGCACTGCCGGGCTTTCAGCCGCCCCGGATAACGCTGGCGGCGAAGAATCGTCGCTAGTAATTCCCGTTGAGAGGTTCCGTATTTGCGCATCATCGCGTCGCCAAACGCAACCAGTTCGGGGATCGACAGTCGAAATGCCACATCGGTGTAGGTACGCGCCGGAGTAGTCACACGAAAGCCGTCGATTTCATTGCACTCATCCACTCGCAGGACCGCATAGTGAGTGCAGATATCGCGCCGACGAGGTCGATTGCTGGTCTTCGGAGCGGTCACATGAATCACATTTTGATCTGCAAGCCACACCGGTAGCGGCAACTCCAAAATGGCTGCAGCTGTTGCATGAGAGAGAACTACTTCATCACCGAGGGGAAGCTGCGCCGCACGCCATCGAGTAACCGGCTTTTCGGTGTAACTCCAGCCTTCGTCCTCAACGAGCGTCGCATCAGCCCGAACTCCGCGACTCGTCAATAGGAAGCGCGGATGGCGAACCTCATCCGGGGTCCAACCCGCCCCACCATCGGCCGTGACGAGGAAGGTATCGCGAGAACCGTGAGCTGCATATGCGTTGTTGTCCATACATCCGACAGTTCCCCGCTACGAAGGTCAGGGCCAGGTCCAGAGTCGTTGTTGTGGATGCAAATCACGCGCCCTGTGGATCCCCGAATCCCCGATGCGGTGTCAGAGGTCGGGCCAAAATTTGAAAAATTGGCCCGACGATTGACACCGCATCGGAAGGAGGGGCGGGGGCGGGGGCGGGGCGGGGAAGGGGAGGGGAGGGGAGGGGAGGGGTTAGTCGTCAGAGAGGATGACTTCGACGCCGCCGGTGAGGCCGACACTCACGTTGTACAGATACGCGAAGAGAGTCGCGAGGGCCGAGACGAGGACGATCTCCACACTCGCGATCACCGTTGCCAACCCCAGGACGCGGCTGAACTCAAGCGACGTCAGCAAATCGAAACCGCCGGTACCCAAAACATCGTCGACTGTTCGCGAGACGGATTCCAAAGCTCCTGTTGCCTCGAGGGTTAGGAAGACGACGCTCACCGCCACCACGATCACGATGCCGATGGCCAGCGAGAGCAAGAAGGCCGCCTTGGTTACCGACCACGGATCAAGTCGCGTGACATACACGCGAGCACGCCGCGGCCGGCGACGACCCTGACCATCGCCTTGCACCTGAGCCGACGAGGGAGCCGGCGAGGAGGTTGGCGAGGAAGATGGCGTTGATCCGGATTCCGGTGACTGGGAGACACTTACCGAGCTGCGATCACGGGCGCGCGCGCCACCAGACCTACCGGCGCGCTCACGCACGCGCTGCTCAGCGGTGTCACTCACGCCCCGTCACCCTCCTGCACACTGTCGCTTGCCTCGTGCTGATCCGACGCTTCGGCGGTGAGTTCGGTTGCGCCGTCCTCGTCATCGGGGCCATCCATCTCCCCGCTGCGAGCCACAGCCACCACCGAATCCTCGTCGCCAAGACGCATCATCGTCACGCCCATGGTGTCACGGCCAGACGGACGGATCTCCGAAACGGAGGTACGAATGACCACGCCATTGCTAGCAATAGCGAAAATTTGATCGTCGGCCTCGCACACCATCGCCGCCACGAGCGACCCGCGCTTCTCGTTGATCTTCATTGCGCGAACGCCGAGAATTCCGCGGCCGCGAGGCGTCCACTCCTCCTCCTTGGTGCGCTTGGCGAAGCCACCGTCGGTGATCGTCACGATGTCTGAGCCGGGCTTCACTACATCCATGCTCAGCAGCAGATCACCTTCGCGGAATCGCATACCGATCACGCCGCGGGTATCGCGGCCCATCGGTCGCAGCACTTCATCGCTCGCGGTGAACCGCACACTCATGCCCTTGGTTGAGGCCAAGAAGATGTCGTCCTCGGCGGACGCTAAGCGGGCACCGATTACCTCATCGTCGTCATTTAAGTTGATCGCGATGATGCCGCCTTGCCGGTTGGTGTCGAAGGCATCCAGACGCGTCTTCTTCACCAGACCACTGCGGGTGGCGAGCACGAGGTAATCCGCGGCGTCGTAACTGGGGATCGACAGCACCGAGGCAATTTCTTCCTCCGGACGGAACGCCAGCAGATTCGCCACGTGCTGACCCTTCGCATCGCGGTTTGCATCGGGCAGTTGGTAACCCTTCGCGCGGTACACCCGACCCATGTTCGTGAAGAACAACAGCCAGTTGTGGGTGCTGGTGACCATAAAGTGCTCCACCACATCGTCTTGCCTCAGCGCCGCTCCGCGAACACCGCGGCCACCACGACGTTGCGCGCGGTAGAGGTCCGAACGCGTGCGCTTGGCATATCCGCCGGCTGTGATAGTCACGACGACGTCTTCCACCGCGATCAGATCCTCGTCGGTGACGTCGCCGTCCCACGGCAGGATCTCGGTGCGCCGAGAATCGGCGAACTTGTCGCTTACGTCTTTCAGTTCCTCGGCGACGATCAATCGTTGCCGTGGCTCATTACTCAAGATGTCGGTGTAATCGGCGATCTTGGCCATCAGATCCTCGAACTCATCGATGATCTTTTGCCGTTCCATAGCTGCAAGCCGGCGCAGTTGCATGTCCAAGATTGCCGTTGCCTGGAGCTCATCGATCTCCAGCAAGCCCATCAATCCGGTGCGTGCGTCCTCCACTGTGGCGCTCGCGCGGATTAGTGCAATGACCTCATCGAGTGCATCGAGTGCCTTCAAATATCCACTGAGGATGTGCGCGCGTTCTTCAGCTTTGCGCAACCGGTAACGCGTACGACGTTGAATGACCTCGATCTGATGGGCGATCCAGTACCGAAGGAACTGCTCGAGCGTGAGCGTGCGCGGCACCCCATCGACCAGCGCCAGCATGTTCGCACCGAAGTTGTCCTGCAACTGCGTGTGCTTGTACAACTGGTTGAGAACTACCTGCGCAACAGCGTCGCGCTTGAGTTCGATGATCAACCGCATGCCGGTTCGCGAAGACGAATCGTCACGAACGTCGGAGATGCCGGTCAGTTTGCCGTCGCCCACGAGTTCGGCGATGCGCAGCAACAGGTTGTCCGGGTTCACCTGATACGGCAGCTCGGTGACGATCAAACGCTGACGACCCTTGGAGTCCTCGTCTACCTCCACGACCGCGCGCATGGTGATCGAACCGCGGCCGGTGCGGTGGGCGTCTTCGATGCCTCGGCGCCCGATGATCGTCGCGCCGGTGGGGAAATCTGGGCCTTGGACGATCTCCATGAGCGCTGCCATGCGCTCCTCGGTGCTGGAGTCTGGGTTCTCGAGCATCCAGGTAGCCGCAGCAGCGACCTCACCGAGGTTGTGTGGCGGGATGTTTGTGGCCATGCCCACCGCGATGCCCGCGCTGCCGTTAACCAGCAGGTTGGGGAACCGGCTCGGCAATACCGACGGTTCGAGGGTTCGGCCGTCGTAGTTGGGGATGAAGTCGACGGTCTCTTCGTCGATATCGCGCACCATCTCCATGGCGAGTTGCGCCATGCGGCACTCGGTGTAGCGCTGGGCGGCCGGCGGATCGTTACCCGGGGAACCGAAGTTGCCCTGGCCTTGCACCAGCGGGTAACGCAAGCTCCACGGTTGGGCCAAGCGCACGAGGGCGTCGTAGATGGCGCTATCGCCGTGCGGGTGATAGCTGCCCATCACATCGCCCACCACACGCGCGCTCTTGGAGAAGTTGCGGTCGGGGCGGTAGCCGCCGTCGTACATGGCGTAGAGCACGCGGCGATGCACCGGCTTCAAGCCGTCGCGGACATCGGGCAGCGCGCGGGACACGATGACCGACATGGAGTAGTCGAGGTAGGACCGCTGCATTTCGGTTTGTAGGTCGACTGGCTCGACGCGTGAACCGATGGGACCTGTCGGTTCGTTGCTTTCGATGGTGTCGATGTCGTCTGGCACGTGGATCTCCGTCTACAGGTTCTTCGTGGGCGTTTTCTGCATGGTTTAGATGTCCAGGAAGCGGACGTCTTTGGCGTTTTGCTGGATGAAGTTGCGGCGGGACTCGACGTCTTCTCCCATCAGCACACTGAACATTTCGTCGGCCTGCGCGGCATCGTCCAAGGTGACCTGAAGCAGAACGCGACGGTCCGGATCCATGGTGGTCTCCCACAACTCATCTGCGTTCATCTCGCCCAGACCCTTATAGCGCTGGACCGCTTCCTCCTTGGGAAGTTTGCGTCCGGCTTCGTGGCCTGCAGCGATAAGAGCATCGCGCTCCCGATCGGAGTATGCGAAGTCCGCGACCTCGCGCTGCCACTTGATCTTGTACAGCGGCGGCTGGGCGAGATAGACGTAACCGAGTTCGACGAGTGGACGCATGAAGCGGAACAGCAACGTTAGTAGCAGTGTGCGGATGTGCTGACCGTCCACATCGGCGTCGGCCATCAAAACGACCTTGTGATAGCGCAACCGGTTGAGGTCGAATTCTTCTTGGACACCGGTACCGAGAGCCGAAACAAGAGCTTGGACTTCGTTGTTTTGCAGCACTTTGTCGATGCGTGCCTTCTCAACGTTCAAGATCTTTCCGCGGATCGGCAAGATCGCTTGGACGCGTGGGTCGCGACCTTGACGAGCCGAACCGCCGGCGGAGTCGCCCTCGACGATGAACACCTCGCAGTCTTCGGGTTCACGACTCGAACAGTCGATCAACTTGCCCGGCATTCCCGCACCACCAAGCAGACCCTTGCGATTACGCGCAAGGTCGCGGGCTTTGCGAGCGGCGATGCGTGCAGCAGCCGCATTGACCGACTTACGCGCGATCTCCTTGCCTTCGCTTGGATTCGCTTCGAACCAGGCACCGAGTTGATCGTTGACGATCTTTTGCACAAAAGCTTTCATCTCGGTGTTACCAAGCTTCGTCTTGGTTTGACCTTCGAACTGCGGATCCATCAACTTCACCGACACAATCGCCGTCAAACCCTCGCGAATATCTTCTCCCGTGAGGTTGATGTCCTTGTCCTTCAAAACACCCCACTCCCGCGCGAACTTGTTCACCAAACTGGTGAGCGCGGTGCGAAAACCCTCTTCGTGTGTTCCACCTTCAGTGGTGTTGATGGTGTTTGCGAAGGTGTAGACGGATTCGGCGAAAGACATATTCCATTGCATTGCGATCTCTGCGCTTAAACCTGCGTTGTCGTTTTCCGAACCGATCTCGATGATGGTCGGGTTCGATACACCCTTGCTCGCATTGATGTGACGAACGAAGTCGGCGATGCCGCCGTCGTAGCGGTAGCTGACAGCGCGCACATCTTCGACAACCTCTGAGACATCGTCTGCGTCGCGGATAGCAGTGGTTCGCTCATCAACCAAGGAGATGGTCATGCCCTTGTTGAGAAACGCCATCTCCTGGAAACGACGTGAAAGGGTGGTGAAGTCGTAATGGGTGGTTTCGAAGATGTTTGGATCCGCCCAGAACGTGACGGTGGTGCCGGTGCGATCGGTGGCTTCACCTTTCACGAGCGCTGCCATGGGCACACCGTGTTCGTAGCTTTGCCGGTAGACGAATCCGTCGCGGTGGACTTCGACGTCCAATCGGCTGGAAAGCGCATTGACGACGGACACACCTACGCCGTGCAGACCGCCGGAGACTTGGTAACCACTGCCGCCAAACTTGCCGCCCGCGTGCAAAACCGTGAGAACGACCTCAACCGCGGGACGCTTTTCCACCGGGTGCTCGTCGACGGGAATTCCGCGGCCATCGTCAGTGACGCGCACCCCGCCATCGGCCAAGATCGTGACGGAGATCGTGGTGGCGTACCCGGCCATGGCTTCGTCGACGGAGTTGTCGACCACCTCGTAGACCAGGTGGTGCAGGCCCCGCTCGCCGGTGGACCCGATGTACATGCCCGGGCGCTTGCGCACCGCATCGAGGCCCTCGAGAACGGTGATGGCGCTTGCGTCGTAGGACACCTACGGCCTCCTTGTGCGGCGATCATGTGCGGCGGACTTTCGGGGCGGAATCATGCATGTCGGCCAAGCAATCGACCGAACCGTCATTCTATCGCCGCGGTCAGACAATTCGCACCATCGACCTGCCCCGAATCGGCCCGAGAATGTGGGATGGAGGGAATCGACCCCCCAGTCACGTACCCCTCTACGAAATGTCCCGATCGCGGCGTCAGTGGAGGCGATAGCCGGTAATCCGGGCTACTCGGCGAGGTGGCCGTGGCGGGTTATTTTGGAATGCCTCCCATCAAGCAAGCCCACAAACCCGGTCCATCAACCGTACGTATCCCTTGGACCTCGGCCCTTCACCACCCGAGGACCCGCCCGCCAGGAGGGGGCATCTGGGCCACGCACGGTGATGCCGGAGACCAGGTTCTGCCCCACCACGTCGGTTATCTGGCGGTGCAGGGAGTCGGTCAACAGCCGGACCTGGGTGGCCCAGGCGGTGGAATCGGCCCGCAGGACCAGTTCCCCATCGGTCCAGGACTCGATGACCACGTGCGCAGCCACCTCCGGCCCCACCACCTGCGACCAGGATTCCGCTAATTGGGCCAGGGCCGCCGATCCTTGCCAGCCTTGCTCGGCCAGAAAACCTTCTACCAAGGACCCCACCAATTCCGGATCCCGCGATGACCCCGATCGGTTACTGGTTCGGGTCCGCTTGGTGGACTTACCCCCGCTGGAACGAGCTCGCCCGAGTGCTCGAGCGGCAACCCGCATTGCGTCGTCGTCGGATGGAAAGTGATCAGCGGTTACGGGTGTTTTCGAGTCAGGAGGTACCGAGTCAGGAGATGCCGAGTCGTCGCTCATGCCGCACTCACCTGGCCTTTCACCACGGTGAATCGCGCACCGCTGAGTTCCTCTGGAACATCGTGCTCAACGGCGGCAGTGATGATCACCTGTGTGGAGCTGTGCACCATGTCGGCCAGGTGCCGGCGACGAGTGGTGTCGAGTTCGGCGAACACGTCGTCCAAAATGATGATCGGGTCAACTCCATCGGCACGCAACACATCTGCAGCACCCAAACGAAGTGCCAGCGCCATCGACCACGATTCCCCGTGCGATGCGTAGCCCTTGACGGGAAACTCATCGAGTTGCAACTCGACTTCGTCGCGGTGTGGTCCCACCAGTGTTACTCCGCGCCGGAACTCGTCGTCCATTCGGGCGTGGACGTCGTTGGTGAGCGCCGCGCGCACCGAATCTTGCGTTGAGTTCCGCGCAGCGAGTGCTTCACGGAGTTCAGGTGATGATGCTTTGTAACGAACCTCCACCTGGGCAGTCTCTGCGATGTGCTCGTACGCCTTCTGTACGAAAGGTGCAAGGTCATCGATGAATTGTTGACGGTTGCAGATGATGTCTGTCCCATATTCGATGAGCTGCTCATCCCAAGCCGACAAAGTTTCACGCATGCTCACTGAGGAGCGGCCGGCCGCTGACTTCAATAGCGCATTGCGTTGGCGTAGGACTTTGTCGTAGTCGGCTCGCACTCCCGCAATCCGTGGATGTCGTTGAATCGTCATCTCGTCTAGAAAACGACGACGATCCCCCGGATCTCCCCGCACCAAAGACAGATCCTCGGGCGCGAAAACGATCGCCCTAACGATCCCCAGGATGTCTCGGGCCCGCGTGGCAGCAGCACGGTTGATGCGAACCTTGTTCGCACCGCCTGGGTTTATTTGCAGGTCGACGTTCACGGAGCGATCATCTTCACACACGCGCGCTCGCACAACAGCTTGCTCAGTTCCTGCGCGAACCAGCGGTGCGTCCTGGGCAACCCTGTGGCTGGTGAGCGTTGCCAAATACGCAATCGCTTCCACGATGTTCGTTTTGCCTTGCCCGTTCATACCGACGATGGAACTCACGCCCGGTTCGAACTGCATATCCGCTTGTTCATAGGAGCGGAAGTCCGTCAGGCTCAATGCCTGGACCCACATGGTCAGCCAGTAAGTCGAACGGGCATAAGTAAGTACTGGTATGCAGGAATGGGGGCGTTATCGGTAACACCAACCATCACCGCCGGTCGCGTTGCCTGGGTGAACGCGAACTGCGCCTGCGCGGCATTGATCGCAGCCAGACCGTCGAGCAGGTAGCCGGGATTGAATGCGATTTCGATGTCGTCACCTTCAATCGACGCTTCGAGTGATTCCTCCGCCTTGGCGTCGTCGCCAGCACCCGCGCGCAGCGCCAACTCCGAGTGCGCGAACGTCAAGCGCACGGGTGTGTTGCGTTCGGCCACCAGCGCAACGCGCTTCACTGCCTCGATTAGTGAAGCGGTGTCCACGGTTGCGTGGGTGGATGACTCATTGGGAAGTAAGGATCGATATTTCGGAAACTCACCATCCAGAAGCCTGGTGGTGGTGCGTCGGTTATCTCCTTCGAAACCCATGAGTCGTTCGCCCTCAGGTGGCAACGACAAAGACACGTTCGAGCCACCACTCAATGACTTTGCGGTATCGGCCAGCGTCTTGGCTGGTACCAAAAGTTCGGCGTGAACTTTGCTATCTGAGGGTGCCCATTCGATCTCTCGGACTGCCAGTCGATAGCGGTCCGTTGCCGCCAGCACGATGGAAGAACCATCAACCTCCACGCGAATTCCGGTAAGGGTAGGCAGTGTGTCGTCGCGTCCAGCTGCAACAGCAACCTGCGTTACCGCGTGACCGAAGATGCCTGCATCAACGGTGCCGCTGCTATCGGGCATGTCAGGTAGTGCGGGGTAGTCCTCGATCGGCAAAGTGGGGAGCGTGAAGGACGTGCGCCCGCACGTGATGATGGCTCGGTTTCCTTCTAGGGATATAAGTACCGGTTGCGCTGGCAGTGAGCGGGCTATGTCCGATAGCAGTCGCCCAGAAACAAGCGTCTTGCCGGCGGTCTCGACATCCGCGTCTAACGTGGCTCGCGTAGAGACTTCATAGTCGAAACCACTCAGCGAGACAGCATCCGCAGCGGCTTCGACAACCAAACCTGCGAGCACCGGCAGGCTCGGCCGATTGGGCAAGGTTCGAGCCGACCACGCCACGGCATCAGCGAGTGAATCGCGCTCAACTCGGATCTTCACTCGTTTCCTCCTGTGTCGTGTTCGTAGGTGCAACTACCAATAAAACGCGGCATCGATCTTCCAAGGGATCTGAGCGTACGGGAGTTGTCCACGGCCTGTGCTGCGTTGTTGTCTTGGGAAATCATCGGATATAGGTAGTAGTCATCGTCGTAGGTCCTGGGGAAAGTGTGGATGAACACCCCTGGGCTTCGTAAATACCCCATTTTTGGCTGTGGAGAGCATGTGGGGAGTGCGGGCCGGGCGCGGTGGATGGTTGGGGATAGGACCGGAGTTTGCGATTCGCGTGCACAGGCGTCGGCGATGTATGCACAGGTGGGTCGATGTTTCGTTGGTTCCAGGCTGCCCCCTGTCCACAAGTGATCCACAGATGGGGATAGCCGAACGTTTTGGGCAAATTGGACACCTAGCCGGTAGTTATCAACAACCTTATACACAGGTGTGATCCACAGTTGGGGAGAACTTGGGGATAGTGGTGATGAACGGGCCATATGGGATTTGTGTGACGAGTGTGAGCGGCGCTGTGTGTGGGGATTCACCAGGGCGGTCATGCTGGGCGGGGTTGGGACTTGATACGACTGGTGAGGTCGGTTACCTGGTTGAACAAGGATCGACGCTCGGCCATGAGATGGCGAATCTTGCGATCGGCGTGCATCACCGTTGTGTGATCGCGTCCACCGAAGGCTTGGCCGATTTTGGGCAAAGACAAGTCGGTGAGCTCCCGGCATAGATACATAGCAATCTGGCGGGCCGTGACCAGCACCCGCGAGCGACTCGCGCCGCACAGATCCTCCACTGTTACCCCGAAGTAGGCAGCCGTTGCCGCCATGATTTGCGCGGCAGTGATCTCCGGACCGGTTTCCGACGGCAGCAGGTCCTTCAACACGATCTCGGTAATGGTCAAATCAACCGGTTGACGGTTGAGTGATGCGAAGGCTGTCACGCGAATCAGCGCACCTTCAAGCTCACGGATGTTCGTACTGATCTTCGACGCGATGTACTCGAGTACTTCCGGAGGGGCGACCAGACGTTCCTGCTTTGACTTCTTTCGCAAGATCGCGATGCGCGTCTCGAGGTCCGGTGGCTGGATGTCGGTGATGAGTCCCCACTCGAAACGCGAGCGCATCCGGTCCTCAAACTCCTGGAGTTGCTTGGGGGGCAGATCCGAGGTGATGACGATCTGCTTATTGGCGTTGTGCAAGGTGTTGAAGGTATGGAAAAACTCTTCCTGCGTCTGGACTTTTCCGCTCAGGAATTGAATATCGTCGACCAACAGAACGTCCGTCTCGCGGTAGCGCCGTTGGAAAGCGGCGGCCTTATCGTCACGAATTGAGTTGATGAACTCGTTGGTGAATTCCTCCGAACTCACGTAACGAACATGCGTGCCCTTATACAGAGTGCGCGTGTAGTGCCCGATGGCGTGCAACAAGTGGGTTTTACCCAACCCAGAACCGCCGTAGATGAATAACGGGTTGTACGCACGTGCCGGCTGCTCGGCCACAGCCACGGCCGCTGCATGCGCAAAGCGATTACTCGAACCGATCACGAAAGTATCGAAGATGTATTTATCGTTCAGGCGGCCATCACCGGATCGGGTATCGGGCGATCCCGTGCCCGGGCGCGCATCCGCAGCGCGGTTCTCCTCCCACGGTGCGCCGGAAGTGGACGAGGCGCCTGGTGTCCCCGCGAGTGCGTCGGCGCGCTCGTTTGTGAGCTCGTCGGCGTAGGTGGCATCAGCCATCTCGTCTGTGGTGACGTCGTCCACCGCTGGAGTAATCGATGGATCAACGGTTACCGCCAACCGGACTTCCTGGCCAATCGTTGCGGTCAGGGCCCGCACCACGATGGGGCGCAGGCGGGTTTCCAAAACGTCTTTAGTGAACTCATTGGGGGCGGCGACCAACGCGGTATCGCCCACGAGTCCGAGCGGTTGCGTCAAGGTGACGAAGGCCCGTTGTTGGGCGGGCAATTCCTCTTCACTCAGGCTGGCCAAGGCCGCTTCCCAGTAGGCAGCAAGCTCGTTTTCCTCAGCCACGCGGTACAGCCTCCCCGTTCATCAGCAATTTGTCCACATAGTTATCCACAGGTGTGGAAGCGGAACCGTCACCCTAGCGAGCGGCGCGGTTGGACACAAGATGGGGTGGGATTATTTCCCGAGCGCCCACCCCGGTTTGACCGGTTCTTGGTGCTGGCCTTACCCTGGGGCGCCCTGCAGTGCTCGGTCCGCTGTGTGGGTTTCGACATCGGTCAGGCCGCATTCCCCAGGAGTATCCAGATGAAGCGCACTTTCCAGCCCAACACCCGGCGGCGGGCACGCAAGCACGGTTTCCGGGCCCGGATGCGCACCCGGGCTGGACGCGCCATCCTCGCCAATCGTCGGGGCAAGGGCCGCGAGCGCCTCTCGGCTTAATTGCGCGTAAGTGCGCCTGGGCGCATCTCGATCCCGCCCGCCTCGTTCCTCGTTTACATTTCCTCGTTCCTCGTTCGTCGTTCTAGGTCCTCTTTCCGGTTGGGGAAACCCCCAACACCCCCCTATGCAGGATGCTTGTGTCATGTTGCCGCGACATCATCGGCTCACCCGCCCCGAGGATTTCCGTAGGACCATCCGGTCGGGTGTCAAAGCTGTGACGCCGACGGTGATCGTCCACGGGGTGCAACCTCATCCGAAACACCCGGTGAGGACGTTCGGGTTGGGGTGACCGTGAGTAAGGCGGTGGGGGGATCGGTGGATCGCCACCGGGTGGCCCGGCAGATTCGCCATGCAATGGCCGCTCAAGTGCCGCAATTGCCGGCTGGTTCGGTGTGGGTCATCAGAGCCCTGCCGGGGGCGGGAGGGTCCGCGACCATCGCCGCGGATGTAGGCCGGGGCGTGGGCACGGTCATGGAGTCATTCCAAGGTGGTCGTCGGTGAAGGACGCGATGACGGCCTTCGGCCGCGGCCTGTTGTGGCTGTGGGATCACACTGTTGGATTTGTGGTCCGATTCGTGTTCTTGGTGGCGATCCGGGCTTACCAACTGGCGATCTCTCCGCTGTTGCCGCCGAGTTGCCGTTTCTACCCCAGCTGTTCGGCCTACGGCTATGAAGCGATCACGGTGCATGGATCTGCGAAGGGCTTAGTCTTGTCGATCTGGCGTCTACTACGGTGCAACCCGTGGAATAAGGGCGGCCTGGACCCGGTACCCGAACGTGGTCGATGGCTTCCTGGTATTCATCCCGACGGCACCACTCGGCTAGCACCTGATCGGAGAACGGCATAACCCATGGCCATCTTGGAGTTGTTGGACGTTCCCGTTAGCTGGGTGCTTGTTCAGTTCTATACGTTCTTCAGCTTGTTCATGGATCCTGCGTCCGGCTGGACGTGGGCGATGTCGATCATCGGCCTGGTGATCTTGATGCGCATCCTGTTGATTCCGCTGTTTGTGAAGCAGATCAAGGCGCAGCGCGGTTTGCAGATCATCCAGCCACAGATGAAGGAAATTCAAAAGAAGTACGCCGGCGATCGCGAACGGCAATCGCAGGAAATGATGAAGTTGTATAAGGAAACGGGCACCAATCCCTTGGCGTCATGTCTGCCGATTTTGTTGCAGGCGCCCATCTTTTTCGGACTCTTTCGAGTGCTGCAATACGGCATCGCCCAAGAGCAGGCGATTGGTGTTTTCGCGTGGGCCCAATACCAAGATCTGGTGAGCATCGCGCACGACGCAACTATTTTCGAGGTTCCCTTGTGGGCCACGTTCTGGCTGGCCGGTGTTGTTGAAGCCGAGACGGGAACCAGCGAACTGACTGTGCGAATCTTGGCGGCGATCTTGATTGTCGCAATGAGCACCACCACGTTCTTGACGCAGCGACAACTCATCGTGAAGAACACCGCCCCCGACAACCCGATGGTTCGTCAGCAGAAGATCTTGTTGTATGTCTTCCCGCTGGTCTTCGCGGTGGGTGGCATCAACTTCCCGATCGGCGTACTCATTTACTGGTTCACCACGAACCTGTGGTCAATGGGCCAACAGTTCTACGTCATCCGAAACAATCCGCAGCCGGGAACCCCCGCCTTCGAAGCACTTGAAGGTCGGAAGAAGGAGAAGGCGGCGCGCAAGGCTGCTCGAAAAGGCGGTGTGGTGTCTACCGAGGAGCCCGACGAGGTTCCCGACCCCCCGTCGGTAAACAGAGTGCAGCCCAAGAAAGCCCCGCGCAGTAAGCGCAAGAAGAAGTAGCGGTCGCGTAGTACCGCTGGACTGGAGAAAACGTGAGCGACGACGAAACAACAGACGTCGCGGGCCCCACGGGTGCCCGCTCGGCCGATACCGAGGGTGAAGCCGCGGCCGACTATTTAGAAGGCCTGCTAGACATCATCGATGCCGATGGAGACATCGACATCGATATGGAAGGCGAGCGCATCCAGGTTGCTGTCATCGAGGTGGACGGTGGCGACCTGCGTCACCTGGTGGGTGATGACGGCGAGGTCTTGAACGCCCTGCAGGAGTTGACCCGCTTGGCCGCGACCCGCGAGACCGGTGAGCGCTCCCGCCTGATGGTGGATATCGCCGGCTACCGGGCAGCGCAGAAGGCGGTCTTGGAAGAGACAGCCCAGGCCGCAATCGCGGAGGCGCAGCGAACAGCGGCCCCGGTAACCATGGCGCCGATGAATCCGTTCGAGCGCAAGGTGGTGCACGATGCCGTGGCGGCGGCGGGCCTCCTGAGCGAGTCCCAGGGCGAGGCGCCCGACCGCAGGGTCGTTATCAGAATCCCGTAGATGGTTTCCCGTGAAACATTGGGTGACGTGGTGCCCGCGCTACCGGACTGGCTCGAACCCGCGAAGTCGGGGCTCATCAGGTACGCCGAGATCCTGGTAGGGCCAGGAATCGAGCGCGGGCTACTCGGCCCCCGGGAAGCTCCACGGATCTGGGATCGCCACATTTTGAACTGTGCTGTGGTGGCTGACCCCGTGGCGGGGCTGATCCCCCAGGATGCGGTGGTGGCCGATATTGGATCGGGGGCGGGGCTGCCGGGGCTCGTCTGGGCCCTGGCCCGACCCGATCTAACGGTTGTGCTCATCGAGTCTTTGCTGCGCCGGGCCACGTTCCTCACCGAATGCGTCCACGAACTAGAGCTCGGTGGGCGGGTTCAGGTGGTCCGGGACCGGGCGGAGTCGGTGGCCGGCAGTCCCCAGACATCACGCCCCGGGAGTATGGATGTTGTGACCGCCAGGGCGGTTGCGCCGCTGGGAACTCTGGGGGCTTGGGGCGCGCCACTACTGGTGCCCGGAGGCATTTTGCTTGCCCTGAAAGGGGAATCGGCGGCCGATGAGGTTGACCGGGACCGCAACCTGCTCACCGAAATAGGCCTGCAGGACATCTCGGTGGAGCAGGTAGGTCAGGGCGTGGTGGATCCGGCGACCACCATTGTGGTGGCCCGAAAAACCGGTCAGCCCACTACGGCACAATGACGCCCGTGAGCGATCCCTCCCAGTCCCCCGAATCCGGGTCCGCATCCGAACCCCACTTCAGCGGCCTGGGCTGGCCCGGAGATGTTTCACGGGAAACATCGGTTGCCCCCGAGCCCGGGCGCCCCAGTGGGCTCGGCTGGCCCGGCGGCGTGGCAGAGGACAGCCGGTGACCCGAATCCTCACGGTTGCCAACCAAAAGGGCGGTGTAGGCAAGACCACCACCACGGTCAACGTTGCCGCTGCCTTGGCAATGATGGGTAAGCGCGTCGTGGTGATCGACCTCGACCCCCAGGGCAACGCCTCCACCGCGCTGGGTATCGAGCACGGTGAGGGAACCCCCGATATGTACGACGTTCTCACTGATTCGACCCCTTTGTCACAGATTGTCACAGAATGTGAAGAAGTACCGGGTCTGCTGGGGGCCCCGGCCACCATCGACCTGGCAGGGGCCGAGATCGAATTGGTGGCCAGCGAGGGCCGGGAGTTTCGCCTGCGCGAGGCGATCGATGCCTATATGGAGCAGCAGCGTGCCGCCGGCACCCCCCTTGATTACGTCATCGTCGATTGCCCGCCGAGTTTGGGGCTGTTGACCTTGAACGGTCTGGTGGCTGCACGCGAAGTTCTACTTCCCATCCAATGCGAGTACTACGCCCTCGAAGGCCTATCGCAGTTGCTGCGCACCGTCGACATGGTTGCCGGCCACCTCAACCCCGACCTGCATGTTGGTGCGATTGTCTTGACGATGTACGACGGTCGCACCCGACTGGCATCGCAGGTGGTGCACGAGGTCCGAACACATTTCGGCGCGCGCGTTTTGGACACGGTGGTGCCGCGTTCGGTACGTGTATCGGAAGCGCCCTCGTACGCGCAAACGGTTGTCACATACGACCCCACAAGTTCGGGCGCAATCGCCTACCGCGAGGTGGCCGAACAACTCGACGCGATCGAACAGAAAACGATCGAACAGACAACGGTCGACCAGAAAATAACGCAGCACAGGACAACCGGAGACACCGATGACTAAACGAGGACTCGGCAAAGGGCTAGGTGCGCTGATCCCCACAACGCCGGCGCAAACCCAAGAACCTGCTAGCAAGCCAGCAGCTAAAACAGCGAAGAAGACTGCGGCCCCCACAACACCAGCCATCTCATCCGACGTTGCGCATTATGCAGAGATCGATGTCGACTCCGTTCGCCCGAATCCCAGGCAGCCACGGCAAGTTTTCGACGAGGACGCTCTGGCCGAATTAACGTTCTCCATCACAGAAATCGGCCTGTTGCAGCCGATCGTGGTTCGCCCGTTGGACTCCGGCGATCCGGATGCAACGTATGAGTTGATTGCAGGTGAGCGACGCCTACGCGCAACCAAGCAGGCAGGTCTGGCGAACATTCCTGCGATCATCCGCACCACCGACGACGCCGACATGCTGCGCGATGCACTTTTGGAGAACTTGCACCGTGCGGACTTGAATCCACTCGAGGAAGCAGCCGCGTATTCGCAGATGCTTGCGGATTTCGATTGCACACAAGAGCAACTTGCTAGTCGCATCGGACGTTCGCGCCCGCAGGTAACGAACACTCTTCGACTTTTGAAGTTGCCCACTGCGGTGCAGTCCAAAGTCGCCGCCGGTGTCATCAGCGCCGGACACGCACGTGCACTGCTGTCCTTGTCCACACCCGAGCAGATGGATGCGATGGCCCACCGCATCATTGCCGAAGGTTTGAGTGTGCGATCAGTCGAGGAACTGATCACCCTCGGTGAGGTCGATGGCACCACGCGCGAGCGCAAGGAACGCAAGCGCACGAAACGCAGCGATGAACTCGAAGATCTCGTCACCGAATTGGTAGGTCGGGTAGCCGATCAACTCGACACCCGGGTCTCGGTGAGCGGGCTCGGTCGCAGCAACGCTCGGGGTTCTTTGGTGATCGAGTTCGCCGACGCTGAAGATTTACGCCGGATCGTCGACCTGATCGACTAGTTGATAAACGAGGCGATTACATCGCCCACGGCAAGACCGGCTGCGCTGATCGCCTGGGGCAACAAGGACGTTTCTGTCATCCCGGGCGCTACATTCACTTCCAAGAACCACACGGTGCCATCGGCATCCACGATCACATCGGTGCGGGACAGGTCGCTAAGTCCGAGTGCGGAGTGGGCGGTGAGCGCTACGTCGCTCACGGCGGAAGCGACGTCGTTATTCAAACGTGCAGGGCAGAAAAACTCGGTGGCACCGGCTGTGTAGCGAGCGTGGTAGTCGTACATGCCTGTTTCGGGGACGATCTCAACGGCAGGCAGCGCTTGAGGTCCCTCGCCGGTATCGATCACACCAATGGCGAGCTCGGTTCCCTCGATGAAACGCTGAATCATTGCTGTCTCGCCGTAGGAAAACGCCGACACCATGGCCGCCGGAAGGTCGCGCTCCTCGCGCACGATCGAGACCCCGAGTGCACTGCCTCCACGAGTCGGTTTCACCACAAGTGGAAAGCCGATGCGACCGGACACCGCCTTCATGACCGCCGGTGCACCCAGCTCGCGAAATGTCGATTGGGGGAGCACCACGAACTCGGGAACAGCCACTCCCGTGGCCGACACCAAAGACGAGGCGACGGGCTTGTCGAAGGCGAGCCTGCTGGCGGAGGCGGGTGAACCGACGAACGGGATATCGAGTGTTTCGAGCACGTCGCGCAGCGCGCCGTCCTCACCCGCAGCCCCGTGCAACAGTGGGACCACGCAATCGGGGCGGTACTCGGCCAGATAGGGCAGCAGGCCGGCGTCCACATCGGCTTCGGTGACTTCCCAGTCCGGGCGGGCGCTGCGCAAAGCGTCAGCAACACGGCGACCAGATCGAAGAGACACATCCCGCTCAGGCGAAAGGCCGCCGGAGAGCACCAGAATCTGACGTGCTGATTGCTTGCTCACGCGAGATCGGGCCCCGGTGTTGCTGATTCGCCGGTGCCTGGGACCTCGGTTCCCGATGCTGTCCCGAACGTCCGCGCGATCTCGAGTTCTGTTTCCACCACCGAAGCCAACCGGCGGACGCCTTCACGGATGCGATCGGGGTCCGGATAGCAATACGACAGTCGCATGTTGGCGCTGCCTTGGCCGTCCACGTAGAAGCCGGTACCCGGGACGTAAGCAACGAGTTCAGCGATCGCGCGCGGCAACATTGCTGTCGCATCCAGGCCCGCAGGCAGCGTGACCCAGGAGTAGAAGCCACCCGCAGGAATCGTCCAACGAGTGCCGGCCGGCATCATCGCCTGCAGCGATTCCAGCAGCGCATCGCGGCGCTCGCGGTACACCTCTTGGAAGGACTTGATCTGTTCGCGCCACGGTTGCGTTGCCAAATACTCCGAGATGGTCAGTTGCGCGTAGTTCGATGGACACAGCGTTGCAGCTTCAGCAGCCAGCACCAACTTCTCGCGCACACCGTGCGGTGCGACGGCCCAACCCACCCGCAGACCCGAGGCGATCGTCTTGGAGAACGAACCCAGATAAATAACACCTTCACTATCGTCTGCGCGCAGTGCTCGCGGTGGTGCACCTTCGAAACCGAGCAATCCGTAAGGATCATCTTCCAAGATCGCGATGCCCGATTCCTGTCCGATACGCAAGATCTCTTGACGACGTTCGGGTGATTGGGTGACGCCGGCTGGATTGTGGAACGAAGGAATCGTGTAGATGAGTTTGATGCGCTTGCCCGCTGCGCGAACGGAGTCGATGGTCTCTTGCAGCACTGCGGGGATCAGGCCGTCGTCGTCCATCGCAACGTGGATCACGTCGCACTCATACGCACGAAAAACACCAAGCGCACCAACGTAGGAAGGTGACTCGACCAAGACAACATCGCCAGGATCGCAAAAAGTACGAGTGACGAGATCCAGCGCCATCTGTGAACCGGTGGTGACGATGATGTCGTCAGGGTGCGCGAGCACGCCAACCTCGGCGGTGATCTCCAGGATCTGCTCGCGCAGTCGAACATCGCCTTGACCGGACCCGTATTGCAACGCCTGCGCGCCGCGCTCGCGGATGACCTTCGCGGCGATGTCGGCCATCTGATCCATCGACAACGCCTGGACATAGGGCATGCCACCGGCAAGCGAGACCACCTCGGGGCGGCTAGCAACGGCGAACAGTGCGCGGATCGCGGAACCGGACAAGCTGCGCGCGCGGCCGGCGTAGGAATCGACCCACGGATCCAGACGGGAGCCCTCGATGCTCATGGGGGCTCCTTAATTCTGTCCCGCGAAAACCGTGTCCCGGGAAAACCGTACCCAAGGCGAACCGCGCCCGAGGAAATTGGCTCTATCGAACAGTTGGCGTGGCGACTTACGATAGGGCAATCGGCATTCGCGTGATGCGAGTCCCGTTGGAGACGAGCCAAGGAGTCAGGCGATGGGCAAACTCGTGGTGCTTGTCGGGCTTATCGTGATCGGGGTGGTGGCCGGGTTCGTGGTTCGGCTGCTCATCCCCGGAAGGCAACTGGCGCGCACACCGCAGTAACCGCGGCGGCCAGACCCTCAGCGATCGCATCGTGGAATGCAGGGCTAGCTAACCGCCGGGCATCACCAGGATGCGAGGCGTAGCCCACCTCGACGCGCACCGCAGGCATCCGCGTCAATCGGAGCAGATCCCAGGTGCGCGGGTGGGTTCGACAATCGAGGCGATCGGTTCGTCCCACGAGTTCACTTTGCACGAGTTCGGCGAGCACCTTGCCGGCGTGCGAGTGCACACCGCCGCGTGCGTGCCCGTAATAGAACGTCGCGACGCCGTTGGGCAGGTTGCTGTCGGATCGATCGATATGAATGGACAGGGCGAGGTCTGCACCAACGGTGTTCGCGAACTCGGCGCGCTCGGCGTCGGAGGGGTACTCATCGCTCGGCTTGGGAAGTCGTGCCGGGCGGGTGAGCAGCACTTGAGTTCCCAGCGCAGCGAGGCGACCTTCCACTCGGGATGCGATCGCATGGCAGATGTCCGCTTCGATAACACTGCCCGGATCGATCACGATCACCTTGTCGGCCACGCCGGTTTGCAATCGCGTCAGTTGGAGGTGTTCACGCATTTCGGCTGCATTGCCACCACTCACCGTTCGGATCAACCTGTCGAATGCACGGAAAGTGTCCGGTCCGCAGGTGCCGTCGGCGTTGACGCCCACTCCAGATTGAAACTCGCGCATCGCCGCGTCGGTGTCGGGACCGAAGATTCCGTCGGGTCGGCCGGGGTTGAAGCCGAGCTCAGAAAGCCGGCGTTGCAGCGTCGTGACGTCGTCGCCCACCACCATGTGACCGGGGATGTAGGACAACACGCGATCACCGAGTTGCCAGCGCGCTTCATCAAGACGTCGGAACGTATCCGGTCCGACGATGCCGTCGACCGTTATGCCGCGCTCTTGTTGGAAAGCACGAACTGCTCGGTCGAGTTCCTCATCGAAAACAACGCTGTCGATATCGACGCTGGTGGGTGCATCACTACACAGTCCTAGATGCGCAAGCCGTGCGCGCACCTCCGCGACGGGCGCCCCGGACGAACCAAGGCGAAGCACTCGACTTATAGGAAGTCGGCCAGATCGGCGAGCAGAGCCGCCTTGGGCTTCGCACCGATGATCGTCTTCACAACCTGCCCACCCTTAAAGACGTTCATGGTCGGAATCGAGGTGATGCCGTAGGAGGCAGCAGTCTGCGGGTTCTCGTCGACGTTCAACTTCGCCACCACGATGCCATCGTTCTCCGCGGCGATCTCCGTGAGGATCGGTGCGACCATCTTGCAAGGACCGCACCACTCAGCCCAGAAGTCAACGATGACGGGCTTATCGCTCATCAAAACGTCGTCGGCGAACGAAGCGTCGGTTACGTCTTTGGGTGCACCCATTATTTCTCCTATGTGCGTGTGCAGATCCGTCTTGTTTGCGGCGGGGCCAGCCTACGCCGGTTGCCCCGCGGGGCTGTCGAAGCGTGCCCGAGGGTCAGGCTCCTTGGTCCGCCAGGAAGCGCTCCGCATCGAGTGCAGCCGAACAGCCCGTTCCCGCGGCCGTGATCGCCTGCCGGTAGTTGTGGTCCACCAGGTCACCGCAGGCGAAGACCCCCTCGACGTTGGTGCGGGTGAAGGGGGCATCGACCGTTACGTAGCCCTCGTCGTCGACATCCACCACGCCGCGCACAAGTTCAGAGCGCGGATCATGGCCGATAGCAATGAACAAACCCGTGACCGGGAGTTCGCGCTTCTCGCCCGTGATCGTGTCCTCAATAACGATGCCACTGACCTTGTTCTCACCCAGGACATCGACAACCTGGGAATTCCAGACAGGCTCGATCTTTTCGTTGGATAACACACGCTCGGCCATCACCTTGCTCGCGCGAAGTTCGTCGCGGCGGTGGATGAGGTAGACCTTCTTCGCGAAACGTGTCAGGAATGTGGCTTCCTCGGCAGCGGTGTCGCCGCCACCCACCACTGCGATCTCCTGCTCGCGGAAGAAGAAGCCATCGCACGTGGCGCACCAGGAAACTCCGTGCCCCGACAGGCGCTTTTCGTTCTCAAGACCAAGTTCGCGGTAACCCGAACCCATCGCCAAGATCACGGACTTGGCTTGGTAGGTCCGACCAGATCCGTCGGTAACGGTCTTGATGTCGGCGTCGAGCTTCACGTCGGTGACGTCGTCGGTAATCAACTCCGCACCGAAGCGCTCGGCCTGCTTGCGCATCTCCTCCATGAGTTGCGGGCCCATGATTCCGTCGGCGAACCCGGGGTAGTTCTCCACTTCGGTGGTGTTCATCAACGCACCGCCGGCGGTGACGGCGCCTTCGAAGATGAGTGGGTTCAGTTGGGCGCGGGCGGCGTAGACAGCCGCGGTGTAACCGGCAGGGCCGGAGCCGATGATGATCACGTTTCTGACGTCGCTCACGGCGTTTCACTCCAAAGTCGGTCTTGATGAGGCCGGTTCACGATACCCGTGGGGGTATCTCACTTACCGATAACGATCCTACGGCCGCAAGTATTCCCGACTCATGACGGGCAGGTGAACGGTGCGCGTTCAGTGAGGAAAGAGGGGTCGACGCTGGGGCCGGGGAGGTTCGCCGGTCCAGGCGGGGAGGTTCGCTGGTCCAGGCGGGGAGGTTCGCCGGTTAGGGGGCGAGGGTGAACGAGACCCGCATCAGCGTCGGATCCTGATCCGGTGCCTCCATGCCGCACGTGGGCTCCACCACGTAAATGGTGGTGACACCCATCTTCCGGCCCATGCGCCGCAACTTCTCTTTGTTCATGCCGTCCATCGCGGTCATATCCACCATGAATTCGGGCACCACAATCAGTCCAGCGTCGACGCCGTTCACGTTCGCGCGCAGTACTAGGAGAGCCTGCGAGGTGGCGACCTTGGTGACCTTGGTGACGCAATCGCGCAGGACCTGCTGATCGGAGGTCATGCCATCGGCGCTGGGCTGCCAGTCCTCGGTTGGCATATCCAGGACGTCTTCGGGCACTTCAACGCCGACCGAACCAAGGACTTCGTCGATCTTTTGGGCGACGTTGGAGTAGGTGAGCTTCTCGGACAGGTCCATGACCTTGCGCGCGGGCGGGACGAAGCCGGCCTGCAGAACCTGCGGGCCACCGGAAACGGCATCAACAGCATCGATCCCAGTCCGGTCGACGGCAGCTTCGGCGGATGGGTCGACACCGGCCACGAGGGCGGGTTGGTCGGTGGGGTCGGAGAAGGTTCCCAGGACGTTCGCTCCGAGCACGAGTGCCAAGCCGACCACGCTGGCCGCAACCAGCGGGGTGGTCCAGCGGCCACCGGGCAAAGCACGCAGCCGGTGGTTCTTCGGCTGATCGCCGGAGAGTTCAGCGGTGGCGATGGCGGCATTGATGCGGTCCCAGACAGCGGCCGGAGGGGTTTCGAGGGGGTCGGCATTAAGTGAAGCGGACCAGTCGCGAAGGGTGCCGCGAACCAGGTCCTGCAGCTGGGGGTCGTAAGCAGCGTCGTCGCCGGCCGGGCGAAGGGGGTTCTCGCCTTGCTCGTGGTCGTGGTTATCTGTCACTGGTCGCTCACCTCCGTTCGCTGGCTCGGGTCTGGCTGTTGGCTGGTTTCCCCACTTGCTCGGACGGACGGCGGCGGCGAGTGGTTCCCTCGTGGAGACTCGCGAGGATTCTCGCGCATGAAGCCCAGGGCTTCAGCCAATTTGGCTCGACCACGCGAACACCGGCTCTTGACCGTCCCCGGGGGGCAATCGAGCATCGCGGCGGCTTCTTCCACCGAGTACCCCTCAACGTCCACCAGCACGATCGCTTCGCGTTGGGCTTCGGGCAGGTCCGCCAGCGCCCTAGCGATGAGTAACTGGGTCTCGCGGGCCTCAATCGGATCGGCCGGGATGCCGCCGCGGCCAACGGGAACTGCGTTGGTCACGCCGCCACCGGCGTCGTCCTCGGGCAACGGCACACTGCTGCGCACCGAACGGCGGCGAAGCCGATCCAAACTCGCGTTGACCACGATCCGGTGCAGCCAGGTGGTGACCGCGGAATCGCCCCGGAACTGCTCGGCACGACGGAAGGCCGAGATGAGGGCGTCTTGGAGGGCGTCGGCGGCCTCCTCTGGCTCACCGGTGGTGCGTAGCGCAACCGCCCACAAGCGATCCTTGTGTCGGGCGATCAAGGTGCCGAAGGCCTGATCGTCGCCGGCGATGTGTGCGGTGAGGAGATCTCGATCGGAGACGAAATCCCCCGAGAAACCCAACTCATCGGGCAGATCACCTGGCACGGCTGCGAGCCTACTGATTGCGCACCCGGCGTCATTCCCCCGCGAAGGCCTCCGGCGGATCGAGTCCGGTGATCGTCACCTGGCGAATACCGCCCTGGTAGCGGGGGTCGTCGGTCCCGGAGGTTTCCGAAATGATCGGAAGCCCGGTCAGCCAGATCAGCACGTACTGGCCGGTCACCTTGCGCGGTGAACGCAAGGTGATCTCCGGTCCGGCTTCTTTCACCGACGCGAACTCCGTCCACAGGTCGGGATCGTCGAGAAGCTGATCGGCAACCCGAATGTCCAGATCGGTACCGAAACCGACGAGGCCCACCTCGACGGTGGCGAGTTCCTTAGGACTGCCGAGATCCACGATGAGTCCGACGCCGCCTTTGCGTCCCACATTCGGGGAGTCGTACCTACGGGTTAGCCACGCAGTTGCGCCATCGGAGTCGATCGCGCGCACGGCGCGCGGGTTGCGTTCGCGGCCTTCAGCTCCATCGGGTTGTCCATCGCCGTCGTCGTCGCCGAGTGGATCGTAAGAGCGCGCGCTTTGTATCGGCAGCACTGCTGTGAGACCTGAACCGAAGTCCTCTTCGAACGGCACGGCTTCGGTGTCTAAGAGCGCCGAGAACTCCTCTTGCTCCGCAGCCTGTTGTTCCTGAACTGCCGGATCCGATGTGAGTTGCTGCCACCCCAACCAACCGATACCGAAAACAAGTGCGATGGCGAGCAAAACAGAAACGCCCCGGCGCACGAAACTCGCCGGAGTTGTTGCGCGTTCACGTGGGAGGTAGTCGACGAGATCGTCGTCGATGGCTTGTTGCGCGGGAGCGGCTGCTGGCCGTGCGATATTTCCCGCCGCAGTGCGCAACCGGGAGCCGACTCCTGCGGCCTGGGTGGTGGTGACCGGAGCCAGGTAGTCGATCGCCGAACCGGCTGCCACCGCGAAACCCTCGACCGAGGTGATCGGCACCGCGCCGCGCGGACGTGCCACCTGACGCACCGAGCGATTCACGAGGTCGTCGACCTCGGCCGGGACGCCAGCCCTAACCCGTGAGGGCATCGGCACGGTGCGACCTGCTGCCGGGGCGAGGGGAATATGCACAGTTTGCGGGTCGATCGCCAGGGCTGGCCAACGTCCAGTGACCATCGCGTACAGCAGTCCGCCGAGTCCGTCCACGTCCGCATCCGGGGCAGCCGGATCGATGGGCCCGAACAATGCGGCGTCGATCGCCAATCCACGGATGCGGATTTCACCGGCTTCGGTCCACAGGATGCAGGTTGGTCGAAGCCGCCCGTGGCCAACGTCGTGCTGGGCGCACGTGGCCAATGCGCGGGAGATCTCCACGATGATCTCCACCGCCACGGTTGGGTCGAAGAGACCACCGCCGCTGAGCCGATCGGCAAGGTGCTGACCGGTGGCCCATTCGCTCACCACCGCGGTGCGCGCTTGTTCGCCGGCATTTCCCGGAACGTCCAGCACATCCAGGATGCGAAGCAGCCGCCTGTCGTCGACAAGTGCTGCAGCGCGTGCAGCACCGAGAACTCGATTCAACCGGGCGTCGTCCTTGCGCATCAGACGGATCGACACGGGTCGGTCGAGGATCTCGTCGTGTCCTCGCCACAACTCCGTGGGGAATTGTCGGTAGCCATCGAACTGCTCACCGGGGGGATGCACACTGATGAGTTCGAGCAGCGTGTAGCGATCGATACGCGGCGTTTGATCACCGGCCGACTCGGCTAGAGGATCTTCGGGATGTTCTTCGCTCATCGAGGCACCAGCTTCGATTTCACCATAGCCAGAGCACGGCTGACCTCATGGACACGAAGAACCCAGGCGAATAGAAGGTAGGACAACAACCCACTGATTCCTGAGATGACAATGACGACGAATGCTCGGACCTGAGCGAGCATGTCGGCTAGTGGAAGCAGGTTGCTTGCTGCGTTTTGGACGAGCACCATCACAACCACGGCCAGCACCCCGGCCAGCAGCAGCCGCATCAGCACACCCATTGTTCGACCACTTTCCAAGGCACCGGTCTTCGAGGCTCGTCCGGTACTCTCGAGGCACCGGTTTCGGAGCCGCGCGAGCCGCCGGGCAAGTAGCCACCACAGCAGTAGGAAACCGAACCAGTAGGACAGGACGTAGCCAAATGCCAGCGACGCGATTTGTGGTCCACCGGCGGCATCGAGGTCGAGGTTGGTCAGTGCGGTGAACAACCACAGCACGAGAACGAGCATCACTGCCGAGAAAGCAACGGTGACGAAGAACGGTGTTCGGGTGTCTTCGAGGGAGTAGAAACCGCGCAGAAGTACATAAAAGAGCGTGAACGGCAGCAGTCCGATCATGAAGACCGACACGATGTTGCCCATCACTTCGGCCTGCTGCACGGTGGCTGCGCCATAGCCAAACAGCAGCACCGACACATCCGAACCCACTACGAACAGCACCGCGGCGATGGGAATGATGAGTGCAGCGACGAAACGCATCGCACCGGCCACGTCCTGACCAATTTCCTTGAACTTGCGCTCGTGCGCGAGTCGACTGATCGCCGGCAATAGTGCCGTGACGATGGAAATAGTGATCACGCTGTGCGGGAGCATGAAGACCAGATGAGCTTTTTGGTACGTGGTGATTCCGGCGGCGGTCGCGCCGGTCGCTGCGGCATCGACATTCGCTTGGGCGGCAAGGCGGGTGATCACCAGGTAGGTGAGCTGATTAACGAGGACCAAGCCGATCGTCCAACCGGCAAGTTTGCCGGCCTTGCCAAGTCCTTGATCCTTCCAATCGAAACGCGGACTCCAGCGGTAACCAGCACGCGATAGCACTGGAATCAAGATGATGGCCTGGACCACCACGCCAACCGTCGTGCCAATTCCCAGCAGGAGAACCTGGCCTGTGGTCAACGCACCATCTGCCGATGCTGAAGTTCCCGCCACCCAGATGAAGATCATGAACGTGGCGATGGCCACGATGTTGTTAGCAATCGGCGCGAACATCGGAGCACCGAACTTCCCGCGCGAATTAAGCACCTGCGACAACATCGTGTAGAGGCCGTAGAAGAAGATCTGCGGCAAACACAAACGAGCAAAGGCAACAGCGAGGTCGTACTGCTCCTGCGGGTAGTCCGCGGGTGTATAGAGATCGACGATCCAAGGAGCCGCGATCACCGCGAGGATCGCAAGTGTCAGCAAGATCGTTGCCGTGGCTGTGATGAGCCGATCGGCATACGCCTTGCCTTGGTCGGCGTCGGCTTCCATCCTGCGCACCAACTGGGGAATGAATACTGCGTTGAGCGCCCCGCCCACCACCAGGATGTAAATGATCGTGGGCAGCGCGTTACCCAAGGAGTACGCATCGGAAACGAGGTAGAAGCCCAGCGCTGCGGCTAGCGCGATATCGCGTCCGATGCCGGTGATCCGGGAGACCACCGTGCCGGTGGCCATCACCGAACTCGCGCCGATCAGCGCCCGGTTTCTACTCATCGCTCGCACTTCCCGTGCTCGCGGGCTCATGGCTCGCACCGCCTGCGCTCGTGCTCGCGGGCTCATGGCTCGCACCGCCTGCGCTCGCGGCTCTAATCCGCCGCGCCACCCCCACCACCACGAACACCACTATGGCCACGAATGCGATCGCCACCACCCAGGCGGCAGCCCGCGCGTACGCGGTGCTCGCTACCTCGATGCGCGCCGGGGAACCGAATGCCGAACCATCGGGGGTGAGGAGTTGAACCCGCACCGGCAAGGTGTTGCTACCCACGACCCGCGCCTCGACGTCCACACTCACCTTGCGCCCAGGTTCGACCGTAATGCCGGTAAGCGGCTCGGACTCCAAACGCAAAGAAGGCGATGCCCGAAGTTGAACGCCCACGGTTACCGATCTGTCGAGGGAGTTCTCGATGGTGATCGGTACGCGACCACTTTCTCCCGAGAAGGTCACCGTGCCCTCGGAGAGCACCCGGACTTGATCGACCTGTTCCGTTAGTTGTGATCGAACGGTGGCCAGGAGTTGCCGCCCTGTTTGCGGTTCGCTGCGCCAAGCTGCCGATTCGGTCCGCAGCAGCGCTGAGGCGAAAGCATCGGATACCCCGATCGGATTGTCCAGAACGCTGGTGAAAGCCGCGAGTTCCTGGCTCACCGAACGGATATCTGCGAGGTACTCGGTGGGTAGTTCGGCTGCCTCCGCCTTACCTCCGTAGCCACCGCGGTCCCGACGCACAGGGTTGACGGGTCCTTCGAGCAGTTCGCTCAAACTCAGTGGTTCAAGCCAGGGGGCCGCGATGGTCGCGCGAAGCAGTGAGTTCACCACGGAGGGTGAGGGACTCCAGCGCACATCGTCGGGGCCGACCACGATCGCACGTGATGGGGAGTCCGCAGGGATCGTTCCGGCGAGCACCGCGGATTCGGCGAGGAATGCTTGTCGGACCACGATGGCATCCGATCGCCCGAGTTGCGGTTCGGTGAGTAGCGCAGACATCCGTGGCTCACGAAGCACTGCTTGCAATGCACCGAAGGACGTATTGATAACCGCACGGCCGGTGTTGGCGCCGGCGTAGGCATCTTTCGCCCGTAGCGCTCGACCCGAGAGGATCACGGTCCGAACACCTGCAGAAGCCAGCAGATCCCCGGTGCCCCCATCAAGTCGACCAAAAGGCGCCCAATAAGTTCCGCCGAGCACCTGCTGACCTACGGCAGCGGCTGCAATGGGTTCGGCTTGGGTGATCGCCCGCACAACATCGGTTGTCATTCCCGCGCGGTTGAGGGCAACAGCATCGACGTCGGCGTACGGCAGCACGCGCAATGTTGGCGTGGATGTTGCTGGAAGTTGGGATTGCTCGAGGGCTGTTCGTAGCGACTGCAACCACGACTGTGCTTCCCCGCTGCGATCGCCCACCACAACCTGTCCGCCGCGTTGCACCTGGTATCCGTCGGTCATGTCCTGCACGGCTTGCAGCAGTGACGGATCGGCGATCCAACTCACCGACCGCGGTTGCAGGGAGCCCGAATCGACCAACGTCCTCAAGCGTCCACCGTCGGATACTGCGCGCGGGGTTTGCTCATCCAAGAACACCCCGTTGGCTTCACGTGCGGGCCAGTCGGCCAGCGGCCACAGCCACACCAGTTGCACAGGTTCGATCGGATCGGGGAACCAGGGAAGGAACGTTCGAACAATTCCTTGGCGTTGTTCGGATTCATCCACCTGCGCACCCCGACGTGCGCCGATTGCCTCAACACCCATCGCATACACACCGTTAGTGGCCAGCGGCAACTCGGCGAAAGGAATTCGCACTGCGAACGTTGCCTGCCCGCGCGGGGGAATCGATTCGGCGATCACCGCAAGCGTGGCATCGATGACCGCATTGGTTGGCTCATCACCCTCCGGATCCAACGGTGCGTCGCGCACCGCGGTGATCTGCGATCGAGCGGTGATCGGTTGTGACGACAGACGCAGGCGAATCGACACCTCAGACATGACGTCGCTGGTGTTGTTGACCACGCGTCCCTCAATGCGCAGGTTGTCGTCTGGTGCAGGAACCACGGGAGTCAATCGGTCGAGCACTACGCCGATTGGTGCGTCGTTGACCGCGTGCGCGGGAATTGATGGAACCGCGAGTAGTAGTCCGAATGCGAGGCCCACGGACACGATAAGTCCTGCGGATCGCTTCACGGCCGATCTCACGGCAAGCGCAAGCAGGGTCGGCCTGCGCCTAACTGGCATCGGCCAGTAACTCGGGCACCCGCGCGATGAGGCGACGCTCATCTGCGTAGGCCAATCGATCGGTGACTTCATCTAGCGGCACCCACGCGACTTGATCCACCTCGGCGTCGTCGCTGTTTAGTTCCCCACCTTCAGCCAGCATCAAGTAGTGATGAACCGTCTTGTGGATCCGCTGACCTTCGGCGGTGAAGTAGAAGTCGATGACCCCCAGCGGTGCCACGACCCGACCCGCGATCCCGGTCTCTTCGGTGACCTCGCGTACGGCGGCCGCCTCGAGGGACTCCCCCTTTTCCAGATGGCCCTTGGGCAGCGACCAGGAGAGGTTGCCGTGGCTGTTGGTGCGCCCGATCAGCGCGGCTCGATGCTGAGAATCCAGGACTAGCCCGCCGGCTGAGGTCTCTTCTACGGTGCGGCGGGTCATGGGGCGAGGATAAACCGCAGCGCGGACTAGCCTTGTGCGTCGTGTCCGGCAATCTCCAAGTGCTCCGCAAGCAGGCGTTGGCCTCCTTGGGTCCCGTGGCCGGCCTGCTGCAGCGGATCGGCGAGCGATTCGATTCCGCCGGGTACCAGATTTCCCTCGTGGGGGGGCCGGTTCGTGACGCGCTGGTGGGGCGGCTCACGGCCGAGACCGACCTGGATTTCACCACCGATGCCCACCCCGAGCAGGTGCTGGCTCTGCTCGAGGGCTTCGCCGAGACCACCTGGGATGTGGGCATCCGGTTCGGGACCGTGGGCGCGCGGATCGATGGCCGCGAGGTGGAGATCACCACGTACCGGACCGAGGCGTACGACCCAGGCTCACGTAAGCCCGAAGTGGCCTTCGGCACCGAGTTGTCCGAGGATTTGATTCGCCGCGATTTCACGATCAATGCCATGGCGTTGACGTTGCCGTCGATGGAGTTCGTGGATCTGTTCGAGGGAATCGAGGATCTAGCCGAGCGCCGGATCAGAACTCCGGGAACCGCGCAACAGTCTTTCGACGATGATCCTCTGCGCATGATGCGCGCAGCTCGCTTCGCTGCACAGTTGAACTTCACCGTCGACGACGACGTCATCACCGCAATGCAGCAGCAGGCCGAACGCATCGAGATCGTGTCGGCCGAACGAGTGCGCGAGGAACTAACCAAGATCGTGATGAGCGATCATCCGCGTATCGGTCTGACGCTGATGGTCGACACAGGCCTGGCTGATTACGTACTCCCTGAGTTGCCACTGCTGCGCTTAGAGGAGGACGAGCACCACCACCACAAGGATGTGTACGAACACACGCTCACGGTGCTTGAGCAAGCGATGACGTTGGAAAAAATGCACGAACCCACCTGCGGGCCCGATCTCACACTCCGGCTCGCCGCTCTTTTGCACGACATCGGTAAGCCGAAGACCAGGAGATTCGAAGCAGGTGGCAAAGTCAGTTTCCACCATCACGAAGTGGTGGGCGCTCGGATGACCAAGAAGCGCATGCAGGCGCTTCGTTATCCGAATGACCTCACCGACGACGTCGCCACGTTGGTGGAGTTGCATCTGCGCTTCCACGGCTACGGCACGGGTGAATGGACGGATTCGGCGGTGCGTCGTTACGTACGCGACTCCGGTGATCAACTCGTGCGATTGCACAAACTCACGCGGGCCGACAGCACCACGCGTAACCGCAAACGCGCGATGGCTCTGCAGCGTGCATACGACGATTTGGAAATGCGAATCGCGAAACTCTCCGAAGAAGAGGAGCTTGCGTCGATCAGACCGGACCTTGATGGCAAGCAGATTATGGACATCTTGGAAATTCCGCCCGGCCCGGCTGTAGGTGAGGCTTACAACTTCCTCCTCGGTCTGCGCCTTGATCGCGGGCCGATGGACGAGGCCAGTGCCGTTGAAGCGCTGAAAGCGTGGTGGGCGGCCAGACCGTCGGCGTGATTGCGTGACGCGCGAATCAGAACGCGCGAATCAGAACGCGCGAATCAGAACGCGCGAATGAGAACGCGCGAATCAGCCTTTGATCGCGGGGACGTCGGCGGGCCGGTGATCGGGAGCCTCGTCGTCTGGTGCGTACATCACTATCTGCGCGAGGGTGAGGAGACCGACGAGCAGCGCAGTCCAGCCCAAGGTGCGCTCCAAGGTGACCGCACCGAAGGCGAACACCGCGAGGAGCCAAGCAGCCAGAAGCCCCCAGCGCACGAATGGCGCGTACTCGCGTAGTGGACGACCGATCACTGCAAGACCGGAAGGCAAGCGCTGGCCAATCTCGGCCAGCCCAGCATCGATCGATCCACGCACGTAGGTGGCGCTGCGGGTGGTTCCGCTGAACCACCCGAGTGCGATGACCACCACGCCAAGTAGCAGGAGTCCTTGGACGGCGAGAAGTAGATAGATGAGCAGTTGGTTGTAGAACGCCGTGGCCGCTGCCTCGAACAAGGTGTCGGAGAAGGCGTTGACGAAACTCTCCTCAGCGATCCGGATGCCGTAGTTGAGTGCGATCGCCCAGGCAAGAACCACGATTCCTACGGCTACCGTTGTGCGTGCCCGTCGTGTTGCGAGAAGTACCGAGATGGTGAACAGCGCAGCGGTGATGAGCAAGATCACGCCGAGAACAGGGCTCGCGAATTCGTAAATGGTGCGCGCTTGGGCGAGGGCAGGTGAATCCAGCAGAACGATCTGAGCATCCGTGTCGGGGATCGTCACGAGACCGGCGATGCTGACTCCGTCATCGACCAAGGACTGTTGAACCTCTTGTAGCAGCGAGGAGATATCCAAGACAAGCTCGTCGCCCTCGAACTGGACGGGACCGGTGGGATCACCCGTGAGAGTGGAGATGAATCCGCGCTGGGCAGCTTCGTTGATGCGTAGCCAGGCTTCCTGGAATGCACTCGACGTGACGAAACGTTCCACACCGCCTCGGATGAGTCCATCGATGCCGAGCTTGATCGGACCGGACAGCAAACTCGTCAGTTGTTCGTTGGGAATGATGGCGCCGAGCAAGCCACCGGCGAGTTCCTCAGTGTCGACCTGTTCGATGATCGCGTTGCTCACTACATCGGCCAACGGCCTGTTGGATATCGGGGTTTTCAGCAAGTGGCCCCACGGTGTCGATGAACTGCGCGGAGTCGACCACCGTTTGGTGGCCCCAGTGGCCGATCACGGCGATGGGTGTCAGCAGGGCAGCGATGATGAACAAGATCAATGAGATGACCGATCGCCCGCGCCAACGCTTACGGGTCACTGGACTTTGCGCGTAGGTTGCGGACGCCCCGTTTGCCATAGGCGCGAGCATAGGCCTCTAGTGGACATGCCGGCACGGAATCGCGAACCTCCCCGCGTGGACCGGCGAACCTCCCCGCGTGGACCGGCGAACCTCCCCGCGTGGACCGGCGAACCTCCCCGCGTGGATCGGCGAACCTCCCCGCGTGGATCGGCGAACCTCCCCGCGTGGATCGGCGAACCTCCCCGCGTGGACCGGCGAACCTCCCCGCGCGCTTCAGCCCGTGGCTGCGTCGTTCCGTCGTCGGGTTCTGCCCACGTACCAGGCGGCCGTGACAATCAACAAAATTGCGCATAGGGCGTAACCCCAGGTAAATCGCCCCGACGCCGGTGATGCGAACGCGGTTAGGGTTATCCCTGCCACCAGTGAAACGTTGACGATCATGTCGAATAGCGCGAAAACACGGCCGAGACGATCGTCGGGAATTTCCCGCTGCAGCACCGTGTCCGCACACACCTTGACCGATTGACCGGTGAATCCGATAGAGGTTGCGCCGGCGATGAGCGTGATCAAACTCGGTTCCAAAGCAGTGGCTGTCAGCAGACCGAAACCGACCACGCCACCTTGGATCAAGACGATTGCTACCCAACGACCTATGCCGATGCGTCGCGTCATGGTGGGCGTAACAACGGCACCGAGGAACGCCCCAACTGCTGCGCCGGCAGTTACCAACGCAAAATCACCGAGCGCAGCGTCTGCCTGCGCGGTGGTGTTCAAGCTGTCCCGCACGAGCAACAGCGCGCCTGCTGTCAGCACCCCGAAGACGAAGCGGTTCGCGATAATCGTGACCATTATGTCGCGCGCCGGCACTCGATCGCGCAGTGTTCGTGCTCCCAGCACAAGGCCATGGGCAACGCGCGCGAAGGTGTCGACGGGAGTGTCACGATCCGGGCCGAGTGCATTGACGGCCAGGCGTGCAGCGATGACGGAAGCAACGATGTAAGAAACCAGAGCGGAGATGAGTACAACCTGGCTTCCTGAGTCGCCACCACCAACAAAAGCACGAAGCGCCACACCCAAGACTGCACCAACACCCACGGCGATCGTGCCCGATGTCGGTGCGAGTGCGTTTCCGGTAATGAGTTCACGGCCACTCACCACATGGGGCAACGAAGCGGACAATCCCGCAAGGATGAATCGACCCACTGCCAGCACCAGCAATACGAAGAAGCCCAGGATCAGATCGGCTTGTCCAGCACCGACCACCACGATCACGGGGATGGTCAGTAGTGCCTTCAGCAGATTCGCACGCACGAGAACATCGCGCCGACGCCACCTATCGAGAAACACACCGGCGAATGGACCGATGATCGAATAGGGGAGCAGCAAGATGGCGAACACAGCCGCAACCCGAACCGCATCCGGTTGACGCTCCGGAGAGAACAACACGAATGTGGCGAGAGCTGATTGCAAGAGCCCGTCGCCGAACTGACCGGCCAGACGCGTGCTGTAAAGCCGCCGGAAATTGTGGCTTGCAAGGACCGATCGCAGAGCCCCGACCGGGCGTTGCTCTGCCATGCGCGAAGGTTACCCCGCGATGAATGCCTCGACTTCATCGAGAGCCTGGCTATCGGAGTATTGCTCGGGGGGCGACTTCATGAAGTACGACGACGCGGCCAACATCGGCCCCCCTACGCCACGATCCAAACCGATGCGGGCCGCTCGAATGGCGTCGATGATCACCCCGGCACTGTTCGGGGAATCCCAGACCTCGAGCTTGTACTCCATGCTCAATGGCACATTTCCAAACGCTCGACCTTCGATCCGGACAAATGCCCACTTGCGGTCATCGAGCCACGAGATGTAATCCGATGGTCCGATGTGGACGTTGTCATCTCCGAGTTCGTAGTCGAGTTGGGATGTCACTGACTGTGTTTTGGAGATCTTCTTGGATTCGAGACGATCTCGCTGCAGCATGTTCTTGAAGTCCATGTTGCCGCCCACATTGAGTTGATACGTGCGATCGATCACAACGCCGCGGTCGGCGAATAATTTCGTGAGCACTCGATGAGTGATCGTGGCTCCAACTTGGCTCTTGATGTCGTCCCCGACAATCGGCAGACCCGCCGCGGTGAACTTCTCGGCCCACACCGGATCGCTAGCGATGAAGACAGGGAGAGCATTGACAAAGGCGCAACCTGCATCGATGGCGCACTGGGCGTAGTGATGAGCTGCCTGGGTGGAACCTACGGGCAGGTAGCACACCACGACGTCTACCTGCCTGTCGATAAGTACTTGCGTCACGTCGACGGGTGCGTCGCTCGATTCCGTGATTGCTTGCTGGTAGTAGTCGCCCAGACCATCGAAGGTGAGTCCCCGTTGCACGATCACGCCGGTTGAGGGCACGGGACACAAGGTGATGGTGTTGTTCTCTGATGCGCCGATGGCATCTGCTAGGTCGAGGCCAACCTTCGCGGCATCGACGTCGAATGCAGCAACGAACGTGACATCGGAAACGTGATAGTCACCGAATCGGGTGTGCATCAAACCGGGAACGAAAGCGTCGTCGTCTGCATCCTTATAGAACTCGACTCCTTGTACGAGTGATGAAGCGCAATTGCCCACTCCCACAATGGCAACTCGAATCGCGGACTCGCGGTCGGTCATCAGGACTCCTTGTTGTTGAGTGATGTGCTCGGTGAAGTGGTGTTGCTTTCTTCGGACTCGATGAGTTCGTCCAACCACCGCATTTCCCGCTCAGTGGACTCGACGTTCAGTGAACGCATCGAGGTCGTGTACGGATCGAGTTGGTCTCGGGAGGCAGCTAGGGCCGAGCGCAGCGTGACCAATCGTTCGTCCAACCAACTGCGCCGACCGTGCAGGATGCGCAAGCGAGCACGACGCTCGGTTCGAGAGAAGAACGCCATATGGGCGGCAAAGGCTTCGTCGTCCCAGGAGTTGGATCCCGGACGGTTGGCCCATTGCTCGAACTCTTCCTTGCCCTCTGCGGTAAGTGCGTAGACGATTCGCGCGCGCTTGCTGCGCATGCCGGGTGATTCATCCTGCGGTGTCAACGAGACGGGTTCGATTGCGTGACGGTTCACCAAACGCCGGAGAGTCGGGTAGAGGGTTCCGTAGGAAAGGGAACGAAAGGGCCCGAGCATCGCGGTGAGCTGCTTGCGGAGCTCGTAACCGTGGACTGGACCATCGGCCAAGACCCCGAGGACGGCGAATTCCAGGATGTCGCGACGAACCACAATCCCTCCTCGATATATCGAATAGATATATCCAAGCACATATTCAGCCTCGCGTAAACTGCTGCCGTGGCAGTTCGCCGGGGATCCAATGGTCGCGCCAACACGGTGCGCGGAACGCTCGTGCGCGGTGAATCGGCCAAGTCGAGTAAGTCACGACGGACTCCGCTGCCGCCGGCCGAACCGGTGGAGGATCCGACGGCGCCCCGCGGGGCTATTGATTACGGATTGCAACGGCGCGCGCACATTACGCGCTTTCACCGAGGCGGCATTTTGTCGAGTGACTTCTGCGACGCCGACCCGTACCTGCTGAAGGCGGCGAAGTTCCACGGCGAACAGACAAACGACGATTGCCCGGCCTGTCACTCCCCAAACCTGGTGCACCTGACGTATGTCTACGGCGATGAACTCGGCCCCTATTCCGGGCGGATCCGCGAGACCAAGGACCTACCGAGCCTGGCGGTCCGATTCGGCGACGTAGGCGTCTACGTGGTGGAGGTGTGCCCGGACTGCCACTGGAATTACCTGCTGCGGACCTACCGGATCGGCGATGGCGTCCCCCGCCGCGCGCTGCCCACACCCCGGGATCTCCAGAGCCTCAGCGACCCCGGCTAATCCGGACCCCCTTCCCCCGATGCGGTGTCAGAGGTCGGGCCAAAATTTGAAAAATTGGCCCGACGATTGACACCGCATCGGGGGGAGGAACGGGGAAAATCCGGGGGCGTGAGGGAACTCGGGGGATAGGTAACGAGGGGGATGAGGGGGAATCCCCCTGAGGGATGACGGCGTGCCGCCGCTGCTTCATGGCCCATTTCTGATGGACTAAGAGGGCTAATTCCCAGGAGTCACACAAGCAACGGTGGCCCCAGGGGAGTTGGCACCAACACAGCAGGTTCCCTTCCCCGACCTGGCGAGGACATGAGTAGCAGCCGAGCAGCCACGCGGAACCCCCGCTCGGCTTCCGCGCGCCGGTCCGCCTCCCGATCTTCGTCCTCGAGCGCAGCGAATTCACGTGCCGCGGACTCACGCGCGGATCCACGCGATGTCCCGCCCCGCAACCCAAGTACACCCGGCAGACGATTTCGCGCGCAGGCATCGGCGGGCTCGCGCGGTGCAAACAACGCCGGCCGCGGCTCACAACCGAAGAGCCGCCGAGGTCGGGCTGGTGCATCTCGATCGGCCGGATCGGCCGCATCGGCTGCGGGCGGCGGTAACGGCAAACCACCGCGCGGTGGTCCCCGGCGCGGCGGCGGCGACGCTCGCCCGCCACGTCCGCCGCGTTCACCACTGAAGATCTTCTTGTGGTTGTTCGCGGCGTTCGCTGCGACAGTCACCACAGTGGGCGTCGTAGCTTTCAGCATCCTGCTGGCCCGAACCGAGATCCCCACCCCGAACGAACTCGCAACCACCGAGGCAACCGTCGTCTACTACGCGGGCGGCAAGTATGAGATCGGCCGGCTCAGTGATGCCAACCGGCGCGCGAGCGACCTGCAACAGATCCCTATGCATGTGCAGCAAGCCGTCCTGGCAGCCGAGGATCGCGGCTTCTACGAACACGGCGGCATTGCGCCGTGGAGCATCGCGCGAGCTGCCATTAACAATGTCTTCGATTCTGGACCATGGACGCAGGGCGGATCTACGATCACCCAGCAGTACGCAAAGAACGCCTACCTGACGCAAGACCGCACCTGGAAGCGCAAAGCAAAGGAAGCACTCCTTGCATTCAAACTCGAGACGCTCGTATCGAAGGATCAAATTCTCGAGGACTACCTGAACATCGCGTTCTTCGGCCGTGACTCCTATGGCATCGAAGCCGCAGCGATGGCGTACTTCCGCAAACCCATTCAGGACATCACACTGAGTGAAGGTGCAGTTCTTGCGGCCATCATGAACAATCCCGGTCGCCTCAGCCCTGACGAAAATCTTCCAACTCTCAAGGGTCGTTGGCAGTACGTCCTCGAGGGTATGCGCAGCGAAGGGTGGATTACGCAGGAGGAATTCGACTCCGCCAAGTTCCCGCAGATCGCCGAGCGCCAGGCGGGGAACCGACTGGGCGGACAAAACGGCCATCTGCTCAATGCAGTGCAACAAGAACTGCTTGCCCTGGGCATAGAAGAAACGCAAATTCAACGAGGTGGTTTGACCGTCGTCTCTACCTTCAGTAGACGTGCGCAGCGTTCTGCCGAGCGCTCAGTTGAGCGCTTCGGACCAACATCCAAGACCAAGGGCGTGCGCATCGGGTTGGCGGCCGTACGCCCCGGCACCGGCGAAGTTGTTGCGATGTACGGCGGCAGAGACTTCATCACCGATCAGATCAACAATGCAACTCGACAGTTTGCGCAAGCAGGATCGACGTTCAAGCCGTTTGCTCTGGCGGCGGCGATGGAGAACGACGTTCCCTTGAAGAGTTACTGGCAAGGTGATTCCCCCGCCACGATTCGCGGTTACGAACTGAGCAACTACAACGACAAGTCCTACGGTGAAATCACGTTGCTCGAAGCAACACGCGAATCGGTGAATACCGCCTACGTCGCTATGGAAGATGCGGTTGGTGTTGAGCAGGTGGCCGATGCAGCTGTGCGCGCTGGCATTCCCAAGAAGACACCGGGCATGAACCTCAAGAATCTGGATCTCACGTTTGTGCTCGGTACTGCGTCGCCGTCCGCCGTTGATATGGCTAACGCCTACGCAACTTTCGCTGCCCGCGGTGAACGCGCACGCACCACGTTCATCCGCAAGGTGGTCGACGCGAATGGTGAGGTTCTTTATAGGTTCAAGCCATCCGACTAAGGAAGTGTTCTCACAGGGCGTTGCGGACACTGTGACCTATGCGTTGGAAGACGTCGTCACCAACGGAACGGGTGCCACTGCGCGCGAACTCGGCCGGCCATCTGCAGGCAAGACCGGCACCACCGACATGAATAAGAGTGCTTGGTACGTCGGCTTCACCCCGCAACTTTCCACCGCGGTTTTCCTGACGAAGGAGAACAAGGACGGCATCCCGGTTTCGCTCTATGGAACCGGTGGTCGGGAGATGGTTACCGGCGGGAGCTTCCCGGCGGCGATCTGGACCGGCTTCATGAAGGGCGCGCTCAAGAACGAGAAGGTGCTGCGTTTCCCCGATCCACCGAAGAACGCGTTGCGCGGCATGGATTGCCCCTCCGTGCTGCCGCCCGATATGAAGGAAGCCCCGCTCGGCTGCCCCACGCCGGAAATCCAAACGGAGTTCGGCCCTGATCCGGCTGAAGGTGAAGCCAACCCCGAGGAACCGGATGAGTTCGGGCCGCAGGGTGAGCAAACAGCCGATCAATCGGGCAATGATGCGACGGTGACCGCAGCGGCGGCTTCGCAGACGCGCAACAATGAGGCGCGCTCGTCGGGCGAGAAGAAGAAAAAGAAGCGGAACAACTAATCGCGAGGGGGACCATTGCCACGTCCTTCCTCAGGTAAGGCTTCGCAAGCCAAGAACGACGACGCCCGCGTTCGCCCGGGCCTCGAAGATCCGATCGTTCGCGCGAGCACAGGCATCGTCGGGGGCCGGCTCGGAAGCAACATTCGCCGGATCGCACCGCCATGGAACGTGCTTCGAGTGCTGATACTGCTCGCCGCGGGCGGTTATCTCCTGGGCTATCTCCTGGACTACTCGTGCGTTGCGGGCGGCTGGGCGTCACCGGACCGCTACGAGCAACTGTGTTACTCCGATATCCCGGCACTGTTTGGATTCCGCGGATTTGCCGAGGGTTACCTGCCGTACGTGCAGACCCCACCGGGTGGGCAGCCGCTGGAGTACCCGGTCCTCACCGGCCTGTTCATGTGGTTGGCATCGATCATCACGACTCCCATTGCGGAGCTTCTCGGGATGGATGCCACGGTCGCGTTCTTCAACGTCAATGTGCTGGGGCTCTTACCCTTTTTGCTCATCGCGGTTATCGCTACCGCACTGACGGTTCGGCATCGGCCGTGGGATGCGGCGATGCTTGCTCTGGCGCCGACGATGATTCTCGGTGCCACCATCAACTGGGATCTCATCCCGATCGCACTCACAGCGTTAGCGATGTTGGCATGGGCGCGCAGCAAACCTGGCTGGGCCGGCGTAGCGCTCGGTCTCGCCATCGCCGCGAAGTTCTATCCGGTGCTCATCCTTGGGGCCTTCGCGATCCTTGCGTTGCGGACCGCGAAGTGGCGACCGTCCCTCATCCTGCTCGGTTCCACCGTGGCCACCTGGGTTTTGGTTAACGCACCCTTCGCGATCGCCAATACCGAAGGCTGGTGGTACTTCTACTCGTTCAATTCCGAGCGCGGTGTGGACTTCGGTTCCCTTTGGTATGCATCCAGCGTGCTGGGTGTTCCGGCAGTTCCAGCCGATGCCCTCAATACCGTTGCAACAGGGACTTTCCTGTTGCTGTTCGTGCTGATTGCAGTGCTTTCGCTGGCAACCAAGCGCCGTCCACGGTTGGCGCAGGTGGCCTTCCTGGTGATCGCGGCATTCGTGTTGTCGGGCAAGGTCTACTCACCGCAGTACGTGCTGTGGCTGGTTCCGCTTGCAGCGATGGCACGGCCGCGTTGGCGTGATTTCCTCATTTGGCAAGCCGGTCAAGTCGTCTACTTCCTGGCCATCTGGTGGCACTTGGTGGGTTACGACGATCCGGACGGGAAATCGCTCGGCGTCGAGCTCTATGCCGTCGCCACTTTCGTGCATATTGCAACAACGGTGTACTTCGCGGTGATGGTAATCCGCGACATGATTAATCCGGCGCATGACCCTGTTCGCACGGACGGTGTAGCGGCCGACGCCGACGATCCCGGTGGCGGGCCGTTCGATAACGCAGCCGACGCCTTCACCCTCCACCCGCGAACTGCCGAAAACAACGCGCGAACGTCCAAAAGCACTGCGCGAACCGCCAAGAAATAGCCGTCGAGTCGCCAACCTGATGCCGCTAGCGCCGCGCGGGTTTACTCCTGCACGATTACCGCGTCGAAGCGCGAGGTGGTGAAGCGAACCTCGGCACCGCATCTCATCGCCCACCTGCGGCAGCACACTTTCGTGCGGCAACCACACCATCGACACGTGCTGGTGCGGCGGCTCGGCGAACCAGCGTTGCTTTCCTTGCCAACTGAACGGACTCATAGCGCGACCAGCTGCATCGAGTGCTCCGATACCGGCGGTGGTGACCCGCTGCCGGAGCGTCGCGGCAGGTGAGGGACCCGACAATCCAATTCCGTGTGAGGTTCCACCCGATACGACCACAAGGGTGCCGTTCTTTGGCCCACTGCGTTGGCGGTAACCGACATGCGTCCCGGACACCAATGGATGCACGGCCAGCACCGTGCCGACTGCGGTGAGAGCGCCACGATCACCGAGCCACAGGCGAGTGCCGGTGCGCAGCCGAACCACGGTTTCGTCCAAGGTTGCGCGGACAACGGCCAACTCGGTGTCGTCGAGGTGGGAAACCCACACGGTATTGGCCGGTGCGTTGTGACCGGGCCACACCGCGGTGGTGCTCTGCCACAGCCCGGCCCAGCGGGTTACCTCGCGCGCCTTCGCGCTGGCCTCGCGCAGTCCCTTGCTGGCGCGGATGCCCGGCGGTGGGGCGTCGTCGGCCGGCTGCGCTATCGGCATGTGCACCGCGAGTCCTTCGACCAGCACCCGTCCGCGTTCCATCGCTTCGCGAATGTCCGCATCGGCCAGCGCCGCGAGTAGCTCTGATTCGGCGAAACCAAAGCGGTGCATGGAGGTGCGCGCTTCGAGGATCACCCGCACCGAGCCGGGACCGGTTGCTAGCGCGCGCAGCGCATCAATCGAGGACACCGTGCGGATCACCCGACCGGCATGCAACTGCTCGCCGAGTTTCCACCAAGCGTCCGCAGCAACAACATCTGCTGGCTGGAATGGCTCAAGGACCACGATGTCGGTGGTTGTTTCGGCTGCAACGTCGTCGACCTCAAACACCGTGCCGACCGCAACGGTGTCGGATTCCAAACGGGAAGCCTCTACTGACAGAAGCGCTGGACCAAATCCGTAGCCATTGCCTTTGATCACCGGGACCGGCGCGGTTCCGGAGGCATGCGTGACGGCATCGACCACCGACTGCTGGTGGGCTCGCCACCGCGGGGCATCGACGCGCACTACGAAACTCATCGTTTCGATTGTCCTCTACTAACCGCTGCGTTTTTGGTAGGTGGCGAATGCGCGCGCCCACATAGGACGCAGCGCGTAATCCCACTCGCCCACATATTCCTGGGCGTAGCCGCCGCTGCCCACCTTGAATCGCACCAAACCGATCAAATGATTGGCCGGATCCAAGGTTGCCGAGATGCCACGCAGGTCATAGACCCGGCAGCCTGACTCATGCGCGCGGGTGATCATGTCCCATTGCAAAGCGTTCGACGGGCGCACATCGCGATCAGCCGTGGTGGATGCGCCGTAGGAATACCACGCACGATCACCCACACGAATCATGATGGTCGCGGCAGCAAGGTGGGCGTTGTACTCGGCAAGGTGCAGCGTCATCTCGTGGTAGTGATCATCGCCTTGGGAATCGGAGTTCAGTGCATCCCACATCCGTTCGAAATACACCAAGCCGCGGGGGGTGAAGTGATCGCGCTCGGCGGTCTCGACATACACGCGGTGAAACTCAGCGAGGTCCTCACGTGTGCCCAACCGCACCTGCACACCGGACTTTTCCGCCTTGCGGATATTGCGACGCCACTGTTGGTTGAATCCAGCGAAAACATCGTCGAGTGAACGATCCTCCAACGGAATGCAGTACACATAACGCGGCTGCACGTCGCCGAATCCCGCACCCGCGGACTTCTCTTGCTGCCAACCCCTGCGCGCAGTCCATCCACCACCTGGGCCGCGGAACCAGAATGCCAATCCGCCGCGACCCGATCCAAGGATGCAGGGGCGTTCCACCCTCCGGCTTCGGCCTGCGCCAACGCCTTCTTGACCGTCTCGGCGTCCCAGCGGCGCGACGCCACCGGCGGGCCCATCTTCACCTGGAATGCACCCACGGCCTTGCAGTGCTCGAGCAGCGGATCGAGCCACTCCTGCAGCGGCATGTCCGATGCCCGCGACCAATCCAGCACCGGCCCCTCGGGGATATAGGCCAAAGAACGACGACGAATCTTCGGCACCGGTCGATGCAGAATCAACGCAGCACCCACCTGTCGATCGCCGTCGAACCAACCCACCGATTCACGCGCGCCAGCCGACCTTCACCTCCGCCCAGGACGGCAACTGCAGGAAAGACACCGAGGGTCGCGAGCGCAACCAGCGCGCGTGCTGATCGACGCTGATGGTGCGAACGGTGAGATTCACGGGCTCAGGCTTCCAGTTGGATTCGCGTCAGGCTTCACGAAATACCGAGATCGACGACCACCGGCGCGTGGTCGGAAGCACCTTTACCTTTGCGCGCTTCACGATCCACGTAGGCGTCGGTCACTGCTCCCATGAATGGCGCGTTGCCGAGCACCAGGTCGATGCGCATTCCCCAGCCGCGGTGGAACGCACCGTTGCGGTAGTCCCAGAAGGTGTACGGCTCGCCCTTGAGTGCTCGCGGCATCACTTCGGCCAGGCCGATCGACTGCACATCTGCCAACGCGGCACGCTCCGCCGGTGTCACGTGCGTGGAGTCGGTGAACAGCGAGATGTCCCACACGTCCTCATCGCGCGGTGCCACGTTGAAGTCACCGGTCAGTGCGTACGGGCAGATCGGGTTGGGCCGCCAACTCGGCAGCAGCGGTGGCCTTGAGTGCTGCGAGCCACTGCAGTTTGTAGGCGTAGTGCGCGTGGTCGGGTTCACGTCCGTTCGGCACGTACAGGCTCCACATGCGCACGCCGCCACACGTCGCGCCGATGGCGCGGGTCTCGATGACGTCGTCGTACGCGGGTTGATTCGTCAAGTCCAAGGTGACATCGGCAAGACCGACCCGACTGAGAATCGCCACGCCATTCCAACGTCCGTTGCCGTGCGCGGCAACCTCGTAACCGAGTGCCTGGATCGGCATCTGCGGGAATGCCTCGGTGGTGCACTTGAGCTCCTGCAGCGCCACCACGTCCGGTTGTGCGGTTTCCAGCCACTCGACCACCCGCTCGATGCGGGCTCCGATCGAGTTCACGTTCCACGTTGCTATCCGCACCCGCGAACTCTATGACCCCATTCCCCGCCCCTCTCCCCTCTCCCCGATGCGGTGTCAATCGTCGGGCCAAAATTTGAAAATTTGGCCCGACCTCTGACACCGCATCGGGGAAAGTTGGGTGGGACTACGCGACAGCCAGGCCTAGCTCGTCACACGCCCGCTGCATCTGGCGATCATTGGTGAGCACCATGTCCGCTTGCACGAGCAGCGCACTCGCCAGATGGATCGCATCGAGTGACTTGAGGAATTGAACGGGGAGCATGGCTGCCAACTCGAGGATGGAGGCCGATGGTGCCAGCGAATCGACATCCATCAATGCTTGCTGAGCGAGCTGCTTCGCTGCATCGGGTGATGCGGATCGAAGCAGCGTACGACTGATCTCTACGTGAGAGATCGCGCTTGATGCCAGTGAGTATGCGTTCGCATCGAGCTTTTCCAGAGGTGGCCGCCAGAGCTCCGCGGCTTGGATGGCCTGAGCGCGATGAACGAGTTCGCTGCTATCCACATAGATCCTCAATATCGACTCTCCCGTCGATCTTCCAGAAGGGCGGCCAACAGGGATTCCGCGTCTACATTCGCCCATGCGGTGCGCAGATCCTCCAAGGCCTGGGGGTCATTGGGCCTGTGTTGGGCTGGAGTAATCAGGTGGCGCACCTCCTTGGGGTAGGCGCGCAGGCGGTAATCGCGGACGTACTCCTCGAGCGCATCCCGCGCGAGTTCCTGTTGGGAGCGCCCGGTCTCCTCGGACAGCTCCCGGAGCGCGTTGGCCAATTCCTCGGGCAGCCGCAGATTCATCGCCACGAGGTCACGGTACCGCTTTTGGTACCACTCATCCGCCCGTGCCGTCGTCGTCATCTCGCTCTCCTCTTCTTCCCCTCGTCGTCCCCCGATGCGGTGTCAAAGGTCGGGCCGATTCCGGGAATTTCGGCCCGACCTTTGACACCGCATCGGGGAGGATCGGGGACCAGCGTGGCCCGGCTGGCAGTCGCCGCGAAAGCCCCGATTTCTCTCCTGGGGATAACTGCCGCTAGCCTTCGGGGGCTGCTGGGAAACCCGCGGCACGCATATAGCCCTCCTGCTCCGGAAGAGATCCGGGGCCGCTTAGTCCAAAGGAGGTGGGCCCTTCATGCGCCATTACGAAGTAATGATCATTCTCGATCCCGATCTGGAAGAGAAGACCATCCAGCCCAGCTTGGAGGCGTTCCTTAACGTCATCCGCAGCGAGGGTGGGGCCGTCAACAACGTGGATATCTGGGGTCGTCGTCGGATGGCTTACGAGATCAACCACAAGGGCGAAGGCATTTACGTGGTGCTCGACCTGACCGCAACGCCGGCCGCTGTCGCCGAACTCGACCGCCAGTTGAACCTCAACGAGGCGATCGTCCGCACCAAGGTCACGCGCCCGATTGAGAAGAAGGCGAAGGCCAACGCCGAAGCGAAGCTCGGAGCCTGACATGGCAATGGGAGACATCAACATCACGGTTGTGGGTAACTTGACCAACGACCCGGAGTTGCGCTTCACCCCCAGTGGTGCAGCAGTTGCGTCCTTCACGGTTGCGTCCAGTTCGCGTTACATGGATAAGCAGACCAGTGAGTGGAAAGACACCGATCCGACCTACCTGCGTTGCAGCGTGTGGCGCCAGTACGCGGAGAACGTCGCGGAAACCTTGACCAAGGGAACGCGCGTGATCGTGACCGGTCGCTTGAAGCAGCGCAACTACGAAACCCGCGAAGGTGAGAAGCGCACATCGTTCGAGATTGAGGTCGACGACGTTGGCCCCGCCTTGCGCTATGCAACGGCCAAGGTCAACCGCGTGCAGCGCGGTGGCGGCGGCTTCGGTGGCGACTCTGGTGGCGCAGCCGCGCCGGCAGACGATCCGTGGACCACGGGTTCTGGCGGCGGCGACGACAACTTCGACGAGCCCCCGTTCTAACCAACGACGTTCCAGCAGTACACAACGAACTTTCGAATTCAGGAGACATACATGGCACGCGATTCACGACGCGATAGTAAGAACCAGGCGGCACAGCGCATGGTCAAGGCGAAGGCCTGCCCGTTTTGCAAAGAGGGTGTTGAAGGTATCGACTACAAGGACATCCCGTTGCTGCGCAAGTTCATTTCCGACCGCGGCAAGATCCGCGCGCGTCGGGTGACCGGCACCTGCACCCAGCATCAGCGGGACATCGCCATGGCGGTTAAGAACGCCCGCGAGGTTGCCCTTCTTCCCTACACCTCGACTGCCCGTTAAGGAGGCCGACGATGAAACTCATCCTTACCCAGGAAGTAAGTGGTCTCGGCGACCCCGGCGACATCGTCGAGGTGAAGGACGGCTACGGCCGCAACTACCTGCTGCCCCGTGGCCTGGCCATTGGCTGGACGAAGGGCGGCGAGAAGCAGGTCACGCAGATCAAGCGCGCACGCAAGTCACGCGAGATCCGCAATCTCGACCACGCCAAGGAAGTCAAGGCCGAGATCGAGGCGCTGACCGTCAAGGTTCCGGCCAAAGCCGGTGAGAGCGGCAAACTCTTCGGTTCGGTCACCAATGCCGACATCATGACGGCCATCAAGGCATCCGGTGGACCGTTGGTGGAAAAGCGCAACGTACGCATTGCCTCACCCATCAAGAAGACCGGCAAGCACAAGGTTTCGGTCGACCTGCACCCGGATGTTGTCGCAAACGTGACGATTGACGTCGTTACCGACTAGCGAATTCAATTTTGACGCGATTGATCTAGTCAGTTGCGTGAAAGGGGTTCAGCCATGGTGCTGGGCCCCTTTCGCTTATCCGGTCAGGGTTTCGTGAATGTGCTGGATATCCGCACGCGTACCCGAAAGGATGGAAGCCCCGTGTGAGGAGCGGGTGCACACTCAGCTCTAGGAGGAAACGTGAGTTTCGGCCAATCCATCTCGACGTGCTTCAACAACTATGCGAACTTCAACGGGCGTGCGCGTCGCTCGGAGTTTTGGTGGTTCTACTTATTCGTAGTGATCGCGGCCGCGGTTGTTCAGGCACTTATGGCAGCGATCTTCGGTGGTGACTCCGGGATCTACTTCATAGTGTCGATCGGCGTTGCTGTCGCGCTGGCCATTCCGCTGTACGCAGCGGGTGCACGGCGCTTGCACGACACCGGCAAGAGTGGCTGGCTGCAGTTGCTCTTGCTGATTCCGTGCGTGGGCATCATCGTCCTGATTGTCCTGTGGGCGCAGGCAGGTCAGCTGGCCGACAACCAGTACGGCCCCCCGGTCGCCTAGTCCAGTTCCCCACGATGCGGTGTCAATCGTCGGGCCGAAATTTCGAAATTTCGCCCGACCTCTGACACCGCATCGGGGTAGTGCACGTACTAGCGGCCGATGCGCGCCGGCAACTGGGCGATGAGGCCGTCGCTGGCCCGTTCGATCATCGCCAGCACATCGGTGAACCCATCCACCCCGCCGTAGTACGGGTCGGGAACGTCCAATTCCGGATGCGGCTGCGACAGGTGCGCAAGTGCCGGATCGAAGACGCGCAGCATCTGCAGGTCCACCTCCACACCCGCCTGCTCGGCGAGCACCTGCAGGTTCGTGAAATTCGTGGAGTCCATCGCGAGCACGAGATCGAGTGAGTCGAACCAGCCGTGATCGATCTGCCGTGCGATGTGCCCGTCCAGGACGTACTCATTCGCCAGGAGGGTGGCAATTGATCGTGGGTCGGCTCCATGGCCGCGGTGCCAGTCACCGGTTCCTGCCGAATCAACAACAACGACGTCGCCAAGTCCGGCAGCAACAACGCGATCCCGCAGCACCGCCTCGGCGATCGGGGAGCGGCAGATGTTGCCGAGGCATACGGCGGTGATTCGGTAGGGCTGGTTGCGCACCAATGCATGTTAACTACTGACAGAGAACAAATTTCCGTCCACAGCCTTGGGATAAAAATTCAGCGTGAAAGTGGGTGTTTTCGTTCGGGTTGATTCGGATATCCCCAGTTCATCCACAGGCGGTGCGCACAGGAATGCAGGGTTTTGCCCAGGTAATCCACAGGAGTATCGACAGGCCTCGTGGACACGCGGCCCACGGGTGCGTAGCGTCCACTCGCTGTCACACCTTCGCGGTAGAACGTGGGTGTTGGGCCCGGGCGGATGCCCGGAAATAGGGCCGGTAGTCGGCAGAAGAGGGAGTCGCAGGTGAGCGTCGCGGAATTCCCTATTCAGGAGCCGCAGGGCCAACCCGACCGCACGCCTCCGAATGATTCAGCAGCCGAGCAGTCCGTGCTCGGCGCGATGCTGCTCAGCAAGGACGCCATCGCCGATGTAGTCGAACTCGTGCGCGAAGCCGACTTCTACCGCCCCTCGCACCAGACGATCTACGCAACCGTCTTGGACCTTTACGGGCGAGGCGAACCTGCCGACGCCGTCACGGTTGCCTCCGAACTCACCAAGACCGGGGAGATCTCCCGGGTGGGTGGCGCGAGTTACCTGCACACACTCGTTTCCCTTGTTCCCACCGCAGCGAATGCGAACTACTACGGCCGCATCGTCCGCGAGCAGGCGATCTTGCGCCGGCTCGTTGAGGCCGGAACGCGCATCGTGTCGATGGGTTACGCCGGCACCGGCGATGTCGACGACGTTGTTGACCGCGCACAAGCCGAGGTGTATGAAGTCACCGAGCGCCGCACCAGCGAGGACTATCTGCCGCTGAGTGCGATCATGGGCGACGCACTCACCGAGATCGAAGCTATCTCCAATCGCGATGGCGAGATGGTGGGTGTGCCCACGGGATTTGCGGATTTGGATTCACTGACGAATGGTCTGCACCCCGGTCAGTTGGTCATGATCGCCGCACGCCCTTCGATTGGTAAGAGCACACTCGGTGTGGATTTTTGCCGCGCAGCATCCATCAAGCACGGTTTGACGAGCGCGATCTTTTCACTGGAAATGAGCCGCAACGAAATTGTCATGCGTTTGCTGTCCGCGGAAGCGCAAGTCCCGCTGCAACACATGCGTTCCGGCAACATGACCGAAGGCGATTGGTCGAAGCTCGCCAGCAAAATGGGTGTTGTCAGTGACGCACCACTATTCATCGACGATTCCCCGAACATGAATCTGATGGAGATTCGCGCGAAGTGTCGCCGGCTCAAGCAGCGCCACGACCTTCGTCTCGTCGTTGTCGACTACCTGCAGTTGATGACCAGCGGCAAGCGCGTGGAAAGTCGCCAGCAGGAGGTCTCTGAGTTCTCACGATCCTTGAAGTTGCTCGCGAAGGAACTTGATGTTCCCGTTGTTGCGATCAGCCAGCTGAACCGTGGTCCTGAGCAACGCGTGGACAAAGCGTCCAATGCTTGCCGACCTTCGCGAATCGGGTTGTTTGCCCGCTTCAACGAAGATCATGCGCGCGGACACGGGCGTTGAGGTATCGATGGGAGATCTCTTCGAGTCAGGTGAGCGGAACGTACCGGTCTGGTCACTCGACGATTCACTGCGATACGTCGAGCAGACCATGACCCATGTCTTCTCAACTGGCCGCAAAGAGGTCTTCCGGATGCGGACTGCGAGTGGGCGAGTGCTGGAAGCCACGGCAAGCCACCCACTGCTGACTTACCGTGGGTGGCAACCTTTAGGGAGCCTGGAAGCCGGCTCCCGGATCGGCATTCCTCGGCACGTGCCGGCACCAGCGCGGGAAACCAACTGGTCCGATGATCAAGTCATCGTGCTCGCCCACATGATCGGCGACGGTTCAATCCTGCCCAGGCAGCCGATTCGGTACGCCACGAAGGATCCGGCGAATGTAGCGGTGATGAGTGAGGCGGCTCCGCGTGCCTTTGCGGTCAAACTTCGCGTGGATGAGTACCCCAAAGCTCGCTGCACAACACTGCGTTTCGCCAGCATTCGTCCGGTCACCCACGGTGTCCGCAATCCGATTGCGGCCTGGATGGACGACCTCGGGCTGTTCGGCAAGAGGAGTCACGAAAAGTTCATTCCCGATGCGGTGTTCTCACTTTCCAAGCGACAGATTGCACTGTTCTTGCGTCACCTGTGGGCGACGGACGGCTCCATTCTGATAGCACCAACTCGTCGAGGTGGTCGCATCTATTACTCCTCCACGAGCAGGCGCCTTGCTAACGATGTATCGCGCCTGCTTTTGCGCTTCGGCATCAACACTCGGATCAGGGTGGCTCGCAAGGCTGGTTACCGGGATGGGTATCACGTAGATATTTCTGGTGGTGCCGATCAGAAGGTTTTCTTGCGGCGTATCAACGCCCACGGCGAGCGCGGGCAGGTCGGTGCGGAGCTCTTGCAGATCCTGGAAGGCGTCCCAGAGAACACCAATCGTGACACTTTGCCGAGGGAAGTGTGGGGGCGCGTGCGAGAAGTCATCACCGAGAAGGGGATGACGCATCGTGATTTCCAAGCGAAACTCGGGACGCAGTATTGCGGCAGTACGTTGTGGAAGTCAGCGCCGAGCCGTGATCGACTTTCCCGAGTGGCAGCTGTTCTTGAGGATGATGACCTCGAGCTTCTTGCGACCAACGATGTCTACTGGGACGAAATCGTTTCCATCGAATCCCTCGGTGAGATGGATGTCTTTGATGGCGAGGTACTCGGCACCCACAATTTCATCGCTGATGGTGTGGTTGTGCATAACTCGCTAGAGCAGGATGCGGACATGGTTGTGCTGTTGCACCGTGAAGACTTCTATGAGCGCGAATCACCACGCGCAGGTGAAGCGGACTTCATTGTTGCCAAGCACCGCAACGGACCCACCGCAACGATCACCGTTGCTTTCCAAGGACATTACTCGCGCTTTGTTGACATGGCGCAGTCGTAACTATCCAATGCGAGGCCTGCACGGCCGTTGGTTGGTTTGAGATTTACGTCCAAGACATGGACAGGGCAACTGCGTTCTATCAAAAGATTGTCAACGTAACCCTGGAGAACCTGTCGAATGTTCCCGACGAATCACGCATCCAAAGCTTCCCACCGACCGAGAGTTCCGATCGCGCGAATGGCGCGCTAGTCAAGTTTGGCGGGCACCCGGATCCCCTGAGGCCTACCCCAGGTGAGAAGAGGAATCCATTTCCGTGATGTGTGCTGTCAGCAGGCAGCCGCCATTGGGCTGGGAACGCAGAGTCCATTGACCACGGCAAGCCTCGTCGAGGATGGCTGATCCGAGCCCAGGTGTTGCGTGTTCGTCCTTGCCAGCACCGTTGTCGACAATCTCAACGTGGAGGGCGGCACCATCGCGCGTGATCTGGATGGAACATGTCGATGCGCCCCCGTGCCGGTAGGCATTCGCTAGACCTTCTTGCATCACTCTCTTGAGAGACCGCGCCGCAGCAATGGATACCGGGGAGGGCGGGAGTTGCACATGGATCTCCATGATGCTCGCCCAGGGCTCAATGACCGACTGGAGAATTTCCTCAGGACTTCGGGAAGCATCGGGGTCGGACACCAGGTCCGCGAGGATCGCTTGCTCCGATCCTTGGGCGCGTGCTGCATAGACCCGTGATTGCAAACTGTGCAGTGACTCAGCTACTTCTCGCTTGAGACGGATCGTCTCCTGGGCAGCTGCGCGTGCTGCGATCTCATCCTCACGAACCATGGTTTGCAAGTTCTGCAAAACCAATTCGCTGGATCTCACGGCACCGATGCAGATGCTGATCAAGATCGTGAACAGTGGAAGCCAGAACGCGTTCGCCACCATCAGAGCCGTTCCAGATCCTTGGGGGCGCGGGTCGAAGATCAGGGAAGCTACTGGACCGGTCACGATGATCGTGACGAGCATTACCGCGACGAACCACAACAGGCCGGTCAACCGACCCGTCGGCATGAAGCGTCGCGCTAAGCGAAAGATCCCCCAGATGGCTAGCGCGGAGACTGCGACCTGCAACGTTGCACGCAGTGGACCGATCGCTGCGCTGAGGGTGAGCAGGGCACTCACTGACCACACCGCGGCTACGGCAGCGCCGGGGAATGGATTGTGAAGCAGTGACGACGCCACCACCTTTCCCCACCGAACGCGATCACGCGGCGCATTGGTGGGCCACACCTGATGGCTGGCCGAGCGCAGTGAGTCCGAGTCCGTGGAGATGGTGTCTGCGAGTTGCTCGATCGAGGGTGTGGCGAAGTAGGTCCGAAGCTCCGTCACTACGCATGCGGGTTGCCTCGAGCTCGGTGAGTTCCGCCATGAGCGCCGGAGCGCTGACGGCTGTACTCGTTGATGAGAGCAAGAAACAGCGCACCGAGGGGTACGAGCACCATGCCCAAGGCCGTGCCGGTGATCACCCGAACTGCAATCAGGCTTACGTCACCTCCGCTGATTCCCGCAACGTCGGCCCCGATTCCGACAGTAAGTCCACGAACACCGCCGGCGATTGCTCCAACCGCCACAACCACTCCGACTGCAACTGGCGTAGTTCGACGGTTGCGCAGCACGGTCAGGTTGGCGGCCAGCAGGACAACTCCGAAAGCCGCGTAACCAATCGCCCACACGACCACCCATGAGGAAGCATCCAGCGATCGAGCATCGACGATCTGCGAACTCATCCCGAGAAAATTCAGCGGCAGATTGATGAGGTAGAGCACCCACGAGACAGCCCACCGGCCACCGATGAGTTGGCGCAGGGTTAGCCCGAGGACTTCGACGTCACCTATTCGCATGCGTGTGCCTCGTGGCCCCGGTGAGGGTGAAAAAGGCCCGCGCCAGGGAAACGCGCTGATTTGATTCATCATTCACGTCGATGTTCAATGCGATCGTGGCGCGCTTGATCGCTTGCTCGACAGACTTCTTCGACACCACTCGCACGCGCGCGATCTCACTATTCGACAGGCCGTAGGCCACCAGCCGCAAGGTTTCAATCTGGGCGTCAGTGAGTGGAACCTTCGGGATCGTTGCGGGAACTGCATCGTGCCTAGCGGTTGCCTGCACTGCTTCCACGAGTATCCCAATATCGCGCATCGACTGCTTCACCACGTAACTGCTGTTCGATGGAAGATCGCGAACACTCGATGCAAGAAGACGTGTATCGCTGAACGAGGTGAGTATGACTATGCCCAGGTTTGGTTGACGGCGTCGGAGTGCGTACGCCAGATCCATCCCGTTGGGTCCTTCGCCAAGATCAAGGTCGAGGACAGCAACATCAATCTCGGTCAAGTCCACATCCATGGACTCGACAACACCTGCTGCGGTGGAACGAACATCGAAGCCCTGGCCCGCCAACGCTGCTGAAATAGCCGTGCGAGCGAAGTGGATCGTCGTCGACCACTAGTACGCGAAGAGGCATGCAAGCATTGTGTCGCGGAAAGCGAGGGTGCGTGCCACTCGCTTGGCCTTCGGGCTAGGGCTAACCCCTCAATACGGGTGTACTGAGCCTCACCGCTGTTCATTGCCATCTACACGGCGGATAGTGCCGATATGCCCTTGAGAATTTTTGCCTGCGTCGTGACCGCGACCGCAGTGGTCCTCGCTGTTGTCGCACCGCCCGCAGTTGCGGGGGAAGAGTCCTTCACCTCGGATGGATCGTGGGCCAGGCCCGCGGGGTGTCCGTGGTGCAAGTGAATGTCACCGGTGGTTCCGGTGGCGATGGTGGACGTAATGCAGCAGGAGACGGGCCATCCCTCGGCGGCCTAGCTTTGACCGCCACCGCACAGGTGCCGGTAACGCCGGGCGAGACGATCTACATCGGTCTTGGTGAGAACGGTCAAGATTCCACAACGGGCACCGCGGTTGCCGCGACGTCGGCTTTTGGGATTGGGCCTGGCGGTAAGTACACCGCGAGCGCGGGCGCGGGCGGCGGCGGTGGCGGGGCCGGTGCTGTTGCGATCGACGACGACATCGTTCTGATCGCAGGAGGTGGTGGCGGAGCAGGTGGCTTCGTTGACGTGGATGGGTATCCGATTCCATCGTCGGGCAAAGGCGGAGACTCAGGCAGGGCCGGTAACCACAGTTCGTGGGGGCCAATCCCCTGGAACATAGGTAATTGCGGTGGGCCGGTTCCGGAAATGGGTGCAGGCGGAGACCACGGCCGCGAGGGCACCGGCGACCCGGCTAGATTGACGCGCTCGGGTACGGGCGGTGGCGGTGGCGGTGGCGATACGGCGGCTGGATGCAACACAGATGGCGGTGGCGGCGGCGCCGGATGGTACGGCGGCCTGCGGTACGGGCGGAGGCGGCGACTTTGCCCAATCCTCCGGTGGCGGTGGCGGTGGCGGTTCGTCCTACGCATCGCCTTCGCGCGTGGGCGGCTTCTGGTCCTCGATACTCGCATCTCGAGGAAGCACGCCCAGCGGCAGCATTCAGTACATCGATATCACGACCACCGCGCTGCCCGACGCCACTGCAGGTACTGCGTTCAGCACCACCCTGGCGGCTGGTTTTGGCACGGGAGCCACGGTGAACCAATGGTCGGTGTCCCCAGCTCTACCTACGGGACTTTCCTTGGATTCCAGCACCGGGGTGCTGTCGGGTACAGCCAGTGCGGCGTCGTCGGCCAGCTGCACCTTCACCGCCAGTCGGTAACCGGTGGGACAGTCTTTGCTCGAACAAGTGTGGACCTCGCGTTATCGGTTCGCAGTGCGCCGTCGCCAACTCCCAGCGTTGATCCGACAACCAACGGCGGCCAGGAGTCATCGGCCTCAGGTCCTGCGGACGTGGCACCCGCTTTATCCGCGGTGCCACCGGGAGTGTTCGTGTGGCAGCGCGGTATCGATGCCGCAGTGCGAGTGATCGCTAATGCCGGAAGCGCTGCGCGATTCAGTGTGGAACCTGCGTTGCCAAGTGGCTTAAGTATCAACCCGACCAGCGGCATGATTGAGGGCGCACCGCTATCGGTCCATGAAGAGTCCGAGTTCCAGATCACGGCAGTGAACGTGCGAGGATCGAGCACGGTCACGATCGCGGTCTCCGTGACAAGTAACGACGTTTCGGCGCCGGAAACTCTCATGCCACCATCGGTTCGGTTTGCGCCGCGGTCAGCCAAACTGACGACCACGATGAAGGGCGAGCTCGACGAGTGGTTAGTCGCTCAACGGAAGACCCAGGTAACTCTGACGAGCGTCATCCCGCGCAGCGGAAAAGGAGCAAAGCTCGCACGGAAACGAGCGGTCCAGGTGCGCAAGTACCTTCGCTCGCACGATGTCCGCGTTGGATCAGTAATTCATGTTTCGTTGGCTCCGGAACCGGCGATGACGAGGCGAGTGCTCTCTACTTCCTGAGCCGCTACGCGCTACGCCGTCGTCGTACTGCTCGAACCACCAGGAACCCAATGAGAGCCACTAGACCGAGCGCGACGAGTGCGCTGATAAGTGGGTTTTGGAAGAAGACGACGTAGATGGCTTGGCCGAGAACCTGTTCTAACCAACTAGGGGTCGCCACGTCGGTGATCACGGTGTCGATGGAGAAGATCGAGCCAGCCTGGGTGCACCATGCTGTTGGGCCGAGGGGAATGCCTTCCACGGTGTAGACGCCATCTTCGACTTTGGTACGGACGCGTTGGTCAGATTCGGTCAGGATGCCCGTTCGTGTTTGATGAATGATCTGGCCGCCGTCGGCCAAGTAGTCGAACGTGACGATCGGGTAGTCGCCTTCAGGCGTGCGCCGCGGTGGAGTGATGTGGTATCCCAGGACCGCCTTGATTTCCTCGGGCGAAGCGCTTTCCGGAGCGTCTCCAAGCTTCGCGAAAGCCGCATCGGTCGGTGCCCAGATGGTTTTGTCTGAAGCAGCCGGGTCGGTCAGGATCTCATAGCCCTCGGGGTCGAATTCGAGCAAGTAGTCCAAGAACACATCGTGCTCGCCTGTTGCTTGAAGCACATCGACGGCGCTCAGCCCCGCGCCGGAGTCCGGGCAGATGAACTCGGTTTCGGTGGCTGCTTGGGCGACTGCGGTACTCGGGAAGGTTGTCACGGGAAACAGCAGCAGCGCAGCGGTTGCCATGGCGCCGATGAGCGACAGACGTCCTCATGCAGATTGCTTCTTGCCGGTGATGAGGGCAAGTACACGTTCGAGGGGACCTTGGCTGAAGCGCTTCATCCACAGCCAGGCGAAGACCGATAGCAATGCCCACGAGGCGATGGCCGTGGCTACGACCGGGAATGCACCCCACTGACCGAAATAGCCCAGGCCGTAGGCGCTGAAGACGAGCGATAACAGCGCGGACTCACCGATATAGACGGTGAGAGACATTCGACCGGCCGGTGCCATGACCGACAGGAATCGAGGATTTCGCGCGAGCATCAGCGCGATGGTGCCGATGTAACCGGCGGTGAGGATCGGAGCCGTTGCGAATCCGAGTGCCAGGCCTGCGGCGCCCGCCGGTGAGAAAGGATTTCCACTAGCGATGGCTCCAACCTGCATGCCGGCTGCGACCGCCTGCAGGGGAAGGCCGATCCCCCAACCCCAACGTGCCATCTTGCGCCACAGATCGATGTTCGCCGCTGGGTCAGCAAGGAGGCGTCGACGCGAAGCCCGAAGACCGAGGACGAATGCAGCGAATGCCATCGGGCCTTGGATGAAGAACACCGAGAACAACACGAGGGAAGTGCTTCGAGGCGAGCGAGTGAAGCCTCGGCGAATGTTCCCGTGGCTAAAGCGTTTTCTAGCCCGCCGAGTCCGCTACCGCTGTCTTCCGGGAATGCTGCGCCAAGTGAAGTGATCACGAGGATGAAGAACACAGCAACGGCAATCGCGGCGATGGTCCAACGCTTCAGCGCTCGGTCCGACGAACGGGAAACAGCAAAGAGCAGCAATCCCAAGATCGAATAGGTAATGAGGATGTCGCCGATGAAGAAGAAGACCGCGTGCGCCAGACCGAACAAAAAGAGCGCGAGCATTCGTCGCAGGTAGCGCCGGCGGTCCGGTTTGCTGTTGTCGCGCAGGATGAAGGCGGCGCTATAGCCGAACAGGAACGAGAAGAGCAGGTAGAACTTGCCTTGCGCAAACGTCGCCACGAGTAGGGCGGTGAGTCTGTTCGCAACTCCATCTACCGAGTCCTGGGTGAATCCGTCGGCGCTGATTCCCAGGAAGGCGGCGTTGACAACGACGATGCCCAGCAGAGCGATGCCGCGTAGTCGATCGGGCAGAGCCTCACGCACGGTTGTTTTGCTCATCGATTGACCGTAGCGCAAACATGAACATGAGTGTTAACTTCTGAACATGGTGGTTAAAAACGAGCAGATCCTAGATGCGGCCGCAGAGGTGCTCGCTCGGCGGCCCGATGCCACCTTGCAGTCCATCGCCAACGCGGCGGGGATCAGCAGGACCACGATCTTCAACAAGTACCCCACCAGAGATGCACTGTTGGATGCACTGGCGCTCGACACCCTGATGCGCATCGGCCACGTCATGGCCCAGGTGCCGAGTGAGGAACCGAGTGGTCGCTTGGACGAGTTCATCGAAACGTTGGCAGAGATAACCGCCGGGCTGATGCCGCTGGGCCCGCGCACCACCTTCTTGCGACTGGTGCCCAGCCACGGAAACGATCTGGACGACCATTGGGCTGATGTTGCGACACCTCTCGCTATGTACATAGGTCAGGCGCAGGCCCACGGCCTGTTACGCGGAGACCAACCAGCTAGGTGGTTAGTTGCTTCGTATATCGGTCTTCTCTTTGCAGCATGGGACGAGGTTGGTCAGGGCGAATTGGGTGCGACCCAGGCCGCACGGCTTGTCGTCGAGTCCTGGATGTCCGGCGCGTCGCGGTAAAGCGTGGGGGTAGTGCGGACGTACGGTTAACCCGTTCAGCAATCGATCACACTTCCCCGGGAGTCCACATGCGTCGTTCACTTGCCCTATCCGCCGCCGCCCTAGTTGCGGCCGGCACCCTGGCCGCTTGCTCATCTGACGATTCATCCGGCGAGATGGTTGGTGGCATGACCGAATGCACCGACGAGATCGTCAATGAAGCCGCCCAGGAATACGCGTTGTCCTTGAGTGCCGAGAATGCCTGGTACCCGGATACGGTTGAGTGCGCCGATGGATGGGCAGTGGCGTCGGGAATGATCGGCCTTGCCGACCCGCCTGCAGACGGCCCTATGGGTGCCCCACAGAGCATCGTCTTCGAGCAAGAAGGCCAATTCTGGATTCCCAAGCAAGGGCAGAATGTCTGCGGCACCATCGACGGCGACACCTACCCCAGCGACGCTGAAATTCCCGAGGCGCTATTCCTTGCCGGGTGCCTGAGCGGCTAGGCAAACAGCCGAGCCACAACTCGCTGATGCGCTACTGAGGTGGCCTAGTTACGCTCGAGGATCCAGCACTTCGGTCTCTTGGAGCACACGTGTCCATTCAGCACTACGTCCTTACTCTGCGCTGTGCCGATGCGCCAGGCATCATCCACGCGGTTTCGGGGGCTTTGCTGTCGATTGAAGGAAACGTTCTCGAGCAGGCGCAGTACACCAACGAACGCACGGGTATGTTCGCTATGCGCACTCGCTTCGAGAGTGAGTCGACCGACATTGAGGCGCTACGTGCACATGTGGAGCAGGCAACTGCCTCTTTCGATCCGATCATCACGCTGCGAAATGAGGATGATCGCCACCGCGTGATGATCATGGTCTCCCAGTACGACCACTGCCTGGTCGATCTGCTGTATCGCCAAGCCAACGGCGAGATCCCGATGGATGTCCCGGTGATCGTCTCCAACCACGAGGTGTGCCGCCCCATTGCCGAGCAGTACGGCATCCCGTTCCGTTACATCCCGGTGGAGAAGGGCGCGAAAGAGCAGGCCGAGGATGAGTTGCGCGCCGTGATGGCTGAATTCGATGTGGATGCCGTTGTGCTTGCTCGGTACATGCAGATCCTCAGTAACGAACTGTGCGGTGAACTCGAAGGCAAGGCCATCAACATCCACCACTCCTTCTTGCCAGGATTCAAAGGTGCCCGCCCCTACCACCAGGCGTACGACCGCGGCGTGAAGTTGATCGGCGCCACCGCGCACTTCGTCACCGGCGATCTCGATGAAGGGCCGATCATCGAGCAGGATGTGGAGCGCGTGCAGCACCACCACACGGCCGAGGAACTAGCGCAGATCGGCAGCGATATCGAACGCCTTGTCCTGGCGCGCGCCGTCAAACTTTTCGCCGAGGATCGAGTCCTGCTAGATGGACACCGTACGGTGGTATTCGCCTAAGGGTTTTGCCAATTCGAGTACGCGTTCCAACTGAGTAGGAGAGAGCGATGGTCCGCACGCTGGTCATCACCAACGATCTCCCACCTCGCACCGGGGGGATTCAGACGTTCCTGCATGAAGTGATTCGGCGCCAGGACCCGAAAGACATCGTGGTGTTCGGTCCCCGCCAGGACGGCAGCGAGTCCTTCGACGCCTCGGCCGGATACGAGATCCACCGCCACGATGGTCCGATCATTCCCACGCCGTGGGTGGCCAAGCGGGCCGCCGAGGTGGCAGCGGTGAGTGGCGCGTCCCAGGTCATGCTGGGTTCGGGAATGCCGAACGCGCATCTGATTCCCTTCCTGCGGCGTTTGGGATTGCCGACATCGCTGGTCATCACGCACGGCAACGAAGCCGGATGGGCGCAGTTGCCGGTTGGTCGGGCTCTGGTCTACCCGCTCAATGGTGCGCAGAGCGTCACCTACCTCGGACCGTTCACCTATCGCATCTTGAGTAAATATGTGAAGCCCGCATCACGGATGCATCGCTTGCCGCCCGGCGTCGACACCGATCGCTTCTTTCCGGGTAGTGGCGGCGACGCGCTACGTCGGGACCTTGGAATCAATGACCGTTTCGTCATTGGGACCGTCACCCGCTTGGTGGCGCGTAAGGGCGTGGACCTACTGATCCAGGCGCTGCCCTTCTTGCGGCGCGCTGTGCCCGATGCGGTGTTACTGGTAGCAGGTGATGGACCGCGCAGTCAGGAACTCCAGGAACTGGCGGCATCAATTGGTGTTGCCGATCACGTGGTGTTCCTCGGTGCCCCCGCCGATAGTGAGCTTCCGGCTATTTACGACGCAATGGATGTCTTCGCACTCCCCACGCACACCCAAAAGTTTGGCGTGGACGTGGAGGGGCTCGGCATTGTCTTCCTCGAAGCAGCAGCGACCGGCGTGCCGGTGCTCGTGGGCGCGAGCGGTGGATCCGTAGATGCTGTCCGACCCGGTCAGACCGGGGAGCTGATTGACACTGACCCGCAAGGAATCGCGGCGAGCATTGTGGAGTTGGCCCGAGACGACGCCGTGCGATCAGCGATGGGCCAGGCGGGGCGTGCGTGGATGCTCGATGAGTGGCAGTGGTCCGATCGCGCAACGCGCGTAGCCGAGCTTCTCGGGGCAAACTGAGTCCGTGACCGCGACGCTGCAGCAACCGGCGTTGGCCACCTTGCAACGCCTGGTGGGTCAGGGCGACGTTGTGGTTCTCACCGGAGCGGGCTGTTCCACGGCCTCGGGGATTCCGGACTACCGGGGTCCCAATGGTGCCTTCACCCGCGGCCATAAGCCGATGACGTTCCAGCAATTTTTGCGTGATGCAGATGGGCGTCGTCGTTATTGGGCGCGTGGGCACGTGGGATGGGCCCGTTTCTCGCAGGCGCGCGCTAACGCTGCGCACCTCGCACTTGCTGAGTTGGAGCGACGAGGACTGGTCCGCGGGATCATCACACAAAATGTTGACGGCTTGCACCAGGCGGCCGGCTCACGTGCTGTCATCGACCTGCACGGGCGCCTGGATCGCGTGATGTGTCTGCAGTGCAGTGCGGTGGAGAGTCGAACGAGCGTGCACGAACGTCTGACTCACGCGAACCCGCATCTCACCACCTCGTCGGACACGATTAACCCTGATGGCGACACCGATATCCCGGATGAGGTTCTAGCCGAGTTCGCGATGGTTGCCTGCCTGAACTGCGAGGGCGATCTCAAGCCGGATGTTGTCTACTTTGGTGAGAGCGTTCCCGTCGAGCGCGTGGAACAGGCCTACTCGTGGGTCAATGACGCGCGTTCAGTCGTGGTGGTCGGCTCATCACTCACGGTGTACTCCGGGCGTCGATTCGTTATCCACGCCGAAAGGAATGCGAAGCCGATAGCCATCGTTAATGCGGGTGTTACCCGGGCGGATGAGTTGGCAACAATTCGAATCGACGCCGACGTGTGCGACGTTCTGAAGTTATTGACTGAAGATTAAGTGGGCGAAGGCAATCCTGGGAAGTGTTCGCCTCCCGCGATTAACTCGATAGTGCCTCAACGACCTTCCTATTGCCGTCCTTGTACGTCGCTAGTAGACCAATACCGCCCGTCAGCTTCATCTCTTTGTCCCCCTCGCGCTTGGCACGAACGCCGGCCCCAGCGCCAAGTCCTTCGGCCACCGAGTTATCCAGTAGTTCACTAGCAACGGCGGAGCCCCCGATCGCCGCTAATGCGGTGGCCAGGTAATCGTCTTGAACAGCGAACACCCCGCGGCGAGGATGTCCTCACCGGCGGGGGCGACGCTGCAAGCCTGATTAATGAGTTGCTGAGCGTTGGTCATGTGTTCCAGGTTAGGGCTTGAGAAGCACGGGACCGCCGACGCGCACCTTGCGGTTCGTCAATGGGCTACACGTGCCGTCCAACTGACAAACCTGGTTGAACGCTCGATTCACCGTGAATGTCTTGCGACCCTTAGACGGGTACACAATCTGAAGACGACCTTCAGGCCCGGTGAAGTTGCAGCGCACCTTGGTGTTCTTTTTGTTGTTGGTGCATCCGCGCCAGCGGGTTCCGACAATCCACTCCTGCAAGGTTTCCATGGCCTGTGCTCCCGGAGTGCCGGTGTAGTAGACGATGCCCCACAAAGGATTCGGTGGTTCCCACGGGTACATGTACACGCGGGAAATACCCAGCCGGAGCGAATCTAAATATGTGACGGCAGTCCAGTTGGCAGCCCGCGCACCGGTGATATCGATCTTTGGATTTGTGGGCCCAGGACCGGCGAGTCCGAAGTTGTTCTCGGTATCCCAGATGGGAAGCTTTGGCGCCTTCTTTTGAATCAGCAGCCGATTGAACTTTTCAGCCAAGATGGCCCGGTCGACCGGGGTGCCACGGCTGTGCGGGTAGGTGTGCACTGCGTAGGCATCGATCGGCCACCCGCGCTTCTTCAGCCCGTCAAGGAACGGACCTTTCCATCGGTAGAACTTGTTGTTCTGTGAACCCAGACGCGTACCGATGCTCGTGGCCACGACCTTTGCGGCGGGGTCGGTCGCCTTGACGATGTCGTAGGTGCGCTTGGTGAGTTCGGCGATCTGGTCTGGCGTTCCCTCGAAGAAGGTGAGCAGGTTCGCTTCATTCCACGGTTGGTAGGAGGTGATGAGTCCTTTGTAGCGATCCACCAGTGCCGTCACGAAACGGTTGTAGGCGCCCAGGTCACGGGGCATCCCCGCGCCGCCGCTGGTGGGCAAGCAGGCCGGCACCTGGCAGGTGCTGGTGCTGTAGAACGCCGGCGTGGCAGCGATCACATACATGATGTCGGTGACGCCATTCGCGCGAGCGTTGCTGACTGCGTTGTCGAGGTTGGTCCAGTCGTAGACCCCAGGGGAGGTTTCAATCTGCGACCAGGCGACGTCGTTATCCCATAGGCGAAGTGAGCCGAAGCCGATCGTGGGCCATTCGCCGTACTGCTCGTTCTTCACGTGCAGTCCGAACATCTCCTGCTGAACGATCTGCCCGCGCAGATTGTCGAACGTGACGAAGTTCCGCTTGCGGGCGTCGGCCGGTGAGGCGAGGGACAAGGAGAGTCCTGCCACGAGAGCCACGGTCAGAAGGGCAACGAATGCTCGGTAGGCATGAGGAAGGTGAAGGCGCATCGGGTCATAGTGCCATGCCCTGATGAGCGATGGTCACAGCGGTCATGTCGTCTCGGTACCAGTTGCCGGCCCGCTCTCGCACCTGGGATACAACACGGGCTAGGACCTCTGCGGCGTCCTTACGCATCGGTGCGTCCATAGCCTTGATGAAGCGCGCGAGGTCGTCGGGGTCAAGGTCGATCCCCTCGGGTCCGTGGCCTTCGATGAGTCCGTCGGTGAAGACGAGCAGAACGTCGCCGCCCTCGAAGGGGACGTTGTCTTGAGCCCATTCTCCGCCCAGTGAGCTCAGCAGTGGACCGGTCCGCGAGCACTGCCGCACCTGCTTGTCCGCGGTGATGATCAGGGCGGGTTGGTGGCCAGCGTTCACGTACGTCAGGGAGCGCTCGGCCGGATCAACAAGTGCGATGAACGCGGTCACGAAATTTGTATCGCCATCGAAAACCGATGCGGCAATGCCTGCGGCTTGCTCTGCAGATAATCCAGAGCGCAGGGCAGCACGAATGAGATCGCGAGTACGCAGTGCGGTGAGTGTTGCGCGCGTTCCATGACCGGAGGTATCGCCCACCACCACAGCCAACCGATCGCCGTCCACTTCGAACAGGTCCCACCAATCGCCGCTCACCACACCCTCCGCGGTACTCGAGGTACCGGCCAGGGATAGTTGTGGGATTTTCGGTAACGACGCGGGCGCGAAGGCCGCCTCAAGTTCGGCAGCCAGCGGTGCACTTTGCGCGAACCCGGTTCGAACTGCGCGCACTTCATCCATCTCGGTCATCAGGGAGCGGCGCAAATCCTCAGCATCCTTCGCCACCGCCTGCAGTTCCGGTGGCCCAACAGCGGCGATCGGATGCGTGTGATCGTCGCTGGAAGCCTTGGTGATGTCGCGTCTAATGGCGAGTAGTGGTTGAACAACCCAACTGTTCACGGCTATGAACGCCACCCCCATCACTCCAAGCAAAGCGACGGCGAGAACCACCAACCACAGTCCCAATTGGCGCGCAAAAGCGTTCGTGTTGGCACGTGCGTCCTCTCGAACAGACTCGATGGCATCACGAAATTCCTCGGAACTGGCGATCATCTCGTCGAAGGCTTGCCAGGCGCGGGGGCGATTGGTGGCTCGTGCTGCCTCGGCTGTGTCGCCTTGTGCCATGAGACGAATAGTGGGATCGGCGTCGTTGTCGATCCACACTTGCTGGGCGGCTCGAACGCCGGCCAACTGGCCAATGAGCGAGGTATCTCCCTCGAGTGCGGACTCAAGAGCACGAATAAGTGAATCGGAGGTTTCCAGGGATGCCACGTGGGCGTCGAGTGCTCGCTGCCGACCGGTCAGAACGTAGTCACTGAGATCCCCGGAAGCCGCTGCTTGCGCGGTGATGAGATTGTCGGCGAGTTCGGTGGCGGGCGTGAGGCGATCTTGCAGTTGAAGCCCGCTGTTGTAACTGACCAGATACTGCACGCCCACCACCAGCGTCAGGAGTGAGATCACGCCAGCGGCGGCAACGAAGGCGAACAACAATCGCCTGCGCAAGGGCAGCAACTCGATGTTCACAGATGGCAGGGTGCCAGGTTTCCGAGCGCATTTCCGGGGGCTCGCCTAGCCTGAGCCTCGTGACAGCACCCCGCCTGCGCCCGGAGATTGAATCTCTGCCTGCGTACAAAGCCGGCCAGATGCCTCGGCCGCGGACAGATATCCAGACATTCAAGATCTCCAGCAACGAGACACCCTTCGAGCCGCCGTCCGTGGTTCGGGAGGCAATCGAAGCCGCAGCGCGGGATGTGCACCGGTATCCGGATCCCTTCAACCGTCGGCTCACGGCTGCTCTTGCCGAACGTTTCGACGTTCAGCCCGAACAGATCGCCCTGGGCACCGGCAGCGTTGCCGTTGTCGGTCAACTGCTCTGGGCGGCCACCGGACCGGGGGATTCAGTGGTGTACCCGTGGCGCAGCTTCGAGGCGTATCCGATCTGGGTGCAGATGACCGGTGCGCGCAGCATTCAGGTACCGCTGTCCCGGACGAACGTCACGATCTTCCAGCCATGCTCGAGGCGATCGACGACACCACCCGCGTGGTTTTCATCTGCAACCCGAACAATCCGACCGGAGAAGCGGTTCGACGTGATGAACTCATCGAGTTTCTCGACGCGGTTCCCTCAGATGTGATCGTTGTTCTCGACGAGGCGTATCGGGAGTTCATCACCGACTCCGATATTCCCGATGGGTTGGAGTTTGAACGCGAGCGGGACAACGTGGTGGTTATACGCACCTTCTCCAAGGCCTATGGATTGGCTGGGCTTCGTGTTGGCTTTGCGATCGCATCACCGCACTTAGCGGAGGGCACGCGAAAGACCATGATCCCGTTCGGGGTTTCCTCGATAGCCGAGGCAGCCGCGGTGGCGGCGTTGCAATCCGAGGACGAGTTGTTCGCTCGTGTCCGTCACCTAGCTGCCGAGCGAGATCGGGTCTGGCATGCACTTGCGGGGCAAGGATGGAATGTCCATCCCAGCCATGCGAACTTCGTATGGATGCGACTAGGTAATCGAACCGAGGAGTTCGCGGCGGCCTGCGAGGAAGCGGGCATCACGGTTCGAGCGTTTCCGGGGGAAGGCGTGCGGATCAGCGTGGCCGAGGAGGAAGCAAATGATCGGGTGATCGACGTAGGAGCTCAGCTCAGCTCGGTTCCTCAATGAGTGTGGGTCGTCGCTCTCCAGATACAACAAGGACCACGCCGCCCACCACGATGGTTAAGCCGATGATCACGTCGGTGGTGATCGGTTCGCCGATGATGAGCCAACCAAGAAACACTGCAACCACCGGATTTATATAGGCGTAAGTCGCCACCAGAGACATCGGGGCGTTGCCGATCAGCCACACGTACGCGGTGTACGCGATGAGCGATGCGACAACCAGGTAGCCGAGGGCAACCCAGGAGGCGGTCGACGCCTGTGCAACGTCGATTCGCTGACCGAACAGCAGCCCCACGATCGACAAGAACACCCCAGCTACGAGCATTTCGTAGAACGTCGTTGTTAGCGGATTCGTTGGCAGATCAAGTCGTGTTGACCGCCACGAAAAATATGCCCAGATAAAGCTGCTCACCATGATGGCGAGTGACCATCGGACAACGTCGGTGTCATCACCTGACACCGCTGTGGTGCCGCCGGGGAGCAGCATTGCAACGAGTCCACCCAGGCCGAGTGCAACGCCGGCAATAGTCAGACGCGAAGGTCGGTCACCAGCGCGAAGGCGAAACAGGATGATCCACAGCGGCATGACGGATACCAATAGGGCCGCTATACCGGATGGGACGTAACGCTCGGCCATTGAGACGGTCCCGATTCCGACGCCCAGAAGTGTCACGCCCATGATTGCGGCGCCTTTGAACTGTGCACGGGTTACGGCTAGTACTCGGGGACCTTTGAACAAGACGAGGCCAAGCCCCAAAAGCGCTGTGGCGATCAGAAAGCGGATGCCGTTCGCGAGCAGTGCTGGAAGCGTCTGAACGAGAACTGCCAAGCCCAGGTAGGTCGATCCCCAGATGATCCAGACACTGACCAGCGGCGGGGCGATGGCAGCGGTTGACGCACGCGAGACGCCGCGAACGTCGGTCGTGCCGGGCGTCCACCCGGGATCAGCGCGGGACACGGGCTGAACTGTGACAGATGGCGATGACCCCTGATCACTCCGGAAGCATCGCAAAGGGTGCAGAGAGCTCAGTGGGACCAAAGTCCCGGTGAATAACGACCGTTGTCGGGTGTTAACCGCCGGATCGAGGCGAAGACTGTGTCTGCAGACCTCAGTAGGGAGCCGACCATGGGTAGCGCGCTAGACCTCTCACGCTGGCAATTCGGTATCACCACCATTTATCACTTCTTGTTCGTGCCCTTGACTTTGGGCACGGTGTGGTTCGTCGCAATGTTTCAAACGATGTGGCATTTCACTGGCAAAGAGATCTACCTCAAACTCACCAAGTTCTTTGGGAAGTTGTTCTTGATCAACTTCGCGATGGGTGTGGTGACCGGCATCGTCCAAGAGTTCCAGTTCGGCATGAACTGGTCGGAGTACTCGCGTTTCGTGGGTGATGTTTTCGGTGCTCCGCTGGCAATGGAAGGTCTGCTCGCGTTCTTCCTCGAATCGACATTCCTTGGTTTGTGGATCTTCGGCTGGGATCGACTACCTAAGAAGTTGCACCTAGCCACAATCTGGGCCGCCGCTGTGGGAACGATGCTGTCGGCGTACTTCATCCTCGCTGCTAATGCCTGGATGCAGCATCCGGTTGGCTACGAAATCGATCCGGAAACCGGTCGCGCTGTGCCTGAACGACATCGGTGCGGTGCTGTTCCAGAACACCGCAGCAGTCATGGCGTTCCTGCACACGATGACGGCCTCTTTCATGGTGTCCGGCGCTGCGGTTGCTGCAGTTGGTGCGTGGTTCCTCACTAAGAACCGCCAGGTGGATGTCTTCCGCCCCGCCATGAAAGCTGGCGCCGTCGTCACCTTGATTGCAGCTATCGGAGTTTCCATCACTGGTGATCTGTTCTCCAAGATCATGGTTGAGCAACAGCCGATGAAGATGGCAGCAGCCGAGGCCCTCTATGAAACGACGGACAATGCGCCGTTCTCGGTGCTCACTCTCGGTGACGTGATCCGGCGATAGTGCCACTCCGATCATCGAGGTTCCCGGACTCCTGTCCTTCCTGTCGACCGGCGACTTCAACTCAACAGTCGAGGGCATCAACAACCTGCAGGCGGCGTATGAAGCGCAGTACGGACCCGGTGATTACGTTCCATACGTCCCGGTCACCTACTGGAGCTTCCGTCTGATGATCGGTGTGGGAATGCTGGCCGCCGGTTGGGCGCTGTGGGCGCTGTGGCGCTACCGGCGCGGCCGAAACCCGCAGACGCGGAATTGGCGAGCAGGGTGTTCGCGATCTCGCACTCCATTCATTGTGCTCGCGCCCTTATCCGCATCGACTTTCGGATGGATCTTCACTGAGATGGGTCGCCAGCCCTGGGTGGTTTTCGGTGAGCAACTCACTGCCGATGCAGTATCGCCATTACTGACGCCACGGAAGTGTGGATAAGCCTCATCGGCTTCACCTTGGTGTACGCGATCCTCGCGGTGATCGAAGTAGCTCTGCTGCTGAAGTACATCAAGCAGGGGGCACCCGAACACGTGGTCGCTGATCCGTACGAGGAAGCGGCCAAGCAAGCAGACGAAGACAAGCAGCTGTACTTCGCGTACTGATCAGAATTAGGAACTAGGGAGCAATCATGGATCTGGTAACCATCTGGTTCATCCTGATCGCCGTGCTGTGGATCGGGTACTTCGTCCTCGACGGGTTTCGACCTGGGTGTGGGAGTGCTGCATCCCCTTCATCGGCAAGGACGATCTGCGTCGCCGGGTCATGGTCAACACCATCGGTCCGGTGTGGGATGGCAATGAGGTGTGGCTACTGGTCGCCGGCGGTGCAACATTCGCCGCGTTCCCGCTCTGGTACGCCACGATGTTCAGCGGCTTCTATCTCGCGCTGTTCGTCTTGTTGATTGCCCTGATCATTCGTGGCGTGGCCTTCGAATACCGAGGCAAGCGCGATTCACAGACGTGGCGTAATCGCTGGGACGCTGCGATCTTCGTCGGGTCGGCCTTACCGGCTCTGCTGTTCGGCGTGGCGTTCGGCAATGTGATTGGCGGATCTCCGATCGCCCCGCTTGAAGGCACCACTGCCGAGAATGCCGGCAACTTGAACTACGTCGGCAACTTCTTCGATCTGCTCAATCCCTATGCACTGCTGATGGGCATCATGACTTTGACCATCTTCACCACACACGGTGCGATCTTCTTGATGCTCAAGACCCGAGGTGAGGTGCGGTCAGCGGCGCGCAGTGCAGCTCTTCGCGTCGGGCTAGTGGCGGCAGTCGCGGCCGTGGCCACGTTGCTGTGGACCCAAGCGTTCTCCGAGCGCGTCGCCATCACGCTGCCGATGGCTTTGGTCGCAGCTGTTTTGTGGCTGGCAGCACTCGCCATGGTCTGGAAGGGTCGCGATGGCTGGGCCTTCCTGCTCAGCGCAGGAACGATCTTGGTTGCCGTGGCGTCGTTCTTCGTTGGATTGTTCCCGAACGTGATGCTGAGTTCGATCGACGCGGCCTACAACCTGACGGTCTACAACGCGTCAAGCCAGGAGTACACGCTCACAATCATGACCTGGGTTGCGGTGATCATGACTCCGATCGTGCTCATCTACCAAGGCTGGACCTACTGGGTCTTCCGCAAGCGAATCAGCACCAGCATGATTCCGCCGCAGCCCGCGGCCGGGCGTTCAGACGACCGCTTCGCGGCCAGTCGGTAACAAGCTCGGGCGTCGCACGCCACCATCTGATTCGACCGCTGAAGTACACGGAGTAGAAAGATGGTGGCGTGCGTCCTGTTGATCCACGGTTACTGAAGTACGCGCGGAGCACCCGCGGTTTCCTCGCGATCACTGTTCCTCATCGGCGTCGCAGCCGCCGGGTTGGTGATCTGGCAAGCCAAGTTGTTGTCCGGTGTGATCGTTGATGTCACGAGCCGTGGTGCGACCTGGACGGATGTCTCAACCGCTGTCTTCGTCCTCGTGGGAATCTTCGCGGTCCGAGCACTCCTCGCCTGGGGCGCCGAGGCTGCGGCTGTTCGATCATCCGCACGGGCCAAGCGTGAACTCCGTGAGGCGGCGATCTCGCACGCAGTGGCATTGGGGCCGCTGGGTCCGGCCGGCCGTGATCCAGGTGAGGTCGCATCCCTCGTGACCCGAGGCATCGATGCTCTGGACTCTTACTTCGCTCGATATCTGCCGCAGTTGGTTCTCGCGGTCATCGTGCCGATCGCGGTGCTGGCCACCGTTTTGGGCCAGGACCTGCTGTCCGCCTTCATCATTGCCGTGACTTTGCCGTTGATTCCGATCTTCATGATCCTTATTGGGTTGTACACGAAGAGGCGGGTGGATCGCCAGTGGCGAACACTCACGTTGTTGTCCGGCCACTTTCTGGATCTCATCTCCGGATTGCCCACATTGAAGATCTTCGGTCGAGCCAAATCACAGACCGCAGCGATTGAGGCGATCGGTGACCGCTACCGCAGCACCACGATGGCAGTTCTCAAAATCACGTTCTTGTCATCGTTAGCCCTGGAACTACTGGCGTCACTATCGGTTGCGCTGGTAGCGGTGTCGGTGGGTTTACGGCTCGCCGAGGAACAGATCGCGTACTCCGTTGCGCTCTTCGTTCTGGTGCTTGCGCCAGAGGCGTACCTGCCGCTGCGATTGGTCGGTCAGCATTTCCACGCAGCAGCCGAAGGTCTCGGTGCTGCTGATCGCATGTTCACGATCATCGAAACACCGCTCCCCGTAGCCGGTGGCGCGCGTCCAGTCCCCGCGAACACCAGCATCGATGTCAATGGCGTGGTGGTTCGTTACCCGGATCGACCAGGAAGTGGTTCGGTCCCCGTCACGTTCGCCGCGAGACCGGGCACCGTCACCGCCCTCGTCGGACCCTCGGGCGGCGGTAAATCGTCGCTGTTCGCTGCTCTCTTGGGATTCGCCGCACCGAACGAGGGATCCATCCGAATTGGCGAAGAGAACCTCAACGATGTGGACCTTGCCGCCTGGCGCGCTCAGGTGGGGTGGTTACCGCAGAACCCGCGTCTGGTGGACGCCGATCTGGAAACCGAACCCACAGTGCGCGGGTGTGTGGATATTGGGCGTGGTCTGTCTGACAACGAGATCCGCGATGCCCTGATCCGTGCCGGCCTGGCAGATGAAGTCACCTTGGATCGCACGTTGGCAGCTGACGGATCGGGGTTATCCATCGGACAACGACAGCGTCGCGCTGGCGCGCGCAGCGCAGGCCGTACGCAGGTGTTACTGCTCGACGAACCGACCGCAGCCCTGGATGGTGACAGCGAAGCGATCGTCATCGAAGCGATCACCGCAGCAGCACGGGCTGGCGCGACGGTGATCGTGGTCGCGCACCGGCCAGCATTGGTCGATGCCAGCGATCAGATCGTGCTTGTCCAACCGGCTGTAACCGACGCCATCGCATTAGATAGTTCTACCGACTTGCAGGCTTCCATCCCCGGGCAGCGGGGTTGGTGAGGGCGATGTCTTCGACACAACTGACCAGCAGCAACTACACAACCCTGGTGCGTGGACGTGCCATGCGCGCTCTGTGGGACGACGTCGCGAGTAACCGTCGTGAGATCCGGCTTGCCGCATTCCTCGGCTTCTTGGCTTCGGCCAGCGCTGTCGCGTTGTTGGGCACCTCGGGTTGGTTGATCTCGCGGGCAGCGGAACTACCACCAGTACTCACCTTGACGGTTGCCGCTGCACTCGTGCGCACCTTTGCGATAAGCCGTGGCCTGATGCGCTACCTCGAACGACTCGTTGGCCACGACGCCGCCTTCCGTGGACTCACGGTGCTGCGCGTTCGTGTCTATCAATCACTCGAATTGATCACCCCACTCGGGCTGGCAAGTTCACGCGCGGAGATTTACTGGCGCGCCTTGGCGCTGATGTCGATGCGGCGTTGGACCTACCACTGCGCGTGGTCTTGCCGTGGGTGCAGGCTGGATTGGTCGCCCTGGCTACATCGGCGTTCGTCATGTGGCTACTCCCCGAGTCGGGAATCGTGATCGCGATCCTCGCCGGTCTTGCGGTACTGGCATGGCCGTGGCTGGTGGGGCGCATCGTGCGCCGAGCAAGCACCGTTGCACCTGCGCGCGGTGCGCTCACGCAAACCCTCGTGGCAACGCTGGATGCTGCACCGATCCTGGCGGCTTTCGGTGCCGGTCGAACCGCGCAGAACTCCGCTTCGCCAACGCGATGATCAGTTGACCGCAGCGGAGACCAGGGAAGCCGGTGCTCTGGGAGTGGGGGCCGCCGTTGGCTTGTTCCTGCAGGGGCTCGCGGTGACCGGTGCGATGGCTCTCGCTATTCCGAAGGTCATTGACGGTGAACTCGCCCCGGTATGGCTGGCAGCTATCGCCTTACTGCCCCTCGCGCTTTTCGATGCGATCAACACCGTTCCTGCCGCCGCGATCGCACGGAGCGGGTCCGCGGATCTGCGATACGCATCGAGGAGATCGCCGAGGCGACCGAACCCACCGGGTCCAGCGAAGAGCCCGTGCACACCACTGCGGCTGAAGGATTCTCATCGCTGCGACTTCGGGGTGAGTGCTCGCTGGCCGGGAGCCGATCGCAACGCTCTCATCGACGTGGACCTTGACCTGAGTCCCGGTCAACGGGTCTTGATCATGGGTCCCAGCGGCTCGGGCAAGTCGACGCTGGCGGCGGTCATCATGGGTTTTCTGCCCTATGAGGGGTCGGCGCAGGTAAACGGGGTGGAAATCCGAGATCTCGGCAGCGACCAGGTGACCGAGCGGATTGGACTGTTGTCCCAGCACGCGCACGTCTTCGATACCTCCGTGGAAGAGAACGTGCGCCTCGGTCCGGATCGGTGCGAGCACCGACGAAGTCTGGGAAGTACTCGACGCGGGCTCAGCTATCCGACTGGGTTCAGTTCGTTACCGGAGGGCGCAGTCCGGGTGGGTGCGTTCGGTGCGCGGATGTCCGGTGGTGAACGCCAACGACTCGCGTTGGCGCGACTACTCCTGGCGAACCGGCCTGCTCTGGTTTTGGATGAACCCACCGAACACCTCGATCGTCAGGACAGCCGCTGATGTTGAGGCAACGATTGCCAACCAGACAGCGGGTGTGGCATCGATCATCAGCCACCAGGTTCTCGGAGATGTCGATCACGTGATCGAAATGGACCACGGGCGCATCGTCGCCAGTGGCACGCATGAGCAACTAGTCGCGGAAGGTGGCTGGTATGCCACGCAAGTCCAGCGTCAGCGTGAAGGTGAACAAATGCTGTCTGTCATGAATGAATTGACGCCGGGCATAGCCGTTCAGCGCTGATGCAGGCAAGATAGACACGTGCGCGAGGACATCGACCGGGGTTTGTTCTCCGCGGTTGTGGCCGTTGCCGCAGGTTTGGAGCTTTCCGCAACGCTGCGACGCATCGTGCAAGGTGCGATCGACCTTGTAGATGCGGAATACGGAGCGCTCGGAGTCCTTGACGCTGATGGGCGCCTAGTCGATTTCGTGCACGTAGGAATGAGCCCGGAAAAGGCCGAGCGTGTGGGGTCGTTGCCGGAGGGCCGCGGCATCTTGGGATTGCTGACCGATCACCCTGTGCCCATTCGGTTGGAGCATCTTTCCGATCACCCCAAGTCGGTTGGCTTCCCGGACAACCATCCGCAAATGAATAGCTTTCTGGGTGTTCCGGTTCGCGTTCGTGGTGAGGTGTTCGGCAACCTGTACCTAACCGAGAAGCGCGGCGGCGGCTCGTTCACCGGCGACGACGAGCGAACGGTGATGGCACTTGCTGCAGCTGCGGCCGTCGCGATCGAGAACGCACGTCTGTACGAGCGGTCAAGGCGACGCGAAGCGTGGCAGGCGGCCCTGAACGAGATCGCCACCACCGTCTTGGATGGCGCCGACGCTGAGGAGGCGCTGGCATTGATGGCGCGGTTGTCGCGAGACTTGATGTCCGCTGATGCTGTTGCGATTGCATTACCGGTGGATGACGAGTTGCGCGTGGAGTTCGCCGAAGGTGAAGAAAGTGTCCTGGGAGCGCCAGTCCCGCACGACTCCATCACCTACCAAGCCTTCATTGAAGGGGTCCCCAAGGCATCCGAGCAGTGCACCATCGGTGATTGGGGCATGGTGGGCTCGGCTATCGCGGTTCCGCTGCGGACCCCCGATCGAATCCTCGGTGTTCTGACGTCGATCCGGTTCGTGGATTCCCCCGTCAGCATCCATGTGCCTGGGACTCGAGAACTGTTGGAGTTGGCCGAGCCGTTTGCATCGCAGGCTGCGGTGACATTGGTACTCGCCGAGGCTCAGCGAGGCCAGCAACGGTTGGCGGTGTACCAGGACCGAGATCGCATCGCGCGTGATTTGCATGATTTGGTAATTCAGCGCTTATTCGCCACGGGTATGTCTTTGCAAGGAGCAACGCGACTCCCCGGTGTATCGGACGATGCAACCGCACGCATCGGCCGCGCCGTCGATGAACTAGACGAGACGATCAAGGAAATCCGTCACACTATCTTCGCGTTGCACGAGCCTGTGGAAGGTCCGAACTCGACGTTGCGTGGGCGCGTGATGCGAGAGGCCGCTCAAGCAGCGGCATCCCTTGGCTTCGAGCCCGCAGTGCGATTCGTTGGGGCAGTCGACTCAGCAGTGTCCGATGAGACGGCCGATCATCTGATCGCCGCACTCCGCGAGATTTTGACCAATGCCGCCAAGCACGCCCAGGCATCGAAGGTGGATGTGGTGGTGGCACTTGAGGATCCGGATGTGATTCTTACCGCAACAGACGATGGCATCGGTCTGCCCACCGAAGGCGCAGGGCGCCGCTCGGGGATGGCCAATATGTCTGCGCGTGCACAAGAACTCGGTGGAGATTGCGTTGCCGAGCGGGTGTCCGAATCCGGTGGGACCCGGATTATCTGGCGGGTTCCGGCTTAGGAGTTTTTCTCGGCGTCCATTCGAGCGACGAACGCTGCGGCCTGGGTGCGCCGCTCCATGCCGAGTTTTGCGAGCAGGCTCGAGACGTAGTTCTTGACCGTCTTCTCGGCAAGGTGCATCTCCTCACCGATCTGCCGATTCGTCATGCCCTCACCGATCAACTCCAGAATGCGGCGCTCTTGATCGGACAGCCCAGCAAGACGTTCGTCTTCGGCGTTCCCGCGGCGAAGGCGCTCGAGCACCTTCTGAGTCAAGGATGGATCGAGCAAGCTCTTGCCTGCAGCCACCTGGCGGATGGCGTCGACTAAATCGTTTCCGCGTATCTCCTTCAGCACGTATCCGCTCGCGCCGGCCATGATCGCGTCGAACAAGGCTTCGTCGTCAGAGAACGAAGTGAGCATCAGACACTTCACGTCGGGCATCTGGGAGCGGATATCGCGGCAGACCTCAACACCGCTGCCATCAGGTAGTCGCACATCCAGCACGGCCACGTCCGGCTTGGTTGCGGGAATGCGGGTCATTGCCTCGGCTACCGAACTGGCTTCTCCGACCACGTCGATGTCGGACTCAACGCTCAGCAGATCGGCGAGTCCGCGTCGCACGAGTTCATGATCGTCAAGAAGGAACACACGGATCTCCGTCACCCGCTCAGTATGCCCTCCCCGCGAACCTCCCCACCTGGACCCGCGAACCTCCCCACCTGGACCCGCGAACCTCCCCGCCTGCACCGGCGAACCTCCCCGCCTGGACCCGCGAACCTCCCCGTAAGGGAATCAGTCCCTTAGCATCAACGCGTGACATCCCCCCAGGTCGAAACGTGGCGAAACGCAATCGCGAGTTTCCGACAACTCTTGATAGATATCGACGACTGGGGAGTCCCTTCGCCGTGTCCTGGTTGGAGCCTCGCCGATCTCGTCTCGCACACCATCGACCTTGAGGCGATGCTTGCAGCTGATCCGCGCCCTGCGCACACTCCCGATTGGGCAGTCCATACTCACATCGACTCCGATTTCGGTCGAATGACTGAACTCGGAGTTGACTATCGTCGCGGTTGGTCTCGCGATGACCTGCTCGCTGATTTAGACGAGACGCACGCCCGAGCCCTGGCGCGGGTCGAGTCACTCGGACCCGATGCATCCATTCCTTGGCTGCGCGGTGATACGCCTGTTGCCCAACTCCTGGGAATGCGCACCTTCGATATCTGGATGCATGAGCAGGACGCACGGGTGGCTACCGGGAGGATCGGCGCACTTGACGTTCCGGCAGCTTCAAACGCGATGCACTATCTGACGGCTGGGCTTCCCAAAATCTGGGGAAGGAGCGTTGGCGCACCGATCGGTTCGGTACTCCACGTGAAGATCAATGAACCTGGCTTAGCCGGTGAATGTTGGGTTCGCGTGAATGAGGACGGCAAAGCTTCTCTCCATGAGGCTCAAGAGGCCGACGTGAAGATCACTGTGCCGTGGTTGGCGTTCGTCATGCTGGCAGGCGGTCGATCGACAGAGACGAACTTCGCGGAGTCCGTCGTCGTTGCTGGTGATCAGGCTCTGGGTCAAGCGTTCATTGCGGCTATGGCCGTTACCCCCTGAGACGGGAGGTTCGACAGTCCAGGCGGGGAGGTTCGACAGTCCACGCGGGGAGGTTCGACAGTCCACGCGGGGAGGTTCGACGGTCCACGCGGGGAGGTTCGACGGTCCACGCGGGGAGGTTCGACGGTCCACGCGGGGAGGTTCGACGGTCCAGGCGGGGAGGTTCGACGGTCCACGCGGGGAGGTTCGACGGTCCACGCGGGGAGGTTCGCGGGAGTACGGTGAGGGCGTGGTTGCTGCTTCGTCGAGTGTTCGGGTTGCGTTGGTGCAGGCCGATTGCAGCTCCGATGAAACGTTCGACGCCCGAATCGATCGGGTGCTCGCAGAGACCGACCATGCCTGTGAGCACGCAGACCTGGTGATGCTGCCGGAGTTGTGGAGCACGGCAGCCTTCGATCTGGACTGCGCCCGCGAGCACGCCCAACCCTTTGATTGCGCTCTGGTCTCACGCATGTCGGACATCGCGCGCAAGCACAGCGTGTGGCTGCATGGCGGATCCTTCGCAGAGATCACCGACAGCGACCAGCACTTCAATACGAGCGTGCTGTTCGCCCCCGATGGTTCCATCGCAGCGACCTACCGCAAGATCCACGTCTTCGGTTATGGCGGCGAAGCGGAGTTGATGTCCGCTGGCGATGAGTTGGTGGTGGTAGATACGCCCTTGGGCCCGACCGGCCTCGCAACCTGTTACGACCTGCGTTTCCCCGAGCAGTTCCGCGCGCTGGCGGACCGCGGGGCTCAGGCGTTCTTGATCACCTCGGGTTGGCCCACCAAGCGCATTGAGGCGTGGGATGTATTGGTACAGGCACGCGCAATTGAGGACCAGGCATGGGTAGTCGCGTGCAACCAGGTGGGAATGCAAAAGGGCGTGCAACTTGGTGGCCACAGCGCAGTGGTGGATCCGATCGGCACTGTGGTTTCGCGTGCTGGTTCGGAGGAAACCACACTTCACGCCACTATCAATCCAGCGGTGGCAAGCGAATGGCGTCAGGAGTTTCCAGCGCTGCGCGACATCGTTGAGCTGTAGTTACGCGACACGAATCACGATCACTGGATCCTTATCCGGATCCAGCCAACGCATGAGGTCACGCATCACCAATCGCTTGACCGCTATGCAGCCCGCCGTCTTCTTACCGTTGTCTACGTGCAAGAAGATCCCACCGCCGCGTGAAGTGTTCGGTGGGCTAGTGCTGCGACGTACGCCTTTGGCATCGGTACGGATCGGACCTTCCGGCAAGTTGTAGTCCAACACCGCTACGTAGTCGTACTGCATTCCCATGTCCCACAACTCTTCGACGTAACCGCCGTAGGACTTCCAGGAGCGATCCACGTCCTGGAAGACGTTATAGGTGCTGGGGACTTTCGGGTTGTAGGTCCAGGCATCGTTGCGGTCGACCTGGATGTAGTCGAGTTCGGTTCCTGGATCTGCTTTGCGGCCGAAGCCACTGAGGATGTCGAATACGCCGGTGGGAACCGTTCCTGTCCCCTGGCGCCGCTTGTCTCCGCGCACTAGTCCGCCATATCCCAGTTGCGCACGCACGGTTGGCTGCGCGATCGACCACTCACCATTCGATTTCTCGAATGCGGTGAGCGTTCCTTCGGTGGATGACCAGCGCGGTGCTTCCACCACGATTACCTGGCGCGCATCACCTACGCGCGCATCCGGAACACTTGTTGCACTTGCAGGAGGGGCAGCAGAAACAACGAGCGCCGCTGCAGCAAGGAGGATTGCTGCGCGGCGCACGTTGAGCAGGTTAACTACTTAACGAGCGGTTGTCCTTCGGACGTCCACCCGTTGGTGCCACTTTCAAGTTCGTAGATGCCGTTGATGCCGATACTGGACATGCCAGCGACGGCCGGCTGCGAGCGGTTGCCGCTGCGGCAGTAGACGGCGTAGGTGCCGCTCGGGTCAAGTTCGGAGACCCGATCCATGAAGTCGGGGAGTTCCACGGGAATGTTCACCGCGCCTTCGATGTGACCTTCGGCGAACTCCTGCGGGGTGCGGACGTCGACGATCGTCACAGCGGGTGAGGCGATGACGTTCGCGAATTCGGCTACGTCCACGCGGACGGGCGAATCAGGGGTACCAACCGTGGTGGCAGGGGCCTGAACCTCGGCGGCGGCTGCGGTGTCGGCCGAGCCGGAGTCCGATGAACACCCCGATAGGCCAATGGTCAGCGTCAGAGCAGCGGCGCCAGCGAGGGCGATGAAAGTGCGTCGTCGTGCATGTGTCATACCCCCCAGGGTATATGACGGACCCGCGGAGGAAAAGCACCCGGGGTACTCAGCCCCGTGGCCCGCTCAAGGACTGCAGGTAGGCGTTGTAATCCTCGAGCTCTTGATTGCCATCGCGGTCGGCCTGCCGGTCCTTGCGCTTGGCCTCGCGATCGTCGCTTCGCGACCACTGCACTGCGATAGCGATCAACACGATCAGGGCAGGGATCTCCCCCAGACCCCAGGTGATCTGACCACCGAGCAGTGTGTCGGCGAGCGGATCGGTCACCCACTCGGGCCGCACCACTCCGTACCACTCAACTGCCATTGGCGTGGTGCCCATCATCATCGCCACTGCGAAGAAACCGTGAACTGCGAGAGCAAGCAGCAGCATCAGCAGACGACCCCAGTACGGCAGCGGCCTTGGCCGTGGATCTATGCCGATCAGTACCCAGTAGAAGAGGTACCCGGACAAGATGAAGTGCGTCTGCATTGCTACGTGACCGATGTGTGAACCCATCAACCACCCGAACAGCGGAGTCATATAGAGCCCGTACAAGCCGATCACGTATACGAAGAAAACGTAAAACGGATTCGTGAGTACGCGCGTGATCGGACTATGCAGTAACCACACGAGCCATTCACGTGGTCCGCGTTCGTTACCACGAGCGGGCTTGATCGCACGCAACGCGAGAGTTGCCGGCGCACCCATCACGAGCAAGATCGGGGCAAGCATCGTCATGACCATGTGCTGCGTCATGTGTAGACCGACGGACACTTGCGAGTAAACAGAGATACCCGAACTTGTCGTCCAGATGATCACGCCCACGCCACCGAGCCAGGACACCAAGCGCATCACCGGCCAGGTGATACCGGCTCGGCGAATGCGGATGTAGCCGATGACGTAGAGCGCTGCGGCGATCAAACTTGCAGTGAAGAAGAGTGGATCGGGGCGGAATCCGAAAACCACGGATTCGATAGTTGGTGGCGGTGGGTAGGGGAAGCCCAGAAGTGATTCCCCGTACGAGGGAAGTAGCTGCTCTTCGCGCGGATAGGGACTCGAGGCGAGCGAGACTCCCAGACCGATGGCAATCGCCATGATGGTCAACTCGATCGCGGCAAGTCGAACAAAAACCTGCGCTCGGGAAAGTGAGTCCAACGACGGAATCACGCGCTGGCGCAACAGGAAGCCGATCACAGCTAGGCCGATGATCAGCCCCACCTTCATCATCGTGACCTGGCCGTACCCGGTAGTGAGGAGTTGCTCCAGACCATCGACGCGGGTGTAGGCGTTAGCGAGTCCACTAACTGCCAGCAGTATGAGTGCTGTGAGGGCGATGACGGAAAAGCGCTGAAGGGGACGCTTCAAGGGCACATCACGGCGCAGTGCATGCATGGTCAGCGCCAGTAGTCCACCAACCCACAGCACAGCCGACACCATGTGCGTAACACCTGCGGTGGTGGCTAGTTCATGATCACCGAGCGCGGAACTGTGTCCGGCCAGCCCCGGCAGCGCCGCGGCTACGACCGCAACCACCAGCCAAGAACCTGTTGCTCCGGTAGTAGCAGCTGTGACCGCACCGACAGTCACGACCACGGCCAGCACAGCCATGAACAGCAGCGCGCGGGTGATGTCGAGCTCGTTCGCGTAGGTGGAGACAACCGCGGGATCAAGTGCCTCGCTCAAAGGAACACCGAGGATCATCGCCAACTGGAAGAACAATTGCGCTGTGGCCAACAGCGCCCAGATGATCGCGATGCGTGCAGCACGGATCGCATCGCGACGCCCAACCTGCGAAAGCACACCATCCTTGCCGGACGGTGCAAGTGCGGTTGCCGACAGCAACAGGCCGACGGTCGCGATCGCCGCGATATCTGTCAGCACACGACTCATGGGCGTTCCCCAGGTCACGAGTGGACCGGGGTCGGCCAAGCCCGGAAGTGGTTCGTACACGCCGCCCGCGAGGACCAGCCCAACGGCGGCTGCGACCGCAGCAACGGCGATCAGTCCCGTTGCGATGGATGCAACCGGGAACGATCGGAGTGCCTGCGCATTAGGAGTGCTGGTGGTCGGCTTCATCTGGAGTGCCTACGTACTCACTGACGCGATCGGGCGAGCATCACGATGGAGATGATCACGCCAACTCCGACTATCACGGCAGCGGCGATGAGAAGGGGGCCCATCAGCGACTGATTCGACTCAGATTCCGCAGGACTGATGGCCTCGAAAGTCGCCTCGGGAATCGGATCCGTGGGCTCCTCCGGAGTCTCGGCGATCGGCTCGGAAGTGCCGGATTCAAGGCCGGATTCAACGCCGGGTGTGTCAGCGGACGAAGGGGCATCGACCGTTTCGCGCAGGTCTGCGTAGGAGAACGTGACGCGTCCGGTCACTGGATGACCGTCGGCGGAGACCACCCGGAAGGCCACCGAGTACTCCCCAGGTGGAAGGTCGGCGGGCCAGGGCACCTTGACGTCGGTGCCTGGTGGCGGGGTTTGCGGAACCTCGGTCACGACGACGGGGTTGTCCTGTGCATCGAGCACCGAAACTTCGACCAGATCGCTCAGAAGTTCCTCATTGAAGGTCAGCACCACCGCAACGGGCGCAACGTCAAGGGCTGCCCCATCGTTTGGGTCACTTGAGACCAAACCCGCGTGCCCCGCCGCACCTGAAGCAGGAACCAGGACCAGCAGCACAGCAGCGATGAGGGAAAGTAGCCAACGCATGCTTCCAGCGTACGCTGCCAAGAGTCAATGCACGATTTCGTCCTAGACTCACAAGGTGTTCAGCAGTGAGTTCGAGCAGATCGCCGCGATTTTGGTGCTCGCTGCAGTGGTGGGCGGATTGGCGAAACTCCTGCGGCAACCGGTGATCGTTGCGTACATCGTCGTAGGGGTCCTGGCAGGACCAGCTGTCTTAGAGATCGTTTCTGACGGCGACGATGTTGAGGCGCTGGCCAAAATCGGTATTGCGATCTTGCTATTCCTTGTCGGCTTGAAGTTGGACCTGCACCTCATAAAGTCGACCGGCATCGTGGCCCTTTACACGGGTGTGGGCCAGGTAGTTTTCACATCGCTCATTGGCTACGTGATCATCATTGCACTCGGCTTCGATCCGCTACCGGCCCTATATATCGCGGTCGCGCTCACGTTCTCCTCCACGATTATTATCGTTAAGCTGCTATCGGATAAACGTGAACTTGATCAACTTCATGGCCGAATAGCAGTCGGGTTCCTGATCGTTCAGGACCTTCTTGTGATCGTCGCGATGATCGTGATTGTCGCTATCGGTCAACCGGACCAAACCTCACCGCTCGAGACGATCATCCGAACGGTGGTGGGCGGCGTTGTTTTCCTCGCAGCTGTTGCCCTCGCTGCAAGATTCGTGCTCCCGCGCATGCTGGACTGGCTTGCAAAGAGCCAGGAACTCACGCTCTTGTTTGGTGTTGCCTGGGCTATCTCACTTGCTGCGATCTCGGGAAGTCTTGGGCTGAGCATGGAGATCGGCGCATTCGTTGCGGGCGTGGCGCTCGCTTCGACGCCTTACCGCGAGAGCCTCGGGGCGCGTTTGGTCAGTCTGCGCGACATCATGATCTTGTTCTTCTTCATCGAGTTGGGTGCTTCGCTGACATTCACGTCGGCTCTGCAGCAGTTGGTCCCGGCTTTGGTGTTGTCCGCATTCGTTCTCATCGGTAATCCGATCATCGTGATGATCATCATGGGGTTGATGGGATACCGAAAGAAGGTTTCCTTCAAGGCTGGATTAGCAGTAGCTCAGATCAGTGAGTTCTCATTGATCCTTATTGCTCTTGGCTTCTCTCTCGGTCAAGTGAATGAAGCGGTACTTGGTTTGGTGACGATGGTGGGAATCATCACGATCACCATCTCCACATATTTGATCTTGTACTCGCAGCAGATCTTCGATCGAATTTCTCCCTATCTGTCCATCTTCGAGCGCAAGCAGCCGGAGTCACACGCAGACGAAGAGCGTCAGGAACACCCATTCGATGCGATCGTTGTTGGTGCCGGCCGGATGGGCGGTGAGGTGATTCGTGGGCTGGTTGCGCGGGGCGCGAATTTGCTGGTAGTTGATTACGACCCTCAGGCGTTGAAGGACGTTACAGGGCCGAATGTGGCGACGCTGTATGGAGACGTCTCCGAACCTGAATTTGCCGCGTCGTTGCCGTTTCACGAAACCGAGTCGGTTATTTGTGCTGTACCGAATCCGTCGACCAATTTGGTTTTGCTGCAAACATTGCGACGGTACGACTTCACCGGCGGCATCTGCTTAACCGCCCCCGATACACGCGCGGCGGAAATGCTCAGTGCAGACGAAGACGTGACCGTCATTCGACCGTTCAAGATGGCCGCGCAGAACATCGTCAGCCAGATCGACATCGCCATCAGAGGGGATAAGCGAGTCGATCCGCCCAACGAACCCGTTTAGAAGGCCTCTTCCGGCAGGCGCATGATGTCGTCGTCGGTGGCTTCGGCGACTGCACGCTCGGCGGTGAGCAGCGGCAGGCGGTTGCGCGTAAACCACTTAGCCGTCTCGACCTTGCCGGTGTAGAAGGGCTGATCGCGGTCACTGGCGCCGGAGTCGAGGGCGGCCAGTGCCACCTCCGCCTGACGGATCAGCAGCCATCCGATGAGCAGGTCGCCAGTCATCATCAGCAGGCGCGTTGTGTTGAGACCGACCTTGTAGATCTCTTCGGGGTTTGTCTGCGAGGCCATCGCCCACTCACCAAGCTTGCCCACTACGGCCTGCACGTCCTCGAGCGCGACGCCGAGCAGCTCCCGCTCCTTGGCGAGCGCACCCTTGCCTTCGTCGCCCTTCACCGTCTCGGTGATCTGCGCTGCGAGGTAGAAGATCGCCTTGAACTGATCGCGGACCATCTTGCGGAAGAAGAAGTCCAGACCCTGGATGGCTGTGGTGCCTTCGTAGAGGGTGTCGATCTTGGCGTCGCGGATGTACTGCTCGAGCGGGTAATCCTGCAAGAAGCCGGATCCACCGAATGTTTGCAGGCCCACGGCGAGCATCTCGTAGCTGCGCTCAGAACCCACACCCTTAACGATGGGCAGGAGCAGATCGTTCATGCGCTCAGCCATATCGAGGTCTACGTCGGCATCGCCGGCCTGACCCATGGCAACGAGGTCTTGCCAGTAGGCGGTGTAGGCGACGAGGGCCCGCAGGCCCTCTGCGTAGGACTTCTGCAGCATCAGTGAACGCCGGACATCGGGATGATGCGTGATGGTCACGCGCGGGGATGACTTATCGGTCATCTTCGTTAAGTCAGCCCCCTGCACGCGGGTCTTCGCGTAGTCGAGCGCGTTCAAGTAGCCGGTCGACAAAGTTGCGATGGCCTTCGTACCAACCATCATGCGTGCGTACTCGATGACCTTGAACATCTGGGCGATGCCGTCGTGCACGTCACCCAACAGCCAACCAACAGCCGGTTCCTTCTCACCGAAGGTGAGTTCGCAGGTGGTGGAAGCCTTCAGGCCCATCTTTTTCTCGACGTTGGTCGCGTACACACCGTTGCGCTCGCCGATCTCACCGGTCTTCGGATCCACGTGGAACTTCGGAACGATGAACAAGCTCAAGCCCTTAGTGCCCGGGCCGGCGCCTTCGGGGCGCGCCAGAACCATGTGCACGATGTTGTCGGCCATGTCGTGCTCGCCGGAGGTGATGAAGCGCTTGGTACCTTCGATGCGCCAGGTGCCGTCGCCGTTGTCGAATGCGCGTGTCCGGCCAACACCAACGTCGGAACCGGCGTCGGGCTCGGTGAGCACCATCGTGGCGCCCCAGCCCTGGTCGATCATCGTGCGGGCGAACTCCTTTTGCTCATCAGTTCCGAGGCCATCGATCACGGCAGCGAAGTTTGGGCCAGACATGAAGAGGAACGCCGCGGGGTTGCCGCCGAGCATCAACTCGCTCGCGGCCCAACGCAGCGATGGGGGCGCGCCGCTGCCGCCCAGGTGCTCGGGCAGGTCCAGCCGCCACCACTCGGAGTCCATCAGCGCCTTGAAGGACTTCTTGAAACCCTCGGGCATGGTGACGGATTTGGTGGCCGGGTCGTAGACCGGCGGATTGCGATCCGAATCGACGAAGGATTCCGCGAGCGGTCCCACGGCGAGGCGATCCACCTCGTGCAGGATCTCGCGGGCTGTATCGGCGTCCATTTCGGCAAACGGGCCGTTGCCCATGCGATCGCCGGCATTGAAGACCTCGAATAGGTTGAATTCCAGATCGCGGACGTTGCTCTTGTAGTGCGACATCGCACACCTACCCCTCGTCGAAGGCGTCGTGGGGCTTCGAACCCTCACGGCCACGCTAAGTTACTGACCAGTAACTTAATGATGCACCCGACCGCCAGTGATTGCAAGAGCAAGCGCGAAGGTAATCGCTCCGGCGGCACACCGGTGTCCCCATCGCCCCCGCGCAACCGTCACAATGGGCGCCATGTTGAGCGGCGCGTGGACCGAATCGGCCACGCCGGTCGCGCCCCCCACCTCGGCCAATCCAGGGGTTCGCACCATGGCGTACGCGGCCCTCGTCACGGGCGCCTACTCCGGACTCCTGTCCTTACTCATCTACGGCGTGGCCTGGTTGCTTCGGGTTCCCATGGAAGTGGAGATGGTGGCCGGTCTCCAGGTGGTGCCCTGGTTCGCAGTTCTCCTGCTCCCGGTGGTTGCGGCGGAAATCGGGGCCATCGCATCGCTGCTTGTCCGTGGCAGGAAGGGGGCTGCCCGGATTGTCTTTTGGGTGGGCACCTCCATTGCGGTGGCCTCACTGATCCCACTTGTTATGCAGCCCAGCTCCGTTTTGATCTCTACGCGAATCTGGCTCGGCGTGATGCACCTGATCACGTGGTTATTGGTCGTGCCGCAAATCGCCCGCATCATCGGCGACTCCGAGCCCGGCAGGCATGAGGAACACGAAGTGGTCAACGGATGACCAACGCGTCGAAGAGGGAACCTGCGAAGCGAGCAACGAAAGACCGGTCAGCATTCATCGCCCTCATTCGTTGCTATGCGTCCGCGTCAGTGGGCCAAAAATATTCTTGTTTTCGCGGCACCGTTGGCGGCGGGGCAACTCTTCGACCTTGATGTTTTGGTACCGAGCGTTGGCGCGTTCATCGCGTTCTGTTTAATTTCGAGCGCAACTTATTTGATCAACGACGTTCGGGATGTCGAGGCAGATCGCAATCATCCGAAGAAGTCTGCGCGACCCATCGCGGCGGGGCAACTCTCGACGAAAATCGCAGTTGTCGCAGCAGTAGTCCTGGCTGCTGCGGCCATTGCCCTATCCCTTGCCATTTCACTCGCGCTCGCCGGAGTGGTTATTGCCTACGCAGTTTTCACCCTCGCGTATTCACTGGCCTTGAAGCATGAACCGGTTATTGAACTCGCTCTTTTGTCGATGGGCTTCTTGCTGCGCGCGATTGCCGGTGGCGCAGCATCTGGTCTGCCGATCTCGCAGTGGTTCTTGATCGTTGCAGGTTTTGGATCTCTATTCATGGCCGCCGGTAAGCGCTATAGCGAACTCGATCGGTTCGTGCGCGATGGTGACGGCGACGACGCACCGAAGCGTAAAAGCCTCGATGGCTACACACTCGGCTACCTGAGGTTCGTGTGGGGCATCGCGGCGGCGGTAACGATCACTGCGTACGCACTGTGGGCATTCGATGTGGCTGAAGTGCCCTCGAGCTTCCCGTGGGCTGAATGGAGCGTGCTGCCCTTCGTGCTCGCCATCTTGCGTTACGGCGTAAGCATCGATCGCGGCGATGCCGAGGCACCGGAGGAAACTGCCCTTGGCGACACAGTGCTTCTTCTTCTTGGGCTCGCGTGGCTGGTCCTGTTTGGTCTGGGGGCGCTAGGGGTATGAAAGCCACGGGCACGAGCACTGAACGCGTGACGGTCGACTCACCGCTTGCCGGCTCCGAACACGACCAACTCCTGACCGGCTGGGGACGAACCGCGCCATCACGCGCGCAGGTAAGTAGGCCGTCCTCGGCCCAAGACATTCAGGCAAGTATTCGCGCAGCCGGCCCTCGTGGTGTCCTTGCCCGAGGGCTGGGTAGGAGTTACGGCGACGCTGCACAAAGTGGTGGCGCGAGCGTCTTCGACATGACCACGCTGCACACATTCGACCTTGACATTGAAGCGGGCACGGTCACGGCGCTGGCAGGCGCGAGCGTGGACGAGATCTTGCGGGCCATAGTGCCTGCTGGCTTCTTTGTTCCGGTTACGGCCGGGACTCGCTTTGTGACCGTTGGCGGCGCCATCGCTGCGGACATCCACGGAAAAAACCACCACATCGAGGGCAGTTTTGGGTCCCACGTGACACGGATGAGCGTGATCGATGGCAACGGTGAATTGCTGGAACTCAGTCCGGATGATCCGGCCACCTCGGACATGTTCTGGGCCACCGTTGGAGGCATGGGACTCACCGGTGTCATCGTGGATGCGACCTTCCGGCTCATTCCTATCGAAACCTCGCGCATGAGCGTGGACACGGTTCGCTGCGTTGATCTTGACGATGTCATGTCTCGGATGATCGAAGGTGATGACAACTACCGCTATTCCGTAGCGTGGATTGATTCTGTTGCTCCATCGGGGCGGGGCGTGCTCACGCGCGGTGATCATGCGTCGCGATCCCAACTGAATGCGAAGGAAGCAGCCCATCCGTTGGAGTACGCAACCCCATCGCTGCCATCCGCACCGGCATTCATGCCGAACGGGCTACTGAATGCCGCATCCGTTCGCGCCTTTAATGAGGCCTGGTTCCGCAAGCACCCGAAGAAGCGCCACGGTGAACTACACAGCATCCCGTCCTTCTTCCATCCCCTCGATGGCGTGCGTGATTGGAACCGCATCTACGGCCCTCAGGGCTTCCTGCAGTATCAGTTCGTGGTGCCGGACGCTGCGGGCTGGATCGTGGAACGCACACTGAGCAGGCTGAAGGACGTTGGTGCGCCGAGTTTCCTGACAGTGCTGAAGAGGTTTGGTCCAGCCAACCGTGCGCCGTTGTCCTTTCCTCAGCCTGGTTGGACGCTCGCCGCAGATGTGCCAGCGGGTAATGATCAACTCGGTCCGGTGCTCGACGAACTCGATGAACTTGTAGCGTCCGAAGGGGGCCGCTTGTACCTGGCCAAAGATTCGCGTCAGTCACCTTCCATGCTCGCCCGTACGTATCCGCGCTTGGGCGAGTGGCAGACCGTGAGAGATCGAATGGACCCGCGGGGTGTGTTCACCTCCGATCTAGGAAGAAGGTTGTCACTGTGATCGATGCACTGGGTGAGCCACAGTCCGTTCTCGTGCTGGGAGGATCGAGTGAGATCGCCCTGGCAACGGTGCAGGCGCTACCGCGGGCACGGATGCGGCGCGTTGTTCTTGCCGGACGGCCGTCGTCGGCCTTGGACGATGCAGCAGCGGAGCTTGGCAATGTCGGTATCCCCACCGTAGAAGTAGTTGAGTTCGATGCCACCGCCACTGACAACCACGGCGCCTTCATTGATGAGGTCTTCGATAACGGGGACATCGACATCGTCATCTTGGCTTTCGGTGTGCTCGGTGATCAGATGGAAGTGGAGGCCGATCCGTCCCAAGCGGTGCATATTGCAACGGTCAACTACACAGGTGCGGTGAGCGTCGGACTGCACGTCGCTCGGCGATTGCGCGCGCAAGGACATGGGCATCTCGTGGTGATTTCGAGTGTTGCCGGCGATCGAGCGCGTCGCGCCAACTATGTGTATGGATCGACCAAGGCCGGCCTCGACGCGTTCGCGCAGGGCTTGGGCGATGCCCTCGTGGGCTCCGGTGCATCGGTGCTCGTCGTGAGACCGGGCATGGTGCGCACGCGGATGAGTGCTGGACTTCCAGAGGCGCCCATGACCACCGATCCTGATGTTGTCGGCAAGACCATCGTGCATGCCCTGCGCAAGGGCAAGCACACGGTGTACGCACCTGGCCCTTTGCGGTTCCTGATGACGGCCGTCAAGTCAGTGCCACGCCCGGTTTTCCGGAAATTGCCCCAATAGTCCACAGTTTTTCACCGGCGGGTCTGTGACAACCACCAGCGCACTTGGCTACCGTCTTGTCCCATGAGTAGACCAGTAACCCTGACCATCGCCGTCGTCCTGCAATGGATTGCGGCAATCTTCAGCATTATCGCCGCAGTAGGTCTCATCCTTAGCGCCTTCGCGACACTCGATAGCGGTGTGCGCGACGAGATCGACAAGGCTCTGACCAGCGAGGGTGTCACCGGTGTTTCCGCAGGTGTGATCACCGGCGGTGTGTTTGCTGCCGGCCTCGTGGTTGCGGCCATCGCGATCATCCGTGTAATCGTGGCGATGTCCCTTGCGCGCGGCCACAACTGGGCACGCATCCTGATCACTGTCTTTGCAGTGTTGAGTTTGCTGGGCGCAATTGGCACGCTATTCAGTGGACAGTGGCTCACTGCGGTCATCACCATAGTCATTGAGGTCGTGATCCTGTGGCTGCTGTGGAACGCCTCGTCCTCGGCGTACATCAAAGTCAAGACTGCCGAGCGCGCAGTCGCCGGCTAACCCCATCCATCTATTGAAAGGGGCACCCTGCGGGGTGCCCCTTTTGTATGCATGAGCCCGCATGTGAGCAGACTTTCCCTGTGGCCCGCGACCTACTGATCGGCTTTGGCGTTGGCGCCTTCTCCGGAGCCTTCGGTGTTGGCGGCGGCATCATTTTGGTTCCAGTCCTAGTTCTCCTGTTGCACATGCAGCAGAAGAACGCGCAGGCCACGAGCTTGGTCATGGTGTCTCTCGCCGCTGCGGCCGGCTTTGCTACGTACGCCATAGCCGACTTCGTGGCCTGGATTCCTGCCGCATTCATTTTGGGTGGCGGTCTTGTCGGTTCCTTGCTCGGCAGCAGCGTCGTCCGGCGTACAGCGGACTACCGCTTACAGATCGGCTTCGGGTTGTTGCTGGTTGCTGTGGCTATTCGACTCCTGTGGCCGACCGGATCCTTTGCGGAGACAGACCTTCCAACGGTCACTCCTGTCATTGCTCTCGCGTATGTCGCGAGCGGTGTTGCGATGGGCGTGCTTTCCGCACTTTTCGGAATCGGTGGCGGAATCATCCTCATTCCGATCGTGGTCACCTTCTTTGGCTTTTCCCAGCAACTGGCGGCGGGTACGTCGTTGGCCGTCATGGCACCCATCGCGATCCTCGGTGCATGGCGTCAATCGAAAGCGGGAACAACGAATTGGTCAGTTGGTCTGCGCTTCGGTTTAGCCTCTATTCCGGGTGCAGTGCTGGGTGCTGCCGTCGCCGTAGCAGTGAGCGGTGCGCTGGTAAAGACAGCCTTTGCTCTGGTCCTCGTCGTCGTGGGCGTCCAGATGCTGCGTCAAGGGTGGCGAGGGCGACCCTCTGCGTGATCCGTTTGTTGACCGTTAACTAGGCGTACGCCTGCCGTGCAGGTAGTGCTATCTGTCGTTTCGCGATCTTTCATCTACTGCTTTCCCTTATGGTGCCGCAGCGTCATCTGACGCCCCTACGTTCTGCCGCAATCGTTCCGACAGGAACCCATTTCGAGGGGAAGTCCATGCGCTCAACACGCAAGTTTGCATTTACGGGAATCGGTCTTGCGCTCGGTCTCGTCGCGCTCGCCGGTTGCTCGAGTGAATCATCATCATCGGGAGCAACTACCGAAACCGCAGCTGAGACAGCAGCGGAGGCTACAACCGAAACCACAACCGAGACTGCCGCAGAGGCCTCCGGTGATCGCAGCGATTGGCCGGAGACCTTAGTCGTTGCGGCCGTTCCATCTGAGGAATCCTCATCCCTGCAACAGAGTTACTCGCTGCTCCTTGAGTCTTTGAGCGAACAACTCGGTGTAAACGTTGAATTCTTCCAAGCCACCGACTACGCCGGAATCATTGAAGCGCAGAACTCCGGCAAGGTCGATCTCGCTCAGTACGGTCCCTTCTCCTACGTTCTTGCGAAGACGCGCGGTGCAGACATCGACGTGGCCGGAGTGATGACAGATGGCCCCGACGTTGAGCCGGGTTACGTGAGTTATGGATTTGCTCTTAGCACGAACGACGCTGTCAATTCCATTGAAGACTTCAAGGGCAAGACCGTGTGCTTCGTCGATCCAGCGTCGACTTCCGGCTACCTCTACCCGAGCGAGGGTCTGATCAGTGCGGGAATCGACCCTGAGGCTGATGTGACTCCGGTATTCGCGGGTGGACACGATTCTTCTGTCCTCGCTGTCAAGAATGGTGACTGTGAAGTTGGTTTCGCCTTCGACGCGATGGTCGACAGCAACTTGATCGAGAAGGGTGACATTCAGCCTGGTGAGATCAAGACGGTGTGGAAGTCCGAGGTGATCGCCGGTTCGCCCATGGCGATTCGCAACGGCCTACCCGCCAGTCTCGACGCTGAAATTCGACGCATCATTCTGCAGGACGTGAATGTTGATCAACTCATGGCCGCTGGTAAGTGCACGAGCACCGAAGACTGTGGTCTGACCGACGAGAACGTTTGGGGCTGGGTTTCCAAGCCTGACTCCTTCTTCGACGGTGTTCGCAAGGTGTGCGAAGTCACAGGATCTAGCAACTGTCAGTAGTACAACGGTCGCCTGCTACGCGGTCCTCGTCGGCCGCGTGGCAGGCGTTCTGCTAGTCGAACGATGGGAGTGACTGTGGAGAAGGTTGCAATTCGCGCTGTCAACATTGACAAGACTTTCCCTAACGGAACGCGGGCTTTGAAGAATGTCTCGATCGAGGTGCCCGAGCGCCAAATGCTTTCGTTGGTAGGTTTGTCTGGGAGTGGAAAGTCAACCTTCCTCCGCATCGTGAACGGACTCTTGCCCGCGTCCTCCGGGGAGATGGAGGTCCTGGGAACTCAAATGGAGCAAGCCAACCGACATCAGATCCGGCGTGTTCGGCGAGATGTCGGATTCGTTTTCCAACAGTTCGGGCTGGTAGGTCGCTTGACTGCCATCGAGAATGTCCTCACTGGAGCACTGGGCCGCTTGCGCTTTCCACGATTCGGCGTCATTTCCTATCCGCTTAGCCTCCGCCGGCAAGCATTGGAGCAACTAGACCGCGTAGGTATGTCTGACTATGCATTTCAACGGGCCGACACCTTGTCCGGCGGGCAGATGCAGCGGGTGGCGATCGCCCGATCGCTGCTGCAGGAGCCGAAGATCTTGTTAGCTGATGAGCCCGTCGCTTCTTTGGATCCTGAGTCTTCCCAGCAGGTCATGGAAGTGATGTTTCGGATTGTTCGTGAAGACCACCTGACCGTCATCGTCACTTTGCACCAGGTGGAACTTGCGCGAGGTTGGGCCGACCGCATCGTTGGATTGCGCGACGGTGAGGTTGTTATGGACCGCTTCACCAGCGACATCACCGATGAGGAGATCCGCGACGTCTATAAGCGCGTGGATCCAGACAACCTCCACGAGAAGGAGTCCATTCCCAGCGCGCCAATCGTCCAGCCGGAGTCAAGAGAAGTCGTCTCCTCACTAGAGGGCTGACATGTCGACGACGGTAACCGAATCGAACAGGCAGGCGCCCGGGCGGCAGCCATCGCGGCGCCTGCTTCCGCCAATTACCCGGCAGAAGGTCGTCCTGCGCGCGTCGCTGTTCTTCTTCATCGTGGCCACAGTGTGGTCGTGGACATACATCGGCATGGACGTGACCGTTCTCGTCACGGGATTCGGCGACATCGGTCAACTGCTGACCTACATGCTCCCGCCGACCTTCGGTGATCTCAATCAGGCCATTTCGCTCACTTTTCAAACACTGTGGATGGCAGTACTGGGAACCTTCTTGGCAGTGCTCTTCTCGGTGCCGTTAGCTTTTGCGGCAGCTCGGAACACCTCGCCGCACCCGATCGTTCGCGTAGTCGCCCGGGGCATCATCGTCTTCACCCGCGCAGTACCCGACTTGGTTTTTGCCCTCATCTTTGTTCGCGCCTTGGGCATCGGCGTTCTCCCAGGGGTTCTCGCCCTGGGATTCCACTCCATCGGCATGATCGGAAAACTCCTAGCCGACTCCATTGAATCAACCGACCCAATGCCACAAGAAGCGGTGACTTCCACGGGGGGAAGACGATCGCAGGTAATCGTCTCGTCGCTTGTGCCGCAGATAATCCCTGCGTTCATAGGCATCGTTCTGTATCGCCTGGACATCAACCTTCGATCGGCCACCGTCCTCGGCCTCGTGGGGGCCGGCGGCGTTGGCCTCCTACTGAAAGCACGCCTGGGAATGCTGGAGTACGGCGAAGCACTTGGCGTGGTTGTCATCATCATCATCTTCATAACGGTCATGGAGTTCCTGTCGGCGGCGGTACGCAGTTTGCTGTTAGGCAGCGAGAACGTAGCCGGGGTTGCGAACGCGCCGCGCTTCAGTTTGGGGAACCAGCTCTTTGCAATCGTCACTCGGCGCAAGAAGAACAGCGCACCGAGCGCTCCACAGAGCAGCGACGAGGAGTCCAAGGATGCAGTGAGTACCGCCGGTCGGGTTTTGCCACCGCTGGATAGTGAGCGCCGGCAGAAGTTGATCTACTCGCTGGTGTTCGTTGGCCTTCTCACCGTGTCCTGGTTCGCCGTTGAAATCAGCCCCTGGGAGTTCGTCACTTCTTTTGGGGACATCGTTGTGACCGCTGGCCGCTTCTTGCCGCCGGACTTCTCCGAGATCGGGGACGCTCTGGTGACTGGAATGCTGGAGTCGATAGCCATTGCACTGGTCTCCACCTTCCTGGGGACTCTGCTTTCCTTTCCCCTCGGCCTGCTTGCTGCACGAAATGTGACTGTGAACAAGTTCGTGTACGGCCTTACGCGACTGCTTCTGCTCATTATTCGAGGTATCCCGGAGCTCATCATCGCGGTGATATTCGTTGCCGCTATCGGTTTGGGTCCCATTGCTGGAGTTTTTGCACTCACAGTCGGAACGGCCGGCTTCTTCGCCAAGCTCATTGCGGACACACTTGAGGAGGTAGATCGGCGTCCCCGGGAGGCCGTCTTTGCCACAGGTGCAACCCGCATGCAGGAGATTGCCACGTCGGTCGTGCCACCCGCGGCACCCACTCTTGTCGGTCTTTTCCTTTACATCATCGACATCAATATCCGAACGTCAACGGTCTTAGGAATCGTTGGTGGCGGTGGGATCGGCTTCCTGCTCTTCAACTCCATTCGAGTCTTGGAGTTTCAGGCCACGGGAGCGATCATCTTGACGATTTTCCTGGTTGTGTATGCGGTCGAGTTGCTTTCGATGTACATCCGCAAGCAGATCCAATAGGGCGATTGCCGAAAGGAAACGCAGATGACGACTCCGATCGTTTGTCTTGATATTGCTGGCACCATTGTTCAAGATGAAGGGGCTGTTGAATCTGCATTCCAGCAGGCGTTTGAGAGTCTGGATGAACAGGTTGATGGTTCGATTCTCGACTACGTGCGAGACACCATGGGCAAATCGAAGATCGAAGTGTTCACTGCCCTCCTGGGTGATGAAGCGAGGGCTCGCAGCGCGACTGCATTCTTCGAGGAAGCGTACGGACGGATCCTAGAATCAGGCGCGGTGCAACTCTTCTCTGGCGTGCAAGAGGCACTTCGAGATCTTCGTGAGATGGGGGCCCTCATCTGTCTCACCACGGGATTTGGGGCACCAACGCGCCTGGCGCTGATTGAGGAGTTGAGGCTTGCGTCCCTCATCGATGTTTCATTGAGTCCTGCGGATGCCTTCGGTGGTCGTGGGCGGCCGGCTCCAGACATGCTCTTAACCGCTCTCATCATGCTGGGTGGCACCGATGTGAGGGACCTTGTTGCTTGTGGCGACACCACGAGCGATCTTCTCGCTGGCCACAACGCCGGGGCGGGTTTGACAGTTGGCGTCACATCGGGAGCGCATACACGCGAGCAACTTCTGAGCATTGAGCCGGACTTCATCCTTGACTCCGTTGTGGAGCTTCCAACGGTCGTTCGCGAGTGGGCGGAGATGCGGGATGCGATTCATGGATGAAGTTCTGTACGCCGATGTTGTTGTGGTGGGCGCTGGAATCCTCGGCCTGGCCCATGCCCATGAGGCGCGCAAGCGTGGCTTGTCCGTTGTTGTCGTTGATAAGGACGAGAGGTGCCTTGGCGCCTCCATTCGAAACTTCGGTTTCGTCACAGTTTCCGGCCTGCGGGGTGGTGACATCTGGCGCAGGGCCGTTGCATCGCGGGATGAGTGGTTGAACGTTGCCCCGCAGGCCGGGATACCCATCCAGCACCGTGGCACGTGGTTGGTCGTCTGGCATCCACTCGCGTGGGAGGTCGCCAAGGCGTTCGCGCTTTCGGACATGGGTGAGGATGTTGAGTTAGTTCCCGCCGAACAGCTTGCGACCCGAGCCCCTGAAGTCAACGCCGAAGGCGCCATTGGCGCGCTGTACAGCCCGCATGAGGTGAGAGTCGAATCATTTACTGCCATTCCGGCACTCGCCCACTGGCTTGAGACGCTCGGTGTTCGGTTCATCTGGGGTGAGGAGGTGCTGGGTACGGATGGTGGCACTGTCTGGACAAATCGTCACCGCGTCGAAGCTGAGCGGTCGGTTCTTTGTCCCGGCACGCTTCTCACCGGAATCGGCAGTGAGGCGCTGGAGCCGTACGACATCACACTCAGCAAGCTGCAGATGCTGCGAGTCCTTCCACGCAAGCCGATCATGTTCAACGCTGCTGTTATGAATGAACTCTCCCTCGCTCGCTACCAGGGGTACGCAGATCTCCCTGAAGCCACAGCGTGGGGCGAGTACCTTGATGAAAATGAATCGGAACTCCGTGCGGCTGGAATCCATCTGATCGCAGTTCAAAGCGCGGACGGATCAATTGTGATCGGTGACTCACACGAGTACGGGAAGGATCCGGATCCCTTTGCGAAGGAAGCTGTAGACCGGATGATTATCGCTCAGTTACAGCGCAGCACGACGGTGGGCGACGTGGACGTCTTATCGCGGTGGGTGGGTGTCTATCCCACTGCCGACATCGATTGCGTCATCGCGGCTCCTTCCCCCGATCAGAGAGTTGTTGTGGTGACGAGCGGCAAGGGCGCGAGCACCGGATTCGGTATCGCGAGGGATGTCTTCGACACTTGGGATCAGGGATCAGATGGCTAGTACTTTCGACGAGGTGAAGGCCCTATTCGATGGCTTTGGCATGCACGCTTACCTCGGTGAGCAAGTTACTCAGCAGGAGCATGCATTGCAGGCGGCAGACCTTGCGCGATCCTCAGGTGCGACTGCGGCACTGATCGTCGCGTCCCTTCTGCACGATATCGGTCATATCCTCGTCGAAGATGCGCAAGGAGCTCAGTACTCGAACGTGGACGCCCATCATGATGAGGCTGGTGCTGCATGGTGCGAGGAACGTTTCGGTCCGCACGTTGCTGATCCCATCCGATGGCACGTTGAGGCTAAGCGCTTTCTTGTTGCCTCTGACCCTTCATACATGTCCACGCTCTCTGAGGCCTCACTTCACACCTTGCATCTGCAGGGTGGACCCATGTCTGTGGAGGAGATGAATACTTTTCGTCATCGGCCTGGATTCGAGAACGCGATTCAACTCCGACTGTGGGACGACCTCGCCAAGGTCCCAGGTCAACGGGTTCCTGAACTTGATTCTTACCGGGAATTAGTGGAGGCCTGCGCGCTTGACCGGGAAGCCTGACGGTGGCGCCCACTGGTTTTGTTAGTTCCCACGCGACCACCGGTCGTCTTGCTGCTCTCACCACCATCCAGGTCGTGGGCTACGGCTTGCTCTATTACGCCGCTTTGGTTGCCCTACCCGTCATCGCATCCGATACCGGCTGGTCGTTTGCTCAAGTGTCACTTGCGTTGTCTGCCAGCATGATGGTGTCGGCGATCACGTCGATTCCACTAGGCCGATTGCTGGACCGCACAGGACCACGGCTCGTGATGATCATTGGCACCATATTGGGGGGGATGGGTCTTGTCGTCGTCGCAAATGCGCGAAGTCTGATTGCGCTTTTCGCCGGCTTCCTAATTCTCGGCCTTGCGATGGCTGGGACCCTATACGGCGTCGCCTTCACAACGATCACCCACCGGTATCAGAATCAACGCAATCGCCCACTGGTCATCTTGACCATTGCAGCGGGCTTTGCTTCGACAATCTTCGCGCCCATCGCCGCATGGCTCATTGAATCTATCGGTTGGCGCTCGATGTTTCTCGTGGCGGCGGCGGCCTTCTTCATCGTATCGATGCCCTTGGTCCTCAGCAGTATGGAACGACGGTGGGATCTACCTACCGAGTTACACCGCGACAACTCGTGGTCGGCAATTCGGGGGGTGGCGCTCTCGGGAAGGTTTCTGCGCTTGCTCGCTGCAACTTTGTTGATCGGCGTGGGTCTGTACACAGCCACTGTGAACGCGGTGCCTCTGCTCCTTGAGTACGGCTTTAGTTTCGAGACTGCCGCGTGGGGTCTAGGAATCATCGGCGCTGGGCAAGTGCTTGGTCGGTTTGTCTTCTATGCCATCCCGGGCCGTCGCGTGCCCTGGATTCAGTTGTCCCTCGCTGGTGGTATGTCGGCACTTCTGCTTCTTCTCATGGGCGTGGTGGCCGCACCCTTCATCGCCGTCGCGGTGATTGTCTTCCTCGTTGGAGCCGGGCGGGGCGCCATGACTTTGGTTGATGCGACTGCGGTGTCGGATCGCTGGGGAACGAACAATTACGGAGCGTTGAGCGGGCTCCTTCATGCGCCGACCGCTATCGCACTCGGTGTGACGCCGGCCATCGGAGTTCTGCTCGCCGAATCTTTGGGATCATTCTCTGCGATGGTCATCGCAATGGCAGGAGTTGTTGGACTAGGTGCCGTTCTCGGCCGATGGACTTAGAGAGCGGGTGACGGGAATCGAACCCGCGCTGTCAGCTTGGGAAGCTGATGTTCTGCCATTGAACTACACCCGCGTATCAAGCAGGTGACGAGTCTATCGGGCGCGTCGCTCGAGTTGACTCCCGAGGGAGTCCAACTCCTGCATGACGGAACGAGCTTGGGACCACGCTCCGATTTGCTCAGATAGGGACATTGCTGGGGCAAGGATGTCGCGCACCTGATTCAATCGCGCGTCTGCTACCACGCTAATTCTTTGGTAGTGCGAGTGCGCGCGACGCCAATCCGAGGGGCTATTGGTTCGCTCGAGCCTTGCGAACCAGACGCACGAGAGTGTTCATTTCACGACGGGACTCGCGTGCCATGTTGCGCAACTGTGCGCGCTCCGACGTGGAAACCCGGGGCCCGTACCGAGCCTCGTATTCCCGCACCAAGGAAATCACCTGGCTGCGCGCCTGTGATGCGGATGCGGTCAGGGATACCTTCTCGGCGGCGGAGGCTGCAGGTGCCAGCACGAAGCCGAGGGCGAATACGAGCACCGCTGCAATGAGCCGCATGGTTGTCGGACGTGTCTGGCGGATGGTTGGTTCCGTATCTAGGCTGGGGTCATGGAGCAGAGCAACGTGTATGGCGAGCCCCTCGAAGTCTGCAGCGTCGAACCCCTCACGGGCTTCTACCGGGATGGTTACTGCAATACCGGCCCAGACGACGTTGGCTCGCACACCGTGTGCACTGTGGTCACGTCGGAGTTCTTGGAACACCAGAAGTCGGTGGGCAACGATCTGTCCACCCCGCGCCCGGAGTTCGGGTTTGCTGGGTTGAACCCCGGTGATCGCTGGGGTGTGTGCGCGGGCCGATGGCTGCAGGCGTACGCCGACGGCATCAAGGCGCCGGTGGTCATGAAGGCGACGAATCAGGCCGCGCTGGCCACCGTTCCGATGGATGCCCTAGCCGAGTGCGCGGCGGATGTCCCAGACGACATCGGAGGAATCGCCGATCCTGCCTGAACGCACTGGGGTGAGTGGTGCTTCTGCAGTTCCGGTGGTGAGGACCACGCATCCTTACTATGGTGCGCAGACAGCCATTTGAGGCTCAATGCCGCACCCAAAGGAGCGCCCATGGGAATCCAAGTTTCAAACTTTCTCCACGTAGCTGACGGACTTCAGGCCAACCAGTTCACCGTTGGCGGCCGCGACGCCGTCAACTCCCTGGACGACCTCGATCCGATTTACAAGCAACTCATCGACGGTCCCTTTCACGCGAATTTCGGTGTCATGGGCAACGACGGCAGGATCAACATCACGCCGATGTGGTTCGACTACGAAGCCGACAAGGTTTTGGTGAACGTCGCAACGCAGCGCAAGAAGGTCGAGTGGATCCGCAAGCACCCGGAACTTTCGATCTTGATCGTCAACCCACAGAACATGTACCACTGGATCAGCATCAAGTGCCACGTTGAGCGCGAAATCCTCGAGGATGATCCCGATGAGGGCGCGAAGGTCACTGCGCAGTTGGACAAGATCTGGACGAAGTACACCGGCAACGAACCGCCTTATGGTCTTCGCGATCCATCCATCGATGAGCGCCGCGTACTTTTCGTATGCGCCATCGATCGGATCGCGACCTTCGGCCGTCCCTAGCCACAGGTGGTCCCCAGCACGACCATCGCGGTAGTAGGTGGATCACTCGGTGGTTTAACCGCAGCCCTGCTCCTGCGCGATCTTGGGCACGACGTAACGATCTACGAACGATCACGTCACAAGCTCGAGCAACGCGGAGCAGGGCTCGGCTTTCTTCCCGATGCTTCGCGGTATCTAACCGAGCGCTGTGGCCTCGATATCGATGAGATCAGCACGCGAACGGATCTGATCCGCTACGTCAATCGCGATGGAAGCATCGGACATGAGCGCCCCACCACGTACCACTTCACGTCGTGGTTCACGGTTTACGGACGACTCCTTGCCGAGTTCGGCACAGATCGCTATCTGACCGGCCACGAGGCAGTCGACTTCACCGTTGCGGAATCTGGCGCTCGAGTCGACTTCGCGGACGGCTCGAGCGTCGAGGCTGATCTTCTGGTCTGTGCCGATGGCGTCAACTCGATATTTCGACGTTCCCTTCTGCCGGACTCGCAGCGAAGGTACGCAGGCTATGTCGCATGGCGAGGAATGGTTCCGGAGGCGGAACTTTCTGCCAAGACGCGAGAGTCTTTGGGGGATGCGATCACGTACGCGTTCTACGCCAACAGTCACATCCTGGTATATCCGATTCCCAGCCCAGACGGATCCGTAGATCCGGGAAAACGCCTCATCAACACGGTTTGGTACCGGAACTACCGTGAAGGCGGAGATTTCGAGGATCTGATGACGGACGAGTCAGGTGTTCGGCACGACCCAACGTTGCCTCCGGGGCGGGCCCGTCCCGAACACGTTGAGGAGATGCGCGCTCACGCCCGCGCACGGCTGCCCGAAGCGGTGGCGGAAGCTGTGGTCCAGGCGCAAGAACCGTTCGTGCAGGCGGTCTACGACTTAGAAGTTGACCGCATGGCATTCGGACGGGCGTGTCTGATTGGCGACGCGGGCTTCGTGATGCGACCGCACGCTGCTGCGGGCACGGCGAAAGCAGCTGCCAATGCATGGGGGCTTGCGGAAGCTTTGGAATCAGCGACCACCATCGATGAGGCACTGGCCGCGTGGGAACCGGAGCAGTTGCGCGTTGGTAGTGACCTCGTTCGTCGAACCCAGCGTCTTGGGTATTCCTCGCAGGTGGAGGGATCATGGGAAGCCCCTACTGACGACACACTTTTCCGGCTTCGGGATGAGGGTCCGTGACCGAACGCGATATCGCTGAACGAATGCAGACGGCAGCACTGAAGTTCCTCGACTCCCTCGATGACAACCAACGCAGCGTTGCTCAGTGTCCGTTTGAGGACACCGACGAGCGGCAAACGTGGTTCTACACACCCACCGATCACGGTGGTCTTCCGCTGTCCGCGATGCGACCCGCGCAGCAGAAACTGGCGCACATGCTGCTGGCCGAGGGATTGTCCGAACCCGGTTACAACACCACAGCGGCCATCATCGGCTTGGACAACATGCTGGATCGTCTGGAGGGTTTCCAACGTGACTGGGGGCGAGAACGCGGCAGAGATCCGGGTCTGTACTACTGGCGGATCTTCGGCAACCCCGAGTCGAGCGACCCGTGGTCCTGGCGCGTGGGGGGACACCATGTTTCGATCCACCACACTGTGGTTGATGGTGTGGTTGTGCAAGCACACCGCTATTCCTTGGCGCAGATCCGGCAAGTGCGCCGCTGCTCGGTCCCCAACCGCATAGACCTCTGGGTGCAGTGGAGGATCGTGCGCATGCATTGATGGCAACGCTGAGTGATGAGCAACGGGGAGCTGCACTTGTCTGCGACGTTGCCCCCACCGACATCGTGGGTGGTAATCGGCCACTGCTCACCGAGGGTGCTGCACCTATGCCACTCCCGGACCTGTGGCGCGGCCGGCTTCCCGATCCGCTCCACGACCTGACCGTCCAGATACAAAGCGCAGCCGATGAGTTTGCCGGCATCTCCGATCAGCATGTGGATGCTGTTCGATGGACCCGCCAACCAAGCGGAGTCTGCGCTGCGGACCTCGACTCTGGCCAGCGTGACGTCTTGCGCTCACTCCTGGACTTGTACTGCGCTTCGGCTTCCGGGACCTTTGGCTGAAATCGAACGGGATAAGTACGCCGACGCTCGCTTGAACGATCATTTTCTCCTGTGGGCCGGCAGCGAGATCCCCGGCGATCCGTACTACTACCGAATTCAAGGCCCTCGCTTGGTGGTCGAATGCGACAACACCCAGCGCGGCGCCAACCACATACACACTGTGTGGCGGGACCCTGATCGTGATTTTGGACGCGACCTGCTCGCCGAGCACTATCGGTCGTCCGAGCATTGATGTCGGTTACGTGCGCGAGATCAGCCGCCCGTAACGATGCATGGTTTGGGAGATCGACTGCTCCTTGAGGAAACGCAGCAGATCAATGCGCCCGATTCCTGTGACCGATGAATCATCGATCGTTACGCCCGCGGAGTGAGCGGCGCGAAGGACGGCGTCGTTCACTGGAGTCACTACACGCAAGCGAACCTCACCGGTTAGGCACGAGATGCGTGCTGCCAACTGAGCATCGGTTTCCGATTGCGGCGTGCTGAATTCGATCGGGGTGCCAGTGAGTTGCGCAGCAGCGCGCAACGAGGCGACGTCGTCGTTGTCTAAAGACTCAACGCGCGCAATCACCAGATCGAGTGGTCGGTATTGCAGGACGTTGATTTCACAGACGAGGTCCGTTGGATCGTGCTCGAGCGAGAAGTACTCATCCCAGGACCGCTGGTAGTCGGCCACCGAGGCTCCGGTGCTGGGGCCGGGGAGGTTCGCCGGTCCACGCGGGGAGGTTCGACGGTCCACGCGGGGAGGTTCGACGGTCCACGCGGGGAGGTTCGCGGTGGGGCGGGACCAGGTGCCGTAGGAGTGCAGATGATCCGGGCCACCGGGCTTGGTCCCCGAACCCACGGAACTGCGCTTCCAGCCACCGAAGGGTTGACGACGCACGACCGCGCCGGTGATGGGTCGGTTGATGTACGCGTTGCCGCACTGCACGTTCTCTCGCCAGTGGTCGATCTCCTTGGGATCGAGTGACTGGATGCCACCGGTAAGACCGTAGATCGGTGCGTTCTGCAATTCGATCGCGTGTGCGAGGTTCTCCGCGCGCATCAGACCGAGTACCGGACCGAAGCACTCGGTGAGGTGGAACCACGAACCGGGTTGCACGTCCTTACGCACGCCGGGAGTCCAGGTGACGTCGTCGATCTGTGCAGGCTCGACGAGCCAGGTCTCACCTGGTTCGAGTGAGGTGAGTGCGCGATGCAGTGGTCCTCGTGCCGGTGCAATGAGCGGACCCATGATCGTCGAGAGATCGGTGGCCGGGCCAACCTTCAGGCTGCGCACTGCGTCGGCGAGGCGGATATGGAACGACGGATCGTCGTAGACGCTCGCCTCGATGATCGCCAAGCTCGCCGCGGAACACTTCTGGCCGGCGTGACCGAAGGCGCTCTTCACGAGGTCCTTGATGGACTGGTCGATGTCCGCGGCGGCGGTGATGACCATCGCGTTTTTGCCGCTGGTCTCGGCGTTGATGCGAAGGCTTGGCTTCCATGACGTGAACAGGTCGGCTGTCTCAAGCGAGCCGGTGAGCATTACTAGTTGGACGTCGTCGTGCGTGATGAGGTGTTGACCAACCTCGTTGTCCGGTGTGCAGGCCAGTTGCACCAGGTGCTCGGGAACACCCGCCTGGTGCAGTGAATCGACCAGCAGTGCACCGAGTTCGCGTGCTTCGGGCGCCGGCTTCAAGATCGCGGCACCACCGGCGGCGATCGCGTGCACCAGGCCGCTGAGTGGGATCGCGTACGGGAAGTTCCACGGACCGGCCACCACCGTGACGGGATACGGCTGCCAGGTCAGGCCTTGCTTCTCGTATTCCTCGTGGGCAAGAGTGAGGTGCGCGGCGTAGGTGACGAAGTCGATGCCCTCGCTGATCTCCGGATCGGACTCGCGAACCGTCTTGCCCATCACGTGCGCCTCCGCTGCGATTGCTTCACCGCGACGTTCCTCAAGCACCTCTGCCACCTGGGCTAGGACGGTGCGACGGGTTGCCCAACTTGTGCCTGCCCATTCGGCTTGCGCGCGCTTCGCCTGCTCGACGATTGCGTCGACCTCGTTCGTTGTCTCGACGAGAGTCGGTTCGATGGGGCGGTAGTTGTCCAGGTGTTGGCGTAGCCAGGTGCGATTGGCTGGGGCGGTGAAGTCGGTATCGGCGACGTTCTCGAAGGATCCGTCGACCGGGAAGCGGTCATGCGGTGCGGTGCGGTCTTGGGTGCGCCGGCTTTCTTGCGTGACGGTATGACGCTCGATGACCGACGTGCGAAAGCGCTGCGCCTGGTCATCCCACTGCGGGCTACCCGGAGTGATGTCGAACAGCGCGCGCAGGAAATTCTCCGGTGAAGAGTTCTCATCCAGCCGGCGTGACAGGTACGCGATAGACGCGTCGCGCTCGGATTCCTCGACGATCGGCGAATACAGCAGCAGGCTGCCTGCGTCGTTTCGCACCGCACGCGATTGCGGTGGCGCCATGCCCTCGAGCATCTCGATCTCAAGACGGTCGTGCGCATTCAATTCATCGCGCAAGGTGAGCGCCCAGGCCACTTCGAACAGGTTGTGACTGGCGGCACCGATGCGCAGGGCACCGGGTGTTGCGTTGAGCAGTGCGTACTCCAGCATCGCCTTGTAGCTCGCGTCGACGTCTGCCTTGGTCGGGTAGGGCGCTGATTCCCAATCGTGGAGTTCGGCCTCCACCTGCTCCATCGCGAGGTTCGCGCCCTTGACTAAGCGAACCTTGATACTGGTGCCGGTGCGTGCGTAGCGCTCATTCGCCCACGCCACCAGCGTGCGCAGCGCTGCGTGCGAATCGGGGATGTAGGCCTGCAGCACGATGCCTGCTTCGAGATCATCGAACCCGGGCGGTCGAGCACCGTCATGAACGAGTGCAAACTCAACTCCAGATCGCGGTACTCCTCCATGTCCAAATTCACGAATGTGCGCGGCTTGGAATCACGTGCTGCGCGGTAGAGCTCGATGAGTTGGCCTTCGATGCGCGCGAGTGAATCCTCTTCTGCCAGGACATCGAGGTTCGCGCAGATGGCGGAGATCTTCACCGACACGTAATCAACATCGGGGCGGCGAACACGTGCGAGCACTTTCGCGCACCGGGTTGCTGCTTCGTCGTCGCCCAAGATCGCTTCGCCGAGCAGATTCACGTTGATTCGAAAACCTTCACCCGTGCGACGTCGCACGTAGCGAGAGAAGTTCGGCTCCTCGGCGGCGAGGATGACGTCGGCGGTGTCTTTACCGATCCGCCAATCAACGGCTCGTTCGGTAATCGCCGGAATGGCCGGAGCAACCTTGCCGAGAGTTGCCAGCCCGAGTCGATCGACTCCACCGAGCGATGCGGGCACGCCGCCAGCGGTGAGATCGTGCAAACGGCGCGCGGCTCGCTTGGGGTCGCGGATGCGCAGCACCTGGTCGGTGAGGTCGAGAAGGAGATCGCGACCGGCATCGTCGGCGAGCAATCGGGCCAGCCGCTTGGACGAGGTCGCCTCGGCGCGGGAGGTGTCGGCAAGCGATGCCTCCAGCAGGGCCAGTGCCCGCGCCTGCGCTTTGGCCATCAGCACCTCATCGGAGGGCAACGAAATTGGCGGGGTGGGGCGATCCACGGCAGGCGCACTCATGAACAGATCGTGCTCGCGGCGCGGGGGCTTGTCTTGTGCCACAGTAGACATATGGCTGTCGAATTAATACAAAAGCCGATCCCGGGCGAAGTGCTGCGCCCGTTCACTGAACTCGTTGAGGGAATCCCGCAGGTGATGGCCTCGGCGAAGGGCCTCGACGGCCGCTATGTCTTCGTCAATACCGGCTTTCGCGATCGCCTCGGCCTTTCCCCCGAAGACATCCTCGGCAAGCGAGTGGGCGATCTCTTCGCACCGGAGATGGCTGCCTCCTACGCGGCCCAGGATGCGGAGGTCATCGCAACGGGTAAACCCTTGCGCGGTCAGTTGGAATTGATCGTCCGCGCCGACGGATCACTCGGCTGGTACGTCACGAACAAGTCCGCACTGCGCGGCCTTCTCGACAACGACGAAGGCATCGTGGGTGTGGCGGTGTTGTCGATCGATTTGCAATCGCAGGTCAACAGCGCGCACGCGGGACTGGCCCAAGTGATTGCTGCCGTTCGACGCGATATTCATGCTGGCTGGAAAGTCGCACAGATGGCCGACGTTGCCGGTCTATCGAGTCCTCAACTGGAACGACTGTGCCGGAGAACTCTGGGCATCCCGCCGCAAAAGCTCCTGCAACGGCTGCGTCTTGAACATGCGGTGCAGTTGATCACCACGACGACGATGTCCATGGGCGACATCTCCGCCGAGTGTGGCTTCTACGACCAAGCGTCTTTCACGCGCCAATTCCGATCCGTGCTGGGCTTGACGCCTGGCGCCTATCGGCGTTCACGCTAAGGGTGCCCGGTGACCTGGACGCCGGTACTATTTCGTTGTGAGTTCCATCGCTCGAGTGGTGACGAAAAAGTCCATGCACGTCCCGGATTCGGACATCAACTATTGGCGCTCGCGGCCTGTGGAGGAGCGACTGCAGGCGCTAGTTGACCTTCGTCGTGAGGTGGAGGGATGGACAAGTGAAACTGAGCCAAGACTTCCACGAGTTGCTCGAGTGCTTCGCTCGCAATGATGTTCGGTATCTGATCGTTGGTGGCTGGGCACTCGCAGCTCATGGGCACCCTCGTTTAACCAAGGACCTAGATGTGTGGGTCTGGGCGGAGTCCCCGAATGCCCGCGCGTTACTCGAAGCTCTTGAAGAGTTCGGGTTTGGTGATCTGGATTTGAGAGTCGAGGACTTCACTCAGCCCGACATCGTTATCCAACTGGGCTATCCCCCGAACAGAGTCGACCTATTGACGTCACCCACGGGTGTCGATTTCGAGACCTGTTGGCGGGATCGACTCGAAATACATATGGACGGAGTCCGTGTGCCATTTATTGGGCTTGAAGGCCTGAAGGCGAATAAGCGGGCCAGTGGGCGTCCGCAGGACATGGTTGATGTCGCGATCCTCGAGGGTGGCGACGCAAGTCTCCGGTAGCCTTTCCGCGTGCTGCTGAGCGACCGCGACCTCAAGGCTGAAATCTCCGTTGGACGAGTCCAGGTGGAGCCCTACGACGAGGCGATGATCCAGCCGTCGAGCATCGACGTGCGCCTCGATAGGTGGTTTCGCGTCTTTGAGAACCACAGGTACCCGCACATCGATCCGTCGGTCGAGCAGGAGGACCTGACACGTCTGGTCGAAGCCGAAGGCGATGAGCCGTTCATCTTGCATCCCGGTGAGTTTGTGCTCGGTTCCACTTACGAGGTAGTGACGCTTCCCGACGACGTTGCTGGTCGCCTCGAAGGGAAATCCTCCCTCGGCCGCCTCGGCCTTCTCACGCATTCGACCGCTGGCTTCATCGATCCGGGCTTTTCCGGACACGTGACCTTGGAACTATCGAACGTCGCGACTTTGCCTATCACGCTTTATCCCGGCATGAAGATCGGGCAACTGTGCTTGTTCCGACTGTCTTCTCCAGCCGAGCATCCTTACGGTTCGGAGAAGTACGGCTCGCGCTACCAGGGGCAGCGCGGGCCTACGCCGTCGCGATCATTCGCGAATTTCCACCGCACTGAGGTCTGATTCCTGCTAACAAGGGCTGTCGATCAGCACAGTTCAATCAAGTTGCAATGGATTGCGTGAGGTCCACAACATCCAGGCTTCCAGCTCAGGATCGGGTTCAGCGTTGGCAAGGATCTGTGCCTCGCCTTCGTAGATCCGGCGACGCAGTTCTCGGCGTAGGGCTTCGTCGTCCATCTACTCGGATTTGGCCGCCTGCAGCATCAGTCGTGCGATGTCGGTGACCTCCACGCCCTCGGCCTCGCCGTTCTGCTGGCGGGCGGCAACGGCGTCGCTCAGCATCACCGAGCAGAACGGGCAAGCGACGGCAACTGTCTGAGCACCGGTGGCGATGGCTTCGTCGGCCCGGGTCTTGTTGACCGCGGTGCCGATCTTTTCTTCCATCCACATCCGCGCACCGCCAGCGCCGCAGCAGAAGGACTGCTTGCCGTGGCGCGGCATCTCGGTGAGCGTTGCGCCGGTGTCGGTGATCAGTTCGCGCGGTGGCTCGATGACGTCGTTATGACGACCGAGGTAGCACGGATCGTGGTACGTGACGGTCTTGCTGATCGGCTTGACCGCGGTGAGTTTTCCGTCATCCACGAGTGTGTTGAGTAGTTGCGTGTGGTGGACAACTTCATAGTTGCCACCCATCTGCGGGTACTCACGTCCGAGTGTGTTCAAGCAGTGCGGGCACGTGACGACGATCTTCTTGGCCTTGATCTCGTTGAGAACTTCGACGTTTTGCATCGCCTGCATCTGGAACAAGAACTCGTTGCCGGCGCGACGAGCCGGATCACCGTTGCAGGTCTCACCTTCACCGAGCACCATGAACTCAACGCCGGCCATGTGCAGGAGTTCAGCAACGGCCTTGGTGGTTTGCTTCGCGCGATCTTCGTACGCTCCGGCGCAGCCAACCCAGAACAGGTACTCGACGTCGTCGGGGATGGCCTCCTCGCCGTCCATGCCGAAGACACGCACGGGGAACTCCACCTCTTCGATCCAGGCATTGCGATCGGATGCGTTCATGCCCCACGGGTTGCCTTTGGTTTCGATGTTCTTGAAAAGGCCGTTGAGTTCGGCGGGGAACTCACTAGCCATCAACACCTGATAGCGGCGCATGTCCACGATGTGATCGATATGCGCGATGTCCACCGGACATTGCTGCACACAAGCACCACAGGTAGTGCAACTCCACAGCACATCCGGACTCATCACGCCACCGTCGAACTGCGCCCACGGATCACCATCGCCCGCGGCAATCAGCTGGCGTTCGGCAATGCCGAGAACGTCCTCGTGAACATCGGCGCGCTTGTCCTTGGGTGTTTGCAGCCAGGGAGCTGCAGCGTGGGACTGCTCACGAAGCGCAAGGGTCAGCAACTTCGGGCTGAGCGGCTTCTCGGTATTCCACGCCGGGCATTGGCTTTGGCAGCGACCGCATTCGGTGCACGTGTTGAAATCGAGTAGGGCCTTCCAGCTGAAGTCGCCAATGGTTCCTACGCCTAAGGATGCGTCGTCGTCGAGATCGTCGATGTTCTCGAAATTAATCGGCTCACCGTTAATAGAAATGGGAAGCAGCGGACCGAGCGCTGGCTTGCCATCGGCATTGCGCTGGAACCACACGTTGAAGAAAGCGAGGAAGCGGTGCCAGGCAACGCCCATAGTCGGTTGCACGGCAACTGTGATCAACCAGGCGAGGGACACCGCGATCTTGACGAACGCCATGATCACGATGCCCGACTCCAGGGCACTGATCGACAGCCCCGTAAGAGACGAACCGATCCACGCGGTGAACGGGAAGTTCGCGGTGGTGGCCCACGATTCACCCTGTTCGGTACCGAGCGCGTACTCCATTGCACGCAGCGAGATGACTGCGATGCCAACGAGCAGGATGGTGATCTCGACGTAGTACGCCTGCCACATGGTCGACCCGAAGAAGCGCGACTTGCGTCCTTGAGAACTCGGTAACTGGCGCAGACGCGTGATGATCAAGAACAGAATCGAGATAACCATCAACCAGGCGAAACCCTCGACCAGCCAGGTGAAGGGTGCGAAGTGGCCGATGATCGGTAGTGCGAAGTCGGGGTTGAGCAACTGCCCGTAGGCGGTGATGAGCGTGAGGAACAAGACACCGAAGGCGATGATCACGACCCAGTGCGCGCCGGCCACCACGGCCCCGACCGGCTGCTGCTTCAGCCGGCTCGCGAGTAGTACCTCGCGCAGCAAGGTGGTGGTGCGCTGGCCGGGATCGTTACTGCGGCTGACCGGCTGACCGCCGGCGTAGGTGCGGGCCATGCCAGCGAGGGTTCGGGTGAACAGGACGACGGCCACGATCGTGGCGATCGCGGCTATGCCGGCTATGCCGGTCTGAAGTGCTGAACTCACGGCCGCACGCTACTAGCCGATCTGCTGTTGCGCCCCCGAGCCGAGCTCCCCATGGATCCCTCACATGTGACCTGTATCACAAGCAGCGGGGAATTTCCGCACTTCTTGCGTCGTTCTCCTATATGAGTCGGTGCGGCTCAAAGGTTATGACTCTTGATTTGCAGGGATCATGATCCATGAGGCACACTAGACCAACGAACTTCAGCAAAACCAAGGAATCAATCCCTGAAAAGACCCCCACGAGTGGGAAAAGAAGAAGGAGAACAGCCACCATGGCTAGAGCAGTAGGTATCGACCTGGGCACGACCAACTCCGTCGTCTCGGTCCTCGAAGGCGGCGACCCCGTCGTCATCGCCAACGCGGAAGGCTCACGGACCACGCCGTCCGTCGTCGCTTTCGCCAAGAACGGTGAGGTACTCGTTGGCGAGGTCGCCAAGCGCCAGGCCGTCACGAACATCGATCGCACGATTCGCTCCGTCAAGCGCCACATGGGCACCGACTGGACCGTCGAGATCGACGGCAAGAAGTACACCGCGCAAGAGATCAGCGCACGCACCCTGATGAAGTTGAAGCGCGACGCAGAGGCATACCTCGGCGACTCCGTGACCGACGCTGTCATCACGGTCCCGGCGTACTTCTCTGACGCGCAACGACAAGCAACCAAGGAAGCCGGCGAGATTGCCGGCCTCAACGTGCTGCGCATCATCAACGAGCCCACCTCCGCGGCTCTTGCGTATGGACTCGATAAGGGCGACCAAGAGCAGACGATCCTCGTCTTCGACCTCGGTGGCGGCACGTTCGACGTCTCGCTGTTGGAGATCGGCGACGGCGTTGTGGAAGTGAAGGCCACGAGTGGAGACAACCACCTCGGTGGCGATGACTGGGACCACGCAGTAGTCGAGTGGATGGTCACGCAGTTCAAGAATGCGCACGGCGTTGACCTGTCCAAGGACAAGATGGCCATGCAGCGTCTGCAGGAAGCAGCTGAAAAGGCGAAGATCGAACTGTCGTCGTCAACGCAGTCCTCGATCAACCTGCCGTACATCACTGCCAGTGCCGAAGGCCCGCTGCACTTGGAGGAGACGCTGAGCCGCGCTCAGTTCGAGTCCTTGACCGCGGACCTGTTGAAGCGCACCAAGGCTCCGGTTGAAGCTGTCATCAAGGACGCCGGAATTTCCGTGAAGGACATCGATCAGGTTGTTTTGGTTGGTGGATCCACACGTATGCCCGCGGTTGCCGACCTGGTCAAGGAAGTGACCGGCAAAGACGCTAACAAGGGTGTGAACCCCGACGAGGTCGTGGCGATCGGTGCTGCGCTGCAAGCCGGCGTGCTCCGCGGCGACGTCAAGGACGTGCTGTTGCTCGACGTCACTCCGCTGTCCCTCGGTATCGAAACCAAGGGTGGCGTGATGACCAAACTCATCGAGCGCAACACCACGATCCCCACCAAGCGCAGCGAGATCTTCACCACGGCCGAAGACAACCAGCCGTCGGTGCTGATCCAGGTCTACCAAGGCGAGCGCGAGATGGCTGCATACAACAAGCAACTCGGAACCTTCGAGTTGACGGGCCTTCCGCCGGCGCCGCGCGGTATTCCGCAGGTGGAGGTCACCTTCGATATCGATGCCAACGGCATCGTGCACGTGTCTGCGAAGGACATGGCAACGGGCAAAGAGCAATCGATGACGATTTCTGGCGGCAGTGCGCTGTCCAAGGAAGACATCGACCGCATGATGCGTGATGCCGAGCAGTACGCCGAAGAGGACAAGCAGCGTCGCGAGGAAGCCGAGGTGCGCAACAACGCCGAGGCACTGGTCTACCAGACCGAAAAGTTCCTTGCCGATAACGCCGACAAAGTCCCGGCAGACGCGAAAGCGAATGTCGAAGAGCCTTTGAATGAACTCAAGAAGGCGATCGAAGATAACGACCTCGGGGCCATGAAAGCCGCGACCGACAAGGTTGCACAAGCCAGCCAAGCACTGGGTGCAGCGATGTACACCATGGCCCAGCAAGAAGGAACCGAGTCCGCTGAAGGTGCAGCAGATGCTGCGGCCGATGCAGCTGAAGACGAAGTCATCGACGCTGAGATCGTGGACGAGGACGAAGCCAAATGAGCAACCCCGGACATGAAGAAGAGAACACCGGTGAAGGCGTACGCGTAAGCGACAAACGCCGCATCGATCCGGAGACCTTCGAAGTCCGGGAGAGCGCAACTCGCGACGAGGCACTGGCCGCGGAAGATGCCGCGGCCAGTGCACTCGAAGGCGATGTTGCCGGTGTCGAGGCCAAGGTCGCCGAACTCACTGCAGACTTGCAGCGGGTGCACGCTGAGTACGCGAACTACCGCAAGCGCGTTGAACGTGATCGCGTAGTAGTGCAGGAGATGGCGGTGGCGGGAGCGATCAACGAACTACTCCCGGTTCTCGACGACATCGAACGTGCTCGCGAGCATGGCGAACTCGAAGGTGCCTTCCGGACCGTAGGTGAGGCTTTTGAAGCTGCGCTGACCAAGGTGGGTCTTGAGCGTTTCGGTGCTTCCGGTGAGGAATTCGATCCGACCGTGCACGAGGCATTGACGAGCGAAGAGAACGACGCCGTCTCGGTCCCCACGGTCACCACGGTGTACCAACCGGGTTATCGGTTCGCCGGTCGCGTGCTGCGCCCGGCCCGTGTTGCCGTCGCTGGTTCCTAACAAAAACCGAGAAGGAAGATGAATAAGGACTGGATAGAAAAGGACTTCTACGCCACCTTGGGTGTCTCCAAGGATGCGAGCGAAGCCGAGCTCAAGAAGAAGTACCGGAGTTTGGCGCGCGAGTTGCACCCAGACAAGAACCCTGGCGATGCGAAGGCCGAGGCGAAGTTCAAGGAGGTCTCGGAGGCGTACGACGTCCTGTCCGATTCCAAAAAGCGCAAGGAGTACGACGAAGCCCGCGCGCTGTTCGCCGGTGGTGGCTTCCCTGGCGGCGGTTATGGGGGCGGTGGCTTTGGTGGTGGCTTCCCCGGTGGTGGGGGCGGCCAATACAACGTCAACGTCGAGGACCTCTTCGGTGATGGCGGCGGTGGCTTTGGTGACTTCCTCGGAGGTTTGTTCAACCGCGGAGGCGCAGGCGGCGGACGAAGCCGTCAGCCGCGACGCGGGCAAGACCTAGAAAGTGAACTCACGTTGTCCTTCGACGATGCGCTCGACGGTGTGACTGTCCCGCTACGGCTGAGCAGCGATGCACCGTGCTCGGTGTGCAACGGCACCGGAGCGAAAGCGGGCACCGTCCCGCGGCTGTGCCCCACGTGTGATGGCACAGGTCAGGTATCGCGTAATGCCGGTGGGTTCGCATTTGCCGAGCCGTGCCCGTCGTGCCGTGGACGCGGACTCTTCGTCGATGATCCGTGCCCGTCGTGCAGTGGTTCAGGTCGTGGCACAAGCACCCGAACCGTGCAGGCTCGCATTCCCGCAGGAGTGAAGGATGGATCGCGAATCCGGCTCAAGGGCAAAGGTGCACAGGGTGAACGTGGTGGACCAGCCGGCGATCTTTTCGTCACCGTCCATGTGTCCGCGCATCCGGTATTTGGCCGCAAGGGCAACAACGTGACGGTCAATGTGCCGGTCACATTCGCTGAGGCCGCGCTGGGTAGTCAGATCGCCGTGCCTACTCCGCGAGGTGGTTCGGTCACGGTGAAGATTCCGGCAGGAACGTCTAACGGACGCACCTTCCGAGTGCGCGGCAAAGGCATCCGTGGCAAGGATGGCAAGAACGGTGATCTCCTCGCCACCGTCGAAGTGGCGGTGCCGCAGAACATGTCCGACGAAGCGCGCGAAGCATTGCAAGCATTCGCCGATCTATCGGCAGGTGAGGATCCGCGCAAGGATCTGACCGCCATGACCGGAGGTTCCCATGGCTGAGCAGCGAGCAACGTTCTCGGTTGCCTCGGACGCACCGGTCTATGCGATCTCCGTTGCGGCCGAGCTCGCCGGTTTGCACCCGCAAACACTTCGTCAATACGACCGCGCGGGTCTGGTTGTTCCCACGCGCGTAGGCGGCCGCAACCGGCTTTACAGCGGACACGACATCGCTCGCCTTCGCGAGATCGCGCAATTGTCGGGCGAGGGTTTGTCTCTTGAGGGCATTAAGCGGGTACTGGAACTTCAGGCCGAGGTTCATGAACTGCGGCGGCGCCTTGAGGAGTTTCGGTCCGAAGCGTCGTCGCGCGCACTCGTCGTGTGGCAACCGCACCGACGCAATAGGCGTGGATAGCAAGAACAAGACTTTTTTCGAAAGGTAAGGAAGATGGATATCCAATTCACCACGAAGAGCCAAGAGGCTCTCGGTGCCGCGGTTCGAATTGCCGCGGCAAACGGCAATCCCCAGGTGGAGCCGATCCACCTGCTGGATTCGCTGCTCCAGATGGGGCCGGGCATCGCCACCGCGCTACTTGATGCGGTGGGCGCGAATACCGCAGACCTTGCACAAGAGGCGCGCCGCAAACTCGAGGCCTTGCCTTCGGCGCAAGGCAGCACCGTGGCGCAGCCGAGCTTGAATCAAGCGGCACTCAAGGTGCTCAACGCGGCGCAGACTCTGGCAAAGGAACGCGGCGACGAATACGTGAGCACCGAGCACCTACTGATCGGGCTCGCACAAGACGGCGGCCCAGGTGTGAGCGACATGCTTGCTGCTGCAGGTGCAACACCATCAGCATTACTCGAAGCACTACAAGAAGTCAGGGGGTCGGCGCGCGTGACAACTCAGGATCCAGAAAGCACCTTCCAAGCGCTGGAGAAGTTCGGCGTTGATCTGACCGCGCGGGCACGCGAGGGCAAGATCGACCCGGTCATCGGTCGCGATGAGGAAATCCGTCGCACCATTCAGGTCCTGTCGCGGCGCACCAAGAACAACCCGGTGCTGATTGGCGACCCTGGCGTGGGCAAGACAGCCGTGGTGGAAGGACTGGCTCGTCGCATCGTTGAAGGCGACGTTCCCACGTCACTGGCCGGCAAGACCCTCATCGCACTGGATCTAGGTGCGATGGTGGCCGGCGCTAAGTACCGCGGTGAATTCGAGGAGCGCTTGAAGGCTGTCCTTGATGAGATCAAGGAGTCAGACGGACAAGTCGTCACCTTTATCGACGAACTGCACACCGTGGTCGGTGCAGGTGCTGGCGGTGATTCCGCGATGGACGCCGGGAACATGCTCAAGCCGATGCTCGCCCGCGGTGAACTGCGGATGATCGGTGCCACCACCCTCGATGAGTACCGCGAATACATCGAGAAGGATCCGGCGCTCGAACGTCGTTTCCAGCAGGTCTACGTCGATCAACCGTCGGTGGAAGACACCATCGCGATCCTTCGTGGCATCAAGGAAAAATACGAGGCGCACCACAAGGTGGTGATCTCGGACTCGGCGCTGGTTGCATCGGCCACCCTCTCCGATCGTTACATCACCTCTCGCTTCCTTCCGGACAAAGCGATCGACCTCATGGACGAGGCGGCAAGTCGCCTGCGCATGGAGATCGATTCATCTCCGGTGGAGATTGATGTGCTGCAGCGCCAGGTGGATCGCCTGCGCATGGAGGAACTCGCCGTCTCGAAGGAGACCGACGACGCCTCGAAGGATCGCTTGGAGAAGATTCGCGCGGAAATCGCCGACAAAGACGAGGAACTGCGCGGCTTACGTGCCCGCTGGGACGCTGAGAAGCAGGGACTCGATCGCATCGGTGAGATCAAGGTGCTGATCGATGATCTGCGTGCAACAGCCGAGAAGGCACAGCGCGCTGGTGACTTCGAGCAGGCATCACGAATCCTCTACGCCGAGATCCCCACGTTCGAAGAAGAACTCGAACGCGTCACCAAGGAAACCAACGAGCGCGAAGCGACGATGGTCAAAGAGGAAGTGACCGCCGACGACATCGCCGAGGTAGTTGCCGTGTGGACCGGCATCCCTGCCGGGCGTCTGCTCGAGGGCGAAACCCAGAAGTTGCTGCGCATGGAGGAAGAACTCGGCCACCGGGTGGTGGGTCAGTCCGAAGCCGTTCGCGAGGTGTCCGATGCAGTGCGCCGTTCGCGCGCCGGTATCGCCGACCCCAACCGGCCAACAGGATCCTTCCTTTTCCTTGGACCCACGGGCGTGGGCAAGACCGAATTGGCAAAAGCTCTCGCGGAGTTCTTGTTCGACGACGAACGCGCGATGGTGCGCATCGACATGAGCGAGTACTCCGAGAAGCACTCGGTCTCGCGTCTGGTCGGTGCTCCTCCCGGATACGTGGGCTACGAAGAGGGCGGTCAGCTCACTGAGGCTGTGCGTCGTCGTCCGTACTCAGTCATTTTGCTGGACGAAGTCGAGAAGGCGCATCCGGAAGTCTTCGACATCTTGTTGCAGGTACTTGACGATGGCCGACTCACCGACGGCCAAGGTCGCACAGTCGACTTCCGTAACGCGATCTTGATCCTCACGTCGAATATGGGCTCGCAGTACCTGATCGATCTGGACGTTCCGTTCGAGGAACGCAAGGAGCAGGTGATGAGCGTTGTCCGCCAGCACTTCCGACCGGAGTTCTTGAACCGACTCGATTCGATGGTGATGTTCAACCCGCTCGATCGCGAGGAACTGAGCCGGATTGCTGGCATCCAGATCGAGCAGTTGCAACGACGTCTATCCGATCGCCGGATCACCATCGAACTCACCGACGAGGCCAAGCAGTGGCTGGTGAACAAGGGATTCGATCCGATTTACGGAGCGCGGCCGCTTCGCCGGTTGGTGCAGACCGCGGTGGGCGACAAACTCGCCGTGGCGATCCTTTCGGGCGAGGTGAAGGACGGTGATTCCGTCGTCATTGGCACGCTGCCCGGCGGCGAGGACCTAGTCCTCAACCCCTAACCCCTCCCTTCCCCGATGCGGTGTCAATCGTCGGGCCAATTCTTCGAATTTTGGCCCGACCTCTGACACCGCATCGGGGGGCGGTTAGGGGTTGAGTGCTGTCGACAGACGCGTCACCGCTTCGCTGAGGACGGCCGGTTGCTTGCAGAACGCCCACCGAACGTAGGGCGCACCGATCGCGGGGTCGTCGCACAGTGCCTGGTGGGGGATAGCCACAACCCGAGCTCGCTCCGCGATGTCGCGACAGAAGGTGAGTCCGTCGTCGTACCCAAGTGAGCGCACGTCGGTGGTCAGGAAGTAGGTGCCTTCGCACGGCAACACTCGAAGGCCAGTCGCGGACAAGCCACCTGCCAACAGGTCACGTTTAGCGGATAAGTCGTGACGAAACTCGGTGAAGTACTGATCGGGCATACCAAGCCCGTGGGCGATCGCGTACTGGAATGGACCCCCGCTGACGAACGTCAAGTGCTGGCGAACAACGCGCACCGCATGGATCAGGTGTCGCGGACCGTACGCCCAACCGACCTTCCATCCGGTGAACGAGAAACTCTTTCCGCCTGATCCGACGGTGATCGTGCGTTCGAACATGCCCGGCAGCGTTGCGATGGGAATGTGGTGGTGATCGTCGAACCACAGGTGCTCGTATGCCTCGTCGCTGATGACCACCAGGTCATGGTCGATAGCGATCCGCGCGATCGCCTCGAGTTCAGCGCGCGTGAACACGATTCCGGTGGGGTTATGCGGACTGTTAATGAGAAGGACCTTGGTACGCGGCGTGATTGCCGATCGCAGCGCTATCGATGTCGGGGCGAAGGTTGTCTCCGGTGAGTGGAACACCCACGCGCACTCCGTCTGCAAGTGAGATGCCGGCGGCGTAGATGTCGAACCACGGCTCGAACATCACCACTTCATCACCGCGGTCAACCAAAGCCAGGAGCGCCGACTGAATTGCTTCGGAGGCACCAGTGGTGATGAGAACGTCGGTGTCTGGATCCACCCGAAGGCCATAGAACCGGTCAGCGTGCGCACTTACGGCAAGGCGCAGTTCGGGGACACCCGTGGCTGGCGGGTACTGATTGCCGAGGCCGTCGGCGATGCACGCACGCGCCACGTCGGCGATCTCCGCTGGACCATCGGTATCGGGAAAGCCCTGACCGAGGTTGATGGACTCGGTGCGTCGAGCCAGGTCGGACATTTCCGCGAAGACGCTGGTGGCGTGCTCGCGCATCCGTGGGACCAGCGGCGATTCCATGGTGCGCACGCTAGCGATCCTTGGCCTGGTGCAATGACCGTCTTTCCGCCAGCCTCTGGCCGAATGACGGTCATTCGGCCAGACCCTGGCGGAAAGTGGGTCATTGGGACGTAGTTTGGGGGTGTGGATGTGATCGGGCCGGACGAGGCGGTGGGCAGCTGGCGCCTGAGCGCGGCCCAGGATGCGGTCCTCGCGGATATCGCCGAGCGCGCGGGCGAATCCGACGCCCACGGCATCGCCCGATCGCAGATCGACGCGCTCGCTGGCGTTGGTCTCCTGGGTGAGGCGCTGGAACCGGCCGCACATCAACGCGAGGTTGCTGAACGCATCGCGATGGCCGATGCCTCGGTGTGGTTTTGCTGGGCGCAGCACCAAACCCCACTCAAGACGCTCGAAGCGGCGCACACCGGTGACCACGCCCCGGTAGTGGAAGAGATCCAAGCGCGCTGGCTTGCAGGTTTGCGCTCGGGCCACTATCTCGGAGCGGTCGCCTTCGCTCACCTGCGTCGTCCAGGTGCTCCCAATCCCGTTGCCGAACGCGTGCACGGCGGTTGGTCGATCACCGGCAAACTTGATTGGGTTACGTCCTGGGACATCGCGGACGTGATGCTCGTGATGGTTCGCGCATCGGGTGATTACGCGGACAAGATCGTCTGTTTCTATTTGGCAGCCGGCCAAGATCCGGCGTACCTGACCGGCATGCACGTGCACGAGCCGTTGAAACTCCTAGCAATGTCGGGCACACACACGAGACCGATCACCTTCGATTCGGTGATGGTGCCGGATACCAACGTTGCCGCGTGGATTGATTTCGACGAGTGGCAGCAAGCCGATGCTCGAAAAACCATCGACGTCAACCCCGCCTCGTTCGGAATCATTCGCGGTGCCGTGCAGGAGTTGAACGAGATCGCCACGAAGCGGCAGGATCCGCAACTGTTTGAATTAGTGGAGTCATTCACTACTCGCGCACGTGAATTACGACGACGTTCCTACGACGCCATCGACTCCGGCGGTCCTGCTGATGAACGAGTGTCCCTGCGCGCTCAGGCGCTACGGATGACAGTGGAGGCAGCAACTGCGGTGGTGACAGCGCGGGCGGGCGCTGCTATGTATTCCGGATGCAGCGCCGAGCGACGAGTGCGCGAAGCGATGTTCTTGCAGGTGCAGGCGCAAACCGCTCGCACCCGCGAAGCGTCGCTGGCGTTGCTTATCTAGCGAGCGGCTCATCTAGCGAGCGCCGTGCATCTAGCGAGCGCCGTGCGGTTACCGCGCCACCGTGATGGGACGCGAGACCGGCGAGCTACCTGCTTGATTCCCCGAAATTGCTTCAACGCGTAGCGAGCCACCAACGGGTAGTCCTTCGATGTCGCATGTTGCCGAGCGACGATTCGCCCTGGGCGCTGCGGAGCACGTGTAGACCTCGCCGGTGGCCTCGTCCGTGGCCGTCACTGCAAAGGCATCCACACGCGTACCGTCCTGAGGTGCCACGAGTCGCACCCGAACGCTGGTAGCGCTGGGTGTGAGCACCTCGATGTCGGGCGCCAGAATCGGTGGCTGCGCAGCGAGCACCCCGGCATTGATGAGGAAGTTGGTTTCAGCGCTAATGCGTGTGTACACACCGGGCAGTCGCGACGCGCATTGTTGGCCCCAACTAACAACTCCGATGAGCCGCCGGGCGTCGCCAACTCCCGCTGTCAACGGACCGCCGCTATCTCCTTGACAGGCATCGATGATGGCACCGGCAGGATTCGCGCCTGCGGCGCACAACATGGTTCGCGGATCGGCTTCGCGTTTACTGAATCCTCTGAAGACAACACCGTTGATGTCGTACTTCTTGCCCCGCCCGCACGAGGCACGCGGAAACACACGCACGTTTCCGACCTGCAATTCGGGCAAGAATCGGTTGCCCCGCGCGCGGGAGTTTCCCCACCCCGCCACCTGCGCTGCTGTCCCAGGTGCGTCGTACGTCGCAACGTCGGACCCTTGAGCCAACTCAATAGTGGGGAAGTCTGGGACAGGTTGAGCCAAGTAGAGAACAGCTATGTCGTTCTCAGCGGTCTTGACGCGGTAGCCCGGATGTATAGCGAAGTCCTCGACCCCGATAACTCGAAGCCCAGGCGACCGCAGGTCCGATCCGAATGCGATCAAGATGTCCCTCGGACGCAATCTTTCACCCGTTTGCTGATCCACCAGGCAGTGCGCCGCGGTCACAAGAGTGGTGGGAGAGGTGAGACTGGCAGCGCAGTACTGGGCTTGGTAGGCGCCCGATTGTCGGTAGCGCGGTGTACTCAGCACCGATGCGACGAATCCAAATTCCGCGGAATCGGCCTCCTGGCCCCCGACCACCCGAGGCTGCGTCGCGACCTCATTCGCCGCAGCAGTGGGTATCGCGGGCACCGCAGTACCGGCCAACACCAGCAGGCTGGCAACGATGAGGCCGATCACGCGATAGGACACGCCTCCACGGTACGTCGTCGTATCCACCAAGATGGTCAGATGCCCCGGGCAATGATCACCGGTCCCACGTCAGGAATCGGTCAAGGATTCGCACAAGCGCTGGCCGCCCAAGGCCATGACCTGCTCCTGGTCAGTCGTGACCAGGCGCGTTTGGATGCTCTTGCCGAGGAGATTCGGCGCGATTTCTCGGTGCGCGCCGACGTAGTCACTGCCGATCTCACCGATCGCTCGGACATCGAACGTATTGCCGGTCTTATCCGCAGCGACGAGATAGATGTGTTGGTGAACAACGCCGGCTTCGGCGTTAAGGGCGGCTTCCTAGACACGAGTTTCCAGCAGGAACAGCAGATGCTCGATGTGCTCGTTACCGCGGTTATGCAACTGACGCATGCAGCCGTTCCCGGCATGGTCGAGCGTGGTCGCGGCTACATCTTCACGGTTAGCAGCGTCGCGGGTTGGATCACCGGCGGTACGTATTCCGCGGCCAAAGCCTGGGCGACGGTTTTCACCGAGAGCCTTGCCGTTGAACTATCGGGAACAGGCGTGCAACCGATAGCCGTATGTCCGGGCTTCACGCGCACGGAGTTCCATCAGCGCGCAGGGATGCAGATGGATTCGGTATCTGAGTGGATGTGGTTGAACGTCGACGACGTTGTCAGCCAAGCCTTGCGAGATGCGCGGGCCGGACGGGTGATCAGCATTGCTGGTACCCAGTACAAAACGTTGTCTTCGCTGCTTCGGGTGTTGCCAAGGCCTTTGGTGCGCAGAGCAACGGGAGTGCGGCAGGCGTCGTCGAGGTTTCCGCAGTCGCGTTAGCTCAGCAGAATCTGCGTCACTACCCGCGCGACAGCTTTCGCGACGTTTCCTTCAGCAGAAACAACCTGCCATCCGCGCAACGAGGTGCCGTCCTCTTGCGTGGTGCTCACCACGGTGACCGGTGCCTCGGGCCAAGTGTCCGTGGACGGTGGTGCATCCGGATCAACAAGCACGTAACCAGCTGTGTCGCGATGCTGCGTCCGCAGCGACAGCGCAACTGCTGGAAGGAGTTGGCAGGCATCGCCGTGGGCCACCACTATCAGCGGTGGAGCCACAGCTGCACCGATTAAGGCCGCGCAGACAGCCTTGGCCTCCATGGGCGCAGCCACATCAACAACGCCCAGCCCGGCATTCTCGACCGACATGACAACCGAACTGCGATCTGTCCAAAGTGGATCGGGCAGTACCACCACTCGAGCGGGTGGTCCGCCATTGGATTCGGGCACGCGCCCACGTTAGGGCTCTAGGGTTGTGTCATGTCGCATAGCCCAGCGTGGAACGAGCTCAAGCAGCAGATCATCGACAAGGCCGTGGTTCACGGCAAGGTCATCTTGTCCAGTGGCCGCGAGGCCGACTATTACGTCGATCTTCGCCGCGTGACTCTCGACGCCGTTGCGTCGCCGCTCGTCGGTCAGGTGATGCTCGAGACCACATCGGACTGGGATTACCAGGCCGTTGGCGGGTCTGACTCTCGGCGCGGATCCCGTTGCCACCGCGATGATGCACGCAGCGGCGCGATGGGCGAACCCTTGATGCGTTCGTTGTCCGCAAGGCCGAGAAAACGCATGGTCTGCAGCGCCGCATCGAAGGACCGGATGTTGCCGGCCGCAGTGTTCTCGCGGTGGAGGACACCTCCACAACAGGCGGTTCGGTGCTCACCGCGGTCGATGCACTCATCGAAGCCGGCGCGAGCATCGCTGGCGTTGCAGTGATCGTTGATCGTGGCGCTGGTCCGGCGATCGAGCAGCGGGGTCTGCCTTATCGCGCGGCCTACACGCTCGCCGATCTTGGTCTTGAATAGCGAGCCTTGAAAGACAACGACGACGCCACCGCGGATTTTGACTCCGTGGGTTCGCCGGGCCCAGGAGTAGGCCCGTGGTCGGGCCCGCTTCCCGATGATCCGCGCTTGGATCCGGAGTTACTGCGCGATGGCGACCACAGGAACGTGGTCGATGAGTACCGCTACTGGAAACTCGACGCGATCGTTGCCGACCTCGACACGAAACGAAATCCCTTCCACATTGCAATCGAAAACCTCGAGCACGACTTCAACATCGGATCGATCGTGCGCACCGCCAATGCCTTTCTGGCCGAAGAGATCCACATCGTCGGTCGCAAGCGCTGGAATCGGCGCGGTGCCATGGTCACCGACCGATACCAACACATTCGCCACCACGAATCGGTGAACGAACTGAAGGCCTGGGCGACCGAGGCCGGAATCCCCATCATCGGCATCGACAACGTGCCCGCGTCCACGCCGCTCGAGCAGTTCGATCTGCCCGAGGCGTGCGTGCTGTTCTTCGGCCAGGAGGGAACGGGCCTGGCGCCCGAAGCGATCGATGTCTGCGACGCGGTTGTGTCGATCGCGCAGTACGGCTCGACCCGGTCGATCAACGTGGGTGCGGCGGCTGCGATCGCGATGCACGCGTGGATACGTCGTCGTCGTTTCGGCCAACTACCCAAGCAGAACTGAACCTGGCGAATTGACCAACTTTCCGCCAGGGTCTGCCGCAATGACCGTCAATTGACCAGGGGCTGGCGGAAAGACGGTCGATCGGCCCTGGAAACGCTTGCACGCGTCTCGGTAGGGTTGAGGCTCACTGGCAGTTAATCCGGGAAGGACCCCCATGAACCAGGAGATGGCGGAGAAGTTCCGCTCGGGCAAAGGCTTCATCGCTGCACTCGATCAGAGTGGCGGAAGCACGCCCAAGGCTCTCAAGCTCTACGGCATCGAGGAGAACGAGTACTCCGGCGAGGAGCAGATGTTCGACCTCGTGCACCAGATGCGCTCACGCATCATCACCAACTCGGCCTTCAACGGCGATCGCGTGCTCGCGGCGATCTTGTTCGAAGGAACCATGGATCGCGATATCGAAGGTGTCGGCACCGCCGAGTACCTGTGGAAGACCAAGAACATCGTTCCCGTGGTGAAGGTCGATAAGGGCCTGGCCGATGAGGAGAACGGCGCGCAGGTCATGAAGGCGATGCCCGAGCTCGATGCGCTGCTTACCCGCGCGCGGGACAAGGGCGTGTTCGGTACCAAGATGCGTTCGGTCATCAAGGACAACAACGACGCAGGCATCGCCGCGGTGGTCGATCAGCAGTTCGAGGTGGGCCTGCAGATTCTCGACGCCGGCCTGGTGCCGATCATCGAACCCGAGGTGGACATCCACAGCGCCACCAAGGCAGCGATCGAAGAGTCCGTTGCGCGACAAGCTCGCTGCCTGGCTGGACCGGGTGCCCGAGGGTCAGCAGGTCGTGTTCAAGCTCACACTTCCGAGCCACAACAATTTCTACGCGCCGCTGATTGATCACCCGAAGGTGATGCGCGTGGTGGCGTTGTCCGGTGGTTACTCGCGCGATGAAGCCTGCGACATCCTCACCGCGAACAACGGCATGATCGCGAGTTTCTCGCGTGCACTCAGCGAAGGCCTCACCGCGCAGATGAGCGAAGCGGAGTTCACCTCCACGCTCGATGCTGCGATCGCCGAGATCTACGCCGCGTCGATTACCTAAACGACCATGGCATTAGGAGAAAACCTGCTGGGGGGACCGCCGCCAACGCTGTTGCCGGCGGACTCTGCAGTCGATGGAGAACTCGAGCGCGGAGTTAACCCGGACCAGGTAGCGCGCGATCACCCGAGCAGTTCACTTGCGTGGGCGGTGCTTGCGGACCAGGCGTGGGCCGAGGACCGGGTTGTCGAGTCCTACGCGTTTGCGCGCGTGGGCTATCACCGCGGGTTGGACGCGCTGCGCCGCAATGGTTGGAAAGGTCACGGCCCGGTGCCGTGGAGCCATGAAGGCAATCGCGGATTCCTGCGGTGCCTCATCGCGCTCGGACGATCCGCTGCAGCGATCGGTGAAACCGAGGAAGTCGAGCGCATCGATGCTTTCCTGGACGACTGCGATCCGACTATCCGCGCGTGAGCACCTCTGACCTACTAGTCGTCGGGGCGGGACTATCGGGAGTTACGGCGGCTGTAACGGCGCAGCAGGCCGGTGTAAATGTCCAGGTGGTGGATCGAGGACGTGCCATCGGTGGGCGCATGGCATCCAGGCGTTTGCGCGACACCGGAACGGCATTCGATGGTGCGCATTGTTGATTACGGCGCGAGTTACTTCACCGTGAGTGACCCTGATTTTCGCACCCTTGTCGAGGAGATGATCACGGCCGGCGTGGTGCGGCCGTGGACCGACACCTTCCACGTTCACACCGAAGGCACTATGGCGGGAGTGAAGACCGGGCCGATGCGGTACGCAGCCCCAGCGGGATTGCGCTCTGTGGTGGAGCACCTAGCCAAGTCACTAGCCGCCGTCGATACCGAAACGCATATCGAACGCATTGACATAACCGATGCAGGTATTCAGGCGGATATTTACACAGCGCAGCACGTTGCGTTATGCATGCCGCAGCCGCAGGCCGAACGCATGGTGGACAGCGGCATGCTCCCCGACGTAAACCTCACCTGGGAGCCGGTGATCGCGGTAACGCTGGTTTTCGATGATCAGCAGTGGCTGGATATGGACGGTGTCTTCGTCAACGACGATCCAGTGATCACCTGGGTCGCCGACGACGGCAAGCGCCGCGGGGACGATGCCCCGGTGCTCGTAGCCCACGTGAATCCGGTGTTCGCCGCCAGGCACCTCGAGGATCCCAGCGGCGTGCTGCCGAACGTGATCGCAGCAACCCGCCGCGTTCTTGGGATCGAAGCGCTGCCGTCCTGGTCGTGGGCGCACCGCTGGTCACTTGCCCGCCCGATCGCCGGGCTGGACGAGGATTTTGGCTGCACCCGGAGCTCCCCGTGAGTCTCGCGGGAGACGCCTGGGCCGGAGGGCCTCGAGTCGAGGCAGCATGGCTGTCCGGTCGAGCGCTCGGTCAGGCACTGAGTCAGGCACTGAGTCAGGCATAAGCCGCAAATCTTCACTGAATTCCCAGCAGCATTCGCATCCGATAGCCTCTCCGCTCGTGCCTGCAATCGTGCTCGTCGGCGCCCAGTGGGGCGATGAGGGCAAAGGAAAAGCCACCGACCTGCTCGGTGGTCGCGTCGATTACGTAGTCCGCTATCAAGGCGGCAACAACGCCGGGCACACCGTGGTGATCGGTGATCGCAAGTTTGCGCTGCACCTGCTGCCCAGCGGCATCCTGACGCCCGAGGTGACTCCGGTCATCGGCAACGGCGTGGTGATCGACCCCGCAGTGTTGCTCGAGGAAATCGCCGGCTTGCAGCAGCAGGGCGTGGACACCTCGAAACTTCTCATCAGTGCGAATGCGCATCTGATCACGCCGTACCACGTCACGCTCGACAAGGTGACCGAACGCTTCCTTGGTAAGAGCAAGATCGGAACCACCGGCCGCGGTATCGGTCCGACCTATAGCGACAAGATCGCCCGCATCGGCATTCGCGTTCAGGATCTTTTCGATGAGTCGATCCTTCGCCAAAAGGTCGAAGGTGCGTTGACGAACAAGAACCAGGTGCTCGTCAAGGTTTTCAATCGTCGTGCGATCGATGTCGACGCCATCGTGGAGGAGCTGCTGCAGTACGCCGAGCCGCTCGCCCCGATGGTGGCCGACACGTCCTTGCTGCTCAACAACGCGCTGGACGAAAACAAGGTCGTATTACTCGAGGGCGGTCAAGGCACGCTGCTCGACGTGGACCACGGAACTTATCCGTTCGTTACCTCCAGCAATCCAACCGCAGGCGGCGCGTGCACCGGCAGCGGTATCGGCCCCACGCGCATCTCACGGGTGATCGGCATCTCTCAAGGCCTACACAACCCGCGTTGGTTCTGGACCTTTCCCCACCGAGTTGTTCGACGACGACGGTGAGCGCCTGCGCACCATCGGCGGTGAGGTGGAGTTACCACGGGGCGCGACCGCCGATGCGGTTGGTTCGATGCACCGATCGCTCGCTTCGCCACACGCGTCAATACAGCTCTGACCGACATCTTCTTGGTCCAAAGGCTCGACGTCCTCACCAGCTCGGAGCAGATCCGGTCTGCGTGGCCTGCCACGACGTCGACGGCGTTCGCGTGGACAGAGATCCCGGAAACGCAAACCGCGTTCCACCACGCCAAGCCGATCTACGAATACCTGCCGGGCTGGAGCGAGGACATCTCCGGTGCGAAGTCGCTCGCAGACTTGCCGGTCAATGCACGCAACTACGTGCAGTTCTTGCAGGACGCATCGAACTGCCGCATCAGTCGCGATCGGTGTTGGTCAAGATCGCAACGCCACCATCTCGGTGCATGACCTCATCGACTAGCGTCCACGAATAGTTGATGCCTTGATGTCCACAGGCTAATCTTGGAGGGATGCGCACCACCCTCACGCTGGATGACGATCTGTTCATGGCCCTCAATGAACGCGCCCGCGCAACCGGGCGATCCTTCAAGGAAGTGGTGAACGAGGCATTGCGCCGTGGTCTCTCCGAGGCTGCGCCCCGCCGCGTGATCGTTCGCCCCGACGCTCGACGTGGGCGTCCTCCGGATGTGACGTAACCAAGGCGCTGCGATCTCGCTATGGCGTTCTCGGACGACGGAAGTTTGAGCGGACATCGGTGATTATTCCCGATTTGAACCTCCTGCTTTATGCGACCAACTCGGAGGAAAGCCGACACCAGAAGGCTCACGAATGGTGGTCGACAACCCTTTCGGGACCTGTTCCCGTGGGGTTGCCTTGGGTGGTGGTCTTGGGATTCATTCGCATTGTCACGGGTTCTCGTTACCCAGGTGTTCCGGTCTCGGTCGACAGGGCTGTGGCGGTGGTCCGCGATTGGCGATCGGCTGAGTGCCTACGCATGATTGAGCCGCGCGAAGAGCACTTGCACATCCTTGAACGCTTGTTGATTGACCGTGGTGTATCCGGACAACACATAATGCGATGTTCATCTCGCTCGCTGCGTCATTGGAGCACCGCGGAACCGTCTACTCCGCGGATGCCGACTTCGCCCATTTCCCGACAGTCACGTGGGTCAATCCGCTCGACGAGACCTGATTCCCTCCCGCATTGTCCTGAACATTCACCCGGCTCTACGCTTCACGCACTAGCCAATTCGCTAGCGATTTTGACGAGGAGTTCCCATGTCGTTTTCCCCCGATCCGGCCGAAGGCAAGCGCGTCTACGACCTCGACCGCGAGTACGTCTTCCACTCCTGGAGCGCGCAAGGTGCCCTCAATCCGATGTGCATTGCGGCAACGGAAGGTTCCTACGTTTGGGACTACGACGGCAACAAGTGGCTGGACTTCTCCTCGCAGTTGGTGAACGTCAACATCGGTCACCAGCACCCGAAGGTCGTCGCGGCGATCCAAGAGCAAGCCGCCAAGATCTCCACCATCGCCCCGCAGCACGCGAACGATAAGCGCGGTGAAGCGGCGCAGCGCATCGTTGAACTTGCCGGCCCGAACATGGCGAAGGTCTTCTTCACCAACGGCGGCGCCGACGCAGTGGAGAACGCGATCCGCATGGCGCGCATTCACACGCACAAGCACAAGGTGCTTTCGACCTACCGCTCCTACCACGGCAACACCGGCGCCGCGATCACCGCAACCGGTGATCCGCGCCGCTGGCCGAATGAGTACGCCAGCCAGCACGTCCACTTCTTCGGTCCCTACCCCTATCGCTCACCGTTCTGGTCCGACAGCCCCGAGCAAGAAACCGAGCGCGCGCTGCAGCACCTCGAGCAGGTGATTCAGTTCGAAGGCCCGAACACCGTCGGCGCGATCATCCTGGAATCCGTGGTCGGCACCGCCGGCATCCTCGTTCCCCCGCCCGGCTACCTCGAGGGCGTGCGCGCACTTGCCGATAAGTACGAGATCGTGTGGATCGCCGACGAAACCATGTCCGGCTTTGCCCGCACCGGCAAGTGGTTCGCCTTCCAAAACTGGGCAGGCCCAGCCCGATCTGATCGTGTTCGCCAAGGGATCGAACTCCGGTTACGTGCCCGTCGGTGGCGTGGTCATCTCGGCCGACATCGCGAAGACCGTTCGACGATCGCGTCTTCCCCGGCGGCCTTACCTACTCCGGCCATCCGCTTGCCGCGGCCTCCATCGTTGCGTCCATCGATGCGATGAAGGAAGAGAAGGTCAACGAGAACGCCGCCGAAATCGGCGAGAAGGTCCTCGGTCCCGGCCTGCGCGACCTCATGGACAAGCACAAGGTGATCGGTGAGGTTCGCGGTCTCGGTGTCTTCTGGGCGCTGGACCTGGTGAAGGACCGAGCAACACGTGAGCCGCTGGCCCCCTACGGCGGAACGTCACCGGCGATGGCCGAGCTCGTGGCCGAGTGCAAGAAGCGTTACCTGCTGCCGTTTACCAACTTCAACCGCATGCACATCGTTCCCCCAGCCACCGTCACCGAAACCGAGGCCAAGGAAGGCCTCGCGATCGTCGACGAGGTCTTCGGGATCATCGACGCCCATTACACCGGCGCCTAGAACCCCAACCCGTTCACTCTCCCCGATGCGGTGTCAATCGTCGGGCCGAAATTCGAAATTTCGCCCGACCTCTGACACCGCATCGGGGAACGGTGAGACGGCGAGGGGCTAACCTGCGGACATCCGAGGTTCGCAGGAGGTGAGCCGTGGCACGTCCAACGCGGGTGATCTACGTCGAGAACGATCCGACGTTGCGCTCGATGATGGTGCGCGCGCTCAAACCGTTTTCGGAGATCTCGATTGTGCTTCCGCGGGGTCTTCCGAGGAAGTGCTCGCGAGCGACGCAGCGATCGTTGCTGACGTGGCGCTGCTGGATCTCGCTCTTGGTGCGCAGTCCCTCACCGGTGTGGAACTTGGGCTCTCGCTGCGCCAGATGAACGAGAACATCGGCATCGTCATCTATTCCCAGCATGTGATTCCCGATTACGTCCGCAGCATGCAAGAACACCTGAGCCAGGCCTGGTCGTTCGTGGAGAAGAGCAGCGACACCGACTTCGATGGACTTGTCCGCATTCTGAAACAAACAGCGGCGGGAAAGAGCATCACCCAGGCGAGCGCGAAGCGGCCTGAGTCAGCAGGTGACCGAGCGCGGCAGATGACCGACAGGCAACACGAGATCATGGCCCTTGGCGGTGCAGGGACTGGATGCTCCTGCGATCGCTGGAACGGTTGGGTATCGCTCCCATCACGGTGCGCAAGAACCTCAGCCGCGTCTACGAAATCTTGGTCCCAGATCCCGCACCGGGGACGGACCTTCGAACAAGCGCGGTGCTGCGCTACCTGCGCGAAGTGCGCGTCGGGATCGGCAATGCCGACGCTCTCTGACGCAGTCACGGGAGCAAAGGGCCGGGTCCTGGCGTTCGTCAACATCGTGCTGGGGCCATGGCCGATCCGGACTGTCCCGCTTGCCCTGTTCGCTATCGCCGCGATTAGTTTCAGCCAAACCACGTTAGGTGTCGATGAGGTGCTCGCTGGCGGTGCTCGTCGTGTGTGGTTCACCCAAATCCCGCGAACAATCCTGATTGCGGGCTTGATCGTCTTGCCACTCGTCGTCAGTGAATTCGTACGCCACTCATTAGTTAAGAGGCCGCTGACCCGCGGTTGGTACCTAATCTCCCTGGCAATAGCTTCACTGATCTACCCCTTCATCATGTTCTCCTTCTTCGCAACGCAGCCGTGGAGCGTCTCCCAGGACTTTGACCTTCTCGGCCTGGTCATCGTTTCGCTGGTTCGTAGTGATGTTGGCGGTCTTCGCCATCCTGGGGTTCAGCCAACGTCGACTCGCTCTTGAAGTGCAGCGCGCCAACGAAGCCACCGCTGCGGTGCTGTCCCAAAAGGAATTGCTCGTCCGATCGGAGGAAGCATCCCGCCGCTCGGTTGCCGAGTTCTTGCACGATCGCGTGCAGGCGATGCTGGTGACCAGCACGATGCAGTTGCGAGAGATTGCCCAGCGCACTGATGATCAGTCCGGTTCAGAGCTGAGGTCGGTGGCGGAGCACCTTGACGACGTTCGGGTCATGGAGGTGCGCGAGGCGAACGCGCGCCTGAGCCCGAACATCGCAGTGACTGGCCTGGAGAGTTCGATTCGTCAACTGTTGACGTCCTTGACCCCCGACTTGCAAGCTGAAGTGACTCTCGATCCCTCCCTCAGCGAATGGGCAACCCCTTCGTCAGATGCGGACCTGGTTCCCATCGGTGTCTTCCGCATCGTTGAACAAGCAGCAGCCAACGCAGTTATCCACGGCCGCGCCAGCCGCGTGGATGTTCACCTAACCAGCGAGGGCAAGAGTGCTGCTGTCCGCATCCAGGACAACGGATCGGGACTGCCCACCAACACCACGCCTGGCTCGGGGACCGCCATCATCGAATCCTGGGTAGAAATGCTCCGCGGGACCTGGACGCGCAGCAACCGTCCCGAAGGCGGCGTTGAAGTTCTGGTGCGGTTGCCCACCCGTCGCCCGTAGTCCACAGAGCACCCTGAGGGATACACGTGTATCACTGAAGGGGGGTGTTCGGAAATCCGAACTACCGTCATGTTGTGTTGGGTTCTGGGCGTCGTGGGCTGGTGCTGGCGCTGTCGTGCGCCTTGTTGGTGGCTCCTGTGTCGGCGGTGTCCGCTGAGACGTCAGGTGGGCTGGCTGGGTCAGAGCGTGAACCCAGCTTGCAAGAGTGTGTGGTGGTCGAGCCGGGTCCGGTTCCCACCCCCGAGGCGTCGGATGTAGCGGAGTCGACATCGCCTTCACCTACTCTCTCTCCCACTTCTTCTCCTTCGGCATCACCGAGCGCGTCCGTTGCGCCGAGTGTGGACGTAACGCCAGAGCCAACGACGACGCCGGAAACGCCCAGTGCATCCCCGGAGGTTTCGCCGGAAGTTTCATCGGAGCCGAGTGTTTCCCCGGATGCGCCGACGGAATCTCAGTCGCCTTCTTCGGATGCGCAGTCAGTGTTGGATTCGCGTTCGGGTGAGTTGACTGACGGAGGTGACGCGGCGACGGAGGAATCGTCGTCCACTTCGTCCGCATCCCCGTCGGCTGCTGTGTCGTCATCACCCACTGGGTCGCCATCTCCGACTTGGTCTCCGACTGCTTCCGCTTCTCCTTCGCCTTCTCCTTCTGTGGAGGAGGTCGTGGTGGTTGGTCCTGTTGTGTGTCCCCCGCAACCGACGGGGCTGACCGCCGCGGCGCAGGACAGTGGCGCAGTGGTGTCCTGGGATGACGCGTTAACGGTTGTCGAGGGTGAGCTCGCTGCGTTAGCTGAGGACGGGATCGAGGATCTGCCCGTGGCTGCCGATGTTGTCACCGACATTCGGGTCACGGTCACCGCTGTGGGGGATGCCTCGGATGAGCAGGTCGTCACTGTCGCGGGTGATGCCACGCAAGCCCGGGTGAGCGGTTTGCGTAATGGCGTGGAATACGCCGTGCGCGTGATCGCGTTGGGTGAGTTCGGTGCCGGCCCTGTTTCTGAGCCTGTGTCGGTTGTGCCGACCACGGGTGTGGAGGGGGAGATCGGTGGCGTGCTGCTGAAGCGCGACGACGCCGCGAAGGCAGCTCCGGCGTCGCAGTCGGCGAGCAACGTCGATGGTGTCGCGGTCACCGACGACGGTGAAGCCATCGAGGGCGTGGACAAGGTCGCCCTATCCGAAGCCGTGGACGTGGCCGAAGCCGAAGCGATCGCGCGGACGATTGAAGCGCAACCCGAAGTGCAGTGGGCCGAACCGGACCTCGTCGTCCTGCCGGCGGCGACATCTGCTGCCGATGCTGACGCGGTCGCCAGCGCCGCGGCTGGGTGGAACATCACCGGGGAATACGGCGTCGGTCAGGTCACCGACCCGGATGCCGGTTCGGGTGTAACCGTCGCGGTCATCGACACCGGCATCACCGCCCACCCGGACCTCGATGACCGGTTGGTGGCTGGCTATGACTTTGTCTCGAATCCTGAGGTGTTGGCCGCACCACGCAGTGAGGGCGGGGAACCGGTGCCGTTTGATGGCGACTATGCCGGTGACTTCGGTGGCCTGGGCCGCGACGCGGACCCCACAGATCCAGGCGACTGGCGCGGGGTCGCACCGGTACGCGATTCCACCTGGCACGGCACGCATACCGCCGGAGTGATCGCCGACGTAGTGCCCGGGGCGAAGATCCAACCGATCCGAGCGTTGTCCTGGCGCGGTGGGCTACTCAGCGACGTCGCCGCGGGCATCACCTGGGCCAGCGGCGGCACCGTCGACGGGACACCAGCGAACGCGACACCCAGCCAGGTCATCAACTTGAGCTTCTCGGTGCAGGCGGCCTGCCCGAACACCCTGCAAACCGCGATCGATGACGCCGTCGCCCGCGGGTCCGTTGTTGTCGCCGCGGCCGGGAACAACAACGCCGATGCCACCGGCTACGCGCCCGGGAACTGCGCGAACGTCATCACCGTCGGCGCCACCAACGCTGATGGCAAACGCGCCACCTACTCCAACTACGGCGCGGTCGTGGACGCCTCCGCACCCGGAGCCACGCCACGCACCGCACCGCGAAGGCACCTCCATCGCCGCCGCCCACACCGCCGCAGCACTCGCCCTCATCGCCGCCCAACAGCCAGGCCTGACCCCTGACCAGTTAGCAGCAGAACTCACCGGCACGTACCTGCGCGCATTCCCCGGCGACACGTGCGACGACTCAACCGACAAAACCTGCGGGGCGGGACTAGTGGAGATCGCTACCGGAACCACTCACACCGTCACCAGCACGGCTGATTACGACGCTGGAGATCCTGCAATCTCTGGAACACTGCGGCACGCAATGGATAACGCGAGTTCCGGTGACACCATCACCTTCGACCCCAGCATCCTGCCGGCGATGATCACGCTGACTAGCAGCCTGCCGCAGATAACGAAACCTATGACGATCACCGGACCTGGCGAAACTCAACTCACCATAGACGCCAATGGAAGCAACCAAGTCTTCGTCATCGTGAAAACACAAGCTTCCATCACCGATCTGACGGTGACCGGGGCAACAAGTACCGATACCAACAACGGCGCTGTGGTTCACAACACGGATGCAACAACCACACTCCGCCGTATAACGGTGGACAGCAACTCGGCAAAGAGGTTGATCTACAACAAGGATGCTGGTTCCTACCTGACGGTGGATCAGAGCACCTTCTCGGGAAACTCAGCCAGCGGTCAAATAGTCATCTTCGGCGATCATGGCTCCCCCGATGGCAGTGAACAACGTCGTGACAGTCACCGACTCGGTATTCACCGATAACGATGCGATAGCTCTCTGGGCCTACCGCACGATGGATGTGTCCGGCTCGACGTTCACGGGCAACAGCACGGCTGGGACGTTCTACCGGGCGGGTCATCAGCGATTCGTGGATAACACGGTCACCGCTAATGGGAATGGTCTCCTTCTGAAGCTTTACAGTGGAGGTACGTGGGAGGGATCGCACACCGTCACGGGTAATACGTTCTCCGGCAACACCGGTTACGGGCTGGAGTTAACTGCGAATGCGGTCGATGCGAACTCCCCGAACATCCGTGGGACCTATGTCCCACCGGAGATCACCGGGAACACTTTCTCCGGCAACAGTCCCGACTTGATTTACGGCGACAGTCCGACGGTGCCGGCGGGAATCGTCGCCACCAACACATTCGTTGATCCCACCCCGACCCCTACGCCAAGTCCGGATTCGGGTAGCGGTGACTCGTCGGGCTCTGCTGGTTCCGCTGGTTCGGGTGTTCCGGCTGAGTCGAGGATTCCGCCGCCTCGCATCTCTTTGCCGGTGGGTGTTGTGGTGGGTTCGGGGGTGATGGTGGTCGATGGTGTTGCGGTGCCGGTGCGTCCGCAGCGTGCCCCCTCGGGTGGTTCCTGGTCGGTGAAGGGTGCGGACTTCTCGCTGGACTTCATCCCGCAAGAAAGCCAGGCGGGTGTGTTGACAGGTCCGCAGGAGCAGTTGCGTGCTCCAGCGGGAGGCCAGGTTGAGGTCACGGGTGATGGTTACCTGGGGGGAAGTTCGGTTTCGGTGTATTTGGTGTCGCCGGAGGCGATGGGACTGGCATCAAGGTCCTCTGATGAGTCGGTGTTTTTGGGTGATGCCGTCGTGGGGGCCGATGGCACGTTCGCGGTGACGTTCACGGTGCCGACCTCGGTTGATCCGGGTGAGTTCGTGCTGCAGATCAATGGCTGGTCGCAGGAGACGTCGGTGCGTTCGGTGAATCTTGACCTGGATGTCTATGCACCGACGACGTCGCGAACCGTGGCGAAGGCAGCGTTCTTCCAGGGTCGTTCTGTCTGACTTCTCCAGCAATGGCCAGCGCAAGCTACGCACCATGGTCACTGAGTTGCCGAAGGTGCGGCAGGACGTGCGGGTGGAGATCACCGCGGTGTCGGTGAGCCTGGATGATCTGGAGTCCGATTTGCGCCTCGCGGCTCGTCGGGGACGGGATCTGCGTGACTACCTATCCGACAGCGGCGTGCAGGGGACGTACTCGGTGACGATCCGCACCGAAGACCAACTACGCAGCGCGGACAAGGCGCCGCCGTTCATGGTGTCCTCGAAGGGTAAGCCGTTGACCACGGTGCGGATCACCTACGACACCGTGGACTAGCCCACGCTCTCCCACGGCGAACCACCGTCCTCGAGGGATACATCTGTATCTCTCGTCGGGGGTGTTCGGAAATCCGTTTTACCGTCTTTTCGTGCTTCGTTCCGGGCGTGGGGTTCTCGTAATGGCGCTGTCGTGCGCCTTGTTGGTGGCTCCGGTGTCGGCGGTGTCCGCTGAGACTTCAGCGTGGGCTGGCTGGGTTAGAGCGTGAACCCGGCTTGGAAGAGTGTGTGGTGGTCGAGCCGAGCCCGGTTCCCACCCCCGAGCCTTCAGAGGTGGCGGAGTCGACATCGCCCTCGCCTACTTCTTCTCCTACTACTTCACCTACTTCTTCTGCTTCGACATCGCCGAGCGCGTCCGTTTCGTCGAGTGTGGACGTAACGCCAGAGCCAACGACGACGCCGGAAACGCCGAGTGTTTCTCCGGAGGCGCCGACGGAATCAGAGTCATCTTCTTCGGATTCGCAGTCAGTGTTGGATTCGCGTTCGGGTGAGTTGCCTGACAGTGATGACGCGTCGGCGACGGAGTCTTCATCGCCGTCTGAATCCCCGTCGGCTGCTGTGTCGTCATCACCCACTGCATCACCATCGTCATCGTCGTCGGCAACACCGTCCGCTAGTGCATCTTCGTCACCGTCGGTGTCCGCATCTCCGGATTCTTCTTCGAGTGCTTCTCCGTCCGATTCTCCTTCTGTGGAGGAGGTCGTGGTGGCCGGTCCTGTTGTGTGTCCCCCGCAACCAACGGGGCTGACTGCTGCGGCGCAGGACAGTGGCGCGTTGGTGTCCTGGGATGACGCGCGGGCGGTTGTCGAGGGTGAGCTCGCGGTGTTGGTTGAGGACGGCGTGGAGGATCTGCCCGCGGCTGGCGATGTTGTCACTGATATTCGGGTCACGGTCACCGCCGTGGGGGATGCCTCGGATGAGCAGGTCGTCACCGTGGCGGGGGATGCCACGCGAGCGACTGTGAGCGGTCTGCGTAATGGCGTGGAGTACGCCGTGAGTGTGATTGCTCTTGGTGAGTTCGGTGCCGGCCCGCCCTCGGAGTCGATCATCTTTTCCCCGACCACGGGTGTGGAGGGGGAGATCGGTGGTGTGCTGCTGAAGCGCGATGACGCCGCGAAGTCTGCTCCGGCGTCGCAGTCGGCGAGCAACGTTGATGGCCTCGCGGTCACCGATGATGGCCAAGCACTCGAAGGGGTGGACAAGGTCGCGTTGTCCGAGGCGGTGGATGTGGCCGAAGCCGAGGCGATCGCGCGCACGATTGAAGCGCAACCGGAAGTGCAGTGGGCCGAACCAGACCTGGTTGTCCTACCGGCGGCGACATCTGCTGCGGACGCTGACGCGGTCGCCAGCGCCACAGCGGGTTGGAACATCACCGGGGAGTACGGCGTCGGGAAAGTCACCGACCCCGATGCTGGCGCGGGCGTAACGGTCGCGGTGATCGACACCGGCATCACCGCCCACCCAGACCTCGATGGCCGCCTGGTGGCGGGCTTTGACTTCGTGTCCAACCCAGAAGTCCTGGCCGCGCCACGCATCGAAGGCGGCCAACCGGTCCCCTTCGATGGGGACTACACCGATGAAGCCACCTACGGGGGCTTGGGTCGCGATGCGGACCCCACCGATCCAGGCGACTGGCGCGGTGTTGCACCGATCCGTGATTCCACGTGGCACGGCACCCATACCGCCGGGGTGATCGCCGACGTAGTGCCCGGCGCGAAAATCCAACCCGTCCGGGCACTGTCGTGGCGTGGTGGCCTGCTTAGCGATGTGGCCGCGGGTATCACCTGGGCCAGCGGCGGCACCGTCGAAGGGGCACCAGCGAACGCGACACCCAGCAAGGTCATCAACTTGAGCTTCTCGTTGCAGGCGGCCTGCCCGAACACCCTGCAAACCGCGATCAATGACGCCGTGACCCGCGGGTCCGTTGTTGTCGCCTCCGCTGGTAACAACAACGCCGATGCCAGCGGCTACGCGCCTGGGAACTGCGCGAACGTGATCACCGTCGGCGCCACCAACGCCGAAGGTAAACGCGCCAGCTATTCCAACTACGGCACGCTCGTGGATGCTTCCGCACCCGGAGCCACGCCACGCACTGCACGCGAAGGCACCTCCATCGCCGCCGCCCACACCTCCGCAGCACTCGCCCTCATCGCCGCGCAACAACCAGGCCAGACACCGGACGAGCTAGCCGCAGAACTCACGGGCAAGTACCTGCGGGCATTCCCCGGCGACACCTGCGACGAGGCAAGCGACAAGACGTGCGGCGCCGGAATCGTCCAGGTCGCGACGGGACCTGTGCCGTTCACCTGCCAGCCCAAGCTCTATCAGTCTGCGGCTCCTGGCCCAAAGTTGTACGTCTACGACCCGGTAACAAACACGTACAGCGCCGTGGGTCCCGACACTTCGGGTGGTTGGAACGCTATGGGATACAACACAGCAGACGATCTCATTTACGGAAACAACACCAGCGATAAGAGGTTGTTCCGGCTCGATAGCACAGGCACCTACGAGACACTCGGCTCTCTAGGGACCAACTTCAATAGTGGAGACTTTTGGGGACCCGATCGACTTCTGATGGGTTCCAATGGCAGCAACTCGTGGAAGAGTGTTGATGTCTCCGATCCTGACAACCCTGTCGTTACGAATTTCACTCTGACCGGTGACACGTTCGGCGGTGGCGCAGCAGATTTCACTGTTCTTGGTAACACTGCGTACGGTCTATCACCCAACACAGCCAGCACTCCAATGACTCTTTCGATCGTCAATCTGACAACGCAAGTCGTAGTCAACAAGACAACGTCGGGGGCGATGGCCAGCGGAGGTACGGGGGCTGCCTACGCTGACGCGCTCGGCAACGTGTACTTCCACGTCAACGGTGGAAGTGTCTACAAAATTGAATCCGCCGAACTGTCGGAGTCGAACCCTGAAGTGGTGAGCATGGGTTCTCCCCCGACCTTCGGCGGAACCACGTTGTCGCCTTCCAATGATGGCGCCAGCTGCCCCGATGCGGGATCGGCCTTCTCGGCAACTATCACGAATGAGTCGACGTCATCCGTTTCAGCCACGTCAGCGAGTATCACGGCCGACGTCAACCCCAACGGGGCATCGACAACAGCTTTGATCTGTTATGGAACGACGTCAGCAACTAGCGGTGGTGCTTTACAGGGATGCACCCAAACCTCACAGTTCGCGAACGCCAGTGGCGCCAATCCTCTTACAGGTAGCAGCGCAACCGGCTTGACGGCGCTCACGCTTACCGGTCTGACCAACAGGACCACCTACTACTGGCAAGTCGTGGCGGAGAATTCCTTCACCACCACCTACGGAAGCGTTGCTTCCTTCACCACGACAGGAGCGCCGGTCTCAACTACCCAGGCGCCCAGCAGCGTCTCCACTACAACTGCAACTGTCAATGGCCTTGTGAATCCGGGAAATCAGTCGACGACCGTCGACTTCTGCTACGGCACAGCAGCTGATCTGACGGGATGCACGAGCACTTCCGCGATTCAGTCTCCGGTTTCTGGAACCTCGGATGCCTCGGTTTCCGTCTCCCTTTCCAGCCTGACGCCTGGTGTTCGGTATTACGCACGGGTCAGCGCAACCAATGCGGATGGATCGGCGAGCGGATCGATCGTGTCCTTCACTACGTTGGACGTGCCGTCACTAGCGCTGGGGACTACGAGTGATGTGACGTCAACCGATGCCCGGTTGAATGCATCCGTTGACCCCAAGGGGTTGAGCACCACAGTTCAGTTCTGTTACGGAACCGCTGCGGCCCTTACGGGTTGCACCACGGTCACCGCCGCTGAGTCTCCTTTGGTGGCGGTGAGCACGTCAGTTGATGTGTCCGCTGATCTGACTGCGCTGAGTCCATCCACCACCTACTACGTGCGCGTCACGGCAACGAATTCAAACGGCAGCGCTAGCAGTTCGATTGGCTCTTTCACAACATCTGCTCGCCCACTGGTGCTGACCACCACTACCGGATCTCTCACCACGGGAACGGTCGCAACGGTGTACTCCAAGACGCTGGCGGCAGACGGCGGTACGGCTCCCTACACGTGGAGCGTGGTGGCCGGATCGCTGCCGTCAGGCTTGTCGCTGAATTCGACAACGGGGGCCATCTCGGGAACACCGCTCTTTGACGGGGGATCGTCCTTCACAATCGAAGTGACTGATGCCACCAGTCAGACGGCAACGAAGGTTTTCTCCATCAGCGTTGTCGATTCCCCTGATGCGATCACGACGGCGGCAACGTCGGTGGCGACCACGTCGGTAGTGCTGAACGGCACTGTTGATCCCGGGAACCTCGTCACCTCGGCCACCTTCTGTTTCGGCACCGCATCAGATCTCACCGGATGCACCGATATTGCCGCGGATCAGTCGCCCCTTGCCGCTGGTCCGAGTAGTGAGTCGGTGAGTTTGACGCTGACAGGACTGACAGGCGGGACGACCTATTACGCGCGTGTCCAAGCCATTAACTCCACGGGATCTGATGCCGGCAACATCGTGAGCTTCACCACGACGAGCGCCCCGGACGCGAGCACCGTTTCGGCGATCTTCCGTGACAAGGCCGGTCAGGCGATCCTCACCGGATCAATCGACCCCGGTGGACTGAGCACGAATGTGTCCTTCTGCTGGGGAACGACACCCACCCTGGTCGGCTGTACGTCGGTTGCGGCCGATCAATCACCGTTATCGGCAAGCCACGAGACTGGGGCTGTCTCCAAGGAAGTCACAGGTCTGACCCAGGGAGCCACGTACTACTTCAACGTCACGGCAACCAACAGCGCAGGTGCCGACGTTGGGTCAACTATCGAGTTCACAATGCCACTGATCGACGCGCCTTCTCCCACGATTTCCGGTGTCTCTCCGACATCCGGCGACGCCGTCGGGGGAACAACGTTGACGATCACTGGCACGAACTTCTCGACGGTCGGAAGCGGCCCGACCGTCTCGGTGGGTGGCGTTGCCGCAACCGTCACCGGCTTCACCGCGACCGCACTGACGATCACAACTCCGGCTGGTGACCCCGGATCCGTCGATGTGATCGTCTTCAACCTAGACGGGCAGGCGGTGCGGAGTACAGACGCCTTCACCTACACCTCGGCTACCACATACTCGGTTACCTACAACGCCAATGGTGCAACATCGGGATCGGCGCCAACAGATGCGACTGCGTACGACTACAACGATCCAGTCACCATCAAGAGTGCCGGCACCTTAGCCCGGAATGGGTATGAATTCTCCGGCTGGAACACCTCCGCAGTCGGCGTCGGAACTGCCTACTCAATTGGAGCCACCCCAGCCATCACTGCAGATATGACGTTGTATGCGCAGTGGACGGCCGTAGCTGATCTCGGAACCAGCGCGTCCAGTCTGTCCTTCGGTACTCGAGCCGTGGGCTCTGGTTCCGAGACGACGAGAACACTCGCGGTGACGAACTCCGGTGCTGCGAACGTGAGCGTTAGTTCACCAGGCATCACCATCACGGGGACAGACGTCGGTGATTTCTCCGTAAGTGGCGGGACGTGCACCGATGGCGGGAGCATCACGGCCTTCGCGTCGTGCACGATCGAAGTTGCCTTCGATCCGCAGGCAGCCGGCGCCAGATCCGCGACTTTGTCCATCGCAACATCCGATGGAATGCAGACCGTGAACTTGGCCGGCTCAGGTACGGGTTCAGGCCCGACACCCACCCCGACACCGACACCCACCCCGACCCCGACACCGGCTCCGGTGGAGACCGAAGCACCTAGTGCTTCGGCGCCTGCTCCTGTGGTGTCGGTGGTGGATCCGCCGGTGGAGCTTCAGGTGGGTGAGGGTGCGGTGTTGGTTGATGGGGTGTTGGTGGATGTGTCGATTACGCCGTTGACGGGGGCTGGTGGTGCGCCGACGTGGGAGGTTCGGGGGCCTGATTTCTCGTTGGAGTTCCAGCCGCAGCCGACGGTCAGCTCGGATGCGTTGTCGGGGCCGAGCCAGGGTCTGAGCTCGTCGCCGGGGTCGTGGCTGAATGTCACCGGTGATGGGTATCAGGTGGCGAGCGCGGTGAAGGCGTATTTGATTCTTCAGGCACCAACGGTGCGCACGTCGCGGTTGTTGCAGCCGCGTTCGGGGCAGGTGATCTATCTCGGTGAGGTGGAGGTGACCGAGGATGGCACGTTCGATATTCGGGTGATTGTTCCGCAGTCCGTCCCGGCGGGTGATTACGTGTTGCAGATCAATGGTTTGTCGCCGCGGAACTCGATGCGTTCGGTCAATATGGCGCTCACTGTTGAGCCGTCTGTGAGGATGGGCAGTCTCACGAAGGCGGCGTTCTTCAAGGGTCGCGCGGCGCAGATGTCGGTGAACGGGCAACGCAAGCTACGCACCATGATTTCTGACTTGCCGAAGGTGCGTCAGGACGTGCGGGTGGAGATCACCGCGGTGTCGGTGAGTTTGGATGACCTGGAGTCTGACTTGCGACTGGCGGCTCGTCGGGGCCGGGAGCTGCGGGACTACCTATCTGAGAGTGGTGTGCAGGGGACGTATTCGGTGACGATCCGCACCGAAGATCAGCTGCGCAGCGCGGACAAGACACCGGCGTTGATCGTGTCCTCGAAGGGTAAGCCGTTGACCACGGTGCGCATCACCTACGCCACCGCGGACTAGACGACCCCCCGATGTGGTGTCAGTTGTGGCCGCGGAAATTGAAATTTCGGGGCCACAACTGACACCGCAGCGGGGAGGTAGGTTCCTGCCCGTGAGGGTTTCGCCATGAAGGTTCTTGTTATTGGCTCGGGGGCGCGCGAGCACGCGATCGTTCGGGCGCTGTTGCGCGATGACCAAGTCTCGTCCGTCGAATGCGCACCGGGGAATGCGGGTATCGCGCAGGACGTCACGGTCCATCCGCTGGACATCTTGGACAATGACGCGATAACCGAACTGGCGAAGCAGACCGCTGCCGATCTGGTGGTGATCGGGCCGGAAGCACCGCTGGTGGCTGGTGCTGCAGATGCGGTGCGCGCAGCGGGCATTGCGTGTTTCGGTCCGTCGGCTTCGGCGGCTCGCCTCGAGGGTAGTAAGGCATTCGCCAAGGAAGTGATGGCCGAGGCTGGTGTGCCGACCGCCATGGCGCGAGTGTGTAGTAACGATGCGCAGGTCGAGGAAGCACTCGACACCATCACCCACCCCGGGACGCCGTACGTGGTGAAAGACGACGGTCTCGCTGCAGGTAAAGGTGTGATTGTCACCGAGGATCGCGAAGCAGCGCTTGCGCACGCGCGTGCGTGCTTGGCAGGTGGCAGTTCGATCGTGGTCGAGGAGTTCCTCGACGGCCCGGAGGTCTCGCTGTTCGCGATCACCGATGGCAGCACTGTTGTTCCCTTGCAGCCCGCGCAGGATTTCAAGCGCGCGTACGACGAGGACGAGGGTCCGAATACCGGCGGCATGGGCGCGTACTCACCACTCCCGTGGGCACCGAGCGATCTAGTTGAAGAAGTGACGCAGCGGGTGCTGCAACCGATGATCGATGCGATGGCTGCCCGCGGAACCCCGTTCAGTGGACTGCTCTATGCCGGACTGGCCATGACATCTGCGAGGTATCCGCGTGGTCGAGTTCAACGCGCGCTTCGGTGATCCGGAAACTCAAGTTGTGTTGGCGCAGCTGCAATCGGGCCTCGGCGGGTTGATGATGGCCGCGGCGAACGGCACCTTGGACACCCACCCGGCCCCGGTCTGGTCATCGGATTTTGCGGTGACGGTGGTGATCGCCGCCCAGGGATACCCGCAAAGTCCGCGGACCGGTGATGTGATCGCCGGGCTCGAGGCGGCCGGCGAAGCTGCCGGCGTGGATGTCCTGCACGCGGGCACCACAGTTGCCGACGACGGCGCGATCGCCGCCAGCGGTGGCCGTGTTCTGTCGGTCACGGCGATGGGGGCCAACTTGCACGAGGCTCGAGAGCGCGCCTACGCGGCGGTGGACCTCATCACCCTCGAGGGATCGCACCATCGGCGCGATATCGCGCAGGTCGCTGCCGCGAACTCCTCCCGGTAGCAACGCCTCCCATTAGCAACGTGGAAGGATAGGTGAGTGAGCGTTCCTAACGTGCTCGCCGAGCGCTATGCGTCTGCGGCCATGCGTGGCATCTGGGAACCCGAGGCCAAGATCATCGCCGAACGACGGCTATGGATTGCGGTGATGCGCGCCCAGGCCGCGGCAGGCCTGGACATCGCCGAATCGGTGATCGCCGATTACGAAGCGAACGTCACTGACGTAGATCTCGCCTCCATCGCCGAGCGCGAGCGCGTCACCAAGCACGACGTCAAGGCGCGCATCGAGGAGTTCAACGCACTTGCGGGACATGAGTCGATTCACGTGGGCATGACGTCCCGGGACCTGACCGAGAACGTCGAGCAGATGCAACTGCTCATGTCTTTGCAGTTGGTGCGGGATAAGACCGTTGCGGCTCTCGATCGTTTGTCCGGTCTTGCTGTTGCCTATTCCGAGACTGCGATGGCCGGACGCTCGCACAATGTCGCGGCGCAGGTGACCACACTCGGTAAGCGCTTCGCCACAGTGGCTGATGAAATGCTGCAGGCCTTCACGCGCCTTGAGGAACTCATCGCGCGTTACCCGCTTCGCGGAATCAAAGGTCCGGTGGGAACCGCGCAGGACATGCTCGATCTCCTCGATGGCGACAACGCGAAGTTGGCAACACTCGAACGGAATGTGGCTGAGCATCTCGGTTTCGATTACGTGCTGACGAGTGTGGGTCAGGTGTATCCGCGGTCTTTGGATTACGACGCCCTCTCCACGCTCGTGCAACTCGCGTCGGCACCCTCGAACCTCGCGACCACGATCCGGCTGATGGCAGGACATGAACTTGCCACCGAAGGCTTCCGCCCAGGACAAGTCGGCTCCTCGGCGATGCCGCACAAGATGAACGCACGCTCGTGCGAGCGCATCAACGGGATGCATGTGTTGCTGCGCGGCTACGCGACGATGACTGCGGACCTTGCAGGTCAGCAGTGGAACGAAGGCGATGTCTCGTGCTCGGTAGTGCGCCGCGTGGCACTGCCCGATGCGTGCTACACAATCGACGGTCTACTCGAGACATTCCTGACCGTCCTCGACGGCTTCGGCGCCTTTGACGCAGTGATCGACGCCGAACTCCAGCGGTACCTGCCGTTCCTGGCCACCACCAAGGTGTTGATGGCCGCGGTGCGCGCGGGCAAGGGCCGCGAGAGTGCGCACGAAGCGATCAAGGAGCACGCGGTGGCAGCTGCTCTGGCAATGCGCGAGGGCCAGCAGGTGGATCTGCTCGCGTTACTCGCCGCCGATGATCGCATCGGGTTGAGCGAGGAAGTGATCCGCACGGCGCTCTCCGATCCGCTGGAGTTCACCGGCGCCGCGAGTGCGCAGGTCCGCGCGGTGGCCGATCGGATCGAGAAGATCACCGAGAGGTATCCCGATGCCGCCGGCTACCAAGCCGGAGACATCCTGTGACGAGCATTGCCGCGCAGGACTACGGCCTGCCGCCGGAGTACGAGCACGTGTACAGCGGCAAGGTCCGCGACCTGTATCGCACGCCGGACGATCGACTCCTGTTCGTCGCGAGCGATCGCATCTCTGCGTACGACTGGGTGCTGCCGACATTGATCCCGGACAAGGGCAAGGTGCTCACGCAGCTGTCCTTGTGGTGGTTCGAGCAGGTCTCGGACATCGTCCCCAGCCACGTGAGCCGTGCTAACCCGCCTGCGCAGGTGAGCGATCGAGCGATGGTCTGCGAGAAGCTCGAGATGTTCCCGATCGAGTGCGTGGTCCGCGGTTACCTCGCAGGTTCAGGTCTGAAGGACTATCAACGCACGCAGAAGATCTGCGGTAACGGCTTACCGCCGGGACTGAAGGACGGTTCGCGACTACCCAAGGTGATCTTCACTCCCGGCAACCAAGGCAGCGCTCGGTGATCACGACGAGAACATCACCTTCGATGAAGCGATGACGATCGTCGGTCAAGAGGAAGCCCAGCAGCTGCGGCGGATCTCGCTGGCGTTGTACGAACGGGCAGAAGCCATCGCCCAAGACCGGGGGCTGATCCTTGCGGACACCAAGTTCGAGATCGGTCTGGGATTGCGTGGCAAGTACACCGGTGAGTACGTGCTCGCCGACGAAGCACTGACCCCTGATTCCTCGCGCTACTGGCCCGCCGATCAATGGGAGCCGGGCCACGCGCAGCCGTCCTTCGACAAGCAGTTCGTGCGCGATTGGTTGACCTCGCCGGAATCGGGTTGGGACAAAGACTCCGGTGATCCACCGCCGCCCTTGCCCGAGCGCATCGTCGAGCAGACGCGCGCGAAGTACATCGAGGCGTACGAACGCCTCACCGGAGATCGGTTCGCATGAGCACGTGGTTGGTCACCGGGGGAGCCGGTTACATCGGAGCCCACGTGATCCGGGCGCTGCAAGCCGCCGGCATGCAGCCGGTGGTGATCGATGACCTCTCCCACGGCCTTGCGCATCGAGTTCCCGAAGGCGTGCCGCACGTTCGCGCGCGCATCCAAGACCGTGCTGCGCTAGCAACCGCCATCCGCGAGCACGGCGTTACCGGCGTCATCCACCTCGCTGCACTCAAGGCGGCGGGTGAATCGGTGGAAAAGCCGCTGGAGTACTTCACCGAGAACGTGGGCGGGATGATCGATCTGCTCGAAGTAATGAAAGCCGAGGGCGTGCGCAACCTCGTGTATTCGTCGTCGGCGGCGGTGTACGGAACACCTGCTGAAAACCCGGTCCGCGAGGACGCACCACTGGTTCCGGAGAACCCGTACGGGGAAACCAAAGTGGTAGGCGAGTGGCTTGCGCGCGACTGCGGTGCCGCCTGGGATCTGTCCTGGGTTGCGCTGCGCTACTTCAACGTTGCCGGCGCCGGCAGCGATGATCTTGGCGACAACAGCGTGAACAACCTCATTCCGATGGTGTTCGCGGCACTCGACGAAGGCCGCCGCCCGCAGATCTTCGGCGATGACTACCCCACACCCGATGGCACCTGCATCCGCGACTACATCCACGTAGTCGATCTCGCCGAAGCGCACGTGGCTGCAGCGCGATTGTGCGAAGACGGCCAAGCAGCGGACGTGTTCAACGTGGGGCGCGGCCAGGGCAGTTCGGTGCGCGAGGTCATGGACGTGATCAGCGGCGTGATCGGAACCGACGTCAATGCCGAGGTTGCACCGCGGCGCCCCGGCGATCCGCCGGCCACGTTTGCGGCAACGGATGCGATCCGTGAGCGGCTGGACTGGAGTTCGTCCCGTGGCCTGGAGGACATGGTGTCTTCCGCGTGGCGCGCGCATACGCTGGAGCGGTGAGTAACCCGCCCATCGTCCGCTCTCGACGTGTGGGGTGTCTCGGGCCTGGACGTCGCGCGCAGTTTTCTGCGGATGGGCAGCCAACGCCGCGCTGTGAAGAGCCTTCCGGGCTTGCAGTTCGCGAAACTCATGGGGCACTGGTTCCGGGAGACCTTCACGATGCGCGATGCCGACGCCCAGCATTGGGCGCTGCTGACCACCTGGGTCGATGACGACCATGCACGTGCATTTGATGAATCGCGAGTTGCGCGTGCCTGGAACCGAAGCGCGAATGAACACCTGACCGTCACCATGCAACCGCTGGTGAGCCGTGGCAAGTGGTCCGGTCAGGAACCCTTCGCGGTTCCCGATACCAAGGCTGCCCCCGGACCGATCGCCGCGATCACCCGCGCACGCATCAAGCCGCAGATGTGGACGAAGTTCTGGTCCGCGGTGCCGCCGGTGTCGCTCGACCTGCATGAAGACCCAGGCGTTGTGTTCACCCTCGGCATCGGGGAAGCGCCGGTGGGACTGCAGGGAACGCTTCAGTATCTGGCGCGATGCGAAGGCGATCTCGGATTTCGCCTACCGCCGGCCCGCGCACGCCGAGGTTGTGCGTCGCACGCACGAACTCAATTGGTACGCCGAGGAGATGTTCACCCGTTTCCAGGTGCTGGGCGTGACCGGAACCTACGAAGGCTCGCCTGTATCCGTCTGAGCGCTTGAAATAGCGGCAACGAAAATCGGAATCGATCGCTTGATGTTGCGCTCGTACATCCGATAGGACGACCACGAGTTGCCTAACCGTTCGTAGATGTCCCGCGCGATGTCGCCGTCCACTTCGGTGAACGTGCACTCAAAGACGTCGTCGTCGATTTGGATCTGTCCGGCTGAATTCGCGCGCACATTGAAGACCCAACCGGGCACCTTCTCTTGCCCCGCGTTCGAGCCGGCGATCCCCCAGCCGTGGAGGTTCTCGGTGTTGACCGGCACCCCGAGAAGCGGAGTGCGCCGCCATTCACCGGATTTACGGCCAAGGGTGGTGATCCACACAACCTGCGATCCCCCGGGGAAGCGGCGCATGAGTCGGCCGCCGGAGACCTTGTCCAGGACGCGGTGCGCGATGGTGGTGGCGCGCAGGCCGGTGCCCCAAAAGAGGTCGTATGCACGGGAGCCCACGTATGGCACTATATATGGCATGCACCGAACAACTGTGTACCTGCCCGAGGAAATGAAGGCCCGGCTGACCGCCGAAGCGGAGCGGCGCGGGCTCAGCGAGGCGGAGATCATCCGCCGGGCTGTGGATAAGGAGTTGACCCGCAGGCTCACAGGTGCGGGAATCATCACTGAGGCCCCACCTGAGGGGGTGAGCGGACGAAATCTCCATGAGCACATGGAGGGATTCGGGGAAGATTGATCATCGTCGACACCGGAGTTCTGTACGCATACTTTGACGCCCCAGATCAGGCTCATCACGAGTGCGCGAAGCTTCTTCAGGCTGAGCGCGACGGAATCGTCGTCAGCCCCTTTGTCCTCGCCGAGCTCGACCACTTCATCGGCAAGCACTTCGGAGGGGCCTACCAGGTCCGTGTGCTGGAGGAACTCACTGGAGGTGGTTTCGAATTGCCAGTACTGACACCAGCCGACGTGATCGCATGTTCCGAGGTGATGGCCCGCTACCCCGATCAACAAATTGGGTTAACCGACGCGTCCTTGGTGGTGCTGGCAGAACGCTACGAGACCCGTCGAATTGGCACCTACGACCGCCGCCACTTTTCGGTGATTCGCCCCATGAATGGTGGTTGGTTCGAGTTGCTGCCGCAGGGCTAGGCTGGCGTTCTTCCCCATTCGTTTTCTCTTACGAGGGATGGAGTGCTCGTGGCTCGCGTCATAGTCGACGTCATGCTCAAGCCGGAGATCTTGGACCCGCAGGGTCGCGCCGTGCAGGGTGCGCTCGGTCGGTTGGGTCTGTCCGGAGTCACCGATGTTCGTCAGGGCAAGCAGTTCGTGATCGACATCGACGGTGAGCTCGATGACGCGCGGCGCGCGAAGCTCGAGCAGTTGGCAAGTGAGTTGCTCAGCAATCCGGTGATCGAGGACTACCGAATGACTGTTGTTAACGACGACGAGGTGGGCGCGTGAGCGCTCGGATCGGGATCGTCACGTTCCCAGGTTCGCTCGACGACGCCGACGCTGCGCGTGCGGTGAGCGTTGCCGGCGGGAAGCCCATTGCGCTGTGGCACGGCGATGATGATCTGAAGAAGGTCGATGCGGTGGTGCTGCCGGGAGGCTTCTCCTACGGCGATTACCTGCGCTGCGGAGCGATTGCGCGTTTTGCACCGGTGATGACGAAGGTGATTGAAGCGGCCAATGGCGGCATGCCGGTGCTGGGAATTTGCAACGGCTTTCAGATTTTGTGCGAGACGCATTTGTTGCCCGGTGCGTTGACGCGCAACGATCACCTTCACTTCATCTGCCGTGATCAAAAGCTCCGCATCGAAAACACCTCGTCTGATTGGACGCGCGACTTTGCTCCCGGGCAGGAGATCGTGATTCCGCTGAAGAACGGCGAAGGCGGTTACGTTGCTGATGAAGCGACGCTGGATCGGCTCGAAGGCGATGGCCGGGTGATCGCTCGCTACCTCGACGTCAATCCCAATGGCAGTTACCGCGATATCGCCGGCATCTGCAATGAGCGCGGCAATGTGGTGGGGCTGATGCCGCACCCCGAGCACGCAATTGAGGATCTGACGGGACCCAGTACCGATGGCGTGTTCTTCTTCGCCTCGGTGCTGACGTCGTTGTTGTCCGGAGCACGGCGATGATCGACACAGTTGATCGCGCAGAGGAAACACCGGATGCGGAGCAGCCGTTCGGTGAGTTGGGCCTGAAACCCGATGAGTACCAGCGCATTCGCGACATCCTCGGGCGCCGGCCCACCAGCAGCGAGCTTGCGATGTATTCGGTGATGTGGAGTGAGCACTGCTCGTACAAGTCATCGAAGGTGCACTTGCGTCAGTTCGGTGACAAGAAGCCGGAAACCGACGCGCTTCTGGTCGGTATCGGTGAGAACGCCGGTGTGGTGGACATCGGTGATGGTTGGGCGGTCACTTTCAAGGTGGAAAGCCACAACCATCCCTCGTACGTAGAGCCGTACCAGGGTGCGGCCACCGGTGTGGGCGGCATCGTGCGCGACATCCTGTCCATGGGTGCGCGGCCCCTTGCAGTGATGGATCCGCTGCGCTTCGGCCCGGCCGATGCCGAGGACACCAAGCGGGTGCTGCCCGGAGTAGTCGCAGGTATCGGCGGTTACGGCAACTGCCTCGGCCTACCGAACATCGGCGGAGAAATCGTCTTCGATCAGTCCTACGCAGGAAATCCTCTCGTGAACGCACTGTGTGTGGGTGCGATGAAGCACAAGGACATCCACCTGGCGAGTGCGAAGGGTGTGGGCAACCTGGTGGTTCTTTATGGAGCGCGCACCGGTGGTGATGGCATCGGTGGCGTGTCGGTCTTGGCCTCGGAAACTTTCGACGACGAAGGCCCGGCCAAGCGCCCGAGCGTTCAGGTGGGCGATCCGTTCATGGAGAAACTGCTGATCGAATCAACCCTGGAAGTGCTGCGCTCGGGTTTGGTCGAAGGAATCCAGGACCTGGGCGGTGCGGGGATCTCCTGCGCCACGAGTGAACTCGCCTCGAATGGCGAAGGCGGAATGCACGTGTGGCTGGACCGGGTTTTGCTGCGCGATCCCACGCTCAGCCCCGAAGAGATCTTGATGAGCGAATCGCAGGAGCGCATGTGCGCGATCGTTCGCCCAAAGAAGATCGATGCATTCATGGAGCACTGCAAGAAGTGGGACGTCGAGGCCGTGGTGATCGGTGAGGTGAACGCTTCCGGTCGACTCACCGTGGACTGGCACGGCGAGCGCATCGTCGATGTGCCGCCGCGCACCGTTGCCCACGAAGGCCCGGTCTACGAGCGCCCGTATCACCGGCCGAGTTGGCAGGACGCCTTGCAGGCAGACTCCGCTGATCGGCTTCAGCGTCCGGGCCCGGAGGAGTTCAAAGAGACTCTCCTGCAATTGAGTTGCCTCCCCGAACCTGGCGGGCAAGTCCTGGGTGACCGATCAGTACGACCGATACGTGCTGGGCAACACGGTGCTTGCGCAACCGGAGGACTCCGGGATGGTCCGCATCGATGAGAACACCGGTCGCGGTGTTGCCATCTCCACCGACTGCAATGGTCGCTTCACCAAACTCGATCCGTACACGGGTGCGAAGTTGGCGCTAGCGGAGTCGTATCGCAATGTGTGCGCAACCGGTGCTGTCCCGCTTGCAGTCACGAACTGCTTGAACTTCGGCTCACCGGAAGACCCGGAGGTGATGTGGCAGTTCTCCGAAGCAGTTCGCGGACTTGCCGATGGTTGCCAAGAACTTGGCACTCCGGTGACCGGCGGCAACGTCTCGTTCTATAACCAAACCGGTGAGACCGCGATCCTGCCCACACCCGGTGGTTGGCGTGCTCGGCGTGATCGATGACGTTAATCGCCGCACTCCGATGAAGTGGGGACCGGACGGGGAATTGATTTATCTGCTCGGTGATACGCGCGATGAGTTCGGTGGGAGCGAATGGGCGCATGTGAATGGCCACCTCGGCGGGCTTCCCCGCGCGTTGACCTGCAGCGCGAACGCATTCTTGGTGAGATTCTGGTCGCTGGTTCGCGCGACGGAATGCTCACGGCAGCGCACGATGTTTCCGATGGTGGTTTCGCCCAGGCGATCGTCGAGATGGCGCTTCGGTCGGGCGTGGGCGCTCGCTTGTGGTTGCCGGACGACATCGATCCGTTCGTGCAACTGTTCGCCGAGTCTGCTGGTCGGGCGGTAGTGGTTGTTCCGCGAAGTGAGGAGATGCGGTTCACCGAGATGTGCGCCGCACGCGGCGTTGCAGCCCATCGCGTGGGAGTGGTGGATTCCGAATTGGCTATCGATGCTGGTTTCCCCGAAGGGACCCAGGTGCTGCAGTTCGGCGAGTACTTCACCGTGTCGCTGGATCAACTGCGCGAAGCACACGATGCAACGCTGCCTGCGCTCTTCCAGTGACCGACCACACGTGGGTCGAGCAGGCGAGGGTCGTGCTTGCCCAACTCCGATCGGGTGAGGATCCACCGCGAGAAGAACAGCGGGCAGCTGTGAAAGCCTCGCTTGCTGCTTTGGTGGAACGCGCCCCCGGGCGCAGCGTGGAGGTCCGGATCCCGCCCTTGGCGGCCGTTCAGGTGGTGGAGGGCGGCAGACACCGGCGCGGCACCCCGCCCGCGGTTGTGGAGACCGATCCGGCCACCTGGCTGGCGCTGGCCCTGGGGGAACTCACCTGGGATGAAGCCAGGACAACCGGCGTGCTTCGGGCGAGCGGTGAGCGCTCGGACCTCTCGGGCCAGCTACCCCTGATTTGACGAACTTAGCCTCACCTAACTAAGGTCAGCCTTACCTGAGGGCGCACCGGGAAGTCGCCCCTGATAAGAGGCTGGGAATGAGGAGATCATCGATGGGCCGCGCCGCGCTCGCGGTGGCAGCGGCCAGCATGCTTTTCGTGAGCGCCTGCAGCAGTGGCACGTCCGAGGAGGCCACGCAAGGCGCTAACGCCACCGAGGCAGCATCCGAACCCTCCGGCGACGCGATCGTCGTTTACTCCGGGCGCAACGAGGAGTTGGTGGGCCCGCTGTTCAAGGAGTTCACCGCCGAGACCGGGATACCGGTGGAAGTGCGGTACGGCGATACCGCCGAACTCGCGGCCCAGATCATCGAAGAAGGAAGTGCATCGCCGGCTGACCTGTACTTCGGTCAGGATGCCGGAGCGCTGGGCGCGCTCGATGCCGCTGGACAGTGCGCGGTGCTACCTGCCGGGATCACCGAGACGGTGCCGGCGATGTATCGCTCGGTCGACAACACCTGGACAGGTGTGACCGGGCGTGCGCGCGTGATCGCCTACGACTCCTCGCAGGTGAGTGCCGACGAAGTTCCCACATCGGTATTCGAATTGACCGATCCGAAGTGGAAGGGACAGGTCGCCTTCGCACCCACGAATGGTTCGTTCCAAGCCTTCGTAACCGCGATGCGCGTAGCTGCTGGTGATGACGCAACCCGAGAGTGGTTGCAAGGCATGATCGATAACGACGCTCAGTTGTTCGAGAAGAACGGTCTGATCCGCGACGCAGTCGACGCTGGTCAAGTGCAGCTCGGCTTAATCAACCATTACTACTGGCATCAAAAGGCCAGTGAAGTAGGCGACGACGCAATGAACGTTCAACTGGCGTACACGGCCGCAGGAGACCCAGGCACGTTGGTCAATGTGGCCGGTGCGTGCGTGATTGCGCCATCGGACAATCAAGCCGGAGCGGGTGCACTTTTAACCTGGATGCTTTCCGACGATATTCAACAGTGGTTCGTAGAGAACACCTTCGAATACCCACTCACCCCCGGAGTTGCTGGCCCAGCCGGCGTTCCTCCGATCGACGACGTCCAGGGTCCGGACATTCCGCTGGCTGAACTCGAAGACCTACCTGGCACCTTGCAGATGTTGCAAGATGTGGGCCTGACGTAGGAGGCATGCCCTGCGCGAGCGGCTAACACGCAAACAGCGGCCGCCGTCGCTCCTCATCGGAGCGGCGGCGGTTGCCGTCGTTGTCACGTCCATTCCGTTGCTCTACCTGATCGTGCGAACCCTCGATGCGGGCTGGGCTTCGATCGTCGCGTCGCTGTGGCGGGAGCGGACACTGGATACGACGATCACCAGCCTTGTCTTGGTCGTCGGTGTGATCATCGGCTGCCTGATCCTGGCCGTGCCCACAGCGTGGTTGCTGGCTCGAACATCGATCCCTGGTCGGTCCTTCTTCCTGGTCACCGCAGCGCTCCCGCTCGCAGTGCCCTCCTACGTCATGGCGTACGCCTGGATCGCTGAGTTCCCCGGGATGTCGGGAATCTGGGCCGCGATTTTCGTGATGTCCTTGGCAACCTTTCCGTACCTCGCGATTCCCCTCACTGCGGCGCTGCGCACCATCGATGCTGGCCAAGAGGAGGCAGCTCGATCCCTGGGTCTTGGACCGTGGGCCACCGCCCGCCGCGTGACGCTTCCGATGGTGTGGCCAGCCGCGGCGGCAGGACTGCTGCTTGCCGCGCTCTACACCCTCAGTGAGTTCGGAACCGTTGCGATCTTCCGTGTCGATGCGTTTACCCGTGTCATCTACACCGCTTACCGCGCATCGTTCGACCGCACCAGCGCCGCGGTGCTGTCACTTCTCCTTGTTCTGCTGGCGCTCATCTTGGTGATTATCGAAGCAAGGGTTCGCGGTCGAGCGCAGCGCTGGCGGGTTGGCTCGGGCGTATCCAGACCAGCGCCGCGGCAACAACTCAGTCCCGGCGCCACGGTGGCCGGACTTGCCTGGCTGATCGGGGTGGGTCTTGTGGCCCTGGGTGTTCCGGCGTGGTCGCTCACCCAACGGCTCATGGAGAGCCGGCAAACGGACTTCGATATCTCGGAGATGTTGGGCGCGATCGCCGGATCGATCTCCGCATCGGCGATCGGTGCAGCAATCGCGCTGGCGTTGGCACTGCCGATAGCGATCCTCGCGGCGCGCTACACATCGCGGCTCGTCAAAGGCATCGAAGGCGGTGCATTTCTCGGACATGCGCTGCCAGGAGTGGTGGTGGGTCTATCGCTGGTCTTCTTGACCTTGGCGGTACTGCCCGCGGCGTACCAGACACTCATCACCTTGGCCTTCGCCTACGCAGTGCTGTTCTTACCCAAAGCGATCGGGGCGAGTCGGTCGTCTATCGCTGCTGTTCCACCGGCGCTTGAGTCCACGGCTCGCAGTTTGGGCAGGGGACCGCTGCGCGCTTGGTTCACCGTGACCGGTCGCCTGGCCTGGCCGGGAATAGCCGCGGGCGCTTTGCTCGTTCTGCTCACGGCCATGAAGGAACTGCCTGCCACCTTGATGCTGCGCCCCACCGGCTTCGACACGTTGGCAACCGAATTGTGGACGCGCACGGAGATCGAGGCGTTCGGTGCTGCTGCCCCTTACGCCCTCGCGATGATCCTGCTCGCCTCGGTGCCGGCGTGGCTGATGGGCCGCTGGTTGTCACGCACCCCCGATGCGGGGATCGCAGGTAACACACACCACGATGAGGCTGTGCGCGCGCAGGAGGCTGCTTACGTTGGAGGTGCTCGGTGAGCGCTTTGACGTTGGCCGATGTGGTGATCGGTTACGGCGGACCGCCCGTGGTTCGCGGGGTGTCCTTGGACGTGATCGACCGCGAGTTCTTGGCCATTCTCGGAGCCAGTGGCTCGGGAAAGACCACGCTCTTGCGCGCCATCGCCGGTTATCTACGACCCACCTCCGGGACGATCACCGTTGCCGGGGAACTGGTAGCCGGTCCGCACACCTTCGTTCCCCCGGAAAAGCGTCGTATCGGTGTTGTTCCGCAAGAAGGTGCGCTGTTCCCACACCTGGACGTTGCCGGAAACATCGCGTTCGGGCTTTCCCGGGACAAGAAGAGCGCCCGGGCACGCGTTGAGCAGTTGCTCGAGATGGTGGACCTTCAGGGGCTGGGCAAGGCCCGACCGCATGAGTTATCCGGTGGCCAGCAACAACGGGTAGCGCTTGCCCGTGCACTTGCCCCGGAACCCTCGTTGCTATTACTCGATGAGCCTTTTTCATCGTTGGACGCGGCATTGCGTTCGGAAGTGCGCACCCAGGTTCGCACGTTGCTGCGCGAGGTTGGAACCACCACGATCTTGGTCACGCACGATCAAGAAGAGGCCTTGTCCCTTGCTGATCGGGTGGCGGTCATGGCCGACGGTCTGGTTCAGCAGATCGGCGCCCCCTGGTCTATCTACGAGCAGCCAACAACCCTCGAAGTTGCCCGCTTCGTGGGCGATCTGGTCGAGCTCCCGGTGAACTCGGTCGATGATTCATCGGTGCAGACCGCCCTGGGGCCGATCCAACTCGACCGGCGAGGCGCCAACAACCGTCGACATCACACCGCGCACCCGCGTGGTGCTCCGACCAGAGCAACTGGTCCTGGTTGCCGATCGAGCAGTCGGTGATGTCCCCGCGGATCATCACCGCGGCACCCGGGGTGTGGTCGAGGCGATCAGCTACCACGGTCACGACAGCCTCACCTCGGTCCGACTCGACGACGGGCCAATCGTGGCAGTCCGCGCGGCAGGGGGCTCTGGTGTGGCGCCGGGCGATGCTGTGCGCGTTGTGGTTACCGGCGGCGGACGGCTGCTCTCCGATCCCGTAGTCTGAAGCGCGTGCCGCGCGGCGATGGGCTCTTAACCCACGAGGTCCTTCCAGGGGAACAAGGACCCCAAGATGCGTGCGGGGTTTTCGGGGTCTGGGCCCCCGGTGAGGAAGTTGCCAAGCTCACCTACTTCGGTTTGTATGCGCTGCAGCATCGCGGTCAGGAGTCTGCGGGTATCGCGGTGAGCGATGGCTCGCACATCGTGGTCTACAAGGACATGGGCCTGGTCTCGCAGGTATTCACCGAAGCCAGTTTGGAGTCGTTGCAAGGACACGTGGCGATCGGCCACACCCGTTACTCCACAACCGGATCGAGTGTGTGGGAAAACGCGCAACCGACCTTCCGCCCCACGGCCACGGGCAACCTCGCCCTAGGTCACAACGGAAACCTCACAAACACCGCGGATCTGTCCGAGCGCCTTGTCGAACTTTCCGCGAGTTCAGGGGAACTGCCGATCAATGCTGGTTTGCACGCGACCACCGATACTGAAGTTATCTCCGGGCTCTTGGCGTCGCATCCGGACTTGCCACTTGAGCAAGCTGCGCTGGAGGAACTACCCAAAGTGCGCGGGGCCTTCTCGCTGGTTTTCATGGACGACGACGCCCTCTACGCCGCTCGCGATCCGCAGGGTATTCGCCCGCTGGTTCTCGGCCGACTCGAACGTGGCTGGGTGATCGCCAGCGAAACCGCCGCCCTCGACATCGTCGGTGCTTCGGTAGTGCGTGAGGTGGAACCTGGCGAACTGATCGTGATCGATGCGAATGGTCTGCGGTCGCACACGTTCGCAACGCCCGACCCGAAGGGCTGCCTGTTTGAGTACGTGTACCTGGCCAGGCCGGACACCACTATTGCTGGTCGGACCGTGCAAGCAACTCGCGTGGAGGTCGGCAGGCGATTGGCCCGGGAGTATCCGGTCGATGCGGACCTTGTTATCCCAGTACCCGAGTCCGGTCGGTATGCGGCGATCGGTTTCGCGCAGGAGTCCGGTGTGCCCTTCGCCGAAGGATTGGTGAAGAACGCATACGTGGGCCGCACGTTCATTCAGCCGTCGCAGACCATCCGCCAACTCGGTATCCGATTGAAGTTGAATCCGCTCAAGGACGTAATTGCCGGACAGCGCCTGATCGTGGTCGATGATTCGATCGTTCGCGGCAATACCCAGCGGGCTTTGGTGCGCATGCTTCGGGAGGCAGGCGCCCTTGAAGTGCACGTACGCATCTCGAGTCCACCGGTCAAGTGGCCGTGTTTCTACGGAATCGACTTCGCCAGCCGCGCGGAGTTGATCGCTAATGGCCTGACCGTTGATGAGATTTGCGCATCGATCGGTGCTGATTCGCTCGCCTACGTGACACTTGACGCCCTTGTTGAATCCACGCATCAGCCCAAGGACAATCTTTGCCGCGCATGCTTCGACGGGGTGTATCCGGTCGAGTTGCCTGAAGAAGATCGGATCGGTAAATCTGTTCTCGAAGGTATTGCGCGCCGGGTGGAGCGTTCGGCCGGCGGCGGTGCCAGCGATGCCCTCGAGAGGGCATAGATGACCGGTGCAAGTTACGCCCACTCCGGTGTGGATGTGGAGGCGGGTGAACGCGCCGTCGCGTTGATGCGGGCATCCGTCGAACGCACGAACCGACCGGGAGTTGTCGCAGGTTTCGGCGGGTTCGCAGGGTTGTTCGATCTGACCGACTACCGCCACCTGACGCGGCCCATTCTCGCGACCAGTACCGACGGCGTTGGCACCAAGATCGCCGTCGCTCGGGCGATGGACGTTCATCACACTGTAGGCATCGATCTGGTGGCGATGGTGGTTGATGATCTCGTGGTGTGTGGCGCCGAACCGCTATTCCTCACCGACTACATCGCGACCGGTTCGGTGGACCCCACACGCATCGCCGCGATCGTGTCCGGCATTTCTGAAGGGTGCGTGCAGGCGGGTTGCGCATTGGTAGGCGGTGAAACCGCCGAGCATCCAGGGCTCATGGAAGCCGATGAGTACGACCTTGCGGCCGCGGGAACCGGCATCGTCGATGCTGAGAAACTCCTCGGACCGGACCGCGTGCGGACCGGTGATGTTCTGATCGCGATGGCATCCAGTGGTCTGCATTCCAATGGTTACTCGTTGGCGCGACAGGTGTTGATTCCGAACTCAACGGGGCTGGATCGGCACGTCGAAGATCTTGGTCGTTCAGTGGGGGAGGAAATGCTCGAACCCACACGCATCTACGCCCGCGACGTTCTGGCACTCGTGCAGGAAACGGATGTTCATGCTTTCTCCCACATCACCGGCGGAGGAATAGCCGCGAACATCGCACGAGTACTCCCGGACAACCTGGCCGGTGAACTCAATCGTTCTACCTGGCAGCCGCCGTCGGTCTTCGCACTCATCCAACGCGAGGGTGGCGTGGCTCAACGTGAGATGGAACGCACTTTCAACATGGGTATCGGCATGGTGGCCGTGGTCCCCGAGATCTCCGTCGATGCGGTGTTGGCAACGCTGGAGGCCCGTGGTGTTGAGGCGTGGGTGTGTGGACGAGTACGCAATCGCCGCGATGGCGAACAGGGTGATTCAGCCGCCAAGGGCGGCAGCGGTGGTGCTGTGATGGTGGTAGGAGATCACCCGGCGGGGTGATCGAGACTCACCTAGTCTTCGTCGTCGTTGTACTTGGAGTAGAGATCATCCGCGTACGGGTCGTCTTCGGACTCGTCGTCGGTTGAAGTGTTGTCGGATGTGCTCTCTTCCGTTGTTGAACCGCTACCCGCCAACTCGGCCTGGAGTCTCTCCAGGTCGGTCTGCGGACCGCCGTACTTCAACGCGCGAGCGACTTTGGTCTGCTTAGCCTTTGCTCGGCCGCGCCCCATGGCTCGACCCCCTCATCCGGTCTCCCGGTCGTGAATGGACGTTTAACCGTTGGGCCGTCCGGGCCGTGATCCCGGGACCACAACGAAAGGAAAGACTACCCCGGGACCGGTGAGACCACCATCAGCGCCCCCTGGCCGCGGCGATTCGGGCCTCGGCCTCGCGTTCGGCGGCCCGGACCGGGGTGATGGCCTCCTGCTTCGCCCGCGCCAGCACTCCTTGGGTGGTCGGGAAAACTTGCTCCACCGTGGCTTTGGCCCGTTCCACATCAGCGCCCACCAATTCCTCGGCCACCTGGACCACGCCACCGCAGTTCACGCAGAAGTCGGGGGTGTAGACCACGCCGGTGGCATCGAGCAGATCCCCCACCTCCGGGCTGGCGAGCTGGTTGTTCGCGCCCCCGCACACCAGGCGCACTCCACGCTCAGCCAGGGCTGCTGCTAGCTCGCTGGTGATTAGACCTCCGAGGGCGTTGGGCGACAGGACGTCGGGCTCGGCCGCAAGCATCGAGTCGACGCCTTGCACCCAGCGCACGCGGCCGGGGTGGCGTTCGTCAACCGTGGCCCGGGCGCTGGGGGATGGGTCCCAGGCAACGACCGACGCCCCATCAGGCCAGGAGGTGTCCGATGAGACGGCCACCGACCTTTCCGGCCCCCACAACACCCACGGTGAGACCCGCCAGGTCCGCTGAACCGAAGGCTGTCTCGGCGCCGGCTCGCATACCCGCGTGGACCCCCACCGCGGTCAAGATTCCCGAATCGCCCACTCCGCCCTTGGCTGCTGAACGTCCGGTGGTCCAGCGACATGCTTCGCCGATCGTGTCCATGTCCGGCACCGTCATACCGACATCGCCGGCTGTGACGTAACGACCATCGAGAGAACACACCATGCGTCCGAACGCGTGCAACAACTCAGGGGTCTTGCGATCGGGATCATGAACGATTACGGCCTTACCGCCGCCGTGGTTCAAACCTGCGAGTGCGTTCTTGTACGTCATTGCACGTGAGAGGCGAAGTGCATCTGCGTATGCAGCAGCCTGCGCGGCGTTGGTGTCACCAGTGTCTGCTCCGCCAGCATGAGCGCCGCCTGCATGTGAGTACGTGGACATGCGCACGCCACCGAGTGACGGCCCAAGGACTGTTGAGTGGATAGCAATGACGGCACGCAGTCCGGACTCTTCATCCTGCGCTACGAGAACTTCCTCGTGGCCGTCGAATCCAGCCCACGGGTCACCAACCGTTTCCATGGATCCACCCTAGATGGGGCGCGGAGCCTACGAATTTCCCTCGTTGGTACGGCGAATTTGACTACAACATGGGGTTTTCGGGCTGATTCGCTTGCCTCGGAAGGCCCGTGGTGGAAGGCTACGTGCGGGAAGTCACCGGACATCGAAGGTGCCACAACACCCACTCGGTGAGCCGATAGGAGGCGCAGTGTCGGGTCAAGATCCGGATGCAGAGCACCTTCTCACTCCATCCGAAGTAGCAGCGCTTTTTCGCGTTGACCCGAAGACGGTTACCCGTTGGGCAAAGGCAGGAAAGCTCACCAGCATTAGAACCCTCGGTGGGCATCGTCGTTACCGCGCCAACGAAGTGCATGCACTACTTGAAGCACAATCGCCTGCGCCGCAGCCGGTTACGCACACTCCGCCGGGACATTTTCCGCAACGCTAGTGCGCAATTAGGGTGCGTTGTGTGAACGATTCACATATGCCAACCGATTACGCCGATCGCACACACAATGGCTGAACCGCTGTATCGGGGCATCGTCGGGTCCTTCAAGGGAGTGTTTCGTGTTCTCGGCATGAAACTCGACGTGGTGGGTGAGGAGAACATCCCGCTCACCGGTGGCGCGATCCTCGCGATCAATCACACCAGTTATCTCGACTTCGCCCTCGGTGGGGTGCCTGCAGACATGCGCGGACGTCGTCTCGTGCGCTTTATGGCCAAGGACACGGTTTTCCGGCACCCGATCGCCGGGCCACTGATGCGCGGTATGAAGCACATTCCGGTGAATCGTGAAGGCGGGGCTCAAGCATTCGCCTATGCGGTTTCCGATGCCGAGCGCGGTGAACTGATCGGAGTCTTTCCCGAAGCAACGATGAGCAGATCTCTGGAAATCAAGGAGATCAAGAGTGGTGCTGTCCGGATGGCCCAGGCTGCTGACGTGCCGTTGATTCCGATGATCGTCTTCGGTGGGCATCGAGTTCTTTCCTACGATGCGAAGGACTTCACTCGAGGACGTGCTATCTGCATGACCGTCGGTTCACCACTTCTGGACGTGCAGGAAAACGACGCCGACGCTGTCACGTCAGTACTGCGAACGCGTTTAACGGAACTCCTCGATGAAACGATCGCGCGTTATCCCGATAAGCCCGAAGGTGCGCCGTGGATTCCTCAGCGTCATGGCGGTTCGGCTCCCACCCTCGAGGAAGCCAGGGCGTGGGAAGAGGAACGGCGGGCCCGGCGATCCGCCGAGCGGGATGGAAAGCGGGATGGAAAGTCTGCTTAACCTTGGTTGGCCGCGCGGTAGGGCGCCAACGTGACGAGCCAACGTGACGAGCCAACGTGACGAGACCGTGCGTCTTCGTCACCAAGACTTGCTACTGATCGGCACGTTCCTTTCCGACAACAACTGGACCGTGCCTCCGGAATCACGCAGAAGCGTTCGACTTCTTCCCCAAAATTGCGTGGTCCGTGTGGGTGTGCCTTTGCCGATGAATACCGTCAAAGTCTTTCCAGGCTTGATTCGAGAATCCACCACGAACGGGTAAGTGGCGGCAAGGTAACTGAGGTAGTACCCATCGAGGTTGATTTCCTGCCTCGATGTGTTGCGAATAACGATGTACTCCTGATTCGCAGCCCGCGATGGTTTCCTCGCGGTAACGAATGGATTGACTTTCGTGATTTTCAGTTTCCCCTGGGCGGGGTCCGTGCAATCTAAAACGCAGGGCCATTCGAACCAAAAGCGCATGGCGGTGGATCGATCGAGCAGGTAGGCACCGTCGCCCATGAATCGGTCGGATGCCGTATTTGCGAACAGGGCCCTGGGCGACCCCATGTACAGATCACGAGGGTTCGGTTGACCGGGATTACCTATCCCCGCGTGCACCACCCGATAGTCCTGAGGGGCGAGCACCGAGCCGTTGGGGAAGTTGAACCAATAGGCCAAACTTGAATCTCGTAGCAACCATCCGCTGATGTCCACTGGCTCGAGGCCAGTGTTGCGGACGATCACATACTCCCCGTTCGGGTTCGCGTTGTCGTTTCCTGCAGCGTTCCAGTGGGCGATCACGCTGAGCGATGCATTCGGTTGTTCGATGGGGCCGCAGAACTCCGGATTCCAGATGCCGCGCCGCTCCTGTTGCGCCTGCGCGGTCAACACCCGGTAGTTGTAGGACAGCGCTGCTTCATGTCCCAAGGTGAACCACATGGCCAATCCCGCTTGAGACAGTGCTGCCTGTACGTCTGTGTCGTAGAGGCCGGTAGTTGGATTCCAGGCGAAGGCGTATCGCTGCGCCCGACCGTCAAGACCTACCGATCCCTTATTCAACGATCGCAACTGCACTGGCCACCCTGGTGGCAGAAGTGACTTCAGCAGGTCCGTTGCAGCCACCGCACCGCACATGTCCTCGTCGCGGTTCTTGTTGTAAAACCCCCGCACCTCAGGTGTATTGATGCCCAGGAGTCGGACTGTCACGTAGTCGGTGCTGCCGTTTTCGATGAATCGAATCGTGTCGCCGTCGGCCACCACGTCCACCACGCCTGTTTCCTGAATAGGCACCTGCGTGTAGTCCACCGCGGCGAAGTCTGGAAACGGAAAAGGTTGTGTGGATGCCGCGCTGGTCGGCAATGTCGGTACCAGCGTGATCAGTAGGGCTAGGAAACTTACGCCCAGCCTGCGCGCGAGGGAAGCCATTTCGCCATTACGGTAACCCGCCGTTCGCTACTGTGGGAGTAGGAGGTCGGTCATGGATGAAAAGACCAAAGAGAACTTGAAGAAGGACGCGAAGGTCACCGCGCATGGGCTAGGCGATATTGCCGAAGTTGCCGGTCACATCGTGGCGGGAACCGTCAAGGGTGCCGCGGACGGCATTGAAGAGGTGTCGAAGCACAAAGACGACGACGAAACCGAGCGCGATAAGGCTTAGCCGAGCGGCGGGGGAACGATGGCGATCTTGCCTACGAAGTCCTTCGCGAGGAAACGCTCTTGAGCCTCGCGGATCCGTTCCAGCGGGTATGTGTCTGCTACCAGGGGAGTAAGCCGGCCACCTTCGATCAGGTGGATGAGGTCGGTGAACACGCTCGCGGGATGGAAGGTGCAGCCAAGGACAGTCAGATCCTTTAAGTACAGGTCCCGTAAATCCAAGGGGACCACAGCGCCACCGACGGCGCCGGAGGTTGCATACGTGCCGCCGGGCCGCAAGATCCGCAGAAGATCGGCGAAGCGTTCACCGCCCACCACGTCGATAACCGCGTCGGTTGAGTTCTCGCCCACCTCATCGATCACGTTCGCATCCCGATCCAGCACACGAGTGGCCCCAAGATCCAACAGGGCTTGGTGATGCCGAGTACTCGCCACAGCCACAACCGATGCCCCGCGCAGCACCGCCAATTGCACGAGGGCTGAGCCCACGCCTCCGGATGCACCCGTGATGAGCACTTTCTGGTTACCCACGCCCGCTCGTTGGAGCAACCCCTCGGCGGTCGAGTACGCGCAGGGAAAGGTTGCCAGCTCGATATCGCTGAGTGGGGAATCGATCGGGAATGCCTCGCTCGCTCGCACGGCGAGGAACTGCGCGAAGGCGCCATCGATCTCCGACCCCAGCGTGACGGAAGCCCACTCACCATCGACCCACTCCGGTGACTGCATGGTTCGTACCAGTACACGTTCGCCGATGCGCGATGCGTCAACACCCGCCCCGACTGCCACGATCTTTCCGCAGCCGTCAGCTCCCTGTATGCGCGGAAATTGAAGCGGTACGTGTGCCCACGATGTGCCGTCCTCCTCGGAACCTCGGGTGTACCAGCCGATTCGCGTGTTGATGTCGGTGTTATTGACCGACGATGCTCCAACCTGAATCAATACGTGAGCTGATGCCACGTGCGGCACGGGAACGTCGTGATGGAGTTCCAGTTGGTCCAGGCCGCCGTGCCCGGTCAAGTACACGGCGGTCATTCGCGCGGGAATGCGCATCGCAGTTCGCGAACTAGCCAGACCGGCGCGCGCGCAGCTGCTTCACGCCGACGATGATGACGGCGACGGAAACTCCAAGGATCACCGCTTCGATGAGCCCTGCTTGCCCACTCAGTAGCGCGAACACAATCACTAGCAATCCGATGATGCCAGTGCCGATGTAGGCGTAGGGCGTCCAGCTGGGTTGGTCGGGCTTGTCGTCGTTCACGCTGCGAGCCTACGACACATGAGCCGCTGCCCGAGCCGCCCTGACAAACTTGGGTTGTGACCGGGCTCTTCTCGACTGCGACCATCGTCGTTGGTCTTCTTATCGCCGTGTGGGCCGCGGTCCTGCTGATCATGAACAAACCGGTGGGTCGCGCCCTGCAGTCTGCGGTCCTCGCCCTCACCGGCATGTTCGTCGTCCTTGCCATCGGTGGCATCGTGCAGATGATCGGAACCGATCGGGAGTTCGCCCGGGCGGAATTTGTCGGCTACCTGCTGCTTTCGCCACTCATTCCACTGGGTGCTTGGTGGTGGGCGAAGAACGATGAGAGTCGAGCCGGCTCGGGGGTGATCCTCGTGATCGGGCTTGTCATGCCGGTGCTCGTGGTCCGAATCCAGCAGGTGTGGGCCGGTGTCTGACACACACCGGAATGCAACCAATCAGGGCTTCGGCCGGGTTCTCGTTGTCCTATATGCGATCTTCGCCATCGGTGCCACATCGCGCTCAGTGCTTCAGATCAGCACGCGTTTCAACGAAGCTCCTATCGCATACACCCTGTCTGCTTTCGCGGCGATCGTCTACGTGGTTGCAACCATCGCACTCGCACGTGGACACGAAACATCCAGACGAGTTGCGTACGTGGCCATCACCATCGAACTCGTAGGCGTTCTTGTGGTCGGGGCTGCCAGCCTTATCTGGTCGGACGCTTTCCCGCGGGCCTCTGTGTGGTCCTACTTCGGGATGGGTTACCTATTCATCCCGCTGGTGCTGCCGATCCTTGGTCTGTGGTGGCTCCGCCGATCCACTAGTTCCCCAGCGTGACGTTCCCGTTGATCACGGTCACGCAGTTGCCACCGATCCAAACGTCGTCGTCTTCGTAATCCACGCTCACGATTCCGCGTCGCCCCAAGGCTGTTCCCTGCAAAGCCGTGTAAGACGTCGAGACGATCCCCGCCTCCTGGAACCACTGACCGATGGCAGCGTTCAGCGATCCCGTGACTGGATCCTCGGTCATTCCATTGTTTCCAGGGAAAAGCGCCCGAACTTCAAAATTGACATCACCTGAACTGGGTGCCACAAGTCCGATGTCGAGGTCCCCGACCAATGCCGGATCGGGTTTCACGCTGTGCAGAACGTCCGTGGAAGAAAGCAATAGCGCCCGCCACCCCGGGCCGTTATCGCACCACTGGTGGGCCACTACATCGGCGGGAGAAAGACCTAGCCCTGCGACAAGAACATCAAGGTCGGCGTCGTCCAGTGGTCCCGAGCGAAGTCGCGGAGGTGCCGCGAAGGCAAGACGCCCGTCGCCGCTGCGCTTGATGCGCACCAACCCTGCGCCGCACTCTTGCACCACCACGTCTGCATGCGTCTTGCCGCCGGCTTGGAGCCAGGCATGACACGTGCCAAGAGTGGGGTGACCGGCAAAGGGAAGCTCCCGGCCAGGGCAGAAGATCCGCACTGCGTAGTCGGCCTCGGGTGAGGTTGGCATAGTGACGAACGTTGCCTCGGAAAGGTTCGTCCAGTTTGTGAACGATTGCATCTGCTCGGTCGTGAGCCCCGAGCCGTCCAGGACCACCGCCACGGGATTACCCAGCAGCGCCTGGGACGTGAAGACGTCAACCTGGGCGAACCTGCGTTCGGAATTCATCCGTGGAACCTAGCAATGCTGTGTACATTCAGTGCAGCCATCGTGGCAGTCAGTTGGAGGTGCCGTGAGCGGGGTTGACGCGCCAGCGATCCAGGCTGCACCCAAGCGAGCAGGTCTCGTCCTTACCGCTCTGATCCTTGGTGCCATCGTCGCAAACATCAATCTCAGCGTCGCGAACGTCGCCCTTCCCGATATCGGCTCGTCGCTTGATGCAAGCCAAACACAACTGAATCTGATCGCTGTCGGGTGCACCCTCGGTCTTGCCATGAGCGTGCTCTATCTAGGCGCACTCGGAGATCGTTACGGCCGCAAACTCATGCTGAGTTTAGGAATGATCCTCACCGTTCCGGCGAGCATCATTTCCGCCTGGGCACCAACTGCGGACCTTCTTGTCTTCGGTCGAATATTCACGGGCATCGCCGCGGGCATGGCTTACCCGACCACGCTTGCGCTCATCACCGCGATCTGGGCGACCGGTCCCAAGCGGGTTAAGGCCATTGCCCTCTGGTCCGGTGTGAGTGGCGGCGGTGCGGTGCTGGGTCCGGTGATCGCTGGGGCACTGCTGGAGCAGTTCTGGTGGGGTTCGGTGTTTCTCATTGCCATCATCCCGGCGCTGCTCACACTCGTGCTTGTCGTCATTGCGGTTCCTGCGCACATCAACGAATCGAAGGACGCAGTGGATCACTTCGGCGGTGTTCTCACGGTCTTCATGGTGGCCGCTCTCGTGATCGGGCTCGGTGTCATTGCATCACCGGGTGGTATCACCCGCGCACTGATTCTGATCGCAGTGTCTTTGGTGATCGCCGGAATCTTCGTCGCCCACGAGAAGCGTGCATGCTGAACCCGTTGTATGACCTGCAGATAGCCAAGCGTCGCCTGTTTTGGGTTGCAGCTCTCGGCGGCATGGTCGCGTTCGGTTCGTTGATGGGTGCGATGTTCATCGGTCAGCAGTTCCTGCAGAACGTGCTGGACTACTCCACGCTCGGTGCTGGTCTTGCGGTGTTGCCGGCAGCAGTCGGCATGATCGCGATCGCTCCTACGTCCGCGAAGCTCGTCATGAAACTCGGCTCGCGGGACACGATGCTCCTGGGCTACGCCAGCATCTTCCCTGCATTCATCATCATGCTGATCGCCTGGAAGGAGAACACGCCCTACTGGCAGGTCGGACTGGCGTATCTACTCATCGGTGTTGGCGCTGCTCTCGTCCTGACACCCGCCTCGCGCGCCCTGACCAGTTCGGTTCCTGTCACGCGCGTGGGCATGGCCAGTGGCACCACCGATCTGCAGCGCGATCTCGGCGGCTCGATCATGCAGGCGGTACTCGGTTCGGTCCTGACTGCCGGGTACGCGTTCTCGATGGCCAAGCAGATCGGTAATTCCCCCGATGCTTCAAAGGTGACTGCGGAGACTGAAGCCACGTTGCAGCTCTCTTATTCGAGCGCGCAGAAACTCGGCGAGCAGTATCCGCAGTACTCCCAGGCCATAACTTCGGCGGCGCGGGAATCGTTCCTCTCAGGTGGCAATGGGGCGTACTTAGCCGCTGCCGCCGCGATTGCACTAGGTGCGGTGCTCGTCTTTACCTCTTACCCGGGTAAATCGAAGGAGACCTCGCTGCTCGAGGAATACGCGAAGGAAGACGCCGCGTCAGTCGGGTAGCACGATCCGGAAGGTGTGAGTCCACCCGTCAGCGCCGTAGTTGCGTGAGATGACCTGCCCGCGGGCACCGTCGTACTTACCCGATCCACCAAGAACTGGCCGCACAGTCTTGGTTCCCGGTGCCAAGGTTGCTCCGGCCGGTGGGTAGTAGGAGATTCCTCCGACCACGAGTTGATCGGCTTCGCTTCCGAATACGAATGTCAGGTTGGAAGCCCGCAGTTCCTGCCCGTTGCTCACGTTCTCGGCAAGCGTGGTCAAGGTGCCGGTGAGGTACTGACTATCCGCGGCACGACCATTCACGGCGATCGGGAGGAAGAACGTGCGCACCATGCCGATTCCTGATCCGCTTGTTGCTATCGGGGTGACGGCCTGGTGATAGACCCGCACCACTTCACGCTCTGTTGCCGCCTGGGCCGGTGTCCCGGCGACGATCAGACCGATGATCAGCAAAGGGATCGCGACGACGCTGCGTAGTTTCATGCTGCGGACCCTACGCTCAGATGGTGGAGATTCCCAGCTGGCTGTCCCTCACCGATCGGGTGGCGCTCGTGACGGGTTGCGGGTCCGCCTCAGGTATTGGCCTCGCAACGGCACGCGCCCTTGGCCAACTGGGAGCATCGGTGGTCATCACCGCAACCGGGGAGCACATTTTCCAGCGGGTTGCCGAACTTCAAGGCGAGGGGCTCGATGTTCGCGGAATACCTGCCGATCTCACCTCGACGGCTGGTGCTCGAGAGGTGATCGATTTCGCAATCCAGGAAAAAGGTTCTCTGGCAATCCTTGTCAATAACGCCGGCATGACCAGCCAAGGAAGCGTGGTCGAATCAGGCTCGGCTGCGGACTTAAGCGATGACAAGTGGCGTGGCGGTCTGCAAAGAAACCTCGACACCGCCTTCTTCATCTCCAGGGCCGCTATCCCTCACATGCGGGCAGAGGGTTTCGGTCGCATCATCTTCGTGACAAGCGTTACCGGACCGTTGATGGCGATGCGAGGAGAAGCTGCCTACGCAGCAGCGAAAGCAGGCATGGTCGGCTTGATGCGGTCCATTGCTGTCGACGAAGCGCGGTACGGCATAACTGCCAATGCGGTTGCCCCCGGTTGGATCAACACCGGAGCGCAAACCGAAGCCGAGCGGGCAGAAGGTGAGTACGTTCCGCTATCGCGCAGCGGTCAGCCACATGAGGTAGCCGCGACGATCGCCATGTTGTGTGCACCGGGTGCTGACCAACGAAGGCGGCCCTGCCGAGCCTGGTGCGATCTACAACTTTGAGCAGGTGTCGGTCTTCATTGACGACGTCTCAGTCGCAAGTTGGTCCTGTGAGAACCCGAATAGTGGACCGATCGATCCACCCGGTGTTCTCAATGCACCGGTTGCGCCACTTCCGTGGCGAGCCGAGTGTGAGGCCAAAGGCGGATTTCCGGTACCGCAGCAAGGCTAAGGAATAGGAAGTGGTCAGGGACGGAATGGAACCGCCGACCTTCCGATTTTCGAACGATGGTGATCGAGTAACTGCGCTACGACAAAATCAGAAGTTGAATGCAAGCAACCACGGCAAGAGCAAAAATCCCACCGACAATCATTGAAGGAAGCTGACGCGGAGTAACTGTCGGCATTTTTTTGGCGAGGTTCGTGAATCTTGTTAGTGATAGAGCGACAACTAATGTGGCGAAAACGCCAGCAAGAATCGCAAGTGCTGGCCGTTCTGTACCGGTGATTCCGCCACGGACAAGCAAAAACCCGGTCACGATCACTGCAAGGCTTGTGCGAATCCACGACATGCGAGTTCGCAGAATTGCATAGATCGGAAGTTGCGGTTGTGAAGTGGTACTCATGCTCCCGTGTTCTCCATGAGTAAGGCCACGGCGATGGCAATAGCCACGATTAGCACGGCAATACCGAGTAGTGGCATAACTCGTGATTTAGGAATTGGCTTACCGCTATTCATTGCAAGGTTTGTTCGTTTCCACTCGATCACACCAATAACGGCGACCAATGCACCAAGTGTGATGACCGCGAACGCAATCACGCCGACGGTAATGGCACCCTTCTCCGCGGCAACGAATTGATCGAGAGCAACCCCACCTGCAATGAGGCCGAGACTGGTTCGGATCCAAGCGAGAAACGTCCGCTCGTTTGCGAGCACATCGGGGTAAGTCACCTTTTGTGGTTCATCGCTCATGGAGATGGAGCCTAATCATGGCCAAGGCAGTTCCCGACATCGTTGGCAAAGTGCCCTCGACAAGTGAACAAATGAATATGGGGCGTTGTTGCACTTGCCGTTGCCTTCGTGGGGGTTGTTGGATTTGCCCTGGGTCGACTTCGAGCAGGTATCGGTATTCATTGACGACGTCTCAGTCGCAAGCTGGTCTTGCTGGAACGCCTCGATGGTTGATTGCGTCCGATTTCTATCAACTGTTGACGTTATTCGTAGTGACTCCACATCGCAAGAACTCGAACGATCTGCTCAGATTCCAACACCTCGTAGACGAGGCGATGTTGAAGATTGATGCGCCGTGAGTAACAGCCCCTGAGGTTTCCGACAAGCTTTTCGTACGGGGGTGAATTGCTGAATGGGTTGTCGGCAATAACGTCGAGGAGTCGTTGAGCCTGTGGCTGTAGTCCGCTGCTTGTGAGCTTCTTTGCATCTTTTCGGGCACGAGTGGTGAAGGCTAGTTCGTAGGTCACCAGGTCAACGGGGTGGTATCGATCGGTTCGTCTCGCCCGGAGTTGATGTCTTCCACAAGGCCTGGAACTGAGTGCAACGCCACTGTTTCCATGACGGCGTTCCAGTCGTCTTCGGAGACCAGGACCGCATTGCCGGACTTGCCGGTAATCGTGATAGGGCTATGACTGGTGTTGACTTCGTTCAGCAAGTTGTAGAGCTTGTGCTCGGGCGTCTGTCGCTGTGATCGTGTTGGACATGAAAAAAGCGTACGGAATAACGTACGACAATGCAAGTCACACAACCAAAAGCTGCGGTGGCCAGGGACGGGATCGAACCGTCGACCTTCCGATTTTCAGTCGGACGCTCGTACCAACTGAGCTACCTGGCCGGGTGACCAGCCTTGTGGGCTGATCTAGCGACCCCGACGGGACTCGAACCCGCGACCTCCGCCGTGACAGGGCGGCGCGCTAACCAACTGCGCTACGGGGCCTTTGGTAAGGCCGTGTCCCCAACGGGATTCGAACCCGCGCTGCCGCCTTGAAAGGGCGGAGTCCTAGGCCGCTAGACGATGGGGACCGAGAACGCCTTACCGATCTCCGTCGACCGGAATGCCGTCGGTGACCGAGAAAGCATATGGCAGAGGCCAGGGGGTGGGGGTACCTGGGTCGCGGCCCTGATCGCTGCAGTGATGATGGGTACGTGGTGGAACTTTCGGAGGACGAATTCGACGACCTCGTGGCCGAGGCGCTCGACACCCTGCCCCCGGATCTGGCTCGCCTCATGGACAACGTCGTCGTCTTCGTGGAGAACCAGAAGCCGGGGCGTCCCGGGTTGCTCGGCCTCTATGAAGGTGTGCCGTTGACCAGCCGTGGCCACTATTACTCCGGACACCTGCCCGATCGGATCACGATCTACCGTCTGCCGATTCGTCGGCGTTGTAAGACGCGTGAGGAGGTGGTGGAGCAGGTGCGGATAACCGTGGTGCACGAGATCGCTCACCACTTCGGCATTGGTGAGGCTCGACTACACGAACTGGGGTACGGATAGATCGCGATAGGCAAAGATGGGCGCATGCGAATGGACGATTCGGTAGTTGCAATCACGGGTGGGGCGTCGGGACTCGGTGCGGGGGTTGCGCGCAGAGCGATGAGCCAGGGTGCGCGAGGGGTCGCGATCTTGGATGTGAATGATGACTTGGGTCACGCCCTCGTGAAAGAACTCGGTTCAGCCGCGACGTATGTGCATTGCGACGTAAGAAACAGCGACGACGTCTCTGCGGCCATAGCCCACGTTGAATCGACCTTCGGTGCTTTGCACCTTGCAGTTGCGTGCGCGGGGATCGGTTGGGTCGAGCGAACAATCGCAAAGGACGGAACACCCGCAAATCTGGATGGCTACCGTCGCGTCATCGAGATCAACTTGATCGGCTCCTACGACTTCGCGCGGCACGCGGCGAGCTTGATGAGCAAGAACGAACCCGGTGATTCCGGGGAGCGAGGAGCAATCGTGATGACAGCGTCGCTCGCTGCCTACGACGGGCAGACCGGTCAGGTCGCTTACAGCGCAAGCAAGGAGGGGTTGTGGGCATGACTTTGCCGATGTCTCGTGATCTGGCACCCGCGGGCGTGCGGGTGATGACGATTGCGCCGGGACTGATGGATACACCTATCTATGACCCGGTGGGTGGCGCGGAACTCAAAGAGCATCTGATCAAGACCACCGTGTTCCCCAAACGTCTGGGCACCGCCGATGAGTTTGCGCATCTTGTCCAGACGATTGCCGAGAACAGCTACCTGAACGGTGAAGTCATCCGGCTGGATGCGGCAACCCGGCTGCCACCGAAGTAGTTCAGCCCGCGGCTGCGCGCCGTAGTCGATCGCGTATCGCTTCGGCAAGACCATCCCCGGCGGGGGGAACTGCAATAACGCGGACGAGTTCAAGGGAGTCGGCCTCGCGCAGTGCCCGGTACAGGCATGCTGCGTATTCCTCGACCGAATTCGGTGCGCATAACCGCACTGCCCCGGTGGGGGTTGGCTGCGATGCCAGAGCGATCACACCCGTTTGTGGGTCGATGGAGAGGGCAGACATTTCGGTCTCATCGACAAGACTCACGCGGGCTTGGGGGGAGTAGTGGGTGGCCAGGGTGCCCGGAGCGCGAACTAGCGAACCCTCGCCCAGTTTGAGTCCGGTCGCATCCGCGATCTCCTGCGCTGTGACCTTCCCCGGACGCAAGATCACTGGCGCATCACCCGTGCAGTCCACGATCGTCGATTCGACACCTACTTCGCAGGGACCGGCGTCCAGGAGAACGTCGCCTTCCTCCAACAAATGACCTAGTTCTTGCGCAGCGTGCTGCGCCGTCGTGGGACTAACGCGACCGAATCGATTTGCGCTCGGTGCCGCAATAGCAACCGCGGGATCGTCCGTGAGCACGGCAAGTTCGCGTAGCACTTCACGAGTCACAGGTGAGCCGGGAACGCGAACGGCCACGGTGTCCTGGCCGCCGGTGATGCAGTCCGCAGCCCGATCCGAGCGATGGAAGACCAGTGTCATGGGTCCTGGCCAGAAGCGATCCATCAGGGTCAGGGCGTAGTCGGGAATATTGGTCGCCCATGCGCGAGCAGCGTCGGCGCTAACAACATGGGCAATGAGTGGATGATCGACTGGACGCCCTTTGATCGCGAATACGCGGGCTACCGCCGCTGGATCATTCGCAACGGCACCCAGTCCGTACACCGTCTCGGTAGGAATCACCGCCACGTGACCTTCGGCCAGAGCGCGAGCGGCAACCGTTGGTTCGGTGGTGGACAGGTACATCACCCGATGAACCTAATGGGCGGACGAAGCTCAGAGGGTGATGGAAACCTGTGTCGAAACGATTGAGTCCGGTTCGGCGAATTCGATTCCACGGTCTTTGGCCAGTTGCTTCGCGACCCTCTCGGCTACCGCACCCGACACCGGTTGGGCGAAGTCCACCCGATACATCCGCAAGCCAAGGTAAGGACCAACCGTGAGAGAGTCGCCGATGGGACCGGTGACGTTGCTGGAGCCGCGCACCTTGCCATTGACGGTGATCGAACGACCCTTTTTAAGCCGAACTATCAGGGACCGGACCGAGTCCTCGTCCACCGATGCAGCACTCGCACCGGCCGGTTGCATGTAGATGAGCGCTCCGCGACTTTGCAGTTTGGTGGAGCCAGGTTCGGTCACAGTCTGAATCGATCCGGTGAACCCAGCGGATTCCAAGAACTGCTGCATCTTTTGCGCCCGCGATTGCGCCCGGCGCGTGGACGCAGCACTTCCTCTAGCGTCCGTGAACGCCACGATGGTGGCCTGCGCATCTGCACCGGTGAATCGCTTGGCCAGCCTCGTGAGTTTCGTCCGGGTGGCCCTCGTCATGTTGGTCGAGGTTCCCTTGAACAGTGTGAAGTCAGCGGCTTCAGACGCTGCCTTTGGCGCGCCGGCACCGGGTGTTCCGATGCCGCGACTATCTGGTGACAACTCGAATCCGATAGCGATACTCGCGGGTAGCTGACCCTGACGAACGATGTTGATCTGAAGTGTGTGCTGGCCGGGCGGCAGCGCAGGAACCATGAAGGACGTGATGAATTCGTTCTGGTAACTCACCACGCCGGAGCCGACCCACGTGGGTGTGGAGAGGATGTAGACACCCGTCGTAGTCAGACGTTGTAGACCTTCACCGCGGATCGTGATGATCTCCCCAGGAGCGATCTGCGTTTGTCCGGCCTTGAGCGCACCTGCGCCTTCGATCTCCCAGTCGTTACCGGCGATCGTGAAGCCCTCGGGAGTAAGGCCCGCTTGTCGCAGGGACAGCGGTGCACCGGAGGCGTCCACGATTTGGAAGGCGCCGGCCCGGTCAACTTGGTTGGTCGTCGTCGCGGGCTCGGTCACCTGGACTTCGTCGTCAGCGATACCTCCGCCGCCACCGCCGACCTTGGTGTCCTCGGGTGATGAATCGCCTCCACCAGAGCCACCACCGCCACCGCTGCTCGGGGGTGCCGGGGCGGCAGGGTTGCCGCCGGAATCGCGGCTAGTGCAACGGGCCTCAACCAGGCTCCGGGGGATTCGAATTGTTGTTGACGATGCCTGCGCGTCACCGACAGAACTGAGTGCGATCGATCGGCTCGTGGAGTACGTACCCAAAGGATTCGCGTAGGTGCTGACGTTCAGGAGCTTGTTCGCCGTCAAGGTGGCGCCGTTGAGATCAAGGGCGTTGGTGAGTGCCTTGGTGACGATTGCAGATTCGACTTGCGCCGATGTTGGTGAAGCTGAGCCAGTGGAGTTAAGGCCGAGGTAGAGCGCGGCTGCTCCTGCCACATGCGGTGAGGCCATCGACGTTCCGCTGATCGTGTAAACGGCGGCGTCACTGGTGTACCAGGCGGCAGTAATCCCCGATCCAGGTGCGAAGACATCCACCACCGATCCGTAGTTCGAGAAGTAGGAGCGCACATCGGTGCTGGTACTCGCTCCGACGGTGATGGCCTTCGGTTCGCTGGCCGGGCTGTAGTTCACAGCGTCCGCGTTGTCATTGCCAGCGGCTACGACAACGGGAATATTCGCGTCGGCCAAGTCTTCAACGGCTGCGTTCATCGCCGTGGAGCGGAACCCTCCGAGGCTCATGTTGACGACGGCTCGATAGCCGGAGTAATGCGTAGCGTGGAAACTCGGTATGGCATTCAGGCCCGCGACGACACCCGACGTATAACCCGAACCGTTGCAATCCAGCACCCGAACCCCAACAATCTCCACTTCTTTGGCGACTCCGTAGGTAAAGCCACCGATTGTGCCCGCCACATGCGTTCCGTGTCCGTTGCAGTCCGCTGGATCGTTGTCGTTGCTCACCGTGTCGATGCCCTTGACCGCCTCGTTCTTGCGCGCGCGGGTTCCGAACTCCTGATGGGTGTAGCGAACACCGGTGTCTACGACGTAGGCAACAACACCCGCCCCGAAGTCCCGCGCGGAGTTCGCCGGGCTGGAGATGGGCGTGATGTATTCGTTGTCGGAAGTCCACGGATTCTGAGTTGTGTCGTCAATGCGATCAAGACCCCAGGTGGCGGGGGATTGTGTTACCGATGGTGTCGGGTCGGGTGTTGGAGCCGGAGTAGGCGTGGGCGCCGGGGTGGGAGTACCGGAGGAGCGAATCTCGTAGATGTAGCGACCTGCGACTGTGCACGTGGACGGGTATTTTTGACTGACCAGGTTTGCGGCGACGGTGGAAGTCGAATCAGTCGAATCAGCAAGGACTACGTAGTTGGTTTGATCACCAGCGGTGTAGCCAACCTCGAACGTTCGGTTGTAGTTATTCGTGGGAACCGAGACGCGGTCGTAGTTGAACTCGAGATCGATCTCGCCACCGCCGAGGTTTGTCAAGATTACTTGGAACGAGTAGTCCTCTTCGGAGCCTCCGTACTCGCCCACGTCAATCCAGTTGATGCAATAGCCAGCGGAGGGATCGGTGTTGTCGAGTGGGCCGAAAGTCACGACGCCGTCGGTGAAGCGAGTATCGATATCCGTGAACAAGGGGAGCACGTACGGGCGCGGAGCGGTTTGAAGGTCGATGCCCTTATAGGCCGTGAACGAGCCACCGCCGTCGTTGAACACGAAGCCGCCGTTGTTGTTGATGTAGATCGATGAATAGATAGTGCCGAACCAGTCAACGGAGAATCCCAGGTTGATCGGGCCAACGCTGCCATCGTCGCGACCTCCCATGGACGAGGCATCGCAATCCACGAACCCGGAAACGGCACCATTCACCTGAATGGCCTCGTCCTTCTCCACGTACTTGACGTTTGGATCGTCTTCGAGTTCCTCGACGTCTTTATCGGTCAGCGTGGCAGTGAATCCGTCGACTGCTCCGCGCAGTTCCTTATCGGTCTGCCCGCCGAGTTGCTCTGCCTTCTCCTTGATCGAGTCGATGTAGGCGCCGTTGCGGACCACCACGATGTAGTCGTCCACGGCACCGTCTTCTGCAGCTATGGATGGGCTGGGGGACTCCGAAGGCGAGGTGGAAGGTGACGTGGATGGAGTTGCGGACGGTGTGGTCGGAGATGGACTCGGGGTGAGCGAGGGGGAGGGCGCCGGGCTGGGAGTGGGTGAGAGTTCCGGACTCGGGGCTGGAGATGGATCGGGGGTTGGTTCGGTGCCGGGGCTATCGGGAAGCCGACGCACTCTCAGTTGAATCGTGGGTCTGTTCGGCGGCAACGGGCAGCCCCCACAGGGATGAGGCAACCAGGGCTAGGGAGGCGACGCCGATCAGACCGCTGCGCAGCCGGGTTCGCGCCACTGCCCTTCCTCCCTGCTGGATCGGTCGGTGCCCCCATGGTCAAAGACGGGTCATGACCGGCCGGGGTTCCCCTGCCCAGGTTCCCATGAGTGTGGTCATCCGTCACCAGGTGCCCCCGTTTTGGGAGCCGATTGAGGGGTCTACCCAGCAGGACTGACCCTGCCACCCCCTTCTCGCCTGATGCGGTGTCAGAGGTCGGGGGAAATCTGCGATTTCCGGCCCGACCTCTGACACCGCATCGGGGAAAGGGGGGCGGAATGTAAGGGGTTTGTTAGGACAACGACGACGACGCAACCGCAGGGGTGGGTCGGTGAGTCCAACCAGCGAGAAGAGAGAGGACCGGCGAGCAGCCGGCCCGCATCAAGGAGGAAACCATGTCCGTTCCCACGTCGTTGCCGCCCACCCCACCTGCCGGCGGCACCTCAGTTCCCTATTCCGGTACCCCCTATTCCGGTACCCCCTATTCCGGCCCGTCCTACGCGGGCTCCTATTCCTATGGCACCCCGCCCGGCGGGTACGCGCCGCCGGCTGAGAAGAAGGGCCGAGCAGGCCTGATCACCGGTGTGATCGCCGGCACTGCCGCGGTCAGTTTGGTGGCCGGTGGATTCGGTGGCGTGATCGGTTACCTGGCCGCAGAAAACGCCGGCGGATCGCAAGCGACCATCGCAGCAGCACCTGCGGTGGCGGGAGCCCAATCCGGTGGGTCATCGATCCCCGCGTTGATGGGCATCGCCGATCTCGCGGCAGCTGTTCAACCGGCCGTGGTGCAGTTGAACATCGGTGCCGCAGATGGCGAAGGCACCGGCTCGGGCTTCATCATCAGTGAAGACGGGTACATAGTCACCAACCACCACGTTGCAGGACCGGCGGGCGAGGACGGAAGCGTCGAGGTCGTCTTCGCAGACGGCTCCACAGCAACGGGCAAACTCGTTGGCTCCGATGCCGGTTACGACCTCGCGGTTGTGAAGGTCGAGCGCAGCGGTTTGCCGACACTTGACCTGGGGTCGTCGTCGAACGTTCGCGTGGGTGATGTCGCGGTGGCGCTCGGTTCACCGCTCGGTTTGCAAGGCACCGTCACCTCCGGCATCGTCAGCGCGCTCGAACGCCCGGTAACCGCTGGCGGTCGGGGCGAGACGTCGTTCATCAACGCGATCCAGACAGATGCCGCCATCAACCCCGGTAACTCCGGCGGACCGCTGGTGAATGGGTCCGGTGAAGTGATCGGTGTGAACACCGCGATCGCATCGCTGGGTGCTTTTGGTGGTGCAGCGGGCAGCATCGGTCTGGGCTTCGCCATTCCGATCGATACCACCAAGCGCATCGTCAACGAGATCATCAACACCGGTTCATCGACCACCCCGGTGATCGGTGTTCAACTGGACATGCAGTTCGAAGGTCAAGGCGCCAGGGTGGCTGAGGTCACGCCTGGATCGGGTGCCGCTGAAGCGGGAATCCGCGACGGCGACATCATCACGGCAGTGAACGGCGACGTCATCACCGAGCCGACGGAATTGATCGTGTCGATTCGATCCAATGCACCTGGTGACAACGTCGACCTCACGGTGCTGCGCGATGGCCGGACGCAGGACATCACTGTCACGCTTGCTGCAGCGGAGTAATCAGTAGCAATTCAGTAACCGAGTGTCGACCGGGAATCGACACGAAGGACCCGGCGCCGGGTGCTCGAATTCCTCCTCGAGCCCCGGCGCCGACTTTCGTTCTGAGGGCTCGGCTAGGGGGCGATGATGCGAGATGGCCGAGAGGAGGGCACGCTAGTGGGGTGTCCACGTCCTCCGGAGTAGTCGACTTTGCGCGAGCACGCATCGCGCAGGGCTTTCGGCGCATCGTCTCCGGTGATCCCGAAGGCACCCCGGAGTGGGTCACGCAGTTGGCGGACGGCACCGATACCGGCTATTTCGGTCCCGGTTCGGCCTCGTGGGCGGTGCACGGTTCGTTGCCCACCCTCGTCGGTGGGGTGCGCGCGCTGCTGATGCAGGCGCTGCATCCTGGCGCTTTGGCTGGGGTGAGCGAGCATTCGCGTTACGAAGCCGATCCGCTGGGGCGCCTCGCCGGCACCACCCAGTGGCTGACCGTGGTCACGTTCGGCGACACCGCCATGGCCGATCGGGAGTGCGCGCGGGTGCGCGGCATGCACCGCAAGGTGAAAGGCACGTATCCGGTCGATGGTCAGATGCGCGAGTACTCCGCGATGGATCCAGATCTGCTGCGTTGGGTGCATGTGGCGTTCACCGATTCATTTTTAGCAACGCATCGGGTGTGGGGCGGACCAATTCCTGGAGGCGAAGACGCATATGTGCGCGAGTGGGCCAAAGCAGGTGAACTTGTCGGTGTGACCGATCCGCCGCGGTCCGTTTCCGAACTCGATGATCAGATTCGCGATTTCGGTCCAGACCTGCGTGGGGATGAAACCGCGTGGAAGACGGTGGAGTTCATCAGGTCGGCACCAGTGCCACTTCCAGCGAAGGCGCCCTACAGCCTGCTGTTCGCCGGCGCGGTTGCCACCATTCCCGACTCGCACCGACGCCTGTTGAAGCTGCCGCGCATTCCACTCGCTGTTGCCAAGCCAACTGTCTCAGCGATGCTCGGTGCGTTGTCACTTGCGCTGGGTCCAGCGTCTCCATCGATGCGCAACGCCATCGATCGAGCAGAGCGGCTCGATTCTGCAGATGGCGTGCAGCCCGTCGACGCTGTGAGTTAACGCTCGAGAAGTTCGGTCACTTGCGCTAGCGAAGGCAAAGAAGGAACGGCGCCGCGCCCGGTGGCCGCCAGCGCACCTGCAGCTGATCCCCACCGCATCGCTTCGGCCAGCGATGCGCCGCGCGCCAACCCGGCGGCGAGTCCACCACAGAAGGCATCACCCGCAGCAACTGTGTCCACAGCGGTGACCTTGAAGGCGGCGGCCTGACCGGAACCCCCTGCCGAACTCCATACCGCGCCCTTCTCACCACGCGTGATGATCACGCAGCCGGGGCCTTTTTCTTGCAGGGCTTGTGCTGTCTCAACGGCATCAACCATGTTGCCGGTCGGCATACCGGTCATCTCCTGGGCTTCGTGCTCATTCGGCACCAGGATGTCGACGTTGGTCAGTAGGGCCTTGGGGTAGTCGCGTACCGGTGCGGGGTTGACGACCACCTGCGCACCAATCTTCTTGCCGGCCTCAGCGGCGGCGATCATGACCTCGATCGGCACTTCTCCTTGCGTCACGACGACGTCCACCGCAGCGAGTGATGTCAAGTGATCGAAGACGCTTGCGGGTGATACCTGATCGTTGGCTCCCGGGATCACGATGATCCGGTTCTCCCCGGCTGAGTCCACTTCGATGACAGCCGTTCCCGATGTTCCAGCCACCGTCGCTACGCCGTCGGCATGGATTCCCTCGCGCCGAACCACGTCCATTAGCCAATCGCCGGAGCCGTCGTCGCCGATCGCCCCGATCATGTGGACTTCGGACTCCAGCCGAGCCGCGGCCACGGCTTGGTTGAGGCCCTTACCACCGGGATGCCTCTCCAGGCGGGTGCCGAAGACGGTCTCCCCAGGGCTAGGCATGCGATCAAGGTTGATGACCAGATCAATGTTCAAGCTGCCGACAACTGCGACGCGATTGTGCATATGGTCGATACTTCCACGCATGACGCGATCGCGGGCGGCCGTTGGTGTGGACTTGGGCACAGGTTCGGTCAAGGTGTCCCTGGTCAACGAGGAGGGGGAAGTCCTCGCCAAGGCCTCCCGCCCCTACGAGCTGGCCTCCCCGCATGCTGGCTGGGCCGAGACCGATCCGCGCCTTTGGCTTGAGGCAACGCAGCAGGCGGCGGCGGAGATCACCGACCAACTGTCGGCGGCCGAGGGCACCGGTTTCAGCGGACAGATGCACGGCGTGGTGGTGTGCGACGAAAACCTCGAGCCGCTTCGCCCGGCCATCACTTGGGCCGACACCCGCTCCGCGCACGAGGCAGCTGCGATGCAGATCGACCTCGGCGATGAAGTACTCGCCCGCCTCGGTTCCCCGGCGGTTTCGGGTTTCGCCGCCACGTCGTTGAAATGGCTGGCCAAGCACGAACCGGACGTGATGGCTCGTGCTCGCTACGCACTGCAACCGAAGGACTGGCTGCGCGCGCGACTTGGCGGCGCCGTGGTGACCGAACCCAGCGATGCCAGCGGCACGCTGCTCGCAGATGTTGCATTGGGGGCCTGGGACCCCGACGCTCTCGCGTGGTTGGGCATCGACCCGGAATTGCTGCCTTCGATCATCGCGTCCACGGATGCGGGGGGTGAACTGTCTCTTGCGGGGCACGCGTTGCCGTGTGTTGTGGGCGCCGCCGATACCGCCGCCGCGATCGTCGGTCTTGGCTTGTCGCTGAATCAAGGATTCACAGCAGTGGGTTCGGGATCGCAGACGGTGTCGGTGCTTGTCGAACCCAGCGGTGGCATTGCCCGTGGCACCCACCTTTTTGCAACGGCGGGTGCTCCTGGATCGGGCTGGTATCGCATCGGTGCCGTGCAAAACGCAGGGATCGCGCTCAGGCGAGCACTGGATTGGCTCGATGCCACACCACAGGAAGCCAACGACGCACTCGATGCCGGAGTGCGCACCAGCGATCCCATCTTCGTTCCTTATGTTGCCGGCGAGCGCACCCCATTCGTTGATGCGCACCTACGCGGTGCATGGCTTGGCTTGGGATTGGACACCGATCGCCAGGCGTTGCTGCGCAGCATCGTCGAAGGTGTGGCGCAGGCTGTGGCTCTTGGCATGGACGCGGTTGAAGGCGCTGGTGCGCAGTTACCGGACCCGCTCCCGCTGATCGGTGGTGGGGCTGTGGATCCGCGGTTCCAGCAGTTAATCGCCGACGTTTCCCAGCGTCGATTGGCGCCGACCGAACAGCCGGATGCGGCTGTAGTCGGTGCTGCTCGCCTGGTGCTGGGGGTGGTTGAACAGGAACCCGCACCGGTGGGTGCGATCATCGAGCCGCGCCCCCACAACGCGGCAATGTTCAACGATCGACGCGCCCGCCTGGTTGAGTACGTCCGTACGCAATACGAAAACACCGAACGCCCTTAGCAACATCTCTCGGGAGGACGACGTCCATGGCTCGCACGATTGCCCTTGGCTCCGATCACGCTGGTTTCCATCTCAAGGCTGTCCTGGTCAACTACCTGACCGAGCAGGACTATGAGGTGATCGATGTTGGTACCGACTCTGATGAGCGAGTGGACTATCCACGCTTTGGTGCCGCGGTAGCCAAACTCGTTGCTGCCGGGCAGGTCGATCGCGGAGTCCTCGTCTGCGGAAGTGGGCAGGGGGTGTGCATGGCGGCGAACAAGGTGGCCGGTGCGCGCGCAGGTGTGGTGCGCGATTCCCAGGACGCCGAGATGATCCGCAAGCACAACGACGCGAACATCGCCTGCTTCGGCGAACGGGTCACGGATGCGGTCACTGCGGTCGAGGCGCTTGCCGTGTTCTTGGACACTGATTTTGAAGGCGGCCGGCACCAACCCCGAGTGGATCAACTCGCCGCGCTGGACCGTGGCGAAAGCGTCTGACTTCGATCGGAATAACGAATCGTTATCTGAACGTCACTCTTTTTCTTCGTCCCTGGGCTTCATCGGTGCGTCCAAGGGGAGTACCTGCTCCACGGTTTTCGACCCAAGGGATGACATCATGCGCTCTATGCGAATCACACTTTCGAAAGGCGTCGTCATGGGCGCCGCAGCCCTGCTGGGCGTCACCGTTCTCGCCGGCTGCTCATCGTCCAGCGATACGTCCAGCGATACGTCCAGCGACGAGTCGACGTCCAGCGAAACCACCAGCGACGAGTCGATGGATGGGGGGAACCAGATGCTGCCGCCGGTGATTGTGGAGCCCGGACAAACCGAGGCGAACGCCACGGTGGGCGACTTCATCGACATCGTGGTCGAGGAGATCGTCGGCACGACAATCGCCACGGATAAACCAGAGATTCTGAAGATCTCGCAGGCCTACGACGATGGCTCCGCCCTATTCAACCCCGGCGCCGAAGCTCTGGCTCCCGGCACAGCGATCATCACCGTGACCACGCCGGACAACACGAGTTACGACATCACCGTGACCGTCACGGAGTAAGCGATAAATACGAGTACTCACACACACTCAACCGACAAGGCCGCGCGGGTAGGACTAGCCACCTGCGCGGCCTTGCCGTCGGGTGATCCAGATGATGAGTATCTGGTTGCGGCCTTAGAGCACGCAGGCCTGAGACACGTATGGATTCCGTGGAGCAGCACCGATCCGCGAAGCCTCGGTGACTTGATCGACGTTCTGGTGCTGCGGTCCACCTGGGATTACACCGACAACTACCCACAGTTCATGCAGTGGCTCGGCGACGTTGACGTGCCAATCCACAACCCACTGGGCATAGTCCAGTGGAGTAGCGACAAGCGATACCTGCTCGACCTCGCGGCCGCCGGTGTGCCGACCGTACCGACGGTGATTGTGCAAGCGGCGGACCAGGAGTGGCAGCCGCCGGAGGGATTCGCGGAGTTCGTGGTGAAACCCACGCGTGGCGCCGGTTCCAAGGGTGCCAAGCGCTTTGCGGCCGCCGATGTCGAAGCCGCACGCGAGCACGCCATCGAACTGATCTCCTCGGGCAGCCCTGCCATGGTGCAGCCGTATCTGCCGAGTGTGGATGAAGGCTCAGAGACGGCTCTCGTGCACTTCGATGGTGTCTTCTCGCACTCGATCACCAAGGGACCGATGCTGTCGAGGGATGGGGTGCGGCAGATGGTCGACGATCTGTATGTAGTGGAGAGCATCGAACCTCGGCAGGCGAGCGCTACCCAACGCGAGGTGGCTCAACGAGCTATCGCCGCGATGCCGATGAATGACACGCAGGGTGCACCGCTGTATGCCCGAGTGGACATGATCGACGACGAGAATGGTGCCCCAATCGTGCTTGAACTCGAGCTCGTGGAGCCGTCGTTGTTCTTCGCTTTCGACCCGGCAGCCGCGGACCGGTTCGTGGCGGGAATCCGGGTACGGATCTGACCCCCGGGGTTCGCGCTAGGTAACGGAACGGTAACGTCCGGGCCCATGCCTAGGTTCCTGCCACGGAAGTTCCGCGCGATTGTGGCCGCGGCCGCCGGTCTTGGTCTGGTGCTGGGATTCCTCGCACCGGCCGCCTCGGCCGATCACCCCAGCGAGGGGGGCGGTTTCGTGGGAACTCCGGGAAATCTCGAGGGTCGCTGGGCCTCACCCAAGCCCGTGGGCAACCGCGTGTGCCCCACCAAGAATTTCTGGGTGGGCGACGGCTGGGGCGCCGATCGCGGAAACCGCAAGCACAGGGGCATCGACCTGGCCGCCGACCGCGGCACACCCATCTTCGCCATCGAGGACGGCCGGGTGGATCGCACGAAGCTTCAGTCCAATGGCGCACTACAGATCGTGCTGAAGGGTAAAAGCGGCAGCAAGTTCTACTACGGCCATATGGATGAGGTGTTCGTGAGCGGTGGGGACAAGGTGCTCGCTGGTCAGGTCATCGCGACGATGGGCGACACCGGATCACCGGGCTCGGTGCACTTGCACTTCGAATACTGGAGAAGCGGCGGGGAGTCGGCCGCAGTCAACCCAAAGAAGCTGATCAGCCGTATCTGTCGCTAGTTGCTGTTGCTGCAGCGTGAGCTCGTTCATCTAACGTTCAGGCCCTCTTTCCCCGGGCGCCCTTCAAGCACATAGGTAGAGCGTTTAGCGTCCTAGAGCCAAGAAGCCATCGTGAGGACGTGAATACGAAGCAATGAAGTTGAAGAAGAAACAATCTGCAATCGAATCCACTCTCGGGGAGTTGGCGGGCCTCGTGCCCAGCTGCGCCGATGCGCTCGTGGCGGTGCTGGAGGCTCCAGCCCAGGAGCGCCAAGCCAAGTCCGAGATCGTCTCTGAAATTGAAGCTGAGGCCGATGACCGGCATTTGGCGTTAGTGCGTGATGTCGGAAATACGTTCATCACCCCCTTCGATCGGGAGGACCTGTTCGATCTGCTGGAGGATCTCGACGACATCATCGACGACATCGACCTCACGGCGCGAACCTGTGCAGCATTACCTTTTGCGGAAATGCCCCAACAGATTCTGGCCAGCGGCCAGGAAATCTCGGCGATGGCCGTCTTGATGAGCAAGGCGGTGCACCTGATCAAGGAGCCCGAAGATCTCCTAAAGACGTTGGTTGCTGCGAATGGTCACTACGCAGCTATTCGCCAGTTGTATGTCGCCTATCTCGCCGAAGCGCTCGCCGAGGGTCAGTCAGCTCTCGAGGCGCTTCGTGGGAAGGTCGTGGCCGATCAGATAGAACTGATCGCCGGAGAGATGGAGTCCTTCGGCCGCGCCCTGGGCGTAATGGCCATCAAGGAAACCTGATGACCTGGGAACTCGCCTTTGCGATCGTTCTCATCATCGTTGCGCTGGGCTTCGACTTTACGAACGGTTTTCACGACTCGTCGAATGCGATTGCCACATCGGTATCAACGCGGGCAATACCGCTCAAAGTCGCTTTGGTCATGGCGGCCCTCCTCAACTTCGTGGGTGCATACATAGGGGCCGTGACGGGGGCAAAGGTTTCGTCCACCATTCAAGATGTTGTACCGAACATCCCCACGGGGGCTCCAGCGTTGGCACTCATTGGCGGAGCACTCGTGGGTGCCATCGCATGGAACCTTCTGACCTGGTACTTCGGTATTCCCAGTTCATCAACGCATGCCTTGATCGGTGCGGTGACTGGTTCCGCGTTGATCGGCGTGTGGATCGGTGTTGCCGAAGACGCAGTGAACTGGTCGATTTTGTGGAACAAGGTCATCATCCCGATGGTCACCTCGCCCTTTGTCGGCTTGATCCTGGCGTTCATCTTGATGCGCATCATCGCCAAGATCTTTGCGAATATGAATCCGCAACGTGTGGGACGCGGTTTCCGGCACGCTCAAACTGTCTCTGCAGCCTCGATGGCACTCGGACATGGTCTGCAGGATGCCCAGAAGACGATGGGCATCATCATGCTCATCTTGTTCAGCATCGGGGAAACCGAGAAGGGCACGGAGCCCTTCTTGTGGGTGGTCATCTTGTGTTCTGCTGCCATCGGACTCGGTACCGCGGCCGGTGGCAAGAAGGTGATGAAGACGCTGGGTCGGCGCATCGGGGAAATCGATCCGCCCCGAGGCTTCGCTGCGGAAACTGTCGCTTCGGGAGTTTTGTACTTCACCGCCTACGTGGTTGCGGCTCCGGTATCGACCACCCAAGTCATCACCGGTTCGGTAATGGGTGCTGGTGCCGAACGCCGTTTGCAGGCCGTGCGTTGGAGTGTTGGCAAGACGATCCTCATGGCGTGGATCATCACACTTCCAGGCGCAGCGGTCTTCGGAGCGGTTGCTCACCTGATCATTCGGCTGATCTTCGGTTACTAGAACGCGAGAGGCCCATCGCTTGACGTAGGTTGAGGCTCGTGGCGTCTCATCTGCGCACCGGTGAAGGCATCCGGCGCGGCGGCAAGCAATACGAGGCGATGCATGCTGCCCTCGCCGGTGGCGCAGCGCATGAATTAGCTGAAGCGGGTTACGGGAACTTCTCCCCGGAAGCGGTTGCCGAACGGGTGGGTGTTTCGCCGCGTACGGCCTTCCGGCATTACGAGACGAAACTTGCACTGGCGCTAGCGGGAATTCAAAGCCTGCCCACATACAAGGGGTGGCTGGACACTGCTGAACCGGGAGAGTCGTTCGCTGATCGCCTGCGAAGGGGACTACGCACGGGGGCCGAGCATCTCGAACTTGTGGCGTTTATCACCGCCACCGCTTTGTCCTATCGGGAAACCCAGCCCGAGTTACTGAAGGCGCTCAGAAGGCATGTGCTCACGCCTCGGGAGAAGGCCATGGGGGCTTACCTGGCAGAAGGCCAGCGCGAAGGTGTGTTTCGCAAGGAAGTGACGGCGTCGGCAATGGCAGCAGCAGACCTAGGAATCTTCACCATGGCGGCGCTCGGGCAATTCAGTTTGGGACGCGGGAAACCCGGGTCAAGCGCTTGTTCAACGTGTACTGGCCGCTCATGGCCACGTCGTCGCACATCAACGACTAATCGCCTTAACACAGTTCTTACACACCCCGAACCTTAAATGACAGTAATGACTGTCATTTTGGAAAAAATGAGCGTACTCTGGTTGGTATGAATACACATGACCCGCGACGCTGGCTGCGGTTCGCTGGAACGTCACTAACGACGGCAGTTATTGCCGCTGCGATAGGTGTTCCTGCGGCCTCAGCGGCAAACGCGACAACCAACGCCAGCAGCACCCCGCAGGTGAACACGGGCGTCCCCGCACAGTGGGATGCCCCCGAGGAATCTGCGGATGCTCCCGTTACCGAGATCCTCGAGGGGGTGAAATCCAAGGACAAGCCCACACTCGTTGCCGTCTATGAAGTGGACGGAAAGCCGGTGGTGGAGACAACCGACAGGTCGAGCCGAGCGGACGCTGTTCGTGAGATCAAGCGTCGGCAACTCAGCCCCAACCTGCTGAGCCTCGAGGTGGACGTGCCGGTTTCCCTACTCGTGGACGCGGAAGTGAACGAGGCGGTGGAGCCGCTTGCACTCAATGACCCTCGACGCGGTGAACTCTGGGGACTGGACCGCGTGCAAGCCGAAGCCGCGTGGAACCTCACCCGCGGCCAAGGCGCGACAGTTGCCGTCATCGACACCGGTGTTGCCCCGCATGAGGATCTGCAGGGCGCCTTCGTTCCCGGCATCGATGTGATCGATAACGGGGACGACCGCTGGGATGGCCACGGTCACGGAACGCACGTGGCGGGAACCATCGCAGCTACGGCCGACAACAACATCGGCATCGCCGGTGTGGCGCCTGATGCTCGCATCATGCCGGTGCGAGTTCTGAACGACCAAGGTTCGGGATACGCCAGCGATGTGGCTACCGGACTCATCTGGGCAGCCGACAACGGTGCCCACATTGCGAACCTGTCGCTCGGTGGGCCCTCGCCATCTTCAGCACTAGAGAAGGCGGTGGACTACGCAGTTGGCCGCGGCACCACCGTGATTGTGGCCAACGGCAACAACGGCGCGAACGCACCGATCTCCTACCCAGCTGCATACGACGGTGTGGTTGCGGTGGGTGCCACGAACATCTCTGATCAACGTGCGGTGTTCAGTTCGCAGAACTCCACTGTGGACATTGCCGCACCAGGGGCGAACATCGTTTCGACCCTGCCGGGTAACCGGTACCGCGCATTGAACGGAACATCGATGGCTACTCCGCACGTGGCCGGCGTAGCTGCACTCATCGAGTCCTACGCGCAACAAACCAATCAGAGCGTCTCGATCGCGAACATCCTCACGTCGACCACTCAGGACTTGGGTGCTCCCGGATGGGACACCAGTTTCGGTACTGGAATGGTCGATCCGATTGCCGCGCTTCGATCGGTGTCTAGCGATGAAGCCGCACCGTTGTCACCTCGCAACCTCCAGGCTGCCTCCAGTTGGTGGAGCCGTGCCAACCTCTCGTGGGAGTTGCCCACGGATGGTCCGGTCACGACCAGCACCCGCGTGACATTTGCAGACGGAACGCCAGCCTGTCTGGTTGCTGCTCCTGGAAATTCATGCGAGATCAAGGGGCTGGAAGCCGATACCGAATACACCGTCATGGCAACAGGTGTTGGCGTTATTCGCGGCTCGGAGCCAACTGCGCCCATCACCTTCCGCACAGCCAAGCGGGTGGATCTTGGTGGCGACACGATGGAAACGGCCACGCCAATGCCGGAGTCCCTTGTGGTTGAGGACACCCTCGATGTGGCTACCGACGTTGACTGGTGGACGTTCACCCTGGACACCCGCGTGAATAACCCGGATGTTCTGCTGTCGAATCTGCCCAGCGAGTACGGCGTGCAGATCAGCAAGCTGCGAGGGGGAAGCCTGGAGTCGATCTGGACGAGTCTTGCCAACACCGGGTCGAAGGACAAGCAGATGGGCCCGCGCTGGCAGTACTGGGAGCCGGGCACGTACTACGCCAAGGTCTACGTGGACGAGTACGGCACATCCAATGAAACACAGCCCTACCGTTTGCAGATCTTTGCCGACGGTGCGGTGCCCACGCCAACTCCGGAACCGACTCCAACGCCGGAACCGACTCCCACGCCGGAGCCCACTCCCGAACCTGGCGAGCCCAACCCAGCGCCAGCACCAGGAGTGCCCGGGGATAGCCGGTCCACTGCAGGTGTGTTGCCGGACTCACTGTCGGTGAGTTCGACGATGCGCTCAGCCACCGACAAGCAGTGGTGGACGCACACCGCCACCGTGGCGGGTACCTACACAGTGCGTTTGCACGATCTGCCGAGCCCTTACCGGCTGGCGGCTTACTCACCTAGTGGAAGTACGAGCTCAAGCAGCAGTCGGCTCACCGATCGCGTGGTCACTCGGACCCTCGCCAAGGGCCAGAAGCTCGATGTACTAGTCGAGGTGCGAAACGGCGCATTCAGTGATGCGAAGCCCTATTCGCTGACCGTCACCGCGCCGGCATCGGCACCAGCACCGGCACCTACGCCGGAGCCGACACCAACACCGGAGCCCACACCAACACCGGAGCCGACACCAACACCGGAGCCGACACCAACGCCGGAGCCGACACCTACACCGGAACCGACACCTACACCGGAACCGACACCGGAACCGGAACCGGAGCCCACTCCGGCACCTGGTTTCCCCACACCCGGGGATAGCCAGTCGGGTGCAGCAGCGCTGCCCTCGTCCGGAACGGTGCAATCGGTGATGCGCTCAGCAGGCGATGAGCAGTGGTGGTCTTTCACTGCCGATGCTGATGGACAGTACGAAGTCCGCTTGTCAGAGTTGCCGAGGAACTATGGTCTGGCCTTCTACCACCCCAGTGGCAGCACCAGCACCACCAACTCGGGTACCTCCGATCGAGTGCGCACTGTCACTCTTCGCGCCGGTGATCGAATCACCATCAAGGTGAGCGTAGGAACGGGTGGTCATTCCACCTCAGATCCCTACCGCATTGCCGTGGGCAAAGTTGGCTAGTTAGTAACGCACCACAGTGCAGTGGAGGGAGCGCAAAGCGCTCCCTCCACTGTCTTTGTGCAAGCAGAGCACCGTTGGGAATCACAGGGAAATAGTTACCTAGTTGCGTCTTGATACGCTTCGGTGCAATCACGGGCTATTTCCCTCTTCGCTGGTAGCCCCCATTCCGATACTGACCGGAGTTTGTTCTTGTCTTTTGCCGTGCCGTCCATAACTCGTCCTGTGTGGCTCTCGCCGCGGGTATTCAAAACAGAAGCTCTTGCCGGCCTTGTGGTTGCCATCGCGTTGATTCCCGAGGCGATTTCCTTCTCGATCCTTGCCGGAGTTGATCCGCGGGTGGGGTTGTTTGCTTCCTTCACGATGGCGGTCACCATCGCCTTCACGGGTGGGCGACCGGCCATGATCTCTGCAGCGACAGGTGCCATCGCCTTGATCGTGGCGCCTTTGAGTCGTGACTACGGCATTGAGTACTTAGTTGCTGCAGTGATCCTCGCTGGCGTTACACAGGTATTGCTTGCCCTCGTCGGTGTTGCTCGGTTGATGCGCTTTGTTCCCAGAAGCGTGATGGTTGGTTTCGTCAATGCGCTCGCAATTTTGATCTTCCTTGCACAGCTTCCGTACTTGATCGACGTGCCCTGGATCGTCTACCCGATGGTGATCGTCGGTATCGCGATCATGTTGGTGCTTCCACGGTTCACCACTGCCGTCCCGGCGCCACTTGTCGCGGTGGTGCTCCTCACCATTGCAGCAGTCTCGCTCGGCTGGAATGTCCCCACCGTGGGAGATCAAGGTGAATTGCCGGGAGGTTTACCCGTGTTGGGAATACCCGCGGTCCCCTTCACGTTCGAAACCCTGCGGATTATCGCCCCCTTCGCCATTGCGATGGCGCTTGTAGGGCTCATGGAGTCCTTAATGACGGCAAAGTTGGTGGACGACATAACCGACACCCGCTCTAACAAGACACGGGAATCGTGGGGACAAGGCGTTGCGAACATCGTCACCGGATTCTTCGGCGGCATGGGTGGTTGCGCGATGATCGGTCAAACGATGATCAACGTGAAAGCCAGTGGCGCCCGAACTCGACTCTCCACATTTCTCGCTGGTGTATTCCTCATCACCTTGGTGGTTGCGCTGGGCGACATCGTTGCGATCATTCCTATGGCGGCTCTCGTGGCCGTCATGATCATCGTGGCCTACTCAACATTCGACTGGCACAGTCTCAAGAGCCTGCCCCACATGCCCAAGAGTGAAACGATCGTCATGGCAACCACCGTTGTTGCGACTGTACTCACCCACAACTTGGCTATCGGCGTGATCACCGGCGTTGTGACCGCAACCGTTCTATTCGCTCGACGGGTTGCTCACCTCGTCACCATGACGCGCGAATTGGCAGACGACGGTGAGCACGTCACGTACGAGGTTCACGGCGAACTCTTCTTCGCCTCGAGTAATGATCTCGTTTACCAATTCCAGTACGCCGAGGACCCGCACTGGGTAGTGGTGGATCTATCGGGTGCACACCTGTGGGACGCATCGACCATTGCTGCGCTGGATGCGATCGTTTATAAGTACGAACAACGGGGCAAAACCGTCGATGTCTTGGGTCTCAATAAGTACAGCACTGAGTTGCGTGCCCGACTCAACGGGCGACTTCCCACAGGGCACGGGTGAGGGGCGTGCTCAACCGCGGAGTCACAAGTGTGAAAAGGATGTTCAATTCCTATCTCTCGTACTAACATAAAGGTAACTCTTGTTTCGTCGGCCTGAACCAATGAGGGCCATGGGCGGGGCAGCGTTCGACCACCGTGGACGCGCGCGATGGGGTCGGAAGCAGGTGTCACCGTCATGCGATTGATGAAGCGCGGGGTCGCCGGCGGCGCGGTTGGGATATTCATCGCTAGTTTCTTGGCATTCGCTCCGGCTTCGGCCGAGACCTTCGTAACGGATGTAAACCCGCAACCACCCACAGAGGCCGCCAAGACTCCCGTCACCGTTGCGGTGCCGATCCGCACCATTGCTACACCGGGTACATCTGGCCAAAGCGGCATCATCGAGATGCGGGTCGGATCCTCAGCGCCGATCTCGGTGATGCTGGACACAGGTTCGGTGGGCCTTCGGTTGTGGAGCGGGGTTCGGCCCGGAATGACGATGACGGCCAAGAAGGTCACATCGCCAACTGGGGGACAGAATGTTCCTGGGCTGCTGGGATCCGCGCCGATGACCATTGGTGGTGTAGCCACCACTCTCGATGTTCCGCTCCAACTGATCAACACGAGCAATCCCTACATCAACGGATGGAAGGCACGCGGAGTCTCCGGAATCCTGGGAATTGGAGTGGGCAGTGGCGATCTGACGAATCCGCTGGTTGCCCTGCCAGGCGAAATGGGTCTGCGATGGAGCGCGCACTTCACGCGGAATCAGGCTGATACCAGTGGGCGCGTGGGTGCGTTGATCTTGGGTGCGGCGCCACCCGGCAACGCCGACATGCACTTTCGACTTCCTTACATTGGCGTGAACGTCAACGGAGCGCGACTCTGGGACGACCACGCCGCTAACGGTTGCTGGACGTTCGGCACGGCGCGTGAGTACTGCGTGCCGACCTGGTTCGACTCCGGCTTCACAGTCATGCGCATCAAGGGTCGAGCCTTTTCCACCCTGCCGAAGGCAACTGGCAAGCAACTCCGGTTGGGAACCCGTGTGGGCTTGGCAGCAGGCAGCAGTGCGTTCATCGGGGATACCTTTACTGCCGGCAACCAAGCATCGAAAAATCTCGCTCGCGTGACTCCACGAGGCAAGGCCACGATCAACACGGGCAATTCTTTCTACTTCGAATACACCGTCACCTACAACGTAGCTACCGGTGACATCTACCTCAGCAAACCACCACGCAAACGGAAGTAGGCAAGCTATGTCAGAGACGCCCAGCCCAGAGAACGGCCTGAGTCGTAGGCGACTTCTCCAAGCCGCGGGAGTAGCTGGTGTTGCGGCCGGCATGAGCGTTGCTTCATCCGGAACGGCCCAGGCGGCCGCGCCCATGGCTCCGTTCCGCCCCCGCGGGCGGCTTCGTCGTCGGCCCAACTTCTTGATCGTGATGATGGACGAGCAGCGGGCGGCACCGTTCTATGAGAGTCCCGAACTCAGGGCGTGGCGGCTAGCGAACCTGCCTACACAAAACCTGATGCGCAAGAACGGCTTCGAGTTCACCGAGCACCACGTGATGTCCGTGGCTTGCCAGCCGAGCCGGGCATCCATCTATACGGGGCAGTACCCCTCATTGCATGGCATCTCGCAGACCTCAGGTGCTGCGAAGACCGCTATCGAGCAGGACCTGTACTGGCTTGACCCCTCGTCAGTTCCCACCCTCGGTAACTGGTTCCGCGCTGCCGGCTACGACACCTACTGGAAGGGCAAGTGGCATATCTCCGATGCCGACCTCTACCAGCCCACCACCTATAACCCGGTTCCCTCCTATAACGATCTCGGTGGACGAGATCGCTACCTCGAGGACATCTATCTTGAGTCCGAGCGGCTCGAACAGTACGGATTCACCGGCTTCATCGGACCGGAGCCGCATGGCAGCAACCCGCTGAACTCCGGCTCATCGGGCCCCGGTGGTCGCGGACGCGACGAGGTCTACGCAGACCTGGGCGTTGAGCAGTTGCAGCGGCTGCGCGGAGCGGACAAGCCGTGGCTACTGGTGACGTCGTTTGTGAATCCGCACGACATAACGCTGTGGGGAAGTCTCACCCTCGCCGACGATCTGGCCGGAGCGCAGGGTGCCTTTTACCTTGCACAGCAACTCATCGGATCAAACGTGCCGCAGAATCTGTTCGGGCCTGAGTACACGCGGTCCTCAAACGAAGACCTCAGCACCAAGCCTGTGGCCCAGGGAAGTTTCGTCTCGCAGTACCCGAAGGGCTTCCAGCCGCTCAACAACGCAACGGACTACCACCGGTTCTACTACCAGCTGCAAAAGAACGTCGACGAGCAGATCGGGCGCGTCATTGATGCCCTCACCGACGAGCGCGAGCAGTACCGCGACACCATCATCATTTATCTCTCCGATCACGGAGAGATGCTCGGTGCACACGGTGGCATGTTCCAGAAGTGGCATAACGCCTACGACGAGATGCTGAAGGTGCCCTTCATCTTCCACAACCCGGCACTGTTCCGGCAGCACCAGACCAGCGACGTGCTCACCAGCCATGCTGATCTGCTTCCCACGATGCTTGGTCTCGCAGGGCTAGATGAGAAGGTGCTCGCGACGCAGTTGCGCAAGAGCCACACCCAGGTGCGTCGTCTGGTGGGTCAGGATCTCTCGGGTCTTCTCCTCGGTGAAGAGGACGGCGCCAGATACGAGGAACGCCCCGTCTACTTCATGACGGACGATCAACCGTTCAAGGGGGCCAACGCCGTATCAGTGGTCGGTCTGCCCTATCAACCGGTGGATCAGCCGAACTGTGTGGAAACCGTAGTCGCCTACCTGCCCACCGGACCTGGCGGAACCAAAGAGCGCTGGAAGTACTCGCGCTATTGGGATAACCCTCAGTTTTGGTCGCAACCGAATGTGCAGGACGTGCAGACATTCGTGGTCGGACTCGTCAACCAACCCGGTAACAAAGTGGCCCAAACCACAGTCAAGGCTCTCAATCCGACCGGTGGGCAAGTGGCCCCTCCCGCAGATGAGTTCGAGTTATATAACGTGACCATCGATCCGGCCGAGATGTCCAACCTCTATGGAAACGCTCAACATCGAGGGACCCAACAGGTGATGGTTAATTTGCTCGCTGCAGAGCGCGCAGCCAAGCGACTCACGCCGGCCACCGAGCCGTGGGCTGATGGCTCTGCTCAGCAGTTCCCCTTCACACCGAACTAAGCGAAGGTTCGGGGGAAATCGTCGACAACTGCACCAGATAGGCTTGCGGGCCGAGGATCGGGCGAGGTGCCAACGGCTCTTCATTCGATCCTGAGGGTCGCTAGCTCAATGGTAGAGCTGCGGACTTTTAATCCGTAGGTTCGGGGTTCGAGCCCCCGGCGACCCACTAAATCCGTTGTCATGTCAACGGGATTTCAATGGCACATTCGGTAATTCGGGGGCAGGGATGCGCCCACCGATGCGGTCCTCGAACGCGGCGAACCGTTGATTGCCCGCTTCCCATTCGCTTCGCATCTGCTCGACTTCATCGTGGTTTCGACCGATGAAGTTCCACCACATCACCATCGGTTCGGTGAACTGTTCTCCACCGAGCAGCATCACCCTCGACGCTGCTGGTCCGCTGATCGTGATGATCTCGGAGTCGTCGTCAATGTTGAAGAGATTCGTAGTCGGACCCGGCGTGCCATTGGCAACTACGTCGTTATCGACGGGTAGAAGTCCGTACTCGAAACCTTGTTCGCGTGGCATGGACACAGGATCATCGCCCAGGGTTATCTGCGCCCCCACGAGTGGGGAGTAGGTGGCCGCTGGGGATTCATGTCCGAGGAGACGACCGACGAGCACTCGCACGCGAGCACCGTTGTGCTCGAAGTCGGGCAAGTCCTCATGGTGCTCGAAGTGGGGTGCTTGGTGGCGTGCTGATTCCGGGAGCACCACCCACAATTGCACTCCGTGCAAAGGCGCGGCTGACTGCTCGGACAACTCCGAGTGGGCGATCCCCACCCCGGCCGTCATGAGATTCAGTTCCCCGGGGTTCACAACCTGGATCGATGACACCGAATCGCGGTGCTCGAGTTGGCCGGAGAACAGCCAACTCACCGTTTGAAGTCCCACGTGTGGGTGCGCCGCCACGCTCATGGATCCAGCGTCTTCGGTGGGCCCGTAGTGATCGAGGAAGCACCAGGCACCGATCGTTCTCAACTGCCGGGTGGGCAGGGTTCGGCGAACCGATATCCCTGTGCGGGTGGTCAGGTGGACCACTCGCGGCTCGATCGTCTGGGTCATTGCCTCACTCGCCTTTCCCATTGCCACGATACGCCGGTGGTTCGGCGGTCAGGAACTGCTGAAGGGTCTTACCCTGAACCCATGGCGATGACGACGGCTGTTGATGCTGCGGAAGTCGTGCTCCATCTGCAGGATGACGGCAACGCGTCGGACGAAGACTTGTGGCGCTTCGGCATTCTCCAGCTCTTGGACGATTACGAGTCGGTGAGAGCCAGCGACGGTCAGGATTCGGCTGTTGCGCTTCTAACAGCCGAGCCGGCTATGACAGGTCACTCCGGATTCGATGCCGCGGTGGCGGCTTTGGTCTGTTGGCTTGCCGATCGGGACAACTGGACTGCGCCGTCATGGGCGTATGCGAACTCTCGAGTTGCAAGGCCCTGGTGGTTCGTGACTCCCTCTGCTTACGGAAGGGCCTGGGCCATGGTGCAATCTCCCGGGCAATTTCGAATTCGGGGAGTCTTCATCACCAACACTGCTCTGTTGCGCGCATGATGAACTTCGATGCAGAAGCGATCCCTGGTCTCTTGAAGGCTCTTGACGCGGAGTTAGAGCAACGCGGCGTGACCGCCGACATTTACCTTGTCGGAGGCGCGGCGATGGCACTGTCCTTTGACTCGGTGCGAACCACGAGAGACATAGATGCGCATCTTCGCTCCCACCACGGAGGTCCGAGCTGCAGTCGAAGCGGTAGCCGAAGAGCGCGGCTTACCGGCGGATTGGCTAAATGATGCAGTGAAGGGATTCGTACCTCCTATCCAAGACGCACGTCAATGGGTTGTTTTCGAGTCAGCACACCTGAGGGTCTGCGTCGCTGGCCTGGAGCATCTGCTTGCCATGAAAGTGGCTGCATCTCGGGTTGAACAAGATCGCGATGATCTCACAACGCTCATCACGACCCTCGGGCTCACGGGCGTCGCTGAGTGCTTGGCGATAGCACGCGAGACCCTCGGGCCCAGTTATCCGATTCCTCCACGAGCGCAGTACTTGTTGACCGAGATTTTCGAGGATTTGGTGGATCAGGAAAGTTGAGTCGATCGTTGCTGGACGAGCACGCGCCGCCCTGGCATTCGGATTTCCGAACTATTTGGCCCCGCTTCTCTCATGAAGTGGTGGGGTAGAGCATTGAACCGCGTCCACCTACTGAGCGAGTGTGAGTAGATGATCACCGTCCAAGGCCTAGGTAAGTCCTATGGCTCGACTGTTGCTGTCGATGATTTGTCCTTCGAAGTTCTTGATGGTCAAGTGACCGGCTTCCTTGGTCCGAACGGTTCGGGCAAGTCAACCTCGATGCGGTTGATGCTGGGCCTGGACTTCGGTGCTGGTAGCACCAGTTTCGACGGAACGTCATTGCGCGAGGCGCCTTCGACCAGCCAGACGGTTGGCGCACATTTGGACGCGAAGAGCTTTCACCCGAAGCGAACCGCGCGAAATCACCTACGGATGCTGGGGCAGGAGGCTCGGGTATCGACGCAGCGTGTTGATGAGGTGATCGACCTGCTCGGTTTGGAGTCGGTGGCGCGGAAGGGTCCCGGTGGTTTCTCGCTTGGCATGGCCCAGCGCTTGGGATTAGCTGGCGCGATCTTGGCCAAGCCGCGCAATTTGATCCTCGACGAACCAGCCAATGGGCTCGACCCACAGTCCATCCACTGGCTGCGCGACTTCCTTAAGTCCTATGCAGCCGAAGGCAATGCAGTGTTGGTGTCGAGTCATCTGCTTTCGGAGATGCAGTTGATGGCGGATCGCGTTGTAGTGATCGCGAAGGGTCGCCTCATTGCCGACGATTCAATGGCATCTCTTATGTCTCAGGGCAATGGTGCTGGTGCGGTGGTGCGCACAGATTCAGCGTCGATTGATCAGCTTCGCACGACTCTGGTTGCTGAGGGTTACCAATTGGAGAATCAAGGATCGGATTCGATCAAGGTTCTGGATGCCACAACTGACGTTGTTGGCCGACTCGCGCATCACGCGGGTGTGCCAGTGCTTGAGCTGGCAGCGAAACAGGCGTCGCTTGAGAGCGTGTTCTTGGAGTTGACCGATTCCGAACAAGGCTTTCGGACGGGAGGTTCGCAATGAACCGGGTGCTTGCCTACGAGCGGGTGCGAGCCACCACGCTGAAGTCCACGTACTTCTTCCCATTGATCGGTGCTGCGATCGCTTGGGCAGCATCGATTTTGTTCATCGCCATGGGAGCCGATGTCGATGAGGTCGCCCTCAGTGACTTCATTGGGCAGGCGTTCACGCCCTTGTCTGCAGTCTTCTTGACGATTCCGTTTGCGCAGGCCTTTGGCCAGGAATATCGAGATGGAACTATTCGCCTTGCTCTCTCCGAGTTCCCCAAGCGGACCTCTTTGTTCGCTGCGAAGCTCATCATCCCGGCAGCAATCGCCTTCATTGCGACCGTCATAACGATTGCCGGCATCGCTCTTATCGCTGCGCTGGGGCCATCATTTGGTTACGTTCAGATCACTGGTTTCGACGCCGCATTGGCCGTTGCGCTTCGAGAGGCCGCCTTCGTCGTTTTGTGGGGACTTTTGGTAGCCGCCATCACTGCGCTCACGCGCAACATGGCGGCGGGAATAGCTGGTGTTCTGGTCTGGGGTCTGATCGCGGAAAACCTGCTTGCACTCTTCCTCATTGATCGTTTTCCGGCTGTCGTGGAGCTCTTCCCCATTGGGCAAGGATTCGCTTGGGTTCAAACCGGGCAGACAGATTTGATCCTCCCCATGGTGGGCACCGCACTGATCTTGACCGCGGCGTCCTATTGGAAATTCGTGCGCACCGACGCCTGAGGTACTGCTCACCTCACCAGGTGATGCGTGCCTTTGAGACACTCTCCTTCTTGGTGCTGACTCAGCACCCCGATAGGAGTTCACCCATCCATGCCTCGTGCGCCGCACCGTAACCATCGTTCATGGCTCGCGCTCCTCCTCGGTGCCTTCTCTTTAGGCACCGGTTTAGCGTGGATGCTTGCCGCAGCCTGGGGTGTGGCGCCGTTGGATGCCTTCATCGCTGGGGCGTCGGAGTTGACGGGTCTGACGATCGGCACCGTGATCATCGTGATCTCACTGTTCTTCGTTGCCGCAGCATGGCTGCTCGGGTCCAGGCCAGGAATCGGGACGCCGATTGCGTTCGTCGGGGTCGGTGTGGTGGTGGATGTGTGGAACCTGGTGATCTTCGATGCGCTGAGTTGGACGCCAGCAGACTGGGCGGTGGCTGCCCGAGTGGTCACGTGGATCGTTGGTTTCGCGCTCTTTGCCGGTGGCGTTATCGCGACGCTGGCTTCGGATCTTGGAGCTAATCCGTACGACCAAATCGTTCGAGTGGTGCACGAGAAGTTCGGAATCTCACTCGCTTTGTCGCGGCTTGCGTTCGACGGAGTGATCTTGCTGGGCGCCTTCTTGATCGGGGGAGCGTGGGGAGTTGGAACTGTAGCGATCTTGGTTCTCATGCCCATCGCTATGGGTTCGCTCACGCCACGATTGCGTCGGTGGGTGCATTCGATCCGGGATCACGAACGGGAGAATCCCTCTCCGGATAGCGGTGCGATCAAGAAGTGAAAGCCTTTCGCTATCGGGACTTCCGCATCTTTTGGATCGGGGCCCTCGTCTCCAACACCGGCACGTGGGTTCTCAATCTCACGTTGCCTTTCGTGCTGTTTGAACTGACCGGAAGCGCGGTATGGGTGGGCGCGGCCGTAGCCGCCCAGTTCCTGCCTATGTTCGCCTTTAGTCCCCTTGGGGGATCAGTAGCAGATCAGTACCCACGACGTTCGGTCCTTCTTGCGCTTCAGACGGCGATGGGGCTCGGAGCGCTACTGATCTGGTTTGCGTGGGTGAACGACGTCCGATCACCGGGAGTTCTTCTTGCACTCGTGGCGGTAGTTGGCGCCATCAACGGTGTGAGCATGCCCAGCTGGCAGGGCTTCGTGCACGATCTCGTGCCGCGCGAGGATCTGCTATCGGCCGTGACCCTCAACTCGCTGCAGTTCAACGCAGCGCGCGCTTTGGGCCCAGCGATAGGTGGCGTTCTGTTGGCCACGCTAGGCCCAGCATGGGCATTTGGGGTGAATGCCTGCTCCTACCTGTTCATCGTCGGTGCCCTACTACTCGTCCGAGCAGGGCGTGGATTGCACGTGAAACGCAGTCAACTCTCCTTCGTCCAACAAATTGGGTCAGCAGCTCGGTACATCAAGTCCCAGCCGGGCATTGTCATGGCTCTCATCATCGCGTTCATCGTCGGCTTCCTCGGGAACCCGGTGTTCTCGTTCACCGTCGTCTTCGCCGGGGCGGTATTGGATGTGGGGCCCGTTCAACTTGGAATCATGAACGCCGCCCTGGGCGTAGGAGCTTTCGCGGCCGCTCCGCTTGTTGGTGGAGGCAAGTTCGCACCCAAGTTGAGCATCGTCGCGGGTATCGGACTGATTGTGTACGGCGTCATGCTGGTGGTTTTCGCCCTCGCCCCTTCGTACCCACTCAGCGTGCTGGCCCTTGCCGTTATTGGAGCGTGCTTCCTCGCGGTAGTGGCCTCGATCAACACCTCAGGCCAGATGATCGTCGCTGATTCCTTCCGGGGACGAGTCCTGGCCCTGCGCATGATGGTGTTCACCGTTGCGGCACCCACGGGGGGTCTTGTTCAAGGCTGGTTCTCCGATGTGATCGGACCTCGGCCCACTGTTGTGGCGGCGGGACTACTAATGATCACAGCAGCAGTGTTGCTTCGGTTCCTGCGTGGATCGGTTCGATTGGGCAGATTGAACGATTCCCACGATGAACGCTCCGCCGAGGAACTGTCGGGCGTCTAACTCTGTGTCCAGGCAATCACCCCACCAATGTGAAATGATGGGGTTTCCCAACTAGCGCGAGGTCATAAATGTCAACTCTCTTGGACGCGATTCGTAGTGAAGATGTTCGTGTTGGCGACGGCGCCATGGGAACGATGCTTCAAGACGCTGGGCTAAACGACGGTGGCGCTCCCGAATTGTGGAATGTCGAAAAGACCGAAGTGATTGAGCGAATCCTGGCCGAGTACGCCAATGCTGGAGCGCAATTGCTCACCACGAATACGTTCGGCGGAACCCGTGCACGCTTACAGATGCATTCTCTTGAGGACCGTGTCATCGAGTTGAACCGTGCCGCTGCCCAGATCGCACGGCGCGTGGCTGATTCCCATGAGGGTGTTTACGTGCTCGGCGATATTGGACCGTCTGGCGAGTTGCTCGAGCCGATGGGCACATTGACCCCCGAATCCGCACAGGAACTCTTTGCCGAGCAGATGCGTGGTTTGGTGGAAGGGGGCGTCGATGGATTCATCATCGAAACGATGAGCGACTTGGGTGAGGTTCGTGCGGCCATTGCGGCAGCCAAGGAAGTTGCTCCGGATTTACCGGTGTTCGCCACATTGAGTTTTGATACAAACCTGCACACCATGATGGGTGTCTCCCCCGCTCAGGCGGTGGTAGAACTCGCGGAGATGGGTGCCGACGTTGTGGGCGCGAACTGTGGGCGTGGCTTCGAGGAGATGCGCACCATCGCTGAGCAAATGGCCCCGGCACGGCCCGAGGGCGTGTTGTTGATGTTGCAGTCGAATGCCGGTCTACCGGAATTGGTGGGTGCCGATTTCGTCTACAACGGCACACCGGAAGGCATGGCGGAGTTGGCTTCGAATCTCAAGGCGCTGGGCGTGAACGTGGTTGGCTCATGCTGTGGGTCCACGCCCACTCACACCGCAGCGATTCGCTCGGTGATGTTCGGGTGATCAGGTAGTTTTCGTCCGTGAGCAATCTGAGTGTTCAGCCGGCTGATCGTTCCTGGACCGCTACAAAGGTGGTGGCGGTGATCGTTGCGATCGTGAGCGCGGGCTACATGCTTCCGTGGGCTATCGCCGCTGTGAGGGATGTTCCCCATTGGCTCGTGTTCTGGATCAATCTGCTTCTCGGCTGGACGATCATCGGCTGGATCGTGGCGCTGGTCATGTCGCTACGCACTCAGCGGCTGATCATTTCGTAACGTATGCACGCGGCTCTCGATCCACTTCACGCCGCCGATCAGCACGTACATAGCAACGCCAGTGGCAATCACCGACCACCACGCATCCAGGGGCAATGGAGCACTACCGAAGACCGTGTTCATGAAGGGCAGATAAGTGAAGCCTGCTTGCAGCGCAATCGTGGCACTGATGCCCACCCAAATCCAACTGTTACTCCACAGGCCAACAGTGAGCACTGAATGGTGCAGTGATCGACAGTTAAAGAGGTAGCCGATTTTCATGGCCATGAATGCGTTGACCGCGACGGTGGTAGCTACTTCGTAACTAGCACCGCGAGCCAGCGCCAACTCAAACAATGTGTACGCCCCGGCGAGCATCAACAGCCCGACGAGGAAGATACGCAGCATCAAGGATTTGTTCACGATGGACTCGTCGGGTGTGCGAGGTGGGCGTTGCATGATGTTGTCTTCTTTTGGTTCGAAGGCAAGCATCAGACCCAACGCCACCGCCGAGATCATGTTGATCCACAAAATTTGCACGGGCAAAATCGGCAATGCCGTACCGAGCATGATGGCAGTCAGGATCACCAGACCTTCCCCCACGTTCGTGGGAATTGTCCAGACGATGAACTTGATGAGGTTGTCGAAAACTCCTCGACCCTCCTCAACGGCGGCTTCAATCGTCGCGAAGTTGTCGTCGGTGAGCACCATGTCGGCGGTCTCCTTGGCCACTTCGGTGCCGTCAAGTCCCATTGCCACACCGATATCGGCCTGCTTCAAGGCGGGGGCGTCATTGACTCCGTCGCCCGTCATCGCCACCACCAGACCGTGGCCTTGTAGAGCCCGGACTATCTGCAGTTTCTGGGCGGCGGTGACCCTCGCAAAGACGTCGGTTACGGGAATCATCTCGTTCGCCTGCTCGTCGTCCAGGTCCCCGAGTTGCCCCCCGGTGAGCACGTTTAAAGCGGAGTCCGAACCGCTGGGCTGCAGCCCAATCTGTTCGGCAATCGCCTCGGCGGTGCGCTGGTGATCGCCGGTGATCATCTTCACCGCGATACCTGCCTGGTAGCAGGCAGCAACCGCACGCACTGCCTCCTCGCGCGGGGGGTCCATCATCGCCTGTAACCCAAGGAAAGTAAGTGGGGTTTCCTTGAGCGTGCCGAGGCTTAGGGAGAAGTTTGAGTCAACTCGCTGCCAGGCAAAAGCCAGAACCCTGAGTGCTTGACCACCAAAATCCTCTGCTGCTTGCAGGGCTTTGGTGGAGTCTTCGTCCGAGACATCGCAAAGTTCCAATACGTCCTCAACGGCACCCTTTACGACAAGCAGCGCAGACTCGTGATCGACATCCTCATGCAGCGTGGCCATGAACCGTAGTTCGGATGCGAAGGGAATCTCCTGCGTTCGCGGCAGAGTCTTCGACGTCGCTACGAGATCAGGAGTCACGTCGTGGGCAACCGTGATGAGAGCAAGTTCGGTGGGATCACCGGAGTTGCCCTCTTTGCTCGTGACATCACCGGCCACCGTGGCGTCGTTGCACAATAAGCCGGCCAGGATGCAATCGCGCACCGCAGTCGAGATCTCGGAGCGCTCGGATACATCCCCGCCGCAGTAGAAGAACTGCACGGTCATGCGATTTTCGGTGAGAGTGCCCGTCTTGTCGCTGCAGATAACTGCGGTACTGCCGAGGGTTTCAACAGCCGGAAGACGTCGCACGATCGCACGCCGGCGGGCCATGCGAGATACTCCGATCGCGAGGGTCACTGTCACCACGGCGGGAAGTCCCTCGGGGATAGCACCCACCGCCAGGGCAACGGCAGCAACCACCATGTAGGACACGGTTTCGCCCCGCACGATGCCGACGAGGAAGGTCACCGCCGCCAGGGCGAGGATCGCAACGGTCAACCAACGACTGAAACGATTGAGTTTGCGGGTGAGGGGTGTGTCCACCCCCTCGGCTGTTTCGATCAGGTCGTGGATCTTGCCCATTTCGGTGCTGGCACCCGTGGCCACAGCAATGCCATGGGCGCGACCGGAGGTAACCAGGGTTCCCGAGAACGCCATATTCACCTGGTCGGCCAAGGTGGTTTCCGCTGTCACAGCCTCGGTGTGTTTGTGCACGGGTACCGATTCACCAGTGAGGTTGGCCTCGTCTATTTGCAACTCATTAGCTTCGACGAGCCGGAGATCTGCTGGGACTCGATCTCCGGCCTCGATGATTGCGAGATCACCGGGCACCACGTCCCGGGCGACGATCTTGCGAACCTCACCGTCACGGATGACCGTGGCATGCGTGGTGTGCATGGCCGCCAGCGCGGCCAATGCTTGACCAGCGCGCCACTCCTGCACGAAACCCACGAAGGAGTTGATGACAACAACAGCGGTAATGACTGCAGAGTCCACCGCCTTACCGACCAGTAGCGTGATCGCCGCGGCAACAAAGAGGATGTAGATCAGGGGATTGTGGAATTGCCGGAGCAATACCCGCAGCGCGCCGTGTCCGCCCCGAGCATCAAGTTCGTTCGGACCGTACTCAGTCAACCGGTCAAGAGCAACCTGCTCGGTCAATCCCTCGCGTGCGGGCGTTCCCAGTTGCTCGTGCACCTCATCGGGTGAAAGAGCATGAAACTGCGCCGCCTCAACATCGGTGCGGGGATCAAGTGAGGTGCGCATGCACCCACTACACCATGCTGGTGCACGAAACACCTAGTTTGGATCGGGCAGCACCCTGCACTAGGGCAGGTGAGGATTCATGACCACCTTCAGGCTCTGCGGGCTCATGGACATTTGCATTGCAGCATCGACATCACTCAAGGCGTATTCGTGGCTGACGAACTCCTCGAAGGGGTAACGGTCCGCGTAGCGCTGCAGTAGGTCCAAGGCTGGTCCGTACCCTGTGGAGGGGTGGTTCGTCAGTCCAATAAGGCGGATGTTCTTGCTGCATATATGTCTATGGATGTTCATGCTGACATCGCCGGTATCGGCAAAATTGCCCATCTCCAGCATCATCCCGCCGCGCTTGAGCATCTCAATACCCTCGACGAAAGACGCCGGAGTGTTCGCCATGTGCAGGACTACGTCTGCTCCTCGCCCACGCGTTAACTCCATAACCTGGGCGATGCGCTCCTCTGGTGAGGTCTGGCTGACATTGAGTGTGATGTCAGCACCGCATCGTTTCGCGAACGCGAGCCGGTGTTCGCTGAGATCGGTTGCGATGATTTGACCGGCGCCCATCATGTCGGTCTTGGCAATGTGCAGGAGGCCAAGAGGCCCAGAACCAATGACCACCACGGTATCGCCAGAGTTGAAGCCCTCGATTGCGTAGGAGGAAAACTCCTTGAGTTTGTCCAGTGAGGCTGTGCACGCCATCAGTTCAGCCAGGACCGCTACGCGCGGGCTCAAGCCAGTGGGGACTTTGTAGACGAAGGTGTCTGGGCGGATATACATCTGCTCCGCCCAACCGCCCATCAGATGCGGGGCGACGGCCGATGTGTAGGAGTTTCCGTAGCACTCGCTGTTTTGGCACCACACGTAACCCATGACGTGCTTGCACTCGTAGCACTGTCCGCAGACAACGTCCGGACACATGGTGATGCGGTCGCCCACCTTGAGAGGGCGCCCATAGAACTCCAAGGACTCAGCGGCCTTGGGTGTGATCTCCGAGACGATGCCCACGTTCTCGTGGCCTTGGATGATGGGGAAGGGCGTATCGGTTTCTGCTGGTGTTCCCGCGTACTGCTTGGTCTCACCTTGATAGGTGTGTTTATCGGTTCCGCAGATGCCTGACATCTCCATTTCCATGAGGAGAGCGCCGTCTTCTAGTTGCGGATGCGGAAATTCTTGAACCTCGTAGTGACCAGGTGCGGTGAGAACTGCTGCTCGGATACCGATGACAACCTCCAAAAAACAGCCCCGCAATGACCACCATAGAACGCGGGCCCCGTAAAAACACGGGGCCCGCGAAAATTGACTGCTTTTCCTACGAGGTCAGATCGAAACCGAAGGTTCGGATCAGCGGCTTAACGTTCTTGCCACCGCTAGACATCACGGTCACCGTGCAGGTGCCTTCACCCGCCAACGCAGTGATCGATCCGTCTTGGACTGAGCAGTTGTCGCTGCTGACCGTGGGAGTTAGACCTGAACCCAAGGTCGCGGAGAAGGGCACCGCTGCGCCCTCGATCAGATCCGGGGTGTTGCTCGGGGTCACGCGCTGTCCGTCCACGTTCACGCGAAGGGTGTCATTACGACGCTCCTTGGTGAGGGCCGTGAACTGGGTTGGGAACACCCGCAGGTACGCGGGGTTGCTGGCCTCGCGACCAGCTCCCAGGATGTAGACGGCGCAGGCTGTGGCCCGCGGGTTGCCCGTGTCAGCTCGACAGTCGACGAGCTGGGGGGTAGCCGCTCCATCCTGCGGGTTGGGGTTCACGCCGTAGAACTCAGCGTTGATCTTCATCGGGAACTGTGCTGCGCCGCCGCGAACCGTGCCTGCCGGCAGGTAAGCGAGTGTTCCCTCGGCCGAGTCACAGTCCGTTGGGGCAGAGCGCGGGTTGGCCGGCACCTTGCAGTGCAGTGCATACATGCCCACCGTCTCGGGAAGCCCGGACACCGCAACGTCCAAAGACACGCTGGATGGCAAAGCCGCCAGCACCGAGTTAGCGGGTTGGTTGGCGATGGTGACGTTGAAGTCACCGGTGTTCGCGTGCGCAACAGCGGCCGTCGAAGCAACAAGCGCTCCTGCGGCTGCCAGCATCACGCCAGTGCGTAGTGACAGCACTCTTTCCTCCATTTGCTTGTGCCCGGGTCCGCCGGGCGTCGGGGTCTTTACTCGAAAGTGACCGGAATGATCACGTCGTGTGAGCGATCACGTGATCGCAAGTGGTCGGCGCGAACGGTGATGGCGCACTGCACTTCACGGCAGTCGACGTCACCGATCTGAGATGACACGGTGATCGCGGTGCGAAAGCCACGCTTCTTGTTGAAGGGTTGAACCAAAGAGCGTGCGTAGGGCGGCGGGTTCGAGGAAATCCACGCCGACGATCCAGTAGCGCCTTGCATGTCCACACCACCACCGCACGGCGTTGGCGCCTGACCGCGGGGAGGCACAACACACAGCGCCACATACACACCCACGCGCGGATCAAATTTTCGTCCGCGCACCACCACGCGTTGCCCCTGCGGATCGAGATTCTCGGTCTGCATCACCGTGACGCGTTGTCCCTTTTCGCCCACCTTCGTCTCGCGTGAATTCGTGGCGGAGGCCGAAGGAGCGAGCGCAGTGGCCACAACGGCAAGAAGCGTTGCGGCAAGTACTGGGGCTTTCAGCATGATGAGGGAACGATAAGAAGCACGCGAAAGTGGGATTCGAAACACCCTGTCGACATGATGCCGACGGTGTATCGGGAAAAGCGTCGACGCCTCTAAGCGATACTCACTGCGTGCGTATCAAGCCGGCTGTCGGAGCGTTGCTCGCCGGCGCACTCATCATCACCGGCTGTTCCACAGCGGCCGACGAAGCAAGTCAAGCAAGTGAACAGGAAGTCTCGAGTCCCACCCCAGAGCAATCCCAGTGGCCGATCGTCATCGACGATGCCGAGCTCGATTCACTTGATTTCGAAGCAACCCCGTCACTACCGACAACACGATCCTGGCTCTCGCCGTTGGCTCCGGTGAAGTGGTGGAACTGCTCGGAGCTGGCGATCAACTCGTGGGCAGGGACGAGACCAGTGCCTCACCTGAGGACGTTCCGGTAGTGACCCAGGCGCACCAAATCGAGATCGAGCAAGCACTTGCGCTCGAACCCAGCGTTGTCTTGGTTGATGAACTATCCGGACCGCCCGAGGCCATCGATGCGCTCGCTAACGCCGGCGCCAAAATCGTCCAGGTGCCGGCGGTGTGGACGCTCGCGGACATTCCGGCGCGCGTCACGTCGATCGCCGATGGTGTGGGAGCCGATCAGCAAACAGCTGATGCACTTGCTCAAGCGCTGACTCCCCAAGCCCAAGCAACCGCGACCGCTACATCGAGAGTTGCGTTCCTTTACCTGCGCGGCCCGAGCGCCGTATATCTCCTCGGTGGCGCCAACACCGGCGCCGATGCATTGATCGAAGCAGCCGGGGGAATGGACGTGGGCGCCGAACTCGGCTACGACGGTTTCGTTCCGCTCACCGCCGAGGCCATCGTGCAGGCCAACCCGGACGTTCTTCTGGTCATGGCCGACGGTCTGGAATCGGTAGGCGGCATCGACGGACTCATCGAACTCCCCGGCATCGCCCAGACCACCGCAGGGCAGGAACGAAAAGTAGTGGTGGTCGACGATCGAACGCTGCTGTCCTTCGGCGCGAGAACCCCGGCCCTGGTGCAGCGACTTTCCCAGGCCTTCGCGGCGGCGGGGTGAGCCCGCACGCTTCTGGGGGAAGGGTCGCTCTGGTCACCCTTCTCCTTGTCATCGGCTTAATCACAGTCGCGGCCTTTTCTCTGGGTCTGGGTTATGCCGACAACGACGCCCAGATCGTGTGGAACATCCGAGCACCTCGTCTCACGCTCGGCGCTGATCGTGGGTGCTGGTCTTGCAATCGCCGGTGTGCTGCTTCAGGGCGTGTTCTTGAATCCACTAGCAGCCCCATCGATCGTGGGTGTCTCGGCAGCAGGCGCGGCCGGTGCGACCGTGGGTGCTGCATTCGGGTTGTCCTTCAACTCGATTCCCTTGGCGGCGGTTGCGGCGCTCGTTTCCGGCGGCGCGCTGATGATCGTTCGCGGCATCGCGGCAACCCAAAGTGGTGTCAACTCCAATGCCGTTTTGCTCGGCGGCATTGCCATGTCCTTCCTCGCGCTAGCTGATCGTGCTCATCGCCACACCGTTCATCGATCGAGCAGCCGGGCGGTCCTTCTCGTTCTGGGCGAACGGTTCCTTTGCGTTGGCAACCTGGAACGCTGTGATCACGCTTATTCCGTTCCTCATCGTCGGCATTGTCATCACCGTTCTCATCGCGCGCTCCCTCGATCCGATGTCCTTGGGGAACAACGCCGCCACCTCCCTCGGTGTCCCTGCCGCACGCATATCCACCTGGGCTCTCATCGCCGTGGTCCTACTGGTCGCGCCTGCGGTGAGTGTGGTGGGCATCGTGTCCTTCGTCGGGTTGGTCGTGCCGCACGCGATCCGTCAGTTGATCGGTCCCCGTCACGTCACGCTTATTCCAGTGTCTGCGGTGGCCGGCGCCCTGCTCGTGGCGCTCGCCGATCTCATCGCCCGGCAGGTGCTTGCTCCGATCGAACTTCCCGTCGGTGCGATCACCGCGCTCATCGGCGCCCCGGTTTTCCTCTACCTGTTGCGTCGCATGGTGCAGGGCCGGACTGCGGGGGCGCGATGACCAGCCTGGCGCTGCAGAACCTCTCCCTCACGACCGGCGGTGCCCTTCGCGTCGATCAGGTCAATGCCCATGTGACCCCCGGCCGTCTCATCGCGATCGTCGGCGCGAACGGCTCGGGAAAGTCCTCCCTGCTATCCCTCATGGCTGGGCATCTCACGCCATCCTCGGGGCAGGTGCTCCTTGATGGCCAACCGGTGAGCTCGCTGACCCCCATGCAGCGCGCCCGGCAGCTCGCTTGGCTCGGCCAGAGCACCCCCGGCGCCGAGACATTCGCGGTTCGGGACGTGGTCGGCTGGGGCGCTGTCCGGGCGCACCGAGCATCAACACCCCGCGCACCTCAACCCGGCCGGGGCGATCGATCTGGTGGGGCTGTCCCACCTCGCCGATGCACCACTGGGCAGCCTCTCGGGTGGGGAAAGGCAGCGCGCGCATCTCGCCCGCGTTTGGGTGCAGGCAGCACCGATCACACTGCTCGACGAACCTGATGCGAGCCTCGATGAATCGGGAAGACAACTACTGCGCGGGTTGATCACCCAGAAGGCGGACAGCGGTCACGCCGTTGTGATCATCACGCACGATCGTCAGTGGGCAACTAACACCGCGGATGAACTCTGGGTTATGGATGCAGGTCGTCTAACAACGCAGTAGCGTCGCTCCATGCTCAAGGGAATCGATCCACTGCTCAGTGGTGACCTGCTGAAGATCCTCGACGACATGGGACACGGAGATCAACTGCTACTTGTTGACCGCAACTATCCGGCTGCTGCCAGTGGTAAACCGGTGATTCGCCTCGGCGAGGTTGGTGTGCTGCGCGCAGCGACAGCGATCTTGAGTGTCTATCCACTGGATTCGTTCATTGACCATCCACTGGAACGCATGGAAGTCGAAGAGGATCCGAACAAGACCACATCACTCCAAAACGATCTACTTCAACTCGCGAAAGAGGCAGAGAATCGCGAGCTTGAATACGGCGTTATTCCGCGACTGAACTTTTACGAACGAGCGAAAAATGCGTACGCCGTTGTCCACACCCTCGAGGACCAGCCGTACGGCTGTTTCGTCCTCCATAAGGGCGTCATTTTCTAGTCGGTAAGTTGAGCGCTAAGAGCAGGGCTAATCGAGGAGGACGCATGCCAGACGACGACATCGAAATCGGTGAGGACATCCAGGTTGAGGTCGTTCTCGACGAGAACGACAACGTGCTCGGCACGGTCACAGACGATGTTGTGGTGGCATCTGCCCCTGAGGGCTCTTTGGTTGACGAGACCATCGATGTCCGTGATGCCGATGGCAACCTGATCGTGGAAGACGAGATCGTGACCGTCTACGACGAGGACGCCCACGTGGTTGCGCGCAGCGAGACGGTCACGCTTCCTATCGAATCGGAGTAGCCCGCAACCGGACGTGGTCCGGAGGCTGCTTAGCGAAGCCGATCAGGCCACCTTGTCGGCGTACCGTTGACGGGCAGCCTCGCCCGAAGTTCCGATGAAGAGCCCAATCGCTGCCCATGTCATACCTGAGTGGCGTGCCTTACGGACTGCCTCGATGACGTGCCGTTCGGCGCTTGAGCGCGCCTGAACAGCCTCTCGCAACATCGCAACGGCAGTTTGGTCCAACTCGTCGGCGTCGCTTGGTTCGTACTCTTCGAATCGTGCAGCCAACTCATCAGCGTGCTGCAGTATTTCGTCAACACTTCGCGGCATTTTCGTCACCTCAGAAATCTCTCTCGGGCACGCATGGCGTGCACTATGACCGTGGCCGTGTCACCTTCGACGTATCCGATTTCGAGGACGATCGCTGCGTGATTCGCACCAACCATCATCGTGAAACCCTCGCCGAGATCCCAGACGCGGATGGGATTTCGGTAGGCGTGGAGGATTTCATCCCTGCCCAAGCCGTGCTTGAAGGCTGAAGGGGCGAGAATCGGCTCCTCAAGCACGATTACAAGATAACTTGTCTCTTCTTGTCAGGGCAAGAGGGCTAGCCGTCCCTCGGACACAGGCGGTGCTTCAGCAGCGAGACGGTCACGCTTCCTATCGAATCGGAGTAGCCCGCAACCGGACGTGGTCCGGAGTCAGTTGATTCAGGTTCGTCACTCCGAGCAGTGCCATCTGTGTGGTGACTTGGTCGCGGAAGATATCGACGAGCTTCTGCACTCCTGCCGCGCCACCGGCCATGAGGCCGAACAGGTGCGCGCGACCCACGAACACACCCTGCGCACCGAGCGCGATGGCGGCAAGGGCATCGGCGCCATCGGTGATGCCTCCGTCGATATAGACCTCGGCCGCGGGAACCGCTTGCTTGACGGCGGGGAGTAGTTCTAAGGGAATCGGTGCGCGGTCGAGTTGGCGGCCACCGTGGTTGGACAACACGATCGCATCGACGCCGGTGTTGCTGAGTTCGGTTGCGGTGGCGACGCTCTGCACACCCTTCACCACGAGCTTGCCCTTCCAGCGCTCGCGCAACCAGGTGACGTCGTCGATGGTGAGCGAGGCGTCGAATACTCGACTCAGCAGTTCACCAACCGTGCCTTGAGAGCTTTTCAAGGACGAGAACTCCAGCGGCTCGGTGGTGAGCGCGTTCCATACCCAGTTCGGATGCATCGCCATGTTGATCGCGGTGGCGGGGGTGAGTTGCGGCGGAACGGTGAGTCCGTTGCGGATGTCGCGTCGTCTGATGCCGCCCACGGGAGTGTCGATGGTCAGTTCGAGGGTGTCGTAGCCAGCAGCCTCGACGCGGTCGACCAGATCGTGGGTGATCGAGCGGTCTTTAGAGATGTAGAGCTGGAACCAGTTGTTGCCGTCTGGGACTGCGTCTTTGAGATCTTCCGGGCTCGTGGTGCCAAGAGTGGACAGCACGAAGACGAGGTTGTTTCTCGCCGCGACCGATGCGGTTGCCTTCTCTCCCGCGTGGTGCATCATCCGGGTGAACCCGGTGGGGCCGAAACCGATGGGCAGGCCCACCCTCTTACCCAGGAATGTGGTGGAGGGGTCCACCTCAGATACGTCCACGAGCGCAGACGGGTGAAACTCCACGCAACGGAACAGATGACGTTGGCGCGCAAGAGCGAGTTCCTCACCCGCAGAGCCGTCGGTGTAGTCGAAGACCGCGCGTGGGGTGAAGCGGCGGGCGATCTTTCGAATGTCCCCCACGCTCGCCGCTCGTTGGAGTGCTCGCGTCCGTGAATCGAGTGTGGGTGCCTCGAATTGAATGAGTTCCCGCAGTTCCGACCAGCGTGGGACGCGCATGCGTGTCAGAGTAGAGGCATGGCTGGGGGGCTACCGAAGAAACTGTTCAGTGGAGCCGTCCGCGTGGGGATCATCTGCGCGATCGCGCTGGGTCTGGGCTTCGCCACCCCTGCCGCTGCTGATAGCCGTCGTGATGCGATTCGCGTGTTGAACTCACTTCCCGTTTCGGTTGAACGGCCCAATGGCTACGACCGCGACCTGTTCCGGCACTGGTCGGACCTGGATGGGGATGGCTGCAACACCCGTGAGGAAGTGTTGATTGACGAGCGGATTGCCGGGGAAGTGATGGGCTGCGATGTGGTGAATGGTCGATGGCGTTCGGCATACGACGGTGATGTCACCACCAACCCGAGTTCTTTTGACATCGATCACTTCGTGCCGCTCAAGGAAGCGTGGGCATCTGGAGCATGGCGATGGAACGCCGGTACACGTGAGCGATTCGCTAACGATCTCGGTTATGCCGGTTCCCTGATTGCTGTCTCAGCGTCCTCGAATCGCAGCAAGTCCGACCGTGATCCGGCGGAGTGGTTGCCCGAACGCGCAGTTTGTAAATACGCAAAGACGTGGGTAGCGGTGAAGTTTCGGTGGCGTTTGGCAGTGGACACGACCGAGAAGTCCGAGCTGACCCGGATCCTGCGCGGCTGTTCACCGAAAATGCGTGTGCCCTCGCTCGCGCGTGTGGTGACGCAGTGATGATTGCCCAGTGATGGTTGTTCAGCGCGTGCGCAAGATGACGAACTGAAAGCGTCCTTCGACGAAGTAGGTCTTGCTGTAAGCCACGGGATCACCGGAGCGGTCGTAGTGCACCTGGTCGAGCAAAATCAGCAGTTCATCGGCAACGTGATCTTCGGCGATGGGTACGTCGCTGCCGCGCACGGCGTGAATCTCGGCAAGCGCACGCACGGGAGTCAGGCCGATTCGATCGAGAACGGCGAACACCGATCCATTGCCCAATGATGCGTCCTCACTGGCAGGGACGAGGCGTGCCGGAATGGCGTCGATAGACACTGCCACAACTTCATCGTCCGCCAGGATTTCGCGGTGCACGGCCACGATTTCATCGTCGTCGTTCACATCCAAGTGTGCGCGCTCGTTCTCGTCGGCCTGCCGCCGAGTGAGCGAAACCCGGCGCACCTTCGCATTGAGGCCAAGTTCCTCGATCGTCTCGGTGATCGAGCGCAGTTCCTGAAGTCCCGATCGGATCTGACCACCGAAGTCCACGACGAACATCCCCGAGCCGTGCCGGATGTCGACCAGCCCCTGGGATTCCAGCGACTTCGCCGCGGTGCGAACCGTCACGCGGGAGACGCGGTAGTGCTCGCACAACTCAGCCTCACTCGGCAGCCGGGAACCGGGTGAGAACTCGCCGGCAACGATGCGCCGGCGTAGGTCCTCGGCGATCTGCCGGGCGAGCGGGGTGCGTGCGGTTTGTGTGGAACTGGGCATGTTCTCCTCCCTGCGTTAGCCTAGCCGCGAGTTGTAGGACAACTGCTGTGTTGGAGGCAAGGTGTCGGAGATACGTACGGTCCGGTGGTCAGATGGAGCAATAATTTTGCTCGATCAGACGAGGCTTCCAGCTGTCGAAACCACCATGGAGTGCATCCACGTGTCGATCATTTGGTGGACGCGATCGTCCGGCTGGTGGTCCGCGGTGCCCCGGCACTTGGCGCGGCAGGGGCGTACGGCGTGGCACTGGCGATGGTTCAAGGCGATCGCGAAGGTTGGGACTCAGGTCGCTTGAATGTCGAGATCGACCGGATCCGAAATGCCCGACCCACCGCGGTGAACCTTGCCTGGGCGGTCGACCGGGTTCGTCCGTTCGTAAGCGACGGCGTTGATGTGGTGCTCGCCGAGGCCCTGCGTATTGCGGATGAGGACGAAGTAGCCAATCGCGAGCTGTCGCGCAAAGGTGCGGACTGGATCCTGGCGAACACCACGCATCGTCCGTTGCGGGTGTTAACCCACTGCAACACCGGGTCTTTGGCGACAACTGCGTGGGGAACCGCACTGGGCATCGTGCGCGAACTCCACGAGCGCGGTGAAGTGGAAATGGTCTACGCCGATGAGACGCGTCCATTGTTGCAAGGTTCGCGGTTGACCTCGTGGGAACTCACCCAAGATGGCATACCGCACGTAGTCCAGGTGGATGGCGCTGCTGCATCCACGCTCTTGCGTGGTTTGGTGGACGTTGCGATCATCGGCGCTGATCGAATCGCGCGCAACGGCGATACTGCGAACAAGATCGGATCGGTTGGCGTGGCCCTTGCGTGTTCTGCCGCCGGCGTGCCCTTTGTGGTTGCGGCGCCATCACCCACCGTCGATCTCTCGACATCGTCTGGTGAAGACATCGAAATTGAATTACGCGATGGGGCCGAAGTAACACACTTCCACTCCGAACTCGTGGCGCCAGTAGGTGCACGCGGCTTCAACCCTGCCTTCGATGTGACGCCCGCGCAGTACATCTCGGCCATTGTCACGGAACTGGGTGTGGTCGAACCCGGGGAAGGCGTGGTGATGGATTCTCTAGTGCCGGAAGGGGAACGGCCATGAGTAGGGAAGATGTGCCAACGCCGCTGGTCGAACTCGTCGAGCGCTCCAACCGCATCGGCGACGACCCTTCGCTTGTCGTATACGGCGGTGGCAACACGTCGGCCAAGGGTGTGATCGTCGATCACCTCGGCCGCGAGCAGCAGGTGATGTGGGTCAAGGGATCTGGCGCGGACATGCGCGGCTCGGTTCTTTCGGACTACCCCGGCTTGCGGTTGACCGAACTCACGACACTGCGCGATCGCGGCGAGATGAGTGACGAGGAAATGACCGATCTGGTCACTCGCGCGCTGCTCGACCCATCATCGCGTCGGCCATCCATCGAGACACTCCTGCACGCCTTCCTACCGTTCACGCACATAGACCACGTCCATGCCGATGCGATCTGTGCTCTGACCAACCACCCCGAGGGCAAGAGGATCACCCTTGAAGCGCTCGATGAAGGTTTCGCGTACGTGGACTGGCTGCGCCCGGGATTCGAACTCAGCAAGATCGTCGGTGAACTCTCGCACTACGAGGGTGTGGTGCTGGCCCACCACGGGCTGATCACCTGGGGGGATTCCTCCGCTGCGTGCTACCAGCGCACTATCGACGTAGTGGATCAAGCACGAGACTTCGTTGCGGCCAATCGCGTTGCTGCCGGACCGCCGTCTCGGCACGACGACATCCCCGAAGAGGAATTGCGCCGTTTGTTGTTGCACTTGCGTGGTGCGGTGAGCGCAACCGGACATCGCATTCTGCGGGTGGACGAGCGGCTCCGCGAGGTGGCCGATCATCCGCAGGTAGACAAGATCGTTGCTGGCGGAGTTTCTAGCGCCGACCACATGCTGCGTATCAAGCCACGGTCTTTGGTGGTTTCCTCGGCTGATCAGGTGGGTTCCTCCGTTGGGTCGTACCGCGACGAGTACCTCGCGTATGTGGAACGCAACCAAGAGTTGATGCCGGAGGGCTTCGGACCGCACGACCCGATGCCGCGCGTGATTTTGGTGCCTGGGGTGGGTGCGATAACCACGGGAACCTCGGGGAAGGACGCGGCTGTGGCTGCGGATATCGCGGTGCACACCCACGATGTGGCGCGCACCGTGCTCGAAGCGTTCGGTACACCCCAGCCATTGAGCGATCGGGAGACCTTCCGTTTCGACTACTGGCCGATGGAGCTGTACAAACTCACCCTCAAGCCCGCGCCAGCGGAATTCACTGGGCGCATCGTGATCGTGACCGGTGCAGCGTCGGGAATCGGTCGTGGGATCGCACTGGAACTGGGTGCGCATGGGTGCTCGCTGGTGCTCGCAGATCTCGACGCTGGTGGACTCGATGAAGTGGCCGGGTCTTTAGTTGCCGCGGGCGCACCGGAACCGGTGGTGGTGGCCGGTGATCAATCGGATTCATCGGTCACCTCGACCACGGTGCACCGAGCGGTGCGGCACTTCGGTGGGCTCGACGGCGTGGTGCTTAACGCAGGCGTGGGCGTCTCAGGAACGTTGACGGAACTGACCGACGAGCAGTGGAACACCGCCCTGCAGGTGAACCTGACGAGTGCGTTCTCGCTCACCCGCGAATCGATGCGCGCGATGCAAGAACAGGGCTTGGGTGGTTCGCTTGTTTTCGTTGCAAGCAAGAACGCCTTCGGTCCCGGTGCAGGATTCGGCGCCTACTCGGTCTCCAAGGCCGGAATGATCCAGCTCATGCGTATCGCCTGCACTTGAAGGTGGCAAGCACCAGATCCGATCCAATGCGATCAACCCCGATGCCGTCTTCGACAACTCCAAGTTGTGGGAGGGCGGATTGCGCGAAGAGCGCGCGGCAGCCCACGGCATCGCACCGGAGGAACTCGAGAACTTCTACGCCTCGCGCAATCTCTCTTGGCCGGCACGTGACCACCACTGACGTTGCACAGTCCGCGGCCTTCTTGCTGTCGGATCGGTCTTCGCGCACCACCGGTTCGGTGCTGACGGTCGACGGCGGGGTTGCCGGGGCGTTCCCGCGCTAGGTGCTGCTACTCCCGCAGGGCTTGAACCATTGCCGATGAGTTGGTGGCCAGGTCTCCGCGGTGGAGCGCTCCGCCGATGAGCAGCGCCACGTCGTTTCCGTAGAACTCGGTGAGTTCGTCGAGGCGATCCAAGGTCATGCCACCTCCCGGGCTCGGCCACGACCGTGCGAGGTTGCCCAGGGGTGCGTGGCAGAGGTCCTTGATCTGCGCGCATTCTGCCGGTGAGAACGAAAACCGGCCGCCGTAGTTGGGGAAGATCGAAATATCAGCGCCAGCGAGCCGCATAAGCGTGCCGAAGAGGATTCCGTGGTCGATGCCCTGATCGGGGCTCACCACATTCGATCCCAGGAACGATGGATGCGCCATGATCGGCAGACGCGAGGGAATCGTCGTCGGCGAGCATTCGCATCGCATCGAATCCCGATACCCCAGGAAGAACCAAAAGCGCACCGGCTCCTGCGTCTTTCGCTTCGTGCGCAGCATCGAGAATCCGATCAGCGGGGACGTTCAAACTGGGCATGTAGAGCGCGGTGGTTCCTGCTTGTTCGCGCGCAGCGTTGACGTGCTCGGCGATCACGCGGACGCGTTCGTTCCAGCGTGCCCACGGTTGATCGGCCAGACCGTGGTCATCCTTAATGATGTGAAAACCTGCGCGCGCGATGGTCGCGGCCATCTCGCCGAGCCCTTGGGGATTGGTACCCATCGGTTTCACCGCGGTGCAGATGAGTGGACCGGTGGGGGCATCGACGAGCATGCGAAGTCCATCGATGCCAAAGCGCGGACCACGAAAATCCGCGAGGTAGGAATCCGGCAAGTGCAGACCGGTGATGCGCACTCCCGGGAAGAGCGACACATTCCCCCACAGCACGTTGAGCAGCTGGGTGATGCCGCCGCCGGTAACGCCGGGGGCGTAGGAGATCGTGACGCTGCTTCCACTGATGCTGTCAATGCGCCCGACAATGGTCTCTTGAATCCACTCCGGTGCCAGATCGAACGGGAATTCGATGGTCTGCTCGACGCGGATCGCATCGGCGACCTCCTTGGGATCTCCGCTCGAGATTCGGTAGTCGACAACGATGCGGTCTGCTGAGTCCCTTGTGTCCGGTGTCATAGTGCTTCGACTTTGGCACTGCTGTGTGTGGCGGCGACGCGCACCGGGGCGAGATCGACTGCATCGATAGCGAACGTTCGCCCGAGTGCTTTTCCGGCGCTGCGCACTAAGGACATCGCATCGAGGTCGTACTCACGCAGCAGGTAGGCCTGTGAAGCGCCGTGCGCGTAGGTGTCTTTGAGGCCGATGCGGTGCAGCGGTGTGCCGATGCCGTTCTCGGCCATGACCTCGGCAACTGCAGAGCCCAAACCGCCGGTGATCAGGTGGTTTTCCATGGTGATCACGCCGCTGCGCGCACTGCGCAGTGCGGTAAGCACGGTTGGGTCGGTGAACGGCTTGAGGGTGGAGATGTGCAGGTGCGTGATGCTGGCGCCGGCGTCCGTCAGCGCCGGGATCGCACGTAGCGCTTCTTCGGTCTCGATACCTGAGGTGAGCACCACCAGGTCCGCGGGATCGGCGATCGAATCTCCGGCTACTGACAGCACACGCGCGGTGTTGAACTGCATGGGCTCCGGGAACAGACGCGGCACTTCGCCGCGCAGCATGCGGATGTACACCGGACCGTCGATGGCGTGCGCAACGTCGAGCACGCTTTCCACCTCGGTGGCGTCGCCGGTCTCCAAGATCGTCATGTTCGGGATCGAGCGCATCACCGCGATATCGTCGATCGCTTGGTGCGTCACACCACCGGGTGTGGTGATGCCGGGTAGGAAGCCAACTAAACGAACCTTCAGATTCGGGTAGGCGATCGACATCTGGAGTTGATCGAGTGGGCGGCGGTACAAGAACACCGCGAAGGTGTGCAGCCACGGTTCGAACCCTTCGCGGGCGAGTCCGGCAGCAAAACCGAGCATGTTCTGCTCGGCCATACCCATGGAAAAGAAGCGCTCGGGGTAGGTGTCTCGCCACTTACCCACCTCGCATGAGTTGGTGAGGTCAGCACTGAGAACCACAATCTCGGGCTTGTCAGCCGACCAACGAATGAAGTTCTCCACGTGCGGGCGGGTGACGATCTCCACGCCGGTGTGTTCACTCATGCGGTGCCTCCGACCAGGGTGGTGTCATAGAACTTCTGGTATGCGGCTCGTTCCTCGGGGCCGGTGAAGCGCAGGTAGTGCAGGACGGGCCTGCGATCGTTGAGTAAGCGGAACACCGCGTGCGGGATCGGTGTACGCGAGGACGAAATGCGGTTTACCAGTTTGCCGTTCGAGCGATGCTGTGAGGGCTGCAATGTCGTGTCCATCGACCGAATCAACACTGGCACCGAATGCTTTGAGTTTGGTTGCCAACGGTTCGATCGTCATGACCGAATCCATTGGACCGTCGCACTGCGCGCGGTTGACATCAACCACGACGCGCACCGTGTCGAGTCGGTAGAAGACGAGCGCCTGAATGGCTTCCCAGGTTTGTCCTTCTTGGAATTCCCCGTCGCTCATGAATACGAAGGTGCGACCGGTTTCGTTCTTCAGGCGTCGGCCGAGGGCGATCCCGCCGGCGGTGGATAGTGCTTGCGCGAGTGATCCGGTGGTGGTTTCGAAACCGGGCGAGTGCTCAGCGCCGATCATCTCGACGGTGGAACCGTCTTTATTGAATTGATCGAGTGCTGCCTCATCGAGCCGTCCGGATTCGATGAGTGCTGCGTAGACCACGAGCGCGTAGTGCGCGGGGGAGATGATCAACCGATCGAGGTCAGGTCCGACCTCGCCGTGAAAGACGCCGCCGGATACCCGCGGGGCATCCGGGCCGGGGACCGCTTCGAAGGTGGGCGGATGTAGTGGGCCCTCGGTGGGGGCGAGCTTGAGCACCGACGCGTAGAGGGCGGCGAGCAGTTCGGCCGAGGAGCAGGCCTGGCTGAGGTAGCCGCCGTTGTTGGCCAGTACGTGGGCCAGCACCCGGCGGCGGATTCCAGTGGCCATGGTTACGGGGTCGAGTGAAGGGGAATCGGGCACAAGGTCAGGGTACAAAGAGGTAGGTCGTCCTACAAGTCAGTCTCCCACTGTGGGTGGTGATGTGGCACGGTTCCCCCATGGCGCGTGCAGCGGGTGAACTCGTGGCGGGCGTGGATACATCCACGCAGTCGGTGAAAGTGGTTGTCCGTGATGCCCAGACCGGTGCGTGGTTGCGCGAAGGCAGAGCCGCGCACCCTGATGGCACCGAGGTGGATCCGGGCGCCTGGTGGCAGGCGTTCGTGCAGGCGTGCTCAGGTGGTCTACTCGATGGAGTGTCGGCGATCTCGGTTGCCGGCCAACAGCACGGAATGGTCGCGCTCGATGAATCGGGCGCCGTCGTGCGCCCGGCGCTGCTGTGGAACGACACCCGCTCGGCCGCCGACGCTGCCGAACTCACCGCCGAACTCGGTGGACCAGCGGCCTGGGCCGAAGCCGTGGGCAGTGTGCCGCTTGCGGCATTCACCGTAAGCAAGGTGCGGTGGATGGCTCGCAATGAGCCAGATAACGCCGAGCGCACTGCATCGATCATGTTGCCGCACGATTACTTAACGTGGTTGCTTGCGGACCAACCGGTTGAAGCCGTCACCGATCGCGGCGATGCCAGCGGAACGGGTTACTGGTCACCGGCAACCGGTGAGTACCGCCGCGACATCCTGATCGCCGCCCTGGGTCACGACGTTTCGTTGCCGCGCGTTGCCGGGCCTTTCGATGTTGTGGGTGAACTCGGGGGCAAAGCCCGCGCACAATTGGGAATCAGCGGAAATGAACCTGTCGTGTTGGGACCGGGCACCGGCGACAACATGGGCGCTGCTTTGTCCCTGGGAATAGGACCCGGTGATGTTGTGGTGTCGCTGGGAACATCAGGTACCGCTTTCGCGGGTTCGGATTCACCCACTGCTGATCCGACGGGACTGGTCGCTGGATTCGCCGACGCGACGGGACGATTCCTGCCGTTGGTTTGCACGTTGAATGCAGCGCGGGTGTTGACGAGCACCGCGGAAATGTTGGGCATCGACATGGACGAATTCGCACGGCTGGCCTTGAGTACCGCACCCGGAGCTGGCGGGCTCACGATGCTGCCGTACTTCGATGGTGAACGAACACCCAATTTGCCGGATGCTCGTGGTTCCTTGCATGGGATTGCTCGCAACAATCTGACACCAGCGAATATTGCGCGCGCTTCAGTAGAAGGCATGCTCGGCGGTTTGGCTGATGCCGTCGATGCACTTGTGCAGGTTGGAGTAGCGCCCCGCCGCGTACTACTGGTCGGTGGCGCTGCTGCGAATTCAGCCGTGATCGATGTTGCCGCAACCTTGGTCACTGCACCCGTCGAGGTGCCTCCACCTGGTGAGTACGTGGCCGACGGTGCAGCGCGGCAGGCGGCTTGGGTGCTGCTGGGCGACGGCCTTCCCGCTTGGCCAGCGGTGCGCGAAGGCGCAACCATCCGGCGTGATGCAAATCTGATCCCGCACGTTCGTGATCAGTACCGGCGTGCTCGGGAGGCTTTGTACTCGTGATCGATGGGGGTGGATTTTCGCGGATACTGCGCGCGCTGCATGCCGCGGGGGCCCTGACCCGGTCAGATCTGGGAACGGCGACCGGGCTGAATCGCAGCACCGTTGCCACCATCGTCAATGAGTTGGTAAGCGTCGGATTGGTGGAAGAAGGTGCTGGCTCTTCGGGTGGCGTTGGTCGACCGTCCCTCATGGTCCGTGCAGTACCTGATTCCGTAGCGGTTATCGGCTGGGATATTCGTGCCGACTCCAGCACTGCGATCGTCGAGGGTTTAGGTGGGCAGATTCTGCATCGGTGGTCGAAGACGCATCGAAGGGGATCCACCGATCCCTATGAGGTGGCAGCACGCGTAGTGGCGGGCAGTTCAGAAATCGCAGAAGAACTACCCGACCATGTGATGTGGGTGGGTATCGGGTGTGCCATGCCCGGGATCATCGATCCGGGAGGAGAACCACCGCGCAGCACCGTTCACCGTGCTCCGACTTTGGGTTGGGTGGACACGCCCTTTGGAGTAATCGTTTCCGCGGCACTGCACGAACGATTTGGATCCGACGTCCCGGTAGTGCTCGGCAACGACGCCAATCTCGGCGCGATGGCCGAATGGACCCGGGGTGCCGGCAAGCGAAGCCGGGTCATGGTCTTCGTATCTGGAGACGTTGGCATCGGTGGCGGGGTGATCGTCAACGGTGAGACGCTAACCGGTGCTTCCGGCTTTGCCGGCGAGATCGGTCACATCCGCTTTGATCCGCAGGGAGCTGCCTGCCGGTGTGGTGCCCGCGGATGTTGGGAAACGGTGATCGGTCTCACCTCGATCGTGTCGTCCGCTGGTCTTGATCCGCTCACGGCAGGCATCAATGATGTCCTCGAAGCGGCACAGTCCGGTGACGATGCATGCCAATCCGCGCTGACGAATGCTGCGCGCGCGGTGGGGCAAGGTCTGGCGCCGGTCGTGAACATGGTGAACCCGGACACGATCGTGTTGGCGGGGCACCTCGAAGTGCTGCTCGCGCACTACCGACACACGATCATCGAGGAATTGCGCTTCACGCTGTCCCGCGAGAGTACTGATATTCGCCTAGTGGGTCCGTCTTTGGGGACGGACAGCATCGTGGTCGGTGCCTCCGAACTTGCTTTCGATCGCGCGTTGGAACGTCCGCAGCGATGGCTGGCATCAACGGAGTCGCTGAGAAGCGAGTGATGGGACACCGAATCCGTGTTCCGCATGGCGAAATTTGACCAGGTATTTGTTTCGATCCGCGGACAAGCCTCCCGGCAATCGGCACACTGACCGACAGCCGCCACCCCCGGCGGCAACCGGTGCACTTCGTGCACCAAGGAGCCCGCGCGTCAACCCCCCAGCCGCGCGGGTTCCGCCATTTCCGGAGACTCGCGTTCCTTGGTCTCGCTACGCGCGAGACTCGCGTTCCTTGGTCTCGCTACGCGCGAGACTCGAACATCCCCAGCAGGGCGGCTATTCCCAGCACTGACCGTGGCGCGTAAGCCGCGCGCCACAAGCCACCGTGGTTGGCGCCACGTGCGAAAAGGTCCATCGGATTGGTGAGTTCGGTGGCCGGGTTGGCAGGGGAAGCTGGATTGCGCAGATCGTGCACCAACATCGCGGCCATCAATGTGGTGGAGGTCGAAGGATCGAACACTTCTACTCCGAATTTGTCGGCTCCCGCGTAAGCGGCAGCGAGCGCGCGGTTGCGGACCACGGAGCGGGTGCGCGTTGCCGGTGCAAGGTTCAGCGAGACCGGAACGCCCTCGGCGCGCGCGACGAGCGCCCGCCAGCGTTGGATCCGCTTGGCAAGAATGTAGTTCGGCCCCTGCTGCGGAATTATTGAGTCATTAAGGCCGATGTGTTGGCCTGCGAGGGTTGTGTAGGTAGTCGAGTAATTGGGTTCAAACTGCCGAGCGATGCGAAGCGGTGCTTGCAAAAGCCCACCGATACCGCGGTTGTCCCAACGGCGCCGGCTTTCCTCGACACACTCGATGGGAACGACGAACACGTCGGTTGGTGTTGCCAGGAATGCCAGGGTGAGGTCGTCGCGTTCGCTGATGAGCGACGAAACGATCGCATCACTCGCCACCGACAGGAGAGCATGGATGGCTCCATCGGCGTAGGCGTAGGTGCCCAAGATGAATGGCTGTTCTATCTCGGCCAGCCAGGTCCGAACCTCGGGTGTTTGCGTCAAGAGATCGGCACCGGCCGCCGAGCAGATCGTTGCGTCGTCGTCGGGGTGAACATCGCCACCCACGACGAAGGGTGGTTGACCGTCCTTGTTCAACGGAATAGGAATTCGCAGTGTTCCAGCGGTGCTGCGAGTGATCGATGTCAAGTGCTCCCAGATGGCGGGACGGGGCAGATCGATCGCATGCACTCGGGCACCCCACCGAAGCAAGGATCGGGTGGGTGCCATTTCCGCGCCCGCACCGAGCAGGGCGATATCGATGTCGCGTAGGTCAAGCCAATCGGGGTTGTCCAAAACAAGATGGATCGCGGCACCGAAGGAAGGCTCGGCGATCCCGCGATCCACCCAGGAATCAACCTGCCGCCGAAGGTCATCGCCGAAAAGGCGCTGTCCTTTGTAGGGGACACTGAGATCCTCATCCCGCGCGGATCGACCGCGTACGGTCACGGAGGCAAAGCCGGGAGTATCGAACTCCCTTATCGCCTCACGAAGCGACGCCTCGTGGCCGTTGCGCCGGAAGGCGAATCGCTGATCCGTTGATGCCAGACCGTGGCGTGAGATAGACAACGCGTTGTTGGTGGATTGGGCTGCGGCAAGAACGATGTCCCGAAGGGGCGCGATGTATCCCTTGCGCCAGTCGCGGGTATGTTCAATTCGGGCAGCGATCGCGGGGTCTACCGCGCGGATGGAATCAGCGAATATCGCTCGGCCTGTGGCCGAAGTACTGCGCCGATCATCTCCACCGAGGGGAAAGCACACCCCGTCGACATTCACAGCGTGGGGATCTGGCACGAGCGCACACTACTGCTCAGGGACCTGGTTGATCGCGCACTAACGGGGTAATGCGCGATCGCTCCGCCAACACCACTCCGCCCAGGATGAGTGCACCACCGACCAACTGCATAACAGAAAGCGCTTCCGACAACACCACCCAAGCGACGAGAATCGCCAGCAGTGGTTCGGTTAACCCGACCACCGATGCCTGGGAAGCTCGCAGATGACGCATCGCGGCAACGACCAACCAGAACGGCACCACGGTGCCGAGAACGATCATCCACAGGACCAGAATCCATAAGGGACGATCACCGATGATCGAACCGAGCGAGGCGTCGCTCGTTCCTTCGAAGTTGCTCCAAGGGAAGGACCACCACGGCTGCGCGATAACCCAGAACAAGGATGCGAAGCCGAATCCCCACATCGTCAAAGACACCGGATCCCGCGGTTGCGGGACCCGCATCTGCCGATCGGTGAGCAGGTAGTGAATGCTCAAGGCAATCGCGGCACCGAGGGCAGCAAGGATCCCAATGGCGTCGAAGGTGAAGCCGTTCCAGACTTCAGCAACCAGAGCCAGTCCGATAAGGGCCACGGTCATTGCCAACCACACGGTTGCCCGTGTTGGCTCCTTCAAAACGAATCGGAACCACAGGGCAACGAAGATCGGCGCCGTAAATTCGATCAGTAACGCAACCCCGACCGGCAAGTATTGCAACGAGACGAAGAACAGGTATTGCGTCATAGCGACGCCCAGAACTCCGTAAGCGACAAGGAAGGGCCATTCGCGGCGCTCGATCCGCAAGCGACCCGGTCGGTTGATGGCGACGAAAACCAACAAGACAAGAAACGCACCCGTGACCCGCAGTTGCGATAGTCGGGCAGAGTCCAGTCCACTGAGCAGTATCGCCTTCGAGACGGTCGCGTTCAGCGCAAAAGCGAAAGCGCCCAGCAAGTAAAGCGTGTAGCCGACAAACAGGATGCGGTGGGCGGCCGGCTTGACTCCCGGTAAGGGTTCGACGAGATCACTCATGCATCCACGCCGCTTCGATGATCCAGCGCCCAGCGGTACACGTCCAGGGTTTGCTCGGCAATGGCACTCCAACTGAAGTGCTCGATCGCACGCCTACGCCCACGCTCACCGAAGGCCGTCGCCTTCGCCTCATCAGCCATGAGGTTGTTCACGGCGTCGGCGAACGTGCGCTCGAAACGGTCAAGGTCAGTTGAGTTGTAAGGCACGAGTGTTCCGGTCTGTCCGTTGTCCACCACCTCGGGAATCCCCCCGACCGCACTCGCGACCACTGCCGTCTGGCACGCCATCGCTTCGAGGTTCACGATGCCCAGGGGCTCGTAGATGGATGGACAGGTGAATACCCGAGCATGGGTGAGCAACTGGATCAAGCTCTCCTGATCCACCTGCTCCTCGATCCAGATGACGGAGTCGGGGCGGCGCTCCGATCGCAGGGTCGCGATTGCCTCGGCAGTTTCCTCGGCTATCTCCGGGGTATCGGGGGAGGAGGCGCACAGAACCAAAGTGACGTCGTCAGCGAAATGTCGAGCAGCGCGCAGCAGGTGGACCAAACCCTTCTGTCGCGTGATTCGGCCGACGAACAGGGCGTAGGGATGAGACTGCTTGATGCCGAATCGCTCGAGTCCCGACGTGGCCAGTTGAGGCCGGTACACATCGGTGTCGATGCCGTTGTGCACAACGTGGACTTTGGTTGGATCGATATCCGGGTACGCCGTGAGGATGTCCGCACGCATCCCATTGCTGACGGCAATGACAGCGTCGCTGGATAGGTAACTGCTGCGCTCAATCCAGGATGAGATGTCGTAACCGCCGCCCAGCTGCTCGCGTTTCCACGGCCTAAGCGGTTCGAGTGAGTGGGCGGTGAGGACGTGTGGAACGCCCAGAAGTAGTGATGTGAGATGACCGGCCAGGTTCGTGTACCAGGTGTGTGAGTGGACTAGTTCAACGGCTGGATCTATCGACGCCACCATGCCGATATCAACTCCGAGAGTCTGCAATGCCGGATTGGCAGTAACCAGGTACTCGGGAATGCCTTGGGCGAGTGCATCCGATCGGGGTTGGCCGAAGCAGTGCACGTCGACCGTTGCCAATGCGCGTAGATGGGAAACGAGTTGCTCCACGTGCACGCCTGCGCCACCGTAGATCTCTGGTGGCCACTCCCGGGTGAGCATCCCTATGTGCACAAGCACGAAGCCTAGGTGCGAAAGGATCCTTGCCCGTTACCCTGGGAGGGTGGGCTCCGAGCCGCACGTTCTCGCGATGGTCCTCGCTGGCGGCGAGGGCAAAAGATTGATGCCCTTGACAGCCGACCGCGCCAAGCCGGCGGTGCCCTTTGGAGGCTCCTATCGGCTCATCGATTTCGTGCTGTCCAACCTGATCAATGCAGGGCTTCGGCGCGTGTGCGTGCTCACCCAGTACAAGTCCCATTCGCTCGACCGCCACGTGACGCAAACCTGGCGCATGTCCACGCTGCTAGGCGATTACGTGACACCCGTACCCGCGCAGCAACGTCTTGGTCCCCGCTGGTTCACCGGTAGCGCCGATGCGATCTTCCAGAGCCTGAACCTTGTGTACGACGAAAACCCGGAATACGTGGCGGTGTTCGGTGCCGACCACGTGTACCGGATGGATCCGATGCAGATGGTCGAGGCACACATCGACAGTGGCGCGGGAGTAACGGTCGCCGGAATTCGAACGCCCCGGGATCAAGCGCACAGCTTTGGCGTAATCCAAGTAGCCCCCGACGGCCGGACGATTTCAAGTTTTCTGGAAAAGCCAGCGGATCCCCCGGGCATACCCGGAAGTGAAGATGAGACCTTCGTGTCGATGGGCAATTATGTTTTCTCCACCGATGTTTTACTCGAAGCATTACGAACCGATGCTGCTGATCCGGCGTCGGTGCATGACATGGGCGGCAACATCATTCCGGCGCTGACGGCACAAGGCCTTGCGCAGGTATATGACTTTGCCGAAAACATCGTGCCGGGTGCTACCGCACGTGATGCGGGGTATTGGCGCGATGTGGGTACCCTCGACAGCTACCACGATGCCCACATGGATCTGGTATCCGTGCACCCGATCTTCAACCTTTACAACCGCAGGTGGCCGATCCTGACCAACCTGCCACCGCTGCCACCAGCCAAGTTCGTGGAAGGTGGCAATGCCCACGATTCCATGGTGGGTGCGGGAAGCATCGTCTCCGGGGCTCACGTGCGCACGAGCGTTGTGGCATCGAATGTGGTTATCGAAGCCGGTGCGTACGTAGAAGGCAGCGTGTTGATGCCGGGCGTGCGGATCGGTCGGAACGCGGTGGTCCGACGCGCCATCTTGGACAAAGGCGTGGTGGTTCCGGACAACACCCAGATCGGCGTGGACCTCGAACGTGACCGCGGCTTGTACACCGTGAGCGACGGGGGTGTGGTGGTGCTGGGCAAAGGTGTGGTTGCCGAATAGTGAGGGCCGGTCGCGCGGCTAGATGATCTCCTCACGGAAGGCGCCGCCGTACAAGATCGCGTGATCTCGACCCTCGTCTGCCGCCAGCGACTCCGACCGGCGAGCGGCCGATAGCCACCCGCATGAGCACACGGCTTGGACGAAGTGCTGCTGCACTCGTCGTAGACACACTTCGTGTTGCATCATGGTGTCCTGCGGTGGTGACGATGGTCGTTCATCATTCACAGGTTCTCGACTCCTCGGAGGTTGACCTCAGGGCGCGCCATGCGCGTTGCCAGGTGATGGTAAAACGGTGGGGGACTCACGAAGTAAAGGACGGATGAACGCCAGATGAACGGCTCAACCCGGTGGCGGAGCGCAGGGGCTCTACTCACGCTTGTGCTGGTGAGCCTGGCCTGGACCGCTGCTACCCCGGTTCCGCAGGCAACAGCCGTGGTCGGTGGAGTTCCAGCAACCGTGGAGCAGGCACCCTGGCAGGCCCTCGTCATCGTGGAACCGGATAACCGGCTATGCGGCGGTGCCATCATCGATCCAGGGTGGCTTGTGACCGCAGCTCATTGCGTGGTCGGCTTCCGGGGAGATCAGATCCAGGCCCATGTGGGGATCACCTCATTGTCCGAGACCAGTCCCGGAAACGAGGCTCCGATCGCTGAAGTGATCGTGCACCCCTCCTGGGACCCCGCGAATTTCCGAAACGACATCGCCTTGTTGCGGCTGGCTACTCCGCTTGCAACCACACCTCGAACAACCCGCATATTCCTGCCGGTCGGTCTGGATGCTGCGGCTTGGCCGCCTGCGGGAACCCCGGCGATCATCAGTGGGTGGGGTGCCACGGAGTTCGGTGGACAGCCGTCTAATCAGTTGCAGCGGGCACAGGTGCAAGTGCTCACCGGACCGGGGGAAACGGTGTGTGGCCGCTACGGCAGCAATTTTGATGCTGCCGTGGAGGTCTGCGCCGGGGTTCCCGGTGGTGGAGTGGACTCTTGCCAGGGAGATAGTGGCAGCCCGTTGGTGGTCGATGTGGCTGGGACGCCAATGTTGGCCGGATTGACGAGCGTCGGCTTCGAATGCGCTCGAGCTGATTTCCCGGGCATCTATACCCGCGTCACGACGTTCATCCCGTGGCTGCAGGGCTATCTGCCGGAGGCCGTTTCGGATCCATCGATGCCTGGGAATGTTCAGGTCGCTTCTGCTGCTGGTGAGCGGTTGATTGTGCAGTGGGCGGCACCGCGTGTGGGCGTGCAGCCATCGGCGTACCGGGTTGTTGCGCAACCGAATGGACAGCAATGTGCAGTTGCGGCGAATGAACTCGCCTGCGTGATCGCGAATGTGCCGGCCGGGAAGGTGTATGAAGTAGTTGTCACTTCCCTGCTGCCTACCGGTGGGGAAGTCTCGGCTGAACCGGTGCAAGCGGTGAGTGTTGATGGCGTGACCTCGGTCGGATCAGTGATCAGGCCTCGGCGATTGGCGCAGTGGGCGGGCCTGTCGCTGCGATCACGCGATGATGTTCGGTTAGTAGTTCGCCCTGGATCACGCGATACCTGCGCACGGGCAGGGACAGTCACCAACCCTCGGGGCGTGCGCGCCAAAGACGTGGGTCTGTGTGCAGTACGGGTGAGCGTCATTCGACCGAACGGCACCACTTCTCGGTCGATCGCCTACGTAGATGTACGTCAGAGTTGACCTAGGGCGGAACTCACGAACGCGGCAGTTGGTGTTGCTCGACTGAGTACGCGCGTGGGCCTTCAGCGGTCCACTCCCGATGGATGATGACCATTCCTCCAGGCGCCAGACGGGCATCCCATGCTGGGTCGTCCTTGATGTCCGCAGGCGGTAGCCCGAGTCCTGAGGCGAGTGCGCTGAAGATGCTCGGCAGAACCGGTCTGTGCGTGCATACGACTGTGGCTTCTCGTTGATGCAGCAACTCGGTGATCCGTTTCACAGTTGATGCAGGGTCGGATGCGTGTCCGGTTTCGCTGACGGTCGGCTCCAGTTGCACCTCAACGCCAATGGATTTCGCAGAGCGGCTAACGGTGGATACGCACCGCTTGAACGGCGAAGACCGCACCCGCTCAATGCCGTACGCATCGAGCACATCGGTCAAGCGCTTCGCCTCGCCACGACCCCTGCCCGACAGGGGACGGTCGGCATCGTCCTCACCGTCGAAATCGGAGCGCTTCATCGCTTTGGCATGACGCAAGATGATGAGGGGCGTGGTGGCCGGTGCGGAGGCTGCTTGGAGAACCAGATCGGCATCATCGGAGTAGGTGAGGAACTCCCGGGCCTGGCCAACGGGGATCCACCGGATCTCGTCGACTTCCTCGTCGGGCGCGAATCCTTCATCGCCGCGCACTCGCCCGATCCAGTAGTCGACGATCTTCGCCTGTCCCTCGGCGTTGTAATGCGAACTGGGCAAACGTGCGGATAGGAAAACTTGAAAGCCGGTCTCCTCATCACATTCACGAACTGCTGCGCACGGCAATGTCTCACCAGCATCGACCTTGCCTTTCGGCAGCGACCAATCCTGTCGACTCGGTCGGTGCACAGCCAGAAAGTGTGCGTCGGGGTTCATTTCCGGGTGGAAGACGACCACCCCGGCGGCCCGAATAACTTCGGTACCCATCAGTCGATCCTGAGTTTCCGGGCCTGATGAGCAATATCCGGCCAACGCCGGATGAATTGTCGGACGTCCTCGTTGCCGGTGACCTCATAGCGAGCCGATCGCACTCCGAGTTGATATGCGATCGAAGCGGGTGCAGTCCCGGCGATCTCCGCCAACAGGTGGATGGACACTTGTGCATCTTGCCGTGATCCGAGGGTGTCCGTCACCCAAGACAACGACTTTCCGAGCCGGCGGTAGCCCACGCCGTAGATTGGAGCAACCGCCTCCACCGCGTAGCGCGCCTTCTTGGCCTGAATTCGGATGCGATGCCAGTGTTCGGCTGGAACGTCCGGGCTGGATTGCTCAACGCTCTGCCGGAGCTTGCGCCAGGGTTTACGTACGCAGGCACCCAGCGCGGATTCCACCGACTCAAACGCACGGGCTCCCACGGGTGGTTCACTCACAAGCAGGATCAAATCCTCAATGAGGAAGTCGTGTCGGTCGCTACGCAAGGCCGCGAGTGCGCTCGAACGGGCGGCACGCAGTTGTTGCTGCAGGTAGTCGACCACAAAATCACGACTGGCCTCGTCGGATAAGTCTGAGCTCAGCGCCGCGAGTTGAACCTCGGTATCGCGAACCTGACCGAGTTCGGTGGCCAGCCAGGCGAGTTCCTCGCGCAGGAAGGAAGTCGCTTCGGCATCCAAGAGAGGTCGGAAGGTGGCGAGAGCCCCACGAAGTCGACGGCAGGACACGCGCATCTGGTGGACGGAGTCGGGTAGATCTCGGCGCACCCCCAGATCGGCCATGAGTAGATCGCGCACGTACCGACTGAAGATCGCCTGCAAAGCATCGATAGCAGGTGCGTCTTTGTTCGGATACTTCAGCAAGGGAACATCGGGGGGGTCGGCAGCGCGTCGACCAAGGGCCTGGGCGGCCTTGCTCAGCGAGTTTGGTAGCGCTCCGCGGGCCAGGAGCGCTACGCCAATGGTGTTGGCGAGTTGCAACCCGTCGGAGGAGTTGTCGAGCAGTTCCACCTCGACTTCTCGGAAAATTGCGGTCGGCGGAAGGTCGGGAGTGCCGACCTGAACTCGATCGTCGACTACCTCCAGGAGCGGCGTGCCGGCCTCACCGGTGATGATGAAAGGCGTGCGCTCCGTCTGCACCTGAGCCATGGGAACGATCTCTTGGCGTCGGATGAGGGGAGCAGCGATGGATGCGAGTTCAAGTGGCACCATCCCGGCTGGTTTGTCAACGCGGATTTCATCGCGTGAGGTGGAACTACCGGAAGGCTCGGTGGGTACCTTCATATGCCAGCCGTCGTCGCCGCCTCCGGTGCGATGACGCAAGGTAATCCCCCAGCGCAGCAGATTTAGATTGATGGTGTCGAAGTACGTGGCCGACATCGAACGCACGGACTCACGTGCAACATTCGCGTGAATATTCGTCAGTAGTTCGCCCAGATTCACACTGACATCCGAGGGAACCCGGAACTTGAACTCGATCTCCCGGTGTTCTGTTACGCCGCTCACGCGCTTCCCAGCGCACTAAGGCGCTTGCTCTTCAGGCCGATCAGGTACTCCTGCAGATCGCGAAGGGGTTTATCGTCCTCGCCGGCGAGCCTTCGATGCCACTGTCCGTTCACATCGAGATCCCAGGCTGCCGTGTCCGGCGCGAAGCCAAGATCGAACAGGTTGTACACCTCGGCGATCTGCTCAGGATCCGCCAAACTCACCAGCGTCTCCACGCGCCGGTCAAGATTTCGGTGCATCAGGTCAGCAGACCCGATCCACACCGAGTGGTTGCCACCGTTGGCAAAGCAGTAGGCACGCGAGTGTTCCAGGAAGCGACCAAGGATGCTACGCACCCGGATGGTGTCGCTGATCCCCGGCATTCCCGGGCGCAACGCGCAAATGCCGCGAACCCAGACCTCGATCGGAACACCGGCGGATGAGGCGCGGTAGAGGGCATCGATGGTCTCCTGATCGACGAGCGCGTTGCATTTGAAGCGGATCCCTGCTGCGCGTCCAGCCCGCTGATGCTCGATCTCGCGATCAATGCGTTCGATAAGACCAGCTCGGACCGAATGCGGTGCCACCAGAAAACGTTTGTAGTCGGTGTTACGCGAGTAGCCGGACAGCACGTTGAACAGATTCGAGACGTCTTCACCAACATCGGGTTTTGACGTGAGTAGACCGAAGTCCTCGTAGAGGCGTGCTGTCTTGGGGTGGTAGTTGCCGGTTCCGATATGGCAGTAGCGGCGGAGTTGGTCGCCCTCGCTGCGTACCACCATCGAGAGTTTGCTGTGCGTCTTCAAACCCACCAAGCCGTACACAACGTGCACGCCTGCCTGCTCTAGTTTGCGGGCCCATTCGATGTTGTTCTGCTCGTCAAATCGAGCCTTGATCTCCACCAAAGCAAGTACCTGTTTGCCTGCTTCGGCTGCGCGGATGAGCGCTACGACGATGGGGGAATCACCGGAGGTCCGATAGAGCGTCTGCTTGATCGCCAGGACGTTGGGATCGGCGGCAGCCTGTTCGAGGAACAACTGCACACTTGTTGAGAACGAGTCGTATGGATGGTGCAGCAGTACATCGCGCTCACGGACTATCGACAAGATGTCGGGTGCTTTCGCACTTTCCACTTCGCTGAGTTGACGGGAAGTCTTCGGGACAAACCGACGCTGCTTGAGATCGTCGCGATCGAGCCCGACGACGCTCCACAGACCGGTCATATCCAAAGGCCCGGGAAGTCGAAAGACCTCAGGCTCGGTGACATCGAGTTCGCTCACCAACAAATCAAGGACGTATGGGTCGATGGTCTCTTCCACCTCTAGGCGCACGGGTGGCCCAAAGCGTCGACGAACCAATTCCCGTTCCAGCGCCTTGAGTAGGTTCTCGGCGTCGTCCTCTTCCACCTCGACGTCTTCGTTCCTGGTCACGCGGAACGCATGGTGTTGGCAGATCTCCATGCCCGGGAATAGTTCATCCAAATGGGCGGCTATCACGTCTTCGAGCGGAACGAAGCGCTGCGGCCCCACCTCCACGAAACGTGGCAACAGCGGCGGCACCTTGACGCGGGCGAAGAGTTCGTTGCCGGTCGTTGGATTGCGAACAACTACAGCCAGGTTGAGGGAGAGCCCACTGATGTAAGGGAAAGGGTGGGACGGATCGACGGCCAGTGGAGTGAGGATCGGGAAGACCTTGTTGTCGAAGAATCGATCCATCTCGGTCTTTTCAACCGGCGTTAGCTCATCCCAGCGCAGTAGATTGATGCCCTGCCCCTCGAGCGCTGGTCTGATCTCGAGTTTGAAGATGTTTGCCTCACGTACTTGCAACTCATAGGAGCGTGCCCAAATTGCTTCCAACACCTCACGGGGGGTGTAGCCGCTAGCGGAGCGCATGGCGATGCCCGTGGCAATGCGCCTCTTGAGGCCCGCAACCCGGACCATGAAGAACTCGTCGAGGTTACTGGCGAAGATGGCGAGGAACTTGGTCCGATCGAGGAGGGGGAGCTCGGGATCTTGGCTCAACTCCAGCACTCGTTGGTTGAAGGCCAGCCAGGACAGTTCTCGATCCAAGAAGCGATCGGCAGGCAGGTCCTCATCCGCCACCACGATCCGCTCCGCTGCGTCCTCAGAGACGGGGGACAGGGCGCTGGTGTCGGAGGTGTTATGGGTGGTCACGTGATGATGGTGCCACAGCGAAGTAAACGGATGTCTGTCGCTACTCGACGTTCAGGATCCTGACCGATACATGACATCTGTATCCCAGCGGACGAAGCCCAAGGACTCGTACAGCCGGATCGCTGCCAGGTTGGAGGCGTCGACGAAGAGCATCACCTGGTCTAAGCCGAGCCGGCGAAGGTGGTGCAGACCCGCCAGCGTCAGTGCCCGCCCAAGTCCGGTGCCCTTCCAGGTGGGAGCAACCGCCAGCACGTACACCTCACCGATCGCTTCGTGACTGTGGGAGTGAGTATCACGCGAGTGAGCATCGCGTGAGTGCGACGTGTGGCGATGGGCGCCGTGCACTTTCGTCCAGTGGAAGCCGGCCAACTCGTGTTTGTCATCCCAGGCGAGTAAGAAGCCAGACGGGTCGAACCATGCTTCCTGCTCTCGTCGACGCAGGTCATTGAGTGTCCATGATCCTTGGTCGGACAGGTGTGCGAAGGCCTGCGCGTTCAAGGTAAGTACGACGTCTTCATCGGTGCCAACGTCGAACGTAGTGATGTCGATACCGGCAGGAAATCGTGGTTCGGGCAACGACGCGTGAAGCGAGCGTCGCATTTGCCACAACGTCCGGTGACGCTCGAAGCGAAGGGAGTCCGCAAGTTTGGTGGCAGCGATGTGCTCGCCGTGCGCCCACAGGCGTAAGCGGCTATCGGTCTGCTCGAGTAATGACGTGACCAAAGATCGCCCGACCCCACGTTGGCGAAAGCGCGGATCCACCACCAGTTCGGCGCTTGGTCCGTCCACCTCATCGGTGGTGTCCAAGTGGGCGTATCCCACGAGATCACCTGATGCAGTACGCGCCAGCAAGTGCTGGGCCTGTTCGTCGCCACCGTGGATGACGTGCAACCAGACGTGTTCACTCAGCGGACGCACACCGTCGGATTCGGTGGCAGCAGTAAGCAAGTCGTGTACCTCTTGCACCTGAGCGTGGTCGAGGTGGTCGAAGGTGGAGAGCGAGGAATCGCTCATGGTGCTAGACCTTGTCGGCGGCGTCGGCGGCTGGTTTTTCGTCCAACGCGCGTTCGTCCAACGCGCGTTCATTCAAGGTGGCGATCGTCTGCGCATCTGCCCGTTCGGGAACGAAGCGGTAGCCGACGTTGCGCACCGTGCCGATCAATGCTTCGTACTCGGGCCCAAGTTTCGCGCGAAGTCGGCGAACGTGGACGTCCACGGTGCGGGTGCCACCGAAGTAGTCGTAGCCCCACACCTCTTGTAGGAGGACGGCGCGGGTAAAGACGCGTCCGGGGTGGTGGGCGAGAAACTTCAGGAGTTCGAACTCCTTGAATGTCAGGTCCAAACTGCGCCCGCGCAATCGAGCCGAGTAGCTGGCTTCATTGATGTGCAGATCACCCGAGCGAATCTCCTCGGGCTCATCGGGGTCGGCGCTGGCCGGCTGGCCGCGGCGCGAAACCGCGAGTCGTAGTCGCGCTTCGACCTCGGCCGGGGACGTGGTGTCGACCAGAATCTCGTCCATGCCCCAATCCCACTGAAGAGCAGGCAGGCCACCTTCGGTAGTGACCACCACGACCGGGATATCGATGCCGGTCTGGCGAAGGAGCCGAGTGAGGCCGCGTACCGCGGGAAGGTCACGGCGGCCATCTACCAGCAGGGCGTCGGCATCTGGAGCCGCGAGCAGTGCGGTCGGCTCGGCGGGCATGATCCGTACGTGGTGGGCGAGCAGGGCCAGTGAGGGGAGTACCTCCGCAGAGGATTCCATCGCCCGAGTCAGCAAGATCAGTCGCATGCCGCCTCCTGCCGTGGTCCTTGCCCGACCGGGTAACCCCGATTGATAAGGCGCCAGGGTACGCCGTCGCCGCGTGGGCAAGAATGGGCGCATGGCGCTTACCCATAAGAAGTCCGAGTTCGCGCTCGACCACCCGCCGGCCGATTTTCGCCCGGAGGAGACGTCGCTAGCAACCGTCGATGGACAGACCCTCAGCGCTGGATGGGTCCAGGGCCGATCTGGGGCAACGTCGGGATTGGCTTTCGTGCTGGCTCACGGCTTCACGGGTAGTTGGCGAGAGCCGCGCGTGCAGGCGGTCCAAGCCCACCTCTCGCGGTTCGGTGGTGTGCTGTCGATCGATCAACGCGGTCACGGAGATTCGACGGGACTGTGCACGGTCGGCATGGATGAGGTCCTTGATGTCGATGCGGCGGTTGGGCACGTGCGCACGCACGCCGGTGCCCGCTCGGTGGTCACGGTCGGCTTCTCGATGGGTGGATCAGTGGTGTTGCGGCATGGTGCTCTTGCACCGGGGGCCGTGCACGCACCCGAACACCGCCCCGATGCTGTAGTGAGCGTGAGTGCCCCGGGCTTTTGGTTCTATCGCGGAACCAAGACCATGCGCCTGGTGCATCGGCTCGTCGGAAACCCCGCGGGAAGAGCGCTTTTGCGAAGTCGTGGAGTGCGCATGACGTCCATCCCCTGGCCCGATCCGCCACCGTGGTCTCCAGAAGAGAGTGTTCGACGTATGGGCGACTTCCCGCTGCTCGTGGTGCACGGAGATATCGACCACTACTTCCCGGTTGAGCATGCGCGCGTACTCGAGCGCGCCGCGCACGAGGTTCGCAACGGACGTGCCGAAGTAATCATCGTTCCTGGGTTCGCGCACGCCGAATCCACTGTCGATTTACAGACGATGGATCGCATTGGGAAGTGGGCCAGCGGATTACCGCCTGCGTGATGCCACCGTTGCCCCCTGACTCAGTACTCGGTTCAGTTGCCACGATCGTGCAGTTCTCGAGTGCGTTTTGTCAGCCCTGCCGAGCTACGCGTCGAACCCTTCGTAACGTTGTCGATGACCTGGTGACGAGCGTGGACGGTATCCAGATAGTTGAGGTGGATGCCGACGATCACTTGGATGTAACCCGAGCATGGGGGATCGAATCAACGCCCACGGTTGTGTTGCTTGATGCGTCCGGTCACGAAATTCTCCGGGCGACGGGTCAGCCTCGCACCGCCGATGTGCTGGCCGCACTGGCGCAGGTTCTCCGAGCACATCAGTGAGCCGGTAGATTGCCGTCATGCTGGAGATTTTTTACACAGGATTGCTCGTGATCGCCATGGCGGCCGCGGGATGGTTCGCCTTCTATGTGGTCTACAAGCTGTTCAAGGGCCAGAGCTAAGCGTGGCCGCCGACTTGCCCGATGAGTTGGCGCACCTGTCCTGGCTGGTCGGCCGCTGGGTGGGCGTGGGCACCGGTCAGTACCCCACGATCGAAGACTTCCGCTTCGGCCAAGAGATCTCCTTTTCGACCGATGGTCGCCCGTTCTTGTCCTACTGGTCTCGTAGTTGGCTCTTGGACGACGACGGCAACCAGGTCCGCCCGCTTGCAACCGAAGCGGGCTTTTGGCGTCCGCGCCCAGAAAACGGTCTCGAGATCACGTTGGATCATCCGACAGGCTTTGCGGAGATCTGGTATGGCTCCGTTGAGGTAACCGGTTTGGAGAACGCCATGATCACCGGAGCTCGGGCTACCGTTCGCACCGATGCTGTTTTGCGAACAAGCAGCGCCAAGGAGTACACCCAAGGTGAGCGTTTGTACGGCCTGGTCGAGGGCAAACTCTTGTGGACGTTCGATATGGCGGCAATGGGAGAACCGTTACAGAATCATTTGGCGGCCTCACTGGTCCGCGAGGAAGCGGCACCCGATGAGTCACCAGATCAGGAGTAGGTGAAGGGCAAGCGATGGCCGAGGATTGGGAGCAACGACTCCGTGAGCACGGCTTTCGGATCACGCCGCAAAGGCAATTGGTTCTCGAAGCGGTCGAGACACTGCGCCATGGAACCCCGGAGGAGATTTTGACCGAGGTTCAGCACACTGCGTCGGGTGTGAATCTCTCGACCGTCTATCGCACCCTCGAGGTGCTGGAAGCAGTAGGGCTCGTCACACACGCGCACATCGGACACGGCGCACCGACGTATCACGCGATCGATGAGCACGTACACATCCACCTTGTCTGTGATGCCTGCGGCGAGGTGCAAAGTGTGCCGGCGGCCGTCGCCGATGCCTTCGCTCGCGACCTTCAGAAAACGTACGGATTTCACACCGATATCTCGCATGTGTCGATCCATGGTCGATGTTCCGCCTGTGTGGCCAAGCCGGATGCAGTACGCGAAACGATTGAGGACGCATGATTGCGAACGGGGTGCCTGCACCCGAAGGTGATGTCGACTCAGGGGTTGCGTGGCATTACGGCGATCCGCTACGCGAGCAGCGGGTGCTCAAGGATGGTGCTGCTGCGGTTGACCTTTCGCACTTCGGAGTGGTTCGGGTGACCGGCCCCGATCGGCTCACGTGGTTACACAGCCTCACCACCCAGCACCTTGAGGGTTTGCTGCCGGGCGCTTCGAGCCTCGCGTTGATCTTGAGCCCGCACGGTCATGTGGAACACGAACTGCACATCGTCGACGACGACTACTCCGCGTGGATCATCTGCGCACCGGGGACGGCGGGGGAACTCGTGCGGTACCTGGAGTCGATGAAATTCATGATGCGCGTGGAGATCGTTGATGAGTCCGCACAGTTCGCGGTCATCTGGGAGCCGGTGCACCAGATCGATCCGTCACTTCCCACCTGGCTGGTGCCAGCAGACTTTGCCGGAACGGGCACTATCGATGCGGGTTCCGACAAGGGTGGTGGCGCACAGAAATACGTAGCGCAGCGGCCAGATACTTTCAATGGTCGGGAAGTGATCGTGCCGCGTGAGCAACTGCACGATCGACTTCAGACGTGGCCGGCATTCGCCGGGACGTGGGCTTGGAATGCGTTGCGGGTCTCTGCAGCGGTGCCGCGCATGGGATTTGAAACCGACCATCGGACTCTGCCGCACGAAGTTGGCTGGATCGGCCCGGGTGTCCACCTGGCGAAGGGCTGCTACCGCGGGCAAGAGGCGGTGGCCCGCGTCCACAACCTCGGTCACCCTCCCCGCCGTTTAGCCCTGGTGCACCTCGATGGTTCCATCGACACCGCACCCGCGCACGGGTCGGTGGTGCAGTGGAACGGCAAGGACATCGGCTGGGTAGGTACCGGCGCTCAGCATCATGAACTCGGACCGATCGCAACGGTGATCATCAAACGCTCGGTGCCGACCGACGCCGAACTCGATGTGGTGACCGACAACGGCGTGATGCGCGCCAGTCAAACAGCAGTTGTGCTTGGCTAGTGCCAATCAAACCTCGACGATGATGGTCATCGGTCCGTCGTTAGTGAAGGTGACCTGCATATCGGCACCGAATCGTCCGGTCGACACTTGCGCGCCCATTCCGCGTAATGCATCGGCCACCACATCGATCAATGGTTCGGCAATCGGTCCGGGTGCGGCTCGATCCCATGTTGGCCGTCGCCCCTTCTTCGTCTCGGCATACAACGTGAACTGACTGATCACCAGCACCGGTAGCCCGAGGTCGCGAGCGGAGACCTCTTTGGGAGTCGATGGCGGCAGGCAGGCCAGATCTTTCGCGTGGTGATGTTCGAAGATGCGCAGGCCGTAGGCCTTGTCTGCGATGGTCGCTGCCGTTGAATCGTCGTCGTCGTGGGTCACTCCTACCAAAAGCACGATGCCCGGCCCTTCGAAAGAACCGACTATTTCGCCGGCAACGCTCACCTGCGCATCGCGGGCACGTTGGATGATCGCTCGCATCGGCACAGCGTGCCACTTCACGGATCGTTCATGTGACCCCCGTACGTTCTGCGGGTGACCTCGGCTCAGTTTCCAGCAGATGAGGATCCACCGAGTCGCCTGACGCGTTCGATTGGCCTTGGCGGCGCTGTTGTGGTGGGCGTCAGTGCCATGGTGGGCACAGGCGTCTTCGCCGTATGGCAACCGGCACTCGAGCGCGCGGGGTCCTGGCTCATCGCAGCAGTGATCATTGCGGGAGTAGTGGCGGCGCTTAACGCCACGTCCACCGCGCGGTTAGCGGCTCGACATCCGCAAGCTGGCGGGGTGTACGCGTATGGGCGTATCGAAATCGGACGGCCAGCCGGAGTGCTCGCCGGCGTGGTGTTCCTAGTTGGCAAGACGGCCTCTGCATCCGCGGCGGCCTTGACCATCGGGCTTTACGTCTGGCCGGAGAATGCCACCACGGTTGCGCTCGCTGCCATCGCCGCGTTACTTGCACTCAACCTGCGGGGAGTTACTCGATCCATCCGGGTGGCCGCTGTGATGGTGACGATTGTCATTGCCATCGTTGTGCTGTTCGTCGGGCTGTCCAGTAGCCGGATCGTTCGATTGCCCGCGGTCGACTCACCGCTGGTGGAAGCGCAGCCATTGAGTGTCCTGGCAGCAAGTGCACTTGTCTTCGTTGCATTCGCTGGTTACGCACGCATCACCGTGTTGGGCGAGGAAGTGCGTAATCCCGCACGTGTCATCCCCCGCGCGGTAGCCGGCTCCTTCGCGATCGTGGTTGTGTTGTACGTGATCGTTGCACTCACGGTGACCGCTGCTGCTGGAGCAGGTGTTGCTATCGGTCCCGCTGCGCTGTCGGATATTGCTGAATCCGAAGTGGGGTCTTGGCTGCGCACGGCCGTGATCATCGCCGCGGTGCTCGCCGCGGGCGCCGTGCTCCTTAGTTTGATTGCCGGCGTGGGTCGCACCCTGTTCGCGATGGCAGATTCCGGCGATGCGCCGCATGTGTTCGCGGCGGTGGGGCAAAGGAGCAAGGTGCCCTACCGGGCGGAAATCGCAGCCGCGCTGGGTGCTGCGATCGTGGTTATCTTCGGCGGGCTTGTGCTAGCTCTGGGCATTTCCGCAGTCATGATCTTGACGTACTACGCCATCGCCCACCTAGCGGCGATACGCGTGGGCCGTCGCCCGGGGGCCCGCGGGGCGCTGCTGGCCGCCACCCCTTACCTGGGACTGGCGGGCTGCCTCGCCTTGGTGGGGGCCCTTTTCCTGGGGTGAGCCATCTCACGCTCGCTCCAGCAAGCACCCCCGCTTGCATCTGCAAGCACCTAGGTGCATACTTGAGGCATGGCACGTATCGACGGCATCGGGGATTTCATCCGCGAGCAGCGGGATCAAGCACAAATGTCCCTTCGCCAGTTGGCGAAGGCGGCGGAAGTCTCCAACCCCTACCTCAGCCAGGTCGAGCGCGGACTGCGCAAGCCGAGTGCGGAGATCTTGGGGCGAATCGCCCAGGGCCTTCGCATCTCTGCCGAGACGTTGTATGTGCAAGCGGGGATCCTCGACGATCGTGAAGGTGATGAGGCGGTCACCACCGCCATCGCGGCAGACACCACCTTGACCGAGCGGCAGCGGACAACGTTGCTGCAGATCTATGCCGCATTCCAGGCGGAGAACGGCTCTGCCGGACGCACCCAAAGCGAGCAATCGGAAAACCCGGACGCTCATGAATCAAAGGACGCATCATGACCGAAACACCCAAGAAGAAGACCGCTGCCAAGAAGGCGACCAAAGCAAGCGTGAAAAGCGAGACGGCATCGTCTTCCCTGCCGTTCGACCTCCCGAAGTTCGAGCTTCCCAAGTTTGATCTCCCGAAGTTGGACTTCCCGAAACTGGACCTGCCCAAAGTCGAGGTCCCGACCCAGGTCTCCGACGCCGCCGAGCGCGGCCGCGACTTTGTGACCGACTCGGTGAAGTCCGCACGCAATGCCGCCGGATCGGTGCGCAAGAACGTGGCCGAGACCGTTGTTCTGGTCCGCGAAGCTGTGGGCGTCTGAACCGGTCCCTAGAAGTCGAAAGGCGCCACCGATGGGTGGCGCCTTTCGCATGCGCGGTTTTCAGCAGGTGCAGGTAACGTGGAGACATGTTCGGTGCTGTGCAAGACATCGTCGTCCTGGCTCTTTGGGTTGTGCTGTTGGGCCTGAAGGGGTTCGCCTTCATTGAGTGCCTGCGCGCACCCACCGCCGCCTTCCCCGCTATTGGTCGGCAGAACAAGATCTTGTGGCTCGCCTTGACCGGCCTTGCACTGCTGACCGGCTTGGCACCTAATCTCACCCTCAGTCTGTTCGGGATCGCTGGCGCGGTGATCGCACTGATCTACCTCTTCGATATCCGCCCGCGCATAAAGTCGATCACCGGCCGCTGAATCAGGCCGCCGAATCGAAGCTCTCATGACCGCGACGATCGAAGTGGTCCGCGGCGACATCACCGAGCAAGCAGTCGATGCAATCGTCAATGCCGCCAACTCAAGCCTGATGGGTGGTGGTGGCGTGGACGGTGCGATCCACGCCGCCGCGGGTCCGCAGTTGCTGGCCGAGTGTCAGGCACTGCGCCGTGATCGGTTGCCCAACGGATTGCCGGTCGGCAAAGCCGCGACCACCGGCGGGGCGCTGCTGCCGGCCCGCTTCGTTATCCACACGGTTGGCCCAAAGCACTGGGAATATCCCGACGGTGGCATCGAACTTCTTGCGGCTGCTCATCGAACTTCGCTGGCCGAAGCCGACCGGGTGGGGGCAACCAGCGTGGCATTCCCGGCGATCTCCTGCGGGGTCTACGGCTGGCAACCAGCCGACGCGGCACCGATCGCGGTGACCGCCGTACGTGAATCCCTTGATCGATACCCGAACATCTCGTTGGTTCGCTTCGTGCTCTTCAACGACGACGCCCGGAACGCCTTTGCGACCGCAATAAATCAGAACCCCGGCTGACTAAACGTCAATCCGATTCCAGCGCGACGCGGATCCGCCGGAACCCCTTGCCCTTGTTCTCCACCTTCTGAACCCGCATCCGACCCACCTGCCGGGTCGAGGCGACGTGCGTTCCACCGTCTGCTTGGACGTCGAGCCCCTTGATATCGACGATGCGCACGATTTCGATACCCGGGGGCAGCAGGTTCGTGGCGGTTCGGATGATGTCGGGGATCTCGAAAGCTTGTTCGCGTGGGAGTTCGTAGGCCTCGATGGCGCGGTCGGCTTCGACCTCGGCATTGCATGCTTCCTCGACCGCTTCCTTGAAACCCTCGGGCACGGACTCGAGGTTGAAGTCCAAACGCCCGGACAGTGGATCCATGTTCGATCCGGTTACCAGCGCACCGAAGTCGCGGAACACCACACCCGAGAGCAAGTGCAACCCCGAGTGCGTTCGCATGAGTGCGGTGCGTCGGTCGTCTTGGATGGCTCCCCGAACCGTGGTGCCCACGGCGGGAAGTGGATCGCCGTCCGCAGGGATGAGGCGGATGTCGTCGCCACGTCGCGCACCCTCAATGCGTGTTTGCACACCACCCCACAGCAGCACTCCGTGGTCGGGTGGTTGACCACCGCCACCGGGGTAGAACGCCGAGCGATCCAGCACGATGCCGTCGTCGGGATCGCTTGCGAGAACAACTGCATCCCATTCGCGCACGGTCGAATCTGCCAGATCCAAACGCTCGGTATGCAGATGGCCCATGGCGTTTGTCAGCCCTTGCCTTGCGCGGCAACCGCGGCCGCTGCTGTTGCAGCAGCCTCGGGGTCGAGGTACTCACCACCACGAACGATGGGTGTGAGGTCTGCATCGAGTCGGTATACGAGCGGGATTCCGGTGGGGATGTTGAGTTCGGCTATGTCCGCATCGGAGATCCCATCAAGGTGCTTGACCATCGCGCGCAGCGAGTTGCCATGCGCAGCTACCAGCACCTTCTTGCCCACCCGCAGGTCCTCGGCGACGATCACGTCTTCCCAGTAGGGAATCATCCGCCGAACCACATCAGCCAGGCATTCGGTTGCCGGGCGGGCATCCGGCGGGAGCGCTGCGTAACGCGGATCATCGGTCTGGGCGTACGGATCATCACGGTGCGATCGGTGGTGGTGGCACGTCGTAACTGCGCCGCCACAGCATGAACTGCTCTTCGCCGAATTCCTCCAGGGTCTGTTTCTTGTTCTTGCCCTGCAGTGCTCCGTAGTGACGCTCGTTCAATCGCCAATTGCGCTTGACCGGAATCCACATGCGATCGGCGGCCTCGAGCGCGAGCTGGCTGGTGCGAATCGCACGCGTGAGCAACGAGGTATGCACAACGTCGGGCAACAGTCCATGCTCGCGGAGCAATTCGCCGCCGCGACGCGCCTCATCGCGGCCTTTGTCAGTGAGGTCTACATCGACCCATCCGGTGAACAGGTTCTTGGCGTTCCACTCGCTCTCGCCATGGCGGAGCAAAATGAGGGTGTGAGGCGCTTCGGTCATGACGCAATCCTGCCGGATGGACGCAGCACACGTGCGCCAGCGGCTATTCGCGTGGTTCGGTCAGGTGTCTGAAGGCGGCCAGATTGTCGGTGGGCAGGCCGGACTGCGCTCGCCACTGCCACTCGCGCTTGATCGCCGACGCGAAGCCGAGCTCGAGCAATAGATTGAATGGTCCATCGGCGTATTCGCTGATGGCCCCGAAGATTCGATCGAGTTCTTGATCATCAAGCGCCCTCAGTGGAAAGCGTCCGGTCAGATAGATGTCACCGAGGTGATCGATGCTGTACGCAAGGCCGTACATCCGCTTATTTCGCTCCAGCAACCAGCGATAGACGTTCTCGGTGTTCTCATCCGGATGGCGGATCACGAATGCGTTCACGGTCAGAGCTGTCTCACCGAAGGCCAGCGAAACCGTTGTCGTGAGTTTTTGCTCACCGGGCACGACTACCGCTATCGACCGCTCATCGATGGGTTCGAACGCTAGTTCCTGCGATTCGAGGAACTGCACAACAACCTCAGGGATGACAGAGGAGTTAGACATGCTCATGTGGTTACGGCGAGCCGACTCGGTGGTTGGTCGGCCATCGCTGCTCGATAGGTATCTAGGAGTCCTACCGTGGTGCTCTCCCAACCGAACGCTGCGGCGTGCATCACCGCACCGCGACCCAGATCCGCGAGTGCAGCGGGATCATCAGCGAGCCGCTCGATCGCTGCCGCGTAGGCACGTGGGTCGTGTCCTTCGATGAGGTGCCCACTCACGTTATTTGCCACTGCAGTGTGCAACCCGCCCACGGCCGCTGCTATGACCGGAGTTCCGCATGCCTGCGATTCGATGGCTACCAATCCAAAGGATTCCGAGTGCGAGGGAACCATCGTGACATCAGCGGCGCGATAAAGATCTGCGAGACCAGCGCGCGATGTTGGGGACATGAACGTCACATTCGCGGTGATGTCGAGTTCACGGGCCAGATCAATCAAGGCGCTGGGTTTGTCCATCCCACTGCCAGATGGACCACCGCAGATCACCGCCCGCACTTTGAGGCCGGGTCGATCTCGGCGAACCTGGGCAACGGCGTGCACCAACACGTCGGGGGCTTTGAGCGGTTGGATTCGTCCTACGAAGAGCACGATGAATTCCTCTGCACCCAATCCAACCTGCTGTCTGGCCGCACCTTTGTCGCCTGGAGTGAAGGTCTGCAGATCCACGCCCGGGTGGATCACATCCACTCGCGCGGGATCTGCACCGTATAGATCGATGAGCTGCGCGGCTTCGTCGGATGTGTTGGCTGCCAGCCGACTCGCGATGTCCACTACCTGTTGTTCACCGATGATGCGAGTCTCCGGTTCAGGGGTGTCGCCGTCAGCAAGTTCGAGGTTCTTGACCTTGGCCATGGTGTGCATCGAATGAACGAGGGGAACCCGCCACCGCTCGGAGGAGAGCCAGCCCACCTGCCCACTGAGCCAGTAGTGCGAATGAATGAGGTCGTACCAACCTTCGGGTTTGCTCGCTTCAATGCGCATCACGCCCGCAGTGACCGCGCACAACTGTCCGGGCAAGTCGCCTTTCACAAGCCCTTCGTACGGTCCTGCGGTTATGTGTCGGACGAGAACTCCCGGTGCGAGCTCAACGGTGGGGGGTAGTGCCGACGAGGTTCCCCGCGTGAAGATCTCCACTTCGGTGCCGCCCTCGGCTAATCGCTTGGCGGTCTCCACTACGTAGACATTCATGCCACCGGCATCCCCGGTGCCCGGTTGGTCAAGGGGTGAAGTGTGGATAGAAAGCATGGCGATGCGCTGCGGATTCGAAGGTGAGTTTGCTCGCACGCGCTGCTTGGCGCTCAGCGGCCGTACGACGGACATTTCACTAGTGTCCCGCACCGGCTGCGATGCGGCCACCGAGGCCTTATCGGCCGGCTTGATCCTCAAGGGAGACGGCCACGTAGGGCTCACCGGTCACGATGGTCACCACTCGACGGGACACCGAAACGGCGTGATCGGCGTAGCGCTCGTAGAAGCGAGAAAGCAACGTGACATCGATTGCTTCCTCCACACCGTACTTCCAGCTGGGGGAGAGCACGATCGTGAAGAGTTCGCGGTGCAGGCGGTCCATTTGCTCGTCGTGCTGGGCGATGTCCGAGCACAGCGAGACATCCTTGGTGGCGATGACCGAGCCGGTCTTGGACACGATTGCCTCGGCTAGCCCACCCATCTCGGCGAACGTGGCGCGCAGTTCCTGGGGCACGGCTACCCGGGGGAAGCGCATGCGCGCTTGTTTAGCCACGTGCTCGGCGAGATCTCCCATTCGTTCGAGGGAACTGGCAATGCGAAGTGCCCCAATGATCACGCGCAGATCCGTAGCGACCGGCTGCTGCAGCGCCACGAGTTCGTAGCAGCGTTCCTCGACGTCGCTGGCCAAGGTGTCGACCTTGGCGTCGAAATCGATCACAGCCTCAGCTAGCGGGAGGTCGGCATCTAGGAGCGCCTGAGTGGCGCGATTCATGGCTGAGCCGACCAGGCGGGTCATTTCGACAAGATCGTCGTTGACTCGATCCAATTGCTCGTAGTACGCCGCTCTCATGTGACCACCCAAAATCCGCGTGACCCCGAAGGGAAATGTTCTCGCGAGCCTACGCCCACGGGATACGCATGACTGTCCACAACATGAACAACAGTGGTCCGAAACGTGAATTTTCGGTTGTCTAGGTGAACGCTAGGACAAACATGTGCATTTGAGACTGCTCGGGGTGATCTCGCTAACCGCTACGGACCTATCCTGCGCTCGTGGCACTGCGCAGGCGAGTAGGCATCAACACGCCGGGGGCTAACCGTTCCTCGGATGGTCGCCCCGCCGTGCCGGACGAGGTCATCAGGGTTTTGTCCGTTCTGCCCTCAGCATCGATCGTGACTGCCCCAGACGGTGCGGTCCTTCGAGCCAGTTCACGCGCGCTGGCCCTCGGCCTGGTGAACCGCAGTTCCCTCACCATCTCGGACATCGTCCGACTCGTTGAGCGGGTTAGCGAGGATGGCAACGCCCGTGAGCAGGAGATGCGGGTGCGCCGCCCACCGCTGGGACGCGAACTCCTCGAATTACGCGTGCGCGCAGCAGCCCTTGGCACAGGTGCCATCCTCATCCTTATCGACGATCTAGCGGAAGAGCGGCGCGTTGACGCAGTTCGCCGCGACTTCGTGGCGAATGTGAGTCATGAATTGAAGACACCCGTCGGTGCGCTGTCGCTTCTCGCGGAAACCGTTCAGGCCGCCGCCGATGATCCCGAGCAGGTGCGTCATTTCGCCGAGCGCATGCAGATGGAGTCCAACCGTTTGAGCAGTTTGATCCAAGACGTCATCGATTTGTCTCGGCTGCAAAGTGACGATCCGATGACCCGCGCGGAAGTAGTGAGTGTTGATGAACTCGTATCGCGCGCTTTCGAAGAGGTCCGCACCCTTGGGACGAGTCGGGAGATTGAGCTGATTCGCAGCGAGGAATCGGGCGCTGAGGCATATGGCGATCGCGGACAACTGCTCACCGCACTGCGCAACCTGCTCACCAACGCAATTGTTTACTCGCCCCAGCACACTCGAGTTGCTGTGTCCTCTCGGATCAAGGACGGCATCATCGAAATTTCCGTGAAAGACCAAGGAATCGGCATCCCCGGACACGATCTCGATCGCATCTTCGAACGCTTCTATCGCGTTGATCCAGCTCGTTCACGGGGTACCGGCGGCACAGGACTAGGTCTGGCGATCGTCAAGCACGTATGCCAAAACCACGGTGGCGAGTGCACCGTGTGGTCCGAAGTAAATACTGGATCGACATTCACCCTTCGCTTACCGGCATACGACCCGCAGATCGGTTCGGTTCGTGAACCGCAAGAGTTGGAAATAGATATCGTGACAATGCCGGAAGAGGGAGGGCGGCCATGACTCGGGTGTTGGTTGTCGAGGACGAAGAGTCATTCTCCGAGGCGTTGACCTTCATGCTGGAACGCGAAGGTTATGAAGTTACGGTTGCAGCTGACGGAAATTCAGCCCTTGAGCAATTCGAGAAGGTTGGGCCCGATCTAGTTTTGTTAGACCTGATGCTCCCGGGTTTGCCCGGAACCGAAGTCTGTCGACAGATCCGCACCCGTTCGCAAGTTCCTATCATCATGCTCACCGCGAAAGATGGCGAAGTCGACAAGGTGGTCGGACTCGAACTCGGAGCAGACGACTACGTCACCAAACCGTTCTCATCGCGCGAACTCCTCGCTCGGCTTCGTGCAGTGCTCCGGCGCCACGGTGATCTTGATGAACTCATGCCGGCTGCAGTGGAGGCCGGTCCGGTGCGAATGGACGTGGAACGCCACGTTGTGACGGTGCGTGGTCAACAGATCACCATGCCGCTCAAGGAATTCGATCTGCTCGAGATTTTGGTACGCAACTCCGGTCGCGTTCTCACGCGCGCTCAACTCATCGATCGCGTGTGGGGATCGGACTATGTGGGCGATACCAAGACACTCGACGTTCACGTCAAGCGCCTTCGCGCGAAAATCGAGGAAGACCCTGCACACCCGGTGCACCTAGTTACCGTGCGAGGCCTGGGCTACAAGTTCGAGAGTAAGTAGGCCAATCAGTTACGCAGCCGGGGGAACCGGCTCAATGCCCTCGTAGTAGCCGCTGGCCGGAACGACGAGGACTTCCGCTTCGACGATGCCGGCGCGTTCGAACTGCAGCGCCACAGGAACGTAGGTGCTCAACGCGGCATCGAAGTCGTAGGAATTGATCCAACGGTCGGCGTCGAATCCAAAACCGACCGAATCATCCGGGCGCAGTTCCACGATGTCGCCGGTCACGTAGGCCGGGATGCCATCGATTTGAACACCCAATAATGCGTCGGGCTCGGGATCGCCATTGATGATGCGCGTAATCAACGTGGCACTGGCCGAGCCCTCCGGGCCGGCTACCAAAGTCAGATTCTCTGCGCGGACATTGCCCACCTGGGCTTGGACACCGTTGCCGGTCAACTGATCGTTTTGCAGGTTGGTCTGCGCACCCATTCCGTTGAAACAGCCCGTGAGAGCCAAGGAGGAGGCCAGGAGGCCTGCTGACAGGACGACAGTGGTTGATTGACGTATCCGCACAACCGCAGAATAACGGTCGAACCCCCGGTGGTAGAATCGGTGTTCTCGAAAGGGGTTCAACTCAATGGCATTCAACGTCGGAGACACGGTCGTCTATCCGCACCACGGCGCAGCACTGATCGAATCGGTCGAAATGCGCAAGATTAAAGGAGAGGACCGGGAGTATCTGGTTCTCCGCGTGGCGCAGGGCGATCTCACGGTTCGGGTACCTGCGGACAACGTCGATCTCGTAGGAGTTCGTGACGTTGTGAATGCGGAAGGGCTGGACAAGGTCTTTAACGTTCTGCGCCAGCCGTATACCGAGGAGCCCACCAACTGGTCCCGCCGCTATAAGGCGAACTTGGAGAAGCTGGCTTCCGGCGATGTCATCAAGGTTGCCGAGGTGGTCCGTGATCTGTTCCGTCGTGAACAGGAGCGCGGTCTGTCGGCCGGCGAGAAGCGGATGCTCGCCAAGGCTCGCCAGATTCTGGTGAGTGAGTTGGCGCTGGCGGAGAAGACCGACGAGGACAAGGCCGAGGCCATCCTCGACGAGGTCTTGGCCTCCTGATCTTCGAGCCGAAAGCGCCATGAGCAGCGCACCGCCCCACGGACGCGTCGCTGCCCTCGTTCCCGCTGCCGGCAAGGGCGAACGCCTGGGCCCGGGGATTCCCAAAGCCCTTCGGGAAATTGCCGGAACTCCGATGCTCGTGCATGCGGTCAAGGCACTCGCTGCGAGCCCGATGGTCGAGGTGGTGATCGTCGCAGCCCCGGAGGCGAGCGTCGAGGAAGTGCGCTCGCTGCTCTCCCAGCAGGAGTTCTCGGCGGATGTGTCCGTGGTTGCTGGTGGCGATACCCGCTCGGATTCGGTAGCCCGCGCACTCATATCGCTTCCCGACGACATTGATGTTGTCCTCGTGCACGACGCTGCCCGACCCCTCGTTCCAGTTGAGGTTGTGACCGGAGTGGTCGCGGCGATCCGCGACGGGCACGATGCAGTAATTCCCGTCATGCCCGTCGTCGACACCATTAAATCGATCACCGAGGATGGGCAGATCCTTGGCACCGTTCCCCGCGAACAGTTACGCGCCACGCAAACACCGCAAGGTTTCCGCCGCGAGGTTTTGCAGCGTGCGCATGCGGAAGTCGACTCATCGGTTACCGACGATGCCGGAATGGTGGAGTCCCTTGGTATCGCCGTGCATGCCATCAGCGGCCACGAAGAAGCCTTCAAGGTCACCAGGCCGCTGGACTTCCTGCTTGCCGAATCGATCATCGCCAAGCGGAGGGTCCGATGAGTGATCTGCGCGTGGGAATCGGTTCCGATGTGCACGCGTTCGCGCCCGGGCGCCCCATGTGGTTAGCCGGGCTGCTCTGGCCCGATGAAGAAGGTCTGGCCGGCCACTCAGACGCGGATGTTGCCGCGCATGCTGTGTGCGATGCGGTGCTTTCCGCCAGTGGGCTCGGGGATCTTGGATCCCTCGTGGGTACCGACGATCCGCAGTGGGCGGAAGCATCGGGCGTCAGTTTGATCGCGCATGTAGCCCAAACGGTGCGTGCCTCGGGCATCCGCATCGTGAACGCCTCTGTGCAGGTCATCGGCAACCGACCACGCATCGGCACCCGCCGCGGTGAAGCGCAGGACATCATGTCTGCGGCACTTGGTGCGCCGGTGAGCATCTCGGGAACCACCACCGACGGCCTCGGCCTGACCGGACGCGGTGAGGGAATCGCTGCCATCGCAACGGCTTTGGTGGAATTCAAAAACGCCGTCTAGGCTAACCAGACTGTCTACCAAGGAGCTCTACATGAGGAAGTTCGCCGCCATTGCCGCCGCTAGTGCGGTCGCCGCCATCGGTCTTGCCGCACCCGCTCAGGCCTACGACCGCGAAATGTACGCCTACGCAGCCGGTCACATGATCAGCCATTCGGATATTCCTGCATCGCTGAACGCGAAGAAGGGCGCCAACTTCAACGCCTCTCCCATGAGTGGTAAGAGCTTCCTGTGTGGCGATGAGAACACCCGTGTGGAGTTCGCCGGTGGTCAGATGCAGTTCAACGTGAACTACAACGGGAAGAAGGACTCCGCCGGTATCGGTGTGAGCGTCACGCAGTACGCCTCAGCCACGCAAGCGATCAAGGCCTTTAATGAGTTGAAGGCAGGCCTGAAGAAGTGCGAGGGACCGGCGAGCGGTCAGCAGACCTTCGCCGACGGCAGCACTGACACCTGGTCACGCCTCAACACCAGCGGTTCGGTTCCGCTTGTCACGGTTGCCGGTGTGGCATCGGTCTTCTTGAATGAGAACTACGAGGATGTGACGAGTGGTAGCGCCGACGGAACCTACGACGGCGGTACCTACAGCAGTGATAGCTACAGCGTGTACACGTTGGTGAACGATGTCATCATCAATACCAGTCGTTACACCGGCTCGGAGTTGAACATGTCCACCAGGGAACGCCGTGCGGTGAACCAGGTGGCCTTCAACGCCGTGACCCGCTGGCTTGGCTAACTGAGGCGCTCTCGGGTCAGCGCTAGTGTCTGACCGTGCCTGAATCGTCGTTACGTCTTCACGACACCGCCTCGCGCAGTGTTCGTGAATTCGTACCGATTCAGGACGGCCGGGTGGGCATGTATGTGTGTGGCGCCACAGTTCAGGCTCCCCCACACGTAGGTCATATCCGCAGTGGGGTGGCCTTCGACATCGTGCGGCGCTGGCTCATGGCGCGCGGTTACGACGTCACCTATATCCGCAACGTCACGGATATCGACGACAAAATCCTCGCGAACGGTGAGCGCGAGGGTGTGCCGTACTGGGTGGTGGCGATGCGCAACGAGCGTGCCTTCACCTGGGCCTACGACACCCTCGGCTGCCTGCCACCCACCTACGAACCTCGCGCCACCGGCCATATCCCGGAGATGGTGCAGTTGATGCAGCGGCTGATCGATGCAGGCTTCGGCTACGCGGCCGGCGGCGACGTCTACTTCGATGTTCGCTCCTACCCCGAGTACGGCGCTTTGAGTGGCCAACGCATTGACGACATGCTTCCCGCTGCCGATGCGGAGGACAAGGCGGAGCGCGCCAAACGCGACCCGCGCGACTTCGCGATGTGGAAGGGCGCCAAGGAAGGTGAGCCCTCGTGGGACACCCCGTGGGGACCCGGCCGGCCCGGGTGGCATATCGAGTGCTCGGCAATGGCCGAGAAGTACCTGGGTGCGACTTTCGATATTCACGGTGGGGGGTTGGATCTGGTGTTCCCGCACCACGAGAACGAGATCGCGCAATCGAAATGCGCGGGGGACGGTTTCGCGAACTACTGGCTGCATAACGCGTGGGTGACAACCGCCGGGGAGAAGATGAGTAAGTCCTTGGGCAACTCACTGCTTGTCTCTGAAGTTGTTCAACGCGTCCGTCCGATCGAGCTTCGCTACTACCTTGCCGGCGCGCACTACCGCTCGATGCTGGAGTTCTCCGACGAAATGGTCAACGACGCCGGTCAGGGTTTTCGGCGGATCGAAGGATTCATCACCCGCGCAATGGAGGCGCTGAAGGTCAGCAGCATCGATGTAGATCCGAGCGCCAGAACAGAGGCTTTCGATGCCGCGATGGACGACGACATCAACACCCCGCAAGCCCTCGCCGCCATCCACGGAACCGTGCGCGACGGCAACGCCGCGCTCGCCGCAGGTGACCTCGACGCAACGAGCACTGCCGTGTCATCAGTCGTAGCGATGCTCGACGTTCTCGGTCTCAACCCCGCGCAGTGGCAGGCGGCAGGATCGGATGAGCAGTTGACCGACGCGGTCGATGGTCTGGTCAAGGTGGCCCTCGATCAGCGCCAGGCCGCGCGCGAACGCAAGGATTACGCCGCATCGGATGCGATCCGTGATCAACTCACCGACATGGGTATCGCTATTGAGGACACACCCGAGGGCCCGCGCTGGTCACTAACAGGCAGAGCATCCGAAACAACGGAAGCGAACCACGATGGCCGGTAACTCCCAGCGTCGCGGAGCGATGCGCAAGGGCGCCAAGAAGAAGGGCGCGAGCGTTGGCTCCGGCGGGCAACGCAAAGCGAGCTTGGAGGGTAAAGGCCCCACGCCCAAGGCGACCGAGCGCGGGCACCACCCCGCTGCCAAGAAGGCCCGCCGGATCGCCAAGGACGCCCCGCGCACCCGCGCCTCCAGCAAGGCGGGGAGTAAGACCGCCAGTAAGGCAACGGGCGATGTGGTGATCGGGCGTAATTCGGTGGTGGAAGCGCTGCGTGCTCGGATTCCCGCCACGGCGCTGTATCTGCAGGTTCGTTCCGACCCCGACGACCGGTGGCGTGAGTCGATCTCACTGGCACGCGAGCAGGGCATCCCGATCTTCGAAGGCTCACGCACCGACCTCGATGCCCTCGCGCACCTGGGTTTGCACCAAGGTTTGGTGCTCGCGGTTCCCGAGTATGAGTACGCGCATCTTGACGACGTCGCCACGGGCAACCTGTTGGTGATGCTCGACGGCATCACCGACACCCACAACGTGGGTGCGATCGCGCGCTCTGCTGCAGCGTTCGGTGCAGCCGGACTCGTGCTTCCCTCCCGCAGATCCGCGGGCATCACCGCGTCGGCGTGGAAGGCATCCGCCGGTGCGCTCTCACGGCTGCCCGTTGCGCGTGTCACGAATCTGCGCGTTGCGCTCGAGGAACTTCACACCGAGGGCTGGATGTCCATCGGACTCGACGCCGGTGCGACCTTGAGTTTCGCTGACATCGATCAGGACGTGATCACCGACAAGGTGGTGATCGTCATTGGTTCCGAGGGCGAGGGCATTTCCCGGCTCCTCGCGCAAACCTGCGACTTCCTGGTGCGCATCCCCATGGTGCACGAGCAGGAGTCCCTCAACGCCAGCGTTGCCGCGGGCATTGCGCTGAACTCGGTCTTCAGTCGTCGCTAGCTGAATTTCCCACACGATCAGCGGGCGACTTTCGATCGCACCACTCGGCAAACGCGGGGAATACCAAAACCGACAGCGCGCCCGCGCCCACCATCGCCGCAGCACTCGCCTCGGTCATCAGACCGAGCTCCACCTGAATGGTCGTTACCGCGACGATGATTGGCAGACCCGTTGCGACGAGCGCAGCAAATCGTCCGCGCTGCCATGGGTCAGGGATTGCGGAGCGATAGAGGAAGAACTGCGGCAATCCGCGAACCAGCGCGAGAAGGAAGAAGAAGACAATCATCGGGAGCGGATTCTCGATGATGGATCGCACATCCAGGCGTGCCCCAGAGACCACGAAGAAAAGCGGGATGAAGAAGCCGAAGGCGATCGCCTCGATGCGCATCTCTACCGCAGATTCCTCTGATTGTGGGACGTAGCGACGAACGATGATGCCGGCGATGAATGCCCCCAGGACAACGTCGAAACCGAAGATGCCCGCGGTTGCGAGTAGCCCGATGAGCAAGACCATTGCCAAACGCACACCGGTCTGTGAACTTGATCGATGGCCGCTTTCGATGAGTTCTGCCACCTTGTTATTCATGAAGCGGCGCGGTATCGCCGCCAAGATCAACGCGAGCAATCCGAAGGCGATCAACGTTGAGAGTGCTACGAAAGAGTTTTGGGTTCCCAGCAGCACCGAGATCGCGATGAGGGGTCCGAGTTCGCCCACCGCGCCCGCTGCCATAAAGAAGCGTCCGAGCGGGGTTTTCAACGTTCCGCTGTCGCGTAACTGCGGCAGCAAGGTGCCCAGCGCCGTGGAGGTCAATGCGATGGCCACCGCGAGGTAGTCCTGGACCAACCCGGTAGCGAACAGCACGCCTACCAGCAGAACTGACAAGGCCAAGGAGACGAGCCATCCGGAGACTGCCAACTTCCCGCTCGTGCCGCGCAGGACCTTGCCCTCGAGCTCGAGGCCGGCCAGGAAGAACAGCATTCCGAGGCCGAGGTCGGCAAGCAGGTTTATCGACCCATCGACCTCGATCCACCCCAGGACCTGCGGCCCGAAGAGGATTCCCAGGGCGATGAGCAGAACCGCTCCCGCCACCCGGATTCGGGTGAGTCCCAGGATGAAGGGGACTGCGGCAGAAATGCCGGCAATGACGAGAAGGCTGATGAGTTCGCGCTCGAGGTCCACGAGAGAAACCTAGGGGTTAGGCATTATCGGTGGGGACGATGATCCGTAATTCCTCGGTTACGTCGCCGGGTTCACCACTGCGCGAGCCGATCACGCTGCGCTCATCAGGTTTGGCCACCAACACCGTTTCCACATAACTACGCACGGCGTCGAGGAACGGAACGCTCTGCCCGGCCTGCTCGGACATGAACCAGCGGTGCTCCAGGATCTCGTGGAACATCTGCGCCGGCTCCATCCGCGAGCGCAGGTTCGAGGGCACTTCGGCCATAGCTCCCTCGAACCGCTCGGACACCCATTGGTGCGCGGCGATCTCCTCGTCTTCGGGACCGAGTCCGATCTTCACGCGATAGGAGTCGAGATCGTTGAGCAACCGGCGCGCCTGGTTCTCCTCGACGTCCAACCCGGTCAAGCGAATGAGACGCCGCGAATGGTGGCCGGCATCCACCACCTTCGGTTGCACGGTCATGTGCTCGCCATCTTGAGCTGTCATCACCTGCAACTCGGCGAAATCAAAACCGAGCTCGTTCAACCGGCGGATGCGTGCCTCGAGTGGATAGCGGTCCTCACGAGAGAACACGATCGGACTGGTGATCTCCTGCCACAAAGTGTCGTACCGAGTACGCAAACTCACGCCGATCACGATCGGATCGAGATCGTGCTGCAACTTCTCACCCGCCTGCAGGTCCATCAATTCGCCGGCAACGTTCGTCGCGGCGGTCTCGAGGTCGTACGTGCGCTGTCCGTCGGTCAAGGCTCCGTGCAATTCTCCGGTCTCCGCATCGACCAGATATGCGGCGAACGCGCCGGCGTCGCGGCGGAACAGCGTGTTGGACAGCGAGCAGTCATTCCACGAGAAGCCGGTCAGGTGCAATTGCACGAGCAGCACCGCAAGTGCATCGAGCAAACGATCGGCCGTCTCTGCGCGCAGCGTCGATGAGAACAACGCGCGGTAGGGGAGCGAATACTGCAGATGCCGCGTGATCAACGCCGCGGGTAAGTCCTCTCCATCCGTATCCACGCGATCACGGACAACGGCTACCGGTTCCACCGCCGGAACTGCCCGCTTGTTCAAGTCCGTGAGCAACCGATACTCGCGTTCGGCGAGTTCCCACTCGACTTCCTTGATCGCGTAAACGATCCCGTCCAAGCGCACGAACCGAACGATGTGCCGGGAAATACCGCGCGGCAGCGCCACCACCACGTCCTCGGGCCACTGCTCGAGCGGTATATCCCACGGCAGGAACGCCAACTGCGGCTCGGTGGCGACTCCGGTCATCTGCACGAGAGAGCCTCCCACGCCTCACGGCAGAGGCGTGATCCGTGGGACACTTCCCGCATGGACCTGCGAAGTAGCGCCATCACTGCGCTGCGCGCCAGGGGAGCCCTATTCGCTTACATCTTTGGCAGCGTCGCTCGAGGTGAGGCCACTCCTGCCTCCGATCTGGATGTCGCCGCACTATTCCCCGATCCGGCGCCGCAATCCTTCGAAGTGGAAATGCCGTCCGGCGTCGACCTGCTCGTCCTCAACTCCGCCCCGCTGGAGATCAAGGGGAAGATCGCGCTCGAAGGCGTGTTGCTGTTCGAAGACGACGAGGTGGCGCGGGTGCGGTGGGAGTCGACTACCCGCAAGATCTACCTCGACGAGCGCTATCGCATCGAGCGTTCCCACCGCGAATTCTTGGAAACGTTGAGCCGTGGTTGACGCCATTCGGGTCACCCGGCTCCTGCGTTCCTTGGACGAGAACCTGGGGGCGTTAGCGCGCCGTCAGGATGCCTCACCTGCCCAGCGACAAGAAGAGACGTGGTTGCTGGCAGTGAAGTACCTGTTCATCACCACCATCGAAGCGTGCATTGATATCGCCCAGCATCTGTGCAGCGTCGAATCGTTGGGGACGCCGACCGATAACGGCGACGCCATTCGCCGCATCGGACAAGCGGGCGTGATCGACAACTCCACCGCCCAGGCGATCGTTTCGGCTGTCGGATTCCGCAACGTACTAGTCCACGAGTACGTGGACGTGGACGATCAGATCGTCATCGATCGACTCCAACACCACGAGGACCTTCGAGATTTCGCAGTGCAGGTTGGTGAATGGCTAGCACGGCAGTAGTCATCGGCGCGGGCATCAGCGGACTATCGGTTGCCGATCAACTGATCCGAGCTGGCCTAACCGTCACCGTCCTGGAAGCGCGCGATCGCGTAGGTGGCCGGCTGCTCGGATCACCACTCGACCTCGGCGCCTCGTGGTTTTGGCCCGGCTGAGCATCGAGTTCCAGCACTCGCGCAGCGCTTGGGTATCGAAACGTTCGATCAGTATCGAGACGGCGACGCCATCATCGACGATCTCACCGGCGTGCAGCGATACCCGGGAAATCCGATCGACGTTCCCGCGCATCGCATCATCGGTGGAACCGCCTCACTGGCCGCAGCGCTCGCCGATCAACTGCCACCAGGCACGATCCACTTCGAACAGCCGGTGCTCGAGATCACCGACGATCTCTCGGTCGTCACGAATGATCGGGTATGGCAAGCAGATCACGTAGTGATTGCCCTGCCGCCAGCACTTGCCGTGCGCACGATCAAACTTCCGAGCCAATTGCCACCCGAACTCATCGACGTCGCCTCCCGCACCCCGGTATGGATGGGCGATTCGGTGAAGGTTGTCGCGCTGTTCAGTGAACCGTTCTGGCGACGTGACGGCTTTGCCGGTGCCGCCATGAGCCGACGTGGCCCGCTCGCGGAAATCCACGACATGTCCGGACCAGGTGGCGAACCCGCCGCCTTGTTCGGATTCGCCCGCGCGGCATCCATGCATCCCGACATCGAGACGGACATCCGCAAGCAGCTCACCCGCATGTTCGGACCGGGGCCTCGGCACCAGTCGACCTGCTCATCCAGGACTGGAGTCTCGAGCCTTGGACCACGCCACCGAGCCAAGGCGGATCCCCCGAATACGGCATGTTCGGCCATCCGCTGTACCGACAGCCAGCCATGGGAGGCCGGTTGCACTGGTCATCGACCGAAACAGCGCAGACCTTCGCCGGCCACATTGAAGGGGCGCTGGAGGCAGCCGAGCGCTCAGTGGCCGCCTTGGTTAAATCATCCGGTGAATGACGTTAAAAAGCAGTAGTGAGCACTGGTAAAAAACGGTGCTCGGTTGACGTGGATACCGCCTACCGCCCCCGATCCCTACCTCACCGCGGTGCCGATTTCGAAGCTGTGAGCTGGCAACGAGCAATCAGGAGATGGAGCCCCCGGTCAGGATTGAACTGACGACCTACCGCTTACAAGGCGGTTGCTCTACCACTGAGCTACAGGGGCGTTGAAGCAGTGAGCGGCACCCTCGCGGGCAGTGAGAACACTACCGGCGTGGGTGCCGCTCGATTCGCTTCCCCCGAGTCGAAGCCGTGAGAACGACGACGACGCAGCGAACGTTCTAGCTGGCCCAGATGGGGTGCAGTGAGTTGCTGGTCCGAGGCGAAGGTTGCTTGTCCGGCGGGGATGAACACCGCCGTCATGCGCCCTTCCTCGTTGAACAGCTCGTACGCGCCCCAGCCGTTGTCGATCTGGCGTTGGGCGATAGTCGACAGGGAAGTCCGCGGTCGTGGCCCAGCCCAACAAGTTCGCATCCGGGTTGGTTACCGACGAGCAGTCATCAGCGCCGGGCAGTGTCAGCCACGCACCCGCGAAACCTGTAACTGAGGAACCCTCCGTGCACGACGCATCACTGGTCGCGAGGTCCAGCGACAGCGACACCTCAACCGGTGCGCTTGCGGCAGCGCCGGATGACGTTCCGCCATTGCTGCGCTGCCACCTGCCCCGCCGATTGGATTGCACGCGCTCGACTGTGCATCCGCGATGATGCTCCGCCAGCCTACGATGAAGCTCGACGTTCTCGGCGTAGGTAGGGAGCTGGCTGGAGGCAGTCCCTGCGAACACTGTGTAACTGTCAGACGTTCCCGCCGGTTCGCGTACCGAGCCGCAGCGAAGTCACCAGATGAAGGAACTGCGCAAAGTTCCGGCTCACTGGATCGCACTGGTTCGATAACTGACGAATATCAGCATCACTGGCCGTTCCGGAGAAGCTGTCGACCGACGTAACCGTCGCGGTTCCATCTCCGTTATCAGTAGTGGATCCAGACGGTGCGGCTTGAGCTGGAACTGCGGAACCCAACGCGTCCGATGGTAAGTGCAAACGACCGCAATTGCGGACGTCCAAAGTCGTGTCTTCTTCAAGTGTCGCTCCTCGTTGTTCGCCCACCACGGGCGGGCCCGGGGTGCGACCGGATTTCCGCGGGAGGGATTCGATGACTTGCGTCAATCGATGGATGTCCAGAGAAAAATAGGTTCGTGCCGCAGGATTCCTGCTCAAAAAGGCGGAAATGTTCGCCTACGCGAATACGGCATGTTCGCCTAGGCGAACATGCGGGTCAGGTCTCGCGTCTTGGCTGGTCAGTGCGACGGTGAGCGTCGATCCACCCGTTGATGCGGGGGTGAGTGACCAGGCGTTGGGTGCGATGTCGTCGAACATCGCAGAGCCGAGTCCTATTCGTGAGCCGGTCACTCCGGTTCCGTCGTCGGTGATGGTGATGCGTAGGTCACCTGCGTGGTCAGTGATGGTGATGGCGATGTTCTTGGCACGTCCGTGCCGGACGGCGTTGCCGATTCCTTCGAGAAGAACTTCCTTGATGTTCGCGACAGTTCGGGAGGAAGGTTCGTGGGCGACATTGATGTTCAGTTCGATATTGACGAAGCCTTCCCATGACTCAACCACGGAGCGCGCGGTGCTTCGCAGATCGGTGCGGGCCAGCTCGGGCACATCCCAGCTTCGCTGAATGAGGTCTTTCGCTTGGTCGAGTGTTTGCCGGGCCGTTGCGGCGTCACCTTGATCGATGGCCTGCTGGGCGCGCATGGTGCTGGCTGTCAGGTCTGCTTGCAGGCCGCCGTGCAGGGTGTAGGCGAGGTCGCGCCTGATGCGTGATTCCTCGGAGCGCAAAGCCTCGTTTTGGATCTCGGTTTCGGTGATCGATCGTCGTATTTGAGTGAGGACCTGTTGCTGGGCTCGCCCGATATGGGCGCTCAGACCCACCAGCGGCAGCAGCACACCGAAGTTGAGCACGGCGAGCCACGGCAAGGCATCGCCTTGCGGTGGTGTGAGGCCGAGCGCAGTCACGCTCACCTGCAACACGATCGCGGTGCCGAGAAGAAGAAGGACTGCCACGGCGTAAGCGACGAGGCCCGCATTGGGGCGCAGGCGCGGGGTGATCATGTTCGCGGCGACGGCAATTATCGAGGAGTAGATCGACAGGATCGCCAAGACGATGACTGCATCGGCGAACGTCCAGAAGATCGGCAAGATGTATAACCCGAGCACGATGATGGGCAACTGAGCCCACAGGGCGAACGGGCGGTTCGCGACCGTCGATCGCAGGAGAGCCATCGGACCGATGCGGGTGGCGCTCGCGGCGTCGTCCCACAACTCGCGCGCTAGGTCCTTGGAGATCTTCTTGGTTGCCTGCGCAAGGGACTCGACTTCTTCACCGGACGGCTCGGTGCTTGCCGGGGAAGTGTTCAGGGATTGGACGGTGGAGTCGACCGTTTCGCGGACCGTGGTGAGCAAGTGAAGGCGCTTATCTTCGATTTGTTCGCGCAGGCGTTCGTTCGCCAATTCCTCCTGGACGAGATCAGATAGGAGTTGGCGTCGTTGATCGCGGAAGCTACTGATTTTCGCGAGGATCCATGCGGTGCAGCAGGGACGTGAGGGCACCTTGAACGATGCCGCTCACGATGCGGTTAGCAGGCGGGACATCGCTCGGCAGACCCTGCAAGGCCAGTGCTGCGAGCACCACGAAGCTGCGTGCCGTCCACGCGACAGCGCCCACGAGCGCAACGAGGGTGATGGGTAGTGGTGTGATGCGGCGATTGCGTGCGAAGGAGATCGATACCAGCCACATCACCGCTACCACCGGGAGATAGGCGAGGGTGCCGATCACGAATCCGCGGATGAGTCCCTCCAGCACTGTGTCTGATTCCCACAGCGCCGGTGCTCCGAAGAAAAAGAACAGCACGGCAAACGGCCACACGATGAGGTAGCCCTGCCAGGAAAAAGCCCACTGACCCCCGATCAGGGTCCGCAGGGGAGTTCGCTCAGTTGACACCGGTGGTTCCACCGAGTGATTGGTAGTACTTCACTAGTTGCACGCGCACGTTCACGCTCGGGTCGGGTTCGATCTGCGCGTTCGTGAGGATGCGCGTCATCGCGGTTTGCACGGCGCGAGTAGTCACCCCGCGACGCTCGGCGATCTCGGCATTGGTCAGGCCCTCGGCCACCATGCGCAAGATCTCCATCTGGGTGTCGGTAAGGGGGAGCCGGGTGGGTTTATCGGCTTCAGCTGTCTTGCCGTTCTTCTTCACGTTCGCGAGCGCGGCGTCGATGGCCTCGCGCATCTGGCTCGTCGTTCGAACGTCGTCCTTGACCAAATAGACGGTCCCGGCTGGAAGCGAGCGCTCATCGCCCGCGAGCAGCCGCGGATCCTTGAACGTGGTCAGCAGAACGATGCCAATTTTCGGGTCGTCTTCGCGCAGGCGATGGGCGAGATCCAGGCCATTCGGTCCCATCCCCAAATTGAGGTCGATCACCGCGCAGTCGACCGGGTGCTCATCGATCGCCCGCAGAGCATCCCGCGCCGAGGGGACGGCGGCGACAACCTTGCACTGCTCGCTGCGCAGGCTCGCGGCCACGGTGGTCCGCGTGAAGTCGTGATCCTCCACGAGGAGGACCTGGATCTGGCGCACGGGGGACATCCTCCACCTTTCTGCCCAGAAGAGCGCGGCCGTTTCCTGGGTTCTCGCTCGGCAGTCCGATATCCGATTCCTGTGGTCGTTGTGCTGGGGGTGGATCGGCCCTTGGTTGTGGTTCGTGCCCATCGGGCTTGGCGTTCCGACATCGTCATGGGGTTTCCGTAGGATCCAGGGGTGATCCGCCGTGGGCACTGAAGTCCTCCTGCTTGTTCTGGTGGTGGCCCTCATCGCGGCTAACGCCGTATTCGTGGCGGCTGAGTTCAGTTTCGTCACGGTCGACCGGCCGAGCGTGGAGCGGTTGGCCGAGAGCGGTGATCGGCGTGCTCGCAGCCTGTTGGCTGGTTTGCGCACTCTTGTCCACCCAGATGTCCGGGGCCCAACTCGGAATCACGATCACGAGCCTGGTGGTTGGCTTCATCGCCGAACCGTCGATTGCGGCGCTGCTGATCGGACCCCTGCAGGGGCTAGGAATTCCCGAGGGTGCTGCGTTGCCGATCGCGCTGACCTTGGCGTTAATCATCGCGACCGGATCGCAGGCGATCTTCGGTGAGTTGGTGCCGAAGAACTGGGCGATCAGTGAACCCATTCGGGTCGGCCGCGCGGTGGCGGGCCTGCAGCGCGGGTTCACGTCCGTTTCCGGCCCGCTACTGAAGGTGCTGCACGGATCGGCCAACTGGATCTTGCGCAAGATCGGGGTTGAGCCGCAGGAGGAACTCGCCTCGGCACGATCACCGGAGGAGTTGCTGTCTTTGGTCAGTCACTCCGGAACGTCGGGAACATTGGACGAAGCCACCGCGGAGTTGGTGACCCGCTCGATTGAGTTCGGCGAACGCACTGCTTCCGACGTCATGACACCGCGGCCGCGCGTGATGTTCGTGGAAACTACGGATACCTGCGCGTCAATCATGGATTTGGTGGCCGGCACCGGGCACGCGCGCTTTCCGGTTGTGGGCGAGAACGCCGACGAGGTTGTTGGTTTGGCGCATTACAAGAATGTGCTGCCCGTTCCCTACGAGGAGCGGAGTCCACTCCGATCGCCAAGGTGATGGCACCGGTGCTGACAGTGCCGGAGTCCTTGGAACTCGATCCGTTGTTGGAACTGCTCCGGGGTGCACCGCTGCAGTTGGCGGTGGTGATCGATGAGTACGGCGGAACGGCCGGCGTGGTCACGCTCGAAGACCTCGTTGAAGAGATCGTTGGTGAGATCCGCGGTGAGCAGGACCGCCCGCATCATCGAGTTGCGCGTGATCGCGAAGGTGGCTGGACGCTGTCGGGTCTGCTGCGCCCGGATGAAGCCAGCGACATCATCGGTGTGGAACTGCCCAGCGGTGAGCAGAACGAAACCTTGGGCGGGCTGATCATCGAGCGGTTGGGTCGCCTGGCGAACGAAGGCGACAGTGTGATCGTCTCGGCACCCGTGCTTGGTCCAGAAGAGCCGGTCCACCTAGATGTGGTGCTGACGGTGAACCAGATGGACGGCCGTCGCATCGACCGTGTCCGCGTTCGCTTTCTGGATAGCGACACCGCGAGCGAAAGCGACGGTGGTGAGTAATGGACTACACCACTGCAATCATCTTGTCGATCCTGCTGTTGATCGGAAACGCATTCTTCGTGGGCTCGGAGTTCGCCCTCATCTCTGCACGCAAGACCCAGCTGGAACCGCGCGCCGCGGCCGGATCTCGTTCCGCCAAGACCGCTTTGCGGGCGATGAGCAAGGTCTCCTTGATGATGGCCGGGGCGCAATTCGGCATCACGGTGTGTTCCATCGGACTGGGTGCCGTTGCTAAGCCTGCGGTGGCGAATGCGGTGGAGGGTCCGCTTGTTGCGCTAGGTCTGCCCAGCGGAGCAAGTGATGCGATTGCCATCGCGGTGTCTTTGGTGATCGTGGTGAGTTTGCACATGGTGCTCGGTGAGATGGTGCCCAAGAACATCGCGATCGCCCGCCCCGAAGGCTCGGCGATGTTCCTCGGTCCGATTCTCTTCGCTGTGGTGACGATTCTGCGACCGATCATCTGGACGTTGAACGCCCTTGCGAACCTGGTGCTGCGGTTGCTGCGGGTGAAGGTGCGCGACGAAGTTGCCACCACATTCACTCGCGACGAAGTAGCGGGTTTGATCGAGGAATCTGCTCGTCACGGATTCCTAGAGCAGCGCGAACGCGACCTGCTGACTGGTGCCCTTGACTTCGTGGGCGTGCGGGTTCGCGACATCACCCTTCCGTTGGCAGAGGTAGTGACGGTCGCGCCGACTGTTACTCCGCGTGAATTACAGGATCTATGCGTGCAGACTGGCTACTCGCGCTTCCCAGTGGTGGAAAACGGTTCGTTACTGGGTTACGTGCACGTGAAGGATCTGGCAGCTTTGCCGGCACGCAAACTTGATGAGCAATTGCGCCCGTCCTACATTCGCGACTTTCCGGAAGTTCGGGATACCGACACGCTTAGTCACGTGCTGGCCACGATGCAGCGTCGCGGTGTTCACATGGTGCAGGTCAACGCCGATGGTCGTGAGCACGGAGTTGCGATGCTCGAGGATGTGCTGGAGCGGATCGTGGGGGACGTGGTTGCGTGATCGGCTGGCACGTTCCCGAGTACGAACCGGGGCTTCCATGGTGGCCGTTGCTAGTGGTGCTCGCCGCTTTGGTCATTATCAACGTCATCAATAACCGCGTTGCTCCGCAATCGCACTATCTGCTGTGGGCGTTCGCCGGCTCCGTTGTCCTGATCGCGATCGGGCTGCTCGACGGCAACTCCTGGACCGACATGGGACTTGGCTGGTCCTTCTTGCTGCCCGGCCTCATCTGGGCGGGTGCGTCCATCGGCTTGATTGCCGCGTTCTATGTGATCGGCAGTGCGTTTCGAAAAACACGTCAAGCTTTCAAGGACGAGAGCATCGGCTCGCTCTCCGGTGGGCGCTTGGCGTTCCAAGCTCTGGTGGAGGTGCCCTTCGGCACAGTGATGCTCGAGGAGATCGCTTTCCGGGCCGTTTTGTTCTCGATGCTCGCCCGCAGATTCGGGGTGGTGTGGGCGCTGGTGATCTCCTCCGTGTTGTTCGGCCTCTGGCATGTCCTGCCGAGCATCGGCACCCACGAGCGCAACCCCGCCTTGGGTTCGGTTGTGGGCGGTGGGATTCGCGGCAACATCCTGACCGTGGCCGGCAGCGTGCTCACCACCACTGTGGCGGGAGTGATCTTTGCGCTCATGAGGATCGTCTCCGGGAGCGTCATCGCCCCCATGGGCTTCCACTGGGCCACCAACGGCCTGGGCTATGGATTCAGCTGGGTGATCCTGCGGACTGGCAGGCGGCGCAGGCCGTCGTAGTCTTTTGGCAGTTGCCTCGAGGCACGAGACACCTGAGGGGAGGGGTAAATGACACCGATGGCATTTAGGTCCTACGATGGCGCCTACCTTCCCTGCGGTGTCGATTCCCTCGACCCCCGCCCACGCACGAAACCCGACGAACAGCCCGATTCACAGCCCCATCAGGGGTTGACTGCGAAGGAGCACCGGATGGATGCTGCCCGCCTCGACCACGAAGCGGCAGGGGATGGTTTGAGCGAGCGCGATCGCCAGATCCTGGAGTTCGAACGGCAATGGTGGAAGTACGCCGGCGCCAAGGAGCAAGCCATCCGCGATCTGTTCGATATGAGCTCCACCCGGTACTACCAGATCATCAACAACCTCATCGATGATCCTGCGGCACTTGCCTTCGATCCCATGCTGGTGAAGCGGCTGCGTCGCATGCGTGCGGCTCGGCAGCGCGCGCGTTCTGCCCGCCGGCTGGGCATCGAGGTGACCGGGCGCTAGGCGCAGGTGCGCGGCTACCGCTCACCTCTCGCGGCTATCGCGGCCGCGATTGTTTTCCTCGCCTCATTGGTGGCTGCTCCTGCTGTTGTTGCAGCTGAACGCGACATCGTCGTGTGGGTGCCCAAGGGCTTCAAACCCGCTGCTGTTGCGGCATTGCCGCAATCGCTCGAGGGGCACCGTGTGCGGGTCCGGGTTCGCGACATGTCGAACTTGACGGAGCGGTTGTTGTCCGGGAGCGTCGCTTCTGCGCCGGACTTAGTTTTCATCGATTCGTCCTCCACAGGATCACTAGCCGCAGCTGCCCTCTTGAGTCCTGTTGAACTACGGCGCAGCACGCGCCGAACCCTGGGCTCAGCCGCGGTAGACGGTTTTCGCTATGGCTTCAACATCCACGGTGTCCCGATGCAGACACAGAATGTGGCACTGGTGACGAATGCCGATCTCGTTCCCGAGGCACCGAAAACCTTTGCCCAGTTGCGGCGAACAGCCCTGCGGTTGCAGCGATCCGGTGCTGTGACGATGCCACTGGCCTTGGGTCAAGATCCGACGGTGCCGGCAGCCGAGGCGCTCTATCCGCTCTTTTCCGGGCTTGGTGGTTTCATCTTCGGCACCAACGCCGGAGGCAGTATCGACCCCACCAAAATCGGTATCAATAATGCGGCTTTCCAAAAGAACTCCGATCGCATCGATGCCTGGAACTCGTTGGGGTTGATCAACTCGGCTATTTCGCAAGAGCAGGCGCGCGAGGCCTTCTTGGCTGGACAGGCACCGTTTTGGATCGCCTCACCCACGGACATTGAGGCCTTGATGGGAGTGAGTTTCCGCTATCGCATCTCCACGGTGCCACGAATCGTGAAGGGACAGACACCGGTGCCGCTGCTGCGCAGTTACGGATTCGCGGTGACCACGTTCGCGCGCCAGCACGGAGTGCTGGAGGAGGCGTCGTCCTTGGTTCAGGGGGTACTTCCCGGGGCTCGGGCGCAGCGGGCCTTCTACGACGCTTCACCGCTGGTGGGCCTGCCCGCCAACGCGAACGCTGCTGCCAACGTGCCCAACCGGCAATTGATTGCCTTCGGGGCAGCAGGGTCCAGCGCCGTTGCCTACCCGAACATCGAGCAGTGGGGTCCAGCGTCGATCGCCTTCGTAGGGGCGTGGCGGGCAAGCACCCGAGGGCCGGATGCCGATCCGGCGGCGGTGCCTGCCGCTGAGTCCTTCGCGGCTGCCCGGTCGGCGGTCCGCCAGGGGCTGGCCGGAGGCCGCTAACCGTCGCTCGGGTCCCAACCGGGCCCCGACGGATTTGCACTCGCAGGGGGTGAGTGCTAACTTTTCCTTTAGCACTCGACACCCGAGAGTGACAACTTTCCACTCGGACGTTCCGGAGGAACAGACCCCTATGTCAAAAATCATTGCATTCGACGAGGAGGCCCGGCGGGCCCTCGAGCGCGGAATGAACGTGCTGGCCGACGCCGTAAAGGTCACCTTGGGCCCCAAGGGCCGCAACGTCGTTCTTGAGAAGAAGTGGGGCGCACCCACGATCACCAACGACGGCGTGTCCATCGCCAAGGAGATCGAACTCGAAGATCCCTACGAAAAGATCGGTGCCGAACTCGTCAAGGAGGTCGCCAAGAAGACCGACGACGTCGCTGGCGATGGCACCACCACAGCAACCGTGCTCGCCCAGGCGCTGGTACGTGAAGGTCTGCGTAACGTCGCAGCCGGCGCGAACCCGATGGGCCTCAAGCGCGGTATCGAAAAGGCCGTCGACGTCGTCGCCGGGGAACTCCTCTCCATGGCCAAGGACGTTGAGACCAAAGAGCAGATCGCATCCACCGCAGCTATCTCCGCAGGCGGCGATGCCGAGGTTGGCGAGCTCATCGCTGAGGCGATGGACAAGGTCGGCAAAGAAGGTGTCATCACCGTTGAGGAGAGCCAGACCTTTGGCCTGGAACTCGAACTCACCGAGGGCATGCGCTTCGACAAGGGATACATCTCGCCCTACTTCGTCACCGACGCCGAGCGCATGGAGACCGAACTCGAAGATCCATACATCCTCATCGTGAACTCCAAGATCTCCTCGGTGAAGGACCTCGTTCCGGTTCTGGAGAAGGTCATGCAGTCCGGCAAGCCGCTCGCGATCATCGCTGAGGATCTCGAAGGTGAAGCCCTGGCAACCCTCGTGGTGAACAAGATCCGCGGCACGTTCCGTTCGGTTGCCGTCAAGGCTCCGGGATTCGGCGATCGCCGCAAGGCGATGCTGCAGGACATCGCGATCCTCACCGGCGGACAGGTCATCTCCGAAGAGGTTGGCCTCAAGCTCGAGAACGCAACGATCGACCTGCTCGGTCGCGCCCGCAAGGTGGTTGTCACCAAGGACGAGACCACGATCGTTGAAGGCGCTGGTGATGCGGAGCAGATCCAAGGCCGCGTGAACCAGATCCGCACCGAGATCGACAACTCCGATAGCGACTACGACCGCGAGAAGTTGCAAGAGCGCCTGGCCAAGCTGGCCGGCGGCGTTGCAGTCATCAAGGTTGGCGCTGCTACCGAGGTCGAGCTCAAAGAGCGCAAGCACCGCATCGAGGACGCAGTTCGCAACGCGAAGGCGGCCGTCGAAGAGGGCATCGTGCCCGGCGGTGGCGTGGCTTTGATCCAGGCGATGAAGGCTGCTGGCCCGAAGATCGACGCGCTCGGTCTTTCTGACGAGCAGGCCGTCGGCGCGAACATCGTTCGCGTAGCCGTCTCGGCCCCGCTCAAGCAGATCGCTGAGAACGCCGGCCTTGAAGGCGGCGTGGTGGTCGAGAAGGTACGCGACCTCCCCGCGGGCGAAGGCCTCAACGCGGCAACCGGCGAGTACGTGGACATGGTCAAAGCCGGCATCATCGACCCGGCCAAGGTCACCCGCTCGGCGCTGCAGAACGCGGCGTCGATTGCCGGACTCTTCCTCACCACCGAGGTAGTTGTTGCCGAGAAGCCGGAGAAAGCGCCGGCCATGCCAGCAGGCGGCGGCGACATGGGCGGAATGGACTTCTAGGAACTACTTCCTAGGGGGTCCGAAAACCCCAACCCCTTTCATACGGAGGGCGGCTCTCACAAGGAGCCGCCCTTTGTCATTCCCAACCCTGGCGCCGAGACCTGCACCTTGCGTCAAAATTTCGCCGAAATTTGACCGAAAGTGCAGGTCTCGGCGAGGAGTCAGGCATTCTCGTCGACGCGCCCTGAGGTGAGCAGAAGCACCACCACGACCACACTCTCGATAGCCCATACGAGCAAGGTCAGCGTGGGATTGATGAAGGTGACCAGCACTGCGATCACAGCGATAACGGGAACGCCGATCAGATGGTGGATTGCACGCCGAGACCACCGTGGATCGCGTCCCTCAACCATGGCCTGGTCGCGCTCGGCGCTATGAACGAACCAGCCGAGAACCAATGAATTGAGGCCGATCAAGATGGCGAAGATCTGCAGGCTCAGGGGTTCGCTGAGGTCATAAACGCTGATCAAGTTCGCGCTGAAGGGGACCAGGGAGATCGTTCCCAGAAACACCATATTGATCAGAAGGGTGTGTGAACTGGCGCGAGTGAGGGCTGCCGCAGTGTCGTGTTGGATCAGCCAGAGGCGTGCCAACACGATGAAGCTGATGATCCAGCCGAGGAATGGATGCCAGTCTGTTCGCAGAATCTCGCCCAAAGTCAGGTCCGCGGGCGGTGGTTCGGGCAACTTGAGTTCGAGAACGAGCAAGGTCAACGCGATCGCGAAAACACCGTCGGTCAGGGCTCCCAGCCGCTGGGGCGCATACATCCGTGGGTACTTCTTCACAGGGCGCATTCTGCCGGGGAATCTTGAGGAGGTGGCCGTTTGGCACAGTACGCACATGGAAAAGACTTGGTCGATCGGCCAGATGGACGGCGGGGATGTTCGTTTGCGTAATGCTCAGGGTGCGGGACTGATGAACCTGGATGTTTCGGCACCAGTGCGCGCCGGCAGCCTTCGAGTTGATTCGACACGAATGCACCTGGACTTAACCATCGCCTTGGATCAGATCAAGACGGGAAATTTCCTCACCGAACACGCCGCCCGCGCCTTCATCGCTGGCTATCGCGCGCACGATCTTGTTTATGCAGGTAGTGGGCACTGGCCGAGTGAGGCTGTGAACATCCGAGGACCCGCGAAGGCAGGCTCGATCGATGTGGAGATCGAGTTAACTGTGAGCCCGGTCGATGCAGATTGGGATGCGATGACCGAGATCGAGATCGTGGGCAGCGCAGGATTCGGGTCCGTTCATATTCCACTGCCTGGAGTGGGAAAGGTCGATGACCTCGTGGTGGACATCGATGCCCGGTTGCGTCTAGGGCGCTAAGGGGCGCTCATCGTTGGGTTATGCGCGCCCCCGCCTTCGTGAGCGGGGACGCACATAACCTCGAGTCTGTTAGTCCTGTCGGGTGATCGGAATAGCGTGCGCCTTCGCACTGGGCTCACGCATGGGGATAGCAACTTCCAAGATGCCATCTCGGTAGGAAGCTTTGATGTGCTTCTCGTCGGCCCCTGAAGGCAAGGTGAGCGTTCGCATGGAGCGCTCGGGTTTGCCCGAGCCCGATGGGCGTGGACGTGCAGGTTAACGTCGTGCAGAACTACGATCGCCTACCTTCATACCTGTTCGTGTCGCGCAGGCACCAGTACTGCAGATACCAGCATCGCAAGCAGCCCAACTGCGTTATCCGGTTCCCTATGAAGACAGCCCTCAACCCATTCGAATGACAATTGCCGCACTCGAGGTTGCGGCAAATGTGCAACCGGTGGGAATGAGTGATTCAGTGACCATGCAGGTGCCATCGGACATCTCAACTATCGGGTGGTACCATCAAAGCGTCTTGCCGATCTCGGACATAGGTCACACCGTCCTTGCCGGGCATAAAGATGGCGTCAGTGATCCGAACGGTGTCTTTCGGAATCTGGGAAACCTTCTCGAAGGTGACGCGGTCAAGCTGCAAGACCAGTCGGGTCGCCGCATGAATTATGAGGTGACGAAGGTTGAGGTTCTGGAGAATGAGCGGTTTGCACAGCAGGCTCCATGGATCTTCAAGCGCGAAGGCGCGCATCGACTCGTATTAATCACGTGCGGCGGAGCTTTCGATGAATCGCGTGGCGGGTACCAAGCGAACGTCGTAGTTGTTGCAAAACGCATATGACCCGTCAATAACTAATACCGGTCAGCAATGACCGAGCGCACAACCGGGCGATTTGCCACGGTTAGCGCCAATACGAGTCTAAGGAGTCGATTGATGTCACAAAAGGTTGCCATGGTGAGCACATACCCACCCACGCAATGCGGAATTGCCACGTTCGCAAGATCAATGACCACGGCGATGAATCGCCTCGGCCAAAACGTACGGATCCTCCGATTAGCAGATGGTGCTATTTGCCCAACCAGTTCGATCATCATGGGTGATCACGAGTCCTCGCGCGATCTTCCGCGTACAGCGCATCTTCTGAACGATAACGATGCGGTAATCCTCCAACATGAATTTGGTATCTATCCGGGTGAAGATGGTGACGGCGTACTCGATCTCCTCAACGAGACCCGCGTACCAGTAATCAGCATTCTTCACACGGTCAGCGAGCGACCCACGCATCGACAGCGTCGCGTTATGCAAGGAATTCTGCACGCATCAAATGCAGCCGTTGTGTTGTCGCATTCAGCGATGGAATCTCTGGTTCGCACATACGACGTTGATATGGATCGAACCACCGTGATCCCGCACGGAGCCCCCGATGTTCGTGGATCCTTCCGGCCGCACAACATACGGATGCGTCCACGGATCCTTACCTGGGGACTTCTGAGCGAGGGTAAGGGCATCGAATGGGGAATTGCAGCCCTGTCGCTGCTACGAGACATCGATCCAATGCCTGATTACTACGTTGTGGGTCAGACACATCCAAAGGTTGCTGCCCGTGATGGACATAAGTACCGCCATCACCTCGGTCAATTGGCGGTGAAGTACGGCGTCGCGGATCGCGTTCACTTCGTGGACGGCTACCTCGATAGCAATGGCCTGAACGGAATGATCACCTCTGCAGATATGTACTTACTTCCCTACGACACCCGTGAGCAGGTCACTTCGGGTGTCCTAGCTGAAGCGTTGGTGGCGGGGGGACCTGTCATCGCCACAAGGTTCCCGCATGCGATCGAGATGCTTGGAGATGGCACGGGTCTCTTGGTGAGGCAGCAGAGCCCAAACTCCATTGCTGAAGCGATCCGAACGGTGATCCGCGATCCACAGGCGCGGCGGCAGATGCGCGAGAAGTCTGCTGCAAAGGCTGCTGGGCTGCTGTGGCCAGCGGTGGGTGCATCGATGACATCTCTTACACATGCCATCACCCGTTCGACACGGCAGTTCCTACCTTCAGGTCACCAGGAAACACGGATATCGGCATGAACCTTCAACACCTCAGCAATCTGACTGATGATCTCGGGCTGTATGAACACTGTCTCGGTGATGAACCTCGACGCGAACACGGTTATTGCGTTGATGATGTAGCAAGAGGACTCATCGTGCTCATGCGTGATCCCTATGCCGGTCCTGACAAGCAAAGGCTGCTGGACGTGTACTCGGCTTTTCTCACCGAGTCGCAGATCCCCGACGGCCGTGTGGTCAACAGGCGCGATCACACCGGCACCTGGCGGGGTGCGCCATCGACCGCCGATCACTGGGGACGTGCCCTGTGGGCATGGGGATCTGTAGTCCGGTCGAGTCGAGACACGGGGGTCGCCGCAGAGGCGTACGAGAGGTTTCGGATATCGGCTCGTCGCCGTTCGCTTTATCTGCGCTCGATGGTCTTCGCCACTTTGGGTGCTGCACAGGTACTCGAAGTACTACCAGGCAACAAGCACGCGCTCGGAATTATCCACGACACGGCCTCAATGCTGCCCAAGCAGGATGAAGCAACGTGGGCGTGGCCCGAACCAATGTTGACCTATGCCAATGGAGCGATTCCTGAAGCGATGATGCTCGCGGGCTTTCACATTAACGACGACAACTTGATTCGCCAGGGCCGCCACGCTTTGGAGTGGTTATGGCAGTTGCAGATAGCGGCAGGACGACTGTCCGTCATTCCACACCATGGCTGGATGCCTGGAGATGCCTTACCTGCATTCGACCAGCAACCCATTGAGGTGGCAGCACTTGTCGATGCATGCGCAACGGCTTACGACGTTTCCAGTGACCCAGTGTGGTTGGAGCGGATCGACCTGGGGCGTCGATGGTTCGACGGACACAACGATCAGGGAATCTCTATGCATGATCCAGCAACAGGGGCCGGTTTCGACGCGCTCACGATGGACGGACGCAACGATAATCGCGGTGCCGAATCGACAACGGCATTCATAAGCGTCGACCAGCGGGCACGATCCATATTGGCTCACGCGGCATGATCAACGTTGAACGGCAATCGATCGAATTGCAGGGAGCGGCCGACCGGGTCCTGTGTCGGATGTTCGTGCCTGGTGAGGAAGACCTGATTCGAGGTCCCTCGCGCATTCCCGAGGTGGTCAACAGGGCACTGGCATTGAAGAAGTCCGAGGTCGTCGCTGCTTTGGATGCAGTGGAACGCGACTTCAGTGGCAGGCACCGTAATCTTCGTGACCAACTCGCCTCTCACTATCGTGCGGTTGCGCATTTGGTTCCTGTTGATGTTTCTCGTGAACGTGAGTTGCTCATCGGGGCATACTTGACACAGGAATACGCCATCGAAGCTGCTGCATACTTCAACCCATCGATCGTGCCCCACCCAGCTGATCCCGAAGCCGAAGCCGGCGTACTGCGTTTCGTGCTGAGCGTGAGGGCGGTGGGTGAGGGACATATCTCGACGGTTGTCTTCCGGTCGGGCCATATCGCGTCCGATGGCGTGGTGTCAGTGGACCCGCCATCGCCCTACGCGTCCATTCGTGCCGAGCGTCGAACGGTCCTGCGCCGACGCTTCGTGCGGCAATCGGCGATCGAGGCGGGCATGGACTGCACCGACCTCGAACTCGTCCTAGGCATGTTGCCCGATAAATTCACCACCGAGGATCTGCTGGCGACTATGAGCCAGGTTGATCCTGGTGGTTTGCGAAACGTCGCTTCTGATGAGTTCGTTGCGGTCATGCAGGAAATAGCGCGCAGCAGTTACGAGGTGGATTTCGCCGACGATCTGTCGCTGAGCGAGCGAGTGCTCTGGCCCACATCACCAGATGAGCGTCGCGGCATGGAAGATGCCCGATTCGTTCGCCTACAGGATGAGGACGAGCCGGTGCGTTATCGAGCCAGCTATACGGCATTCGACGGCGCGCACGTTTCATCGAGAATCCTGGAAACCGACGACTTCAGTTCCTTCTCGTCCATGAAGTTGACAGGATCCGGAGCGGAGAATAAAGGCCTGGCCTTCTTCCCGCGGCGGATCGGTGGGCGTTACCTGGCTTTGTCTCGTTGGGACCGTGAATCGATCTCCCTCACCATCTCCGAGGACAGCTACCACTGGAACGACGTCCACAAGATCGAGTCACCTGACCGTTCTTGGGAACTAGTGCACATGGGCAACTGTGGATCACCGATCGAACTACCGGAAGGCTGGCTGGTGCTTACCCACGGAGCTGGAGCCATGCGTCAATATGCAATCGGGGCGATGTTGCTTGACCGCGACGATCCCACGAAAGTGATCGGTCGATTGAAAGAACCTCTTGTGAAGCCAGCTGAGGATGAACGAAACGGCTACGTGCCGAACGTCGTCTACTCATGCGGTGCCATAGTGCATGGAGAAAGGTTGCTCATTCCCTATGGCATGAGCGACTGGCGCATTCGCTTCGCCAGTATTCACGTCAACGATCTAGTCTCCGCGATGTCCTGATAGCACCAGGTGAGGTCTACCGACATGCCAGTGAGCCGCCAACCTTCGTAGCGGCACATCATGGTCACCTTCACCGCGAGTGAGTCTCCGTGCTTGGTAACAACTTTCGTTGTCAAATTCAGGGATTCTATGCCGCGGAGCACCGCTCTATCGTCGTACTCCAAGATCGCCCGGCATTCGCGCGGAGTCGACTGAGGCTCGAATCGATAACCGACACCGCGGATGTTGTGGATGAAGTGCGGTCTGCTGCCAGATTCACCTAGTTTCGCGCGAAGCCGGTGCACATACACCTCAAGCGGGTGGCTATCGGGTACGCAGTCGGAATCCCATAACCAGGCCAATAGGACATGGGGGGGGATGGAGTTACACGCCCTCCCATCGACCGGCGTGAAGATCGGTGGCGTCGACGATCCGATACCCGTACCCCTGCTCGGCGAGGAAGCGTTGGCGGTGCTGGGCAAAGTCGGCGTCTACGGTGTCGCGCGTGACGATGGAGTAGAAGTGCGCGGTGCGGCCATCGGCCTTTGGGCGCAGTACGCGACCGAGTCGCTGTGCTTCTTCTTGCCTGGAGCCGAAGGTGCCGGAGATCTGGACAGCCACTGCTGCTTCAGGTAAATCGATGGAAAAGTTCGCGACCTTGCTGACCACAAGGACGTTGATCTCACCATCGCGAAAGGACTGGAAGAGCCTTTCGCGTTCCTTGACCGACGTGGCTCCGGTGATGACGGGTGCGTCTAGGTGCTCGCTGATCTCCGCGAGCTGATCGAGGTACTGACCAATGACGAGTACTTGCTCACCTGGGTGGTGGGCGATGATCTCGTCGACGAGTTTGTTCTTTTCCGGAGTGCATGCGGCAAGCCGGTATTTATCCTCGGGTTCGGCCATGGCGTAGGTCATGCGGTCAGATTCTGAAAGATCTACCCGCACCTCAACACAATTCGCAGGGGCGATATATCCCTGGGCTTCGATCTCCCGCCATGGTGCGTCGTATCTCTTCGGACCGATGAGCGAGAACACGTCGGATTCCCGACCGTCTTCGCGCACCAAGGTGGCGGTCAACCCCAAACGCCTACGACTTTGGATGTCTGCGGTGAAACGAAAGATGGGAGCAGGGAGCAGGTGGACTTCGTCGTAAAGGATCAAGCCCCAATCGCGGGAATCGAACACCTCAAGGTGCGGGTAGATGCCCTTGCGCTTCGTGGTTAGCACTTGGTAGGTGGCGATTGTGACCGGGCGGATCTCCTTCTTCGAGCCTGAGTACTCGCCAATTTCGTCGGGGGTGAGAGTGGTGCGCCGCAGGAGTTCGTCGCGCCATTGGCGAGCGGCCACGGTGTTCGTCACCAGGATCAACGTGGTGGCCTGGGCGAGTGCCATCGCCAGGGTCCCAACGATGGTCTTGCCGGCACCGCACGGGAGAACCACCACGCCCGAGCCGCCGTACCAGAAACCGTCAGCCGCCTCGACCTGGTAATCGCGAGGCTGCCAGTCAGTGGTATCCAGCGCAATCGCGTGACGTTCGCCATCGACGTACCCGGCTACATCTTCAGCTGGCCAACCAAGTTTGACGAGTGCCTGCTTGAGATGGCCACGCTCACTGGGGTGAACCATCACAGTTGTTTCATCGAGTCGAGCACCAAGGAGCGGAGCCACCTTCTTACTGCGCAGGACCTCCTCCAGTACGGCGGGATCAATCGCTTGCAGAACCAATCCGTGCGCAGGATCGTTTGCTACCTGCAGGCGTCCGTAGCGGGCCATCGTCTCGGCGACGTCGACGAGTAGCGCGTGCGGAACCGGATAGCGCGAGAAGCGGATAAGGGTGTCCACCACCTGCTCTGCGTCGTGACCAGCAGCGCGCGCGTTCCACAGACCCAAGGGCGTGAGTCGGTAGGTGTGGATGTGCTCGGGGGCTCGTTCTAGTTCGGCAAACGGTGCGATGGCCTTGCGGCAATCTGCGGCATCCTTGTGATCGACCTCAAGCAAGAGAGTCTTGTCACTTTGCACGATCAAAGGGCCGTCTGTCATGACCCACTCACCATCGACTGCAAGATTCCTGCGAGTAGACGGGATCGTTCTTCCATACCGGAGATGGAAGCCCACTCATGATCAGCATGCGCACCATCACCTACGGCACCTAGACCATCAAGTGTTGCCACACCCGCGGCTGCGGTGAGGTTGCCATCGCTGGCTCCACCCACTGCGCACTCGCGCAGTTCCGGCAGACCGAGAGTCCGCGCGACCGCCTGGGCGAGGGCGAACAGCTGCGCCGATGCACTCTCTTCGAGGGCAGCGCGGTCGATGCCGCCATCGATGCGCCACGATGCCTGCGGGTGGTGAAGCTGCCAATTGCGCACTTGTTCGTCCACACGTTCCTGCTCAGATCTCGACCATGCTCGGACATCAACAGTGAGCGAGGCCTCTGCCGGGACGGTATTGGCAGTGGTGCCTGCGGTGAGCACGGTCGGAGTTACGGATGTGCCTTCGGCCGTGTTAGCCCAGGTCACCGCTTCGGTGATGAAGTGCGCTGCTTCAACCGAAGCGTTAATCCCCTTTTGTGGATCCAAGCCGGCATGCGCAGCGCGACCAGCGAAGGTGAGGTGGTACCAGGACGTGCCCTTACGTCTTGTCTTCAGGGCACCCTCGGCCGAGGGTTCGAGAACGAACACCGATTCACAGTGTGCGATGGAGTCTGCGATCAGGTCTCGCGATGCCAGGGAGCCGGTCTCTTCATCGGTGGTGAGCAACATGCCCATGGGTCCGTCGACGCGGGCTCCTGCATGGGCCAAGGCCGCCCAGCCCTGCACCACGCCAGCCTTCATGTCGAACACTCCCGGACCGGTCATGCGGTCCCCTTCGACTCGCCACGGCAGACGTTCGATGGTTCCCATCGGCCACACCGTGTCCAGGTGGCCCAGTAGCAAAATCCGAGGCTGAGCCGGTCCCCAGCGCCAGATGGCGCGCCCACCGTGCTGCTCGACCCGACCGGCATCAACCAACCAGGTGCTCGCCACATCCTGGGCTCGGTCGACCACGCGAGCGCAGGCCGCGGCATCCGCAGTCGGGGATTCGATCTCCACGAGTGCGCGGGTGGAATCGACCAAGGACTGCCGCGTGTCCATGGGGTGTCCTTCCTCGCTACCGTGCCGTTGTGGTGACCGATGGTGTGCTGAGCGACGGGTGGCGCGCAGCTGAGCGGGCCCAAGAGCGCGCCGGTGTCTCGATCAAGACCCTGGATGACCCTAATGAGCAGGTCATCGGAGCGCGAATCTTCGACCGGGTGTGGCCTCTGGGGTCGGGTGCTACCAATGTCACCACGAACCTTTTCCGCGCGCTCATCCACTCTGGCGGGTATGCATCGGTGGCCGTCGACTCCGGCTCTGGTGCCTCGGTGGGAGCGGCGCTGGCGGTGGTAGGTCGACATCGGGTGGCGCAGGACGACGCGCTGGACAAGCCCGGTCCGCTATGGCACACGCATTTGCATTCGCATATGGCTGGTGTTCTTGACGGTTATCGAAACCGCAGCATCGGCACGGCGATCAAGTTGCATCAACGTGCGTGGGCGCTATCCCAGGACATCGACACGATCGTATGGAGTTTCGATCCTTTGGTGCGCCGTAATGCCTGGCTCAACCTGCACAAACTTGGCACCGAGGTTCGAGGTTACGAGCCCAACTTCTACGGCGATATGGACGACGCGATCAACGCTGGTGATCCCTCGGATCGCGTCTTCGCCTGGTGGTTGCTCGATAGCGATCGGGCTGTCGTGGCTGCCGATGGAGCGCTCCCAGCGTTCGATGTGCGCGATGCAGAGAATGTTCGACGAATCAAAACCCCTGAGGACATCGTGGACTTGCGACGAAAGTCGCCAAGTGAGGCAGCCAACTGGCGCACGATGGTGCGCACGGAGTTCCTCGAAGCTTTCGCCGCGGGCTTCAGCGTTGCAGGACTCGACGCGAATGGTTCATACGTACTGATGAGAGAGACAAAGAAATGAGTATCGAAGCCCTGCGCCTCCACTCCTTAGAGATTCCACTCGTTCGACCATTCCGGACCAGTTTTGGAACGCAAACTGTGCGCGACGTGGTGCTCGTTGAGGCCATCGATTCTGACGGTCGTCATGGCTGGGGGGAATGCGTCACGATGGCGTGGCCGGGCTACAACGCCGAGTACACCGCCGGTGCAGTTGCGGTCATCGAGCGTTATCTCGCACCGATCGTGCTGGGTCAGGACTGGGATCCGGAGCGCTTGCGTTCGAAGCTGGATGTAATTCGCGGCAATGAACTCGCGAAGGCGTCCGTAGCAACTGCCGTGCTTGATGCGTGGCTGCAATCACGTGAGCAGTCGCTGGGTGACTACCTCGGTGCAGTGCGCGATCACGTGGACTGCGGAGTGAGCGTGGGCATTCCTACCTCAGAGACGATTGCCGAACTCCTCGAAGAGGTAGGCGGCTACGTAGACGCCGGTTACCGGCGCATCAAGTTGAAGATCGAGCCAGGGTGGGATCTAGAACCCGTTGCGGCGGTCCGCGAACTTTGGCCGTCGATCCCACTGCAAGTGGATGCGAATCAGGCGTACACGCGCGAACATGCGCACCATCTAGCCCGACTGGACGAATTCGACCTGCTGTTGATCGAGCAGCCGCTCGGTGAAGACGATTGGTGGGGGCATCGAATCGTTGCTGAGGCTTGTGCAACCCCCATCTGCCTCGATGAGTCCATTTTGTCCCTGGAATCAGCCGAAGCGGCGATTGAATTCAAGGCAGCTTCGAATATCAACATCAAGCCAGGTCGCGTGGGTGGGTTCGTGCAGGCGAAGGAAATCCACGACCTCTGCCTGTCACGCGAGATCCCGGTGTGGTGCGGGGGAATGCTCGAGACTGGCGTGGGTAGGGCGGCGAATATCGCTCTGGCTGCACTCCCGGGCTTCACGCTGCCGGGTGATACGAGTGCATCGAATCGCTACTACGCCGAAGATGTGACCAAACCATTTGTCCTCGACAACGGCACATTGCCGGTGCCAACCGGACCGGGAATCGGTATTGCCCCGATTCCTGAGAACCTCACGGCGATGCGGGTAGATCTGATTGAGTTGATGGCTACGCGCTGATTGTTACGCGCTGATGGTTACGCGCTGATGGTTACGCGCTGATGGTTACGCGCTGACCTGCGGGTTTACCTGAAACGTGGCGATGCCATTGATGCGGGATACAGCGAATGTTCGAACCTGCTCGGCCTGATGATCGTAGGCGGTGAGTGATCCACCCCCTAGGCGAATTGGATCGACGAGTAGTACGGCGATAGATCCATCGGATTCAACATGCGTGAGGTGGATTGTCTCGTGGTGATCGATCGAGTAACGCAGTTGGGCCACGACGGAAGCGCTTTCCATCTTCGGTACCTCCACGTTGCTATCCAGTGGCGAAATGGCGTCTCGCGTTTCGTGAGCACGCAGGACACTTACCGCCTTGTCGATCGTGGAAGCGGCCGCGCTGTTGCGAAAGCGCCGACGGACCTTGGGTCCGGGGGGCGCCGTGAAGCGAGTCCTGACTGATTTCTCGGAGCGGGCAGCGTCTGCGATCACGTACGCGACTGGTTGAGGTAGTTCCTTCGTGCTCACCGATGCAAGGAAATCAATCCATATCTGTGGATCTGGCTCCGTCTCCAGGGCCCGACGAACAGAGGCTGGGGTGATGCGCAGAACAGTGGCGTGACCACGCGATTCGATATCGGCAATCTCTCGAAGTCTGCGACCAACCGATGGAGTTATCGGACCAGGCGCGATGATTGTGTGATCGGCCTGCACGTGAACATGATCGATCTCAGGTACCAGATGACCTTTGGCTGTTTTGGTTAAGGCAGAGACGTCGTCGTTGTTGATAGCGCATCGCCCCATGGCAGATAAGACGCCTGCCGACAGCACGCCGAGCACTTCAGACTCCTTCCACAGCGCAGCGATAGTTGCGGACCGCTTCTTACCGCTGCGCCGTGGCCAACGGAAATCGATGATGTCCACCGTCTTTTGAATATCGCAACCCCCGGAAGCTGAATTCAGTGCGGTGAGGAGTTGCCGGCGCCAAGGTGCGATGAATGCGTGCTCTTCGGCAGCGAGCGGCTTGTCCGTGGAAATAGTCGATGAGTTCAACCAGGCATGAACAATGGTTGCCCATCGACGCTCCGGTGATGCCTCGCACCATTCGTCGAACGCTTCGGTGGGCATCCAACCAAGATCATCGGCCGTGGGTCCGATCGATAGCAGGCCGGCAGCGTATGCAGCATCGAGGGCGCAGGTGAGTTCGAAGCGACTCACGTCGAGGGATTCGGCTAGTGCGTCGGTTGCCCGTGTGGTGAGTCCGCCAGAACGCAGGACTGCTCCGGGATCACGACGCCATCTATCACCCACCTCTTCGATGGTTGAGAGGGTGAGACGGGCGCGGAGCCCGGCCTGGGCTTCGATATCCGAGGTGGCCGCGGCCGATCCCTCATCGCACGCCGGTGGCGGCCACGTGGGCAGGGGGACGTTCATCACCTGATCGCGCACGGCGGTGATGACGTGAACCTTCTCCTTCGTTCCCCACAGCAACGCCGCCGACCACAGTCGCTCTACGGCCAACTTGACGGCGGGCCGCGCCTTAGAACCAAGATCCTTGCTCACTGTTTTCACGATTGCATCGGTGGAGGTCGGCTGGGAATCGGAGAGTTGGCAGGCGACGCGCAGTGCGTAGTGGTGAACGCTATCCACCTCATCGAGGTAACGAGCAATCGATGGTGCGGTCGCTGCTCGAGTTGTCAGGGCCCGCATGTCCGAGGGGATGGGGTGGAGAAGGTCAGGACGCGCCGCCAGGAGGTCTCCGAGTTCGGCGTCGGTGCGGGTGCGTAGGTCCTCGGCGAGCGTGCGGGGTTGGGAGCCGGACATCCGCACTACGGTACGCGGTCACCTCGGCGGGCCCGCGAGGCGCGGATCAGACCGAAGATCACCAGAGCCAAACCCACACCGGTGATCATGGACAAAAACCACCAGGCGCCAGGCAACTCAAGGTCAGGGAATACCAGGGGCAGGAGGGCTACCGCGCTGAGCAGTAGACCGATGACCGTGACCACGATGCCCACCCTCAGGAGCCGATCGCCCGGTGCCGATGCCATGGTTCCAGGGTGCCATGGGTCGGATCGCCCCGCTATGTGCCGATCGATGGACGGGTGGGTGAGGCCGTAGTATCGAGACCGCCGAAGCGCTACAGCGCTACAGCGCACACGACAGGAGAAGGCCGTGCCCGCAGGGACCGTTAAGTGGTATGACTCTGAGAAGGGTTTCGGTTTCGTCACCGCCGACGAGGGCGAGGACGTTTTCGTCCATGTCTCCACATTGCCGGCCGGGGTCGCGGCGCTGCGTCCGGGTAGTCGCGTCGAATTCGGTGTGGTCGATGGGCGCCGTGGAAAGCAAGCGCTGTCGGTGAAGATCTTGGAGACCCCCTCGGTTGCAAAGGGTGTCCGAAAGCCAGCCGACGACATGGCGATCATCGCTGAGGATCTAATTAAGTTGCTCGATGGAGTCTCGAGTCAGTTGCGCCGCGGCCGTTATCCCTCCGATGAGATGGCGCGCAAGACAGCTGCAGTGCTGCGCGCGGTGGCCGACGACCTCGACGTCTAGCCCCTCCCCGTTGCGGCGTTAGGCGCGGTCGAGTCGAAAGACCCAGATGCCTTTGGTCGACTCACCTCGACCGGCCACGATCTGCAGCAGCACACCATCGGCGGGAACCTCCTGCAGGTCCGGGTACGTGAATCGGTAGTAGGTCGTATCCAAAGGTGTGCTTGTGAGCCGTTGCTGACCGATGACGGGTGTCCAGCCTGCATCGGCCACCTTCGGATCGACGCTGATTCCGACGGTGTCGCCGGGCACGATCGGCACCCTTGCCACCACGTCTCGTGCGCTGGCCTCGGTGAGCAACTCCTGGGCGCAGTCGCCAGGCTCGAGTGCATCGGATCTCGAAGGCCCAGCACACGGCCGTCCGGTACTCGGTGGAGGTTCCGGAGAAGACAGAGACACCCGGCGCGGGCTTCTCGCAACCACTGAGTAGGAGAACGGCGGCAGCGCCCAGGGCGGCAGCACCGGCCAGGTGGGAGCGGCGGGCAACGAGCGAAGAGGGCATGAATCTGACAGTACCGGGCCACCCGAGGAGCTACCCAGTCGCAGGGTGGTCCACAATCATTCCGTGTCGATGACCGGCCAGGGCAGTAGTTCCGTTGCCAGCAAGGACGTTCCCAAGGAGGACGCCGTGCTGCGGGAGGCGCGCGACCTGGCGCACGATGCGGTCACCGACGACGTCGGACCGGCGATCGTCGGCGAACACGCTGGTTTCGTCATGGACGGCGAGCGGTTGGGCACCCATTCATTCGCGTGCACCGATCCTGCCTATGTGGGATGGCGCTGGGCGGTCACCGTTGCCCGAGCGCCGCGCTCGAAAGCCCCGTCTGTCTGCGAGATCGTGCTGCTCCCGGGCCCTGACTCACTTCGTGCGCCTGAGTGGATTCCCTGGAGCGATCGAATCCGCCCGGGGGATCTGGGAGTAGGAGATGTGCTGCTCACGCCGGCGGATGATGCGCGGCTTGCGGCCGGACTCACCGGCGCTGATGAGATCGACACCATCATCGATCGCGATGAGCCACGTGGTTGGACGGGATGGGAAGTTGGACTTGGTCGCACTCGTGTGTTGTCCGTCGACGGTCGTGACGTTGCGGCCGATCGCTGGGATGGTGGGGAGTTCGGACCTGGTGCGGCGATGGCAGAGGCGGCTGCCAAAGCGTGTGCAACATGCGGTTTCTTGATTCACGTCTCCGGACCACTGTCACGCGCATTCGGCGTGTGCGCGAACGAGTTCTCACCCGCCGATGGGCGGTTGGTGTCTTTGGCGTTCGGGTGTGGAGCGCATTCAGAGGTAGTCGAACCCGACTCCGCCGGCGCCGACCTGTAGGAGCCGCAGTTTCGGCTAGTTCACGACTCCGCCGCTGATGAGCCGGGAACGACGCCAACGAAGGAAGACCAACCCGATCAGGCCACTTACTGAGCCGACCACACTCACGCCCCACCACCACACGCCGGTCGTCGGCGCATCTATTCCTACGGCGATCGTCAACACGACAAGTACGACGAGCCAAACTGCGGTACCCACGAGAACTGCGGGGATGGCGGTCTGATCACTCACGCGAGCACTTGACTTCATGGTTCCTCCCTTGGCAAGTATGGACCGGGGCGCTCGTAGGCTGGAGGACGTGGACCCTCGAACCCGCCGCTTCCTCACGCTGGCAGTTCTCTTTGGTGCCGTTGTGGTCGTTTTCGTCGCTGCGATCGTGTCGAATTGATCCGCACCCTCTTGGCGACACTTGTGTCCTGCGGTGTTCTTCTGTCATCTCTCACGGCGCCCGCAGCAGCATCGGTCGAATGGCGCGAAGTGTGTCGTTTCGCCGATCCTCGCCTGATCGAGATCAGTGGAATGGCGCGGTCTCTGCAGCATGCCGATGTGATTTGGGTCCACAACGATTCCGGCGACGACGCGGTGCTCTACGGAATTGACAGTCGAACATGCGCAACGGTTAGCGAGTTGCGCTTGCGGGGTGTGCAGGCTCGCGACTTTGAAGGGCTTGCCAGCAGCTTTGATGACAAGGGACGACCGGTCCTGTGGGTGGGCGACATCGGTGATAACCGTGACTCATGGCCTAACGTCAGTATTTATCGAGTGCGTGAGCCCAAGAAGTTGGGGTTGCGAACACGACCAGCCCGGCAGTGGCGCTTCACCTATCCCGATCGTCCGCATAACGCCGAGACGCTGATGGTCGATGGCGGGCGGGTATGGGTGGCGACATGGCAACTGGCGTCGGGCGGGTTGTACACAGTTCCACTTACGAAGGGTGTTGCCATCGCCGACAGGGTGGCTGGAGTTGGTTCGCTGATCACCGACGGTGCCATTCACCCTTCGGGAATCGGGTACGTGTTGCGCGATTACCTTGATGCCCACGTTTTTCAGGGGCTACCGCCCGGTCGACGCATTGCGACGTTGGCATTACCAGCCCAGGTCCAAGGTGAGGCGATCACCTGGACCTCGGATGGGCGAGGTGTGTTTATTGCTAGCGAAAAGGACCCTCGGTTGCTGCAGGTGGAGCTTCCGTGGTGGGTGCTTGCATCCCTGCGGCCGCCGGACCACTTGGCCGGCTAGGTCCACGCGGGGAGGTTCGACGGTCCACGCGGGGAGGTTCGACGGTCCACGCGGGGAGGTTCGCGGGTCCAGGCGGGGAGGTTCGCGGGTTAGCCGACGATCGGTTCGTTGGATCGGACAGGCTTGGCGATGATCACAATCAATGCTGTGGTGAGCAAGACCGGGACGATCAAGAAGGCGAAATGCAGGCCGATCGTGTCCGAGAGTGCGCCGAGGATGAAGGGTGCAACACCACCGGCAGCCCCGGCCGCTACCGATGAGAGCCCCGATGCCTTGTCGATGAGGCCTCCGGAACTGGCTACCGCGCGTGAGACACCGATCGGCCACTGAACCGACAACCCCAGTCCGACAACGAACAACGAGACCAGGATGACCCAGGTGATCGTGGACAGCCAAGCAACTGTGAAGCCGGCAAGCGCAATCAGGATCGATGCGGTCAAAAGGCGATCGACGTTCCACGTCCGTGCCAGTCTGCTGCCGTAAAGACGCCCGAGGAACATCCCTCCGGTGACGGCGGCCAAAGAGGCAGCGGCAGCTGCCGCGCCGAGCCCGGCTCGCTCACGCAAAAGGTCCGCACTCCACAGGGTGAGGGTGAACTCGGTGGCCAGCAGCAGTCCCACCACGCTAAGCGACCACCAGAACGGGCGCGGCATCTGCACCTTCTCTTCGCGGACCGGATGCGATTCGGTGGGGAACTCTGCACGGACTACTTCGGGTGTTTCTTCGTTACGACTACGCAAGATCTCGGAGACGATGAGAGCCACGATGAGAGCCCATAGGCCGGAGCGCCAACCGACGGCCAGTGCTGTGGTGGTGCCGATCACCAGCGGAACTGCAAAACCGAAGAGTGCAGCGAGTGCGTTCGCCTGAGTAATTGCTGCTGGTCCCGCGGGACCTTGGTAGGCGAAGATGAATGCATTGACCGTTGCGATCAGCGTGACACCGCTACCAGCGACGATTGCCGTTCCGGTCAGGCTTGCTGCAAGCCCGAACGGTGCTGTGTAGACGACGATTCCTATGCACATCACGATGATCGCGTAGCGGATAACGCGCCCGCGTCCCCATCGTGCGATGAGCCTAGGCACCATCAGACCCATGACGATATTCGCAACGGCAAAGACCGTCGCATGCAAAGAGGCGATCGTGCGCGAGGTCCCTTGCTCATCTCGTAGCAGTGCTTGTGTTGCACCGAAGCCGTAGAGAAAAAAGGCGAAGCAGCGAGATTTGGGTGTAGCTAATCCACGTTATCCGATCGAGTACCGGTCGACGCCCTGTATCGGGCGACGACCCACTCACGTCAGCTGCGAGATGACGTAGTCCAAGCAGCCGACGAGGGCTCGGACGTCATCGGGCTCCACGGCGGGGAACACTGCGATGCGCAGTTGATTACGGCCGAGTTTGCGATAGGGCTCGGTATCGACGATCCCGTTTGCACGCAGGGTGCTGGTGATCTGCGTGGCGTCGATGGAGTGGTCGATATCGATGGTCACGACAACAGCTGATCGATTGGCTGGTTCGGTCACGAATGGGGTGGCAAAGGGTGAGTTCTCGGCCCACGTGTACAAGATCCCCGAGGACTCTGCGGTGCGGGACGTGCACCAGTCCAATCCACCGTTGCCGTTGAACCAGTCGACCTGCTCGGCCATCAAGAAGATGGTGGCCAGAGCGGGCGTGTTGTAGGTCTGATCCTTCTTGGAGTTATCGACCGCGGTCTCGAGATCCAAGAAGTCCGGAATCCAACGCCCGGATGCCTTGATACGTGCCGAGCGCTCGAGAGCAGCCGGGGACATCAATGCGATCCACAGCCCACCGTCGGAACCAAACGACTTTTGCGGAGCGAAGTAGTAGGTGTCGAACTGGGTTGGGTCCACTGTCAGGCCACCGGCGGCGGAGGTTGCGTCGACGAGCATGAGCGCGCCGGCGTCCGATCCGTCGACCCGCTTGGGCTGGACCACCACGCCCGTGGAGGTTTCGTTGTGCGGCGAGCAGTAGGAGTCGATGCCGGCCTCCGCCGAAAACGCCGGCGCACTTCCCGGCTCTGCGACGATGATCGTCGGCTCCCCAAGTTGCGGGGCCTTCTTCGCTCCGGACGCAAATTTCGCTCCGAATTCTCCGAATGAGAGGAACTGCGCACGATCCTCGATCAAGCTGAAGTTCGCGACGTCCCAAAAAGCGGTGGAGCCACCATTGCCCAAGACGACCTCGTAGTCCTCTGGTAAGGAGAACAGCGAGCGCAGGCCGGTGCGAAGCCGACCAACCTCGGATTTGACGGCCTTTTGTCGGTGTGAGGTGCCCAGGTAGGACTTCCACACTTTCTCGAGCGCCTGGACCTGCTCGTGGCGGACCTTGGATGGCCCGGCACCGAAGCGGCCGTCGGTGGGGAGCAGTTCAGTGGGAATGCGGATGTCCTCGGACACGGTGGCGTGACTCCTGAAGGTTGAAAGGGATTCCCAGTATCGCGCCCGCGACCGCAAGGCGTCGCGGTGGGCTAGCCCTCGATGAGCCAGGAGGGTCGAACCATGTCCGCATCCCATCCGGGCACTTGATTGGGACGGCGAGGACGCGGGCCCACGTAACGAGCTGACGGTCGAATGAGCCGACCGGTGCGCTTTTGCTCGAGGATGTGTGCGCTCCACCCGGCGATGCGCGCACAGGTGAACATGGACGTGAACATCTTCGGTGGCACGTCTGCGAAGTCCAAGATCACTGCAGACCAGAACTCGACATTCGTTTCCAAGATCCGGTCCGGGCGACGATTGCGGAGTTCCTCGAGGGCTGCTTGCTCTAAAGCCACAGCTACTTCGTACCTTGGCGCATCTAAGTCGCGGGCTACCTCTCGCAGCACCCGGGCCCGGGGATCCTCGGCCCGGTATACCCGGTGGCCGAAGCCCATGAGTCGGCGGCCGGAATCCAAAGTTTGGCGCACGTATGCACCTGGGTCCTCGGTTTGCTCAACGGCCTCGATCATCGACAGCACGCGCGCAGGCGCACCACCGTGCAGCGGGCCGCTCAATGTTCCGATTGCACCAGAGATCGCGGCCGCAACGTCCGTTCCTGTCGAGGCACTGACTCGGGCCGTGAGTGTCGATGAGTTGAGTCCGTGCTCGGCGGCGGCAACGAAGTAGGAGTCGACCGCCCGGACGTGGCGGGGATCGGGCTCTCCGCGCCAGCGGATCATGAATCGTTCAACGATGGTGTTTGCCTGGTCAATCTCCGCCTGCGGAACCATGGGAAGGCCCAGTCCGCGTGCTGATTGCGCAACGAAGGACAGGGCCATGACCGACACGTGGGCCAGGTTCTCTCTCGCGGTTTCGTCGTCGATATCCAAAATCGGCTGCAATCCCCATGCCGGTGCGAGCATCGCGATGGCCGATTGCACATCCACTCGGATATCTCCAGAGTGGATGGGAATGGGAAAGGGCTCGGCGGGTGGGATGCCCGCGTTGAACTCCCCGTCCACCAGGAGTCCCCAAACATTTCCGAACGAGACCTTGCCAACGAGATCCTCGATATCCACCCCGCGGTAGCGCAGCGCGCCGCCGTCCTTGTCGGGCTCGGCTATCTGGGTTTCGAACGCAACGACACCCTCAAGGCCTGGTATGAACTCCCGCATGATGCCTCCCCAATCAGGGGCAACATTCAACACCGAGTGGTTCGTGGTGGAATCAGGGCATGGCAAATGAGGGGCTGGCTAACCGGGATGTGGCGTCTGGATCCGAGCCCACGGGTCTGGATGGGGTGGCCGATCTCCGCGTTACCTACGCAGAAGGAACTCTGACGCCTGAAGACCTGGTCCAGGACCCGTTGACTCAGTTCCGAACCTGGTTCAACGAAGCGGTGGCCAGCGAATTGGTGGTGGAACCCAATGCCATGGTTCTGGCCACAGCCAACGCCGATGGTTATCCGAGCTCGCGTACCGTGCTGCTCAAGGGTGCTGATCAACGCGGCCTGTCCTTCTTCACCAACCTGGACTCGCGTAAGTCGCGTGAATTGCGTGCCAACCCGCATGCCTCGGTGACCTTCCCGTGGTTTGTCATGCACCGTCAGGTGGTGGTGGTCGGGGATGTGGAGGAACTCGGTCGCGAGGAGGTACTGGAGTACTTCCGCAGCAGGCCGCATGAGTCGCAACTCGGCGCCTGGGTGAGTGCTCAATCCACGGTCATCGAGTCGCGTGAACCTTTGGATAGGCAGTGGCGTGAACTGCACGAAAAGTATCCGCCGGGATCAGACGTACCTTTGCCGGATTTCTGGGGCGGTTGGCTGCTTCGTCCGGTCACTATCGAGTTCTGGCAAGGACGTCCCTCGCGCCTGCATGATCGATTGCGTTATCGCGGGGCGGGGTTATTGGATGATTCGAGCGCATGGACCATCGAACGGCTTGCGCCCTAGTTGCTCCGCCTATGCACTTCCGCAGCGAGAGCGATCGTCGCAAGTTGATCTATCGAAAGGCCGCCGTCGCGAGCAGCCTTCTTGAGTTCCTTGCGAAGCTTCTTGGGAAGTCGGATCGCTAACTCAACTTCCTTGCCGCCCAAAACTGAGTCGCCGGTTGATGATGAAGACAACGACGACGCATGTGTGGTCGGGTGCACATCGGAGTCGGCTGCCTTGCGCAGAGCCGGGCGCGGTGTTGGATCAAACGGTGCGGTCATCGCAGTCCTCCAGGCACGAGTTGATCAAGTAGTGAATCGAAAAGACCGGCCAGTTCTCGGCCGGCAGGTGAATCCCACGCGTGGATCGGCATTCCCGCGCCCTCGGCTTGAGCAATGGCATTGCGCTCGGGGATCTCGACATCGCTGACCTGGTGGGCGAACGTTCCGCGAAGCTCGGCAACTCGATTCCGGTGCTCGGCAACGGTGCCGCGAACGCGGTTGAGAACGATCGAGGGTGAACCCAGGGCGCGGTTAGTGCTCGAGCGGACAAGATCGATGGCCTCTATTGCTTGCTGGGCGCCGCGCAGTGCGAAGTAGCCGGGCTCGGTGACCACCAATGCTCGAGAGGCTGCATGCAGCGCATTTCGACTCATCTCGCCCAGCGACGGCGGACAGTCGATCACCACGAGGTCGTAACGGTGACCTACCCCTCCAAGAACGGTGCGCAGGCGCTGCTCTGAACCGGGCGCGGCTTCGGCCACCCGATGCTCGACTGCTGCCTCGGATGGCAGGACGTCGGTTCCCCGCCCCCAGGTGGAGGGGACGATTGCTTCGCCTGCAATACCCGGACGACCGTCGGCTAGGGCGTCACCAACGGTGAGTGCTGGATCTACCAGGCCCACGCCCATCGAGGCATTCGCCTGGGGGTCCAAATCGACCACGAGCGTGCGCCAGTGTCGGTTCCACCCAGCGCTCGCCAAACCTAGGGCGACAGTGGTCTTTCCCACGCCGCCCTTCATGGAGAGCACGGCCACAGTTGGCATGGGCCGCACCCTACGTGGGGGAGTTGAACACCCGAAAGGACGTGGTCAGGCCTTCTTGATGGCCGCGTAATCAGCCAAAGCAGCTTCGCGCTCGAGTTTGTGGTCGACGATCGGTTCGGGGTAGCCGTGGTCGTAACCGCCGAGAGCCGTCCAGGGTTCGTGCGCGGACTTGCCCGGTAGATGATCCAGCTCGGGTATGTAACGCCGCACGTAATCACCATTCGGGTCGAATTTCAATCCTTGCGAAACCGGGTTGAAGATTCGGTAGAACGGCGCTGCATCCGTTCCGCAGCCGGCTGTCCATTGCCAGCCGTGCGTATTGCTAGCGATATCGCCATCGCGTAGCCAGTACATGAACTCAGCAGCGCCGCGCTGCCAACTTTGATGCAGATCCTTGATGAGGAAACTTGCCACCACCATGCGAACTCGGTTGTGTACCCACCCCTCGGCTCGCAGTTGACGCATCCCCGCATCAACGAAAGGAAACCCGGTGCGTCCGTGCGCCCATGCGGCGAAGAGGTCGTCGTCGTTATTCCAACGCATTGAGACGTCGAAGCGTGCATCAAGTGATGAGTGAACTGAGGCGGGTTGTTGGTGCATGACATCGGCGTAGAAGTCGCGCCAACAGATTTCACGACGGAAACCATCGTCGCGATCACCGAGATCGACCAGGAGCGAACGCGGATGGATTTCGCCGTATTTGAGGTGATGGCTGAGAACACTCGTGCCGTCTAGATCCGGACGGTTCCGGTTTTCGTCGTACTCTGGCAATCCGGTGGATCGGAAATGTTCCCAGCGAGCCCACGCGGCTTTCTCACCTGCCGGTGGCAGCGTCGGAAGTTCGATGTCATGTGCGGAAACTGTGGGCCGGCCCTGGCATTCCATTGGCATCCACCAGTCCACATCACCGGGAGCCTCGGAGGCAGGAGCGCGCCAACCGTGCGCGAGCCATGTGCGGTAGAAAGGTGTGAAGACTCGGTAGGCGGTGCCATCTCCTTTCGTCACCCGCCCGGGTGACACCGCGTACGGGGAACCGGTCCGAACCAAGGGGACATCAAGAGCGGCTTCCACTTGGGCATCGCGCCGAGCACCGTAGGGAGCGAAGTCGGCTGCGATGTGGACGCTGCTGGCGCCGCTGGCTCGCACCACCTCAGGAATAACAGTTACTGGATCACCGTGCCGGATCAGCAGGTTGCGGTCGATCGAAGCACCGAGTGCGTTCAGCGAATCGACCAGGTAGGTCTGCCGGATAGGACCTGCTGGTTCCCAGATTGTCGGGTCCACGACGAACAAAGGCACAACCCGACCGTCGCCGTCGGCACGCGCGGCCTCGATCGCTGCCAGTAGCGCTGGATTGTCCGACAAACGCAGGTCGCGGCGAAACCACATGATCGAAGGCACATGCTCACGCTAGAGGGTTACGGAGTCCTCGGCAGCCGGGACGTGTGTCCTACGGTGTGGGCGTGGACGCTGCGCTGCTGACAACGAGCATTGCCTCGGTCCCCGTCCTGGCATTTGCCCTAGGCGTGCTCGGATCGCTTGTGAAAGCCGATCTGCGATTGCCCGACGCGATCTATCAGGCGACTTCCATTTACCTACTCCTGGCGATCGGGTTAAAGGGTGGTGTGGCACTCCGCGAATCGGATGCCTCCGCGGTGGCAGGTCCTGCGTTGATGACTATTGCGCTGGGATTGACCATCCCGGTTCTGGCATTCGTCGCGCTGCGCTTCTTGACACGACTGGGGCCGGTTGATCGGGGTGCGATGGCCGCGCACTACGGATCGACATCGCTCGTGACCTTCACCGCCGCATTGGTCTTCCTCGACGCTCTTCAGGTTCAGTACGAAGGTTTCGTTGCGACGTTGCTCGCCATCATGGAAATACCCGGCATCCTCGTCGGCCTCTTGCTTGCCGGATCGGCATCCCGCCACGCTGGCTCACTAGGTGAATCGGTTCGCGAGATTGTGACGGGTCGATCCATCATGTTGCTTGCCGGTGGTCTAGTGATCGGTTTCATCACCGGCCCTGAAGGCTTTGCGCGGGTCGAGCCATTCTTCGGCGCACCCTTCACCGGCATCTTGGCGCTGTTCTTGCTGGAGATGGGTGTGCTCGCGGGTCGCCGACTCGGTGATGTCCGACGCGCTGGCTTCGGACTGGTCGTCTTCGCGATCGCCTTTCCGATAGTTGCCGGCTTCTTGGGCATTGTTGGCGGAGCACTCGTGGGCCTGAGCGCAGGTGGGTCTATGGCGCTTGGTGTGCTGTCCGCAAGCGCGTCGTATATAGCCGCCCCAGCAGCCGTGCGACTTGCGTTGCCCGAGGCAAACCCTGGGATAACGCTGACGGCTAGTTTGGGCATTACGTTCCCTTTCAACTTGGTGATCGGTATTCCGCTGTATTGGTTGATTGCCCAGCAGGTGACGGCGGCTCTCGGCTGAGCTCACGAAGGAGATTGAAATGACATCGCACGACGACGAACGGGCGACTGCTCATCGAGGATCGGTCGTGTGCGTAACGATCGTGGCGGAGTCGATTCTCGAAGCCCGATTGGTGGAGGACCTGCGTGCCGCGGGAGCTTTGGGGTGGACCATCGCATCCGCTCGCGGCGAGGGCCCGCGCGGACGACGGGTGAGCGATATCGAGGGCGGCAATGTGAGGGTCGAGACGCTCGTAGCCGAGGACGTCGCCGAAAGGATCTGGACTCGACTCGCAGACTCGTACTTTCCGAACTACGCCATCACGGCGTGGACGTACAACGTTCAGGTAGCACGCCCCGATCGCTACCGAGGATCGGATGCAGCCGATGGTGCGCCCCGGTAGCGTTCAGCATCGGTCGGCTGACCGGTCGAGTGTGGGGTATGAGCGGAAGCGGGTGACTCGTGAGCGATCTCATCGACACCACTGAGATGTACCTGCGCACGATCTACGAACTCCGCGAGGAGGGCATCACCCCGTTGCGGGCCCGGATCGCCGAACGCCTGGGGCAAAGCGGGCCCACTGTCTCCCAGACCGTGGCGCGGATGGAACGCGATGGATTGCTCTACGTGGAAGCCGACCGGCACCTTGAACTCACCCAACGCGGGGAGCAAGAAGCGGTTCGCGTGATGCGCAAGCACCGGCTCGCCGAATGCATGCTGGTGGAGATTCTCCAACTGCCGTGGGAAGACGTTCACGCGGAAGCGTGCCGGTGGGAGCATGTGATGAGCGATGTGGTCGAACGCAGGATCTTGGAACTGCTTAACCACCCGACGGTGAGTCCCTACGGCAATCCCATTCCGGGATTGCATGAACTGGACCCGGACGCCAGCGAGGTGGAGGTCGGCCTCGAGGGGCTAGAACCGCTACCCAAGACATTGACCGCGGAGCCCACGCGCGTCCGGGTGCGCCGCCTTGCCGAAACCATCCAGACCGACGATCAGGTAATGGGCCGGTTGCGCCGGGTGGGTGCAACCCCGGGAGCCGATGTCAAGGCGTATCGCACAGACGACGGTGTGATGGTCGGAAGTGGTGGGGAGTACGCCGAACTCTCGACGGAGGAAGCCCGGCACATCCTGATCGAGGCGCGTGGCTGACGGTGGCACCTTCAACGGAAAGTTGGTCCCTCGCCGGCCGCACCGCTCTCGTGACCGGTGGCGGCACGGGAATCGGGCGCGCGTGTGCGCTGCTGCTGGCCGAGCGAGGCGCCAAGGTGTTCGTTCTCGGGCGTACCGCTGAGACTCTTGATGGGACGAAGGAACTCGCGCCGACGGGATCTGTTGAAACGATCGTTGCCGATGTTCGCGAGGCCGAACAGGTCGACGCGGCGGTGAGCCGCATGGTGGACACCGGCTCGATCGACATTTTGGTGAACAACGCGGGCGGTCAATTCATCTCCGCTGCCGAGCAGATAACACCGAAGGGCTTTCGTGCGGTGATGCGGTTGAACCTTGATGCAACCTGGTACCTGACAACGCAGGTCGCTGCGCTCTCGATGTTGCCGCAGGGTTACGGCAAGGTCGTGTGCATCACGATGACTCCCAGCCGGGGAATGCCGGGCATGACGCATTCGAGTGCCTCACGCGCTGCAGTCGAGTCTCTTGTGCGAACGTGGGCAGCTGAATGGGCATCTCGTGGGGTGCGAGCGGTTGCCGTGGCACCGGGCATCGTGCATACCGAGGCCATGGAGCGATACGGCATCGATCCGGCGCAGGTAGCGACCGTGATCCCTGCGGGACGACTCCAACGTCCGGATGAAGTAGCCGAACTCGTGGCGTTTGTAGCCTCGCCTGCAGGTGACTACATCACCGGCACCACGTTGGTAGCCGACGGCGGCCTCAACGTTTCCGCGCCGTCGCCCTTGCAGGCCTAGACGCCGGCGTGGTTCGCCGATCGTGTACTGAAGTCCGGGCGCAGCGGCATCCCCGATGAACCTCCGGGGCCGAGTTTCACGCCCAGCGTTTGGTGCAACTGGATCGTGTCGATTTCAAAGCCCAGCCGCGACGCCGCCATGTACGAGCCGCCACACCCGCGCGGTGCCTAGGCCTGCCTCGGCGACGGCCTCATCCCAGTGATCCTCGAGGTTCTCGCACCAGTGCTTGAGGGTGAGCGCGTAATGCTCACGCAGGTTCTCTTCGTGGCGGATCTCGAACCCGGCGGTGTTCATGGCGCTCATGATGTGTCCGGGTCCGGACAGCTCACCATCGGGGAATACGTACCGATTGATGAAACTCGTGCGGTAGTGCGAGGGCTCAGCGTTGTTTGGCCGAGTGATCGTGTGGTTGAGCATGCGACCTTCGTCGCGGAGTTTTTCGTACAGGAATGAGAAGTACGACGGATAGTTCGCACGCCCAATGTGCTCGGTCAAACCGATCGAGGAGATGGCATCGAAATGGGTCTCGGGAACGTCGCGGTAGTCGCTGAAGCGAATTTCTGCTTGACCTTCGAGTCCGGCGTCGGCAATTGCCTTCTGCCCCCAATCGGCTTGCTGCTGCGACAAGGTGACACCAATCGCGGTTACGCCGTAGTTCTTGACCGCGTGAAGCACCATGCCGCCCCATCCGCAGCCCACGTCCAACAGCCGCATCCCGGGGCGAAGTCCCAACTTCCTGCAGACCAGATCGAACTTCTCCTCTTGGGCAACTTCTAAGGACGCATCTTCAGTAGGGAAGACAGCACACGTGTATGCCATCGATGGTCCGAGCACCCATCGGTAGAAGCGGTTGCTGACGTCGTAGTGGTGGTGGATGGCGTCGGCGTCACGAACTTTGGAATGACGGCGGCCGCTGAGTTTGCGTTCTTGGGGAGGTGGTGTGGGGCGCTTGAGGGCATGGGGGCCGAATGCCTTGGCAAGCGCGAGCTTGTCGCGCCCGGTTAAGTGCGAAGTGTCGAGCGGGTATAGGCGGCGAAGGGCTGAGTATGCATCACCGATGATCTCTAGATCCCCGCTCACGTAAGCGCGGGCAAGGCCGAGCTGGGAAGGCGCACCGGCGAGGAACTGCACAGCACGCGGACTGCGGATCTCCAAGATGACGTCGTTGTCTTGAGGTCCGGCCGTTGATCCGTCGTAAGCACGAAAACTCACGCGACGATCGGGGGTTATGACCTTAGAGAATGCATCTGCGAGTTTCATTGCCTTTCCACCACTTTCTCGTACAGACCCAACAATCGTCCATTGGGGTCATATTCCTTCTTGAATCGTTCGTAGGCGTCGCCGCCGTAAATGGACCAGAAAGTCTCGCGGTCGTAGAAGGCGGTCGAGTACAGCGACTTACGCCCATCGAGTGCGGATACGACCTCTTCGATGCGTCGGTTAACCCGACCTTCCTCGGGATCCACCCCCTCGGGTAGCGGCACGGTGGACCAGAAACCGACGTTTACGTAAAGCGTCTGCGCATCAAACTCGTAGAGCGGCCAACGTGCGTTCGGATCCCGTTGCTTGAGCGGACACACCCAGATCGGTTCGATACCTACTTCGCGGTGGAAGAAGTCCAAGAACTCCGGCAAACGATCGGCAGGAACCTCGATGTCCTGCACCACCTGCTCGCGCGCAGGACGCTTACGCACCACATCTGTGCGGGCTGCAATCTTGTACTTACGATCGAGTGCGATGAGTTTCCAGTAGAAGTCGCTGCGCAGTTTCGACTTGGGCCACCATTTGCGGATGGCTGGCTTTTGCGTCCCGAACGCTCGCGAGCACCAGAACCAATCGGTGTCCCATCGCCACAGGTAGTCGTGGATGGTGAGCACGTCTTCACGTTTGTTTTGGATCGAGCGGTAGAAGATGTTCATTCCGGTGTAATCGCTGAGCGTGAGTCCATCAGGTAGACGCCCGACCATTTCACCGAGGGTCAGGCACTGCTCGGACGGAGAAAAGACGGTGCCGTCAAGGAAGTCGACGCGTTGGCCGCCGTACTCATGGGAACCGGAGATCTCCTTCAGAACGCGCGTCAATTCTTCGGCAGTGTCGAAACGCAGGTGGCGAAGATGCACGAAGGGTTTGGTCTGTTCAAGTTCGATCTTCAGGCGCAGTGCGTAGCCCAGCGAACCGTAGGAGTTAGCGAAGGCGAAGAAAAGATCCCGGTGCGGATCATCTTCGGCGGGGGAGACCGTGAGCACTTCACCATCGCCGGTGAGGATGTCCATTTCGATCACCGACTCATGGGGAAGTCCACTGCGAAAACTTGCGCTCTCAATACCGAGACCGGTCACCGCACCACCGAGGGTGATGGTCTTCAGTTGGGGTACGCACAATGGCATGAGGCCGTACGGCAACGTGGCCTGCACGAGGTGCTCGTAGGTGGTCATGCCGAGTACTTCGGCGGTCTGAGTATGCGGGTCCACGTGCAGGACACCATCGAAAGCCGAGACGTCGAGTCGGTCAACGGGTGAATCCGCGCGGGGCCTGAACAGGTTCGAAGTCTTCTTGGCCAAGCGAAGCGGCTTATCGCCGGGAAGGCCTGCGAGCTGACGCCGGAGGTCCGCTACCTGCGCGTCGTAGCGGGTGCGCCAACTCGGCGCGGCGGTTTCCAGGCTCACGGGCGACAACCGTAATGGTGATCGCCGACCCGGTGTGCACCGATGGCCCACAATGTAGGTCACAGTGTGGGTGACAGTGTGGTTAACAATGGGGGCATGGAACAGGCCCCGGTGGAGACCGAATCGCCGCAACGGCCCAAGCCCCGACGTTGGATTCCCTGGGTTGCTGGGGGCGGGGTATTCGCGCTGACGCTGATTCTCGGTGGGGTTCTCGTGGCCGACTGGTCCTGGCGCAATACCGAGATGCAGGCCCTGCTGGAGCGGGTCGAGGCTTCAGAGGCGGTCATGGGGGAATTACAAGATGCCGCGTCGCAGGCTTTCGACGAGCACGGATCCGGTGGGGATCGAGCCAAACTTGATGCCGAACTGCGGGAATTGGCTCAGGTAGCCAAGGTGGATATCGCGGAAGCCGGCGTGGAGGTGGCGGCGCTGCCGATCGCGGTATGGCACGTGGACATCGAGCGCGCCCGCGATGCCTACCTCCTGCACAACCGGTCGTGGGTGGAATATATGGATCGGGCCAGCAGATCCTCGGCGGAGTTCATCGCTCCCCAGCCCATGGTCAACGAAACTTTCATCGCCGCCGAGCCGATCTTCGTTCGAGCGATTCCGGCGCCCGATGTTCGCGACTTCGCGGCGCGCATCGCTGCGATATTCGCCATTCCCGACGATTTGTCGTCCGATCAGGTCGCCACCTAGGCGGGAATCTCTACCTTGCGTTCATCTGGGACCCCTGCTGATCGCTAGCGTTCGCTCCATGGACGAGGTGCGCATCATCCGCGGCGTGCTCGCCGCGGGCGCCCTGGTGTTCATCGTCTCGGCACTGGGACTGCTCGTTGCCCCCGGCTGGTTCGGCGAACTTCTGGGCTTGCGTCCCTCGGTCGAGGGTGAGTGGGCGCTGCGCATGGTGGGTGCGTGCCTAGTGGCCCTGGCCGGTCAGATGTGGCTGGTCCGCAGGAGCGACCACGCCGGGGTGCGCGGCGCGGCCGCGGTAATGATCGTCGGCGGCGGCTTGATGACGCTGCTCACGGTGTTTTTGCCCGCTGACGAGGGCTGGACGCTGTTTCGGTGGCTGTACCTGCTGTTCGGCTCGAGTTTCATGATCGCCTACGCCGGTCTCCTGTACTGGGGCCTGCGCGAAACCCCAGGGCGCAGCGCGCGAGCCCGCTAACCCGCTAACCCCCGCCCGCCAACCCCGATTGTGTCTCTTTCCGCCAGGGTCTGGCCGAATGACCGTCATTCGGCCAACCGCTGGCGGATTGTTGGTCATTTCGCCAGGGCCGACGACGACGTGAACACGTTGAACAACGGTGCCTGACACGGCCGTAGGCTGTGGGCTTGTGTCCATGATCGTGCAGAAGTACGGCGGATCCTCCGTCGCCGATGCCGCCAGCGTGAAGCGGGTGGCCCGCCGCATCGTGGACACCAAGAAGGCCGGACACGACGTAGTGGTTGTGGTCTCGGCCATGGGCGACACCACCGACGAACTCCTCGATCTCGCCAATCAGGTCTCCCCGCTACCCCCGGGCCGCGAACTGGACATGCTGCTCACGGCCGGTGAGCGGATCTCGATGGCCGTGCTTGCGATGGCGATCCACGATCTGGGCGCCGAGGCGCGCAGTTACACCGGATCGCAGGCTGGACTCATCACCGATTCTGCGCACGGAGCTGCGCGCATCATCGACGTGACCCCCGGGCGCATCACCCAGGCCATCGAAGCAGGCGCGATTCCGATCGTGGCCGGCTTCTCAGGGTGTGGCGCAAGATTCCAAGGACATCACCACGCTCGGTCGCGGAGGATCAGACACGACGGCTGTCGCGCTCGCAGCTGCGTTGAACGCCGACGTTTGTGAGATCTATACCGACGTCGATGGTGTCTTCACCACCGATCCGCGAGTTGTTCCCGCAGCAAGCCAGGTTCCGTTCATCACCTACGAGGAGATGCTTGAACTTGCTGCAGTCGGTGCGAAGGTTTTACATCTGCGCTGCGTGGAGTACGCGCGCAGGTTCGAAGTTCCGATTCACGTTAGGTCGTCGTTCTCCACCAGGGAAGGCACGTGGGTGTTGTCGCCGGAAGCGATCGCCCGCGCTATCGAAGAGGGAAGAGTCATGGAGCAACCGATCATCTCCGGTGTTGCAGCTGATGTGAACGACGCAAAGGTCACCGTTGTGGGTGTTCCCGACAAACCTGGCCAAGCGGCGGCCATCTTCCGCGCGCTCGCCGATGCGAGCATCAACGTGGACATGATTGTGCAGAACGTCTCTGCCGCATCGACCGGTCGTACCGACGTCACCTTCACGTGCCCGCAAGGTTCGGTGCAACAGGCGATGGGGGCAATCGATTCTCGCCGCGATGCGATCGAGTTCGAATCGCTCACCGTTGACGAGCACATCGCGAAGGTCTCTCTCATCGGCGCTGGGATGCGTTCACATCCAGGTGTCTCCGCAGACTTCTTCAACGCTCTCGCTGAGGCTGGCATCAACGTCGAAATGATCTCCACCTCCGAGATCCGCATCTCCGTGGTCACTCGCGTGGACGATTCCAAGAAAGCCGTGCAGGCGCTGCATACCGCCTTTGGTCTGGACTCCGACGGTGAAGCCGTGGTCTACGCAGGAACCGGCCGGTGAGCGGCGACCCCGTAGGTGTGACCGTCGCGCTGGTGGGCGCCACCGGCCAGGTGGGCGGCGTGATGCGCCAGTTGCTGGTCGATCGTGACTTTCCCATCACGAAGATGCGCTACATCGCCAGCGCGCGCTCGGCGGGCACCACGTTGCCCTGGAAAGGCGAGGACATCGTTGTCGAGGACATCGCCACGGCCGACCTCTCCGGCATCGACATCGCGCTGTTCTCCGCCGGTGGCTCAACCTCCAAGGAGTGGGCACCGAAGTTCGCCGAGGCTGGCGCGATCGTCATCGACAACTCCTCGGCCTGGCGGATGGATCCGGATGTTCCGCTCGTAGTGAGCGAAGTGAATCCCGATGCCATCGACCAGATGCGCAAAGGAATCATCGCCAACCCGAACTGCACAACCATGGCCGCGATGCCGGTGCTCAAGCCGTTGCACGACGATGCCGGCCTTCGTCGCATGATTGCGATGAGTTACCAAGCCGTCTCCGGTAGCGGGCTTGCCGGTGTGGAAGAACTCGCTTCGCAGATCCACGCAATTGAGGCCGCAGGAATCGAGCAACTCACTTACACCGGTGCAGCTGTCGATTTCCCGAAGCCGACCAAGTACGTCGCCCCGATCGCGTTCAACGTGGTTGCGCAAGCGGGCAACTTTGTGGACGACGGCTCAGGGGAGACCGACGAAGAACAAAAGCTGCGCAACGAAACCCGCAAGATCTTAAACATCCCCGACCTCGCCGTCAGCGGAACCTGCGTGCGCGTCCCGGTCTTCACCGGTCACTCACTCGCCATCAATGCCGAGTTCGCCGCGCCACTCACGGTGGAGCGCGCAACCGAATTACTCGAAGGTGCTCCCGGCGTGGTCGTGACTAAAGTTCCCACTCCGTTGATGGCCGCTGGTCAAGACCCATCCTTCGTTGGTCGCATTCGTCACGACCCAACGGTTCCCGACGGCAAGGGACTGGCCCTGTTCGTCAGCGGGGACAACCTGCGCAAGGGCGCGGCGCTCAACGCGGTGCAAATCGCCGAACTCCTGCTGCCGCGCTTTCAGTAACCGAAGACCTCGTAGTCGCGCGCATAAATCGACGCGACCTTCGCGCGCAATGCTGGCGTGAAGTACTCATCGACCTTCGCCGAGGCTCCGGTTGAGTTCCGGCAGTAGAACGTCTCGCGTAAATTCGTCATGCCGGTCAACTCACCGACCTGATCCCACGAGGAGTCCAAGTTCCCTAAGTGGATCGCGGCGTTGTAATCCACGATGCCCCAACCCACATGGTCGGCTTGCCTTCGCCAATGCGGATCCTGCTCGCGGGAATCCTGCGCAGCGATCACATCGAGGAACTGCTCGAAGGTGATCTCCGATGCCGGGATGCCCAACGCGGCCACGATCGGCTCACTTTGCTTCAAGCCCTGACCGATCTTTTCCAGATACGCCGACAGCACCCGCGACGCTGGATCGCGCACCACGGTGAATCGCCTATACGACGACGACGTCAACACCTCTTCGAGCATCTCCGCTGGCAACTGGAACGGCTTCACGAACGGCGTTGCATTGATGCGGTTGTGTGGAGCTTCCTGAACCCGCTGCACCAGACCAGGGCCTTTACGCGCCGCCTCGAGCCCGCCGAGCGTTGCCTTCATGGTTCCGCAGCCGGCCTTGGGTACTTCCACGTACACGTACTTGTTCACCAGGGAGATATGCGTGTGCATATTCACCGAGCGCCAGCCCAGAGACTTCACGTACTCCCGGGTAACCGGGCCCAGATCTGAGCGCGAGGGACGAAGGTCGGGAACGCTCACCAAACCTCCTAGTGGAAAACCGCCGCTACGAAGATGGGGCAAGAGCCGAAGGCTCCTGCCCCATCAGCGTCGGGGTGGCGGGATTTGAACCCACGACCTCTTCGTCCCGAACGAAGCGCGCTACCAAGCTGCGCCACACCCCGAGTGCCCGATGAGTGGCTTATGGGCCAGCGGAGTCTAGCCTGCCGCGCCGCGGCGAGTCCCCTCTGGTATGACTGCTAGCATCGCTAGCACATAGGAGGAATTCATGGCCGATCTGAGTATTCGGAATCTGGACGATTCTGTGCGTGAACGCCTGCGCACCCGGGCGGCATCCCATGGGCGGTCGATGGAGTCGGAGGTGCGGGCGATCCTGACCGAGGCGGTCACAGAGCCCGCGGAAAGCCCGGGTCTTCTCGCTGCCACGCTGGAGCGGTTCACGGAACTTGGCGGTACCGAGCTGCAGATTCCCCAACGCTCGACTCCCGTTCGATCAGCTGATTTCTCACAATGATCGTCGTCGACACCAATGTGCTGTCGGAGTTGATGCGACCGAGCCCGTCGGCGCGCGTACGTTCTTGGGTCAATGATCAAATGCCATCGAGCATCTTCACTACCTCTATCACCGTGGCGGAGATCCTCTATGGAATCGAGCGCCTCCCTGATGGAAAGCGCAAAGAAGGCTTGACGGTTGCTGCTACCGAACTATTCACAGTCTTTAGTGCCCGTGTTCTGTCCTTCGATGATCCTGCGTCACGTGTCTACGCCAACGTTGCTTCGCAAAGCGAGAAACTCGGTATCCCCATAGATGGATTCGATGCACAAATCGCAGCGATATGTGTCGTCCACAACGCCATGCTTGCCACGAGAAACACCAAAGACTTTGAGCATCTTGAGATTTCGTTGATCAATCCTTGGAATTGATCAATGTCTCTCACGTCCAGGCCGGAATTGGAAACTAGCTGAAGGAGCGACAGGTCTGCTGCTGTCCGCTCGACTGATACCTCGGTCAAGACCTAGCGTGAGGTGAGCGTGAGCAGCGTCGCCTCGGGTGGGCAGGCGAAGCGGAACGGCGCGTACGGCGAGGTGCCTAGCCCTGCACTGACGTGCAGTGCGCTGCCGTGGTGTTCGCTGAGTCCGCGGGCGCGTTTGGTATCGAGATCACAGTTCGTGACGAGTGCGCCGTAGCCGGGAACGCGCAACTGACCGCCGTGCGTGTGCCCGGCCATGATCAGGTGCGCACCGTCTTCAGCCATCGGGTTCAGCACGCGCAGATAGGGCGCGTGCGCAACAGCGAGGGCGAGATCGGCGCCGGGGTCGAAGGCGCCGGAGACGTCGTGGTACTTATCTCTATCCGATATGCGGATCATCCACGCCGCGAATATCTATCTCGCGACCGTCAGCCTTAAGGCGTGACTTCGTGTTACTGAGATCCAGCCAGCCACCAGCGGTGAGACCTGCAACGAGGTCTTGCCACGGCAGCATCGGGCGATTGGGTTGTAAACCGGAGGGACCGTGCAAATAGCGCGCGGGGTTGATCGGTTTGGGGGCGTAATAGTCATTGCTTCCGAGCACGAACGCACCGGGAATGTCGAACAATGGCTCGAGGGTGTCGATCACTTCAGGGATCGCGTCCTCATGGGAAAGGAAATCACCGGTGGCGATCACCGCATCGGGTTGCAGTTCGCGCAGGCTCGAGACCCATTCCTTCTTCTTGGTCTGTCCCGGCACGAGGTGCAGGTCGGAAAGGTGCAACACGCGCAGATCGGGCTGCGGCGTGGGCAGGACCGCTACGCGTGCGCGGCGGAGGGTAAAGCGCTCGGATTCCCAGCGCGCGTAGGCCAAAGCGCCGAGTCCGAGCGCGACGGCGGAGGTGATGAGCCGTCCGCTGGTGTTCATCGGACCATGATCGCACGGGCCTCGTCGGAGACCGGTGGCAAGATGCGCACCATGGCGGAACTGAAGGATCGTTTGAAATCGGATCTCACCGCGTCCATCAAGGCCCGCGATGAGATGAAGTCCGGAACCATTCGCATGGTGCTCTCGGCTATCACCACCGAGGAAGTCTCGGGCAAGGAAGCGCGTGAGTTGACCGACGACGACGTCATGACCGTGCTCGGGCGCGAGGCAAAGAAGCGCAAGGAAGCGGCCGATGCTTACGACGAAGCCGGACGCACCGAGTTAGCCGACAAGGAGCGCGCTGAACTGGTAATCATCGAGGCTTACCTGCCAGAGCAGATGTCCGAAGACGAGGTGCGCGCGATCGTAGATGCTGCGGTTGCCGAGGTGGCGGCTTCTGGTGCTGAAGGAGGCAGGGCGATGGGTGCGGTCATGAAGATCGTGCAGCCGCAGGTGAAGGGTCGCGCCGATGGCGGACAGGTCGCGTCGTTGGTGAAGTCCCGCTGGGCATAGTAGGATTGCTCGGGATCTCAATCGCTAGCAGATGGATACTCTCTGGCAGAGATTTCCTCAAGCTCAGGCTGTGCAGGCTGTTGCGGCTGTGCTGGCTGAGCAGGTTGTTCGGGAACTGCCCCCACTTCATTTACCGTCAAGGTGATGACTGTTCCTACCGGCATGGACGTTGCCTGCAGCGATGGACTGCGCCACGACTGCACCGGCGGCAACGCTCGGGTCGGATACCTGAGCAACGCTTACTAAGAAGCCCTCGCGCTCCATGATCGTGGTGGCATCGCCCAACGGTGCGCCGCGGCTCTCGGGAACGGTGTTGAACCCGGTGGAGATCGTGACATTCACGGTGGTGTTGGGGATAGCCGTTCCGCCCGGTCCCGGGGTTTGGGACACCACGAATCCAGCGGGCAGCGGCGAATCGACTTGGGTTATGTCGCCCAACCGCATTCCTACCTGTTCGAGTTGCGCGACCATCTCCTCGGCACTGGCGAGGTTCGAAAGATCGGGAATCTTGTCCACGGTGAAGACGCTGGCCGGAAGGCCGGTGTCCAGAACGAATTGCTCGATCGGCTTATTCGCCAGGGCTGCTTCCATACTCGCCTTCCAGATCGGGCCGGGAAGCGTGCCGCCGAAAACCTGGCGGTAGTAGGTGCCGTTGATCGTCACGTCTTTGAGCGGATGGGCGAAGCCACCGCGTGGGTCACCTACCCAGACGGCTGCGGCAACCTGCGGTGTGTAGCCGGCAAACCAGACGGCAGCGGAATCGTTCGTTGTTCCCGTTTTGCCAGCAGCGGGCCGATCACCGAGGGACATCCGAGAACCGGTACGTCCGGAGATCGGACCGTCGACGACCCCGGTCAGCATCTCGGTAACCGTGTCGGCCACCGGACGGTCGATCACCTGCCGGCAGTTTTCGCCAGGCGCGGGAAGGCGCTTTTGGTCCCGGTCGCGAACCTCCAGGATGCTGCGCGGCTTGCAGTATTCGCCGTGGGCCGCGAACGTGGCGTAGGCATTCGCCATGGCGAGGGGCGACACCTCGGCGCTACCGAGAGTCAAAGACGGAACGCGGGGAAGGGGTTCGCCGCTTCCGGTGAAGACGTCCATCGATTCAGCGATTTCTGCTGGTCGACACAATCCCGTTCGCTCCATCAGCGCGACGAAGTAGGTATTCGTGGAGAACGCCGTCGCTTGGGCCATGTTGAGTGTGCCCCCTGCGGTGGAGTTGCGAACGGTGACCGGTGGGAATGGGACGCCGGTCTCGCAGTTCACGAAACCTTCGAAGGTTCTCGGGCTGGGCGAACTGATCGGTTCGTAAGGGGAGATACCTGCTTCGAGTGCCGCGGCGAGGGTGAAGATCTTGAACACCGAGCCGGACTGCATACCGATGGTGCCACCCATCGATCGATCGGTGTTGTAGTTGTACGTGGTCTTGCCCCGCCCTGAGGTTCCCCACTCTCGGTTTTGAGTCATGGCGATGATGTTTCCCGTTCCGGGTTCGATCATCGTTATCGCTGCTGCCTTACGGCTCTCGTCCGTAGGCGGTATGTATTCGTTCACTGCATTTGTTGCGGCGGTCTGTACCTTCGGATCGATGGTGGTGCGAATTGTGTAGCCGCCGCGACGAAGGAATGCCTCACGCTCCTCGGGTGTTTCTCCGAACTCCTCGCTGGTGAGAATCGTCTGCAAGACGTAGTCGCAGAAGAAGGGCGCGTACGAGGTGGTGCACCCGTTGGATGTCCGCGTTGGATTGAGCACCTGCTCCATGGGTACGGCCGTGGCGCGCTCGGCCTGTTCGCGGGAGATGTAACCCAATTCGGCCATTCGATTGATAATCACATTGCGGCGCTGGGTTGCGTTCTCCGGATTGCGCAGCGGATCGTAGGCGGTTGGTCCCTTGACGATGGCTGCCAATGTGGCAGCTTCAGTGAGATTCAAATCGGCAGCCGGTTTCGAGAAGTAGCGCCGGGCGGCAGCTTCGACGCCGTAGGCACCGGATCCGAAGTAGGCGATGTTCATGTAGCGCGCGAGAATCTCGCCTTTGCTGAACCGCTTCTCAAGGGCCAATGCCAGCCGCGCTTCTCGGATCTTCCTGGTGAAACTGTCGCCACGCGCTGCTTCCAGTTCCTCGCTGCTCGACGCTTGGTTTACGAGGACGTTCTTGATGTACTGCATCGTCAGAGTGGATGACCCTTGTTCGATACCGCCCGCTGTGGTGTTGCGAGCAAGTGCACGAACAACACCGCGGGCATCCACCCCGTTGTGTTCAAGGAACCGGGCGTCCTCGATCGCCACGATGGCTTGGCGCATCACTGGGGAGATGCTCTCGAGTGGAACTTCAACGCGGTTTTGGTAGTACAGCGTTGCCAACAGCGAGCCGTCGGAAGCCAAGATGACCGAACGCTCGGGCAGCGGAGGGGTGCTCAGCGACGCCGGCAGGGATTCGAACTCGGTCACCACATCGCGCGTGACCACGCCCGCCGCACCCGCGAACGGCATCAGCATCAGACCGACGATCACCCCGGCCAGGACTGAGCCCAGGACAAAGGCCACCGCGCGACGCGCGATCGCGCCGGGCGTAAGGCGATGGTCGTCCGGGTGCACAGTCATGGGACGTCCAGGGTAAGCCGACGGGTTCCGATCGCGGGAGTGGCAGGTGACACGTCGCCGGTCAATAGCGTCTTGTTATCGCCCCTGGGCCACTCGGGAAGCCGGGTCAGGATCGCTTCAGTCATGGGGCAAGCCTGGTGTTCGCATGTCGCAGTTGCGTCTCATGTGCATGGGTGGAGCATCACGTGACACAGGTTTCCCTCGGTAATCCGGCTCGGGGAATAGTAATAGTTATTATTAACTCTCCTAGGTAGGTACTTTAGAGCCTAGCCTGTTGCTGACGGGGGGCGTACCGTCCCGCGCACCACTAGCCCAGCACAAGTTGCAGGAGGAGCCGACGTGTCGTTGGACAACGACTGGGCCGCGCGAGCGGCATGCCGCAGTAGTGACCCTGATTCTCTGTTCGTGCAAGGTGCAGCCCAAAACCGAGCCAAGGCGATTTGTATGGGATGTGACGTGCGCACGGAGTGCCTCGCCGATGCCCTGGACAATCGTGTCGAGTTCGGTGTGTGGGGTGGGATGACCGAGCGCGAGCGTCGGGCGTTATTGCGTCGTCGCCCACACGTCACCTCGTGGCGCAACCTGCTCGAGACAGCACAAACTGACTATGAGCGTCTCGCCATTTTCGCCCCGACCCGGGCGTCCTAGCTCGTAGAACCCAAAGAGCGTTCCGCCCTAGACCTGCCTTAGACGGCCCGCCCCTGGGCCAACAGGTTCCCAATCTCGCGCAAACCGTCGAGATCATGCACGTCCTCTGCTAGCGCTGGTACCTGTGCAATGGGCACTCCCGGGTGAGCTCCGGTGAAGCGCTCGGTTACATGGTGTTGCCGCTCCCGCTCGCGTAACCGGAGTGCGTGCATTTCCAGCAGGCGCGCGGTCAGCGACTGGCTGCCTGATTCGCCAGCGATTCGCTGCGCCGCGGCCGTGGCAGTTTCTGCGGACATGAGTGATTGGTCCACAGCCTGCACACGGTTGACGATCAAACCTCCAAGCGGCATCGATTCATCGCGAAGCCGCTCCACGAAGTACGACGCCTCGCGGAGCGCATCGGGCTCAGGGGTGGCTACCACTAGGAACGCAGTGCTGTCTTGTTGGAGAAGCGCAAAAGTCTCATCGGCGCGCTCGCGGAAGCCACCGAACGTGGTGTCGATTGCGGCAACGAAGGTTCCGACATCCGTTAACACCTGCGCCCCGAGGATCTTGCCGAGTACGCCCGTGAAGATCCCGAAGCCCGCGGCGGCGAGTCGTCCCAGCCCCCGACCGGCACCTCGGGCGGGCGCTGTGAGAATCCGGATGAATCGGCCATCAAGGAAGGAGCTCAAGCGCGCGGGCGCATCGAGGAAGTCGAGGGCGCTGCGAGAAGGTGGTGTATCGACCACGATCAAATCCCACGGCGCATCCTCTTGCGCGTGAAGTTGACCGAGTTTTTCCATCGCCATGTATTCCTGAGTTCCCGCGAACGACGACGACAACGCTTGGTAGAACGGATTGGACAGGATCTGCTGTGCCCGGTCGGGATCAGCGTTGGCTTCGACAACTTCGTCGAAGGTTCGCTTCATGTCCAGCATCATCGCGAACAAGGACCCAGGTCCTTCAATGTCTGGAACACGGCGCGGAGTGTTATCGAGTTCGGTGAGTCCCATCGCTTGCGCGAGTCGACGTGCAGGATCGATCGTCAACACGCAAACATTCCGGCCACGCTCGGCGGCACGTAGCGCAAGCGCTGCCGCGCTTGTGGTTTTGCCCACCCCGCCGGAGCCGGTGCACACCAGGATGGACGTGGCGGGGTTATCTAGCAGCGAATCGATCTCCAAGATTGGAGTTGCCATCACCGCACCCCTTGGTTGTCAAGCAGTCCGGCCAATTCGTACAAGCTGCTCAGATCGACGCCACCGGGAAGGAATGGAAGTTTCAGCACGGGTACTTCAAGTTCCTCCAAACGCTGTAGTTCACGCTCTTCAAGGTCCACCCGCCGGGCATGGTCTGTTCCCTCGCGGGTGAGAGCCCGAGCAATCGTGTCGGTATCGCCGGTGATCCCTGCTGCGGACAGTTGTCGCGCGATGTCGTCCATCGGTAGGCGTTCGTGTAAAGCGAGATCGCGCTCGGAGCGATCAAGCAACGGAGGGCGCATCATGTTCACGAAAATGCCACCCACGGGTAACTGCGCCTGACGCAGCTCGTGAATACCGTCGATGGTCTCCTGGACCGGCATCTCTTCGAGCAGGGTCACGAGATGAACCGCCGTTCGAGGTGAGGCAATGACGCTCATCACCAGATCCGCGTGGTTCCTGATCGGTCCAACCTTCGCCAAGCCTGAGACTTCACTGTTCACGTTCAGGAATCGGGTGATCCTGCCTGTGGGGGGAGCATCAAGGACCACTGCGTCGTAGGCATCACTGCCGCCCTTGTCCGAGCGTCGGACCACTTCAATTGCCTTGCCGGTGAGTAGGACGTCTCGTAGACCGGGGGCGATGGTTGTCGCGAAGTCGATAGCCCCCATGCGACGTAGGGCCGAGCCTGCGCGCCGAAGGTTGTAGAAAATCTCCAGGTAGTCAAGGAGGGCATCTTCTGGGTCGACCGCCAGGGCCCAGACATCTCCGCCGCCCGGCGCCACCGCGACGCGTTTTTCTTCGTAAGGCATTGGTGGAACGTCGAATAGCTGGGCAATGCCCTGCCTGCCCTCGAACTCCATCAGCAAAGTGCGGCGGCCCTCGCGCGCGAGTGCCATGGCCAGGGTTGCGGCAACGGTCGTTTTCCCGGTACCGCCCTTCCCCGAGACCACATGCATGGCGACACCCGGCCACAGGAGTTCTGACATCTCGCCAGCCTATTGCCGAGATCCGGCGACGGTGCAAGGCGACGGAGGGCGCGAGAGTTCACGAGAGTTCGGCACGTACTACCCTGGCGAGCATGACCACATGGGAGTATGCAACTGTTCCGCTTTTGATCCATGCGACCAAACAGATCTTGGACACGTGGGGACAAGATGGTTGGGAACTCGTGCAAGTTGTTCCCGGTCCGAACGCAGAGAACATGGTCGCGTATCTAAAGCGACCTTTAGGGGGTTAGGTGCATGACCGCAAGTAGCCGGTTGGCTGAATTAGGAATCGAACTGCCTGAGGTGGTTCCACCCGTGGCGTCGTACGTACCTGCTGTTCAAAGCGGAAGTTACGTCTACACCGCTGGGCAATTACCGATGGTCAATGGAGAAATGCTCGCTGTCGGCAAAGTCGGCTCGTCGGTGAATGAGGAACAGGCGCGAGAGTGCGCGCGCGCATGCGCACTGAACGCCGTTGCCGCGGTGGTCTCTGTTATCGGCGACGTCGATCGTATTCGCCGGATCGTCAAGGTGGTCGGCTTCGTTGCAAGCGATCCGACTTTCGCCGGCCAACCTGCCGTGGTGAATGGTGCAAGCGACATCCTTGGGGAGATCTTCGGCGACGCCGGTATCCACGCGCGGTCGGCCGTGGGTGTAGCCGTGCTTCCGAAAGATGCGCCGGTAGAGGTCGAGATGATCGTCGAGGTCGCTCCCTGAGTTTGAATCACCGCGATCGCTGGGTCTCCCTTCATGCCGCAGACGGTCGGTGGATTCCACCCAAGCCTTACCCCGCAGCCACCATGGTGCTGCGCCGAAGCGACCAAGTCCTATTGCTTCGGCGCTCTCTTACGATGCCCTTCGCTCCCGGTATGCATGTCTTTCCTGGCGGCGGCGTAGCCCCAATCGACCATTCGAGTGCGGATCCCTTTCGGGCCTGCGCAATCCGTGAAACCTCCGAAGAAGTCGACATTGTGGTCGCTGAGTGTGTCCTCTTTGACCGATGGATAACTCCCGAGATCGAGGATCGTCGGTACGACGTTTCTTTCTTCCTAGCGGATGTGCAGGACGAAGGGCGTTTAGTTACAACAGAGGCAGACCACATGCTGTGGCTGTCGCCGGCCGAGGCACTTGAGCGCCACCAACTCGGTGCTCTCGCGCTCCTGCGTCCGACTCAGATCGTCTTGGAGGATCTGGCGTCGGGACGAGTGGAGGCGAACATGGCCTCGGTGGCCCCCAAGCTCCCCCGGTTGCGGGCTGACGGAAGGTGGGATGTGGTCGATGCGAACTCAGGTGAAGTGCTCGTTACCGTCGACGATGGACCAACAATCTCCGAAACGGATGGCAGGAGAAGCGAGTCGTGAGCGGTCGATTTTTGATGGGTGATTCGAACTCCTGGACCGGTGGGGCCGTGTCTGCGCTCGCTGCATGCGTACTCGCGCCGAATGCTTCCCCGTGGACACTCGATGGAACCAACACCTGGGTCGTGGGGGAGTTAGGTGGTGCCTGCGTTGTGATCGATCCAGGTCCCTTGGGTGGTGGCCACGACGCTGCGATCTTGGCCGAGGTCGAGGAAAGGCGGTCGCGAGTTGCTGCAATCGTGCTTACTCACGGCCACATAGATCACTCCGAAGGGGCAGACGAACTTGCGCGTCGCCTTAGCGTGCCGGTTCGATCCTGGAGTTCGCGAACACTGGCCGACTCCGATCGCATCGACGTTGGCGGTGCGGAACTTCGCGTACTACCAACTCCGGGCCACAGTTCGGACAGTGTCTGTTTCGTGCTGGATGATGCGATCTTGACGGGCGACACGGTTCTTGGACGTGGAACATCCCTCGTTGCGCATCCCGATGGACGTCTGAGCGAATACCTCGACAGTTTGCAGGCTTTGTCTCGGATGTGTGCTGAATCCGGTATCCGCCAACTGCTCCCTGGCCACGGTCCGGTGATCGACGATCCCCAGCGGGTAGTCGACTACTACCTTCGTCACCGACTCGAACGCCTCGAGCAGGTCAGAGCAGCCGTTGCAGGCGGAGCCGCATCTGCAGGGGAGGTCGTGGATCTGGTCTATGCCGATGTCCCACCGGAAGTGCGTCCGGCAGCCGAAGCCACAGTGATGGCCCAGTTGGCGTATTTAGCGGAATCGAGTTAGCGCGCGCGCTTACCGAGTCTTTCGACGTCGGTGATCAACACCTGACGTGACTCGAGCTTGATCCATCCACGCTGACCGAATTCGGCGAGTGCCTTGTTGACGGTTTCCCGGGATGCTCCAACCAGCTGAGCAAGTTCCTCCTGGGTCATGTCGTGGGTGACGAGCAAGCCCTCAGGTGTGAGGGTCCCGAACTTCTCGCCGAGTTCCATGAGCGCTTTGGCTACTCGCCCAGGAACATCCGAGAACACCAGGTCCGCCATGGCTTCATTGGTCCGACGAAGTCGACGTGCGAGTGCCTGCAAAAGAGCGGCGGCCACTTCCGGGCGTCCCTCAAGTAGTGGCATCAGTTGTTCGTTGCCGAGGGCGAGAACCGCGGCATCGGTGAGTGCGGTTGCCGTGGAAGTGCGCAGCCCGGGGTCAAAAAGACTTAACTCACCGAACATTTCCCCAGGACCGAGAATTGCCATCAAGGATTCACGTCCATCGGGTGAACCGTGTCCCAATTTCACCTTGCCCTCGAGAATCAAGTAGAGGTGCTCACCAGGTTCGCCCTCCCGGAACAACTCCTGGCCCTTGGCGACGCGGATCTCCTGCAGCGATGCGCGTAGGGCTTCAGCCCCTTGCAGGTCTAGCGCAGAGAAGAGCGGAGTACCCGCCAAGACGTCGTCCACGAACCAGCCCTTCGTCCACCCGGTCGGTCTCGACCCCGGAGTGCAGGCTAGCGGAGCGCGCAGGGACCGGATCGGCGCATACCCTGTGAGGATGGGTAGGAGGTCAGGTGTCGTGGCTCGTAGTGCCGCCGTGTGGTCGAAGGGGGCACCGGGCCGGATGCAAAGGAGAACATCGCTTGCTGGTCTTGTCGCGAGCGCTCTGATTCTTACCGCCTGTTCGGGTGCCGCGGTAGGTGGTGGGGATGCGCTCGATATCCAACCTGCTGCATCGCAAGATTCCGCGCCATCTTCGCCAGCACCCAAGAATCCTGATTTGCTCCCGCTTATCGATGCAGCCGCCTTGGATCCCTGTCCCCCGGGAACTCCCAATCCCGACGCAGCAATTCCCGGTTTGCCATCTGTCACATACCGGTGCCTTGGTTATGGACCCGATGTAGATCTGTCGACCCTTCGCGGTACGCCCATGGTCGTCAATGTCTGGGCATCGTGGTGCCCGCCCTGTATAGCTGAGATGCCGATTCTCACCTCGGCTGCTGCCGATCTGCGAGGACAGGTGCAGTTCCTCGGCATCGATATCCAAGATCAGGATGCTTCTGCACTCGAGATGCTCGCGGCTTTTGAGGCAGATTTCCCCTCGGTTGTGGATCAAGCCGGCGAAATCCGCGGCCTACTGGCCATCTCTGGACCTCCGGTCACGTTCTTCGTCAACGAACAAGGCGTGATCGTGGGCCGTCACGATGGCGCGCTGCCCAGTACGGAGTACTTCAACGCGCTTTTGGATCAGTATCTCGGCGTCAGTCGATGATGTGGCGACGACGAGGCCACATAGATGACTCCCGGATCCAGGCGCTGCCGGAGTGGATCAGTCCGCTGATCCACGTTGTGCCGTCGGTTACCACCGAGGAAGTGACGAGGTTTGCACCCGTCGATGGCCAGGGCCGGCACGCTGCCGTTTTGATCTTGTTCAGCAGTGACCGCGACGTCGTCCTCATCGAACGTGCCAGCACGCCACGTGATGCCATTCACTCCGGGCAGCCTGCGTTTCCCGGTGGTGCAGTTGAACCGCATGACGTCGACGTTCGAGCCGCTGCACTACGTGAATCGCACGAGGAAATAGGCGTCGATCCCGCGAGCGTGGAGGTTTTCGGACTCCTTCCTGACCTGTGGATTCCGGTCAGCGATTTTGTGGTGTCGCCGGTCCTCGGGTACATCGATCCGCAAGTTCCCATCGGCGTGAAGGACCCATCGGAAGTGTCTCGAGTTGAGCGGGTTGCGATCGATGCACTGTGTGAACCGAGCAATCGGGTGACGGTGGTCCATCCGTCGGGCTATCGCGGACCGGGCTTCACGGTGCACAACATGCTCGTGTGGGGCTTCACTGCAGGGGTCCTCGACTCTTTACTGGACAAATCCGGGTGGTCGCAGCCATGGGATGTGCGCCGCGAGGTGGCGATCGAGCGGTGAACATCGTTGATTGGCTGATGCTGGGTTCGATCGTGGTTTTTGCGCTGGTCGGCTGGCGCCAAGGATTCGTAACGGGAGCTTTGTCCTTCCTTGGATTCTTGGGCGGCGGCCTGCTCGCCGTGTTGTGGCTGCCCGATGTGGTGGAGCGATTCATCTCCTCTGGCATTGCTCGGATCATCACGGTGGCCGTCGGTGTTCTCATCAGTGCGCTCGCCGGCCAGGTTCTTCTTTCCATTCTTGGGCGGCGGCTGCGTGGGTCCATCACCTGGAAACCAGTCCAATTCGTGGACAACGCTGGCGGGGCGGTTCTCAATGTTCTGGCGCTGGCCTTGGTGGCGTGGGTGATCGCGAGTGTTGTCGCGTTCCTTCCGCGCAGTGAGGTCACGCGTCAGGTGAATGGTTCGATCGTGTTGGGCACCATGGACTCACTACTGCCCAATGCTGCACGAACGGCCTTCAACGGCTTGGGCGATGTAGTGAGCTCCACTGCTGTTCCTCGGGTTTTCGCTGGCTTGGCTCCCATTCCTGGACCGGAAGTTGATGCACCAGCACCCCAGGCAGCCCAAGAGGCGGTTCAAGTGATTCGAGATTCGACCGTTCGTTTGTCGGGAACCGCTCCTGCGTGCGATTCGATCGTTTCGGGTTCCGGCTTTGCCGTAGGTCCGGAATTGGTGGTGACCAATGCCCATGTTGTGGCCGGTGTTGATGACCTCCTTGTTCGCGTCAGGCCAGGTCAGTCGTCGGCGCGCGCAACCGTTGTCTACTTCGATCCCGACACCGACGTGGCTGTGGTGCGGACGCGAGGCTTGGAAGCGCGCCCTGCTCGCTTGGCCAGGACGGCCCTTCAGGCGAACCAAGCCGCAGTCATTGCCGGTTACCCCCGCGGTGAACGGTTCTCCGCAGAGCCGGCTCGGGTGCGAGCGCGCGTTGACGCGCGCGGAGAGTCCATTTACGGAAAAGCCGGGGTTCAGCGCGACATCTACGTACTTCGAGGATCGGTACAACAGGGGAATTCGGGTGGACCACTCACCGACGAGTTCGGTGAGGTGCACGGAATGGTCTTTGCATCGGGTCTTGAGGAGCAGGACACCGCGTATGCGCTCACAGCGGATGAGATTCGGTACGCACTCGATGCGGCCGGTGCCGCCGATCGAGCGGTGCCCAACGGCTCATGTGAGTTGCGCTAGCGACATCAGCACGTGGTCGACATCGATCACCTCGGGTACTGAGCCACTCTTACGCGCCTCGAGGAGTCGATCCCGTGCGCGCATGGCGAGCCGCTCTTGGCCGATGACGTTCCCCCGCGCCTGCTGGGTAAGCGCGGCTCCCCACTGTGCCAGCGCTTGCCAGGCATCGCGCTCATCTGGCGGACACGACTTCCATCGCTGTTCGAAAACCTCATGCGCATGGAAGGGGAGTTCTTGTTCGAGGTATGCCATCGCCTCGTTCCAGGAGTCGATCGCACTTATGAAACTGCGTTCGGGAACGTTGGGGAAGGCGTCTGGATCGCCGATAGCCAGCGGTCGGCCGAGGCGATCTCGTGGTCTTTGACTACTGACGGACAGTGCGGGATTCGCTTTCGTCTACTTGCCGAGTGCGGGCTGTCCCATAGCCTGCGATACAGCTTCTGAGGTTGCCTTCCATTCCTGCTCGGCAACATGCAAACCGGTGATCTTCCCCGAGCGGACCTTCGCAACGATCCCCGCGATCACTGCAATCAGTACCAAGATCCCGGTGACGATCAGGAAGCCGGCCCATACGGGTAGGCCCAGAGCAACAAAACCCATCGCGAGTGCCACGAGGCCAAAGAGACCAGCGATCGAAAGAGCCCCGAGGGCGATCAGTCCGAACACTGAGACAACCGCAATCTGTTGTCCGGTTGCTTGTACCTCAGAACGCGTGAGAGCTACTTGTGCAGTAAGCAGCGTCTTGGCGTCGCGAACGACGTTCGAGATGAGCGATCCCAGGCTTGGTTGGGCGGCCATGGTTCCTCCGTGATCGGTACTCGGGCGCGACTATCCCGAGCAGGTTAGCGCTGCTAGGCAACGCTCGTCCGACCGACTAGCGTCCTGGCCCATGATTAACCGGATTGACGTGGCCATTGATTGCCGCGACCTGGCGCGGATGTCGCAGTTTTGGACAGCCCTGCTCGGGTATGACCACAGCGAGCCGATGGATGATCGCTATTGGGCGGCCACGCACCCCAGCGGCGCAGGCCCCCGCCTGGTTTTCCAGGCCGTCAACGACGCTCCATCGGGGAGTAAGTCGCCGATTCACATCGACGTGCACGTGAATGACATCGAAGACGCCTTGGCGACCGTGATCGCATCTGGCGGCAGTCGCATGGACTCAGCACCGATAGTGGAGGCGGGTTCGGCATGGCTACGGTGCTTGGATCCGGAAGGAAATGTGCTCTGCCTAGTCCAAGGTGCTGGGTGAACCTTTAGTCCTCGCTTGTGCTGGTTTCGAGGCCGGAGGCGATCAGGTTCATGACTGTGGGGTCGGCCAGTGTTGTGACGTCGCCCATGTCGCGATGTTCAGCCACGTCTCGAAGGAGTCGACGCATGATTTTGCCGGATCGAGTCTTGGGTAGTTCTGCAACCACCATGATCTGCCGAGGTTTTGCGATCGGACCGATCTCGCGGGCCACGTGGTTGCGTAGATCCTGAACGAGTTGCTCACCCTTGGCGGTTTCCTCGGGCACGCCACCGCGCAGGATGACAAAAGCCACAATGCCCTGCCCCGTTGTCTCGTCGGCTGCCCCGACAACGGCCGCCTCAGCTACCGCTTCGTGCGAGACGAGGGCGGATTCCACTTCGGTGGTGGAGATGCGGTGACCCGAAACATTCATGACGTCGTCCACCCGGCCGAGTAACCAGATGGCACCGTCGTCGTCCAACTTGGCACCGTCGCCAGCGAAGTACATGCCCGGGAATCGAGACCAGTACGTCTCGACGAAACGTTCTGGATCGCCCCAAATTCCGCGGAGCATCGCCGGCCAGGGCTCGGTCAAAACCAGGTAGCCGCCGCCGCCGTTACCAACGGGCACTGCTTGGTCGTCGACAACCGCCATACCGATTCCCGGCAGTGCACCCATGGCCGAGCCGGGCTTGCATCCGGTCACCCCTGGGAGTGGACTGATCATGATTGCGCCAGTCTCGGTCTGCCACCAGGTATCTACGATCGGGCAGTTGTTCCCGCCGATCACATCGCGGTACCACATCCACGCCTCGGGATTTATTGGCTCACCCACGGACCCAAGAAGGCGTAGTGATGAAAGATCGTGGGACTTGGGAAGTTCATCGCCCCACTTCATGAAGGTGCGGATAGCAGTGGGTGCTGTGTAGAAGAGGCTCACCTTGTGGCGCTCGATGATTTCCCACCAACGGTCCTTGTTGGGGGTATCGGGTGTGCCTTCATAGACAACCTGCGTCACGCGGTTGGCCAAGGGCCCGTACACGATGTACGAGTGCCCGGTCACCCAACCGATGTCGGCCGTGCACCAGTAAACATCCTGATCGGGCTTGAGATCGAAGACGTTCCGGTGAGTGAACGCGGCCTGGGTTAAGTAGCCACCACTTGTGTGCAAGATCCCCTTGGGCTTACCCGTGGTGCCCGAGGTGTACAGGATGAACAACGGGTGCTCGGCGTCGAAAGCTTCCGGCTCGTGATCGGCTGATTGTTCATCAACGAATTCGTGCCACCAGATGTCGCGGTCGTCATTCCACTCCACGTCTCCACCGGTTCGACGAACCACGAGGACGTTGCGGATACTGGGTGTATCGGCAACAGCTTCATCCACGGCTGGCTTCAGCGGCATGGCCGAGCCACGACGGTTTTGACCATCGGCGGTGATGACGAGTACCGCCTGGGCGTCGTCGATCCGACTGCGCAGGGCTTCGGCGCTGAATCCAGCAAACACGACCGAGTGCGCGGCACCGATGCGCGCGCATGCGAGCATCGCTGTGATTGCTTCGGGAATCATCGGCATGTAGATGGCAACGCGGTCGCCGGCAGTTACGCCAAGCTCAGTGAGTGCGTTGGCCGCGCGGCAAACGTCGTCCTTGAGTTCGGCGTAGGTGATGTCTCGTCGATCTCCCGGCTCTCCTTCGAAGCGGATCGCTACCTGATTACCGAAGCCGTTCTCCACGTGCCGATCAACACAGTTATATGCAACGTTGAGGGTTCCATCGGCGAACCATTTCGCGAACGGCGCGTTCGACCAGTCGAGCACCTGGGTGAAGTCGGTTGCCCACGACAGGTAGCGAGCCTGCTCGGCCCAGAACCCGAGTCGATCCTGTGCCGCCTGGTCGTACATGGCTGCCGTGGCGTTCGCCTGGGCGGCGAACTCACTGGACGGAGGGAAGACCCTGTCCTCGTGGAGCAGGTTCTCGAGTGCCTCGTGGCTCACAGCGGTCCCTTCAGTGGATGACGAGGCTCTACTAAACCAAATGACCGGTTTCAGCGTGATGGAAATCGGGTAACGACTCCCCGCTAGCGTTGTCAGGTGACCGGTCAACTAGCGCAGGCCGTTGTGCGTTGGTCGCAGGTACCTGAAGTTGCCGAGTCCCTCGCCGCGGCGCGCGGCTCTATCGATGAATTGCTGTGGCGTCGGGATATTCGCGCTGCAGCAGCGGAGGTCACGGCGGCGTCCAGGATCCAAGGATCGCGGGATTCCGCCGCAATGGAAGGTGCGGATATTGCCGCTGCGGAAAACTCACCGATGGGACGGGTGCTTGCAGCAGCGCAGGCCATCACCGGCGAAGTCCCCGCGGTGGTCGATACCTGGTCCAGTGCTCCGTTGCAGGTATTGGCCCGGCTGCATTCGGTGGTGGCCTTTGAACAGGTAACTTCCGAGCAGTTGGGTCGCCCACGCCCGGCCGGGGAAGCACCCGACGATCCACTCAATCTCGGGCCGGCCCCGGACAACACGGCGTTGCGGCTCACGTTGCTCGCTGATCTGGTGGCCGATTCCACCGAAGTGCCTGCACTCGCGGTGGCTGCAATCGCGCACGCCGAACTCGCAGGTGCGCGTCCTTTCGCGTGGGGTTCGGGTTTGGTGGGGCGCGCTGTTGTTCGGGTGGTGCTGGCCGCACGCGGCGTGGATCCGTCGTTGTTCTCGGTTCCCGAAGCCGGGATGATGAATCTTGGGCGTCCTTCGTATGTGCGCGCGCTTCGCGCGTACGAGGGCGGAAGTGTGGACGAATACCTAGTGTGGTTCGGGCAAGCGATCGAGCTAGGCGCGCAGCGCGCGTCGGCGCTTTAGCCGCCCAAACCTGCACTTTCGGTCAAATTTTGGCGAAATTTTGACGCAAAATGCAGGTCTCGGCGAAAGGTTTCGTGCGGTTGTGGATTGCTGTTTGCACTCCGTTGCCCGACCACTCACGATCGTGTGGCATGTCCCCCTCTCATCTGCCACAGCTGCCCGCACTCTCCTTCATGGTCGACGCCGAGCGCGCCGGCCTCACCCGTGATCAGGTGCGACAGCGGCTGCGTTCAGGTGACTGGCATCGCATCACCAGGGGTGCCTACCTGCCCGACGGCGGCGAGTGTCTTGATGATCGAAGTGAGCACGCACGTCGCGCAACCGAACACCGGTTGCGCGCGATTGCCGGTGCCTCGCGCAATCGAGGAACGGTCGTGACGGATGCCAGTGCCGCGTTGCTGCACGGACTTCCGGTTCAGCGGATTCCGTCGAATGTGCAACTGGCGGTACCACCAGGTGCGTGGTCAGGTACGCGCAGCGGCATCGACTTTCGCATCCGAGATTTGGGCGACGACGACGTAATCCACGAACGCATCCCCGTTACTTCCGTGCAGCGGTGCTGGGTCGACATCACCCGTTTCGGAACCCTCGCCCACTCACTCGTAACCGGCGATGCGGGGGTGCGGGCGGGACTCATCGCTGTGGAACCACTCATGAGCGATCTCGATCGCTGGCGTGGCAAGCGGGGTTGTCGGCGGTTGGCCCGCGCGCTGCAACTTGTGGACGGAGTTCGTGAATCGCCGCTGGAGTCGTCGTCGTTCGCGTATTTCATCGAGCGGGGCGTACCGCTGCCGCGCATGCAGGTGGAGATTCGCGGCATGACCGGGGCCTTCATCGCCCGAGTTGACTTCCTGTGGGATGGCGCGCGGCTGGTAGGTGAAGCCGACGGCATGGTCAAGTACGCCGAGCGTGAGCAGTTGTACGCCGAGAAGCGGCGCGAGGACCTGATCCGATCGGAGGGATACCAGGTTGTGCGGTGGGGCTGGTCGGACCTAGGAAGTGATGCCCTGGCTAAGCGGATCCGTGGGCTCGTGCGGTCCCCGCTCGTGCGGTGAGGGCGCCCCGGCGGCCTGTTGTGCACCAAAACCTGCACTTTCGGTCAAATTTTGGCGAAATTTTGACGCAAAGTGCAGGTCTCGGCGCGAGATGTTAGGCGCGCAGCGCGCGTCGGCGTACGTACCAGGTGAGTCCTAGCGCCACGGCACCCACCGCCACGCCGGCGCCGGCCGCAACGGCCTGCTTGGGTTCGATCGTGCGTCGCATCGCAACCGGCCGCTCGAAGTCGACCACCGGCCACTCTCGCTCGATCGCAAGAGCGCGCAGACTCGTATCGGGATTCACCGCAACGGGGAACCCCACGGCGTCGAGCATCGGCAGGTCGGTGAAGGAGTCCGAGTAGGCGTAGCAACTCGCAAGGTCGTATCCACGTTCGCCAGCCAAGGCGCGCATAGCTTCGGCTTTGCCCTCGCCGTAGGCGTAATAGACGATCTCGCCCGTATACCTGCCGTCCTCGATCGAAACCTGAGTACCGATCGCTAAGTCCGCTCCCAATCGCGCGCCGATCGGCTCAACTACGTCGGTACCGGATGAAGAGATGATGACTACCTCCCGCCCGGCTTCTCGATGCTCGGCAATCAGATCAAGCGCCTCCTGGTAGACCATTGGATCGATGATTTCGTCGAGAGTCTCGGCAACGATCTGCTGGACTTTGTCGACCTCCCAGCCGGTAACCAACTTCGACATGTAATCGCGCATCGTTTCCATCTGGTCGTGATCAGCACCCGAGGCGTGGAACATGAATTGCGCGTAGGCGCTACGGATTACGTCCGAGCGTCCGATCAGGCCTTCCTTGTAGAACGGTCGGGCGAACGCGAAGGAACTCGACTTGGCCAAGATCGTCTTATCGAGATCGAAGAAGGCCGCGGATGTTCTCGCTTCGGTCACCGTGCCACGGTATCGGGCGTGGGTGAATTCCCCGCGCACATTAGGAGCCCATCGCCGTCAACAGGTTGAAGATATCCACAGGTCGCATAAAGGGGGTTCCCCACCACTAGCCCTTGGTCGCAGGGTGTCCATATGAATGAACATCCACTTCTTGTTTCATCGTCCCTACCGCTGATAGACGAAGTTGTTCGGTTGGCTTCAACCGTTGCGTTGGAGGTGCAGGTTGCTTCGGATCTGTCCGCTGCTTCAGCGCATTGGCTGGGAGCGCCGCTGGTCATCATCGGCTCGGACGTAGTTGCCGACTCGAGTTCACTCGGACGCCGAGCTCGAGTGATCGTGGCCCATATGGAAAACGACGACGACGATGCCATCGCGCAGCGAGATATGTGGCGTTTCGCGGTGGAAGTTGGCGCCGAGCATGTGGTCGAACTGCCCGATGGGGAGCGTTGGTTGCTGGAATCTTTGCGCGAATGCGCAGAAGGTCCGCCACGCAACGGCACCGTGGTTGCCGTTCTCGGCGGCAGCGGGGAATCGGTACCTCGACCCTTGCGGTGAATACCGCTGTTACGGCATCGCGTACGGGCCTTCGCACGTTATTGGTCGATGCGGACCCCTGGGGAGGAGGACTGGATCTTGTGCTGGGAGCGGAGGATGTAACAGGAGCCCGCTGGTCGGATCTGCACAACGTCAGTGGGCAACTGCCGTCAGGTCATCTCGATGCCGCGCTGCCACGGGTCAGCGATATTTCTGTCTTGGCTTGCACGCGTACGGACGATGGCCTGCCCGCGCCGGAGACGATGACCGCCGTTTTGGAGTCGGGTCGTCGATCGCATGATCTTGTGCTCGTGGACTGTTCGCGTTGCGCGGATGATCTCTTGACGGTGGTACTCAGTTCGTGTGATGCCGCAGTCCTTCTCGTGGGTGATCACGTTCGAGCAACAGCCGCCGCCGCTCGACGCTACTCGTGGGTTCGCACCAAAGTAGGAGCAGTCCGACTCGTTCAGGCGTGCAGTCCTCGGGGCATCAGCGGTGATGACGTTTCCCGCGCGTTGGGGGTTGAACTCCTTGCGAGCATTCCCCATGTTCCCTCGATGACTATTCGTGCCGATGAGGGAGATCTGCCCTCGCTCCCTCGCTCCTATGCGGCCGCGTGTGAGGCCATCGTGGACAGCCTCGGCCCGCGCCTCACCCGTCAGCAGCGTGCAGCATGACGACCTTCACGGATACCGCACCCGGTCAGACGCAGCACACGTCGATCTCGACCGGAGTTGCCGATCGAGTCCGTGCGCGCCTGCTATCCCAAGGCCGTGAGGCTTCGGCTGCGAATGTGGTTCGGGCTTTGAGAAGTGAAGGCATCGTCCTAGATGAATCCAGCCTGCTGGAACTCGTGGGGGATGTGCAACGCGAACTGTTGGGAGCCGGGCCGCTGGAGAACCTCTTCACCGATCCGCACGTAACCGACGTTTTGGTGATGGGTGATGGGCACGTGTGGATCGACCGCGGGCACGGGTTGGAGGATCAAGGACGCTTATTCAGTGACCAGGCCCACGTGATGCGCATTGCCACTCGGCTTGCCGGCTGGGCCGGGCGCCGGTTGGACGAGGCGTCGCCTTTTGTCGATGCCCGCCTTCCCAATGGCATCCGCCTGCACTGTGTGATGTCCCCGATCGCCACCGACGGCACCTGTATTTCTTTGCGAATTCCCCGTTCCGGTGGAATGTCCATCGACCAACTTGTCGATTCAGGTTCGCTTGATGCTCGAGGGGGTGAGGTAATCAGCGGGCTGGTCGAAATGCGGCGATCCTTCCTCATCACAGGTGGCACCGGCAGCGGGAAAACCACCGTCCTGGGAGCAATGTTGGCGATGGTTCCAGCGGTTGAACGAATCGTCATCGTCGAAGACACAGCAGAACTCCACCCTGATCATCCCCATGTTGTTCGCCTGCAGTCTCGACCGCCCAACATTGAAGGCGCAGGCCAAGTGTCCATGCGCGATTTGGTCCGACAATCCCTGCGCATGCGTCCGGATCGGATCGTGGTGGGCGAGGTTCGGGGAGCCGAAGTGGTAGATCTCCTCACCGCCTTGAACACCGGACATGAAGGTGGTTGCGGAACGGTGCACGCCAACTCACCGGCAGACGTTCCCACCCGTATTCAAGCGTTGGGGCTGATGGCGGGTGTACCTCGCGATGCGATCGCCGCGCTCCTCACCTCGGCGGTCGATGCCGTCGTGCACGTGCAACGAGATGGCGGTGGGAGAAGAATCGTGGGCAGCGTTCACTCCCTTCAGCAGTCAGGCACAGGCTGCCGGCTGACACCGATATACGAGCGGGAGACGACCGCGAGCAGGTCCGCGTGTTAGTGGTGGCAGGCTCGATGATTGCCGCCGCCGTGTGGATGTTGGTCCCCTCGCTGTCGCACCAGCGGCTGCAGTCCGTGCACGGTCGAAGTCAGGCCGGCGGTGATGCGGTGGCGGAGTTCTTTGGTCGCCGCCGACGACGCACGCCCACGCGATCTGAGTACCTGGCGATCGCGCTACGCACCTTGTCCTCGGAACTGCGCGCGGGTAGCACACCACGTGAAGCCCTCACCCGCGCCGCTGGGCAGCCACCGTTATGGCCAAACGCCCTTAGCGCGGCGCGATTCGGTGAACCGATCGATACCGGATTCCTTGCCGATGCTGCGCAAAGTCCGGAAGTAGCCAACGCCTTGCATCAACTCGCTGCGTGCTGGCACGTCGGGGTAACGCGCGGCTCGGGGTTGGCGGTGTCGATTGAGCGGCTTTCCCTGTCCCTTCGCGCTCAACAGGAGTTGCAGACCACATTGCGAAACGAGTTGGCCGCTCCGCGCGCTACGGGGCGCATGCTGGCTTTCCTTCCCGTAGTGGGTGTGGCCATGGGCTACCTGCTGGGCGCCGATCCCATCTCGTGGTTTCTGGGATCCTCCGCTGGGGTGTTGGTGTTGGCGATGGCAGTCGCCTTGACTTTCGTAGGAGCGCTGTGGACTCGGCGAATCGTTCAACGGGTGGAGCGGGGATTGGTCTAAGAGCGTGGGACTTCTCAGTGCGCTGCTGATCGCCACGGCCATTGCGGTGTGGCTCACTTCGCCGAGCAAGCGTCGGCTCGCAGGGTCTGTCGGGTCAGACCTTGCCGAGCGCTGCCACCCGGCGGCGCAGGCGAAGAGGGCGAAGTCACCGTGAAGAGTCAGGCTCGTTGTTGGGACAAGCACCGATCGTGGCCGACCTCATCGGCACGGCCATAGCTGCGGGGGCAACGGTTCCCGAAGCCGTTGCGGTGGTGGCCAAGGTGGTTGATGACCCCATCAGTTCCAGGCTTAATCAGGTGATGAGTGCAGTTCGGATGGGAGCCGATCCACACTCCGCATGGTCGGCATGGCTCGACGAGCCTGCGCTCTCACCGATCGCACAGGCCGTTATTCGATCCCAGCACAGCGGCGCGCCGCTGAGCGTCGTACTCGACGCAGCGGCTTCCGACATGCGTCATGCGTACCGCGCAGACGTCGAGGCGCGGGCACGAGCGGCGGGTGTTCGCGCGGTTGCGCCGCTCGCGCTGTGCTATTTGCCCGCATATCTACTCGTCGGGGTGGTTCCGGTTGTTGCCGGCTTCGCGAGTTCGCTATTCGGCTAACGCCATGGCGCGTTGCGTCATCCACAGGAGGCGTGCACGCAATTCCCAGACTGCAAATCCCTCTTCTGCGCAAGCGCGTTGGCCGCGATGGTGAGAAGGCACACATCGAGGGTCGATAAGTGCCACCTGGAATCCAGGTGTTACGTGAGGAGAGATGTCATGAACGGAACATTGGTTGCCCGAACTCGGGCGGTATTCACGTCGCAACGGTTGCGCGACGACGAGGGCTTGACCACGGCCGAGTACGCCGTGGGAACGGTTGCTGTTGCGGGCTTGGGTGGCGTGCTGCTCAAGTTGCTGACAAGTGACCTCGTCCGCGACCTGATCTGGAACATCATCCGAGGAGCATTCACCGCTCTGCTGGGCGGTTGAAATGCGAATCGGAATGGGCAGGGTGCGCAGCGAGCGCGGTTTTGTCGTAGCAGAAGCAGCACTCGTCATTCCCGCGATCGTGGTGGTTGCGGTTTCGGCCATCGCATTGATGACGATTGCCCTGACAAGCCTGGGCCTGCATGCCGCGGCCCACGCGGCAGCGCGGGACATCGCTCGCGGCGTTCCCGCCCATTCCGTGCAAGCGACGGTCCATGCGTCGTCGCCCCAGACCACCGTCGCCGTCACGCCTTCCCCCCAAGGCGTGGCGGTGACGGTGCACCGCGATCTGCGGATCGCCGGCGGCCTTCTTGGGGGTTTGTCTGTTCCCCTCGAGCAACGCGTGGTGGTTCCCTGGGAAATGGGGATCGAGCTCGATAGGTCAAGACGTTGACGATGGGCACACGAATGAGCCCTGAGATGCGCACTAAGGCGAGAAGCAAACTGTCATCAGAAGTCGGGTTTGCCACCGTTCTGGGAGTTGCGATCGTTCTCGGCCTTGTGTCGCTGCTCATAGTGATGGCCGCCGCTGGCGGATGGTTGCTGGCGCGCGCACATGCGGCGTCGGTCGCGGATATTGCCGCACTCGCGGCAGCAAGCCAGGGATCTTGTGCCGCGGCGCAGGAAGTAGTGCGTCTCAATGGTTCGGACCTGCGCGCTTGCACATGGCACGGAAGTGATGTGCTCGTGGTGGTGAGCACGGAGGTTCGCAACACACCGATCGTCTTGCCGGTCATGAGCGTGGAGGCGTCTGCCCGGGCCGGCTTCTAGACGTCTACAGCCGGCAGGGCGCGCACTACAATGTCGAGAATTTCGATCGCCCCGGACTTATCCAAAGGATCGTTTCCATTCCCGCACTTGGGCGACTGAATGCACGACGGACAACCGCTCACACATCCGCACGAGCGAATGGCCTCCGCGGTGGTCGATAACCACGCAGGTGCCACCTCGGCTCCTCGGTGCGAAAAGCCCGCACCACCGGGAACGCCGTCGTAGATGAAGATCGTTGTCTGCCCGGTGTCGGGATGCATAGCGGTGGAAACACCGCCGATGTCCCACCGATCGCATGAAGCGAAAAGGGGCAACAATCCGATAGCAGCGTGCTCAGCCGCGTGAACTGCACCGGGGAGATCGGTCAGGTGCGAGGTCTCGCGATCATCGATGGTCCACCACACGGCTTGGGTGGAGAGAACGCGCTCGGGCAGGTCAAGGTCGCGAACCCCCAGTAATGCCCCATCAAGGGCACGCATTTCATACGCGACCGTTTTGGAGATGACATCCACGCGGCCGGTGTTCATCGTGGCTCCCGCACCGGCCCACGTTCGGTCGCGTCCACGGATTCTGATGTCGCTTATGTCTCGTGCAAAAGTGGTGTAGTCGACCACCTCAACTTCAACGATCGCGACAGCATCCTCGATGTCCAGTGATCGCACTACGTGACTCACGCCCTGATGCACGTACACCGCTCCGGGGTGAACGTTTCGGTGTGATGATGCGGCATCGACGGTGCCCAGAAGCCGCCCCGTTCCCATTTCGACGATCCGCACGGTTTCCCCGGTGCCGCGCAAATCGGTCAAGTCTTGGGGACGCTCGCGCGAGGTCCAGTACCAGCCGGTGGGACGCTTACGCAGCAGCCCTTGGGCTCCAAGATCGGCGAGCACTTCTTGTGAGCCGTCGGGAAGAAACCGATCGCCTTCCACGATCGGCAGTTCGCTGGCCGCGGAGGCCAGATGGGGAGCGAGGACGTGCGGATTGGACGGATCAAACACCGTCTCTTCGAAAGGTTGCGCGGTGATCGCATCCGGATGCTCCACCAGGTAGACATCGAGCGGATCCTCACGCGCAACGAATGCAGCGATCGACGGTTCCGCACCGCGGCCGGCGCGTCCGAACTGCTGCCACAAGGACGAACGCGTTCCTGGCCAACCTGCTGTGATCACCGCATCCACACCGGAAATATCGATTCCCAATTCCAGGGCATTGGTGGTGGCTAAGGCCCGCGTGCTCCCGCTGCGCAGGCCGTCCTCGAGCATTCGTCGCTCTTCCGACAGGTAGCCACCGCGGTAGGCGGCAACGCGACCATCGTCGGCGCCTAACTTCTCTTGGGTTATAGATGCCACGTACTCAACCGCGCGGCGGCTTCGCAGGAACGTGAGAACTTGGCAGCCATTCTCGACCGCCAGCGCGGTAAGTGCAGCGGCCTCGCGCGTTGGCGAGAAGGTGCTCTCGGAGGTATCGATTGTCGGTTGCCACAACACGATCGTGCGTTCGGCGGCAGGTGAACAGTCCTCGGTGATCGCGACCACGGGCGCACCGATGAGGCGCTCGGTGCTGCGGGCCGGTTCACCCGATGTTGCCGAAGCCGCGATCACCACCGGTGAACTTCGGTAGTGGTCGGCTATCCGCCGAAGCCGCCGCAAGACCAGCGCCACGTGCGCTCCAAACACTCCCCGGTACGCGTGTGATTCGTCCACAACTATGTATCGGAGATTGCGCAGTACACGGGACCAGCGCTCGTGGCCAGGAAGTATCGAGTAATGCAACATGTCCGGGTTGGTCAGCAACACGTTGGCGTGACGCCGAGCCCAGGCCCGGTCCTCTGGCGGTGTGTCGCCGTCCACCACCGCTGGTCGAACTCCGGGGATGTCGAGTTCGACCCACGACCGCAATTGATCGTGGGCTAGTGCCTTCGTGGGAGCCAGATAGATCGCGCACGGCTCGTTGAGCAGGGATGTTCCGCGCGCAGAGGAGCCAGGATCGAGCACGGCCGCCACGACAGGCATCGCGAAGGCCAGCGATTTGCCCGAGCCGGTTCCGGTGGCGATTACCACATGCGATCCATCGTGGGCGGCCTGCGCCGCAGCCAACTGGTGTGTCCACGGTGCCACCACACCGGCCCGCTGCCAGCGATCGACGGCGATCGAAGGAACCCAGACGGGCCACGGTGTGCTAGTGCCTTCGCGCGCTGGGACGTGCAGCACATGCTGGACCGCATCGGGGCGGGCGCGGGTCCAGGCGTCCAGCGTGGCCACAGCCGCAGATCGAGTCACCATCTCCTCATTGTCACCACCAGGTAGGCCCCGGCTATGCCACAGTGTGGCCGTGGCCATCGCACCCTTCACGGTCTCCACCGAGCAAGTCGGCGAACATGCAGTGGTCGCGGTCACCGGCGAAGTCGATGCCCACACAGCAGACCAGGTTCGGGCGGCTGTCGAGGGGAGCATTGCCCCGGGGATACGTCTCGTGGTGGACCTCAGCGACGTCACCTTCCTTGACTCCACCGGCTTGGGCGTGTTCGTGACCGCTGTGAAGCACCTGCGAGAACAGGACGGATCGCTGGACCTGGTGATCACCTCCCCTCGGGTGATGAAGGTCTTCGAGCTGACGGGCTTAGACGTGGTGATCCCAATCCACGAGGACCGTGCGGCGGCCCTTGCGTCGTAGTTCCACGTGCGGCGAGCGACGCCGTGTGGTTAATGCCACGTCCTGTCCCAACCCCAACAGCGCAACCCGGGCCCCGATGGTGCCGTGATCTGCGTAGACTTCGCCGGATCGCGAGGCGGGTGCTTCATCTGATCGATGTTGCCCTAGCTGGAGCCGACACCGAGGAGAAACATGATCGAGTTGACCGGGAACAACGTCGTTCTCGTTGTAATCGTGGGCGTGATCGCCCTGGCCGCTCTTGTGGTGGGAGGCATCCTCGCTCGAGAGGTGCTCGCCGCGGGCGAAGGCACCGAGAAAATGAAGGAGATAGCCGGGGCCGTTCAAGAGGGGGCGTCGGCCTACCTGAACCGGCAGTTCAAGACACTGTCGATTTTCGCAGTGGTCGTTTTCTTCATCCTCTTCTTGCTCCCGGCGGAAACCAACTCTGAGCGCATCGGGCGCAGCATCTTCTTCCTCGTCGGTGCGGTGTTCTCCGGCATCACCGGATACATGGGCATGTGGCTCGCGGTACGCGGCAACGTTCGCGTCGCTGCGGCTGCCCGGGATTCGGGTGAGCAGCGCGCCATGCGCATCGCTTTCCGCACTGGTGGCGTTGCCGGAATGTTCACCGTGGGCCTGGGTCTGTTCGGCGCAGCACTCGTCGTCCTGGTGTACGCAGGTGAGGCGCCAAAGGTCCTAGAGGGCTTCGGCTTTGGCGCGGCCTTGCTGGCAATGTTCATGCGCGTGGGTGGCGGCATCTTCACCAAGGCTGCCGACGTAGGTGCAGACCTGGTTGGCAAGGTCGAGCAGAACATCCCCGAGGACGACCCGCGTAACGCTGCGACCATCGCGGACAACGTGGGCGACAACGTGGGCGACTGCGCCGGTATGGCAGCAGATCTGTTCGAGTCCTACGCCGTGGTTCTCGTCGCCGCTCTCATCCTCGGCAGTGCGGCGTTCGGCGAACTCGGTTTGGTGCTTCCTTTGATCATCCCCGCGATCGGCGTCATCACCGCGGTGATCGGCATCTTCGCAGTTTCACCCCGTTCCACCGACCGTTCTGGAATGTCTGCTATCAACCGAGGCTTCTTCATCTCGGCGGTAATTTCCGCAATCCTCGTCGTGATTGCAGTTTTGGTGTGGGTGCCCAGTAGTTGGAGCGATATCGAAGGACTCGGCGGAATCGCAGCGAGCGAGGTGGCCGATGCGATCAGCCCGCAGTGGTTCGTGATCGGTGCGGTCTTCATCGGCATCGTGCTAGCGGCGGTGATCCAGCAGTTGACCGCGTACTTCACCGAGACCAACCGTCGTCCCGTGGACGATGTCGCCAAGACATCACTCACCGGACCGGCAACGGTCATCTTGTCCGGCATCTCACTGGGCTTGGAATCTGCCGTCTACACGGCACTGGTCATTGGCGCTGCCGTCTACGGAGCGTTCCTGCTCGGTTCGGGCACGATTTTGCTCAGCTTGTTCGCCGTCGCCCTCGCGGGCACCGGCCTGCTGACCACGGTGGGCGTCATCGTTTCGATGGATACCTTCGGCCCGGTCTCGGATAACGCCCAGGGCATCGCGGAGATGTCTGGAGATGTTGAGGGTGAAGGTGCAGCGATTCTCACCCGTCTCGACGCCGTGGGCAACTCCACCAAGGCCATCACCAAGGGCATTGCGATCGCAACGGCGGTGCTCGCAGCTACCGCGCTGTTCGGCGCGTACCGCGAAGCCGTGTTCGGTGCGGCTGAGAAGACCTCGGCCACGTTGAACACAACGATCGCCGATGTTGCTGACCAGATCCAGTATTACGGGATCTTGGACGTTGCCAATCCGGCCAACCTTGTTGGCTTGATCATCGGTGCGGCCGTGGTGTTCTTGTTCTCCGGTCTGGCGATCAACGCGGTCTCTCGTGCTGCTGGCGCAGTGATCTTCGAGGTTCGTCGCCAGTTCCGTGAGATCCCCGGGATCATGGAGGGCACAACCAAGCCCGAGTACGGCAAGGTCGTGGACATCGTTACCCGCGATTCGCTGCGCGAACTCATCACCCCTGGTCTGCTTGCCGTACTTACCCCGATTGCCGTCGGCTTCGGCCTCGGCGTGGGTGCGCTCGGTGCGTACCTCGCTGGCACCATCGCGACCGGCGTTCTCATGGCTGTGTTCCTCTCCAACTCCGGTGGCGCGTGGGACAACGCCAAGAAGTTCGTGGAGGATGGTCACTTCGGTGGCAAAAACTCCGAGGCGCACTCGGCCACCGTCATCGGCGACACCGTGGGCGATCCTTTCAAGGACACCGCTGGCCCATCTATCAACCCGCTCATCAAGGTGATGAACCTGGTCGCGCTGTTGGTCGCTCCCGCGGTCGTCTCTTTGAGCATTGGCGATGGCGCTAACCCGACGCTCCGTTGGGTAATCGCCCTGACCGCCACCGCGATCGTGGTGATCGCGGTGATCATCTCCAAGCGGCGCCCGATCGCGGTCGGCGATCAGGAGACGGCCAACGCCTAGGACTTGCGAACGTCAGAAGCGCATTCCGATATTCGGACGATCGCCCGGGTCAGCCATTCCCCTACGGGGAATGCCCGGGCGGTTGTCGTTTCCGGGGGCGGTGCGAAGTTGACAACGGCGGGTGTCCTACCGTCAGACTCCGCCGCTGATCGGGGGACCTGCCGAAAGGTCCACCCAAAGACGGGAAGGAAACGTAGGTGCCGGACAACACATTGGTGATCGTCGAATCGCCGGCTAAGGCGAAAAAGATCGCCGGTTACCTCGGCGACGGATACACCGTCTTGGCGTCGGTTGGTCACGTTCGGGACCTGGCATCCAAGGCCTCGGAAATTCCTGTTGAGGACCGCAAAAAGCCCTGGGCGAAGCTCGCGGTCAATGTCGATGATGCTTTCCAACCTTTCTACGTCATCCACGATTCCAAGAAGGCAACCATCAAGGAGCTCAAGGCAGCCTTGAAAGACGCCGACGAGTTGCTGCTGGCCACCGACGAGGATCGCGAGGGCGAAGCGATCTCCTGGCACCTGCTTGAAGTCCTCAAGCCCAAGGTTCCCTTCAAGCGAATGGTCTTCAACGAGATCACCCCCGAGGCGATCCGCGAAGCGGTGCGCAACCCCCGCGAACTCGATATGCGTTTGGTCGATGCGCAAGAAACTCGCCGCGTTGTGGACCGGCTCTATGGCTATCCCGTCTCGGAGGTGCTGTGGAAGAAAATCGGCCGGGAGGCTAAGTCCGCAGGTCGGGTGCAATCGGTGGCCGTTCGGTTGGTGGTGGACAAGGAACGCGAACGCATCGCGTTCACCGCCGCCCAGTACTGGGGCATCGACGCAGACTTCCTGCCCGGACCCTTCCCTGGGCGCTTGACCAGCATCGACAAGGCAAAGGTCGCCACCGGTGCCGACTTCGATGAATCCGGTCAGCTCTCTCGCGAGGGTGCTGTTCAACTCGATGAGCAGACGGCGAGCAGCCTCGTTGCAGCACTCGATGGCAAGAGCTTCACGGTCGCTTCCGTGGTGCAAAAGCCCGCGTCCAAGAAGCCGAAGGCTCCATTCATGACTTCCACGTTGCAACAAGAGGCATCGGGTCGGTTGCGTTGGGGCGCCCAGCGCACCATGCGAGTTGCGCAGTCTTTGTACGACAACGGGTACATCACGTATATGCGTACCGACTCCACCACCTTGTCCGAGCAAGCCATCAATGCCGCACGCAATCAGGCCCGTGCGCTGTATGGCGCTGAGTATGTTCCCGATGAGCCGCGGCGATGGGACCGCAAAGTCAAAAACGCGCAGGAAGCGCACGAAGCCATTCGGCCTTCCGGTGATGTCTTCCGCACCCCTGCTGAGGTTGCGGGGGAACTCGTGGGCGATGAGTTCGCGCTCTATGACCTCATCTGGAAGCGCACGGTTGCCTCGCAGATGGTCAATGCGCAAACTGCAACCACCACCGTGAAGCTCGACGCAACAACTGCCGATGGGCGTGAAGTGCAATTCACCGCTTCGGGGACTGTCATAACATTCCCCGGCTTCATGGCTGCGTTGAAAGATGTATCGAACGACGACGACGAACGTGAGCTTCCCACCCTCTCTGAAGGGCAGGTCGTCAATGCGCAATCGCTCACGGCCGAGGGCCATGCCACCAAGCCGCCAGCCCGCTATAACGAAGCCTCCCTCGTGGCCAAACTCGAGGAGCTCGGCATCGGGCGTCCTTCAACCTATGCGTCGATCATGTCCACGATCCTCGACCGCGGCTACGTCTGGAAGAAGGGCTCCGCACTTGTTCCGAGCTTCACCGCGTTCGCGGTAATTCGCCTTCTCGAAGAACACTTCTCGGCGCTTGTCGATTACGACTTCACCGCGAATATGGAGAACGTTCTGGACATGGTCGCAAGTGGCGAGATCGATCGCGTGCAGCAGTTGGAGGCATTCTGGCGGGGTGGCCAGAGCGTCAATGGCGATTTCCCGGGCGTGAAGAGCCTCACCGAGGATCTCGGCGCGATCGACGCACGCGGTATCGCCACCTTCCCGATCAACAACAGCGATGCCCATTTGCGGGTTGGTCGCTATGGCGCCTATGTGGAACGTGGTGAGGAACGTGCGAACATCCCCATTGGTCTTGCTCCAGACGAACTCACTGCCGAAAAGGCCGAGGAACTGCTCGCAGAGCCATCGGGTGATCGTGAACTTGGAACAAACCCAGAAACCGGAAACGCCATCGTTGCCAAATCCGGGCGCTTCGGACCGTACGTGAGCGAAGTGCTGCCCGAGGGGTCACCGAAGTCGGCTAAGCCCCGGACGGCCTCGTTGTTTGCGGACATGAAGCCAAGCACCGTCACCCTCGAAGACGCGCTGAAGTTGCTCAGCCTGCCTCGGATCGTAGGTGTGGATCCCAGCGATGGGGAAGAAATCAAGTCGCAAAACGGTCGCTATGGCCCCTACCTCACCAAAGGCACGGATTCGCGTTCGTTGGAAAGCGAAGAGCAGATCTTTGCTGTCACGTTGGAGCAGGCGCTCGCACTGTTCGCTCAACCCAAGCAACGACGCGGGCGCGGTCAGGCCGCGGCGCCGTTGCGCGAGGTCGGTACTGACCCAACATCCGGTCGCCTCATCGTTGTTCGAGAAGGACGTTTCGGCGCTTATGTAACCGACGGTGAAACGAACGCGACGCTTCGCGTGGTCGACGACCCGATGACTGTCAGCATCGAGCGGGCCAGCGATCTGATTGCCGAACGACGAGCCCGCGGTCCGGTCAAGAAGACGGCGAAACGGCCGGCAAAGAAGGCGGCTAAGAAGACCACAAAGAAGACCACAAAGAAGTCCACCCGCGCCAAGGCCGGCGCGAGTAGCTCGACCACCTGAGCTAAGCGAGTTGACCATGGCGGGTTCGTTCATCGTCTTCGAGGGCGGTGAAGGCGCGGGCAAGTCCACCCAGGAAGCACTACTGGCGCAGTGGCTGCAATCACACGGACAAACGGTGGTCCGGACTCGCGAACCTGGTGGTACTCCCGCAGGTGAGGCCATCCGCACCGTGTTACTCAGCAACGAATACACCGGGCTCACCGACCGCGCCGAGGCACTGCTGTTCGCCGCAGCGCGCGGTGAGCATGCCGCCCAGGTGATCCGCCCGGCACTCGAGTCCGGCGCGATCGTTGTCTGCGACAGATACCTCGATTCCTCGGTTGCCTACCAGGGATACGGGCGCAACCTCGGCGCGGACTATGTGCGCAATCTCAGCCTGTGGGCAACGCAGGATCTCGTGCCCAATCTCACTGTGTTACTTGACGTGGATCCCACCGTCGGGCTATCGCGCGTTCAGTCCCCGGATCGTTTGGAATCCGAACCGATCGGTTACCACCAACGAGTACGTCAGGCGTTTATCGATATCGCTGGGTCCGATCCGCAACGCTATTTGGTGATCGACGCCAATCAAGACAAGGACTCGATCGCCGAACAGATTCGCAGGCGAGTGGCCGGTCTGTTGGGAATCGCGTAGTGAGTTGGTCCGAGGTGATCGGCCAAGACGAAGCCATCGCCACTCTCCAAGCCGCGGTGGCCGATGCCGAGAAGCTCACACGCGGTGAGCCGGGTCCGGCAATGACGCACGCGTGGCTCATCACCGGACCGCCGGGTTCGGGACGATCACTTGCTGCGACCACTTTCGCGGCGGCGTTGGTGTGCGACGAAGGCGGCTGCAATCAATGCCAAGCGTGTCGGACGGCAGCCCTCGGCGGCCATCCCGACGTTCACGTCGAAATCCCCGAGGGCACGGAGATAGTGCTCGATCACGTCCGACCCCTTACTCAAATGGCGGCGCAGTCGCCGATGAGTGGGCTGTGGCGGGTGATCGTTATTGAAGATGCCGACCGACTCAACGATCGAGCCGCAAACCACCTACTGAAATCTCTGGAAGAGCCAACCCCGCACACGGTCTGGATTTTGTGCGCACCTAGTCGCGATGATGTATTGCCCACCATCGTTTCTCGCGTTCGGCATGTGGGGCTGCGCACACCGGAGATAGACGAAATCGCTCGCATGTTGATCCGTGAGTGCGGCGTAGATGAGACCACCGCAAGGTTCTGTGCGCGCGCCTCCCAAGGTCACATCGGTCGAGCCCGTGCTCTTGCTACCGATACCGCCACGCGCGAGCGCCGACAGCAGTGCTTGCGTGCTCCGGTGAATCTGCGGGACCTTCCGTCGTGCGTTTCGGTAGCCGGGGAGGTTTTTGATGCCGCATCTGCCGTGGCCGATGCGCGATCTGATCGTCTTGATGCCCGAGAAGACGAAATGCTCAAGGCCCGCTTCTATGCCGAGGGCGTGACCCGACTGACCGGCGCTATGAAGCGAAGCCACGATGCTGAAGCCAAGGATCTTGCCAAGGATCAAAAGCGCAGACGAAAGAGATTGGTGGTCGATGAGGTGGACCGTGTCCTCGTGGACCTGATCGGTTTGTTCCGAGACGTTCTGATCGTGCAGTCCCATGCGCAAGCCCCACTCATCAACGAGGAGTTGCGATCCCAGGTTGAACAGATGGCGGCTGCATCATCATTGGAGCAGACGGTCCGCCGCCTCGAGGCCCTCGAGCATGAACGCATCGTGCTCTTCGCGGGAGGTAGCCCGCGCACTGTGGTCGAAGCTGCGATGGTTCAAATCAAGGACCCCAGCGTTCAGTCGGTTTACGCGCGGTAGCTGGCAAGCAACTAGATGCGCGAGGCTGCCTGCAGTCCGTGCGCATACGCGATGAGCGCCGATGATGCGGGTTCGAGCACCTGACTCACCGGGGAACTCATATCCGGTTCAGCAAGGAGCCGAGCGGCTGCAGCCAACAGGAGCGTCGTACCCAGCCGATCCGTGGTCTAGTTGCTTGCTAACCGAGTGCGCTGCCTGCTGCGCTTGCGTTGCGGCGAGCGAACCGGGCATCTGACGCGTCATCTCATCGAGAACCCGTAGCCGGTCGGCAAGTGCATTCAGCGTGGGCGCAACCTGGGCATCGGCGGAACGGATTTCCACCGCCGCACCGGCATGCAGTGGTTCGATCGCTCGGATTACCTGCACTGTCTGCACGCGCACTGCCGTGTAGCGAGCAACCGAGTCGTGACCGATCGCTCCGCGGCGAACCAACACCGGAGGGGATGGAATCGTGGGCAGAGCCGTGAACGGGGCCAGCCGGCGCCATTTGCGACCACCGATCACTGCGGCCACCGCACCGAGCCCGGAGACGATGAACCACCCGATGCCACCAGGACCGGTGGCCACCACGTCGATCACGCCGATCGTTCCGGCCGATGCGCCCACGGCGGTTCCACCGATCGTCATGATCTGCGCCTGCGCGCGCCGAAAGGAGTGCGCGTTCTTGGCCCTGCGGGCTTCGGTCTCGGTTCGCTTGGACTCTCGCGCCAACTCACGACGACCGGCAGGGGTGCCCCGAAAGGCATCGACTAGATCAAGGCCCTTACGCAGGCCGGCTTCGACAGCGGCAGCCAACTCGGCGCCTGCCTTTGAGTCGTCCTTACCCGATCGAGCCACGAGAAGAGGTTACGTCTTACCGTGTCCGCTATGCGCGCCCGTCACACCTCACTGCTGGCAGGCGCCGCCATTGCCACCCTTGCGCTCTCTGGCTGCTCGAGTTCTCCCGAGCCCACCCCACCGGCAACCCCCGAGCCGATCGAGACCACCGCGGAGCCTGGCGATCCACTTGCCTCCTTCTACGAACAAGAGATCAACTGGCGCAACTGCGGCAATGCTGAGTGCGCTCGTGTGGAAGTTCCGCTCGACTACCAAGATTCCGCAGCAGGCACCATCGAGTTGTCCATGACCATGATTCCGGCACGCGAGGAGTCGATCGGTGCGCTCTTCGTCAACCCTGGTGGTCCCGGGGGGAGTGCCTTCGATTATGCGAAGGCCGCGGACTTCATCGTTTCGCCGGCCATCCGAGACTCATTCGACATCGTCGGTGTGGATCCGCGCGGCGTGGGTGGCAGTGAGCCGGTGGAGTGTCTGACCGACAGTCAGATCGACGAGATCTTCGCCGCCGATGGCACACCGGACACACCACAAGAGCAGCAACAGCTCATCGAGGATTCCATGTCCGTCGCGCAAGCCTGCGAAGAGAACGCAAGCGATATCTGGCAGCACATGGATACCGTCAGCACCGCTCGCGACATGGACATCGTTCGCGTGGCTGCTCGGCCAACCGGTGCTCAACTACCTTGGCAAATCGTACGGAACATCGATCGGAGCCACCTATGCCGAGTTGTTCCCGCAGCAGGTGGGTCGAATGGTGCTCGATGGCGCGCTGCCTGTCGAGTCTGAGCCAAGAGGAGGTCACCTACGGCCAGGCGGTGGCCGTTCGAACAGGGAGTAAATAACTTCGCGAACTACTGCGCTGAATCCGGAAGTTGTCCTTTCACAGGAGCATCCGAGGAGGTGGCGGTGCAACTGCGTGCTTTCCTGGCTGTCGCCTCGACGAACAACCACTGGCAACGCGAAGCGACAGGGAACTCACCGAGTCTTTGGGCAGTTACGCGGTTCTTGTCTTTCCTCTATTTCCCCGAAACTGACTATCCGCGGCTGCAACAAGCTGTCCGTGAAGCGGTAAACAACGACGACGGCACCGCACTCCTCGCGCTTGTCGATGAACGCGTGAACCGCGGCCAGGACGGTCGATATCTCGATAACTCCACTGATGCGTTCTACGCGGTCTGCTGCGCAGACATGCCGTACAAGGGAACGCCGCAGGATGCGCAGCGTCTGGCGCAGGAATGGAGCATCGACGCGCCCACCTTCGGTCCGGCTCTGGCGTGGGGAATGCTGGTGTGCGCGGACTGGCCAGCACCGGCCAGCGAGCGCATCTCGAACGTGACTGCGGATGGCTCTGCCCCGATCCTGGTGGTCTCCACCGCGGGCGACACTGCCACCCCGCACCAGTGGGGAATCGACCTCGCGAGGTCCCTGACCAACGGCCATCTGGTCACCTGGGACGCCTTCAACCACACCGCCTACCAAAAGGGCTCGGGGTGCGTGGATCGAACGGTGGATGCCTACCTGCTCGCCGGCGAATTACCCCCACCCGACCTCGTCTGCTCCTGAGGCAGTTACTCTCTTCATATACCCCCTAGGGGTATCAGCAAACGGGAGGAGGCGCCATGGCGGGTTACACCGCGGATAAGGAAGCGCTCGTTAAGCGGCTCAAGCGGATCGAAGGCCAGGTGCGAGGCTTGCAGCGCATGGTCGAGGACGACACCTACTGCATCGACGTCATCACCCAGGTCTCAGCCACCACCAAGGCACTGCAGTCGGTAGCACTGTTGCTACTTGAAGATCACCTGGGCCACTGCGTAGCCCATGCAATGGTGGAAGGCGGCGACGTTGCCGACCACAAGATCAAGGAAGCATCCGAGGCGGTCGCCCGCCTCGTTAAGAGCTGATCGAAGCGAAGGAGAAACAACCATGGCAACCACCACCTACACCGTTCGCGGCATGACCTGCGGGCACTGCGTCAACGCGGTTACCGAGGAAATGCTCACCATCATGGGCGTCACTGACGTATCAATCGACCTTGTTGAGGGTGGAGATTCGACCGTGAGTGTCACAAGTACCGACCCTTTGGATCTTGATCAGGTCAAGGCCGCGGTCGACGAAGCCGGCTACGAAGTCGTCGCATAGAAGGAACGAGCCACACATGAGTACTCCCACGCAACTCGCAACCGAAGTCAATCTCGACATCGGTGGGATGACGTGTGCCTCGTGCGCCGCACGCGTGGAGAAGAAACTCAACAAGATCCCCGGTGTAGTGGCCACCGTCAATTACGCCACCGAACGAGCGCACGTGGCACTTCCTGAAGGTATGACCGCTGCCGAGGCGATCGCCACCGTCGAAGCGACCGGTTACACCGCAACTGAGCCGAAGAAGCAGCAAGCAGAGCTCGAGGAACAAGGCGAGGACTCCGAGGTCCGCGAGCTTCGAAGCCGCGTGACGATCAGTGCGGTTCTAACGATTCCCGTGGTACTGCTGGCGATGATCCCACCGCTGCAGTTCGATTACTGGCAGTGGCTGAGCCTCACGCTGGCTGCTCCGGTGGTGGTGTGGGGAGCGCTTCCGTTCCACCGTGCCGCGTGGACAAACCTGAAGCACGGTGCCGCCACGATGGACACGCTCGTGTCCATGGGTGTGGGCGCAGCATTCATCTGGTCGCTGTACGCGCTGTTCTTCGGTGGTGCCGGTGAGCCGGGTATGCGCATGGCATTCCATCTGCTTCCCACGCAAGGTGGTGGCACCAGTGAGATCTACCTCGAGGTCGCTGCGGCGGTCACTACTTTCATCTTGCTCGGCCGCTATTTCGAAGCCCGAGCCAAGCAGCGAAGCAGTCAGGCCCTCACCGCGCTGATGTCTATGGGCGCGAAAGACGTCTCGGTCATCCGCGACGGAAAAGAGCAACGGCTTCCTATCGAACAGCTCGCGGTGGGTGATGAATTCGTGGTTCGACCGGGAGAGAAGGTCGCGACCGATGGCGAAGTGATCGACGGGAACTCAGCAGTCGACATGTCCTTGCTGACCGGAGAACCAGTTCCGGTTGAAGTGAAACCTGGCGACGATGTTGTGGGCGCCGGCATCAACACCAACGGACGATTAGTCATCCGCGCGACCCGGGTCGGTGCTGACACCCACCTGGCTCGCATCGCGGCCCTGGTCGAGGAAGCGCAGACGCAGAAAGCGCCAGTTCAGCGGCTCGCCGATCGGATCTCCGCAGTGTTCGTGCCGATCGTCATCGTCATCGCCATAGCAACGGTCATCGTGTGGATTGCCGTCGGTGCCGGGGTTGCATTCGCATTCACGGCTGCCGTTGCTGTGTTGATCATCGCCTGCCCCTGCGCCCTCGGACTGGCAACTCCCACCGCGCTACTCGTGGGGACTGGACGCGGTGCGCAGATGGGAATCGTGATTCGTGGTCCGCAGATCCTCGAAGCCACCCGGCGCATCGAAGCAATCGCTTTGGACAAGACCGGAACGCTCACCGAGGGCCGCATGACGGTGGTCGACATTCTCCCAGCGGACAACCACAACAGCGACCATGTCCTCGCTCTCGTCGCTGCAGTCGAAGCGGCCTCCGAACACCCCATTGGTCAAGCGATCGCCGCGGCCATCGACTCACCAGCACCTGTTGAGTCGTTCTCCAGCACCCAGGGTCGCGGTGTCCAAGGTGTGGTGGACGGACAGGCGATCGTGGCTGGGCGCCCCCCATGGCTGACCGATGAGTGGTCGATCGCGATTCCCCCAACGTCAATGACCTGGATCCAGCAGCACCAGGAACTAGGTCAAACGGTGATCGCCGCAGCAGCCGACGGAAACTTCCTTGGCGCGATCGCCGTAGCCGACGCGATCAAGCCCACAAGCAAGCAAGCGATCGAAGACCTCAAGGCGCTCGGTCTGCATCCAGTTCTGGTCACAGGAGATAACAACGCAGCAGCCCACGCAGTAGCGAAGCAACTCGGCATCGACAACGTCCGAGCCGACGTTCTCCCAGAGGACAAGATCGCGATCGTCAAAGAGCTTCAGGCCGGAGGCCAACGCGTGGCGATGGTGGGTGATGGAGTCAACGACGCCGCTGCTCTCGCGCAGGCGGATTTGGGAATGGCCATGGGATCGGGAACGGATGTGGCGATCGAAGCCAGCGACATCACGCTGATGCGTTCAGACCCGCGCAGCATCGTGGATGCGATCAGGCTCTCGCGAAAGACTCTGGCCACGATTAAGGGCAACTTGTTCTGGGCCTTCGCCTACAACGTTGCCGCTATCCCACTGGCCGTCGCAGGATTACTCAATCCGATGATCGCCGGTGCCGCGATGGCCTTTTCATCGGTCTTTGTGGTCACGAACAGCCTTCGGTTACGCCGCTTTCGCAGCACGAGTTGAGGCCAGATTGCTTTCAAACCCGGGCCGCGAAGCCATGAAAGGGCGCCCCGGTAACATTCTCAGGCTCGCCTGGCGAGTAGGCCGCCTTAGCTCAGGGGTAGAGCAACGCACTCGTAATGCGTAGGTCCGGGGTTCAAATCCCCGAGGCGGCTCCACGCAGAATGTTGGGATTCACTGCGATGATGGCCGGTTGTCGCGCAGTTGATGGATATCGAGTAGGTCTTGTTCTCGGCCCGAAGCTTCCTTCATCCGAAGCAGATCTTCGTAACCGACCACCCACACAGTGACGCCACCGGCATTCGCTTGACGGGCACGCGATCTCATGTCGTCGTAGTCGGCAGCACCAGGAACGTCGTTGAGGAAATCGAGGGGCCCTGCATCGGTGTCCATGGTGAATGACGCACCGGTGATGAGTACGCGTGGATCCTGGGGATCGATGTCCAACTTATCCGCATCTACGCCGCGAAGTCGCGCGTTGAGTTCCTTCAAAGCGGCAGCTAAGCGCGCCATGTTCTCCTCATCGACTCGTGCCACGAAATCGATGTCCGCGGTAGCTCGAACGTATCCGTGGGCTATGACGGCCCAGGCTCCAATAGTGAGGTAGTCAACCCCATGGCGATCCAGAGTCTCGAAGATTCGGGATGGATCGAAAGTCATTCGTCGTTGGCCTTGCCCACGAGTTCCGAAGCGAATGAGCAAAGGGCGAACGCCTGCTGGATCCGTTCACCCGCCTCGTCGGCAAATTCAGTGTCCGAATGCGTGGTGGTCACCCATTCAGGATAAGCCATTTAGGTGGCGCTGCCTTGCCTGCTGCTCGCGTAGCCGAATATGTGGTGACAGGCTTCGGCTAGCGCGGGCCTAGTGAGAACGTATCCGCAGGTGCGCTTTCGATTCGTGGCACCTTCGGAGGTCGTCATGGGTGCAGCACAATTCGCAAAACACGGCGATCCACTGGAATCGAAAATCAGTAGGCAGTGAGTTCCTAATCCTCCTCACGGCGTTCTTCCTTGGGGACTTGATCCTCACCAACTTCGCAATCGAAATGGACGCCTTCCGGCTGGCTGGCGGGTCCCGGTGCGATGGCTGTCGTCATCGCGCTAGGAGAGTCGGATCCGAGCGAGGTCATCCTCAAAGACATCGCCATCATCTTCCTGAGCGTCATTTCCGTGGTGCTTTTGCTGTTCGCAAATCCCGTCGGAAAGTTCCTTCGCGACGAGGGCATTGACGTCATCACGCGCATATTCGGACTGCTACTGCTCGCAAATGCCGTCGGTTCGATTCTCACGTCTCGTGCGAAATTCCTCCCCGGTTTGACCCAATAGCGTGTAACGGCACCCATCTCACGCATAGCAAGGCGCGTCCACTCGCAGGAGTTTGCTCAATTCTGGGTGGCTACCACGTTGAAACTCGAGTGCGACATGACTGAGTAGTCCCCCGTGGTCGGCGACTGCACGAAAACCGTCATTCGCGGTTTCGGTGCGCCCGAAAGTTGCTTTCCTTCAACGATCTGTGATGCCGCAGCGGTATAGGTCACCACAATGGTCGAACCCGAACGTGTAGCACGCAGATCGCTGAGCGTGTAGGAACTCAACTCCTCTTGATTCACCAGAATGTCTACGAATTGCTGCTTGTTCCATCGAGGCTGGTCGGCGTCTTGGGCTTGGAATTGCGGATTGATGAATGCTTCGAGGCCGGCTTCGTCGTTGTTCTGTGCAAGCGTCCACATCTTGTTCACCAAACGTCGGGCATCGGACTGCAGCTGATCGACAATAAAGTTGTTCCGATTATCGACCGTGAGGATGTATACCGGTACCACCCGGCGATTTCCGGTAAGTGGATCGATTGTGATCGTGCCGGTTGCGCCTGCGAAGTCCTTGGTCTTTTGGACGTTCTTCAGCACGGGTGCGAACGCAGTGCTTCCGGCCTGCTCTATCGCAGCGAAGAGCACGTTAGCGGAGTCGTAGGTGAAGATGCCCCACACACCCGGCTCCTTGTCGAACGCAGAGCGGTACTCCTTGACGAACTTCGCAGCCCGCGCACCGGGCATCTGTGCCGCTGTGGGGATGCCACTGAATGAGCAGCGCTGCGCCTGCGTAAGTGAGGTCTGGGCGATGAAGCCCGGATCGACATTCGCCAGACCCATCAGGCAGGTGGGGTCAGTTGCAGAACCTGCTGAAGCCGCCTCGAGGGCTACCGCGATCTTGGTGCCTTCGGGGAAGTACGTGCTCACGTAGATCAGATCGGGATCGGACGCCAAGGCATCGCTGACCTCGGCGGTGTAGTCCGCCTGGCCTTCGATGATCGGGATCTGGCGCACCGCCACTCCGTCTGCCAACAGATCGTCTGTGAGTCGGTCGGCCATTTCCTGCGTGTAGAGCGATGGGTCCACGAGCATTGCAACAGACGCAGCGCTCGACGCCTTTACGAAGGCGAACTCGACGGGCGAGATCTGGTCATTTTTCGGCTGGACCGTCACTCCCTGGCCGTCGGTGTCGTTCGATGATGTCATGTGCACCGGGACGATCCTGCGATCGAGGTAGAGCGGGAGATTCGCTACTCCGACGGAGGAGTTGTACGGGCCGATCACGGCAACGGCACCGGCCTTGGCTGCCTTCTGCACACTCGCACGAGCCAGATCGGGGTTGGCCTTATCGTCTACCGGCACCACCTCCACCTGCCGACCGAGGACTCCACCGTTCGCATTGGCCTGACGTGCAGCGAGGCGAACACCGCGCAGCATGTCCTTGCCGTTGGCGGCCTGGGGTCCAGACAGAGGAGCTTCGACTGCGATCACGATCGGGTGCGTCGTCGCATGAACTGCTGATACCTGCATCGGTGCAGCAAGAACGGTCGATACCACCGCCGCGCTCACGAATGTTGTAAGCACTGATCGTTTTCGCACGGCAATTTCCTAACATTGACACATCGGGCTCAGGTTCACGGTTGTGACACTGACTTCCCAGGATAGGTGTCAGATGGGCGATCCCATCGGACTCGGCGGAAGTCCGTGAGTAGAAACCGAATATCGACCAACTCATCGACAAGAGGCAACAGGCCCAGAACATGACGGTGTGGCAGCCTTCGCCTAGACCACTCACCAGGGAGTAGCGATGACATCCACCAGACGACCCCCCCTCATCACCGTCCTGACGGCGGTCATTGCCATGATCGGCATCGGACTGTTTGCCCCTGCTGTACACGCCGGTAACGATGCCGCCGCCTCACCGCTGAAGGGGACCTGGATCGGCACCTACAGCGGCTACTCAACGTCCGGCTACGAGAGCGGGCAAGAGAAGATCGTCATTACCAAGACCAAAGGCAGCAATGCTCGTGGCACGTGGCAGTACCGCCCATCTGCGAAAGAAAAGTGGTCTGCGCCGAAGCCAATGACGCTCTCGGTCTATGCAACCGAAGACGACGAGGCCGGTGAGGTGCTCTACATATCGGGTCTGGATTCAGAGGGTACGTACACCGGCAAACTCAACATTGACGATGATCATCTGGTTTTCGGTTACACCTCACCGAATCAGGATCTGCTTACGCTCACACTGGACATGCGCAAGCGCTAGGCATCGGCGAGAACCTGGAGACATCACCAGGGATCTCAGTCGCCCCGTCAGATCGCGGCACGCACGGAGCACCTGCCGTTGTTATCCATCGTAATCGTCAATCCACGTCCCACAGGGTCGTCCCTCTCAGACTCTGACTTCGCCGCAAGCTAGGCCCGCTTAATCGAGGTAGCGCCCTAAGTGTCGTTACTTGCGTCGCTGACAGCGCAATTCACCAGTCCGTAAGTGCCTGTAGCACTTTGGCGGGCCACTACTTCGCCATCGACCTTGAGCGTGCACGTGGTTGTGGTTGAGGTAGCCGCACCCATGCCAGTGACCGAGAGCTTGCCTAGATCGAAACTGTCGCTTTTCGGGAGTTGGATCACGTGCGCGAAGGGTGGCGGGGATCCCAGGCTTTCGATCATCACCGGAGCGCCATCGACAACGTCTACGTAGGACAGATGCGTGACGCTCATTCCGTCGGTGATGACCTGATACTCGATGGTCACCATGCTCGGGTCATATGTGACCTCATCCGAACCTTGGGGGGTGGTCAAGGAAGGTTGTGGCGTTGGCCGGTCCACGGCGAGTGGGTTCGAGGGAAGACGGACGGTTCTCCTGCACGAGCCACAGTGACCCAGCTCCGGCGATGGCTCCAACGACGAAGCTTGTAGTGATCGCGGCAACAAGTCGAATGCGAGTCACGGCCGACCACTCCTAGCCAGTTCTACTTAGCAGCGAGTTTGATCGAACATTCCTGGCCGGACGGACCAGACAGGCGGATGTCAATCTGATTAGCGCTGCGGGGCACGTAACGCCACACGTCGAAGGCGAAGTTGCGGTCGGTCGTGCGGTTCATTCGATGAAGAACCTTGCCGTCCTCTTGTTGCATCTTCGCAGTGACAAGTGCTTCCCCACAGACCTGTCCCACACGATCGATCATGCGAGCGGCTGCAGGTGGGGCGATGGCTGCAGTCAGTTGAAGAACGCCAACGGCTCCTGAAACTACTGCAGTCTTCAACATGGATGGACCCCTTCGCTGGTGTGTGGAGGTGAACACGCAAACTCAAATAACAGGAACTACGAATTATCCGTCTCCTCTTGCGTCTCGTCGGGAGGTTGTTCGTGGTCGTCATCTTCATCACTGGAGTCAGGACGGGGGTCGTCATTGTGACTGCTGGAATCGCTATAAGGCGATTGAGCTGAGTCGACGAAGACGCTTACAGCAGGAAGCCTTCTTGTGCCTCGAATCGTGTTGCTGGAGGCTCGCTTCACTTGAGCCGCCAGGTTTTCGTTCTCTTGCAGCAACGTGGTGAGCGCCTCGCCCTTCACCAACGTCATCGTGGACCTGAGCGCCTGGCCACCCTTTCGTGTTCGAATGAGTTTCGGCTCGTCCATCGTGGCAATGACAGTCCTCTGGTTGAAAGAGATCGCTACGTTCGGTGGATTCTCTGCGAAACCGTCGTCGCCGTCTTGCTGCCACAAACCTACGAAGTTCTTCATCGTGGTGTGACCGACATCTCGCACGGGTCGATCCGTAAACCAGGTCACCAAATGACCCCTGCCTCGTGTGGGAACGGTCAACTCGAAAGTATCTGCCTTCCCGCTGACCTGTTTGAGTTGAGCGTCTTCGCCATCGAACACGAATAGGTACGAAGGCTCGGTTGCGGCAACCTCGTCTTGAGCAAGCGCTGGGTTCGCAATACCTGCAGCGAGTAGGAATCCAACAACCATGGAAAGGACGGCGCCTGGAGACTTCACTGAGCGAGTACAACAGTAGGAATCCCATTTGGCAAATAGGTTGCATAGTTCTCCGAAACTGCGGTGGCCAGATGGTTACTAGCAGCGGAGCCATAGGGTGCCGTTCATGCGCTTCTTCCGAGTGGTCGGCCTTGTCACGGTTGCACTCATCGCTGCCGCCGCCTTGATCGGTATTGCCACGTTCGGAGCGAACTGGGAGGAGAATCGCACCATGCAGTCCAGCCTCGATCCGTTCTACGCGCCACCGGATCCGATTCCGAGTGAACTCGGAACAGTTGTCCGCGCTGAACCGTTGGATATTGAGGTAGCGGGTGGATCGGCGCAACGCATCTTGTATGTATCCGAGCGACCCGATGGAACGCGAGCAGTGACGGGCGGAATGATTTTCATCCCCGATGCGCCAGCGCCACCGGGAGGTAGGCCGGTTGTGGCGTGGGAGCACGGCACCTTGGGTATGGGTGATGCGTGCGTTCCGTCTCGTTCGAAGAATCCAACAGCGGACATGTTCACTTTCGTGGGCCCGATGATGGACCAGGGCTGGGTCATCGTGGCGACCGATTACGTCGGGTTGGGGACGCCCGGTCCGAATCAGTACCTGATCGCGCAGTCCGAAGTGCGCGATGTGGTGAACGCGGTGCGCGCGGCGCAGAAGATGCCCGAAGCAGCAGCAGGCAACAGGTATGCAACTTTCGGGCACTCCCAGGGTGGTCACGCGTCCATCTGGACAGGGCACCTGGGTCCGCAATACGCACCCGAGCTGGAATTGGTGGGCGTTGCGGCGGCAGCACCGGCGTTGAACCTCTCAGAGATCGCTTCGGCGCAATGGGATACGGCTGTGGGATGGGTGATCGGCTCCGATCTCGTGGAGTCCTGGCCCACCTACTACCCGAACCTTCCGGTTGACTCGATTCTTTCCCGAGCGGGGCGTAGTGCGAGCGCACGGTTGGCAACCGAATGCATTAAGGAGTCGGGCCTTGAGGCGCTGGCCCGTGAGAAGTTTGGGCAGCAGATCTTCGCCGTGAACCCACTTACCGATCAGGCGTGGAGCGACGCCATGCTCGACCAGACGCCCCCGGTGATGCCAGCGGACATGCCGGTGTTCATTGCTCAAGGAACAGCGGATGAAGTTGTGCTGCCATGGCCGAACGCAATGATCCAAGAGCAGTGGTGCGAGGGTGGCTCGACGGTGAGTTTTCTGTGGATGGGTGACGTCAACCATGAGCAGGCCGCTCACGTCTCTGGGCCAGCAGCGGTTGATTGGATAGCCGATCGTTTTGCGGGGCGACCAGCCGGACGTTCGTGCGATGTGGCACCTCCGGTTCCGCCCCGACGTCCATGACTTTGGAAGTGCGCGTCCGTGAGCAGACACCAAACTTGCTCCTGAAGTATCGCCATTCCAGGACCGTGACACACTTCGGTGTGATCGCTCGCCGCCTAGCCTCGTTGCTGGTAAGTCTCGTTGTGATGGTCTCGATCGCAGGACATGCGCAGGCGGCTGAACTTACATCAGGTCGATGGGACTCACATTCTTTGAGAGACAACGGGATCGGCTATTTCCTGACCATGTCCCCGGGCAAGAGCGTGGAGTCGTCCTATTCCGGAATGATCAGATTTGAGTATCGCGATGGACGAAAAGGTCCTCGCATGCCCTTCGTGGCAACGGTGCGTGATGACAAGCTGGTCATGCGGGCAAAGCAGGGTCGCTTTGATCGTGGCAGCGGAGTGTTGCGCGGTGAGCTCTCTGAAGACGGCTCAACTCTCACGTTCACCAACTGTCAAGCCCGGTTGCGTTTGGTGATGGCACGGGCACTTGATTCTGACTGCGTGTTTAAGCGAGCCACAACTAACTAGGCTGCTGTGCCGTGACGCCGAGCCCGATCAGCATCCAAGAGCGCTTCTACCCGGAGTCCACCTGCTTTGGCTGCGGGCAGGCGAACCCCCAGGGCCTGAGGCTTACAAGTTTCGAGGCGGAGAACGGAGTGATTTCGACGTTCGTGGCGGATGAAGCCCACAGCAACGGAATGGGCACTTTGAACGGAGGCATCATCGCGACGATTCTGGATTGTCATTCAGGGGCAGCCGTTCTGCTCGACTCGGCAAGCGAAACGGGCGAGTTAGTGGATCTGTGGGTTACCGCCGGACTTCAGTTGCGGTACCGGCTGCCTACCTTTTTGGAACATCCATGCGAATTACATGCGCAGATCACCGAGCGCACGGAATCCTCCATGGTTGTTGCGGCCACCTTGAAATCCGATGGCAAGGTTCGGGTTCAGGCAGAGTCGCGTTGGGCTCGCCTCCCACAGCGGTAGGTCCTTGTCATGCTGCCTTTGCTGGTAACTGTCATTCCCTTGGGTTTGGCAGCAGCTGTCCGGCCTGGACTGTTCGCCCTGCAGTTGCTTATCGTCGGCCAACCCCATTGGTGGCCCAGAGCCCGTGCGTTTGCAGTCGGAGCGGCAGTTCCTTTGCTCGCCTTCGGTGCCCTCGTCTTCCTGGGCTTCAATCAATTGCCGAAGCCCGAACCTGGTTCGCTCGACATTCTTGGAATCAGCATTCGGACGATCATCGGGCTGGCGTTCCTTGCAGCAGCGGTCTGGTTGCTGATCTCACATCCCCGACTTGAGCAGAAGTCTGCAGACTTCCTGAAGAGCAAAGCCACGGATGGATCACCGAGGGACTTCTTCATCCTTGGTTTGGTAATGAATGGCAAGTCGCTCACGAGTTTCGCACTTCTTCTACCCGCCCTGCACGATATTGCGATATCTCGCGAGAGAGTGCTCTGGCAGGTATTGGCGTTGCTGCTGTTGTACGCACTCGTCTTCACCACCTTGTGGCTACCGGTTGTTCTCGCTGTTGTCCTGGGTCGACGAAATAGCGGTGCCCTAGCCAAGGTCTCTGACTACGTGTTGCGCCACAACTTCACGATTCTCGGCGCCATGTTCCTCATCGTCGGGCTCTATCTGACAGGAAGCGCAGCCGTGCTCATTGCGTTCGTGAGCAGACTTTGAAGCTGCCTGTTTGGCATTCAGGCTGATAACAACAGTGGGGCGGCTTGTCGGCCGCCCCACTGTTGCTCACATACGTTTTTACGCTTCGTTCTTACGCCTCGTCGCCAGCCACCAGACGACGGGCTTCCTCGTCGCTGGTCTTCGTCAACTTCCAGACGACAACAGCGATAACCGCACCGACCAGCGGTGCCAGGATGAACAGCCATACCTGCTGCATCGCTACGCCGCCTTCGAACAGAGCCGGGCCGAGCGAACGAGCTGGGTTCACCGATGTGCCGGTGAGGGGAATGCCGACCAGGTGAACCAGGGTCAAGGTCAGACCGATGGCAATGCCGGCAAAGCCGGGAGCGGCGATCTTTTCGGTGACCAGCAAGATGACGAGCACAAACGCTGCGGTGAGCACTGCCTCGATGACGAATGCACCCGCCAAGTTGATGGCGCCGTTGTCGTAACTGTTCGTGCCGAGTGCACCGGTGTAGTCGGTAACACCGAAGCTGCTGACGAACAACTTGAGCAGGCCACCTGCAGCGATGGCACCCAGAAACTGAACGATCCAATAGCCGATGGCTTCACTGGCTGGCATCCGCCGGCCCACGAGCATGGCCAAGGTCACGGCCGGGTTCACATGCGCGCCGGAGACTGGACCAAAGGCGTAGGCGATGCCGAGCAGGACGAGGCCGAAGGCAAGGGCGACACCGACTACGCCGGAACCTGGGCCGCCGCCGTCGACACCGACCACGGCGGCAATGCCGAAGACGGCCGTTCCGACGGCAAGAAAGACGAGTAGGAACGTCCCCACGAATTCAGCGATGAGCTTGCGAGTACTCACGAGATCCCTCCACTTGGGTTGGTGCGGCGTCACTCGACCGGGTCAGGCGATGGGGCGCCACGATGGAGGCAATGGTCCCGGGGGTGCTGGACCCCCACTCCCAGACATTGGGATATCCCTGCTTTTTGGGCTATTTCGTGTCGGTGCGTCATCGAATATTCACTCGGACGCCATCCGGTGCCCACCTACTCAGACTTCCTTTTACCTAGGCTCCGGCTCATGACATCGCGCACCAATCCGGAGGATTTGGAACTCGAGGACGATCAAGGGTTCGATCCCACCTCCCCGGAGTTGCTGGACGACCTCGACGACCTGGACGGCTGACGGGGCAACCAACTAGCCTTAGATACGGCAATTAGATGAATTGCCCAATTCGGGGGATTCCCCCGTGGAAGGACACAATCATGGATAAGACGTACATGGTCTACGCGGCCAGTTACGCAAGCAAAGAGGACGCACAGGCCGATCTCGAGGCACTGCGCCAGATCAAGTCATCGGGCGAGATCCGTGATCTCACCGCAGCCCTGGTCTCACGCAACGACAAGGGTCGGTTGCACGTGCACGAGACCACCCACGCCGGCAAAGTTGCCGGTGGCGTAGGCATCGTGGCCGGTGCGATTATCGGAGCGGTGTTCCCGCCCGCAGGTATGGCAGTAATCGGTGCAGCCGTCGCGGGAGGTGCAGGTCTGGGCATAGTGGCCGGCGCAATCGGTCACTTCTCCGGCGGAATCAGCCGCAAGGACATGAAGGCACTCGGCGAGTTCCTGGACGATGGTGAGGCTGCTCTCGTGGCGGTGGCCGTCGATGCCGTCGATACCGACATAGACAAGGCGCTCTCGCGGGCGACCAAGAAGGCAAGCAAGGCAGTAGACAAGGGCGACGTCGAGGCTGCAGTGGCAGACCTGGAAAAGGGTCTGGACAAGGCTGTCAACATCGCCGGCGAGTAGTCATTGCGCTAGCGCGTTACGCGCAAAGCGAGGGGTTCGGCTATGCCGGGCCCCTCGCTTATTTGCTGGTGCCAAGGCGTTGGCCTATACCTGAGGATCCCCTTGCTGGCTTACGCTCAGTGAGCCAATAACCGAGGAGGTAACCGTGAGCGGCATCGATCGCGACGCATTATCCGCCGCCATCTCACGCGAGGTTGAGCTCTACCGAAGCCGCACGCCGAAGTCCAAGGAATTGTTCGATGCGGCTGATCATCTGCTGGGTCGCGTCCCGATGACCTGGATGAATAAATGGGCAGGCGGCCACCCGATCCATTTCGCGCAAGCCAAAGGCAACCGGATCGTGGATGTTGATGGCAATGAGTACATCGATTTCGCACTGGGCGACACCGGGGCCATGGCCGGTCACTCACCCGAAGCAACAGTGCGTGCTGTTCGTGATCGCATCGAGGGCGCAGGCGGTATCACCACGATGCTTCCGACGGACGATGCCGAGTGGGTTGCCGCCGACTTAAGTCGACGGTTTGGACTACCCCTGTGGTCGCTGGCGCTGACAGCGACCGATGCGAATCGTTGGGCGCTGCGAATCGCTCGCCTGGTGACCGGTCGCGACAAGATCTGTGCTTTCTCGTACTGCTATCACGGCGCGGTGGACGAGACCCTCGTGCGAACGGGTCCGAATGGATCGACCATTGAGCGTGAGGGAAATGTTGGTCCGGCCGTCCCCGTTTCCCAGACCACTCGAGTTGCTGAGTTCAATGATCTGAAATCGGTTGAGCGCGCACTCGCACATGGCGACGTTGCGATCCTCATCGCCGAGCCGGTCATGACCAATATCGGCATCGTCCTTCCCGAGCCTGGTTTCTGGGAATCCGTGCGTGAACTGTGCGACAAGTACGAAACATTGCTGCTGATCGATGAGACCCACACCATCTCAGCGGGACCAGGGGGCTGCACACGTCTTTGGGACTTGCGGCCGGACATCGTGGTGATCGGCAAGAGCATCGGTGGGGGTGTCCCCTCGGGGGCGTACGGCATTACCCAGGAAATCGCAGACCGTATCCAGCAGCACCCCGAGGCCGATCTCATCGATGTTGGTGGCGTGGGTGGGACGTTGGCCGGAAATGCCCTGAGTACGTCTGCGATGCGCGCGACTTTGAGCGAGGTGCTGACCGATTTCGCGTTCGATCACATGATCGAGTTGGCAACACGTTTTCGTGAGGGCGTGGAGAAGGTCCTGTCCGATACCCAGGTTCCCTGGACGATCACCCAACTCGGCGCTCGCGCCGAGTACCGGTTCGTCGATCCGCCGCCGCGCACCGGCAGCGAATCAGCGGCAGCGCATGACGATGATCTTGAGGAGTACCTGCACTTGTTCATGGCAAACAGGGGAGTGCTCATGACTCCGTTCCACAACATGGCCTTGATGTGTCCGGCCACCCAGGCAGCCGATGTCGATCGACACACCGAACTTTTCGCCGAGGCGGTTGCGAACATCACCTCGGGCTGAGAGGTCCCCGCCGCAGTTCAGTCGCGGACGCTCTCGGGAACACCTAGAATGTTGGATAGACGATTGACTTCCCGTTGGATCAACGAGAAGTTCGAATCGCGCACAGTCGGCAGGTGGAAACGTGCTTCACGGACTTGGTTGTAGTCGAGTTCAGCAACGACAAGCGTGGGCTCATCGCCAGCTTGTTCCAAGATATGGCCGTGCGCATCAATGATCGCTGAGCCACCCCAGAATCGGTGACCACCTTCTGTTCCCACACGGTTCGTCATCACAACGGGCATCCCGTACATCATTGCGTAGAACCGGATAGCGAGGTCCCAGCCCTTGGGGTTTGAAAATTCCCCGCCCACCGCGTCAACCGACGAACTGATCGGGATACTCAGCAAGCTGGCACCGTTCATTGCTGCTAGGTGGACCAGTGCCGGATTCCACGCATCGGCGCAAATCACGATCGCGTAGCGCCAGGTCTCATCAAGTTGAGCCGTTTCCATGAAGCGGCCGGTCGCAAAGTGCTTGTTCTCATCGAGGTTGCCGTAGGACGGCAAGTTCACTTTGCGGTGCAGGTGCCGTATCTCTCCGTCGCGGACGGCGAGGGTCGCGTTGTAGAACTGAGCAGCCGGGCCCTCCTCGATGAAGCCGAACTGCGTAGTGATGCCCTCGGACACTTCGGCAAGTTGCCGGACCACCTTCGAGTGACGAGAACGCGCCAGCCGAAAGCTCTCATCGGACAGGGTGTAACCGGTCAGGGATAACTCTGGGAAGACGACGAGATCACAGCCCCGGGATCGGGCCTGGGCGATGTGGTCCAGGTGGGTCTCGAGGTTCGCCTCAATGTCCTCAGGAACGGTCGGGATCTGGGCCGCACCAACGACGAGTTTTTCCGGCATGGCTGAATTGTGGTGTCACGATCCCAGGAGGCGCTCGTCGAATGGGTATTTGGAGATCATCTCCACTCCATCGGAGGTAATCAGCACCTCTTCTTCGAGCTTGATTCCCTCACCGCCGCCTACTTCGGCGATGTAGCTCTCGACCGAGACGACCATGCCAGGCTCTAGGACGTCGTCGGTGGAGAACCGATCAAAATCACCATAGTGCGCCACGAGCGGAGTCTCTCCATGCATCCCAACTCCGTGGATGATCGAGGGGTAGCGACGGTCGTAGTAGCGCTCGGGGATCGGCCACGCCTTCTCCGCCAATTCTCGGTAGGTCATGCCCGGACGAAGTTGAGTGATGTTGTGTTGAACCTGTTCGTAGGCCATGCCGTAGAGCGTGCGCTGGTAACCGGTGGGCCGTCCTGGTCCCACCTGAAAGGTGCGAGAGAAATCCGAGTAGTAGCCGTTGTTGCCGATCGTGTCGGTATCGAAGGCGATCAGGTCGCCTGGTCGCACTCTGCGCTCGCTGGCCTCGTTGAACCACGGCTCAGTGCGGGGTCCAGAGTTCAGTAAGCGGGTCTCCACGAACTCCCCGCCGCGCTTGATCACTTCGCCGTAGAAGACGCCGAACAACTCGTTCTCGGAGATACCCGGCTGAATGCTGCGCTCAACTGCTGCCATGGCAGCCTCGGTAGTGGACATCGAGATACGAAGACAGGCGATTTCGTCGGGCGTCTTGATGCGGCGCGCGTAGAGCAAGTCGCCCATCACATCGACCACCTCAAGTCCAGCCTCCTCCAGGGCTAGTGCGTGCAGATGGCCGCACCGATCCAACCCAACGCGGTTGCCACCGCGTCCATCCGCGCGAACGAGCGCGGCGATTTCCTGCGCGAAGGGGCTGGCTACTGCGGCGTCCTTGCTGTTGACCGCAGACCAGACCACCTGGGAGGTGCGGTTGTCATCGATGGTTTCCAGCCACGTGGACACGTGTGCCGATCCCGGATACTCGAACAGGACCACATCGCCCTCGAGGGGCACGTAGATGTAGCGCGTCGAGTTGCGCAGGAAATAGCCGAACATGTTGCGTGACCCGGTGGCGTAACGCTGGTTGTACGGGTCGAAAAGGACGACAGCCGCAAGGTCCTGCTCGCGCATCATCTGCCGTACTCGGGCCAATCGATCAGCACGCATGCGGACCGGATCGAACCCCCCGGGAAGGCTGTCGGTGATGCCGGTGACATCTGCGCCGGCGCTTGGTGTCTCGATGTCGGTGAGTGCTCCGGGCTCGATGGGTTGCAGCATCGCTACACCGACACCCGCTCGCGACCTTCGCGAGCCGCCCGCTCGTGTTCATCGGTCGCCCGCCCGAACAATCGTTTGGTGCGCTCGACGTCTGCGATCTCCCCGGGTGTATCGGAGTAGCCCAGGATCAGCGTGTGCCGTTCCCGGCCACCTTCGATGCGGGTGACCCGGTGCAGGGAGTGCCGGCCATAGAAGATCTGCAAGGAACCCGGCTCTGGGTCCAAGCGATGGACGAGTGCTTCGTCACCGGCGAGTGTTGCCGCGACAGCTCCGATGTTCTCGTCATTTTCGGATCGGATCCGCGGGCAGTACTCGAATTTCCCACCGGCTTCGGCCTTTTGGGTCAGTAACGTCACGATGAAACCGTTGTTGTCGAAATGCCAGGGATGCTGGGTGCCTGGGCGCAGAACATTGAACACAAGGTGACCGAGGGGATCGCCGTACTCATGGATCTGTTCGACCTGCATGCACTCGGCGACGAACATTCGCAAGGCTTCATTCTCGTAGAGCCCACGGACTGCGTAGTCAGGTCCGATGAGATCCCCGGCCACGAATCCGTTCGTGCGTTCCATGAACACGCGTTTGGGGTGACCCTCGGGTAGTGCCGAGTCATCGCCGCTGCTGTAACAGTTCGTCTGGGTGGTGTTGAAGTGCGCGCTGGGTGCGAGGTCCCGGCCTTCAGCGTTCATGGCGGCCAAGGCGTCCTGGGTGACGAACCCTTCCAGCACCACACAGCCGGTCTCGGCCAATTGCTGACGGCAGGTCGCCACCAAGGCCTCGCGCTCGGGACCAGGACGGTCGATCGGATAGCGGGCCAGATCAATGACGCTCATGTTTCTCCCTTCGGATTGATCTGGGGGCAACGTTAGGGAGAAATCAATGAAAAGAGAAACAAATACTTCCGGCAAGACCTATCGATTTTTGTTGTAAATTGATCGGGTGGACCTACACCAGCTTGGGACATTCGTCGCTGTAGCCGAAACGCATGGATTCTCCTCCGCAGGACAGGTATTGGGGCTGACCCAGTCGGCGGTGAGCGCGCAGATCTCCTCGTTGGAACGACACCTCGGTGTTCGGCTATTCGATCGCACCACCCGCAGCGTCGTCTTGACCGACGCGGGCACCACCTTGCTGCCCTACGCTCGCCAACTGCTCAACCTCAGCGACACCGTGAGTTCGTTGGTGAGTGGTGGGGGGAACCGGCCTGCCTTACGCCTGGGCATCACGGCCGAGCAAGCCGACCGTTTTTTGCCCGAGATACTCCGGCGCTTCACGGCGTTGCACCCCGAGGTGGGGGTGCAAATCGACTGCTCGGTGTCCTCGGTATTGGCAGATAAATTGGCTGCTGGGCTGCTCGATGTCGCGCTGACCATCCGCCATCGAGATTCACTGCCCGGTGAAACCATCGATATTGAGGATCTAGTTTGGATCGGGCATCCGCAGATCAAGTGGGATCGCGACCAGCCGCTACCGATTGCCGCAAATCCCGAAGGGTGCATCCATCGCGCGAATGCGATTGATGCGCTGGCCCGAGCAGGGATTGATTGGACTGTTCGGTACGTAAGCGATAGCGCTGCGGCCGTCAATGCGACCGTGGCGGCGGGCTTGGCCGTTGCCGTCAAGGCACGTCGTTCGATACCGGCAGGTCTTGTGGATGTTGGGGAAGCCTTTGAGTTACCAGCGATGGCACCGGTGACCGTCGATTTACACCGAGCCCCGACAGCGGTGGCTCAGGCCGCTGATGATCTCGCGCGAGTGGTGCGGGAGGTGTGTGGACGGCGGTCGGTACTAGCGACCTAACCCTCACTCGTCACGCAGTTGAACGAAGGTGAAGGCCGCAATGACAGCGGAAATCAGTCCGGCACCGAGGAAGACCAGGGTGAGGGTGTCGAATCCGACGGCGAACGCTCGGATGAGTCCTGCGCCGGTGAACATCAGGATGGCGAAGATTTGCAAGAACAGTGAGAAGCGCAATCGACCGCGATCGTCCATGCCTTCACCGTAGCGGGTGATGTCCTAGGACGTGATGTCCTTGCGGTCGAAGCGCAGCACTGCGATCCCTATCAGAATCGCGAAGGCCATCAGGTTGTAGGCCAGACCGACAGCCATCTGGTCCCACACGATGGTCGGATTAAGGGCATCCACCCAGGCGGTGCCGTAGTCACCGGGCAGGAAACGACGCAGCGTGCCGAGGGCGTCGATGGCGTCGAGGATGTTGAGGACGATTACCACCACCACGGCGGTCCCCACTGCGCCCAAGGGAACGTCGGTGAGCACACTCATGAGAAAGGCCAACCCCGCGGGGAACAGCAAAGTGATGGCGATGTAGGTCGCCACGATCGATAGTCGCTGTGCCGACTCGGCTTGGGTCAGTGCGCCACCGAACGGACTGGCGAGTGGACCTGTCCCGAAAGCGATCGCGCCGATAGCCCATGACGCGACAACAAGGGTTAGCAGCACAATCGCCGTCAAGATCAGACCAACGATCGCTTTTGTTCGTAGCAGTCGGCGCCGCGGAACTGGAGCGACGAGCAGATACCGAAGGGTGGACCAGCTTGCCTCGCTCGCCACGGTGTCGCCCATGAACATCGCAGCGATGATGACCAACAAGAATCCGGAGGAGAACAACAGCATGGTGAGCGCGAAGTTCCACCCCCCGCTCGTGGCCAAGCCGACAAGATCGAAGTTGCCGTCGCCGAAGCCGCCGCCATCGCCACCGCCGCCGCCACCGTCATCTGACGATGGGCCGAACTTCACCGCCGCAACCACAATCAAGGGCAGCGCGATCACCAACAGGAAGGCAACCAGGGTGCGACGACGTTTGATCTGCCGGATCAACTCAACGCGAATACCCAGGGTTCCTTGACGCGAGTACTCGAGGGTAGGTGCGCTCATGACGTGACCACCTCGTGTCCTTCGCCGACGATCTCCATGAACACGTCCTCGAGTCGCACGCCGGTGCGGCCGGCGAGCAACTCGGTGACCGTGCCCTGCGCGATGAGGGCTCCATGGTGCATCACCACCACGTGCGAACAGGTTTGCTCGACCTCGCTCAGTAGGTGCGAGGAGATAACCACGGTGCGACCGGTGGCGGCGTAGTCATGGAGAACCTGTCGCATTTCCCGGATTTGCGGCGGGTCGAGTCCGTTGGTGGGTTCATCGAGAACTAGGACGTCGGGCATGCCGAGCATTGCTTGAGCGATTCCTAGGCGTTGGCGCATGCCCTGGCTGTAGGTGCGAACCTTTCGATCGATCGCACTTCCAAGCCCTGCGATATCCAGCACGTAGTCCAGTTTCGGATCGGACGATTCTCGGCCACTGGCCTCCCAATACAGGCGCAGGTTTTCCCGTCCTGAAAGGTGCGGCAGGAAGCCGGGGCCCTCAATGAAGGATCCGATATGCGCAAGCGTCGCAGCTCCCGGAAACACCGGTTGCCCGAACACGTACGCGTTACCGCCGGTTGGGTAGATGAGTCCCATGACCATGCGCATGGTGGTGGTCTTTCCCGCCCCGTTGGGTCCGAGTAAGCCGAGTACAACACCCCGGGGTACCTGGAATGTGACGTCGTTGACCGCGTGTACGCCGCCCTTGAAGTGTTTGGCCAGCCCTTCTACGGCGATAGGAACGTCGGCGAGATCCGACCGCGCTGCTGCTTTGGTGTTCCGTGGGCGAAGCAGTAGCACAAGCACTGCAATGAGGACCGAAACGATGAGTGCAATGAGTGGCCACAGCCACACCGGCATCCCCGATGCCGTTGCACTCATGGGAGTGATCGGCACAGTCAGGTTGTCCGTGGCGAGTGCAATCGAGTAGACGGCCGGCCCGGGAGGCATTCGGTACGCCTGGTCGGTGGTTCCCACCACCACAGCGAGACGTTCGCCCGCTGCCACATCTGCCACGATCGCGGGAAGTTCGATGGCTACGGTGGTGGGTGTAGGACCGATGTTCTCCAACAGGACGGGTGCGACCAAGCCTTGCGGGAGTATCGGGCGCTCGGTGCCACCGATGATGCGCAAGCTGGCGAACAAGGTCACGTTCTGCGTGGGGGTTTCGCTAGCGATATCCACGGTGATCGTCGAAGACCCGATGATCTGCACAGACTCGGTCAGTGGCTCGGTTGCGAAAGTGGCCGATTGGTTCGGTAGCGGCAAGGCCAGCAGACCTCCGGCGAGGCCGGCCAAGCCTCCTGCACCAGGAAGGGAGGAGATGGCGGCCGGAACGCCGCCGGCGGGTGCCAATACTTGTTGCGGGGGGCCGGCGATCTGAATTGCGCGCTGCGATTCTCCGAATAGGCCCGGGTAGGTTGGTCGGGATAAAAGCGCAACCCCTGCGTTTGCTTGACCCCCAAAGGCCGAAGCCTCAACGAGCGAAACCTCAAAGGAATCGTCTATGGGTGGTCCGCTGGCGAGGTGTGCTTGGAACCACTGTGCATTCAACTCACGCAGCCGCTCCGATTCGTTGACACCACCGTCGTGTCCACCGGCGTGCCAGACAACTTTCACGTTTGGGTTATTCGCGGCGATCTGCTCGGCGTTCGCATTCACCTGAGCAAGTGGAAAGAGCGAGTCGGACTGTCCGCCACCGAGCAACGTGGGAATGCTGATGCGATTGGTGATACTTGCAGGTGATGACTGCGCCATGAGTAGGCGTGCCTGTTCGGTAAGTACGCCATCGGCGGCAGCGGTCGAATAAGCCGCGCACCAATCGGGGGCGAAGCGTCCGCAATCGGTAACTTGGCCATCGTTCGTGGTGAGTCCGGCGCTAAAGAAAAGACCGCTCCACAGTTGCTTGAAGACACCGGTCACGTTGCTGTCGATAACGGATTGACTGAATAGCGAGGTCTGTAGATCGTTCCAGGTGATGTCTGCAGAGATTGCGTCCACGCGATCGTCATAGCCAGCCACCATGAGTGAAAGGGCTCCTCCGTAGGAACCACCCGCAAATCCGACGCGAGGATCACCCGGAGCGTCCTGTGTTACCGCATCCTGCGTTGCCAGGTAATCGATGAGCGTTGAGGCGTCAGCGATTTCGAAGTCGGGTGAGTTCATTGATATCTGACCAGTGGAACTTCCAAAACCACGGGCGCTGTAGGCGAGGACGACAAAGCCCCGATCCACGAGGTACTCGGCTTCGGTTGCCACCGATTCCTTGCTGCCCCCGAAACCATGGGCGAGAACTACGGCCGGTGCCGGGGTGGTGCGCGGCAAGTACAGATCTGCCTCGAGTTGAACGGACATCGAGTCCGTGGCACTGATCGGACCTCCGTCTAGCACTAAGTCTTGCGGATTCGTCGTAGCGTGTGCTGTGGAAATCGCCGCAGAGGCGAGGCCTAGAGCCATTGCTGACGCAACTACCGCGAGCCGCCTGGGGTTTGCCACGTATTCAGCATACGTTCGTCCCATGTGCAGGCTCATCGGCGCACAGTGCTCAATAGTGGGCCCAATATTTAGGGGACGGCTGTCCCAGCGAAACTTCTTGGAGGAAATGTCATGCGGGTTGGCGTCGTAGTGGTTTCAGCGCTCGTCCTCACGGGGACCTTGGGTGCTTGTTCGAGTGAAGGCGACGACATGGTGGGCGGAATGACCGACTGCACATTTGAGGCGGTGGGCGAAGCTGCGGAGCAGTACGCGGAATCACTCGGTGATGGCAATGATTATGGTGTCGACAACGTTGAGTGCGCGGACGGCTGGGCCGTCACCAGCGGCATCCTGGGCGACGACTCGGGTCAGGGCGCGCCGACGAGTTTCATTTTCGAAGCGGAGGGCCAGTTCTGGGTTCCGCGAACGCAAACAGATGTATGTGGGACCTACGAGGACGGCTCTTACCCGGCAGATGCCGCTATCCCTGAAGAGCTATACGGGATCGGCTGCCTGACCTAGAACGTCGCCGTCAAGTAGCTCCTGGTTCACTTCATGCCAGGTGTACTGCTCACCATCGGGTTGCAGGACCCATATCGCATCGAAGCGATCCTCGGGCCAGTGTGCAGGGACGTCGTGGAAGTTCGTCACTGGAAATGATGCGATGAATGCGGGGATGGTGCCGTGGTGCCAGACGATGAGTGCCGGGTTCGGTGAGTTCCGAAGCTCCTGGACGAGCGGTGCGTAATCATCGGGCACCTCAATTGCATCGATCTTGAGGTTGAGGCGCTCTGCTGTGGGAAGCGCGGTGTCGTGCTCACGCTTGCTCTTGTAACTGTGGCTTGGCGCAGTAGCGATTACTCGAGCGGGCTCAACCAAGTGCTGACGGCCCGAGGTGTTTGCGAACAAAGCAGCGAGTGCGCCAGCTCGCGTCCATCCCCGCACGGAAAGTGAGTGCTCGTCGTGCTCGCCATCGGGCGTCACGCCCTTCTCTGCCTTCTCGGGCTTCTCCGCATGGCGGATGAACATGATGGTTTGCATGCATCAACTCGCAAGCAGTGTGTCGATATGGGTGGACAGTGTTGGGGCGGGCTGGGCGCCGATCACTCGATCGACCACCGCACCATCCTTAGCAAACACCAAGGTAGGAATACTGCGGGCGTCGTAGGTCTGGGCCGCACGGGGATTGTCATCGACGTTCACCTTCACTACCTTGATGCGCCCAGCGTATTTCGCAGCCAATTGCTCGAGCACCGGCGCCACCATTCGGCACGGCCCGCACCACGGTGCCCACAGATCTATGAGAACGAGTTGCTTGGTGTCCAAAGCACTGTTGATGGTCTGATCAGTGGCATCGACTATCCACGGAAGCGGTGACTTACACGATGCACATTGCGGCTTGCCTACGACAGCAGCTGGGACCCGATTCTTCTTGCCGCACGACGGGCACGCGGTGATCTTTCCGTCAGCCATCGGCCTGGGCCTTCGCATTGGTGGTTGCTTGCTTCATGACGGTTGCGCCACTGACCAATGCGCGGCGCCACGGCGGGACACCTTCTATTTCGATCTCCAGGCTGAAACTCAGCACTGTGCGGATGAGAACGATGATCGCGAGAACGCCCACGTTCTCGAGGGTGGGATAGACCGCAACGGTACGAATCAGATCACCGGCGACCAGAGATCTCCAGTCCGAGCAAGATGGCGCCACCGAAGGATTGGCGCATGGTCTTATAGGCGAGTTTTCCGTCGTGACTCAAGCGATATGTGCGAATGGTGAGGGCAAGTGACCAAAACAAGCCGACCAGCAAGGTCAGCGCCGCGACGATCTCGAAGGCTTGGGCGAGCCCCAACATCACCTCGGTGTAAGGGATGAACGTTGCGAGTCCGCCTTCTTCCATGGCCTAGGTATATCGCGTCGGCCATGTGTGGCGACAGCGGGTTAGGTCCTTTTCCTGCCCTAGGGTTATCGGGTGCCTCAAGCGTTTCGCGTGTTCGTGGACCTCATTCGCGGTGGCCTGATCGGTGTCGCCGAGGTGATACCGGGGGTAAGCGGCGGGACGATCGCGCTGATCGTTGGCATCTACCGCACGGTCATTGATGCGATCGCCAACGTCGTGCTCGCAGTGCGACAGTTGGTTGGTCTTGCAGCCGGAGGTCCCGCAGGAGCAATGCGCACTCTGGGCGGTCTTCCCTGGCGGTTACTCATCCCTGTGGCAATCGGCATGGGAACGATGGTGATCGTCGGTGCTGCCGTGGTGGAGCCATTGCTCGAGGAGTACCCGGTGCAGATGCTCGCTCTGTTCTTCGGGCTCGTCCTTGCTGGAATCTGGGTGCCGGCCCAGATGGTTCATCGTGGAGTGGGGTGGCGGCCTTCGTATGTCATTGCTGCGGCGCTCGCTGCGATCGCGCTGTTCTTCATTACCGGCCTGCCGCCTGCCACCATCGATAACCCGAGCCCGATCGTGGTGATGCTCGCGGCCGCCGTTGCCATCTGCGCCCTCGTGTTGCCGGGAGTGTCGGGGTCCTTTCTGCTGCTCTCAATTGGGCTATACGAACCCACGATCCAAGCGGTGAACGATCGCGATCTTGTGTACCTGGGTGCGTTTGCCGTTGGCGCAATAGTCGGACTCGGCGCGTTCGTCACGTTGCTCAAGTGGCTATTGCAGCATCGCGCCGGCATCACGCTCGCAATCCTCACAGGCCTGATGTTCGGCTCACTTCGCGCTCTGTGGCCGTGGCAGACCGAGGAACGCGATCTGCTGGCCCCGGACTCTTTATTTCTGCCTGCACTGCTGGTTGCTGTCCTGGGTGCTGGTTTCGTTGTGGTGCTCCTCGTGGTGGAGCGACGCCTGGGGATCAGTGAAGAGCAGGTGGACGAGCCCGTTCGGTCCTAGCGCTCCGCGGTGGCGTAATGTCGAAGTGTGCCTGGCCGTAAGTCGCAGTCGAGTTTGCGCCGCGTAGTGCTCGCTACCGTGCTCTTGGTCCTCTCGCTCGCCGCGCATGCTGCAGCCGCAGGTTCCCTGCCCGGCCTTACCGCTCTGCTTGGCGGGGCGGTTGTTGCAGGCGGCCTCGCCTGGTCCTTGGCAGGTCGACGCCGCTCAGTCACTTCACTGGTGGGCATCTTGTTCGCTGGTCAAATGCTGATTCACGCAGCAATAGTTGCCCTGGGCCACCATGGCGTCGGGTATCTGCCCGACCTATCGATGACCACGGCTCACCTCATGGCTGCGGGGATCGCCGCTGTGCTCTTCGCGCGTGGCGAGCAGATCGTTTCCCTCTGGGTTCGTGCGGCAGCACGTCTTCTCGGAGTCCCGAGTCTGTCCTTCCCCGGTATTCCGTCGACCTCCAAAAGAGACCTTCCGCACATCACTCCTGTCTTTTCGCGCAGCTCATTCGATGTGCACGCGCGCTCTCGTCGTGGGCCACCGAGTCCGGTAGGAGCACCCACTTTCGCGTAGTCGTGAATCGGTGGGTGCTGTTGCTGTGCACCCATCAATTCATTCGATTATCGAAAGGTTTTCCATGCGTACTCATTCATTTCTTGCTGTGAGTTTGGTTGCCGGATTAGGACTTGCGGGAAGCGTTGCCCCAGCCCAAGCGGCTTCAGCGCCGAAGCCGGGTAGCAGTTGCATGATGTCCGGCGAAACCCGACTTGCATCCGGGCGCGCGTTTATATGCACGTCAGGTGCAAACGGCAGTACGTGGAGCAAGGGACTCAAGCGGTCAAAGTCCCCACTCATCATCGACGACACCTGGGTCAAGGCAGCAGATTCGGGTATGACGTCCGGCTTCGGTGTCATCACCAATCCCACCAACAAACCGATTCGTGTCATCGGTGCGCGCTCACCGCGGTTTGCCGGTGTTGTGCAACTTCACGATGTGGCCATGCAAGACGGCACGATGCAGATGAAGGAGATGGACGGGGGGTTCGTCATTCCCGCCCGTGGATCGCTTGAGTTGAAGCCGGGCAGTGAGCACTTGATGCTGATGCAGATGAAGCAGCCGGTCACCGCAGGTGAAATGGTGCCGATGGTCTTGATCACATCTGATGGCGGGCAGTTGCGCTTTAGGGCGATGGGCAAGGTTTTCGCCGGTGCAAACGAGAAGTACGACGACATGGGCGCCGGCATGAACCACGGTGGAATGAACTAATGAACGACCACGGCGAAACCCCGCAGCGCAGTGTGTCGCGTCGTGGACTACTCACCGCCAGCGGCGCCGCGATAGTCGGCGTCGCCGGTGGGGTGGTCCTCGGTCGGACGACCGCAACGGGAGCAGACAGCGCTTCCGTTGCTCCCACCGCCCGCCCTCGGATCTCGGAAGAGAACCCCGCTGGCTGGAGTTCACATCAGACGATTGATTTTCACGGCGTCCACCAAGCGGGTGTGGATACACCCGAGCAGACCTACGCCACTTTCCTCGGCCTCAACCTGCTGAGTGCGAGTGCGCAGGACGCCGATAGCGTCCTTCGCATCGTCAGCGATGACGCCGCGCGTCTGATGGCCGGGCGCCCGGCACTCGGCGATACCGAGCCGGAGATCGCCGAGGTGCCCGCCCGGTTGTCCATCACGCTTGGGCTTGGTCGATCGCTGTTCGAGAAGACTGGACGTGCTGATCAGGTCCCTGAGTACTTCGCTGAGATCCCTACGTTCTCGACCGACCAACTCGAAAACAAGTGGTCCGATACCGACTTCCTCATCCAGATCGGATCGGACGATCCACTCACACTGGCCCACGCCCAGCGCATGCTGGTCAAGGATTTATCAACCCTGACGACGGTTGCCTGGGTGCAGGCCGGGTTTCGTTCGCCCACTCCGGCAAACGAAGGGGGCCGAGCCTCGCGCAACATGATGGGGCAAGTGGACGGAACCGTTAATCCGATGCCGGGAACGCCGCAATTCGATGCGGTTGTGTGGACCGAAGGCGATCCGGCCTGGGCTGCCGGTGGCACCGTGGTGGTTATTCGAAGAATCCGCATGCTCCTAGACGAATGGGACCGCATGGATGCGGGAGCCAAAGAGATCGTTATCGGTCGTACTCTGGATACCGGAGCTCCCCTCGGTGGAACGAGTGAGACCGATGAGGTGCGCTTCGATGTGTTAGACGAGAACGGACTTCCGGTTATTCCGTCGAACGCCCACATGCGCGTGGCTCACGCCGAGAGCGAAGAAGAGATGATCCTGCGCCGCCCGTATACCTACGATGGCGGCTTCGTCAATGGAGTGCAGGACGCGGGCCTGATCTTTGCGGCGTACACCGCAGATCCACGTAAGTCGTTCATCCCGATGCAGGAGCGAATCGCTGCGCTCGACGCCTTCAACCGATGGAATACGACGATTGGGTCGTCGTCGTACTTCATTCCTCCTGGTTGCGTAGATGGGGACTATCTCGCGTCGGATCTTTTCACCTAATCGCGTTTTGTCATGCGACTAGAGAAGTCCCAGGACGCGACGGTTCGAGGTTCGATACGGATAGCGATCTCACTCTCGATCCGGCTAAGGAGCCAGTCACTCAATTCGGTGCGCTCCGTGCCCTGGTAGCGCTCGATGAGGGTTTGCAGCGTGGATTGCACATTGTCGTCTAGGAGATGCGCCACTCCGGTGCCGCGAACTCCACGGTAGGGAGGGGTGTCGGCGGCAACTTCGAATCCCACTCTGTCGTCACGTTCAAGTCGCCGGGTGAGAACCGAGGATCTTTGCGTACAGCACCACAACTCCATACCTCGCGGCGCAAACCACAGGCTTTGTACGAGGGGACCGGAGGAGCCATTGGTGGCCAGCCGGACCGGAATGCAGGTTCGATCCAAGAACGACTCGATTTCGGATTCATCCCACGGACCGGATGCGATGCGTGTCATGACCCTGGCCGTCCCGCCGGTCGAGTGCTCTGCATAGTTTCGAGTATCCCATTCGGCCCGGTACTGTTCGCCGGCTATAACCGCAGGGTTGGGAAGGGGCGCACGTGGCAGCTGTTTTGGCGCTGCTGTCCAGCCTGGCGTGGGGCACATCGGATTTCCTTGGTGGAATTGCAGCCCGCCGGGTTGGTTCGATTCGGGTCTTGGCCGTGTCCTACCCGGCCGGTGCAGTACTCATCACCTTCCTGGCCCTGGTGATCGTTCCCGGACGTTGGTCCTGGAGCGCCGTGGGCATCGGCTTTGTCGCGGGCATTGTTGGTGCACTTGCTATCGGCTTGCTGTACGCAGCTTTGTCTCGCGGACAAATGGGAATTGTGTCGCCGATAACCGCCGTGTTGTCGGGGGCAGTTCCGGTGGGTGTGGGCGTGGTGTTGGGAGAGTCGCTGTCTGCTCTAGCCCTGGCCGGCGTAGCCGTGGCGGGTGTCGCGGTTGTTCTGGTGAGCCGTGAATCGGGACCCCATCGACGCACGCCACCTCGCGCTGTTGTGCTTGCTGCGGGTAGTGGGCTGGCGATTGGTGTCTACCTCAGTGTGATCGGGACTGCACCTGCCGATTCGGGAATCTGGGTCGCCACCATGGGCCGCTGGTTCTCCACGATCCTTGTCCTGGGCATCTTGGCGATCCTCATCCATCGCTCACGTTCTGCTCCGCCTTCAAATCGACCCTCTTTTCCGTGGAACCTCGCAATCGCAGCCGGTGTACTCGATGCACTGGCCAACGCGGTATTTCAGTTGGCTGCCCAACGTGGATTATTGGCGGTTGTTGCGGTGATCGGCTCGTCTCTATCCGGCTGCGACGGTCATGTTGGCCCGGGTATTCCTGAAAGAGACGCTGTCTCGCATTCAACTTCTCGGTGTCGGCCTGGCCCTGCTGGCTGCGTCGGCCTTAGCCGTTGCCTAGTGAAGAAATCCCCATCCTTTTCCTCATCGAAGGGCGACACGGGCAGGGCATTCCCCGCCCGATCCGCGAACCTGTGCCACGGTGGGGGTATGCGTGCGTACTCGAAAGTTGCTGCATCTGTCGTTTCTATCGTTGCCCTCGTGGCCACCGGTTTGGTGGGCGCGAGCACTGCGAGCGCCGCACCGGGCGACGTAACTGAGATTGGACTGGCCGCAGGTGCCACGCCTCGCGACGTTGCGCCCGGTCCTGACGGCAGCATGTGGGTCACCGGAGGTGCATCCAAAACGATCGCCAAGGTGACCATGACCGGCGCAGTCACGGCCTACGCACTTCCGCTTCCGGCAAATGTCGGGAATCCCTGGGGTATTGCAGCTGGACCGGATGGCAACATGTGGTTCACGCTGCGCGACGGTGGGAAGCTCGGGCGCATCACGATGCAAGGCGCTGTTTCCGTCATCGATCTTCCCGACGCAACTATGCGACCTCAAGACATTGCTCAAGGTCCCGATGGCAACATGTGGTTCACCGAATTGGGTGGACGCATTGGTCGAGTGACCATGGCTGGTGCGGTGACGATGTTTGCTGTGCCGTGGGCCAACTCACAACCGCACAGCATCGTCCAAGGCCCTACCGGTAGTAGTCGCTTGTACTTCACCGATGCTGGCGCTGATCGCATTGCCTACGTGCTCGTGGACGGAACCACCTACGGAAGTGTTCCGCTTGCTACCGCGTCAGACCCGACGGGCATCGCCAACGTGGATGGTGCGATCTGGTTCGCAATGTCCGCCCGCAACCAACTCGGCAAGTTGGTAGCCGACACCACTGTCTTGGAAATGTCGGTGCCCGGGGCTCCGAGCGGAATGGCCAATGGAGTGGGCAACACCCTGTGGGTTTCACTGACTGCACGCAACTCGGTTGCGAAGTACTCGGCTCAAGGCGCGCCGCTCGGCGAATACACGTTGACGAGTCCGAATTCTGGACCGACGGGACTGTCTGAGGGCCCAGACTCGAATGTCTGGGTTGCGCAGACCACGGCGGGCAAGGTTGCCCGAGTTCTGTCCGGTGCCGTCCCGGTATCGACGGCTGCTCCCACGATCACACCCACTACTGGCGTGCAGGCCGGCACCGTCCTGACAGCGTCGGATGGCGCCTGGAGCCTGAGCCCAGGAAGCTTCCTGTACCAGTGGCAGGCATGTACCAACGGGGCAGATGCGAATACCTGCACGAACATCCCGGGAGCAACAGCTAAGACTTACGTTCCCACAGCCGCGCAAACCAATCAGTTCATCCGCGTAACGGTTCAAGGTGTGAACGGCAGCGGGCCCGGTAGCCCTGCACTGTCATCGCTTGTGGGTGTGGGTACCACCCCGCCGCCTGCTCCCACGCCAGTCAGCGGGGGCCAGACGGTCACAATCGCTGAAGGCGTCACGCTTACATTGCGTGCTAGGAATCGAACTCGGGCAGGGGTCCGAAGGCCATTCGCCGTGATCGCGAACACCGCCAACATCAAGGGCAAGGTGCGCATCAGCATCATTGACTCCGCAGGCCGTGAGCGCCAGGTAATTGCCAAGGGTCGCTGGCTCAAGCCTCTCGGTGCCACATCCAAGCGCGCCATCAAACGCAAGGTTGTCAGTCGCAGCCTGACTCCGGGCACGTACACGGTTAGGGCCGTTTACACGCCCACGCCGGCATTCCGCGATAACTACCCCGTCGCCACGATGTCCAAGACGATAACCATTCGTCGCTAGCACGCTGGCGGACTGTGTCTCTTTCCGCCAGGCCCTGGCTGATTGACGATCAATCAGCCAGCGGCTGGCGGAAAGTGCGTCGATCGGCCAGGGTTCGCGGGCGCTAGTGTCCGATCCGTGCGAACGGATCGGGTGGTGCATGTGGTGCACTGCCACGCCGAAGGCGAAGTTGGCGATGTTGTGGTGGGGGGCGTTCAACCGCCGCCGGGTAATTCATTGTGGGAGCAGTCGCGCTTTGTTTCTAATGACGGGGAACTGCGCAATTTCCTGCTGAATGAACCTCGTGGCGGTGTATTCCGACACGTGAACCTCCTGGTGCCACCATTCGATTCGCGGGCGCACAGCGGTTTCATCATCATGGAGCCGGAGGACACTCCACCGATGTCTGGCTCGAATTCCCTGTGCGTTGCGGCGGTGCTGCTGCACACCGGGCAGGTGCCGATAACGGAGCCGGTCACTGAAGTCCGACTTGAAGCGCCTGCAGGTTTGGTCACCATTGAGGCCGACTGTTCAAGGGTGATGTGAACTCGTTGTCCTTGACGAATGTTCCGAGTTTCGTGGAGCGTCGAAACGAAATCTTGCGGGTCGACGGGCTCGGCGATGTTCGGGTGGATACGGCTTTCGGTGGCGATAGCTTCGTCATTGCATCTGCAGCGGATTTGGGTATCGAGATTCGACCTGAGAATGGTCGTCGGATAGCACAGATCGGTCGGGCGCTGTGCGACGCAGCAAATGCACAGTGGCGATTCGAACACCCCACGTTGCCAGATTGGACACACTTCTCTTTCGCTTATCTCACCGGACCACTCGATGAAGTTGACGGCGTTTTGACGTCGCGCAATGCCTGCGCAATCAAGCCCGGAAAAGTGGATCGATCACCGACCGGCACCGGTTGCTCAGCGCTGCTGGCCTTGATGCACGAGCGGGGAGACATAGTGGTTGGTCAGGAGTACCGGGCTCGATCGATCATCGACTCGGTCTTCGACTGCGCCATTGTGGACACGACTGCTGTGGGGGATCGCTCCGCAGTCATTCCGAGAATTCGAGGCCGGGCCTGGGTCTACGGCACCAGCCAGTACTACCTGGACCCGCGTGATCCGTGGCCTAGCGGATACCGGGTTGCCGACACCTGGCCCAGCGCTCACTGAGGACCTAGGCCTCGAGTTCGGGTTCGGACTCCGACGGCACCCGAACTCCGCGATCCACCAGGCGTAAACCCCAGCCCACGCTGGGTCCAATCAGCAGCGCGAATATCACCGTTCCCAGACCAACCGTGCCTCCCAGTAGCCATCCGAGTGCCAGCACGGTGATCTCGATGCCGAGTCGGACCCGCGCCACGGGAATGTTGAACTTGGTGTGAATGCCGGTCATCCAGCCATCGCGTGGGCCGGGGCCGAGGTTGGTCGTGAGGTAAAGGCCGCTACCGATTCCGATAAGTGCAACTCCAGCAAATACGAACAGCAACTTCAGCCACGTTGGGTCAGGGTGCGGCAGGAACCACACTCCCACCTGCAACGCGGCGGCAATCACCAAAGCGTTAGCGATAGTTCCAAGCCCCGGCCGTTCGCGAAGCGGAATCCACAATGCGAGGACGGCGAGACTGATGACGAACGTCGCCATGCCCGATAGACAAGGACGTGCGCGAACTGACGCCTTGCGCAAGCACTGTCCACGGTCCGTTACCGAGTTCGGCAACCACTAACAGAGCCTCTCCTGTGCCGAACAACCACAGTCCGATGACCAGGACCGCGAGCGTGGAAGGTCTCGCCTTCCACCGTGACTGCGAACGCCAGGGCGTTACCGGGATGGAACGTGACGGACGAAGAGCCTGCGGCAGGCGTAGAGAAAATATTCGTTGCTTGCTCACGGAAGGTTCCTGTCCCTAGTGCGGACAAGGTACTCCGCCGGTTCAGGCAGTGGGGCTGAGGTCCAGATCGGTGCCGTCGGCAATGTCAGCGAGTTCCACAGCAGTTACATCGGCGCGCTCTGCAAGGAATGCACGTGCTCCCTCGTCTCCGGCAACGGTGTCGATCAACTCACGGAAGAAGGCGCGGGGAATACGTACGGGATGTCCGCGCTCACCGTCGAAGGTGGCAATAGCGATGCCGGCGGGCGCGTCGATGACGCGTTTCATGGCTTCGCCCGTGAGGCCGGGCAGGTCGACCAATGTGATGAGCGCGTATTCGGCTTCGGTTGTGGCATTGACCCACTTGAGACCGATGCGCAAGGACGAACCCATGCCCTCCTTCCAGCCGTGATTGACGATCACAAGCGCGTCGTCGACCTGACCCTCCCAAGCACCCAAGATGACTAACACCGGATCACACCCAGCCTCGCGCAGCACGCGAACCGCCCGATCAACGAAGCGCTCACCTTCGTATTCGAAGGGGGCTTTGGGTCCACCGAAACGCTTACCCTCACCGGCAGCGAGAACCACTCCCGCCACGGATGGTGTTTTCGTCATCGGGGTGCTCCCGGGTGAATGGGTCCATCGGTGTCGGTGAGGTGTCTTCCGGTACCTCCCCAGCGGGCCTGCACTATCTCCGCGGCGATGGATACGGCCGTCTCTTCGGGCGTTCGCGCACCGAGATCCAAACCGATAGGGGAGTGCAGGCGCTTGAGCTCCTCTTCGTTGACCCCCGCTTCTCGTAAGCGTTCGAGACGATCTTCATGGGTGCGGCGCGAACCCATTGCACCCACGTACCCGGCTTTACTGGCGAGCGCCACTTTGAGTGCCGGAACATCGAACTTCGGATCGTGGGTGAGAACCGCGATTACCGTGCGTTGATCCACATGCTGCTTCTCCAGCCACCGATGAGGCCAGTCCACAACTACTTCGTCTGCCTCAGGAAAGCGCTTCTTGGTCGCAAATATGGGCCGTGCGTCGCAGACGGTAACTCGATATCCCAGGATCTTGCCCACGCGCACAAGCGATGCGGAGAAGTCGATGGCTCCGAAGACGAACATCTGTGCAGGTGGCGCATAACTCGCGACGAAGACGTCGAGGCCTTCTCCGAGACGCTCACCTTCGGCTCCGTAATGCAAGAAGCCGGTGGTGCCCGCGGCCAGAAGCCCGAGCGCATCCTCACGCACTGTGTCATCTAGCCGCGCTGTTCCCAAAGTCCCTTCGGTTCCGTGCGGGCGAACCACCAGGTGTTTACCTACCCGATCGAATACATCTTCGGGCGCTCGCACGATGGTGGCTACGGCTACCGGCTCTTCGGCCTGGATGCTGGCGGCCACTGCCTCGAGTTCGGGCCATGTGTGTCGATCCACTCGCTCGGCAAAGATCTCGATGATTCCACCGCAGGTGAGGCCCACCCCAAAAGCTTCGTCGTCGCTGATTCCGTAGGTCTCATACCGGGGCTGACCGTCAGCGAGTAGTTCGACGCCCAGATCGAAAAGTGCCCCCTCAACACATCCCCCACTCACCGATCCCACGGCTTCTTGGGCGCTAGTCACGAGCATTGCCGCTCCCGCCGGGCGGGGTGCAGATTTCCAGGTGCGCACCACGGTGGCCATGGCGACCGGCTCCCCTGAGCGGTGGGCCGCTAGGAGATCTTCGAGGACCTCGCGCATGAGAGGCAGGGTAGGCCAATAATGGGACGATGTCGCATGTGAAGGAATCCGCCGCGGTGAGGGGAGCCTGGGTAGGGCCCGAACCGATCCACGCCGAGGATCTGCGCCTTCAGGTCGCCGATCCTGCGGCCGGAGCCAGCGTCGTGTTCACCGGCGATGTTCGCGACAACGATCACGGTCGGTCGGTGGTCTCCTTGACGTATGAGGTCCACCCGAGCGCTGCGGCAGTTTTGGAAGAAGTGGCGCGTGAAGTGGCCGAGGCCTACGACGTGGTCGCTGTGGCTGTTGCGCATCGGCATGGCCCGATTCCGATCGGAGAGTCGGCGCTTGTCGCAGCCGCAAGTGCGCGTCACCGCCAGCAGGCCTTTGATGCATGTGTGGCCCTCGTCGAGATGACCAAGGAACGGATACCCATCTGGAAGCATCAGCAGTTCGATGATGGGACCGACGAGTGGGTGAACTGCGCATGAGTGACCAGGACAAAACGCTCGTCGATACGTATGGTCGCGTCCATCGCGACATGCGCGTCTCGTTGACCGACCGGTGTTCGCTTCGTTGCAACTACTGCATGCCCGCCGACTTTGCCGACTGGATTCCTGGTGATCAACTCCTCACCACTGATGAATTGATGCTTGTGCTCGATGTAGCCACCGAACTTGGTATCGAGCAGGTTCGCTTGACCGGCGGTGAGCCACTTCTTCGTCCAGACGTGGTGGACGTGGTTCGCCGTATTTATGCATTGCCGCACGCTCCCAAGATCTCCCTCACCTCCAACGGATTGCGGCTGCCGCAGATGGCCCAGCAATTGGCTGACGCCGGAATGGAGCGGGTCAACATCAGCCTGGACACACTCATCCCGGAGCGTTTCAAGCAGATGACGCACCGCGACCGCTTCCACGATGTGATCGCCGGTATTGAAGCAGCCAAGGAAGCGGGCTTGCTGCCCGTGAAAGTGAATGCGGTTTTGATGCGTGGAGTGAACGACGATGAAGCAGTGCCGCTGCTCCGCCACGCCATCGCCAATGAATGGAATCTGCGTTTCATCGAGCAGATGCCACTGGACGCTGGCGGACTATGGGCGCGACCAAAAATGGTTACCGCCGATGAAATCATGCAGATGCTCTCGCAGGAGTTTGAACTCACGCCCGTGCCTGGTCGGGGATCTGCACCGGCCGAGGAGTTCTATGTAGACGGGGGTCCAGCCACCGTTGGCATCATTGCCAGTGTGTCGCGTCCGTTCTGTGCCGCCTGTGATCGCCTGCGACTCACCGCCGATGGACAATTTCGCAACTGCCTGTTCTCCCAAGAAGAAACAGATGTCCGCGCACTTCTTCGTGGATCCTCACTGTCGGAGGACGAAATTCGCGCGGGCATCGCGGATACGTTGCGCAAGGTGACCCACGCGAAACTGCCCGGCCACGGAATCAACGATCCTTCATTCATCCAGCCTGCACGACCTATGTCCGCCATCGGCGGCTAACCGCCCGCGTTCTTACGGCGGGCTAACCGCCCGCGAAAGGCGGCAGCACGTCAAGCTCAGCGCCGTCGGCAATCGTGACCTCGTCGGGATTCCCGTGCACCGCCAGCCCGTTGATAAGGAACGAGCAGCGGGGCAGCACGTCCTCCAAGCCAGGAAATCGCTGGAGGAGTTCGGTGATCACACTTGACAGGCTTCCAGGCGCCACCGGGGCGGAATCAGTGGCCGCCGCCGAGCGGGCTGCGGCAAAGAGCCTGACGGTAACGGCCATGGAGGCAGGCTAGACCCGTGAAGGGTGAAGCAAGGCGAAACCGGGGACGTCGTTGGCTCTCGCCTTGTATGGTCAAGAGCCCGATCCCCGTATATAGATGCGCCTGGCACGCCGATCCGGTAAGGAGTACCCATGGAACTCAAGAACTCGTTCACCGTTCCTTCGGATATTGATACAGCGTGGAAGACCCTTCTTGATGTAGAGGCGATAGCTCCGTGCATGCCGGGGGCAACCCTTGAGTCGGTGGATGGCGATGAGTTCAGTGGCAATGTGAAGGTCAAGTTGGGGCCGGTGTCCATGACCTACGGCGGCCAAGCGAGATTCCTGTCCAAAGACGAATCGACTCACACGGCGGTGATCGAAGGAACTGGCAAGGAAACTCGTGGTTCGGGAACGGCAAAGGCCAATGTCACCACCGCCATGGTGGCTGAGGGCCCGAATCTGACTCGTGTTGACGTGACAACCGACTTGACGATCACCGGTAAGGCCGCGCAGTTTGGTCGCGGTGTTATGCAAGATGTTGCCGGTCGATTGGTCGGCCAGTTCGCAACGAACCTGGAAGGTGTCATCGCGTCGCGGACCAGTGGCGCCCAAGAGGAAGCCACGCCCGCCCCGACCGCTACAGATGGTGGTGTATCGACAGAGCCTCGGGTGATCGCACCGCAACAGCCAGCCGAGGCGCTTGATCTGGGCTCTGTTGCAATGGGGCCGGTGCTCAAGCGTGCGATTCCCGTGGTGATTGGCGTCGTCGCTGTTGTTGCAATTATCTGGATCGTCGCTAGTCGGTGATGTGTGAGTCTTATGTCCCTCGAGGAATCCATCCCCACACCGGAAGCCCTGCGTGAGCAACTCAGGCAACAGGGCTATTTAACCGACGAAGGTTTGGCAACAGCGCTGTTCTGCGCGGTACGACTTCCGCAACCCCTGCTGCTGGAAGGTGAGGCAGGCGTAGGCAAAACCCAGGCGGCCAAATCCCTCGCGCAGATGCTCGACACTCCACTGATCCGCCTTCAGTGTTTCGAAGGCATCGATGCATCTGAGGCGCTTTATGAGTGGAACTACCCACGGCAGTTATTGAGCATCCGCATGGCGGAAACGCAGGGTAAATCGCTGGACGAGGCATCGCTGTTCGAGCGTGACTACTTAATCGACCGACCCTTGCTCCAGGCGATCGAACACGACGGCCCCAATCCGGCTGTTCTCTTGATCGACGAGGTCGATCGAGCGGACGAGGAATTCGAGGCCTTCTTGTTTGAAATGCTCGCTGAGTCCACGGTTACTGTTCCCGAACTCGGCACGATTCAAGCGAAGCAACCACCCATCGTCATTTTGACGTCTAATAGAACGCGCGATCTGCACGATGCGCTCAAGCGCAGGTGTTTGTATCACTGGATCGAGTATCCGGACTTAGAACACGCAACGGCAATTGTGCGCGCGAGGGTCCCGGAGGCGTCCGCGCAGTTGGCTGAAGATGTTGCGGGCGCAGTTCAGCGGATACGCAGTCTGGATATGCAGAAGGCTCCCGGTATCGCAGAGGCCATTGACTGGGTGCATGCGTCGGCACTGCTGGGCTTGACGAGGCTAGACGAAGTGGGTGTGGAGCGAACCTTGAGTTCAGTGCTGAAGTATCGGGAGGACCAGGATCTCGCGCGCGCCGAAGGGCTGGACTGGGTTGCCAGCGGCTGAACGCCCGGACTTGGCGGCGATTTGTACCGCTTTCGGTGAGTTGCTGCACGCTGCAGGTGTGCCGGTAACACCCGAGCGCAGCTCCCGTTTCGCAACTGCGGTGGTGGTTGCCGAACCGGCCAACCTCAGCGAGCTGTACTGGCTGGGTCGGGTGACCCTCATAACTGCGCGCGATCAACACGAGATTTACGACCGTGTCTTTCAGCAAGTGTTCCGCGGAATTGTGGACATTGCTGATTTCCGTGGTGACAGTCCGAATCAGGCACCACCGGCGTCGGCCCCGACGGGGGATAGCGCTCCTGCTCGGCAGGAGCGCAGCGGGGACGGTCAAGCAGGTCAGCGGGGCACCAGCGCTACTCCCGGCGCGGCGGATCCCGATGCCGATTTCGATGAAGCAAGCGCCCTCGCGGCGGTGAGCATGCAAGAACGTCTGAACGATCGTGAGTTCTCAACGCTCACTGAAGACGAACTCGCTCTGATCCAGCGATTGGTCGAGCAGCTCCCCTTTGTTCCTCCACTTCGTCGAGGGCGTCGAACCAAACGCCATCGCTCCATAGGAGATATCGACATCCGCGCCACCTTGCGACGATCGCACCGCACCGCCGGTGATCCAGTCCGCTTGATGTATCGCAAACGAACCACCAAACCGCGGCGCATCATCTTGATCGCCGACGTCTCCGGTTCCATGGAGCCATATGCGCGCATCTACTTGCACCTGATGCGTGGGGCGGTGCAGGCGATTAAGGCCGAGGCTTTCGTTTTTGCTACCCACCTGACGCGCCTCACCCGACAGTTGTCCACCACGCACACCGAGATCGCTTACCGCAAGGCCGCCGAAGCAGCCAACGATTGGTCCGGCGGCACGCGGATAGGTCACGCGATCGGCACGTTCATTGATGACTTCGGTCGCCGCGGTATGGCGCGCGGGGCCGTGGTGGTGATCGTGAGTGATGGCTGGGAGAGCGATCGACCTGAGTTGCTTGGTGAGGCGATGGAACGGCTCTCGCGCCTTGCGCACCACATCATCTGGGTGAATCCGCGAAAGGCAGCCGAATCGTTTGAACCCCTTACCGGCGGGATGGCCGCGGTGCTTCCCTATGTGGATACCTTCTTATCCGGTCACAGCATGCGTGCGCTGCACGACGTCATGGCCGCCATTTCCGCCGCGGGAGACCGGGTTGATCGCTCGACCCAAGCGCGTTCGCGGCTCAGCGGTGCTGCCTAGTGAGAACAAAAATCGCGGAATAGGGTTATCAAGTGCTTGTTCCTGTCGATGATTACCGCGAGGGCATCCTCGCTGGGATCGAACCGCTAGCTCCCATCGCACTGCCGCTCGCCGACAGCCACGGTTGCGTCCTCGCCGAGGATGTGGTGGCTCCGTGGCCATTGCCGTCGTTCGATAACTCGTCGATGGACGGGTATGCAGTTGTTGTTTCGGATATCAGCGGAGCCACCGAAGAGGCGCCCGTCACGTTGACCGTGATCGACGACGTCCCTGCGGGCTTTCGTGCAGACGTTCCTGTGAGTGCAGGTAATGCGGTGCGCATCATGACCGGTGCGCCGATGCCAGCTGGCGCCGATTGTGTGGTGCCCGTGGAGATGACCGATGGGGGAACCGAAAGCGTCCAGATCCGTGGATCGGTCGATGAGGGTGCCTATATCCGCCGTGCTGGCGAGGACGTGATCGTCGGCGACACCGTCGCGAAGGCCGGAACTTTGCTGTCGGCTCGCCACTTGGCGGTCATCGCCGCAGTTGGCAAAGGTCACCTGGTGGTGCACCCGCGCCCGCGCAGTGTGCTGTGTTATCGACGGGCAGTGAACTCGTAGAACCGGGAACCCCGCTCACCAAGGGAATGATTAGCGATTCCAACAGTTTTCTTTTGGTAGCCGCCGCGAATGAGGCCGGAGCGCAGGCGTATCGCGTGCCCCCGGTCAAGGACGATGCCGAGGCGTTTGCGGCCGCGATCAGCGATCAACTCCACAGAGCTGATCTGATCCTCACGAGCGGGGGAGTGAGTATGGGTGCTTACGACACCGTGAAGGAGGTCTTCACCGAGATGGGCACGGTTGATTTCACGAAGGTCGCGATGCATCCAGGAATGCCGCAGGGCCATGGATTCGTCGGCGAATCCGAAGGTGAGCGGATCCCGGTGATAACCCTGCCGGGTAATCCGGTCAGTTCGTTCATCTCGTTCCAGAACTTCGTTCGCCCCGCCATCCACAAACTCAGGGGATTACAAGGAGACGATCGTCCGCGCGTGGTTGCGGAGATCACCAAATCTATGGACTCCCAGCAAGCGAAGCGACAGTTCGCTCGCGGACGGTTCCTGGGTGATGGACGGGTGGAACCCGTTGGCGGCGGCCAGGGTTCGCATGTGATCGGCGGCCTTGCGCAATCCGATTGCCTGATCGTCATCCCCGAAGGTGTTGCGCACGTCAATGCCGGCGACAACGTGGATGTCATCGATTTGCGCGGAGATATCCGATGAGCGATTTCACCCACCTCGATGAATCCGGCGACGCCCGAATGGTTGACGTTGCTGAGAAGGACGTAACTGACCGACGGGCAACAGCGCAAGCCTTCGTGCGCACCAGCACGCAGGTGATCGAACTGCTACGCGGTAGCGGTGTACCCAAAGGTGATGCCCTTGCGGTTGCACGAATCGCCGCAATCAGCGGAACCAAGCGCACGCCCGATCTGATCCCGCTGTGTCACCCAATTGCCGTGCATGGAGTGGATGTGAATCTCGAGGTGGAGGACGACGGTGTGCGCATTACGGTCACGGTCCGTACCGCCGATCGCACCGGCGTTGAGATGGAAGCCTTGACCGGCGCGAGTGTGGGAGCCCTCGCGATGATCGACATGGTCAAGGGCGTGGATCGTTCGGCGATGATCGAACGCGTGGTGCTCTTGGAAAAGTCCGGTGGCCGATCCGGGCATTACATCCGGCCTTCCGAGAGTTAACGGGAATCGTGAATTACCGCGCCTTGGTCATCACCTCGTCCAACCGCGCAGCGCGTGGGGAGTGGAGGACACCTCTGGTCCGATCCTCATTGCCGGCCTCGCGCAATTGGGATTCGACGCGGTAGGTCCTCGAGTGGTGGCGGACGGTGCAAGCCTTTCGCGGCGGCGCTCGAGCAGGGTGTGGAAGAGGGTTCAGACCTCATCCTCACCACCGGCGGGACCGGCCACACCCCACAGGACCTCACACCCGAGATGACGCGCAGGGTCATCGAGCGTGAATCGCCTGGGCTGGCCGAAGCGGTGCGGAACTACGGAGTGGCTGCAGGCGTTCCGACCGCCATTCTTTCCCGCGGCATCGCCGGAATCGCCGGGAGCACGTTAATCGTTAACCTGCCCGGCTCTCCAGGTGGCTGCACGGACGGCGTGGCTGCTCTCGGACCTGTTCTGCCGCATGCGCTGGATCAAATCCACGGTGGAGATCATCCCCGGTCCACATAAGACAAGAATGGGAACAACCGTTTCCCTTTCGTTCATCTGGTCTTAAGAATTTGGACGCCAAATAGGGGTGTTTCGGCTACGAAATGCCGACAAGGTTCCGCCATGTCGCAAACCGAGGCAATGCGCGACCTCCATTCGGCTGCCACGTCCCACCGAGGGGACCGAGTCTTCAACCGAATCGTTACGGCAGCGGCCTTCACGTCGCTTGTTGTGCTCGCAGGCATTGCGATCTTCCTAGGATTCCAGGCAATTCCGGCGTTCCAGACGCAGGGCATCGCCTTCTTGACCACCACGGATTGGGATATCAATACCGATCCGCCCACAGCGGGCATCTGGGGCATGCTCTACGGCTCGGTGCTCCTGGCTGTCATCGGGCTCTTCATCGCCGTGCCGGCCAGTTTGCTGCTGAGCATCTTCATCGTGTTCCTTGCGCCGCAGAAAGTGGCCAAGACCCTCACAAACCTCATCGACTTGATGGCGGCAATCCCGTCGGTCATCTTGGGCTTATGGGCCTTTTACATTTTGAATCCACCGGCCGACGAGTGGCAGCGCCTGCTGAACCAGTACTTAGGTTGGATTCCGATCTTTCAGAACGATTCGGGCAACTTCCTAGGAACACCGTTCATCGCAGGCTTCGTTCTCGCCATCATGATGATCCCCATCGTGACCTCCGTGACACGCGAAGTGCTCGGCAGGACCCCTCCAGACCTGATCAACGCAGCGGAATCCCTCGGATGCTCGCTCTACACGATGCTCCGTTACGTGGCTTTGCCCTATGGACGAGGCGGCATCATCGGTGGAGTCATGCTCGGCCTTGGCCGAGCCCTCGGTGAAACGATCGCCGTGTTCTTCGTGCTGAAGGTGGTCTTCGAGACCAACTGGTACAAGATCATCGAGTCCGGGGGCGGCTCGGTAGCGACCTTGATCGTCGGCCGATTCGGTGAAGTGACCGGGCCGTTCGAATTGCAGTTACTCCTCGCTGCGGGCTTCTTCCTCTTCATCGGCACGTTGGTCGTGAACGTCATTGCGAACCTCATCGTCAACCGAACCGGAAGGCTGCAAAAGTGAGCACGCAAACACTGGATCAGTCGCGTCTGACGGAGCTTTCCGAGCAGCAACTCCAGCGCCCGTGGCGCAAGAAGCCCCGTAAATTCACACTGTCGGTCATCTTGGCGGTAATCATTCCCGCGGCGATCGTTGCTGCGCTGTTCGTTTACTCCGACATTCCCGGCGTCATCGTTCTCGTAGTGATTTACTTCCCGCTCCAGGCCATTGCGGCAGGCATATCTGCGTGGCTGACTCGCGGGACGAGGAGTATCGGCGACTCCTTCATCATTGTCACAGCGCTTGGTGCGACCGTGTTCAGCCTTGTTGTCCTGGTTTCAGTTCTGGGATCACTCATCCTTCGTGGTTTCAGGGCGCTAAGCGCACACTTTCTCTACCAGAACAGTGTGTACATCAATCCGAGTACGCCGCTGGAATACGGTGGCATCGGCCACGCAATGCTCGGCACCTTCCTCATCGTGGGCATCGCTTCTCTCATCGCGGTCCCGGTTGGAATTGCAACCGCCGTTTACATCACCGAAGTTCGGGGGCGCGCGGTTCCCTACGTTCGCTTCTTCGTCCAGGCGATGTCGGGTGTGCCTTCCGTGGTGGCCGGCCTGTTCATCTTGACCATCGCGGTATCCACGGGCTTGTTCAACCAGAGCGCGTTTGCCGGCGGCATTGCCTACGCGATCTTGATGCTTCCTACGGTTGCCCGTACCGCGGAGGAAGTCCTTAAGTTAATTCCCGACGAGTTGCGGATGGGTGCGTTGGCGCTGGGCTCGACCAGGGCCCGCACAGTCCTCAAGGTGGTCATCCCCGCCGCACGTACGGGCATCATCACTGCGATCCTGCTAGGTGTCGCCCGGGTTATCGGTGAAACAGCACCGTTGCTCCTGCCGCTGGTAACAACGATGGAACTGTTCTGAACCCCTTTGGACAGGCCATCGCGTCCGTGCCGGTGTACATCTTCAACAATGTTGCGCTTCCGTACCCGGATGCGGTTACCCGTGCGTGGGGTTCGGCTCTCGCTCTCATGATTCTCGTTGCTGTTCTGTTCACCCTTGCTCGCGTTATCGGACGCGGACGAGTCGGAAAATAGGAAAGGACGCCATGACAACGTCTGAATTCGAAGGGGTCGACGCCCTCGAGGAGACCTACGCTGCAGCCTCGCGAACTGACAGTAAACCCCTTGCCATGAAGGCACAGGACGTGAGCGTCTGGTTCGGCAAGCGCAAGGTCCTCGAAGGAGTGAATATCGACTTCCCCGAGCAGTCGTGCACGGCCCTCATCGGCCCGTCTGGCTGTGGCAAGTCGACCTTCATTCGCACGTTGAACCGTCTCCACGAGTTGCTGCCTGGCGCGGCTCTCGCGGGTGAGGTGTACTACGACGGCAAGGACATCTACTCACCCGATATCGATCCGGTCTACATCCGCCTCCAGATCGGCATGGTTTTCCAAAAGCCCAACCCGTTCCCGAGCATGACGATCCGCGGCAATGTGCTGTCCGGATTGAAGCTCTCGGGCATGAAGCGCGACAACCACGACGAGATCGTCGAGCAGACTCTCACGGCAGCAGGCCTGTGGACAGAGGTCAAGGATCGCCTCGACCATGCCGCCGGAGAACTGTCCGGCGGGCAGCAGCAGCGTCTGGTCATCGCTCGAGCACTGGCTGTTCAGCCGCACGTGCTTCTCATGGACGAGCCCTGCTCGGCACTCGACCCCGCTTCAACCCTGAAGATCGAAGAGACGATCCGCGAACTGTCTAAAGATGTGACGATCATCATCGTCACCCACAACATGCAGCAGGCGGTCCGGGTCTCGGACTACACCGCGTTCTTCCTGGCGGCCGAGAACGAGCCCGGTCGCGTCATCGAACAGGGACCCACCACGGAAATCTTCAGCAACCCGAAGGATCAGCGAACCCTGGATTACGTCAACGGTCGCTTCGGGTGATACCTGTTAACCGGACGTTCACCTGTACAGCCATTGTTCATCTTCTGGTCTCTGTTTCGTTTACCGAGAGCCCTTTGTCGTCAACCTTCCGCCCCTAGCGTCCCGTACGCAGTGTTAGTCAACCCGAAGGAGAAACCAGTGCGTCGCACAATCGCGATCGTCGCCGGTGCAGCCATGGCGGCATCAACCGTCGCCATCGCAGTTCCGGGCTCAGGCCGCCGAGACCATTCCCGGTGGCGGAGCATCATTCCCGGCCGTGTTCTTGCAGCAGTGTGCTGCGGACTTCAACGGCTCCCAGAACAATTTCACCATCACCTACACCTCGACCGGTTCCGGAACCGGTAAGGGCAACTTCTCGAAGGGCACCTTCGTGTTCGGCCAGACCGACTCGAAGTACTCCTCGGGTGAACCCACCTTCGGCTGGGAGTACATCCCCAACGTCGGTGGCGCTATCACCGTGCCGATCAACCTTAAGAACAAGCAGACCGGTCGCTCGCTCGGCCCCTCGATCCAGTTGAAGCAGAAGACGCTGGCGAAGATCTTCGGCGGTCAGATCACCAAGTGGAACGATCGTGAGATCTTGAAGGACAACCCGCGTATCGCGAAGGGTATTCCTGCAACCAACATCACGATCTCCTACCGCTCGGACAGCTCCGGTACCACGAACAACTTCCTGCAGTACCTGAACGCTTGGTCGCCGACGATCTTCTCGAAGGTCCAAGACGACATGTCCACCGCGTTCCCCGGTGGCAAGCCTCCGGCCAACTCCGTTGCGGGTAAGGGCAACCAGGGCGTTCTCGCTAACGTCCAGGCCAAGGAAGGAACCATCGGCTACGTGGACCTCGGCGACGCCAAGGGTTACCCGTCAGCGCGCTTGCAGAAGCGCTAACGGCGAGTTCGTCGCTCCGTCCTCGGCTTCTGCTGCCAAGGCTCTGGCCAACCAGACCAACTTCAACTCCCAGGGTCTGGTGCAGCTGAACTACAACGTGAAGGCCAAGGGTGCCTACCCGATCGCGATCTTCACTTACGGCCTGGCGCGCACGGATGGCAAGGGCCCGAACGGCCTCGGCGTCCGTCAGTTCATGGACTACGTGATTCAGAAGTGCGGACCGGCCCGTGCAGCTTCCCTGGGCTACGTCCCGGTTGGCGGCAAGGTGCTGGCCAAGGCCCGCGAGCTTGTCAAGGAAATCAAGTAGTTCCACTCGTGATCATCGAACCGTAGGTTCGATCACGACATAACGCGAAGGTGAGGACGATGTCTCGGCTTTCTCAAGGATCCCGAGGCATCGTCCTCACTGCGTTGGTGGGCGGTGGTCTACTACTGGCAGGGTGCACGCCACCGATGCCACCCGATGTTCTAGCTGCCCGGGCCGAGGCACAGATCACGTGCGGCACCGGGAACGTTGATGTGGCAGTACCCGATGAGTTCGTGGGCGTTGCCGACTCGGTCGGTATGGCCCTCACCTCTGTGTGCGCCGACCAGACCGTCACCGAGGTGCCGATCACCGATCCGGCTCCGGTAGCGATCGTCGGTCAGACGCCGAGCGATCAGGTGGTCAACGATTTCCAGGCGGCATCGTGTCCAACCGATTCGATCATCGTCATCCCGTCGTTTGCCTACCCGGTCACCATGGCGTACAACGTGATCGGTCTGGAAGGACTGGTCTTCACGCCCGAGATCGTCGCGGGGATTCTCAGTGGCTCGATCACTTCATGGGAAGACCCGGCCATCGTTGAGCAGAATCCGGACTTCGACCTCACGCTCCTTCCGGACATCGCAGTCATGTCCGTCGAGACGCCGCAGGGGTCGGTGGAGGCCATGACCTCTTGGATCGTCCAGCAGTCGCCATCGAGTTGGCCGCAGGGTGTTGTGAGCACTCTCGACGTGGGGGAGAAGTTCGCCACGCAGGCCGATTTGATCGCGGAGATGGTCGCTGTGGAGGGTTCGGATGGCGGTCCTGCCCATCTTCACAGCCTTCACAGAGTTACTCTTCGCTACCGCAAACTTCCCCGTCAAGGGCACAGATGAAAACGGCCAGGGAAGTCGACACCGTCATCACTTCGGACGACGTCCAGCTGTACAAGGTCGGATCGGGCGCGATCGACCATCACCGTCGACGACACAGGAAACATTTTCGCCAGCCCCGCCGTGGGATGGATTCCCCACACCCGGCAACTTCGAGTCTTGCTTCCTCAAAGATCGTGCTCGCTGAGGGCGCGGGTCTGGTGGGCTGGCCCGTTGAAGGCTTACGCCCACGCGTTGATCTGCGACGACGGCAATGATCAGTCACTGCCGCTGCTGTTTGCGCAGTACATGGTTCGGTTGGCCGGCCAAGGCTCCCTGGAAACCTTTGGCGTGACGCCGCTCCCCGAGCCCATCCGCGTTCAGACTTTCACGCCGCTGCGCGTCACCGTTCAGGACGACGGCATCAGCGAAGACGGATCTGCTGGCGACGGCACCGTGCCTGATGAAGCTGGCCTCGAAGAGGACATCGTGGACGAAGAGGACTCCATGGGGGTTACCGGCGATGAGGTGCTCGATGACGAGACCGCACCCGAAGACGGTTAGTAAGTAATCCAGTACGTACAGCGGTAGGGCCGGTGCCCGAAGCAGCCGGCCCTACCTGTGAGAGGCGCTCATCTGAGCCCCCGCTCAGATGAAGAGGAGTTGCGCTCCCTCAGTCAGTTCGATGAAGTCGCTCGCGTTGATGATCCCGTCCAGACCATCGAACAGATCCGATTCATCGAGGTGGTTCATGTCAGCGCTGAGCCGGCAGGCCCAGATTTTGGCCCCCGAGGCCTTGAGCAGTTCCAAGAACTCCGGAACCGGTGGGATGTCCAGTTCGTTCAGCGACTTGTTCATCATGTGGGTCGCCATTGTGGTCATGCCGGGCAGTGGTGCGAGCGCGGCCGGCATGTGGGCGGCTGGGTTGCCAACGGGTGAGAACTTCAGGTGCTCCATTCGCCCCTTGGTGATGATGTCGAAGCCCCAGAAGGTGAAGAACAGGTGCACATCCACACCTTCGCCGAGGGCCGCATTGCCCAAGATGAGTCCCGGGTAGGCCATATCCAAACTGCCCTTGGAGCAGATGATGGCCAGCGTGCGATCGGTTTCCTTCTCGTCGTCGAAGGAGGGAACGATCATCTCTGCTGTGGCAGTCATGGTGTTCGCCTCCTAGACGCAGCCGTGCGGCTTGGGCAAACCGGCGATGTAAGACATCTTCTTAGCCGGCTTCTTGGGGAAGAGCTGGAACAACTTCTTGGTGTCCACACCGCCAGCGGTGGAAACGCGGCGGATTGTGGGCGTCTCGCCCTTCTCCTTGAAGTCCTCCCGCAGGAAGTTCACGACCTTCCAGTGCTCGTCGGTCATGTCGACACCAATGGCGGTGGCTAGTGCCTGGCCGATGGCCTCGTCCCATTGGTCGTATTGCGTCATGAAGCCCTCATCGTCGACGACGACTTCCTTACCGTTGATAACGGTGGTTGCCATGGCAATCAACTCCTCACTTGTGCCGCGGCGGGCGCTTTCTAAGCCGAAAGCGCCGGCTCTTTTTCTTGTTCGGTTTCCAGCAGATCGGTGCGCTTGCCCTTCAAGGACATGAGCGCTGGTAGTGGCATCGAGCGACCCGGCATCAGTACGTTCCAGTAGATCCAGCGGAACGCGAGTTTGCCCAGGTGGTTGATGCGGCTTTCCTTCAGCAGGTTCATCGGACCCACGCCGGCGTAGGGGAACTTGCCGGGCAGGGGTTCGTAGTCGTAGTTGAAGTCGATGAGCATCGCCTTGCCGCCACCGGTTTCGATGAAGCAGTTGGCGTGACCGTCGAACTTGTGGGACATCTCCGCACCCGCGATGTGCTGCAGGAAGTTCTCCACGAAGATGTCGATCTCGAAGTGCGCCACCGACCCAGCCTTGGACGCCGGGATGTTGTTGGCGTCGCCCAGAGCGAAGATGGTGTCGAACTGGGTTGAGATCTGGGTGAACTTGTCCACCGGCACCAAGTTGAGCTCATCGCCCAACCCGGAACGTCCAATGAAGTCCTGCCCCATATTCAGTGGGACTGTGACCAGCAGATCGAAGGGCACCTCGCGCTCGTCGTAGGAGACCAGGGCCTTCTTCTCGTTATCGATCTCCATCAACATGAAGTCCGACTCCACTGCGATGCCTTTGTCGTCCAGCGTGGTGCCAAAAGCCTCGGCGGCGATTGGCTTGGTGAAGGCACCGGGCAGTGGGGTCACGTAGGTCATCTCGACCTTGTCACGCATGCCTTTGTCCTTGAAGTAGCCGTCGGCCAGGAAGGCGAACTCCAGCGGAGCGACCGGGCACTTGATCGGCATATCGACGATGTTGATCACCAGACGCCCACCCGGCCAGTCCTTGAGCTTCTCGGCCAAGGTGACCGAACCGTCGTAGCTGTAGAACTCGTGAACGGAGTCGCGCCACTGGGCCCCGAGCATTCCGTCGGTCTGATCGGGCCGCGGGCTCACGCCGGTCGCGATGATCAAAATGTCATAGGCGAATTCACGTCCGTTGGTGAGTGAGACTTTTTGCTCTTCTGGGCGCACCACATCGATATCGCCATACTGCAGATCAACGCCGGAGTTCAGCGTTGCTCGACGGGACTTGGTTACCTGCGAGGGTTTGTAGGTGCCGAAGGGCATGAATAGGTAGCCCGGCTGGTAGCGGTGATCGTCGTCGGCATCGATGACGGTGATCTGCCACTGGCCCTGGTCGAGTTCCTTGTAGAGCTTGTTGGCCGCCATCGTGCCGGCGGTCCCACCACCCAGAATCAATAATCTCCTCATACCCCCGACGGTATGCCCGGGAGGCGCCCTGGAGGCAGGGCCGAAGTGAGGGAGTGTTCGGGACCTTCGTCAGTTCAGTGCTAGGTCTATCAGTGCCGGGTCGGTTGGTGCCTTGCCCAGGATTCGTGGATTTCCTTCTCCGCCTCCGTCCGGCCCACCCAGGTGGCACCTTCGACGGATTTGCCCGGCTCCAGATCCTTGTAGACCTCAAAGAAGTGCTGGATTTCCAGGCGATCGAATTCGGCAACGTGGTGGATATCGCGCATGTGCTCCATCCGTGGGTCGCCAGCGGGAACACACAGGACCTTGTCATCGCCACCGGCCTCATCGGTCATGCGGAACATGCCCACCGTTCGGCAGCGGATCAAGACTCCCGGGAAGGTTGGCTCTTGGACGAGCACGAGGGCGTCGAGGGGATCGCCGTCCAGGCCCAGGGTGTCGTCGATGTAGCCGTAGTCATGGGGGTAGCGCGTGGAGGTGAAGAGCATGCGGTCGAGGCGGATCCGCCCGGTCTCGTGATCCATTTCGTACTTGTTGCGGCTGCCGGCGGGGATTTCGATGGTGACGTTGAATTCGAGAGGTTCCATAGTTATCCCCGCATCAGCTGAAGTCGTCTGGTGAGCGCGCCTGGCAAACGCTGGCCGGTGGCGGCGGCCCCTTTGCGTAGGGTAGCCGGGTTAGTGAGTTGGACGAAGGGGCAGCGGTGCGGCGGATCTGGGTGGCGGCTCTGGGAGCAGCCGTGGCGTTCGGTTCGGTGCCCGTCGCCCACGCCGCCGACTCCCTGCCAGCTCCGGCGTCGGCCTCCACCGGGTGGAGCCCCGTCAGCGCCCTCAACGGAACCGCCCCCACTCCCGCCGGAGTGCGAGAGCAGATCAATCGACTGGCGCGGTCCGATGCCCTGCGGCGTTCGGGAGTTGTCGTGGTGGATCCGGGCACCGAGCAGACCTTGTTCGACAAGCAGGCTTCGCGCGCGCTCATCCCGGCATCGACGGTCAAGATCTTCACCGCTGCCGCGGCGCTGGAGGCGCTGGGCCCGAACGCAAGGCTCGCAACGCGAACCGCGCAACAGGGCAACACCGTTTATCTCATCGGTGGCGGCGATGCCACGTTGCCGCGGGCATTGAAGACGGACTCACTTCCGCAGGGGCCGGCGTCCCTTCGTCGTCTTGCTAGGGACACTGCAACGAAACTCGGCACGCGCAACCGCATCGACATCGTCTTCGACGATTCACTCTTCTCTGGTCGTCTCCTCGGTCCAGGGTGGCCCAAAGGTTTCCCCGCAGCGGGCGTTGCTGCGCCGGTCACAGCGTTGATGATTGATCAAGGCAGACGTACTTCTTCGTCACGTGCCCGGGTCAGCGATCCATCGGAGAAGGCTGCGCAGGTTTTTGCGAACCTGTTGGAAAAGCGTGGCGTGCAGGTGAATCGCATTTCTCGGGGAGTGGCTCCGGCGGGAGTCAGTGAAGTTGCCCGCGTGGAGTCGGTCACCATTACCGAGATCGTCAAGGAGATGCTCACCGGATCGGACAACGACGTCTCCGAAGCACTCGGTCACCTTGTTGGCAAGGAAGTGCTGGGCGACGGATCCTTCGCCGGTGGCGCAGCCGCTACCACGCAGATCCTGACGAGCGCGGGAGTCGACACCTCATCGATGGAACTCGTCGACGCCAGCGGGCTGTCGGGTCGCAACAAGGTGGCCCCCGCAGCCATCGCGGAAGTGCTGGTCGATGTGGTCCGCGGTGAGCGCTGGGCGCCTATCGTGCAAGGACTTGCAGTTGCCGGTGTTACCGGAACCCTTGCCAACAGGTTCGCCACCAAAGCAACCAACCCGGGCCGCGGCGTGGTGCGGGCCAAAACGGGCACGTTAACGGGAGTCGGATCACTCGCTGGAACCGTGCTCGACGACGACGGTCGACCCTTGGTCTTCGTCCTGATCGGGAATAACGTGCGAAGCCAGGCGCAGGCGCGCGACACAATGGACCGCATTGCCAGCCGTCTCGCCGAATGTGGGTGCCGTTCGTGAACCTTGATTCCCCGATCGTCCTTCCGGTCAATCAGTTCGATCACTTTTACCGTGGCGGGGATCGCATCGGTGCGCTGCGCCATGGGCCGGGTGGACCGCGCAGACCCGAAGAGTGGATCGGTTCGGCAACTGCACGTTTCGGCCAGGCGCCGGCCGGCCTGACCGTGTTGCCGGATGGCAAATATCTGGCCGAGGAAGTCAGTGCCGATCCGAATGCCTGGCTGGGGCCCGAACACGTTGATCGCTACGGATCCAGCACCGAGCTGCTCGTCAAACTCCTTGATCTCGATCAGCGGCTGCCGGTGCACCTGCACCCAACCCGCGACTTCTCGCGCACACACCTCGGCCTCGCGCACGGCAAGACCGAAGCTTGGTATGTGCTCGATGCCCCTGAAGGCGCCAGGGTGGGCGTTGGTTTCGCCAAGCAAATGTCGATGGATCAGATGCGCACATGGGTGATGGATCGCGACAGTGAAGCGCTGCTTGCTGCGCTACGCACGCGTGAGGTGCGCCCGGGTGATGCAATGCTCGTCCCGGCGGGTCTGCCGCACACCGTGCAAGAAGGTGTGTTCGTCCTGGAACTGCAAGAGCCCACGGATCTATCGATCCTGCTGGAGTGGGAGGGCTTCGCGGTCGATGGGTTCAAGGACGGCCACCTCGACCTCGGCTTCGAGACCGCACTTCAAGCAGTGGATACCAGCGCTATTGCTGATTCGGATTTGGATCGGCTCGTAGTTAAGCGAGAGGACATTGAGGCCCAGGGGCTGATCACAGCGCTTCCGGCTGCTGCTGATCCCTACTTCCGGCTTCATCGGCTTGCACCTGGAGCCGCAGGCGAATCGGTGGAAGCAGGCTTCGCGATCGTTATCGCTACCGACGGACGCGGTGTGATGACCTTCGGCGATCACGGGCAGGAAATCGCGCGCGGGGACGCACTGCTTATTCCCTTCTCCGCAGGGCCCTGGTCTCTCACCGGCGATGTGGTCGCGATGGTGTGTCGGCCACCGGCTGCGGATGCCCCGGAAGCACCTCGGTAGGTGGGACGCACGTGACCGAGCCGATTGATTGGTCCCTCGCCCGCAAACTCGGGCGGCGGTTCGCGCCGTCAGGGCCTGAACTAGAACTTGGAGAGGCACGCGCAGTGGTGGCACAACTGCGCGATCACGCGCAGGAAGCTCGCGAGCATGTTTTTGCCATTACCGGCATGGAGGCCGAACCCGGTCACCCGGCGGTTGTCGTAGACCGTGGTGAGTGGATCGATTCGAACGTAACCGCCATGGGACAAGTTCTCGCGTTGTGGCCTGCCGCGCAGGAAAGAGACGAGACGTCGTCGGCTGCGGTGCGGGCTGTAGGAACGCGTGCGAGTGCGGTGCAACTGGGTGCTGCCCTGGGATGGCTCAGTGGGAAGGTGCTCGGACAGTACGAAGCGTTGGCCGACCCCGGTCGCCTCCTGCTCGTCGCGCCGACGATCGTTGATGTGGAACGCGCACTCGAGGTCAACGAGCGCGACTTCAGGCTCTGGGTATGCCTTCACGAGGAAACGCATCGAGTGCAATTCGGTGCGGTGCCGTGGCTGGGGGAACACTTCAAGGAACTGATCACCCGCGCCTTGGATACCTTCGACGAATCGTCGTTGGGTGATCGACTCTTCTCTATCATCGGCGAAATCTTCGAAGCCTTTATCCAGCGACGCACCCCCGACATCATCGCCGCCGCGCAAACCGACGAACAGCGGGCGATTCTCGATGAGATCACCGGACTCATGTCGCTTCTCGAAGGTCATGCCGATGTGGTGATGGATGAAGTGGATGTATCAGTGGTTCCTACCGTCGCGCAGATCAGAGATCGATTCGAAGGCCGGCGGGCGAGTCAGGCCGCCGTTCGCGGCGCGGATTCGCTGTGGCGCAAAGCGCTGGGTATGGACGCGAAGATGGCGCAATACCGAGAAGGCGCGGCTTTTGTGCGAGCCCTGATGGACCAAGGTGGCATGACCATGGTGAACCGTGTGTGGGAAGCACCCGGCAACCTGCCAAGTATCGACGAGATCCGCGAGCCGTCGCTGTGGCTGGCGCGGATGCGGGGGATCGCTGCGTGAGCGTTTCGGCGCAGGCGCAACAACTGCGGCACGCGGTCACCGAATGCATCGAGCCAGGATCGGTGATTGTCGGTTGCTCCGGGGGGCCGGATTCCCTCGCACTCGCTGATGCCGCAGCATGGGCGGTTCCGCATATCGGTGGAACCCTTGCGGTGGTGATCGTGGATCACGGGCTGCAGGAAGACTCCGCTGACGTAGCCCAACGAGCAGCCGAAGCCTGCCGGGCTACCGGCATTGACGATGTGGAGATCCGCCGGGTTCAGGTGGGAACCGAGGGCGGCCCCGAAGCGGCTGCTCGCGCTGCACGCCGCGAAGCGCTCCTTGCAGCTGCGCAGGAACGCCGGTCCCGCCAGATCTTGCTCGCCCACACACGTGATGATCAAGCCGAGACGGTGCTGTTGCGGCTAGCCCGCGGTTCCGGCGCGCGCTCACTGTCGGCGATGCGAGCCTGCGATGCCCCCTGGCACCGTCCGTTCCTGGATCTACCGCGAAAACTTGTGCAGCACGTTGCTCGCGAAAGGTTCGAGCCGCTTGGCTTCACGCCCTGGGATGACCCGCACAATCATGATCCGCGGTTCGCGCGAGTTCGGGTCAGAAAGAGCCTGGACATCCTGGAGTCTGAACTCGGTCCCGGCTTGGCGGGCAACCTTGCTCGTTCGGCCAAGTTGCTCGGTGACGATGCCGACGCCTTGGAGGCCTGGGCGGAGGGTGAATTCGAGCGCATCGTGCACAGTGAAACTGGTTCCACAGTTGCGGATATCCCAGCGCTGGTGGAACTTCCGCGAGCGGTGCGCACCCGGGTACTTCGACTGATGCATCAGCGACTTGTGGGCATTCATGAGGATCTGAGTTTCGATCACATTCAGCAGATTGAGGCACTGGTATCTCGCTGGAAGGGCCAGGGCCCGACATCTTTGCCGGGTGAGGTCACAGCGAGTGTGGAGTGTGGAAGGCTGACCCTGCTCGTTCAACCTCAGGAGATGTGAGTGGAACCCAAGGACGTCGAATCCGATCTCGACCACGTGCTTCTCACCGAAGAGCAGATCCTCGAACGTATCCACGAATTGGCTATCCAAATTGACCAGGACTACCAGGACAAGAATCCGCTGCTCGTTGGAGTGCTGAACGGTGCGGTAATGGTCATGGCGGACCTAGCGCGTGCGCTGAGTATCCATGCGGACATGGACTGGATGGCGGTCTCGTCCTACGGATCGGGCACCGCATCTAGTGGAGTGGTGCGCATCTTGAAGGATCTGGACATCGATGTTGCCGACCGCGACGTTCTCATCGTTGAGGACATCCTCGACTCCGGACTCACCTTGTCCTGGTTACTCAAGAACCTGAAGTCGCGCAAGCCGGTATCACTTGAGGTGTTCACGCTCCTTCGGAAGCCGGATGCGATCAAGGTCTCGGTGGATCCGAAGTACATCGGCTTCGACATCCCCAATGAGTTCGTGGTGGGCTATGGCCTGGACTACGCCCAGCGCTACCGCAACCTGCGCTGCATTGGAACCCTCGCCCCCCACGTTTACAGCTGACTTGCCTGCCAGTTACTCCTGATCGCGTGCTGCACATAAACCTGTGCGAGTTCCGCCACGGTTATCGCGCCGAAATCCTGTCCGGATACGTGGGCCAATCCCGATGAGGGTGAGTTCACCACGCTGGAGACGCCCTTGGGTAGTGGTCCGAGAGCACACCAAAGGTGCGTCCAGCGTAGGGCTGGTTGTTCCCTAAGCGGGGTGCAGTTCGCGGTGGGCTTAAGGCCTGACGCCCCCGACCGCCTCGCGGGCTTAGGCCGGTCCGTTACCGTTATGCGGTGAACGTGAAGCGGTTCTTGCGCGGCCCGATCTTCTGGATCGCCATGGCCGTGATCCTCGTGCTGGTGGGCTCGAGCCTCATTTCGGGCCTGGGTGCGCCTGACGAAATCGACACCGGCGAGGCCGTTTCCCAGATCACCTCGGGCAATGTCGACACCGCAACCTTGATCGATCGCGACCAGGTGCTGGAACTGACTCTCAGGAACGGCGACGAGGTTCGCTCGCACTACATCAGTGGGCAGGGCGTGGAACTGCAGAACCTGCTGCAGCAGCGAACCGATGCCGGCCAGATCCCTGGTGGATACAACGTGGTGGTTCCCAGCGAGAACCTCCTGGTCACCTTGTTCATCTCGCTTATTCCGTTCGCGCTGCTGATCTTGCTGATGGTGTTCATCTTCAGTCAGATGCAAGGCGGGGGCGGCCGATTGATGAACTTCGGCAAGTCCAAAGCAAAAGCGATCACCAAGGACATGCCGCAGACCACGTTCGAAGATGTTGCTGGTGCTGAAGAAGCGGTTGAGGAACTGCGCGAGATTAAAGATTTCCTCGCTGATCCCGAGCGCTTCCAGAAGGTGGGCGCGAAGATTCCCAAGGGCGTGCTCCTCTACGGGCCTCCAGGAACGGGCAAGACGCTGCTTGCCCGCGCCGTGGCTGGTGAGGCGGGCGTTCCGTTTTATTCCATCTCCGGCTCGGACTTCGTGGAGATGTTTGTCGGTGTTGGTGCTAGCCGGGTGCGCGACCTATTCGAACAGGCCAAGGTGAATGCACCCGCGATTATTTTTATTGATGAAATCGACGCGGTCGGTCGTCACCGTGGCGCTGGTCTCGGTGGTGGGCACGACGAACGCGAACAGACGCTGAACCAGATGCTCGTTGAGATGGACGGCTTCGATGTGACCGGCGGGGTCATCTTGATCGCAGCCACCAACCGTCCGGACATCTTGGATCCAGCCCTGCTGCGTCCGGGCCGCTTTGACCGGCAAATTGCGGTGGAGCGCCCGGACCTCAATGGTCGTTATGCCATCTTGCAGGTTCACGCCAAAGGTAAGCCGGTTGCCGAGGAGGTGGATCTCATGGCGGTAGCGCGGCGAACTCCTGGATTTACCGGTGCTGATCTTGCGAACGTTTTGAATGAGGCGGCGCTGCTCACCGCGCGCATGGATAAAACTTTCATCGATGATGAAGCCCTCGATGAGTCCATTGATCGCGTGATCGCCGGACCACAAAAGCGCACCCGAGTGATGGACGATCATGAAAAGACCATCACGGCCTATCACGAAGCGGGCCATGCTCTCGTGGCCGCCGCACTTCCCGGTAATGATCCGGTGCACAAAATCACGATCATGCCGCGCGGTCGTGCGCTCGGTTACACGATGGTGCTGCCCGATCAGGACAAGTACTCCACGACTCGCAGCGAGATGCTGAACCAACTCGCATACATGCTCGGTGGGCGCGCTGCGGAGGAATTGATCTTCCACGATCCCACCACGGGTGCTGCCAACGACATCGAGAAGGCCACGGCGGTTGCCCGTGCGATGGTCACCCAGTACGGCATGACCGAACGCCTGGGAGCGATCAAGTATGGGCAGGAGCAAAGCGAGGTGTTCCTAGGTCGCGATATGGGACATATGCGCGACTACTCCGAGGAAGTAGCTGCAGCCATCGACGAGGAAGTGCGCACGTTCATTGAAGCCGCGCACCAAGAGGCGTACGACACCCTGGTGGAAAATCGCGAGGCACTCGATGCGCTCGTCCTGGCGCTGCTCGAGCGTGAGACTCTAGATAAAGGAGAGATAGAAGAGATCTTCTCCGATCTGAACCTTCGATCACCTCGTCCAGCGTGGACCGGCTCGACTCGTCGCGCACCCGATACTCGCGGTCCGATTCCTTTCCCCGGCAACTCAGCGAACGGACGCAGCCGATCATCGGCCTTCGATCCTGCAGTGCGCGAGATGCGCGACGCGGACGGGAAGTAGGCCATGGGGATAGATCCAGTTCTCTCCAACGCGCCCGAATCTGCCGGTGAATACAACGCAGAAGGAGTCGCAAAGGCCATTCGTGACCTGTTGATCGCCATTGGAGAGGACCCCGACCGCGAGGGCCTGAAATGCACTCCCGATCGCGTAGCTCGAGGGTATGCGGAGATCTTTGGCGGGCTTCGGCAAACGGCTGAGGAAGTTCTCACCACAACTTTCGATTTGGGTCACGACGAACTCGTCTTGGTCAAAGACATCGAACTGCACAGCACGTGCGAACACCACCTATTGCCGTTCTACGGGGTGGCGCACGTTGGCTACCTACCGAATGAGTCCGGTCGCATTACGGGATTGTCGAAACTCGCGCGGTTGGTCGACGTCTTTGCCAAGCGGCCGCAGGTACAAGAAAGACTTACCACCCAGGTGGCCGACTCACTTATGCGAATACTCGAGCCGCGCGGCGCCATCGTGGTGATCGAGGCCGAGCACATGTGCATGGCAGTGCGGGGCGTCCGCAAGCCAGGCGCGAAGACGGTCACGAGTGCCGTGCGCGGGTCCTTGTTGCATTCGGCCACCCGCGCCGAAGCGATGTCTCTCATCTTGGGTAAGTAGTCGTGTCTGGGTTGCCCACCCCGGCTCTTGGGGATGGTTTACCCGTGGTGTGGGGCGTGCTCAATGTGACGCCGGATTCCTTCTCCGATGGTGGTCGGTTCCACACTGTGGACCGAGCGGTCGAACAAGCCAGACTCATGCGAGACAGCGGCGCAGATGTGATTGACGTAGGTGGGGAGTCCACGCGACCTGGGGCCGAGCGCATTCCGCTTGAGCAGGAGCTGACTCGGGTGCTCCCGGTTATCGAGACGCTGAAGGCCGAGGGCATCACCGTGAGTATCGACACCATGCGCGCCGATGTTGCCGCCGCAGCCGTAGAAGTGGGGGCAATGCTTGTTAACGATGTGAGCGGAGGACGGTCCGACCCCGCCATGCACGCGACAGTGGCGGAGCTCGGTGTTCCGTATGTCCTCATGCACTGGCGCGGACACTCCGATCGGATGAACGAGTTAGCCGTTTACGACGACCCGGTCCGTCAGGTGTGCGAGGAGATCGAGCAACAAATTGAGTTTGCTGTGCAGGCCGGTATCGATCGCGAGCGCATCATCATCGATCCGGGAATCGGATTCGCCAAGGAAGCCGATCACAATTGGGCGCTGCTACGGGCCATGGATGCAGTGAACGGTCTGAAACAGCCGGTTTTGGTCGGGGCTTCGCGAAAGCGCTTCATAGGTGCCCTGCTTGCCGATGCAGATGGGGAAGCCCGCGATTCCGACGGCCGGGATGTGGCCACGTCAGCACTGAGTGGTCTGCTCGCAGGCTCCGTCTGGGGATTACGCGTTCACGATGTTCAAGCAACCGTCGATGCTCTGAAAGTGGCACGTGCCATGAGTGGATCAGGAGAACATGGATGACCGATCAGATCGAGATCATGGGTGTGCGGGGCTATGGGTATCACGGCGTGTTGGAGTCCGAGCGTCGAGATGGGCAGGAATTCCTGGTCGACATAGTGCTCGGTGTCGACCTAGTGGATCTTGGGGATGATCTGGAGCGGACTATCGACTACTCGGTTGTTGCGCAGCGCGCGCACGATGTGATTGTCGGTGAGCCGTGTCAGTTGATCGAGACAGTTGCGCAGCGGATCGTGGATGCCTGCGCCGATGTGGGACCACTTCAGTTCATGGAGGTGGCCGTTCACAAACCCTCCGCACCGATTGCTGTTCCCTTCAACGATGTGGTGGCGCGTGTGCGCCGGGAATTCGGGTAGCACCGTGGAATACGTGGTTGCCGTTGGAGCCAATCTCGGCAACGCCGCGCAGGTGGTCAACGAGGCGTTAGCGAACGTCGCCGAGAAGTTGGATGGATCCCTCGTTGGACGTTCCTCGCTTTTTCGCACAGCGCCGGTGGGTGGACCAGATCAGCCGGACTTCGTCAATGCCGTGGCGATAGTGAACTCCGAACTTGAACCGCGGAATGTCCTCACCCGTTTACAGGCGATGGAGAATGATGCTGGTCGCATCCGTGACGTTCGCTGGGGCCCGCGCACATTGGATCTCGACGTGATCGTGGCCGGCCAGGTGGTGAGCGATGATCCCGTACTGACTATTCCCCACCCGCGGGCGCATGAGAGGGCTTTCGTCCTCGTCCCCTGGCTGGAGATCGATCCATCGGCGCAGATCCCGGGAGTCGGCTCTGTTCGTGATCTCGTGGATGCAGGTTTCGATCAGCAGGACATCACCTTGGTTGAGTCATGAAGCCGAGTAGGCCGCCACTCATTGTCACCCTTGTTGTTGTCGGTGCAGCCGTGGGCTGGGGTGCGGCGGTGATCGTGGACGGCTGGACCGGACGGTCGCTTCAGGTGCCGGTGTTGGCAGGTTCGGCGCTGTGGCTGCTGGGAATCGCTCTGATTGTTTGGGGATGGGTCATTCGTCCGCGTCTGCAGGCACATGTGGATCCGCTGCGGTTTCCTGGCATCGATCCCATGCCCGTACTCGTCGCGGCTCGGGTCGCGGCCATCGCCATGGCGGCTACGCGGGTGGGTGCGCTCGTGGCTGGTCTGTACATCGGAATCGCCATTGCAGCGATCGCATCGGGTCTATCCACGCCAGCCACACAGCAGACGCTGTGGTCGGCTCTACTTGCCGGCAGCGGATCGGTTGTTGTGGCCGGAGCTGGATTTCGTCTGGAGCGCTGGTGTTTGTTGCCAGCCGACACCGACGACACCGATCGGTGACCTAAGGTCTAGGGCTATGAGTGAATCGCCAGCCCTAGAAGACCTGCCCTTCGATGAGTTGCGCCATCGGGCCTTCCACATCGCCGAGCATCGGGTGGATATCGGATTCTTCACCGAACTCTTCGGTCACATGCCCGGCATGGTTGCGATCGAAGGTGAGCAGGGGGACCTGGGCGCGATCGGTGGAACGTTCATCGAGACGGTTCGCGCGGTCCGAGAAATGTTCGGCTCCGGTGAACTTGACCCGAACACCGAGGCCCTCCTTCGCGCTCGATTCGCCACGTACATTCGCGAACACGAAAAATAAGCCTGTTACCTGTTGGTCGATCGACTACCTATCGGAGTCGCCCGTAACGAAGAAAAATGAGCCGACAGCAACAGATAACAGGTCAAGTGGCACGCCCACGAGTGCGTGCTGCATCGCCTGCAGGTGAGCGAAACTGGGGGTACGCGCCTTCAGGCGAACCGGCATCGGCGCCCCATCGGATACCAGTAGCCAGCCCGCGATGCCGAGTGGATTTTGGGTACGCACGTGCACAAGACCTTCAGGAGCCCGCAACGTTTTGGGTAGGGGCACCGAGAAGGGTTCATCGGCCAGAGCGGACAACTCGCCCACGCAGCGTCTGATGATCCGTGCGCTCAGGGGGGCCTGTTCGATAAGAGATAGGTGCCGAGCGAGCGCGTCACCCTGCGAGCGCACTGGGCCACTCCAATCTTCGTCGAGTTGCCCGTAGTTCAGATACGAATCATCTCTCCGAAGATCCCAATCGACACCGCTCGCCTGGCCGACAGCTCCCGAGCATGCGAAGTCACGGGCATCCTGCTGCTCGAGAATCGCCAGCCCCTGCAATGCCGTGCGGGCTTCGAAGTAGTCATTCCACTGCTTATGGGCAGAGTCGGCTGCATTACAGATATCGAGGATCTCCTCAAGAGCCGGTGAGGGGATCGCATGCTCAAGGCCTCCGATGCGGTTGACCATCGGGTGGACGCGCCCACCGGTTGCACGTTCTTGCCAGGTGGCCCATTGCTCCCGGAGTGCGAGGGCATCGGGTGCTCCACCGGCAGCGGCGAACAACGCGATGGCACCGATGCGACCTGCCTCGGCCAGAAGCATGCGTGACCAGGTGGCTCGCTCGGGTGGCGTGATGCCGGTGGCGTGCTCAATAGCGAGGGCTACCCCCATTTCCGAGGAAACCGCCGAGAGCCAGTCGTGGCGGTTGGCCAGCATCATGATCTGCCGGTAATCCCGCGCCTCGAAGAGTTTCTCGGTGCTGCGATGCATCAGACCGATGCGTGCGGTGCAGCCCTGGACGATCCCGTCTGCTACGGACAGTTCAAGTTGCATACCGCCGTGTGCACTGGGGTGAAAATCCCCAAGATCGAGCGCCAGGGAGTGGGCCGGTTCTGCAGGCAGGTAACGCGCCATACCGATCGCGGCAATGATGCGTTCGGTCATCGGGTCATCGTTTCACGACTTGCTGCGATTGCCCTGTTCCTTGATTGGTTCGATGAGCCACGTGTAAGAGCCCAGTCCACTGGGCCACGAGTGCAGTGTTGACGTCTTGAGAATCTCAGGTTGGGTGTCAAGAGTCGACCCGGGATGAGCGAGAGCATCGAGTGCAACATGCGCAGTGATGTTGACCGAACCATCAGGTAACGCACGCTGGGGACGACCAGCCGAGAAACCCTTCACGGTTCCGCCATCCCATAGGCCAGTAGCCCGATCTGCCCGAGTGTGTGCATAGTCGATCGCGACTGCGCAGCCAACGTGAATGGTGCGAGTGATTGCGGCCCAGACGCGTTGACGCGTGAGGCCTACCTCTCGACGGGCACCGGGCCGAGTAGCCGGCCACCAGGTGTCCAGCCACTGGCGGACCTCACTTGGATGATGCGGTTCAAGGAATCTCGTTGCCGCGGGATCACCCAGATCTGGCCCGAGTTCCTCAGCGCCGGTCTTTGGATCGACGAGAACTACGTGCGGCGAGAGATCTTCGTCCAACTCGATGATGTCGCAGGGAATGTCATCAAGGAACTCGTGGGCTATAACTACACCGGCTAGATCGGAATCCTCACCGGTGATGTCGCGGGTGTCTTCATTGATGAGGATGGTCTGCCACTGGATAGCGCTGTGTAGTTGAAGGGGCCTTTTGCGTATGTCGATACCGAGGAAGTGGACGTTGCTCGGCATGCGCGCGCGCAACTGCTCAAGGAGTTGTCCCGAACCACTGCCGATATCGATGATCCAGAACGGCCGGTTCGGATATCGATCGTGCTCTGTGTGAGCCAGCTTCGCAAGAGCGCCTGCAACATGATCGCCGAGTTCGACCGAAGTCGAGAAGTGATCCTCAGCCCGGTTTCTATCGTAGAAATCGGTGTTGGCCTGATTCCACGCGTGCTGCCAGGCAATGTGCGACATGCGGGCACGCTAGCCGCACCGCCTAGGCTCACGTCCTGTGAGTGATGCAGCTCCGTCTCGACTCCGAATCGCGATTGTCGGCTGTGGTCGCGCTGGTGCCGTCCTGGGCGCCGCTTGGCATCGAGCAGGTCACCGCATCACCGCCGTCACGGCACGATCGGATACCTCACGATTGCGTGCCGAAGCCTTGCTGCCGGGAACCCCCATCCTCGACGAGTCCGACGTTGGCGCCGATGCCGACCTGGTCCTGGTGGCCGTACCTGATCGGGTGCTGCCCGAGGTCGTTGAACGACTCACATCGATGGGAACGATTCGAGCCGGACAGTTCGTGGTTCACCCGGCCGGGCGGTACGGGCTCGAGGTCCTCGAACCCGCCGCGCGCGCTGGCGCAGTTCCCCTGGCGTTGCACCCGGCACTGCCCTTGACGGGTACAAGCATGGACCTGGACCGCCTTGCCGGGTCGGTCTTCGGTGTCACGGCTCCCGATGGAATGCGGACGGTTGCCGAGGCACTCGTTGTCGAACTGGGCGCAGAGCCGGTGTGGATTCCCGAGAGAGCGCGAAACGGCTATCACGCGGCGCTCACTTTCGCCGCCAATTACGCCATGACCTTGGTGAACGAATCCGTTGACCTACTTGCTGATGCCGGGGCCGAAGCGCCGGCGCGGATCCTCGGTCCGCTGGTGCGGGCGAGTGTGGAAACAGCACTCGAGCGAGGAGACAAGGGTCAGACAGGTCCGATAACGCGCGGAGACGGATCGACGGTTGCCTCGCACCTCGAGTGGCTCAGCGACCAAGCACCACTGGCAGCACAGGCTTATCGGTCGCTCGGCAAACTCACGGTGGATCGGTTACTCGCGGCCGGCGTGATCGACACCCATCAGGCGTCTGACGTTCTGCACGCGCTCGAGGGTGCGGCGGGGGATCGATTGTGATCGTCACCGATGTTGTTCCTTCAGCAGGCGGCAAGCGCCGAGCCTTTGTCCCCACCATGGGAGCGCTTCACGAAGGTCATCGTGAACTCATGCGCGTAGCGAGAGAACACGTGGGACCTCACGGCGAGGTGGTGGTGAGTGTCTTTGTCAATCCGCTTCAGTTCGGTGCGAATGAGGACTTCGACGTGTACCCACGTCCGCTGGATGCAGATACATCGGTGTGCGAAGCCGAAGGGGTGGACATCCTGTACGTCCCATCAGTCGAGACCATTTATGGAGCCGATCCGTCGATCACCTTGAATCCGGGCCCTCTGGGAGCAGAACTCGAAGGTGCGGCCCGGCCGGGCCACTTCGCAGGGATGCTCACGGTCGTGGCGATCTTGTTCCATCAGATCGCACCTGACCTAGCTGTTTTCGGAGATAAGGACTACCAACAACTCGAACTGGTTCGCCGCATGTGTCGCGATCTTTCGATCCCGACGAACATCGTTGGAGTACCGACTGTGCGCGAGGCAGATGGCCTGGCTAGAAGCTCACGAAATGCCTATCTGAGCAAACAGGAACGCCAGCAGGCGGCTGCGATCCCGCGAGCGCTGGCAGCCGGCTGCGGATCGACCAGCGCTGAAGGCGTGCGAGCAGCTGCGATCGCGGAATTGCAAGCCGCTGATCTGGCCATCGATTACGTGGAGGTTCGAAGTTGTGATCTTGGAACTGTTCCTTGTGAGGGTGAAGCACGTTTGCTGATAGCCGTCCACGCGGGAAATACCCGCTTGATCGACAATTGTCCGGTGCATCTGGTCAGTGGCGACACCGCATGAGCCTGCCCGTAGCTTTGTTGGCCCCCTCGTCAGGTTGGACTATCTCGGCGGATGTCATCGTGATCGGCTCTGGTGTGGCAGGCCTGACCACCGCTTTGCGGGTGCGGGCGCAAGGCAGGAGCGTCCTACTAGTAACCAAAGCGACCGTCGACGAAGGATCCACGCGTTGGGCGCAAGGTGGTATAGCGGCAGCCCTGGCTGATGATGATTCCCCCGAGGAGCATCTGCGGGACACCTTGGAAGCCGGTGGCGGCCTTTGCAATGAAGAGGCAGTAAGGATCCTCGTCACCGAAGGCCCCGACGCAGTGCGTGAACTTATCGCGTGGGGTGCGCGTTTCGACACCGATCCCACGGGCTCAATCTCCCTTACCCGGGAGGGCGGACACCATCGCAATCGAATCGCACATGCAGGCGGCGACGCCACGGGGGCCGAGGTCTCACGTGCACTCGTTGCCGCAGTAAGCGCCGATCCAGGTATAGAAATCGTGGAGAACGCACTCGTGCTCGACCTACTGAAGGACCACGGCGGTGTTGCCGTTGGGGTGACCTTGCACGTAATCGGTCCAGGGCGTCGGGACGGTGTGGGTGCTGCACTGGCGCCGGTCGTGGTGTTGGCCACCGGAGGGTTCGGTCAGGTTTTCGGGCAAACCACTAATCCCTACGTGTCCACCGGCGACGGTGTTGCGCTCGCTTTGCGTGCCGGTGCTGCCGTTGCCGATCTTGAATTCGTTCAATTCCATCCCACGGTCATGTGGCTGGGCCCGCTGGCCCAAGGGCAGCAACCCTTGGTATCCGAAGCGGTTCGCGGGGAGGGTGCGGTACTGGTCGACGACGCCGGGGAGCGTTTCATGTTGGGGGAGCACCCCATGGCGGACCTGGCTCCTCGGGACGTGGTCGCGAAAGCGATTCGACGTCGTATGCGTGTGACCGGAGATGCGCACATGTGGCTCGACGGACGACAGTTGGGTGCGGATATGTGGGTTCATCGCTTTCCCACGATCCTTGCGTCGTGTCGCTTGCGTGGAATCGACCCCGTTACCGACTTGATTCCCGTCGCGCCTGCCCAGCATTACGCCTCTGGTGGTGTCATGACTGACCTGGACGGGCGTTCGACGATTCCCGGTCTGTATGCGTGCGGGGAAGTGGCGTGCTCAGGCGTTCACGGAGCCAACAGGCTCGCGTCGAATTCATTGCTCGAAGGCTTGGTTTTCGGGCGGCGAATAGCAGACGCCATCGAGAACGATCAGCCAGAACGTCGAGTGATTGCCCAGTCCGACATGCACGATGCAAGAAACACGAGTGGGTCCGTGGTGGCGAATACCATCCGGCGTTCACTGCAGCAGAGGATGGACATCGACGCCGGGGTTCTGCGAAGTGCTGAGTCTTTGGTCGAGGCTCGGACGTGGATCGATGAGGTGTTGTCGAATCAGGAGTTTCGTGGAAGCCCGCGGACCGAGGATTGGGAGGCGACGAACGTCATCACCGTCGCCCGGGTTCTGGTTGAGCATGCCTGGTTGCGTGAGGAAACCCGGGGCTCGCATTGGCGCGAGGATCACCCGGATGCCGAGGAAAGCTGGCGCGTCCGACTCGTCACGACGATGGACCACAACGGTGTTTTGCGAACAGAACGTCAAGCACCTGAGTGGATTCCAGGAAGGGTGAGTACCTGATGCGATACCCCGCGTACCGCCTGGCGCCGGAAACCACCTCGGGGTTGGCCTCGGCCGGTTTGTCTCCGCTCGACGTTGAGTCCTTGGTCCTGCGGACCACGGAAGAAGACATCGGCGATGGAGTCGATGTTACGACGATGGCCACTGTTCCCGCCGACCAGCGAGGACGATTGGATTTTGTAGCGCGTCGCGGTGGAGTGATAGCTGGCCAAATTATGGCCGCCGCCGTTTTCGACGTGGTCTGTGGTGATGACATAGTGCTGGATTTCTGTGTTGACGAGGGTGCACGTGTGGATCCGGGAACCGTCATCATGAGTGCCACGTCACTGACGCACCATCTTTTGCGGGCTGAGCGCCCGGCGTTGAATTTGCTCAGCCACCTCAGTGGTGTGGCCACGATTACTGCAGCCTGGGCAGCCGAACTGCGTGGCACGCAGGCGGTGGTTCGCGACACGCGGAAGACCACGCCGGGGATGCGGGCGGTTGAGAAGTATGCGGTGCGCATGGGTGGCGGAAGCAACCACCGCATGAGCCTCGCGGACGCGGCGCTAGTGAAAGATAACCACGTGCTCGCTGCTGGCAGCGTCTCGCAGGCATTCGCTGCGGTGCGGGAGAGATTCCCCGATGTGCCGATCGAAGTCGAGGTCGACACCCTGACGCAACTGGAAGAGGCCGTTGAAGCGGGCGCCGATCTGATCCTGCTCGACAACTTCACCACGAGCGAGATGGCAGAAGCCGTTCGGCGTGCTGGCGGTCGTGTCCGACTCGAAGCTTCCGGGGGTTTGACTATTGACCAGGCGGCTGCGGTCGCGGCAACGGGAGTGGACTACCTTGCCGTCGGTGCGCTCACCCACTCAGCACCCGTGATGGATATCGGCGCAGAACTCATCGTGATCGGCTAGGAGTCCGCATGCTGCTGACTGTTGATGTTGGTAATACCAACACCGTGCTCGGCCTGTTCGACGGTGATCAACTTCTTGATTCCTGGCGAATAACAACGCATGCCCGCGCCACCGGCGATGAGATGGCCCTCACGTATCGCGGCCTATTGGCGTCACAGCCCAAGGTGACTGGACTCGCGCTTGTGTAGCACCGTCCCTAGCGTCTTGCACGAGTTGCGTCCGATGGTCGCCGCGTTCTTCCATGACATTCCCGTGGTGATCGTTGAACCGGGAACTAAGACGGGGGTGCCGGTTCTGACGGATAATCCGAAGGAAGTGGGATCGGATCGGATTGTGAACACACTTGCCGCCCACCACCAGTTCGGTGGCCCGTGCATCGTGGTGGACTTCGGGACATCCACCAACCTCGATGTTGTGTCCAAGAACGGTGAGTTCCTCGGTGGAGCGCTGGCTCCGGGTATCGACATCTCGTTGGAAGCGTTAGCCAACCGGGCGGCCCAACTGCGCAAGGTCGAGGTGGTTCGCCCGCGCTCACCCATCGGCAAGAACACCGTGGAAGCACTCCAGTCGGGTGCGGTGTACGGCTTCGCAGGCCAGGTGGACGGGCTTGTTGATCGAATCGTCGAAGAGATCGGCCCCGTCACGGCAGTGGTTGCTACCGGCGGGCTGGCGTCGGTGGTGATCGGGGAGTCGGAGACGATCACCCACCACGATCCGCATCTCACCTTGACGGGGCTTCGCTTGGTCTTCGAGCGCAACCATCCGCAGTCCGATGCCTGATCTCCCGATGTTGGTGGCCTTCTGCCGTCGATGGATCCAATAGCCTTGCCCACCGTGGATACCGCTGAGTTCGAGGACGATCTGCCCGAGCAGATGCGAATCCGGCGTGCCAAACGTCTAGAACTGTCCGACCGGGGCATGGAGCCCTATCCGGTTCAGCTGCCTATCACCGACACCATCGCCGTCGTTCGAGATAAGTACGGCCACCTTGAGGCCGACGATCACTCCGGGGATGAGGTGGGGATCGTCGGACGGGTGATCTTTTCCCGAAACACCGGGAAGTTGTGCTTTGCCACGCTTCGGGCCGGCGACGGCACGGAGATCCAGGCCATGATCTCGCTGGACAAAGTGGGAGATGAGGCCTTGGAGGGCTGGAAAGAACTTGTCGACCTCGGCGATCACGTCTTCGTCCATGGTGAGGTGATTTCCTCCCGGCGCGGGGAATTGTCAGTACTGGCCGATGAATGGCGAATGGCGGCCAAAGCGCTGCGACCGCTCCCGGTGGCGCACAAGCCATTGAGCGAGGAAGCCCGTGTTCGTCAGCGCTATGTGGATCTCATCGTCCGACCTGAAGCAGCCCGTATCGCCCGGCTCCGCGTTGATGTAGTTGGCACCCTTCGCCAGGAGTTGACCTCGCGCGGCTTCCTGGAGATCGAGACCCCCATGCTCCAGACGCAACACGGCGGGGCCGCTGCACGGCCTTTCGTTACGCACTCGAATGCGCTCGACATCGACCTGTTTTTGCGAATCGCGCCTGAGCTGTTTTTGAAGCGTGCGGTTGTGGGCGGCATCGAGCGAGTATTCGAGATCAATAGGAATTTCCGGAATGAGGGAGTCGATTCCAGTCATTCCCCGGAATTCGCCATGTTGGAGTTCTATCAAGCGTTTGCGGATTATCAGGACATGGCGACGATTACGCGAGAGCTCATTCAAGCGGTGGCCCGTGGTGTCGCGGGAAGTGAGATCGTCACGCGGACCGATGGCACGACTATCGACCTGTCCGGTGACTGGGATTGGATCGATCTATACGAGAGTGTGTCCACCGTCCTCGATGAAACGATCACACCAGAAACCAGTCATGAGCGCTTGGAGTCCTTGTGCGAGGCAGCCGAAATCTCCGTGGCTCCGACCTGGCTTCCGGGCAAGTTGGTTGAGGAGTTGTTCGAGCACCACGTGCTTCCCGGATTGGACCGACCCACCTTCGTGATGGACTACCCGCTCGATACCTCCCCGCTGGTTCGAGAACATCGTTCCAAGCCAGGTGTGGTCGAAAAGTGGGACCTGTATGTGGGGGGAGTCGAGCAGGCCACGGGGTATTCGGAACTTGTGGACCCGGTTATCCAGCGCGAACGCCTGACCGAGCAGGCCGGCTTGGCTGCTCGCGGCGACGATGAGGCGATGCGAGTTGATGAGGATTTCCTGCGGGCCCTCGAACATGGGATGCCGCCCAGCGGGGGAGTGGGCATGGGCATCGACCGACTATTGATGAATCTGACCGGATATGGAATCCGGGAGACCATCTTGTTCCCACTGGTGAAGCCGGAGCGTTAAGTGAGCATTGCAACGGTCCGCCCTGCTCGCACGCACGATGTGCGAGCCATCCGCTCATTGATCGACGAGTACTCAGTCGACGGCCACCTCCTAGCGAAGGCCTCGGTCACGCTTTTCGAGGATGTCCAAGAATTCGTGGTGGCCGAGATCGACGGTGTGGTCGTGGGCTGCGGGGCTTTGCATGTCATGTGGGAGGACCTTGCCGAAGTCCGCACCCTCGCCGTATCCGGTGCTCACCTACGTCAAGGTTTGGGCTCGCTGATCTTGCAGGAACTTCTACAGCGCGCGAGAAATGTCGGCGTGCGTCGGGTTTTCTGCCTGACCTTCATGGTCGGTTTCTTCGCAGAGCACGGTTTCGCCGAAATCACTGAGGCGCCCGTGGACCACGACGTCTACGAACAGCTCCTGCAGTCCTACGACGAGGGTGTTGCCGAATTCCTCGGACTGGAACGCGTTAAACCCAACACCTTAGGTAACCATCGGATGCTGTTGGAACTCAGCTAGTCGACCTTTTGATCAGCCGGTATTGCGTAGACCGGTTGCGATGCCGTTGATCGTCACAGAGAGCGCTCGTCGCAGTTGTTCGCTGGAATCGGCTCCCGAGCGAATGCGGTCCAGGAGGAGACCTGTAGCGAGTGCAACGGCAATAGGTAGGTGTCTCGCGTTGCCAGTGTTCGTCGCAGTGTCGGATTATCGGCCAGCAACTCCGATTGTCCGGTGATTCGAAGAATCTCCTCCACCGTTCGCTTGTACTCCTCTTCAATATCCTTGAAGAACTCGGTGGAGTTCGACGGGCACGAGCCGGTCGACGTATTGACGTGCAACATCAAGGTCCGTCTTGACCAGTGTCATCGATACATTGGAAATGAAGTTGGAGAAGAAGTGCCAATGCTTATGCATATCTGCAAGGTCGAGCTCGAATCCGGCGTCGCGCGCGGCATGCAATCCTGAACCGACACCGAACCAACCGGGAACAATCTGGCGGGATTGGGTCCATCCAAAAACCCACGGGATCGCGCGAAGGTCGCTGATACCCGCACTGCCGTCGGGGCGACGCGCTGGACGCGACCCCAGGTGCATCGCGCCGAACTCCTCAACGGGAGTAGACAGCGTGAAGTAGCGGGGCAGGTCCGGGTCCTCGACGAGTTCACGGTATTTCGCCTGGGCAGCCAAGGAGGTGGTGTCCATGACCGAATCCCAGCGATCGATCTCGGCGTTGGACTGGCGAGGTCGGCGATGAAGTAAGGATGCATCGAGAACTGCGGCCACCATCTGCTCGAGGTTGTCCCGGGCGAGAGCGGGCAGCAGGTACTTGTCACTGATCACCTCACCTTGTTCGGTGACCTTTATCTGACCGTCCAAAACACCCCACGGTTGAGCCAAGATGGCGTCGTAGGTGGGTCCACCGCCGCGCCCCACGGTTCCGCCGCGACCGTGGAAAAGGCGCAGGCGCACGCCATATTTCTTGGTGATGTCGCGCAGGCGCCGCTGAGCTAGGTGAATCTCCCACTGGGAGGTGGTGATGCCGGCGTCCTTATTTGAATCCGAGTAACCCAGCATCACTTCTTGCACGTCGCCGCGTGAGGCGACAATCGATCGGTAAACCGGATGCTGCAGGAGTCCTTCGATGATGGTGTCGGCGTTGCGGAGTTCCTCCACCGTCTCCAACAGTGGGACGAAACCCACGCGCGCAGTTCCCTTCACGGCATCGACGAGCCCCACCTCGCGTGCGAGAACCACCGCAGCGAGGATGTCGTCTACTCCCCGGGTCATGGAAACGATCACCGACTCGACGGGCCGTGCGCCGTAAGTGTCGAGCAGGGACCGAATCGTCTCCATCATCCGATAAGTCACCATCGAGTTGTCGCTGAGGTGCGGCGGGTTCGGCGCTAAGGGCCGCAGAGCGCTCAGCTCATCTGCGAGAAGTTCCGTGCGTTCCACGCGTGTTAGATCACCGTAGGAAAATCCCAATCGGGTGAACAACTCTCCCACTGCTTCGTGGAACCTACCCGCGTGCTCGCGGATATCCAATGTTGCGAGTGGCAAACCGATGGAGGCCACCACGCGAATCGCTCGGTCCAGTACTCCGTGTGCGGCCAGTTCACCGCGGTGTTGGAGAAGGTCGGATCGAATCAACAACAGATCGTCGAGCAACTCCCGGGTGCTGTCGTAGTCCCGACCCGTGCTATGCGGTGCGCCCTTCGTGAGTCGCTCTCGCGTGAGCCGAAGCCGAGTCCACACCACGGTGAGTTTCAGCCGAATTGGCTCCTCAGCGTTGATACGAAGGAAGCGCGGATCGAGGTCGGGCAGATAGGTGAGATCACGCTTCACCGACTCGCGCAGTTCCTCGCTCGCTCCCGCGATGCGTTCGGAAATCGAGAGGTCTTCCAGGAGTCGATCGATATGGGGAACTAGATCCAAGACTGCGTGATCGCGCTGGAACCGAACAACATCCTCTGTGACGTGCGGGGTGACGAATGGATTGCCGTCGCGATCTCCGCCAATCCAGGAGCCGAAACTGACCGGGCGTGCATCAGGCGGCAAAGCGACACCCAATTGCGCAAAGGCTGCTGCGAGATCCTCAAGGACGCGACCGAGTGGGCCGCGGGTGAGGTCATCGAGGTAATACAGCGCGTTACGTGCTTCGTCGAGAACCTGGGGACGTTCAAGACGTAGTTCATCTGTTTGCCAAAGCAGGTCGATGATCTCGGCCGTATGTCGTGCTCGCTCACCCTCACTGAGGTCGTGGTTCAGCAGGATGTCGGCGATACGCCGCAGTTTGACCAGGACCGATCGGCGGGCGGCTTCGGTGGGGTGCGCGGTGAACACCGGGCGAACCGACATGGCTGCGGCAACCTGCTCAACCAAAGCCCGTTCGATACCTGCGGCCTGCGCGGCATCGACCACCCGGTTTAGCGGACCGGCCTTCTCCCGGCGGTCGTCTCGCGCATCGTGCGCCCGCTCCACCTGCTCGGCCACGTTCGCCAGATCGAAGTAGATAGAAAAGGACCGCGCCAGTTTGGTGGCGGTATCCAAATCCGCCGAGTCCAATACCGCCGCGGCCCGCGCCGGATCGTTCCGGACTGCCAGACGGACCTCCTCGACCTGCTCCAGCAGCGCAGGTCCCTCCTGGCGCACGAGGGTCTGGCCCAGGAGGTCCCCCAGGAGGCGGATATGAGAGCGCAGGCGAGCGTCATCGGAGGTCACGAGGGCGATTGTTCCCCAGCGGGCGTTTCAGGTGGGTTTCGCGGTGGGCGTAGGGCTCCATCGGCATCCGTGGTCGCGCCTGGCGCGTCTATGCAGGAGAATGATCTGACCGGGATGAAGCCCGGTAGGAAAAGTCGCCGAGAGTTGCCGATGGGGTGTTGACGGATGTTCGAGAGGTTTACCGACCGGGCTCGCCGAGTCGTGGTTCTTGCCCAAGAAGAAGCACGCATGCTCAACCACAACTACATCGGTACCGAGCACATCCTGCTCGGCCTGATCCACGAGGGTGAGGGCGTCGCCGCCAAGGCGCTGGAGTCCCTCGGCATTTCCCTGGAGGCCGTACGCCAGCAGGTCGAGGAGATCATCGGCCAAGGTCAGCAGGCACCCAGCGGGCACATCCCCTTCACTCCGCGCGCCAAGAAGGTGCTGGAACTCTCGCTTCGCGAAGCTTTGCAACTCGGCCACAACTACATCGGCACCGAGCACATCTTGCTCGGCCTCATCCGCGAGGGTGAGGGCGTTGCTGCCCAGGTGCTCGTCAAGCTCGGCGCCGATTTGAATCGTGTTCGCCAGCAGGTCATCCAGTTGCTGTCCGGCTACCAGGGCAAAGAGCCGGCCACGGCCGGCGGTCCGGCCGAAGGGACACCGTCGTCGTCCTTGGTCCTCGATCAGTTCGGCCGCAACCTGACCGCAGCTGCGCGCGAGGGTCAACTCGACCCGGTTATCGGCCGCGCCAAGGAGATCGAGCGCGTGATGCAGGTGCTGTCCCGCCGCACCAAGAACAACCCGGTTTTGATCGGTGAGCCCGGTGTGGGTAAGACCGCGATCGTTGAGGGACTCGCGCAGGACATCATCCGTGGTGAGGTTCCCGAGACCCTCAAGGACAAGCAGCTGTACACCCTCGACCTCGGCGCACTGGTTGCCGGTAGTCGCTACCGAGGCGATTTCGAAGAGCGCTTGAAGAAGGTGCTCAAGGAGATCAAGACCCGCGGCGACATCGTGTTGTTCATCGACGAGATGCACACCCTCGTCGGTGCGGGCGCTGCCGAAGGTGCAATCGACGCAGCCAGCATCCTCAAGCCAATGTTGGCTCGCGGTGAACTGCAGACCATTGGTGCCACCACCCTCGATGAATACCGCAAGTACATCGAAAAGGATGCCGCACTGGAACGACGCTTCGCTCCCGTACAGGTTGATGCACCAGACGTCGAGCACACGGTTGAGATCCTCAGGGGTCTTCGTGATCGCTACGAGTCCCATCACAGGGTGTCCATCACCGATGGTGCTCTTGACGCCGCAGCCCGCCTGTCCGACCGCTATATCTCGGATCGGCAGTTGCCGGATAAGGCGATCGACCTCATCGACGAGGCGGGATCACGGCTGCGCATCCGCCGGATGACCGCTCCGCCGGATCTGCGTGAGTTTGACGATCGCATCGCCGATGTCCGTAAGGAAAAGGAGTCGGCAATCGATGCGCAGGATTTCGAGAAGGCTGCGTCTTTGCGTGATGTCGAGAAGAACCTGCTAGCCGAGAAGGCCGAACGCGAGCGTGAGTGGAAGGCCGGCGATCTCGATGTTGTTGCCGAGGTCGACGAGAAGTTAATCGGTGAAGTTCTGGCTCTCATGACCGGTATTCCGGTTTCGGATCTCAGCGAAGACGACCTCGAGAAGTTGCGCCGGATGGAGGAGGAACTTCACCGCCGGGTGATCGGCCAAGAGGACGCCATCAAGGCGCTGTCGCAGTCGATCCGTCGCACCCGCGCCGGTCTGAAGGATCCGCGTCGTCCGGCTGGCTCGTTCATTTTTGCCGGCCCGTCGGGCGTCGGCAAAACCGAGCTGAGCAAGACCCTTGCAGAGTTCTTGTTCGGTGATGAGGACGCACTTATCGCGCTGGACATGAGTGAGTATTCCGAGCGACACACGGCGTCACGTCTGTTCGGTTCACCTCCCGGGTACGTCGGCTACGAAGAGGGCGGACAGCTCACCGAGAAGGTTCGCCGCAAGCCGTTCAGCGTCGTGCTATTCGATGAGGTTGAAAAGGCTCACCCGGACATCTTCAACTCGATGTTGCAGGTACTGGAGGAAGGACGCCTCACCGACGCACAAGGTCGCGTGGTGGACTTCAAGAACACCGTCATCATCATGACCACCAACCTGGGCAGCCGTGATGTGTCGAAGGGCTTAATGCTCGGCTTCGCCCCTGATGGCAACGAGACCAATGCCTATGAGCAGATGAAGAATAAGGTTCAGCAAGAACTCAAACAGCACTTCCGGCCGGAGTTCTTGAACCGCATTGACGACGTAATCGTCTTCCACCAGCTCACCGAGGCAGAGATCATCGAGATCGTCGACCTGATGATCGCGAGTTTGGAAAAGCGCCTGCAGGACAAAGACATGGCCATCGAACTCACCCCGGCGGCCAAGTCGCTGCTGGCCGAGCGAGGCTACGACCCGACCTTGGGCGCGCGACCGCTGCGTCGAACGATTCAACGCGAGATCGAGGACCCGATGAGTGAGAGGATGCTCTTCGGGGACCTGGTTCCGGGCTCGATCGTTCTTGTGGATGTCGAAGGAGAGGGAGATGACCGCTCCTTCACGTTCGCGCCCACTCCCAAGGCCGAATTGCCGGATGCGCCTCCGATCGAGACCGCAGGACAAGAGTCCGGTCAGGACTGACGAGGCGTTCTCGACGCGGGGTGAGTGGTGACGTCCGGACCACTTATCCCGGGGATGAACGAGTTCGACGGTCCGCGTCGTCGCGTTCCCCGGTTTGTCTGGTGGATCGTCGTCGTGCTGGTCGTTATGGGTGTCCTGGTAGGTGCGGCAGGTCTCGTGGGCGGCGTCGGTCCGCTGCGTTCGCTTGGTCTGGTCACGGAGGACCTCCAGCCCGTTGCCTACCGCCCTACTACGAGTGAGCAAGCGATCCAGATTGCAGTCGCTCTTCCACCGCGAGGCTTGTGTCCTGATGAGCAGATACAGGTGGTGGCTTTCGAGCGAGGAGCGAGGGTGGAGATCCAAGCGCAAGTGGAGCGCTCGCGAACCTCAGATTGTCCGGTGACCGGTATCGCCGGTGATCGCGCGTGGGTCGACGTAGCTCTTGCGTCACCTCTGGGGGAGCGCACCGTCATTCGAACCGGAGATCGACAACCGCTGCCACGCGAATCGGGTTGATTAGATCGGGTTGATTGGATCGGGTTGATTAGGTCGGGTTGATTAGGTCGGGTTGATTAGTCAGGCAGTGAGTAGAGCGAACCACGACGCACTACAAGCCCATCAGCCACCAGCGACGCCAATGCCCGCTGCGCCTGCTCGCTGTCCTTGACAATCGCCAGTAACTCGGCACGGCTAACCAGGCCGTCGCCCTCGCGCAGCATGAGCATCATTCGCCCCCGAGCTTGTCGATCACTGCCGTCGAATCGCGGTTGACGCTTGCGCGGCACTAGTTGTTCGGGTGCACCTTCCGCCTGCCACCGACACTTGCGTCGCAATGGACATGCGCCGCATGAGGGGTCCTTCCGCGTACACACGATGGCGCCCAGTTCCATGCTGGCTGCCGCCCATGTCGCACCATCGCTGGCCGCACCGGCGAGTGCGGCAGCCATCGCCCGTTCCACCGAGGTGAGGTGCTGGGGTGGTTCGGAAATTCCGGCCCAGGCTCGGGAGATGACCCGGCGCACGTTAACGTCGAGCACCACTGTTGGCTGGCCGAAAGCAAAGGCGCAGATCGCGGCTGCTGTGTAGTCGCCCACCCCAGGCAGTGAGCGCAGTGTCGCCTCGTCGGATGGCACTTGATCACCGAAGTCTGATGCGATCACCGAAGCAGCCGCATGCAGCCGCAAAGCCCGTCGCGGATATCCCAGACGTCCCCAGGCGCGAACAGCCTCCCCCGACGCCTGTGCTGCCAAATCCGAAGGCGCGGGCCAGCGGTCCATCCACACTCGCCAAACCGGCTCCACCCGGGTGACAGGTGTTTGCTGGAGCATGAATTCCGAGACCATCACGCCCCACGGCGAGGTACCCCGCCACGGCAGCGGCCGAGCGTTCTCGGTGAACCACGAGCAGACCTGATCCACCGCCTGCCTATCGGCCGCAGTTGTGTCTTTCGCCACGGCCCGGATCGTTTCATGGCTCTTGGTTCATGACACCGGGTATCCCGCAGTACCGTGGAGATCATGTCCGGGATGTTGCAGCCAGTGGGGCCTGAGCCGCCCCTGGTCTACTGGATGCGCCGCGGCACCGTGCTGCTGATTGTGGTCACCCTGCTCCTGGGTGCCTGGTGGTTCCTCGGCTCGCGCACCGCCGCCGCCCCTGGACAATCGGTCAATGCCACCGAGGAGATCACCGAGGAGACCGTCGACGAGAACGGGGAGATCATCGTCGCTGAGGAAGTCCCTGCGATACCCACCGAACCCACTGAGTGCGCGGATTCGGCCATCGAAGTTGCTGCCACCACCGACTCATCGACTTATCGCGTGGGCCAGCAGGACCCGGTCCTCACCTTGTCCATCACCAACGTTGGCGATGTTGCCTGCTTTCGTGACATCGGATCCAAGGCCAACGAACTGAAGATCACTTCAGGTGGCTACCACGTGTGGTCAAGTGATGACTGCGCTACCGACGAACAAGAAGACATAACCTTGATGGAGCCTGGCCAGCAGGCGGTGTCGAGCATCACTTGGAGGAGCCGCCTGAGCCAGAAGGGCTGTCCTGACGACGGTAAGGGCCGCAAGGCCAAGGCCGGACGCTACGAGGTGGTCGGCCGCAATGTGAATATCGAGAGTGAGGGCGTTCCCTTCGCACTCAGCAACAAGCGGGACTGAGCAACAAGCGGGACTGAGTCGCTTGCGCTTCCCTCAGTGCGACTTCCCACGCTGCGCCGCCACGACCACGCGCATTGAACTCGAAGAGCTAGAAGCCGGGCTTGGCTTCGCTTGCTGAGCGGATCTGCTGGAAGGCCTCGCCGAGGTTGCTCACCTCGATGATCTGGGCGCCGTCCCCGCGCTTGTCGAGTGAGCTCTTGGTGCCGGCCGGCGCGAGGATGCGGCCGTAGCCCAAACGCATTGCTTCGGCAACGCGCTGGTTGATCATCGGGACGCGGCGGATGTCCCCGGAGAGGGTCACTTCACCGATCGCTGCGACGTTCAACGGGATCGGAAGGTCCTTACCGGCTGAGGCGATCGCCAGGCACGTTGAAAGATCGGTACTTGGATCGGAGAGCCGAATGCCACCGACGGTTGCCACGAAGACGTCCTTGTCCGCGAGCTTGAGTCCGGCAACGCGTTCGGTGATCGCTACGAGCATCGCTACTCGTGATGAGTCGAGGCCGGAAACTCCGCGGCGGGGGTTCGGATTGGTGGTGGGGGCAACGAGTGCTTGCACCTCGGCGAGCATGGCACGGCGCCCTTCGATAGTGACCGTGACGCACGTTCCCGGAACCGGCGCTTGCCGTTCTTCTCGGAACAGCCTGCTCGGATCGACCACTTCTTCCATGCCGCGGTCGGTTTGCTCGAAGCAGGCGACTTCGTCGGCGGGGCCGTAGCGGTTCTTCACCGCGCGCAAGAGTCTTAGGGACGTTTGACGATCGCCGTCAAGGGACAGTGTGGCGTCGCAGATGTGTTCAAGGGCGCGCGGCCCGGCCACGGTGGATTCCTTGGTTACCTGACCGACCAGGCAGATTGGGATACCGCGGTCTTTGGCAACACGGGTGAGCGCCTGGGCGACCTCCATCACCTGGGCAACGCCACCGGCTCGGCCATCGACGTCGGCCGAGGCGATGGTCTGCACCGAATCGACTATTACAAGGGAGATGTCTTTGCCGAGGGCATCGATATGGCCGATCACGGCCGCAAGGTCAGTTTCGTCGGCAATGAACAGTTGCTCGCTATCGACGCCGATGCGCGATGCGCGCACGGCTATCTGATCAACGCTCTCTTCGCCGGAAACATATAACGCGGGTTTACCGGTTTTTTCCGCGATCGAGTGGGAGACCGTGAGTAACAAGGTGCTTTTGCCTGCACCTGGCTCACCGCTCACGAGCAGTACCTGCCCGGCAACAAGGCCGCCGCCGAGAACCCGATCGAACTCGCCGATGCCGGTGGTGATGCGCGGTACGGGGCCTTGGGCGGTGATGGCGGAGACGGGTTTGGCGGCGGTGATGGGTGTGGCCCCTTGGGTGGATGCCCTTCGTCCCGGAGCTGGAGTGGTCGGCACGACCTCGGCGACGGTGCCGAACTGGCCGCACTTCACGCACTTGCCGGTCCAGCGCAGTGAAGCGGCCCCGCATGCGGAGCACTCGTAGGAGGGCTTGGACTTGGCCACGGGCTGCGGTGTTAGGTAACGGGATCGGCCGGGTGCGGGGCGAGGGCTGGATCCGTGGGGTTCTTGCGGAGTAACGCATCGCGCTTGTCGCACATCTGCGCCAAAACGTCGTAGGCCGACTGCCCGATCAGCGCAATGATCTCGTTTTTGGAACCGATATAGACCGGGTCGGGTGCATTGTGTGCCTCGGTATTGCCGGTGCAATACCACTGAAAATCGTGGCCACCTTCACCCCAACCACGACGGTCGTATTCACCCAGGACCACCACCAACCGTTCGGTGCCGTCCTCGTAATCGCGATCCTCGTAGGTACGTCGTAAAGGAAGCTGCCAGCAGACCTCGGGCTTGGTCTCGATGAATGAGACGCCCTCCTTGTTGGCGAGGTGATGTAGCGCGCAGCCGTAGCCACCCTCGAATCCTTCGGAGTTGTGGAAGATGCAGGCGTTGTCAATGACGCGGGTCTTGCTCTGACCGTCTTCTTTCTCGGTCCATCCGCCCTTCTTCCCCAGATCGTGGTTCTCCCACAGTTCCGGGGAGAGCTTCTCGACCCATTTCTCAACTCGCTTTTTGTCCTTCTTTTCCGAGAAGTGCGCGCCGTGCGTGCAACACCCGGCGTCGGGACGGTTGGGATCAATGCCCTTGCAGCCGCGACCGAAGATGCACTCCCATCTGGAGGTCAACCAGGTGAGATCGGCGCGGATCAATTGATCCTCATCGGCTGGGTCGACGAACTCGACCCATTGGCGTGGAAAATCCAAAGGAACTTCAGGCACCCGGTGAGCCTAGGCGAAAGGGGTGACAACAGCGAGGGCGCGGGGGTGGGCTGTGGACGTAAGGTGGGCTCGTGCGCATGGGTGTCCTGGATGTTGGGAGTAACACTGTTCACCTGTTGCTCGTCGATGCCCACTACGGAGCGGCTCCGATACCTGCTTCCAAGCACAAAGCCCCGATGCGATTGGCCGAGCACATCGACGACGACGGCAACGTGGACCAGGCACTGGTCAATTCGCTGATCGCATTCATCCACGAAGGGCAGGAACTCGCTGAGGATCGAGGTGCACTCGAGATCATCGCTTTCGCCACTTCCGCGATTCGCGATGCGGGTAACGGGGACGCGGTGATCACCGAGATCCGAGAACGCACTGGAATCACCATCGACGTGCTGTCCGGCGACGACGAAGCGCGGTTGACCTTCCTGGCGGTGCGCCGCTGGTTCGGCTGGTCGTCTGGTCGCTTATTGGTGATCGATATCGGTGGGGGCTCCTTGGAATTAGCCGCTGGGAGCGACGAGGAGCCCGATGTAGCCGTGTCCTTGCCCCTGGGAGCCGGGCGAATGACCCGGGGCTTCATCACCTCCGATCCCGCTGATCCAACTGAGATCAAGGCGTTGCGCAAACATGCCCGCGCGATGATCGCCGATTCGATCGGCCCGCTGCGTCGTTCGGCTCCGCCGATGCTGTCGGTGGCAACGAGCAAGACTTTCAAGCAACTGGCGCGTATCGCCGGTGCTCCAGCCTCGTCGGAGGGGCTGCATACGCGACGACGCCTGAAGTCATCCGATGTTCGGCAATTGGTCACCTTGCTCTCGGGGCTGAGTGCAGATGAGCGCGCCAAACTGCCAGGAGTGTCTGCTGGCCGGTCGGGACAGTTACTTGCCGGGGCGATCGTCGCGGAGGCGGCCATGGATCTACTCGAGGTGGAGGAACTCGATGTATGCCCGTGGGCTTTACGCGAAGGAGTCATCTTGCGTCGGATGGACGCGCTCACGCCATGACCTCGGCACAGGCGGCCACGCTCCTGGCAACCGGGCTGACCGATGCCCAGGTCCGCGAGCGCATCGAACGGGGGCAGGTCAATGAGGCCCCGACGGCCAATGCCCGCAGTTTGGGCGACATCATCCGAAGTAATACCTTCACCTGGTTCAACGGACTCATCGGGTCGATGTGGGTCATCATGTTGTTGGTTGCACCCATCCAGGATTCGCTTTTCGGTTTCGTGATCGTTGCGAACACCTTGATCGGCATCATTCAGGAGTTTCGTGCAGCTCGGACTTTAGAGAAGCTCGCGGTGATCGGTGAGGCCAAACCGGTGGTGCGCCGTGACGGCCAGGACGATGAGGTCCGTCCCTCCGAGGTGGTGCTCGGCGATGTGATCATCCTGCGGACGGGAGACCAACTCGTTGTTGACGGCGAGGTTCTGGAGGCTCATGGCCTGCAGATCGATGAAAGCTTGCTCACGGGTGAAGCAGACCCGGTTGACAAACATGTCGGGGATGTCGCGATGTCGGGCTCCTTCGTAGTGGCTGGATCCGGCGCCTATCAAGCCACGCGCGTTGGCCGGGAATCCTTCGTCGCTGGCTTGACCGAGCAAGCCAAGAAGTTCGAGTTGACCAATTCCGAACTGCGCGATGCCATCAACCGTTTCATTCGCATTGTCAGCTACATCCTCGTCCCAGTTGGCGTGTTACTGCTCACCTCGCAGTTGATTCGAGCGGATCTTCCGGTTAACGAAGCTATCCGCGGAACCATTGCGGGCGTTGTGACGATGGTTCCCGAGGGTCTTGTGCTACTCACCTCGATCGCGATGGCCGTCTCGGTTATCCGGCTCGCCCAACGACGAGTTCTCGTGCAGGACCTGCCTGCAGTGGAGGTCTTAGCTCGGGTCGACACAGTTTGTGCGGACAAGACCGGCACGCTTACCGAGCCAGGAATGCACCTCGGGAACGTGGTCGTGTTGGGCGGGGCCTTGGAATCGGATGTGCGCGACGCGCTAGGCGCCATCGCAGCCGCTGAAACCTCGCCCAATCCAACGATCCTGGCAATTGAGCAGGCGTGCCCAGACCCGGGCTGGCGTGTCCAGGACTCGGTTGCCTTCTCCAGCGCGCGCAAGTGGGCTTCTGTGTCCTTCATTGATCATGGCGCGTGGGTGATCGGTGCACCGGAGATGGTCGCGCCAGATGCACAGGATGTGCACGAAGCGGCCGCACCATTCGCAAGTGAAGGTGCGCGGGTGCTCGTGGTTGCGCGAGGATCGGATCGGGCATTGGATGCGGAATTTGGACCTGGTCCCGTTACTCCCGTTGGTCTTGTGGTGATTGATCAAAAGCTTCGATCCGATGCGCGCGAAACCGTTCAGTACTTCCTGGACCAGGGTGTCCGAATCAAGGTCATCTCGGGCGACAACGCTGAAACAGTTGCTGCGATTGCTGGGCAAGCAGGGGTCCCCGGTGCCGACAAACCGGTGGATGCACGCGATGCACCGACCGATACCGATGAACTCGCACATGTCATGTCCACACGGTCGGTCTTTGGCCGGGTCAGCCCTGCGCAGAAGCAGCAGATGGTGGATGCACTGCATCTTGGCGGCTCGACCGTTGCGATGACCGGCGATGGCGTGAACGATGTCCTGGCGTTGAAGAACGCCGATCTAGGCATCGCAATGGGTTCGGGATCGGGGGCCACGCGCGCCGTTGCTCAATTGGTACTCCTCGATAGTCGATGGTCGGTGTTGCCAAGTGTGGTAGCTGAAGGCCGTCGAGTTTTGGGAAATATCGAGCGGGTCTCCGACGTCTTCTTAACCAAGAGCGTGTACGCCACGATTATCTCGGTGATGACCGGTGTTTTCGCGGTCGCCTTCCCATTCCTCCCGCGACACCTCTCCCTGGTCAGTGCACTAACGATCGGAATCCCCGGCTTTTTCCTCGCCTTGATGCCCAACAAGGAACGTTTCCGCCCCGGGTTCTTCAAGCGAGTTCTTGTCTTTGCTGTACCAGCTGGCATCATCGCGGCGCTGTCCTCGTGGACCAGTTACGCAGTAGCTCTCTGGGTCGGTGAGCCGGTTTTGAATGCACAGCAGTCGGCAACCGTCACTTTGTTCATCGTTGCGACGGGTGTACTGGCTATCGCAGCCCGACCACTGAACTTTGTGCGATGGGGCATCATCGTCGGTATGGTGCTGGCCTTTGTTGCCGTGCTCTACATCCCACCGTTGTCCGAGTTCTTCGCACTCAGCCTTGGCCCGGAGCGCTACAGCCTGGTTGCTGTGGGTGTGGGAATCGTGGGAGCAATTGCGGTGTGGATCGCCGGGATCATCGCTGATCGATGGAGGAGGGCAGGCGTCGATGTCTCCTGACATCACGATCGGACTGTCTACGTCGTCGGTGTATCCGGAGTCGACTGCGGTTGCCTTCGAGCTGGCTAGCGCACTTGGTTATGACGGTGTTGAGGTCATGGTGGGAACCGATGCAATGAGCCAGGACTCGGCAACATTGGAAGCACTGATGGACCACTACCAAATCCCGATCCTTTCGATTCATGCACCGTGTCTGTTGATCACCCAGCGCGTGTGGGGTACCGATCCGTGGGGAAAGTTGGACAAAGCTCGAGCCGTAGCAGAACAGTTGGGGGCTTCTACCGTGGTGGTTCACCCGCCTTTTCGGTGGCAGCGCGAGTATGCACGCGCGTTCGAGGGCGGCATCGCGCGCATGGAGGAAGTGACCCACGTGCGTTTTGCGGTGGAGAACATGTATCCCTGGCGCGCAGGGCCGTCCGCCTTGGGCGCATATTCACCGGATTGGGACATCCGAAATCAGGACTACCGGCACACCACCGTGGACTTGTCCCACACGGCTGTCTCGCGGACTGATCCACGCGAAATGGTGGCTGACCTCGGTGATCGCGTGGCGCATGTTCACTTGGCCGATGGCACCGACTCTCCGCGCGATGAGCACCTAGTACCCGGACGCGGCGATCAGCCTGTTACCGAAGTGCTGCAGTTTTTGCGTGATTCCGGATTCGCAGGAATGGTGATTGCTGAGGTCACCACGCGTGCTGCCGCCGACCGTGATGAACGAATCGCTGATCTGCGCGAAACTTTGGAGTTCACCCAACGTGCTTGGACGACGCAGCCATGAATGATGCAAGCGACGATCGGCGCGCAGCCATAGAGCGGGCGGCTCGGGCTGTCTTCGAGCGGCGCGGCTACGCAGCTGCAACCGTGCGCTCAATCTCCGCGGCCGCCGGGGTGGGCCCGTCCGTGCTTGCTTCCTACTACCGCAATAAGGCGGAGTTGTTTGCCGCGGTCATGGATTTACCCTTCGACCCTGCTTCGGCAATCCCTCGGCTGGTCGCACCGGGATTAGACGGCATGGGAGAACGCCTGGTCCGGTTGGCTTTGCGGGCGGCAGAAGATGAGCAGGTTCGCTCGGACGTAGGTTCCTTGGCGCCAGGAGTTCCCGAAGCATTCAATGCCACGCCCGGTGCAGTGCGCGCCTTGTGGGAGTTCGTCTCAGGTGAGGTGGTTGATCAGGTGCTGGTCCTCGCGGGGATCCCAGACGCCAAGATGCGCGGGGCATTGATCACGTCCTACCTCGGTGGAGTCCTGGTGGCTCGTTACGCGGCGCATATCGAGCCACTGGCGTCGGCCTCCGAAGACGAGGTAGTTGCCCTCGTCGCACCGACCATTCAGACCCTGTTGGATCCAACTCGGCCGCTTCCCGGTGGCTCACCGGGCAAGTCAGCAGGCACGTCGTCGGGTAAGTGATGCCAGGCAACGCACTCTTGCGCCGTCTGGGCGTTGAGCGTCCGACCATCATCGAAAGTGCCAGTGACGCGGCGGACTCGGGATTTTGGTTGGCACTTCGTGTTGGACCCGACGTTGCTGCTGGGCAACTTGCCTCGTTCTTGGATCGCTGGGCCAGCGCTGACCTGTCATCCATCACCGACGTGGCCGTGCCCCGTAACTTTGTTCGATCCGAGGTAGTGGGCGATGGGCGTTTTGCGTGGCTTGCCGAAACGCATGAAACCTTCGACGCATTGAATGTTGCCCCGATGATCGTGGCGGCTGCCAAAAGTGCCGAACGATGGTGCGGGGACATGAGTGGAGCGTTGGTGGCACTCGATGAGTTAATTCCGGAGGGTTTCACAGATCCTTGTTTCGGCGCGCGAGCTGAGCGCGAGAAGTCGTTCGTCCGGAGTGCGAAGGTGCTGGTGGCCGCCGTTGCCGATAATCAAATTGATCGGCTTAGTTTGTGGACTCGAACACCTCGGGTCTTAGGTGCGTGTAGGGCTGCGGCACGTGACGCGGGTCTGGACCTACGGTCGCTATGAATTTTGTGTTCCCGATTCCGAAGAGGCAACAGCGGAGGGTCTGCTCCGTGAAGGCGAGACAGTTCGCGTGTGCTTTCCACTCGATCGATCCACCATCAAGCGCGCTGTGGCAAGGTAGCCCGATGCCGGGAACAACGCGGGTAGCGATGATCGGTGGTGGCGCTATGGGTGGCGCCATAGCCGAGGGTTTGGTGGCACTCGATGGGGTCGAGGTGACGATTGTTGAGGCAGATGCCGCGCGTGCGCAGTGGTGGCAGGATCGCGGCGATGTTCGCGTGTCCAGTCTCCCGGTAGCGGTCGGTGATGCCGATGTCGTCTTCCTCGCGGTGAAGCCACATCACATTGTGGACACGCTGCGATCGATAAGCCCCTCGTTGCCAACCGACGCGATTGTCGTATCCATCGCAGCGGGGGTCACCCTTGATGCGCTGGAGCGGGAGCTGCCCAGCGAAACGTCCGTCATTCGCACCATGCCGAACACCCCGGTTCGCGTGGGACGCGGTGTGGTTGGCCTGACAGCTGGCAGCGCATGCGATCACGACCAAGTCGAACTGGTGAGTAGCCTGCTGTCCTCGGTTTCGCTGGTGGTTCCGATCGCTGAGGATCTACTCGATTCTCTGACCGCAACATCTGGCAGCGGACCGGCATATCTGTTCTACCTAGCTGAGGCGATGACTATGGGGGCTGTGGAACTCGGTCTGCCCGAGGACGTTGCGAACACTCTTGTCGCCCACACGCTGGCCGGCGCCGCGGAGCTTCTCGCTGTCGATCCAGGCAGGGCCGTGGAGTTGCGTGCGTCGGTTACCTCGAAGGGCGGGACCACCGCCGCAGCCACCGGCGTTTTCGACGCAGCAGATGTACGAGGGATAGTCGTGGATGCGATGCGCGCTAATCGCGATCGCGCCCGGGAACTGGCCGAGGGCACGAATCCGTCGGCATGACTGATCCGGTAGCTCACGGTTGCACCACGTCGTTGGTATGGGACGACGCCCTCGCGGAATACGACTTTGGGCCTGGCCATCCGCTTGCCCCGATTCGGGTCCAACTTGCGATGCGTTTGATTGAAGAGTTCGGGCTGAATGAAGGTGGGGGCGTCGATGTTGTGGGCGACATCCACCCCGTTAGTGACGAGATCTTGGAGCGGGTGCACGATCGCCAGTACATCGCGGCCGTGCGAGCCGCAGGTGGTGAGCCGCCGGTGCCCGATCCATCTCGAGGACTGGGCACCAGCGATGATCCCGTGTTCGCGAATATGCATCGTGCGTCGGCTCGTGTCTGCGGCGCATCGATGGCAGCTGCGCAGGCCGTATGGCAAGGACAGACTGCTCACGCGGTCAACCTCGCTGGAGGGCTGCACCACGCGATGGCCGTCCGAGCTGCAGGCTTTTGCATTTATAACGACATCGCAGTAGCCATCCAGTGGATGCTGGACAACGGAGCTGAGCGCATCGCGTACATCGACCTCGATGTTCACCACGGAGATGGCGTCCAGTCCATCTTTTGGAATGAACCCCGGGTGCTGACCATCTCCATCCACGAAAGCCCGCAAACGCTATTCCCTGGCACGGGTTTTCCTGGTGAGACCGGCGGCCCGAAAGCGCCCGGGAGCGCGGTCAACATTGCGCTGCCCGCGGGGACGAGTGATCAAGGGTGGCTGCGGGCTCTGCACGGCGTAGTTCCCGAAATTCTCGAGGCGTTCGGGCCGCAGGTGATCGTCGCGCAAAATGGTGTGGACTCGCATGTAGAAGATCCGCTTGCCCATTTGGCGCTAACTGTGGACGGTCAGCGGATGGGGTTCTCGGCGGTGCACCGCTGGGCGCATCAATACGCCGAAGGACGCCTGGTCTGCGTTGGCGGGGGTGGCTACGAATGGGTCGACGTCGTGCCGCGTGCGTGGACGCACCTGGTGGCTGAGGTGGAAGGCCGACCCATCGATCCACAAACGCCGGTGCCGCCGGCTTTCGCAGAGTATGTGCACCACGCACTCGGTCGCATTGCTCCGATCCTGATGACCGATGGCGCGACCCCGTGGCCACGAGACTTGGTCCAAGGATGGAACCCCAGCGACCCCGTCGACGCCGCCATTTTGGCCACCCGGGAGTCGGTATTCCCGCTTCATGGCCTCGATCCAGATCCTGAGGGCTGGTGAGTTTCGATGAAAGATGAAGACAATTTTTTCCGATTCAACTTTCCCGCCGACCCCAGAGGCCACTAGTGTTCCCCTTCAGGTCGCCGGGGTGCCGGTGCGAGGTGAAGGATGGTTTCGACGATGGCCACTACCGCGGATAGTCCCTTGGGCGATGTGAAGTTCTTGACTGTCGCTGAAGTCGCCGCCGTCATGCGGGTTTCTAAGATGACCGTGTACCGGCTCGTGCATAACGGCGATCTGCCAGCCGTGCGCGTTGGCCGCTCTTTCCGCGTTCCCGAGCAGGCGGTGCACGATTACCTGCGCGATTCCTACGTCGAGACAGCCTGACAATTCGTTGGTCCCAAGGCACGGGGTAGGCTTCCGGCTTGATCGCTTCGAGCAGCGAAGCACAGATTCCCGGCGCGGCCGGTGGACGAGGGAGTAGAGGCAGTTCATGGGCTCTGTGGTCAAGAAGCGACGTAAGCGAATGGCCAAGAAGAAGCACCGCAAACTCCTCCGTCGTACGCGGGTTCAGCGCCGCAACAAGAAGTAGGTAGAAGACGCCGTGGGCGTCGTCGCCGTGGTGACCGGGGTCTCCCGGTATCTCGGCGGCATGGTGGCCGACCTTCTTGTTGGTCAACCGGGCGTGGACCGAGTCATTGGGGTGGACGTTATTCCACCCCCGGCCCCTCTAACGGCTGAGTTTGTTCGCGCCGACATCCGCAACCCTGTGCTCGGGCGGATCATGGAGGACGCGGGTGTAGACACCGTGGTCCATATGGGAGTTATTGCCACGCCTCGTCAAGCAGGTGGGCGATCGGTGATGAAGGACATAAACGTCATCGGAACCATGCAGTTGCTGGCAGCGTGTCAGCGCTCGGAATCGGTGCGCCATCTCGTGGTGAAGTCGACCGCGGCAGTGTATGGCTCAGGTCCACGCGATCCAGCGCTTGTCACCGAAGATGTTCCACCCCGGCATCCGCCGACCTCCGGCTGGGCGAAAGACTCCGCTGAAGTCGAAGATTATGTTCGTGCATTCGGCCGCCGTCGAAGCGATGTGCACATCACCACGCTGCGGTTCGCAAATATCGTCGGACCGGGTATGCGCACGGGTATGACGTCCTACTTGACCATGCCGGTGGTTCCCACTGTTCTCGGCTTCGACCCACGTCTGCAGTTCGTGCACGAGGACGACGCGATCGACGTCACCCTCAAAGCGGTGGTGCAACGATCACGCGGGACATACAACATCGCCGGCGATGGGGTTGTCCTCTTGTCCCAGGCGGTGCACGCCATGAACCGAATCATGCTTCCTGTTCCGGTGAGCACGCTGTCCTTCGTGGGCCGATCCCTAGCTCGCGGTGCGTGGGCGGATTTCTCCCGCGATCAAATTCGCTACTTGACCTATGGCCGAGCCCTCGACACCAGCGCTGCGGCAGACAACCTTGGGTTCTGGCCGCGCTTTGGAAGCCATGAGGCACTTGCATCTTTGGCATCGGCGGTGCACGCCCATGGATGAACAGCGCATTCGTCCGTCCAAGGCAGCACGTCGCGTCGGGGCCACCGGCCCGCGACCGATTTCCCCCGCGCGCCTCGCAGCTCACGCGGGCGAGGTCAAAGGCGAGGACCGAAGCGAGGAGTTCACGTCCACCCTCGAAGTCGTGAAATCACGATTGACGGGGGACTACTCGGTGGATGACTTCGGGTTCGATCCGCAGTTCACCGATCGGGTGTTGATGGAGATCTTCCGGCCGCTATACCGCCATTGGTTCCGAGTGGAGGTCTCGGGCATCGATGCCGTTCCCTCAGGCGGAGGAGCCCTGATCGTCGCGAATCACTCCGGGACTATCGCGCTGGATTCGGTCATGACCCAGGTTGCGGTGCACGACGAACACCCCGCCCACCGCAATCTTCGGATGTTGGGCGCGGATTTGGTGTTCCAAACGCCCTTCATCGGCGACCTTGCCCGCCGAGCGGGGCATACCTTGGCCTGTCACGCGGACGCCGAGCGCCTGTTGGCTTCCGGTGAGGTGGTGGGCGTATGGCCGGAAGGGTTCAAGGGCATCGGTAAGCCGTTCGCCGAGCGCTACCGCCTGCAGCGTTTTGGTCGTGGTGGATTCGTTTCGGCTGCCGTACGTACGGGAGTTCCGATCATCCCCACAGCCATCGTCGGCGCCGAAGAGATCTACCCGATGATCGCGAATGCGTCTGTGCTGGCACGCTTCCTCGGGCTTCCCTTCTTTCCGGTCACCCCTACGTTTCCTGCACTCGGGCCGCTGGGACTTATCCCGTTGCCCAGTAAGTGGTTGATCCACTTCGACGACCCCATTCCCACCGATCATCTGCCGCCTGGCTCTGCCGACGATCCGGCTGTGTTGTTCGACATCACCGATCAAGTGCGCGAACGAATCCAACGACGTTTGTACGACCTACTTGCTCAGCGCGGTGGGGTTTTCGGCTAGCGCTTACCGCGCAAGTGAGCCACCGCGTAACCGGATGCCATGCCCACAGCTACTCCCAACGCACCAGTCGCAACCGGGGCAACGTACGGGCGGAGCCGAGCTCGGCGTCGAAAGTCACGAATCCGCCAGTGATTAGCCAGCGCATGCGCGCGCAATTCGGGATCGGGGTTCACTGCCACCGGATTTCCGACCGAGGACAGCATCGGGACGTCGTTGACCGAATCTGAGTAGGCGCTGCAGTCGGCGAGGTCCAGTCCTTCGGCTAAGGCAAGAGCCCGAACGGCTTCAGCCTTAGCCAGACCGTGCAAGGGCGGACCATTGAGGTGACCTGTGTATGCGCCGCTACGGCTTTCGGCAACGGTGCCCAAAGCGCCGGTAAGGCCGAGCCTGCGCGCGATCACCGCTGCCAATTCCTGCGGCGTCGCGGTGACGAGCCACACCTGCTGACCGGAGTCCAGATGTCCCTGGGCAAGCGCCAGGGTTCCGGGAATGAGTTTGTCGATCATCTCGGAGTCGAAAATTTCCTCAGCGAGATCTTGGAGTTCAGCAACGGGGCGGTCCTGAACGAAGGACAGCGCCGCTTCGGTAGCGGAGGCCATGTCCTCGAGGTCTTCAGATCCACTCAGAACGAATTTGATTTGTTTTCGGGCGAAGCCGCTTATCTCACTGGCACGAAAGTACTTGCGCTTGGCTAGACCGACGGCAAGATGGAAGAGGCTCGATCCGCGCATGATCGTGTTGTCGACGTCGAAGAATGCGGCGGCACTCGACGGCACGTGATCGACCGTGTGAGCGGCCGAAGCCGAAGCCTGGCCGGCGCGGCGATAAGACGTCAGAACGTCGGGAGCACTCACACGAGGCAGAGTACGCACAGTTCCCACTCGGTGGGTCGTGTCACACAACCTCTTGCTCTTGCACAATGCTCCGATGGACGAACAATTGCCCTCACCTGCCGAGGTGTCGGCAGACCAGCCGCGCGTCGTCATCATCGGACGACCCGGCTGCCACCTGTGTGAGGAAGCTGAGTGGGTTGTTGCCCAGGTATGCCGGCCGCGGGGGATCGGCTACCGGGTTGTCTCGATTGAGGACGATCCAGGTCTCGCGGATCGGTACGCCGAGTACATCCCCGTGGTCATGGTGGATGGCCAGCGCCATGACTTCTACCGGGTGGATCCCACGAGGCTTGCCTCGGCTTTAGACCGATAATCGGACTCAGGCGTCCGCTCAACTTTGTGCATTCGTGCACGAGCCCTTACTGTTGCGCCGCCAACCGGCATTCGTGCCGGATCCGACTACCAGGTGACGGACGTGCCACTTCCCGATTTCCGCGAATCCGCCGGGCCCCTGCCGTGCGCGGGTGGCAAGGGCAATTCCATCCCCGAAGCCACGGTGGCCCGCCTGCCCATCTACCACCGGGTTCTCACCGCGATGGCCGAGCAGGGGATCATCACCGTCTCAAGTGAAGAACTTGCAACCGCGTGCGGTGTGACCAGCGCCAAGTTGCGTAAGGACCTTTCCTACCTCGGCTCCTACGGAACGCGGGGTGTGGGCTATGAGGTCGAGTTCTTGGGATACCAGATCGCTCGGGAACTGGGCCTGACCTCTCCCTGGGGAGTTGTGGTCGTGGGGGTTGGCAATCTCGGCCGGGCGCTCGTTTCCTATCGCGGTTTCGCCAGCCGGGGTTTTCGGATCCTGGGGCTTTTCGACTCCCACCCCGATGTGGTCGGCTCAACGGTGGCGGTAGTGGACCGCAGTTTCACTGTCCGTCCTGTCGAGGAGTTGGCGGAGGTGGTCGCTGATCAAGGAGCGCACATCGGCGTGATCACGACTCCCGCGGACGCCGCGCAAGACATCGCCGAGCGAATGGTTAAGGCGGGGCTGCACAGCATCGTCAACTTCGCGCCGGTTGTGCTGAATGTTCCAACTGACGTGGAAGTCCGCAAGGTCGATTTGGCTGTGGAGCTGCAGGTGCTCGCCTTCCATGAGCAACGTCGAAAGAACCCGGCCGGCTCCGTGGTCACCGAACTCGATCCGCAGCGATCGGTTTCCGGCGACAGGAAGGCGATGAACGCATGAGTCCCAATAAGCGGGAGAAGGCAGCAGGAAGTTCCGTGAAGAAGACCACGAGCAAGAAGGCGCCCGCGAAGAAGGCGCCCGCGAAGAAGGCGCCCGCCAAAAAGACGGCTGCTCAAAAGGCGCCTGCCAAAAAGACGGCTGCTCAAAAGGCGCCTGCCAAAAAAGCGCCCGCCAAGAAGGCTGCTGTTGCGCCGATCGACGAGGGAAACGATGTGCCCTCCGTGCGCCGTGACTCCACGCCGCAGATGCCCAGTGTTTCCTTCGTCGCTGCAGGCCCGGGTGAACCGGAACTGATCGCGCACAAGGGTGCGAAGCTCCTGAGCGAGGCCCAACTGGTGCTTGTCGACAAGCCCGCTGTGCACGTTGCCGAAGCCTTCGCTTCGCCGGAAGCTATTTCAGTTATCGATCCCGACGCATCCGGTACATCCGCCGATCGCATCAAGCCGGCGATCGATGCCGCGAAGGTCGGTAAGTCGGTTGTTCGGCTGATGGCGGGAGATCCGGCGTTGGGCGCGAACCTGCTTGGTGAAGTGAGCGCAGTTCGTCGATCCAAGGTTGATGTGGAGATCGTGCCGGCGGTCAGCGATGTGACCGGCATCCCCGCATATGCCGGTTACGGCCTGCTCGGAGGGAAGGCACGCGAGGTGCGCATCCTGGATGCACAGGACTCGGGTATCAAGTGGGAGGAATTGATTGCTCCGCGAGTGACATCAGTGTTTCCCACGGGAGCAGGTCGCCTCGCACAGATCGCCAAAGCGCTGCTAGATGCGGGTAAGCCAGCGGCTACCGCAGTTGCTGTCACGCGTGATGGCACCACTGTCGATCAGCACACAACAGTCACAACCTTGGGTGATGCTGCTGAAAATGCACAATCCCGCAAGAACGGTTTCGTTGTAGTTGGTGAAGTAGTCGAGCAGCGTGATCGGCTGGATTGGTTCGAGCGTAAAGCTCTCGTCGGCTGGCGGGTGCTCATTCCCCGCACGCAAGACAACACAGCCACACTCGTGGCCCTGTTGCGGCGACTAGGTGCGGTGCCGAGTGAGGTTGCCACGATTTCGGTGGAGCCGCCGCGCACCCCGCAGCAGGTGGAGCGCGCCGTGCACGGGCTCGTTTCCGGACGCTATGAATGGGTCGGCTTCACATCCGCTAACGCGGTCCGCGCGGTGCGGGAAAAGATCCAGGAATATGGTCTCGATGCGCGCTCCTTTGCTGGCCTCAAGATTGCAGCATGTGGTGCCGGTACCGTCGAGGCGCTCATTGAGTTCGGTGTTCGGCCGGATTTGGTGCCCACCGAGGATCAGAGCACGAGTGGTCTCGCCGATGTATGGCCGCCGTACGACTCACTTCTTGACCCGATCAACAAAGTGTTCTTGCCACGTGCAGATATCGCGACCGACACCCTCGCCGCTGGTCTCACTGAACTCGGCTGGGAGGTCGAGGACATCACGGCGTTCCGAACGGTGCGAGCTGCACCTCCGCCGGCGCCGGTTCGCGAAGCCATCAAGACCGGTGGTTTCGACGCGGTGATGTTCACCTCGAGCAGCACTGTGCGCAATCTGGTCGGGATCGCCGGAAAGCCCCATCAGTCCACGATCGTTGCGTGCATCGGCCCCAACACAGCCAAAACCGCAGAAGAGCACGGGCTGAGGGTCGATGTACTTGCGCAAGACAGCACACCGGAAGGTCTTGTCGCTGCGCTCGCCGAGCATGGACTCCTTCTTCGTCAGCAGGTGGAAGAGGCGGGTACTGGTGAATGGCGCCCGAGCAAACGCAAGGCGGCTGGTCGGCGCAAGTCGTGAGGACCCCTCTTCGTATCCCCGTGGGCTTTGCTTAGGCTCAAGAGGTGACCGAGAAGCGCAGCGTGGTGCATCTACTTCGCCATGGCGAAGTCCACAACCCAGAAGGTGTCCTGTACGGAAGGTTGCCGGGGTATCGACTGTCTGATCGCGGCGAGCAGATGGCGCAGGTGGCGGCTGAGGCCCTCGCTGGTCACGACATCGCCGCGGTGATCTCCTCACCCATGGAACGCGCCCAGCAGACCGCCGCACCGATAGCAGCCGTACATGGTCATCCGATCATCACCGAACCACTGGCGATCGAGGCCGACAACATCTTCGAAGGTCAGCGGGTGAGTGTTGGAGACGGCGTACTGCGTCAACCAGCCACATGGCGGCATCTGTGGAATCCGTTTCGGCCAAGTTGGGGTGAACCGTACGACGTCGTCGCGGAACGTATGAAGCAAGCGATCGACAATGCGCGTGATGCGGCAAATGGTCGTGAATCTGTGCTGGTCAGCCATCAGCTGCCGATTTGGATCGCACGGTTAGATGCGGAAGGTCGACGCTTATGGCACGATCCGCGATCTCGTCAGTGCACCCTCGCGTCCTTGACATCGCTCACTTTTGATGACGATCGGCTCGTAGCGATCACCTATACCGAGCCGGCTCGGGAGCTCCTTCCCGGCGCCAGCAAGATCGCGGGCGCATAGCGAATGAAGCCTCTGCTTGTCTTGGCTGCCGCTGTACTCGCGTTGACTGCGTGTGGGGGAGCCGAGGGCGCGGATTCAGGCGCTGGCTCAGGTTCTGGCTTTGTAGGGGGCGATGGGTCGATCGTTTTGATCGATCCTGCTGACCGGGTACCTGCTCCTGCATTGGTTGGAACCACGTTGGATGGCGATCAGTACGCGCTCATCGATGATCGTGGAGACGTAGTGGTGATGAACGTATGGGCCTCGTGGTGCGCTCCGTGTCGCGCTGAGGCCCCTGAACTTCAGGAAGTCTGGAGCCAGGTGCAAGACGATGGGGTGCAGTTCGTTGGATTGAACACCCGAGATTCGACGTTGTCGGCTCAGCGATTCGTCGAGACGATGGGACTGACCTTCCCCAGCGTCCAAGACGCAGACGGGCGCCTTCAGTTGCTTTTCTCCGACTCCCTTCCTCCCCAGGCGATTCCCTCCACGCTCGTTGTGGATCGGGAAGGTCGAGTAGCCGCTCGAATCTTGGGCAAGGTGAGTGCTGCAACCCTGCGTGGGGTGATCGATGAAGTCGATCGAGGTGAGGAGCGTGGGTGATATCGGGACGCTGATCACCAGCGGTTCCCTACTCATTGCGATTCCGATCGCGATCTTGGCCGGACTAGTCGCATTCGTGAGCCCATGCGTGCTACCGCTAGCTCCGGGCTACGTTTCCTATGTAACTGGATTGACCGGTGCCGAACTTGCTGCTGGTACTCAGCGTTCACGCGTGTTGCTTGGCAGTGTCTTGTTCGTACTCGGTTTCAGTGTGGTGTTCGTTTCCTACGGCGCGTTGTTCGGCGGCCTCGGCTCGGTGCTTTTGCGTTACGAAGGCATCATCACCCGCGTCATGGGGGTGCTCGTCATCATCATGGGTTTGGCATTCATGGGTGTACTGCCTTGGTTCCAGCGCGAATACCGCATGATGAAGGCACCAACGTGGGGAGTGGCCGGTGCACCGCTTCTTGGTGTCCTCTTCGGTCTGGGCTGGACCCCCTGCATTGGGCCCACCCTCACCGCCGTGCAGTCGCTGGCTCTTGCCGAGGCAAGTGCCGCGCGTGGGGCGTTGCTCGCCTTCGCCTACTGCCTGGGTCTGGGTTTGCCTTTCATCGCATTCGGGCTTTTCATCGACCGAACCGCCACGGCTACAGACTTCATCAGGCGCCATTACGCATGGATCATGCGAATCGGTGGCGGGATGCTCGTGCTCGTGGGTGTCTTGTTGGTCAGTGGCCTGTGGCTGCAATTCACCATCTGGCTGCGCGTGACTATCCCGGGTTTCGAGACGGCGTTATGAGGCCACGCTCGCGAACTTCAGAAAGTTGTCGGACACTGGTAGGACCATGACCGCTTCGCCCGCCCTCGAGACCCAAGCGCCGCCCCCGCCGCTGGATGCAGCGGGCTTTTGGCGGTGGGTCTGGCGACAACTGACCAGTATGCGAACGGCGCTGATCTTGTTGTTCGCACTCGCGGTGGCGAGCATCCCAGGGTCGATCCTGCCCCAGCGTGGGAACAACCCGCTGTTGGTCGATGAGTGGCTCGAGGAGCAGCCAACCGTCGGCCCCATCCTCGATCGGCTCGGCTTCTTCGACGTCTTCGGAGCTCCCTGGTTTGCAGCGATCTATCTTTTGCTATTCATCTCGCTGATCGGGTGTGTGTTGCCCCGCGTGGGAGTTCATTGGCGAGCAATGCGCAGCCAGCCACCGGTGGCCCCCAAGAACCTATCCAGGTTGCAGGCGTTCCACGAGCAGACATCGGCACTGCCCCCAGCGCTTGTCATCGATAACGCCGTGGAGTTTCTACGCGGCCAGCGTTGGCGAGTTCGGACAGGTACAAGCGACTCGCAGGTGTGGGTCTCGGCTGAGAAGGGGTACCTGCGCGAGACCGGAAACCTTGTCTTCCATCTCGCACTCGTGCTGATACTTGCCGCGGTAGCTATCGGTGGACTCTTCGGTTGGCGAGGAAACGTTATCGTCAAAGAGGGCAGTGGTTTCTCCAACACGTTGACCCAGTACGACGCCTGGGGCGGTGGTCGGTTGTCCTCGGCAGACACCATTCCGCCATTCGCATTCACACTCGAGGACTTTGCCGTCGAGTTCGAACGCCGCGAGGCCGAACGTGGATCGCCACGTCTGTTCGAGGCGACCGTCGAGGTACAGCGCTCACCCGGTGAGCCAATCGAACCGGACCTGATCGAGGTGAACTACCCGCTCACCATCGCCGGCGCCAAGATCTTCCTCGTCGGGCACGGCTTTGCGCCGACTTTCATCGTCCGTGACTCATCGGGTGCAACTGTGTTGGACGACGCCGTTGTCTTCCTTCCTCAGGACGGCAACTTCACTTCCACGGGTGTTATCAAGGTTCCCGACTCCACCCCCCAACTGGGCTTTCGAGGGATCTTCCTTCCCACTTCGGCCATCGACGATATTCGTGGTCCGCATTCGGCGTTTCCCGAGCCCGATGATCCATCGGTCTTCTTGTCGGTGTGGGAAGGCGACCTCGGTTTGGACTCCGGCATCCCGCAAAGTGTTTACACCTTGAAGACCGAGGCAATGGAACAGATCGGACTACGGGCGCTAATCCCAGGTCAGACCTGGGATTTCGGGCAAGGGGAGATCGAGTTCACCGGTTGGCAGCGCTGGGCCTCATTCCAGATCGCCTTCGATCCGGGCAAGGAAGCTGCCCTGGCGGCTGCCGTGATCGCCACGGTGGGACTGACCATTTCGCTATTCACGCGCCGCCGCCGTGTCTGGGTCAAGGCGCAGCCCGCAGACAACGGAAGTACGCTCGTACGAAGCGCAGGATTGAGTAAAAGCGAGGCAGCTGATGTCTCCGACGATGTTCGTGAAGTCCTGGAAGCGTCTGAAGGGAAGGCTCGAGAATGACCGCCGCTGAATCGATGGGCCTGGCCGAAGCGAGCAACGCAGCGATCTACGCAACCATGGTCACTCTCACTGTCGCGATGATCTTGTTCGCTGCGTACTTCTCAAGTGGCCGAAGCCGCGCAGCCTCTGGCGCCGCCTCCGCGCAGGTGAGTTCCAACTCCGGAAGCGTCGCAGTCCTTGATCGATCGGTGCCAAGCGAGGTTCGCGATCCTGGTCGCAGGGTTGCCAATGTGGCCATGTCCTTAACCTGGCTTGCCACCGGATTCCTGACCTTGGCCTTGGTACTTCGCGGTTTGTGGGCCGGTCGAGTTCCGTGGGGCAACATGTACGAGTTCTCCATCAGTTCCGCATGGGGAGTGCTCGTGGTCTTCTTGGCGATGTCCACGCGCAGGGATCTGCGCTGGCTTGGACTGTTCGTAGTTGCCCCGGCCCTGTTGACGTTAGGGCTTGCGGTGACCGTCCTTTACACCGAGGCCGCGCAGTTGGTACCTGCGCTGAAGTCCTACTGGCTCGTCATCCACGTTTCTGCGGCCATCATCTGCGCTGGAGCTTTCACCGTTGCCGCGTCAAGTGCTGGGTTGTCCTTGGTTCAGTCGCGACGTGTACGTTCGGGCAAGCAGTGGCACGGGCCAATGAACTCAGTGCCAAGCGCCGAGAAGCTGCAGACCTTCACCAGCAGGTTGATCGCCTTCTCCTTCCCCCTGTGGACCTTCTCGGTCATCGCCGGCGCAATTTGGGCGGAAAATGCCTGGGGTCGTTATTGGGGATGGGATCCCAAGGAGACCTGGGCGCTCATTACCTGGCTTGTGTACGCCGCTTACCTGCACGCACGCAGCACGGCGGGGTGGCGAGGCGACAAAGCATCGTGGATCGCGATCCTTGGGCTGGTCACCTTCTTGATCAACTACTTCGGAGTCAATATCTTCGTGAACAGCCTGCATTCGTACGCCGGCGTTTAGTTGCTCGAACTCAGGATGCTTCCCCGCGGCGTTTACGCATCTTCTTGTTCCACACGTCGTCCTCTAATTTGCGCAGGAATCGAGGATCGTCGTCGGGAGCAGTAGGACCACGCTTGCGCCAGAAGCCGCCACCTTGCGGCCAGGTCCGACCCAAGAGGAGCCATAACAGGCCGCCAAGCAAGGGCAGGATGATGACGAGCATCAGCCAGAGCCACTTGGGAAACGTGCGTGCCTGACTCTTCGGCGTACGAACTACATCGATGATGAAGTAGATGTAGAGCGCGACGGCGAGCAGGACTATGACAACGCGGAGCATGGTTCGGTAATGGTAACTGGCAGTTCCCTAGACCACAGTTCGGAGATCCGTGGCCTGGGCGCGTACCGTGGAGGGGTGGCCGAGAGTCCAAGGCAAGGAGCAGGATCCGTCGCCGTCTACACGGCGATGCGAGTCGGGCTTTTTGTGGGGGTCTGGCTTCTCCTGCAGTTGCTCACGCCCATCCGCGGCCTATGGGCGGCAGTCATCGCGATTGTCGCCTCCGGGCTGATCAGCCTGGTGGTGCTCAACCGGCAACGAACAGCGATGGGTTCGGTCGTGGGTGGGTTCTTTGGCCGGATAAACGCCCGTATCGACGCGGCGTCACAGGCGGAGGACCACTGGGAGGAACAGGCCCATGTACAAGCCCAAGGACAAGGCGACGGCGTAGGCGATGACCAGGTGGCTGGTGCCGACCAGGGCTGGGATGAGTCCGGGCCCGACCGCCCCGCCACCGACGACGCGCAGCGGTCGGACAGCCCAGGGAAGGGCGACTAAGCCGAGAATTGCCCACGGGATCGTGAACGCGATCACGACGATCACCACGAAAGCTAGTGAGATCAGCAGCATGTAGAAGTGCCGCGTGCGGCGGTCCCCAAGGCGCACTGCGAGTGTCCTTTTTCCAGCCTCGGCGTCCGTGGGGATGTCGCGCAAATTGTTCGTCACCAAGATGGCACACGCGAGCGAACCCACGCCCACGGATGCCAAGACTGCTGAGCTATCGACAGCACCGGTTTGAACGTAGAGCGTGCCCAAGACCGGCACCAGTCCGAAGAAGACGAAAACGAACACCTCACCCAGTCCGGCGTAACCGTAGGGGCGCGGACCACCGGTGTAGAACCAAGCAGCGGCAATCGAAGCCGCGCCAACGATCAGCAGCCACCAGTGGCCGCTGATGAACACCAGTATCAGTCCGGCGATTGCAGCGATGGCAAAGGCGATAAGCGCCGCGGCACGCACTCGGTGTGCCGGTGCTAGCCCCTGACCCACGAGCCGAATCGGACCCACGCGAGCGTTGTCCGTTCCGCGGATGCCGTCGCTGTAATCGTTGGCGTAGTTCACCCCCACCTGCAGGGCCAGAGCAACGAGTAGCGCTAACGCCGCCCGCCCGGGGATCCCATTCGCCCCAGCTAGCGCGGTACCGACCAGGACAGGTGCGATCGCCGCGGGCAATGTCTTTGGTCGAGCTCCAGCCAGCCACAGTGCTGTAGACGTCACAGTTCGTCCTCGACAACATCGAGGTCAAGACGTGCAGCGGTGCTGCGTCGGTCGACCTTCCCACTGGATGTCAAGGCAAAAGAATCCACCCGGTGGCTCGCAGCGGGACTCGCGGGCGAGCCGAGAGTTTGCGCGATCCACTGCCGAAGGTCGCCGTGGGTGATGGGCTGTCCGATGAAGATCACTTCGATGTGAACGTCGTTGTCGTTGTGAACTGCGAGCGCGATAGCAGCTTCGATCGCTGGATGATCGCTTGCTCGATCCTCGATAGCCACGAGATCGACGTTCACACCGTTCACCAAGACCACATCGTCGAGTCGACCCAGAACGTGGAGGCGACCGTCTATCCAGCGCCCACGATCCTGGGTTCGCAACCAGCCATCGGCAAATGCCTCGTTTGCACCATCGCGGTAGCCCTGGGCAAGCATGGGGCCGGCGAGGAATATGCGTCCATCCGATTCATCGAGCCGTACCTCAACACCGGGCAGCGGGTAGCCATCGAGCACGCAGCCGCCACTTGTTTCGGTCATCCCATACGTGGTGGTGATCGAGATCCCAGCACTCGCGCAATCGCGGGCTGCCTGCGGGGTTAACGCAGCACCTCCCACCAAGATGAGCGAACACTCCGACAAAGCGCGTCGCCCCACGGTGGATTCGAGTAAGCGCGGCAGTTGCACCGGCACCAAAGACACCGCAACACGGTGACCTGTGGCAGCGGCCGCACTCACTGCTTCAGCGAATCCGACGTCGGTAAAGCGGTCGGCTCCACCCACGCTGGCAACCGCCACAGGTTGCCGACCGGTCGCTCGTGCTCGAATCAGGACGTTCAGGCCGCCGATGGATGTTGGCGGGATGGTTAAGACCCAGGTGGGATCACCACCGGCCATATTGTTGACGTGCGCGGCAAACACCGTGAGTGCCGAGCTGGTTAAGCACACCCCGCGTGGTTGCCCGGTGGACCCGGATGTGCTCAAGATGATGGCCGTGTCCTTGCCCACCGGCAACGCGGGAGCAATCGCGCTTCGGATCCCCTGAACCATGGCCTCCGGTGTCAGGGAAGAGGCTTGCGGAATGAGCGCGAGAGGCGCTGCGCCGTCCAAGGCGCTCGCGATCGGATCCCACAGCGCATCGATACTGGCAGGCCCATTGGGAACTTCGATGATGGCGAGCGCGGGATCAGTGGCATGGTCTGACCGCTCGCTCATCGACACCGTGCCGAGCGTAGGGGCTGCCGGTAGCGTTGCCAGCATGGATACCCGCACGCGATACCCCCTCCCGCCGGTTGCTCCGGAAGATTCACCGGTATGGCAAGACCCGGCGCACAGCTCCATGCGGGCGGGGTGCGCCTGGGAGCAGGTAGGCGAGTATCGCGATATCCGCTACGAGATTTCTGTCGGGAAGGATGCAGGTATCGCGAAGATCACGATCGACCGTCCGCAAAAGCGCAATGCCTTCCGGCCACAAACTCTGTTCGAACTGGCCGACGCCATGAACCGGGCGCGCGACGATGATTCCATTGGCGTGATCATCCTGACAGGACAAGGCGACCTCGCCTTTTGTTCGGGCGGGGATCAAGTCATCCGAGGTGATGATGGCTATATCGGCGACGACGACGTCGCGAGCAGGGGAATCGGACGGCTAAATGTGCTCGACCTCCAAATACAGATTCGGCGCACACCCAAACCGGTCATTGCGATGATTGCCGGCTATGCCATCGGAGGTGGCCACGTCCTGCACGTTGTTTGCGATCTGAGTATCGCCGCGGACAACGCACGATTCGGTCAGACAGGACCGAAGGTGGGGTCTTTCGATGGTGGATACGGATCAGGTCTTTTGGCGCGAACGATTGGGCAAAAACGGTCGCGTGAAGTGTGGTACACCTGCCGCCAATACGGTGCTGAACAGGCCTTCGACTGGGGTTTGGTGAACGCGGTTGTTCCGATCGAGGATTTGGAAATCGAGACGGTGCGATGGGCGAAGGACATGTTGGAGTTGTCGCCGTTGGCCCTTCGGATGCTGAAGGCGTCGCATAACGCAGCGGACGATGGCCTTGCTGGTATTCAGCAGTTGGCCGGAGATGCGACGCTGCTGTTTTACATGAGCGAGGAAGCACAGGAGGGTCGGGATGCTTTCAAGGAAAAGCGTCAACCCGACTTCGGTCAGTTCCCTCGTCGACCGTGACCCCCACCCTCGACGAAATCCTCGCTGGGGCTATTCCCTTCGCCGTCCCGCTGCGCGTTCCCTTTCGCGGTCTTCACGTTCGCGAAGGCATGCTCATCAAAGGGCCTTCCGGGTGGGGTGAGTTCGCCCCGTTCGACGACTACGACAACGAGCGCGCTGGACGCTGGCTCGGGGCAGCCATCGAAGCCTCCTGGGGCACGTGGCCGGTGTCGATTCGCGATTCGATCGAAGTGAACGCGATTATCCCCGACGTTGATTCGAGTCGAGCAGGTTTGCTCGCGCGCGAAACGATCGGTGAATGCGGTTGCTCCACGATCAAAGTGAAAGTAGGGCGATCCCTTGCCGACGATGAAGCGCGCGTGGTGGCCGTGCGCGATGCCCTCGATAGTGCTGGCGTTGACGGGAAGATCCGCCTCGATGCCAATGCGCTCTGGTCTTTGGATCAGGCCATCACATCTCTTCGGCGGTTGCGGTCCTATGGAATCGAATACGTGGAACAACCGTGTGCCGACCTGAACGACATGGTGCGGCTACGTTCTGAAATCGATATTCCGGTTGCTGCGGATGAAGTGATCCGGTTGTCGGGTGATCCTGAAAGTGTGAACCTCACGGGTCTCGTGGACTACGCCATCCTCAAACCCATGACCCTCGGTGGTGCGCACGCGACGTTGCGCGTTGCCCAGAGCGTGGGGGTTCCCGTGGTGGTGAGTGGATCGTTGGACACCGGAGTGGGGTTGAGTACCTCCCTCGCGGCCGCTGCTTCGTTGGCAGACCTGCCCTTGGCAAGTGGTCTGGGCACCGGGACACTCTTCGAGCGCGATTTGACCGATCCGTCGGTGCTGCCGCGCGACGGCCGCATCGCGGTACGGAGGTATTCACCCGACCTAGATTCGCTACTGGCCGCTGCCGATGCCAGCAGCGACGAACGGGCAACGTGGTGGCGCGAGCGCCTTGGAGCGGCCTATGCCAGCTACGAGCGCAGCGCCAGTCATCGACGCGTGGAAGGCTGAGCCCGTGGAACCTTCCATCGCCCAAGCGCTTGTCATGGTCGACGAACTGGTCCGTTGTGGAGTGACGGACGTTGTTCTCGGTGTGGGATCACGGTCGGCCCCACTGTCTCTTGCTGTGGCCGCGGCAGAAGAACGCGGCGAGATACGCGGACATGTGCGCGTCGATGAGCGCGTTGCGGGATTCCTCGCTCTAGGCATCGGAAAGGCAACAGGGGTGCCTGCAGCAGTGATCACTACCTCCGGCACTGCGGTTGCGAATCTATTGCCCGCGGTGGTCGAAGCGCACGAGTCGCGAGTTCCCTTGGTGGTGATCACTACCGATCGCCCCCCGCACATGCGTCACGTGGGCGCCAATCAGACGATCGATCAGGTGGGGATCTTCTCAGGCTTTGTCCGGACGGAATGTGACATGGACACCGCGCATGAAGATCCGGAATTGAATCGGTATTGGCGTTCGACTGTCTCCCGCTTGGTTGCCCGAGCCACCGATTCGATTGATCCTGGACCGGTGCATCTGAATGCACCTTTCGACACACCGTTAGTGGGCCCCGAGCTGCTCCAGCCGCTGCCACCATCGTTGGATGGCCGGCCCGAGGCCCGACCCTGGACAGCTGATGCTCGGTTGGTTGCGGGCATGAGCGTCCCGCTGGACGAAGCACTTGCGCTGTTGGACGAGAACGCGACTGTGCCCGCGCGCGGCTTGATCGTGGTGGGAGATCACGACGACGACGACTCCGTCGACCTCATCGATGAACTGGGCGACTCCCTCGGCTGGCCGGTCATCTCCGAGCCATCAGGGCGAGCCAGTGGTTCGCAGACGGGTTTGGCGCACGGGCCGCTCGTGTGCGCCGACGATACGTTCATCGCAGAGCACGTACCCGATCTCGTGATCACGGTGGGCCGGGTCGGCTTGTATCGATCCCTTACGTCAGTGATCGCTCGATCTCAGATGCACGTGGCGGTCGATACGCGTGCCGCGTGGAGCGATCCGACGCGCAGCGCTGATCTTGTAGTGGCGTCTGTGCCGCTGCCGCCGGAAAGCGCGCCGAACGACCCAACGTGGTGGGCGGATTGGGAACGCGCCGATCTGCTTGCTGCGGCCGCGGTGGAAACCGTGCTCGGGTCGCAGACTGGAGTACCGACCGGCATGCAGGTGGCGCGCGTTGTGGCCGATGCTGTCCCTGAAGACGGGCAGTTGTTTCTCGGGTCCTCGTCGGTTGTTCGGCACATCGGCTCGTTCGCTGGACGATCCTTGAATGGAGTGAGCGTGCTCGGTAACCGTGGCACCTCCGGCATCGATGGATGTGTCTCGACTGCATGGGGCGCAGCTGTAGGCGAGCAGTCGATCGGTGGCGGTCCGGCTGTGCTGTTGCTCGGCGATCAAGCATTTTGGTACGACTCCAATGCGCTAGCCGTCCCTGTCGGTGAGTCCCGGCCGAATTTGGTGATCGTTGTAGCCGACAACGATGGTGCTGGCATCTTCTCCACACTCGAACAGGGCGAACCGGTATTTGATCGTTACTTCGAGAGAGTGTTCGGAGTTCCGCTTGGTATTCGACTTGACGAGTTGTCCGCCGCCTACGGGGTCTCGGTTGCCACGGTGGAGGGCCTCGATTCACTGCGCAGTGCTGTAGATGACCGCCTCGGCGATGGAGTACACGTGATCGTCATCCGCACCTGTGAGCGATCGATCGAGGCTGCTACCTTGCGAAGCATTCAAGATGCGGTGCGCCAAGCGATAGGCGAGGGATAAGCACGTGATGGGCGAGCGATGGGATAGGGCTTTCCCAGGCGATGAGTAGCGACCGTGAGCGTGCGGAGCGTCGAGAGCAGATCATTGCTGCGGCTGCTGAACTCTTCGCGCAGCACGGTGTGGTGAATGTCAGTCGACACGATATTGCGAAATCAGCTGATGTGAATCTTCGTTCGGTGAGTGCTGTCGGGGAACACCGCAGTGACCTGCTGCGCGAGGTAGTTGAGCGTCTGCCGGATGCGCCGGTTGCCGACGCGATGCGCAAACAGGCCGACGATCCGACCGCTTCCGCCGTGGCCGCCCTGTTAGCTGCTGCACAGCAGGTACTGGGCGATCCGACCGCGGCATGGGATCCCAGGGAGTTGCAGGCTCTTACGGCAGCCCCCTACGACGAACCCCTTCGCGCACTTGTGGGAGCGCGGGTGGAACGCCGGTGGACGGCCGTGCAGGAAGTGCTCAAGCAACTGGACCTCTCCTCGAAATCTCGCGCCGACCATGAAGCCGCCGTCTTGCACGTGCTTGCGGTAGGCGTGGGGCTGGCCGTGCTAGCACCGATCGTCCCGCGTGCTCACAACACCGGTGCGTGGACGTCACTGACCGCGCGCATCATCGATGCGCTGGTCGCTGACAGCCACGCTGGCATCACACCTGTCCCTGCCACGGCTCGCGTCTGGCGGGCGCGTGTGAGCGTCGCCAACGCTCCGGGGGCGATTGCCCAATTGACGCGGGTGCTGTCCTTGCTGGAGGTATCGGTAGTGAGCCTCACCGCAACAGCTACCGGGGATGTTCGCGAGTATTCCTTGGTCGATTTGATCCTCACGTCAGACGATGCCATCAATCGCGTTGTCATCATCGATGCACTTCGATCGGTAGGCACCGATGTGGTGGTTGGGCGTGGCGAAGCATCGGATACCGAAGACGTTGCAGCGCGCGTGCTTGAACTGAGCACCCAGTTGCTTGCGCATCCGGACTACGCACCGCGGGCTGCCGCGGATCTGCTGCTTGCCGATTCATGGGAGGTGGTCGACGCATCCGTGGGTGATGATTCCTCGGCAAACACCGCACGCTTGCAGTGGACGGTCGACAGGCATGTGGTGCTGCGACGAGCGGCCGCGCCTTTCACTAACGGTGAGTATGCGCGAGCCTCAGCCCTGCTTCAACTTCTTGATGCAGTCACGGTTGTGCGCGGCACCGAGGGATTCGGTTGGCGCGATTCACTGGCTGATGGCTCTGAGATCGTGACCCGTCTGGCCCGACCAGAGGACACCACAGCGGTCGAAGCACTGCACTCACGCTGCTCGCAGGAAAGCCTGTTACACCGTTACTTCACGCCCAAGAACTCCTGGCGCGAAGAGAACCTCAGGCGCATCTCTGGAGGTCACCGAGGCATGACTCTCATGGTCACCGAGAGCGATACGACCAGTGATGAGAACGTCATCGCTATCGGCAATGCATTCCCACTCGGCCCGCACGATCCATCTGTTGGTGAGATCGCATTACTGGTCGAAGACTCCTGGCACGGGAGGGGAATCGGACGGTTGCTTTTGGCCCATCTACTCGAAGCCGCACCGCGCTTGGGATTCACCGAGGTAGTTGCCTACGTCCTGGGTGGAAACGAAGCCATGCGCGCCATGTTGCCCACGCCCGAGTCCAACCCACCTGGGCGATGGGAATCGGAGCCGGCGGACAATCTGAGTTCAGGTTCGCGGGCCTACCGATTGCAACTGTCTAGGTAGTGAGTGCCTCGCGGATCGGCACCAATTTCGCATTCGATTCAGCGAGCTCACGTTCTGGGTCTGAACCAGAAACAATCCCGCAGCCGGCGAATGCGCGTACTAGACCGGCCTGCTCATCGACATGAGCGCACCGAAGCGCAATGCCGAATTCACCGTCGCCGCGCGTATCAAACCAGCCCACGGGTCCGGCATACCTGTCGCGCGACATCCCCTCGAGCTCGGCGATCATCGCCAGCGCTCGTTCGGTGGGTGTTCCGCAGACCGCCGCAGTCGGATGGAGGGATGCTGCGTAGCGCCAGAAGGGGTGCATCGTCTGCAAGGCGTCCGGTCACGTCGGTGGCCAAGTGCTGCACGTTGGCAAGCTCGAGAACCGTGGGGTTCTCCGGGACATCCATATCGGTGCAATGCGCGGCCAGGGCTCGGGCAACCGAGCGAACCGCGTACGCATGCTCGGCCAAGTCCTTATCGCTTGCCAGCAACTGCTGGGCGAGCCCTTCGTCGGCCTGCGCATCGCCCCGCCGTCGAACGGTTCCCGCCAGCACTCGACTGGTGACGAGATCGCCGGTTCTGCGAACGAGTAGTTCCGGCGTTGCTCCGACGAGTCCTGCAACTTCGAAGGTCCAACACGTCGGGTAACTCTGAGCCAATCGAGTGAGGAGCATCCGCTTATCTAGGCCACCTTGAACTTCGGCCACCACATCACGCGCGAGAACCACTTTGTCGAGTTCACCAGAGTTGATGCGCTCCACGGCGCGGCCAACGATCTTCTCCCACTCCGGGGCACTCAATGCACCGTCGTGCCACTGTGCCGATGTGGATGTCGGCACAACGTTCGGCAGTGGCACTGACGGTGAATCATCACCAGGTCGGTGAATCACGGTGATCCAGCTTTGCCCGGAGCGCTGTCCAACGAGGACCGCAGGAACCACCACTTCGGACGCATCCTGCGGATCGAAGGCGTAGGAAGCAAATGCGATAGGGCCGGTGCCAGGGACACTCACCGAATCGTCGATCGTCAGCCGGTCGCATAGTTCCGACCACCAGCGCTGGGTTCGCGAGAAGCGCTCCACGCCGCGGACCTGTAGCCGGGCTGCAACTCCCCATCCGACGAGGCCCTCTCCGCGGCGCACCCAGCACACGTTGTCGCCGGGCGGCAGCAGCGCGATCAGATCCCCCATGTCCTCCAGCGGACGCGTAGTGGCGATCAGCTGATCGGATGACTCGTAGGTGGCAGGCACGGCCTCAGGGTAGGTGGCCGCCGGGTGAATGTCCTGTTCGCGTGCAAGCATGCAGCCATGGCCCGAGCAGGTTTGGACAAGTCTCCGCAGGATGTCGCGGCGATGTTCGACGACGTCGCGGCGCGCTACGACCTCACCAACGATCTGTTGGCTATGGGTCAAACGCGTCGGTGGCGCAAAGAGGTGACGAAGGCCGTAGCGGCTCAGCCAGGGGATCGCGTTTTGGACCTGGCTGCCGGAACCGGGACCTCCAGCGAGCCGATCGCGGCGGGTGGAGCCTTCGTGGTCGCGTGCGATTTCTCCCTCGGGATGCTGGGCGTAGGCCATGACCGCAACCCCCGAATGTCGTTCGTGGCAGGCGACGGCTTGGCGTTGCCCTTTGCCGATGGGTCCTTTGACGCTGTGACCATCTCCTTCGGTCTGCGCAATGTGCACGATCGGCACGCTGGTCTGCGCGAGCTACTGCGTGTTACCAAGCCAGGCGGGCGAATCGCGGTGTGCGAGTTCTCCCAACCGACCTGGGCGCCCTTCCGCGAGGTGTACACGCGTTACCTGATGGGCGCACTACCCGCAGTCGCACGCAAGACCTCCTCCAACCCCGATGCCTACGAATACCTGGCCGAGTCGATCCGCTCCTGGCCCGATCAGGCCGCACTGGCAACAGACATGCTCGAGTCCGGTTGGCGTCAGGTCGCCTGGCGAAACCTCAGCGGCGGGATCGTGGCGCTGCATCGGGGCGTGCGCTAATGGTGCTACCGGCCCCTTTCGTCGATCCGATTACCGTGCCTTTTGTCACGAGGGCGTTGGCGACTATGCTCGGACTGGTCGTGAAGGAATTCACAAGCGCGCAAAGCGCCGTGAAATCCGCTCGACCACGCAACCAGATCTAGATTCCCGACACGAGAACCCGAGGAGTCCCCGGCGCCGTGAATGTCTACACGCCGATATTCGTCCTGGGGGCTTTGGCCTTCGGTTTCGCTGCTTTCTCCGTGGTGATCGCTTCTTTCACCGGACCTAAGCGCTACAACCGTGCGAAGTACGACGCTTATGAATGCGGCATCGAACCCACCCCGCAACCGATGGGCGGCGGCCGCTTCCCAGTTAAGTACTACCTAACGGCGATGATGTTCATCATCTTCGACATCGAACTTGTCTTCTTGTATCCATGGGCCGTTGCGTTCGATCAACTCGGGGCCTTTGGCCTGATTGCGATGATGTTGTTCTTGCTCAACCTCGCTGTTCCGTATGTATACGAATGGCGCCGTGGCGGATTGGAGTGGGACTGATATGGGCTTGGAAGAAAAACTCCCGTCTGGTGTTTTGCTGACCACCGTTGAGAAGGTGGCCGGCTACGCCCGCAAGGGATCGCTATGGCCCGCCACGTTTGGACTGGCCTGCTGTGCGATCGAGATGATGGCAACCGGCGGCCCGCGTTACGACATCGCGCGTTTCGGCATGGAGGTGTTCCGCGCCTCTCCGCGGCAGGCTGACTTGATGATCGTCGCCGGTCGGGTGAGTCAGAAAATGGCTCCGGTTCTTCGGCAGATCTACGACCAGATGCCCAACCCCAAGTGGGTGCTGGCGATGGGCGTATGTGCATCCAGCGGAGGAATGTTCAATAACTACGCCATCGTGCAGGGCGTCGACCACGTCGTGCCGGTGGACATGTACCTGCCCGGTTGTCCGCCACGTCCGGAAATGTTGATTGACGCGATCTTGAAGATCCACGATCAGATCCAAGACATGAAGCTCGGCGTGAATGCCAAGACCGAGATGGTTGAAAACGAAAAGCTCGCCCTCGCCACACCGAGCACGCTGGAGATGAAGGGTCTGCTGCGGTGAGTGAAGACAATGCCTTGGTAGTACCCGTGGTTCCAGACGGAGTCGAGTCGATCGACATCGTCGGCGTGCGCCGGGGTGCTTTCGGTGTTTCAGGCTCTGGGGACACCAGTGGTTTCGGTGGCCTCGTGGCCCCGATCGTGATGCCCGGTGGCACCGCGCGTCCGTACGGGCATGGGTTCGACGAAGTTGCCGACGAAATCGAACTGTCCCTGCAGGCGCGCAATCTGCCGGCCTCCTCGGTTATCGAGAAGGTGGTGGTGGATCGCGGCGAGATCACCTTCTTCGTCAAGCGCGAGAACGTCATCGATTTCGCACGCGTGCTGCGTGATGAACCCGCGCTTCGCTTCGAGATGTGCATGGGCGTTAACGGCGTGCACTACCCCGACGACGAGGGCCGTGAACTGCATGCGTGCTACCCGTTCTTGTCGATCACACATAACCGTCGTATCCGCATGGAAGTCACGGCGCCCGATTCCGATCCTCACATCCCGTCCATCGTGGGCGTTTACCCGTCCAATGATTGGCACGAGCGCGAGACCTGGGACTTCTTCGGAATTGTTTTCGACGGCCACCCCGCGTTGACGCGCATCGAGATGCCCGACGACTGGGTTGGTCATCCGCAGCGCAAGGATTACCCGCTCGGGGGAATTCCGGTCGAGTACAAGGGTGCGACCATTCCGGCACCGGACAATCGGAGGTCGTACAACTGATGTCAGACGTCATTTACACCTCTGCAGCTACGCCGGGCGAAGACATCTACGCCGGGTCCTACGAAACCACCGAGGGGACCATCTACAACCTCTCCGGGGGCGATTGGGACACGATCTCCACGGCTCCCGAGGGCGAGAAAGAACGCATCGTCGTCAACATGGGTCCCCAACATCCGTCTACGCACGGCGTGCTTCGGTTGATCCTGGAACTTGATGGCGAGACGGTCAACGAGGTGCGTTGTGGCATCGGCTACCTGCACACCGGTATCGAAAAGAACCTCGAATTTCGCACCTGGGTGCAAGGCGTCACCTTCGTAACCCGAATGGACTACCTCGCCCCGTTCTTCAACGAGGCGGCGTATGTGTTGGCCGTCGAAAAGCTCCTCGGTATCACCGACCAGATCCCCGAACGAGCCAACGTGATCCGCGTGATGATGATGGAACTTAACCGGATTTCCTCGCACCTGGTGGCGCTGGCCACGGGAGGGATGGAACTGGGTGCGTTGTCGGCAATGATCTTCGGATTCCGCGAACGCGAACTGGTGCTCGACATCTTCGAGATGGTCACTGGACTGCGGATGAACAGCGCATATTTCCGCCCCGGCGGTGTGGCGCAGGATCTGCCCGAGGGTGCCGAGCAGAACATTCGCGAGACACTTCCGATCTTGAAGAAGCGAATGAAAGACACTGCGGATCTGCTGGTCGATAACGCGATTTGGATGGGCCGCACAGTTGGAGTCGGCTACCTGGATTTGCAAGGCTGTATGGCAATGGGAATGACGGGACCGGTTTTGCGCTCCACGGGACTGCCACATGATCTGCGGAAGTCTCAGCCGTACTGCGGTTACGAGACGTATGAGTTCGACGTTCCTACCCAGACCAGTTGTGATGCCTACGGTCGTTTCCTCATCCGCATCGCCGAGATGCAGGAGTCCATGAAGATCGTTGAACAGTGCCTGGATCGTTTGAAGCCCGGTCCGGTGATGATTGAAGACAAGAAGATTGCCTGGCCTGCTCAACTTTCGGTTGGCGCGGACGGCCAAGGCAACTCCACTGAGCACATCAAGCACATCATGTCCGAATCAATGGAAGCGCTTATTCACCACTTCAAGTTGGTGACCGAGGGCTTCACCGTTCCACCTGGCCAGGTCTACGTGGCCGTTGAGTCGCCTCGGGGTGAACTTGGTGCGCATGTAGTGAGCGCCGGGGGAACCCGCCCGTACCGAGTTCATTTCCGCGATCCGTCCTTTAACAACCTGCAAGCAACCGCACCTATGTCCGAGGGGAGCATGGTCGCCGACGTCATCGCAGCCGTCGCGAGCATCGATCCGGTCATGGGTGGCGTGGACCGATAGGGACTATCAATGTCGATCAGTGAAAGCACTCGGGACCAGATGCGCGAGATCGCTGGGCGTTACCCCAGCGCGCGTAGCGCGCTACTGCCGATGTTGCACCTGGCCCAAAGTGAAGAGGATGAAATCACCACCGACGGCATCAATGCATGCGCCGACGTCCTGGGGATCACTCCCGCGGAAGTCACCGCCGTGGCCACCTTCTACACGATGTACAAGCGCACCAAAGTGGGTAAGCACCACATCGGTGTGTGCACCAACACGCTGTGCGGACTCCTCGGTGGCGACGCAGTATGGGACGCCCTTACCGAAGCCACGGGTGCTGGTCACAACACCGCGAGTGCCGATGGCGAGTTCTTCCTCGAGCGCATCGAATGCCAAGCAGCCTGCACGCACGCCCCAGTGATGACCGTCGACTGGGAGTACATGGACGACGTCACGCCTTCGAGTGCGGTCGAGGTCATCGAGCAGTTGCGCCGCGGAGAGGAAGTTCACTCAACGCGGGGCCCGGTGATCCGTGACTTCGAGGCGACCGAACACACGCTCGCTTTTCCGGACGACGGTTTGGCTGATGCCCCGAGTGTGGATGCCAAGATGCTCGCCGGTTTGACCATCGCGAAGGAGCGGGGCATGTCAGGAAGGGACATCTAATGGCTACCCCATTGACGCCGGTCATCACCGAGTTTTGGGACCGGCCGGATCTGTACACACTCGACGGCTACCGCGCCGTGGGTGGTTACACCGCGCTCGACAAGGCGCTGAAGATGGATCCGGACGCGATCATCGGCCAGGTCAAGGACTCAGGTCTTCGCGGTCGCGGCGGAGCGGGCTTCCCCACCGGCATGAAATGGGGATTCGTCCCGCAGGGCGATGGAAAGCCGCACTATCTCGTGGTTAACGCCGACGAATCCGAGCCCGGTGCTTGCAAGGACATCCCGATCATGATGGCCAACCCGCACGCTTTGGTGGAAGGCGTGATCATCGCTTCCTATGCGATTCGGGCAAACCACGCGTTTATCTACATTCGCGGTGAGGTGCCCAACGCGATCCGCAAGGTCGCTTTCGCGGTGCGTCAGGCAAAGGAAGCCGGACTGATCGGCAAGAACATCCTGGGCAGCGGCTTCGATCTCGATGTTGTTGTGCACTCCGGAGCCGGTGCCTATATCTGCGGTGAGGAAACAGCCCTGCTGGATTCCCTCGAGGGTTACCGCGGCCAGCCACGCCTGAAGCCGCCGTTCCCGGCGGTCGCAGGCTTGTACGCATCGCCCACGGTCATCAATAACGTAGAGACCATCGCCAATGTTCCCTACATCGTGGATCGCGGTGTGGAGTGGTTCCGTCAGTTCGGTACCGAGAAGTCACCTGGCTTCAAAGTGTTCGCCGTTTCCGGACACGTGAAGCGCCCGGGCATCTACGAAGCACCACTCGGTATCACCATGCGCGAGTTGCTCGATTACGCCGGCGGAATGCGCGATGGCAGCAACGTGAAGTTCTGGATTCCCGGTGGATCGTCCGTCCCGATGCTTACCCCCGAGCACCTTGATCTTCCGCTCACCTACGAGGCGATGGCCGAGGCCGGCACCATGCTTGGCACCGGAACACCCATGTTGTTCGACCAAACCACGAGCGTGGTCAAGGCAGTTACCCGATGGCTGGAGTTCTACAAGCACGAGTCCTGCGGCAAGTGCACCCCGTGCCGTGAAGGCACGTACTGGATCACCGGCGTGCTCGAGAAGTTCGAGCATGGCCACGGCACTGAAGGTGAAATGGAAACACTGGTGAACCTGTGCGGACAAATCGCCGGCCGGTCCTTCTGTGCTCTTGGCGACGCAGCTGCCACGCCGTATCCGGCAGCCCTGAAGTATTTCCGCGACGAATTCGAGGCCGCGACCCACACCTCGGCCGATGAGCAGTTCGATCCGGTGGCTTCGTATGTGTTTGCTGGAGCTGGTGCTCGATGACGATCACCAACGAACCAGGAACGCAGGTAGCGGTACCCACCGAACTCGTCACTGTCATCATCGACGGCGTCGCGATCGGCGTCCCCAAGGGGACGCTAGTGATTCGTGCCGCTGAGATGCTCGGCATAGAGATCCCGCGTTTTTGTGATCACCCGCTGTTGGAGCCGGTTGCCGCATGTCGCGCATGTCTGATCGAGATCGATGGTGTGCCCAAGCCACAACCGGCATGTGCCCAGGTGGTCAGCGATGGCATGCAGGTGCACACGCAGTACTCCTCCGACGTAGCGAGGTTGGCGCAAGAGGGCGTGATGGAGTTCTTGCTCTTGAACCACCCGCTCGATTGCCCGGTATGTGACAAAGGTGGCGAGTGCCCGCTGCAAAACCAGGCGATGAGTATTGGCCGTCCGGAATCACGTTTCACCGAAGAGAAGCGCACTTTCGACAAACCCATCAACGTCAGCGCCCAGATTCTTCTTGACCGCGAGCGCTGCGTGTCATGTGCTCGCTGCACTCGCTTCGCCGACCAGATCGCCGGCGATCCGATGCTCGAACTTCTTGAGCGCGGGGCGCAGCAGCAGGTCGGTACGGCCGACGATCAACCATTCGACTCCTACTTCTCCGGCAACACCATTCAGATCTGCCCTGTCGGTGCACTGACCAGCGCCACCTACCGCTTCCGCGCACGTCCGTTCGATTTGGTTTCGGTGCCCACTTCGTGCGAGCACTGCGCCTCGGGGTGCGCACTACGCACGGACTACCGACGCAGCACGGTCACGCGTCGTCTCGCGTGGGACGACCCCCAGGTCAACGAGGAGTGGAACTGCGACAAGGGTCGCTTCGCCTTCGCCTACCTGCAACAGGGGCGTATCGAGTGGCCGCTGGTGCGTGAGAACGGTGAGTTGCGCACTGCGTCGTGGCCCGAGGCCCTTGCTGTTGCGGCCCGCGGTTTGCAGTCGGCCGGCACGGACACCGCCGTGCTCGTAGGTGGGCGCAGCACCATGGAGGACGCCTACGCCTACTCCCGCTTCGCGCGCGTTGCCCTGGGCACCGACAACATCGACTTCCGCGCCCGCGCCAACTCCGAAGAGGAGCGCGAGTTCCTCGCGGCGCACATAGCTGGGACCCCGATAAAGGTCGAGTACGCGGACCTTGAAAACGCTCCGATCGTGCTGCTCGCCTGCTTCGAGCCCGAGGACGAATCACCGATTGTCTTCTTGCGCTTGCGCAAGGCCGCGAGCAACGCTTCGGGCAAGAACGTCACCGTCGTCTCGGTTGCCGCCGGCGCCACCCGGGGCCTTGCCAAGATGAACGGCACGCTGATCCCCGCAAAGCCGGGCCAGGAAGCAGCGGCCCTGGCCAACCTGCCGCAAGACATCCAGCAGGCACTGGCCCAGCCGGGCGCGGTCATCATGGTGGGCGAACGCGCTGCTAGTTCACCCGGGACACTTAGCGCGGCAGTGCAACTGTCGCAGCAAACAGGTGCGGCCCTGGCCTGGGTGCCGAGGCGCGCAGGGGAGCGCGGTGCACTCGACGCTGGTGCGATCGCGGGCCTGCTCCCCGGTGGTCGCCCAATCTCCGACCCCACTGCACGCAGCGAAGTTGCGCAGATCTGGGGCATTGAGGTTTCCGCACTCCCGCAGCAAGGCCTGTCAGGTCTGGCCCTGCACGACGCCGTTGATGCCGGTCGCATTCGGGGTGTTGTGGTCGGGGGCGTGGAACTGTCCGACTACCCGCATCAAGCTGCCGAGGCTTTGGGCAAGGTCGACTTCATCGTGTCCTTGGAAAACCATCACTCCGCTGTCACCGAGATGGCCGACGTGGTGCTCCCGGTGGGTGTGGTCACCGAGAAGTCCGGCACCTTCCTGGATTGGGAGGGGCGCCCGCGTCCCTTCGGTCAGGTGTTTCGCGATGCCATGATGGGCTCGGACGCATCGGTCCTGGCGATGCTCGCAGATTCGATGGGCCACTCGCTGCCCGGTGCAGTCAACGATCTTCGCGCGCAGATGGGTCGTCTCGGCCCCTGGACAGGTGCCCGCGCCACCATGGGCCCAACACGCGCATCCACCACCACCGACGGTGTGCGGTTGGAAACCTGGCGTCTGCTGCTTGACCTCGGTGTGATGCAAGAAGGCGACGCGCACCTTGCGGCCACCGCCCGGCCCACGGTCGCCCGCATGTCCGCACGCACCGCGCAGGCCCACGGCATCGCGGAAGCAGCCACCGTCCATGGCCCAGCTGGGTCCATCACCGCACCCGTCGAGATCGACGATTCGATGATCGATTCGGTGGTCTGGCTGCCGATGAACTCCGATGGCAGCCGCATCTACCGGGATCTTGGCGCCGGTTACGGCGACGGCGTTCGACTCGCTGCTGGAACACAAGCAGGAGGCTTGTCATGACCGGAGGACAGTTCGGGCTGTTCGGAGGCGATCCCTGGTGGTTGGTCCTCGGCAAGTCGGTGGCCGTGTTCGGTCTTTTGGTCCTTCTCACCTTGTTCACCATCTGGTGGGAACGCCGCGTCGTCTCTCGCATGCAAAACCGCATCGGCCCGAACCGGGTCGGCCCCCAAGGGTTGCTGCAGTCCTTGATGGACGGTTTCAAACTCGCGTTCAAGGAAGAGATCATTCCCAAAGCCGCGCATGTAGGTGTGTACTGGCTGGCACCGGTCATCTCCGCCACCGCAGCCTTCATCGCCTTCGCGGTGATCCCCTTCGGCCCCACTGTCTCGATTTTCGGAGTGGAAACTCCGCTGCAACTCACCGACTTCCCGGTGTCGGTTCTGTACGTGTTGGCGATTGCCTCGATCGGTGTCTACGGACTTGTGCTCGCCGGCTGGTCTTCTGGTTCCACCTACCCACTGCTCGGTGGTCTGAGATCCACCGCGCAGGTGATCTCGTATGAGATCGCGATGGGCCTGTCCTTTGTAGCCGTTGTTCATTTACGCCGGTTCGATGTCCACCTCGCAGATCGTCGCGGCTCAGCAGCCGATCTGGTTCGCAGTCATTCTGCTTCCGAGCTTCCTGATCTACGTCACCTCAATGGTGGGTGAGACCAACCGGGCGCCGTTCGACCTCCCCGAGGCCGAAGGTGAGCTGGTGGGTGGATTCCATACCGAGTACTCATCGTTGAAATTCGCGATGTTCTTCCTCGCCGAGTACATCAACATGGTGACCGTCTCCGCGCTCGCCACCACTTTGTTCCTCGGCGGCTACCTCGCGCCCTGGCCGCTGTCCTTATGGGAGGGCGCCAACTCCGGCTGGTTGCCGGTGCTGTGGTGGCTGATCAAGGTTCAGTTGTTCATCTTCATTTTTATCTGGCTGCGCGGCACACTTCCGCGCTTGCGCTACGACCAGTTCATGAAGTTCGGCTGGAAGGTACTCATTCCGGCGGCGCTGGTGTGGGTTGTGGTCGTATCCATCGCGCGACTGTTCCGAAGTGATGTTGGTCTGACCAACACCGAACTTCTCATCAGCGGCGCGGTGATCATCGCGGTCCTGTTCGGTGCATCCTGGATGCTGCAGATCCGCTCCGACCGCAGGGCTCAGCAACGCGCTGACGACGACGAACAGAGCGCTCAGAGGGCCAACGAGGTCCTCACCGGTGTGTCCACTGGGCACCCCGTGCCTCCGCTCCCGGGGCAGCGTTTCGAGTACACCCCACGCCGGGCTACGGTCACCACCGCCGAGGTCACGTCCACTTCTACCGCCGATGCCAAGGAGGAACCCGATGCCTGAACTACCCCAGGCTGTCCGTGGCTTCGGCGTGACCTTCACGACCATGTTCAAGAAGGTTGTCACCGAGCAGTACCCCGAGGACAAGCAGCCGACCAAGCCGCGCTACCACGGCCGGCACCAACTCAATCGCTGGGCTGATGGCCTGGAGAAGTGCATTGGCTGCGAGCTGTGCGCGTGGGCCTGCCCGGCGGATGCCATCTACGTTGAGGGCGCAGACAACTCCGATGAAGAGCGCTTCTCGCCGGGAGAACGTTATGGACGCGTGTATCAGATCAATTACCTGCGCTGCATCTTCTGCGGACTGTGCATCGAGGCGTGCCCCACACGCGCTTTGACTATGACCAATGAATACGAATTAGCCGATAGCAGCCGCGCGGATCTCATCTTCGAGAAGGACCAACTTCTCGCTCCGTTGCTGCCCGGTATGGTTGCGCCGCCTCACCCCATGGTGCCGGGCACAACGGATCAGGACTATTACTCAAACAAGGTCACCGGAGCGGTGTTAGATCCAAAGCCAGAACAGCAGCGAAACGCCTCCTCGGGCGGGGACGTTGAGCGCGCCTCATGACAGGGGGCGAGGTAGGAACCGGCGAAGCCATTGTCTTTTGGGTCAGCGGCACCCTTGCGGTGATCGGTGCCCTGGGCATGGTCATATCCCGTAAGGCAGTGCACAGCGCCCTTTTTATTGCATTGACGATGATCAACCTGGCGATCCTCTACGTGGCCAACGCCGCGCCGTTCCTGGGAATGGTGCAGATCATCGTCTACACCGGCGCAGTCATGATGCTGTTCTTGTTCGTGTTGATGGTGGTGGGCGTCGATTCCTCGGATTCCTTGATCGAGACGATCAAGGGTCAGCGCGTTGCCGCATTGCTGCTGGGCATCGGCTTCTCGATCCTGCTTATCGCCGGCCTCGGCAACGGCCTGATGGAGACTTCATCCGTTGGGCTTGACGCTGCCAATTCAGCCCAGGGCGGCAACGTCGAGGGTCTGGCTGCGTTGATTTTTAGCGACTTCGTGATCGCCTTCCAGGTGACCGCGGCCTTGCTGATCACCGCTGCCATGGGTGCGATGATCTTGACCCACCGCGAGCGTTGGCTGCCCAAGAAGACCCAGCGCGAACTTTCGCAAGAGCGTTTCGCGTCCGGTCAGCACCCCGGTCAGCTGCCGCCCCCGGGTGTGTATGCCCGCAGCAACGCGGTGGACACCCCCGCGCTCCTGCCCGATGGCAGCACCAGCGATGTGAGCGTCCCCGAACCCTTGCGGGCTCGCGCCGATGTTCGTGAGGTCAACGAAGCCGACCTTGAGGACATCCGTCAGATCGCGGCAGGGGAGTCCGTTGTTGATAGCGGATTTGAGGACGCGGATGAGGGAAGTGAGGGGGAGCAGCGATGAACCCCGCGAATTACGTCCTGCTCTCGGCACTGCTCTTCAGTATCGGTGCGATCGGAGTTCTCGTTCGCCGAAACGCGATCATCGTCTTCATGTCCGTGGAGCTCATGCTCAACGCAGCGAATCTGGCGTTTGTCTCCTTTGCGCGCATGAACGGCAACCTCGATGGACAGGTGGTGGCGTTCTTCGTGATGGTGGTGGCTGCTGCCGAAGTAGTTGTTGGGCTCGCCATCATCGTGACCATTTTCCGAACCAGGCGATCGGCATCGATCGACGAACCGAACTTGCTGAAGTACTGACGAATAGGACGGATACGTGACCCAGATCATCCCCGCGGAGGGGATCTTCGCACTGCTGTGGGTGCTCATTGCCCTACCAGCAGTCGGTGCGGTGATCTTGCTCTTCGGTGGTCGTCGTACCAACTCGTGGGGGCCGTACCTAGCTGTTCTCACGGTGGTTGGTTCTGCGGTGATCGGCGTTCTCATGCTGCTGGCGCTGATGGATCAGCCGGCCGAGCAGCGCACCGTGGTCCAAAACGTCTACGACTGGGTCTTCGTCGGCAGTTTCCAAGCCTCGTTCGCGCTGCAACTCGACCAACTCTCGATGGTGTTCGTTCTTCTCATCACCATCGTGGGTGCGTTGATCCACATCTACTCCCTGGGCTACATGGCCCACGACCCGGACCGCCGGAAGTTCTTTGGCTACCTGAACCTGTTTGTTGCCGCGATGTTGATCCTGGTCCTGGCGAACAATTACCTTCTGCTGTACGTCGGCTGGGAAGGCGTAGGTCTGGCCAGCTACCTGCTCATCGGATTCTGGCAGCGCAAGCCCAGCGCGGCGGCCGCGGCCAAGAAGGCATTCATCATCAACCGCGTGGGCGACGTTGGTCTGTCCTTGGCGATCATGCTCATCTTCATCACCTTCGGGTCCATCACCTTCCAGGATGTGTTCGGCCAGGCCAGCGAGGCCAGCGAGGGAACCCTCACTGCGATCGGCCTGCTCCTACTTCTGGCGGCAGCCGGTAAGTCCGCGCAGTTCCCATTGCAGGCGTGGCTTCTCGATGCGATGGAGGGCCCCACACCTGTGTCGGCGCTCATCCATGCCGCCACGATGGTTACTGCAGGCGTGTACTTGATCGTGCGTAGCAATGCGATCTACAACGCAGCGATCTGGGCGGCAACTGCGGTGGTAGTGGTGGGCCTGATCACGATATTCATGGGCGCGATCATCGGTTCGGCCAAGGACGACATTAAGAAGTCGCTAGCCGGATCCACGATGAGCCAGATCGGCTACATGGTTTTCGCCGCGGGCCTAGGCCCGATCGGCTACATCTTCGCGATCTTCCACCTGCTCACCCATGGCGTATACAAGGCGGGATTGTTCCTCGGTGCCGGCTCGGTGATGCACGGCATGAACGACACCGTGAACATGCGCCGCTACGGCGCGCTCAAGGGCTTGATGGTGATCACCTTCATTACCTTCATGGCCGGCTATCTCGCAATCATTGGCATTCCGCCCTTCGCGGGCTTCTGGTCGAAGGACGAGATCATCCACGCCGCTTTCGAGCGCAACTGGATCATTGGTGCGGCAACCATCCTTGCGGCGGGAATCACCGGCTTCTACATGACCCGTATGGTGGCGATGACCTTCTTCGGCAAGGCTCGGTGGGAGGACGATGCGCACCCGCACGAGTCGCCGCCGGTAATGACCATCCCGCTGATCATCTTGGCAATCGGCTCGACCTTCTTGGGTATGGCGCTGCTCTTCTGGGGCAATATCGAAACCTGGCTTGAGCCCGTCACCGGCTACGAGTCGGTTCCCACACCGCTGCCCACCGCGTTCTACATCGCCGTCACCCTCGTGGTGGTAGTCATCGGTGCGGTCATCGGATGGGTCATGTACGCACGCAAGGAAGTGCCGATCGAAGCGCCGCGCGGGAATGTGCTCACCCGAGCTGCTCGGCAGGACCTTTACGGTGATGCCGTTAACAACGTCCTGGTGGTGCAACCCACCTATCGCACAGCCGAGGCTCTCACCACCTTCGATACCAAAGCAGTGGATGGGTTTGTGGGCGGCGTGACGTCCTTCGTCGGAGACCTAGCTGTTCGACTTCGTCGTAGTCAGACCGGTTTCGTTCGTTCCTATGCGTTGTCCATGGTCGGGGGCGTTTTCATCATCGTCCTCGCGCTGATCTTGGTGAGGCTCTCGTGAGTGCGTTCCCCTGGTTGACCACACTCGGGGTGTTGCCGTTACTCGGCAGCATCGTGGTTGCCCTGCTGCCCAGTTCCAAGCCGCTGCTGGCCAAGCAGGTGGCGCTCGCAGTCTCTTTCGTCGTCCTCGGTGGAACCATCGCGATGGCCCTGCAGTTCAACGGCTCCTCAACCGAGCCGTTCCAGTTCGTGGAGTCCTACCCATGGATCCCGGCCCTGGGCATCAGCTACTCGGTGGGTGTGGATGGCATCGGGTTGGTGCTCGTTGCCCTGGCCGCCACTCTCGTCCCGGTCACCATCCTCGCCGGTTGGCGGGACATCGAGGAGGATCAGGAGGCAGGCGGCTCGGTCAAGGGCTACTTCGCGCTCATTTTGGTCCTCGAGGCGCTCATGATCGGCGTGTTCGTTGCCACCGACGTCTTCTTGTTCTACGTGTTCTTCGAAGTGATGCTGGTCCCGATTTACTTCATGATCGGTAAGTACGGCGGTCCTCAGCGCTCCTACGCGGCAGTGAAGTTCCTGCTGTTCAGCCTGCTCGGTGGGCTGTTCATGCTCGCCGCGATGGTTGGCCTCTATGTGGTGTCTGCTCGACAACTCGGTACCGGCACCTTCGACTTCCTCACGCTGGTCAACCTGGACATCGACCCGAATACCCAGAAGATGCTCTTCCTTGGCTTCTTCTTCGCCTTCGCCATCAAGGCACCGCTGTGGCCATTCCACACCTGGCTGCCCGATGCCGCCGCGCAAGGTAAGCCGGGCACCTCGGTGCTGCTGATCGGCGTGCTCGACAAGGTCGGCACCTTCGGCATGATCCGTTACCTGCTTCCGATCTTCCCCGCAGCGAGTGATTTCTACGCACCAGTGGTAATCGGCATGGCGCTGATCGGAATCTTCTACGGCGCGTACATCGCGCTGAACGCCCAGGACATGAAGCGACTGTTCGCCTACTCCTCGATGTCCCACTTCGGTTTCATCACCCTGGGCATCTTCGTCTTCACCAGCTCCGGCGGAACCGGCTCGGTCGTGTACATGGTCGCCCACGGTCTGTCTACGGCTGCCCTCTTCCTGACAGCCGGATTCTTGATGTCTAGGCGACGGGAATCGGCGCTCATCTCCGACTACGGCGGCGTGAACAAGACGGCGCCAGTCCTTGCGGGCTTCTTCCTGTTCGCTGCGCTGTCCTCCCTCGCCCTTCCTGGCCTCGTCTCATTCGTGGGTGAGTTCCTGGTTCTGCTGGGTGCCTTCGAGCGTTACATCTGGGTGGGTGCGTTGGCCACCCTCGGCATCGTCATCACTGCGGCCTACATGCTTCGCGTCTACCAAAAGACCATGACCGGCCCGCTCAACCCGAGCCTGGATGCCGGTGGAATCAAGATGACCGACCTCAAGGGCCGAGAGATCACAGCGCTCGTGCCGATCGCTGCACTGTCCATCGTCCTTGGCTTCTACCCCGCGCCATTACTGAACGTGATCAATCCGGCGGTGGAGCGGACCTTGCAGTTCGTCTCGGTAGCCGAAGTGGACTCCTCGCTCTCGAGTGAAGGGAGCGAGCAGTGAACTTCACCCCACCTAGCATTGATTACTTCGCGATCTCACCGATGATCGTGATCTTCGCTGCGGCCGTCGTCTCGGTTCTGGTGGAGGCGTTCGCCCCTCGAAGCACGCGGCGTTTCCTGCAGTTGCTGCTCGTCTTCGGTGCCCTGATCACCTCGCTTGTTCTGATCATCCTGAACGCCTCCACTCGCACGCTGACCGCCGGCGGATCGGTGGCTATCGATGGACCGGCGTTGTTGTTCCAAGGCTCGATCGTGATCTTGGCGATCCTCGGCGTGGGACTTATGGCCGAACGATCCATCGATCCGGTGGGCGATGCGTTCGCTTCCCGCGTTTCCGCGCTTCCCGGCTCGGAAGAGGAAAGGCAGTTCACCCAGCGCGGGTATCTGCAGACCGAGGTTTGGCCGCTCACGCTCTTCGCGGTGCTGGGCATGCTGCTGTTCGTAAGCGCAAACGATCTGCTGCTGATGTTCGTAGCCCTTGAAGTCATCTCCCTTCCTTTGTATCTGATGACCGGCATGGCTCGCCGCCGCCGACTCATCAGCCAGGAGGCGGCGCTGAAGTACTTCTTGCTCGGGGTCTTCGCCTCGGCCTTCTTCCTTTATGGCGCTGCCCTGGTTTACGGCTACAGCGGATCAATCAATTTCTCCGAGATCGCGCAAACGATCTCGAGCAAGCCAAGTGAGTCGATCATCCTGCTCATCGGTATTGGCATGTTGATGGTGGGCCCGCTGTTCAAGATCGGTGCTGTTCCCTTCCACCAATGGGTACCCGATGTCTACCAAGGTGCCCCCACTCCGGTTGTCGGTTTCATGGCGGCCACCGTCAAGATCGCAGCTTTCGGTGCGCTGCTGCGCCTGCTCTACGTGGCCTTCGGCGGCGTTCGTTGGGACTGGGAACCGATCATCTGGATCGTGGCCAGTGCATCGATGATCCTGGGCTCGATCCTTGCCCTCGTCCAGACCGACATTAAGCGCCTGCTCGGCTACTCCTGGATCGCCCAGGCCGGCTTCATCCTGGTTGGCCTGGCTGCGGCTTCTCCGGCTGGCCTGCAGAGCACGAAGTTCTACGTCATCTCCTATGGCTTCGCCACGGTAGGAACCTTCGCGGTCGTCTCGATGGTGCGCGATTCCAATGGTGAGGCAACGAACCTCGCAGCTTGGGCCGGCTTGGGTCGAAAGTCGCCGATTGTTGCCGCGGCTTTGTCGATATTCCTCCTGGGTTTAGCCGGGATCCCGCTCACCAGCGGCTTCGTGAGCAAGTTCTTGGTCTTCGTTGCTGCGGTTGAGGCCGGAGCCGCCTGGCTGGTCATCATCGGCGTGGTCGCGAGCCTCATTGCGGCCTTCTTCTACGTCCGGGTCATTGTCATCATGTTCTTCTCCAAACCCACCGAACAGACCGCGGTTGTGGCGGTGCCTTCGGCCTTCACCACCGTGGCCCTCGCGGCCAGCGTGGCCGTGACGGTGATCTTGGGGGTCATGCCCCAGCCGGTCTTGGACCTGCTCACGAATGCCGATGTCTTCATCCGGTAGTACCGTCGAGCCATGACCGAGAGTCCCCTGGGTGAGCTCTCCGTCGACCCTGCCCTGGATGAGTCGCTCAGCCGGTGCCTTGAGGAAGTCGAGACCGAACTTCGAAGCGCCGTGGTCAGCGATTACCCCTTTGTTACCGAGACTTCGCGACACCTGGTCGATGCCGGCGGTAAGCGGTTCCGTCCGCTGCTAACTCTGCTCGCGAGTCACCTTGGCCCCCGGCCGGCTAATCCCGATGTCATTAAGTCGGCCGTAGTTGTGGAATTGACGCACTTGGCAACCTTGTATCACGACGACGTCATGGACGAGGCCCAATTGCGTCGCGGTGCGCCGTCGGCCAACTCCCGTTGGAACAACACCGTTGCCATCTTGACGGGTGATTTCCTCTTCGCCCGTGCGTCGGACATTCTCGCTGACCTAGGTCCAGAAGCTGTGCGCATCCAGGCCCGCACATTCGAACGCCTGTGTACCGGCCAGATCATGGAAAGCGTCGGTCCGGCTGATGGCATGGATCCGGTCAAGCACCACCTTCAGGTCCTTGCAGACAAGACGGGTTCGCTTATTGCCACTGCTGGACGATTCGGCGCCATGATGTCTGGAGCCGACCAAGAAACGATCGATGTCATGAGTCGATTCGGTGAGGCCATCGGCATTGCATTCCAGCTGGCCGACGACATCGTCGACATCACTTCTGAATCCAATCAGTCGGGTAAAACGCCCGGCACCGACTTGCGTGAAGGGGTGCCCACTCTCGCTGGGCTGTATGCGCTGAGCAGCACCGAAACTCAAGACGCTCGTCTCCAAGAACTCCTCGGTAGGCCGCTGATCGACGACGCGGAGCATGCGGAGGCTCTTGTGCTCTTGCGTAGCCACGCGAGCCTCGACGAAGCTCGCGCCGAAGCGCACCGCTGGGCCGATGATGCGCGGCGATCACTTGCTGGTCTGCCCGACGTTCCGGCTACACACGCCCTCACGATGTTGTGTGATTACGTTGTGAACCGGACCGGCTGAATCCACAACACTACGTGGGTTCACTCACTTCTAGTTCGTCGATGAGCTTGTTGCCCCGGTCGCGACTGCGTTGTCGGGAATGTCGGTAGGCATCGATGGAGAAGACCACCAGCGCGGTCCATACGATGAAGAAGCCGATCCATCGACTGGCGGGCATTGCCTCGTTGAAAACGAAGACGCCGAGGGCAAATTGAAGAATCGGCGTTATGTACTGCAGCAGACCAAGCGTGGAGAGGGGAATACGCGTTGCAGCACCGCCGAAGGCGAGCAGTGGCAGCGCGGTGACCGGACCCAAAAGCACGAGCAGGATGCTGATCTGCCAACCGTCGAGGACGAACGCAGCTTGACCATTCCATTCCCACAATCCCATCAGGGCGAAGGCGAAAGGAGCGAGCGCGGCAGTCTCGATCGCGAGACTCTCGGTTGAGCCGACGTTGGCCACTTTCTTGAGAAGTCCGTACATGCCGAAACTGAAGCCGAGAACCAGGCTGATCCACGGTACCGAGCCGTAACTGACCGTCAGGACTGCAACGGCCACGACCGCAATAGCGACGGCCACCCACTGGGTGATGCGTAGCCGCTCCCGCAGCAAGATCACGGCGAGTGCCACCGAGATGAGCGGATTGATGAAGTAGCCCAGTGATGCCTGCACCACCTGGTCCGTGGCTACCGCGTATACGTAGAAGAGCCAGTTGATCGAGATGAATACTGCTGCTGCCAGCAAAATGAGGATCGTCTTGGCGTTAAGGGCGCGCTTAACGCTGCGCCAGGTCTTGGCGATGGTGATGACGATGATGAGAAAGACCAGTGTCCAAATGATGCGGTGGGCGACCACCTCGATGGGACTGACCGCATCGAGAAGTGCGAAGTAGATCGGGAAAGCCCCCCACAGGGCGTAGGCGAGAATGCCGAAAAGCAGCCCCAGGCGGTGCTGCTGGGCTGCTGTTTCGTTTGCACTGGCGGTCAGTTGATTGTCGCTATCAATGGATGGGCGTTCTCATGTAATGCTCCATGTGTCGTTGCCATGTAGCAATGAGCGTAAATCCCCCGGGCCCTCTTCGGCGATCACGTCGGCCACCTGCTGCTGGGCCATGCGATCGTAGGCCTCGCGGTGGGTCACAGCGCGGAAAACACCGATTGGGGTGTTGGTTAGCGTGCGCGGGTTGTACAGACGAGAAAGCCCGAAAGCAAGACCGGGATCCTTAGCATGGGCATCGAAGACGATGATGTCGGATGGGTCAACATCCGCAACATCCATGACCTGCAGGTGACCGTCGGAATCTCGGATAACGCACTTGTCCTGGCTGTTGCCGAAAACGATTGGCTCACCGTGATTCAAGCGGATGAGGTTGTCCTCGCGAACATCGTTCTCCTTGAGGGGTTCCCATGCGCCATCGTTGAAGATGTTGCAGTTTTGGTAGATCTCGATGAGTGCTGATCCTTCATGTGCGGCGGCCGCCCGAAGCACTTCGGTCATGTGCTTGCGATCTGAATCGATGGTGCGGGCGACGAAAGTCGCTTCGGCGCCCAGAGCCACAGACACCGGGTTGAAGGCGTAGTCCAAAGATCCCTGTGGGGTGGACTTAGTGATCTTCCCCTGCTCGGAGGTAGGGGAGTACTGACCCTTCGTGAGGCCGTAGATCCGATTGTTGAACAGCAGGATTTTGAGGTTCACATTGCGCCGCAGCGCATGGATCAGGTGATTGCCGCCAATGCTCAGGGCGTCGCCATCACCGGTCACCACCCACACGGACAGGTCCGGCCTGGTGGTGGCGATTCCGGTGGCGATCGCGGGCGCACGTCCATGAATGCTGTGGACGCCATAGGTGTCCATGTAATACGGAAAGCGCGATGAGCACCCGATTCCGGAGACGAAGACGATGTTCTCCTTCTTCAGCCCCATCTCTGGCATGAAGCCCTGAACCGCTGCGAGGATCGCGTAGTCGCCGCAGCCGGGGCACCACCGAACCTCTTGGTCGGTCTTGAAGTCCTTTGCCTTCAACTCCACCTCGGACTTGGGGATCAAGGACAAAGCCGGGAATGCGTCGGTGCTCATTGCGCGCCTTCCATCTGTTGATTCAGTTCAGTAATGACGTCGACAAGTTCAGAGGACTTGAAGGGAAGACCGCGGACCTGGTTGTAGCCGTAGGTGTCGATCAAGAACTTCGCCCGCAACAACATGTTGAGTTGGCCGAGGTTCATCTCGGGAACCACCACCTTGTCGTAGCGCCGGAGCACCTCTTCGAGGTTGCTTGGGAAGGGGTTCAGGTGGCGAAGGTGCGCCTGGGCAACCTTGATGCCGGCGCGGCGGGAGATCTGGCAGGCCGCACCTATTGGTCCATACGTGGAACCCCAGCCCAGGATCAAGATCTTCGCCTCGCCGCTGGGATCGTCTACCTCCAGATCAGGGATCGTCTGGGCGATGGCATCGACCTTTGCCTGGCGCAGACGAACCATGTGGTCGTGGTTGTCGGCGTCGTAGGAGATATTGCCCGAACCGTCGGCCTTCTCCAGGCCTCCGATGCGGTGCTCGAGCCCGGCGGTTCCAGGAATCGCCCACGGCCGGGCAAGGGTCTGGGGATCTCGCTGGTAGGGCCAAAACTCTTCGGTGCCGTCGTCGTTGGTGTGGTTGGGAACTGTGGCGAAGTTCGGATCGATCGTGGGCAGGGTCTCGAGGTCGGGCAAACGCCAGGGCTCGGAGCCGTTGGCGAGGTAGCCGTCGGACAGCAAGAACACCGGGGTGCGATACGTGACCGCAATGCGGGCCGCTTCGATCGCGGCATCGAAACAATCTGCGGGACTTTGCGGCGCCACGATCGGCACGGGTGATTCACCGTTGCGTCCAAACATCGCCTGCAGCAGGTCGGACTGTTCGGTCTTTGTCGGCAGGCCGGTTGAGGGACCACCTCGTTGTACGTCCACGATGATGAGCGGCAATTCCAAGGACACGGCAAGGCCGATGGTTTCCGACTTCAGTGCGATTCCTGGCCCGGAGGTGGTGGTCACGCCGAGGGATCCTGCGTAGGAAGCACCGAGGGCCGCGCCGATGCCGGCGATCTCATCCTCGGCCTGGAAGGTCATCACGCCGAATCTCTTGTGCTTGCTGAGCTCGTGCAGGATGTCCGAGGCTGGAGTAATCGGGTATGAACCAAGGAACAACGTGAGCCCCGACTGCTCAGAGGCAGCGATGAGGCCGTAGGACAGTGCGAGGTTTCCGGTGATGTTCCGATACGTGCCCGCCGGCATAGGCGCCGGCTTCACCTCGTATTGAACGCTGAACTCTTCGGTTGTCTCACCGAAGGACCAGCCTGCTTCGAACGCCGCAATGTTGGCGTTCATGATCTCCGGCTTGTTTGCGAACTTCTTTCGCAGGAACTCGACGGTCCCCTCCGTTGGCCGGTGGTAGAGCCACAGCAGCAGGCCGAGGGCAAACATGTTCTTTGCTCGCTCGGCCTCCTTCTTGGTGATGTCGAAATCCTTCAGTGCCTCAACGGTCATCGAGGTGAGGGCAATGGGGTGCACGCGGTAGGCCTCAAGCGAGTCGTCCTCAAGCGGGCTTGCCAAATACCCGACCTTCTCCAGATTTCGCTTGCTGAACTCGTCGGTGTTGACGATGAGATCCGATCCACGTGGAAGGTCACCGATATTCGCCTTGAGAGCTGCCGGGTTCATCGCCACCAGGACATTCGGCTGGTCGCCGGGGGTGGTGATGTCGTGATCGGCGAACGCAAGTTGGAAGGACGAGACCCCGGGGAGAGTGCCGGCTGGCGCGCGGATCTCAGCTGGGAAGTTCGGCAAGGTCAGCAGGTCATTGCCCATCCACGCTGCCTCGGATGTGAATCGGTCGCCGGTCAGTTGCATACCGTCGCCGGAATCCCCGGCGAACCTGATCACGACCCTGTCGACTTGTACGACCTGCTTGGTCATGTCACCTGTTTCTTCGTGGCCCGGGTAGGGCGAGCCCATGGTCGTCACATTCTGCTCTTTTTTGTGTCGCATGACCATGTCGGGTTCCGAATGGCGGTCTATGACCAGACCACGACTAACCTGCTAGTCGTGTGGCGACTGGCATCTCGGCCCAATGCTCGGGTTCAGGTGATGGGGGCGGGGCTCGCCTGTTGCTCGCTGGAGGTGGAAGCCGCCGCGGCTACCGGGCTCTTGGTGCGTGAGGAGGCCGAACCTCCTAAGCCCGAACCTCCCACGGCAACGGTGCTCGTGGTAGCCGGAACGATCACCGAGGCGCTCGAACCCGCTCTCGAGCGGTTGCACGCCGAACTCGTCCAGCAAGGACCGGTCCGAGTGATGTCCTTCGGTGCCTGCGCCACCAGCGGGGGTCCCTACTGGGATGCACCCACCGTGGCGAAGGGCATTCGATCCTTCCCGGTGGAGTCCTATGTGCCGGGCTGCCCACCTCGCCCGGAGGCCCTGGTGGCCGAACTCGAACGCCTGGTCGATTCGATGGCGGCGGCATGATCACCGAACAAGAGGTGGTTTCGGTTGCACCAACTGCGTGGGTGGAAACCTGTGCTTCCTTTGCTGAACGAGGGTTGGGCGTAGTCGATTGGCTGACTGCGATCGATCGGGAAAGCGAACTTGATGCGCTCGATGTGGTCGTGTGTTTAGTGAACCCGGGGTCGGGGGATTGCGTGATCGTGACGTGCCGGGTTGATGCGAATTCTCCCCGGGTGGACTCGCTCGCCTTGATGTTCCGCGGTGCCGAGTGGCACGAACGTGAGACAGCGGAGATGTTCGGGGTTGAGTTCACAGGGCGTGAATCAACCGAACCACTACTGCTGCGGAGTGCAGATCGCACCCCGCTGCGCAAGTCATCGCCGCTGGAGGCACGCGTGGAGACGCCCTGGCCGGGCGCGGACTCTGATAGTGGACGTCGTCGTCGCAAGTTGCCACCGGGAGTGAGAGTGGAGTGGATCACCGATGACCAGTGAACCGTCTCCGCGTCGTGGCGTTATCGCGTTGATTCCGGACGCATGCACGTCATGCATGTTGTGTGTAAAGGAATGCCCCACGTGGTGCATCGAACTTGACTCCCATCCAGAGCAGATAGAGGAGCTAGGAGCGCGGCCCCGCACCGTGAATGTGCTCGATGACTTCCGCATCGACTATGGCCTGTGCATGTACTGCGGCATCTGCATCGAGGTGTGTCCCTTCGATGCCCTCGAGTGGAAGCCGGATTTCAACTATCCCGCGTCTACGCGGTCAGGACTGAGTCAGGACACCCAGCAACTCGCACGTTGGTTGGCTGAGTCAGCTAGCGATAGTTGACGAACTGGACTGCAAAGTCCAGATCAGCCCCTTTGACCAAAGTAATGACTTCCTGCAGTGCGTCGCGACTCTTATGGGTGACGCGGAGTTCGTCGCCTTGCACCTGCGTCTTGATTCCCTTGGGGCCTTCATCGCGGATCAACTTGCTGAGTTTTTGGCCTGCTCGGTACTGATACCGGACTTGAAGGTCCCGTTGATCTTGTATTCCTTGCCCGAGGCACGTGGGTCGCCGTGGTCGAGTGCCTTCAAACTGATGCCCCGCTTTACAACCTTGTCCTTCAGAACATCCAGTGCGGCTAGAGCCCGCTCTTCGGTCCCGGAGGTGATTTCCACGACCATGTCCGATTTCCACTCGATGGTGGTGCCGGTGTTCTTGAAGTCGAAGCGCTGGGTTACTTCCTTAGCGGCTTGATTAAGGGCATTGTCCGCCTCCTGCTTGTCGACTTCACTGACGATGTCGAAGCTGCTGTCTGCCATGGTCCCCTCCCGAAATCGGTTCCTTGCAACCTGAAGGACCCTACTGCCGCTCGGCGGAACGTTCTTCGAAAGGCTCTGCCTTGAGAGCGTCGGCGTGTGAGTCTGTGAATATGAGGGCTCCGCGGGCGGTGTTGCTGGATTTGGATCGAACCCTGATCGATCTGCAGTCCTTCACCAATTACGAAGCGGCGCTTCACGATGTCCGGCAACTCGTCGGATCATGGTCTGACGCAGAGGTGCCGGATACCGACTGGGATAAAGCGACGATGGCGTGTATGAGCGTGCTGCACTCACTCTTGGGTGACCCCCGCTGGGGCGAGGTCTCCGACGCCATAGCGGTACACGAACGAGCTGCGATCGCGCAATCCCACCTGATGCCCACCGTGGCGGAATGCCGACCGATGACTGCAAGAGGTGCCAACAGCCGTTGTGACCTTGCTTCCGGCCGATGTGGCCATCGCGGTGCTCGACCACCACGATCTGGACATCGATAAGGAGATCGACGTGGTGGTGGGCCGTGATCCACTCATCCGCCCGAAACCAGAACCCCACGGCGTGCTCGAGGCCTGCCGGCTTCTTGGGGTCGAGCCCACAAGCGCGGTGATGATCGGTGATTCGACGTGGGATGCGCAGGCCGCGATAGCGGCTGGTGCTGACTTCATTGGGGTACCAGCAGACGGTTTCGATGAGCAAATGCGCATGCGGATAAAGACATCGAAATCTATGGCTGGTGCCCTTGCTCTCTTGGGACCGAAGGGCTGATCGAAGCGATCACACAGGCATGTATCGTGTCCCGCGCTGCACAGCAGTACGGCAGGTTGCCCGAGCGGCCAATGGGAGCGGACTGTAAATCCGTCGGCTTATGCCTACAGTGGTTCGAATCCACTACCTGCCACCAGCGTCGCCCATTGCGCCCATCAATCGAGTGGGTAGGTGACCTCGGTCAGTTCCTCGCTCACTGACCACAGGCGCTGAGCTTGGGAGATGTCCTTGGCCGATTGCGACCGGTCGACAAGTTTCGGGTGGCCCTTGACTTCGCCACGGCCACCGGGACCAACGTAGGAGTCGCCCGGTAGCCCGGGCATCGTGGCGGCGAACAGGATCGGAAGTGCGCCCATTTGGGGTGATTGAGCGATGAGGTTGCTGGCAAGTGCGGTAATCCGCCCCTCGAACTTTGCGCCGCGCATGCTGGGACCCACGCCCTGGAGGTTGGTAGCGGCGAAACCCGGGTGCGCAGCGGACGCGGTAACGCTCAGATCGTTCGCGGCGAGACGTCGTTGTAGTTCGGATGTGAACAGCAGGTTTGCGAGTTTGCTTTGACCATAGGCGCCCCATTTGCTGTACTTCTTCTCGCCCATGAGGTCCTCGAAGTTGATGCGCCTGGCCATCCGATGCGCACTCGAAGACACGTTCACCACCCGCGAGTGCGGGATAGCCACGAGGGCCGGCAACAGTAAGCCGGTCAGAGCGAAGTGAGCCGAGATGGTTGGTGGCGAACTGCAGTTCGTGACCATCGGAGCTCTCACGCCGGGGGATCGCCATGATCCCGGCGTTGTTGATGAGCAGATCCAGACCGCCTGAGTGTGCGGTGGACCAGGCGTCGGCGAAGGTGCGCACCGAATCGAGGTCGCTGAGGTCCAGGCGCCAGACCTCCAGGTTGCCCGATACCGGCCCCATGAGTTCCTTGGCCTGGTTGCCCTTGGTCACGTCCCGCACCGCCATAGTGACCGAGGCTCCGCTGCGGGCCAGGGCCTGGGCGGTGTAGAAGCCAAGGCCGGAATTTGCGCCGGTCACCAGAGCCGTGCGGCCGGTGAGGTCGGGCATCTCGGCCACGGTCCAGCGCTGCCGGTTTGCGTGATCGTGATTCGTTGACATGTCTTTAGTGAAGCCCATCTGTGATCACTTGGCAGGTCGGGGCTGGGGTGGGAGCACGGCGCAGGCCCAGGTACTCTTTACCGGCTTCAGGCCCCAATAGCTCAGTCGGCAGAGCGTCTCCATGGTAAGGAGAAGGTCTACGGTTCGATTCCGTATTGGGGCTCGGCGCACGGATGTTGTCGGGAAACTCGAGTTCGTCGAGACCTCGGGATCGCCCGTGCAAGGCGGGGTAGCTCAGCCTGGCAGAGCAAGCGGCTCATAATCGCTGTGTCGCGGGTTCAAGTCCCGCCCCCGCTACGAAGGAACAGCTGCACACGAACAGATCGATTCACGCAAAGCGGCGAAGCAGTCGCACGAAGGGTAGGAAGACATGGCTAAGGCCACCGACGTACGGCCGAAGATCACCATGGCGTGCGAAGACTGCAAGGAGCGCAACTACATCACCAAGAAGAATCGGCGCAACGACCCCGATCGCCTCGAGGTGAAGAAGTTCTGCCCCAAGTGCAACAAGCACACCGTGCACAAGGAAACGCGTTAGTTCCTTGGTTCTCACGAACCCAGCGCTCGCATGAATCCTGATTTCATCGGTCGCTCGTATCCACCGTCTGCTCCCTATCTGGTGGGACGAGAGAAGGTTCGCGAGTTCGCGCGCGCTCTGGGTGAGATCGATGAGGTCTACTTCGATGTAGATGCCGCTCGCGCCCGTGGCTTCTCGGATGTGGTGGCGCCCCCCACCTACGCGATCCGGTTGTCGATGGCCGCTGCCGAGAACGTTGTCATGGATCCGGATTTGGGCCTGGACTACACCCGTGTGGTGCACGGTGATCAGCGGTTCGAATACGCCCGTCCCATAGTTGCCGGTGATGAGTTGGTAGCAACCGTCACGATCGATGGCATCCGCTCAGCAGCAGGTAATGACATCCTCACCACGCGTGCAGAGATCCGTACGGTCTCGGGCGAACTCGTAGTCACGAGTCACTCAACGCTCGTGGCACGTGGAAGTGATGTGTGATGGTTGCCCGCGATTGGTCCGACATCACGATCGGCTATGAAGCTGCCCTCGAAGAGTTTCCCGATAACGCGCGAGACGCTGATCCGCTACGCAGGTGCATCCGGAGATTTCAACGTGATCCACTGGAACGAGCGGGTGGCAACAGATGTTGGTCTCCCCAACGTGATCGCACACGGCATGTTGACCATGGGCTTGGCCATTCGCGTCGTAACCGATTGGCTCGATGACCCTTCGCGTTTGCTCGACTACGGGTGCCGGTTCACCCGGCCTGTGGTGGTCCCCGACGATGGCGAGGGTGCGTTGCTGGAAGTGACAGGCAAGGTCACGTCCATCGACGATGGTCGAGCAGTGATCACGCTGGCTGCCGTGAGCGCTGGTGTGACTGTGCTGGGCAAGGCAACCGCCACCGTGCGCATCGATTGACCTGAACGCACCCTTTGAAACTCGTCATCGCCGCGTAGGGTTCTGATGTGACCTCACCGGTAGACGTTGGTCCTGCGGTCTTTGCCGATCACACAACCCTGCGGGTCGGTGGCCCGGTTTCTCGATGGATAGTGGCCCGGTCGGAAGATGCCTGCATAGAAGCGATAGTTGAATGCGACGACATCGGTAGCCCTTGCCTCATCGTGGGCGGTGGATCCAACATCGTGTGCTCAGACGAAGAATTTCCAGGAACGGTCGTGCAGATAGCACCCACGGGTGTGTCTTTCACTGATCGTGGCGGCCACCTTCAAGTGATCGCAGCTGCCGGGGAGGCGTGGGACCAACTCGTGGTCCGAACACTTGAGGCAGGTTCGGGTTCGCTGGCGCCGTTGAGCGGCATTCCAGGCTTGGTCGGGGCCACGCCAATACAAAACGTGGGTGCATACGGAGCTGAGGTTTCGCAATTCATCACGTCCGTGCGGGTGTGGGACCGGATTGAGCGCGCGGTGCGCGAACTGACCGATGAGGAGTGCGAGTTTGGCTATCGCACAAGCGCACTCAAAGTTCAGCCCGATCGATTCGTGGTTCTTGAAGTGGTCTACGACCTGCCGCTGGATGAGTCCGTTGTCGTTGATTACGCGCAGCTGGCAGACGCACTCAATGCTCGCGTGGGTGATGCTGTTGGAGGACAGCAGGTTCGCGATGCAGTTCTTGCATTACGACGCAATAAGGGCATGGTGCTCGACGACGCCGACCCAGACACCTGGAGCGTGGGTTCTTTTTTTGTCAATCCCGTTGTCGAAGAACACGTGGCCGGTGCCCTAGCAGAGGACTGTCCGAAGTTTCCGGCAGGTAATGGAGTGAAAGTCAGTGCTGCATGGTTAATCGAGAACAGCGGCATCGATCGTGGCTTCGCGCTACCGGAATCTGATGCGCGTCTTTCCACCAAGCACACACTCGCGATTTGCAACGCAGGTAATGCAACGAGTGAAGACGTTGTGCAGCTAGCACGTGCGATCCGCAGTCGGGTATTCGATCGATTCGGTATTGAACTTGCGCCCGAACCGCGGCTGATCGGCTGCTCCCTCTAGCGGACTTCGGTCAACAGGTCAGTCATCCGCTGCACACCCTCAGTGATGTTCGCATCCGAGGTGGCGTAGGACAGTCGTAGGTAGCCGGGTGTTCCGAAAGCTTCGCCGGGGACCACGGCCACTTCCACCTCATCGAGGATGAGCGCGGCGAGCTCACTCGACGACGATGGAGTTACGCCACGGATCTCCTTGCCGAGGAGACCCTGCACCGATGGGTAGACATAAAAGGCGCCTTCCGGGGTGGGGCAGTTCACGCCCGATATCGCATTGAGCATTCCCACAATCAAGTGGCGACGCCTGTCGAAGGCAACCTTCATCTCCTCGACCGCTTCGAGCCCGCCGCTTACAGCGGCAAGAGCCGCTACCTGGGAGACGTTGGCAACATTGGATGTCGCGTGCGATTGCAGATTTGTTGCGGCCTTGACTATGTCTTTCGGTCCGATCATCCAACCCACGCGCCAGCCGGTCATGGCGTATGTCTTGGCAACACCGTTAATCACCACGCACTGATCGGCGAGTTCGGGGACAAGCACCGGCATCGAGGAGAACTGCGCATCGCCGTACACGAGGTGCTCGTAGATCTCGTCTGTCACCACCCACAACCCGTGCTCGAGGGCCCAGCGACCGATGGCTTCGACTTCAGCGGGGGAGTAGACCGCACCTGTCGGGTTAGAGGGTGAGACGAAGACGATCATGGTGGTTTTGTCGGTGCGGGCGGCTTCCAAGTCCGCAACGGATGCCCGGTAGCCGGTGGTTTCATCGGTGGGTACCTCGACCGGAACCCCGCCGGCAAGCTGAATCGATTCGGGGTAGGTGGTCCAGTACGGCGCCGGCAGGATCACTTCGTCGCCGGGGTTGAGCAGCGCGGCGAAAGCGTTGTAGAGAGCCTGCTTACCGCCGTTAGTCACCAGAACCTGGTCGGCACCAACCTGCAGACCGGAGTCCCGCAGTGTCTTGGCGGCGATCGCCTCTTTGAGGACCGGCAGACCGCCCGCGGGGGTGTACCGGTGCCAGCGGGGATCCGTGCAGGCCTCAACGGCCGCTTGCACGATGTAGTCCGGCGTGGGGAAATCGGGCTCCCCGGCGCCGAAACCGATCACTGGGCGCCCGGCGGCGGCCAGAGCCTTGGCCTTGGCATCGACCGCCAAGGTGGCCGACTCGCTGATAGCGCCGATGCGCCGGGATACTCGGGATGCCGGAGATGTCACGGCTCCATCTTGGCAGCGTCATCTCAGGCGCGTCATCTCAGGCGCGTCATCTGGGCACGAACAGGGCCGGGGTGGTCGACAGACCGGGGCGCGCCGTAGACTCCTCCCGCGGTACCTCGGCGTCAGCCTGCCTACTGGACGGTAGTCAGGTCGGTAGTCGTGGCCCCGTCCGAGGGCTGTAGCTCAATTGGTAGAGCACCGGTCTCCAAAACCGGCGGTTGGGGGTTCAAGTCCCTTCGGCCCTGCTGACAGGAACGCTGGACGGTCGAGAGGCCGACCACAAGAAAGTGAAAGGCGAGACGATGGCAGACGTTGACGAGCGTCAGCAGCCCAGCGATGGAGCTGCTGCGCCCGAACGCGGTCCGTTCGCTCGCCTAGCACTGTTCATCCGTCAGGTCATCGCCGAGTTACGCAAGGTCATCTGGCCCACGCGCAAGGAGTTGATCGCCTACACGACCGTGGTGCTGTTCTTCGTCCTCGTTATGGCCGGGATCATCGCCGCGTACGACTTCGTCTTTACTGAAGGAGTGCTGTTCATCTTCGGCTGACGAGTAACCGCCACCAACCCCCGATTCTTAGTACGAGAAACCACGAGTCAAGGAGAACACCGACGTGTCCGAGCAGGACCAGCCATCGATCGACCCGTTCTCGGTCGGTGAGAACGCGAACCAGTCTGATGTGAGTCAGCCTGCTGGCGACGCGATCGAGTTCACCGAGCCGACCACCTCCGCCGACGACGTCTTAATCGACGAGGCCGAAGCCGAAGCCGAGGCAGAGGTCGTTGCTGAGGCGCAGGAGATTGCGGACGCGGCCGGCGATGCCGACCTTGCTGCGGAATCCGCTGCCGACGCTCTAGTTGAAGCGGACGCAGTTGAAGCGGACGCAGTTGAAGCGGACTCAGCCGAAGCTGCCGAAGAAGTCGTCGAAGAGGAGATCGATCCGGTCGAGGCATTCCGCCAGGAGATGCGCATCGCTCCGGGTGATTGGTACGTAGTTCACTCGTACTCCGGTTACGAGAACAAGGTGAAGGGCAACGTTGAGGCGCGCACCACCACGCTCAACATGGAGGACTACATCTTCCAGGTCGAGGTTCCGATGGAAGAGGTCACCGAGATCAAAAGCGGTGTGCGCAAGCAGGTCAAGCGCAACAAGTTCCCCGGTTACGTCCTGGTTCGGATGGACCTAACGGATGAGTCATGGGGTGTGGTTCGTCATACGCCCGGTGTGACCGGCTTCGTCGGTCATGGGCACTCGCCCGCTCCGTTGTCCTTGGACGAAGTAGTGGCGATCCTTGCCCCCACGCCAGAGAAGAAGCCTGCTGCGGCTGCCGGCCCGACCAGCATCGGCGAAGCCGCTGCGGCGGCCGCCACGCCTATCGAGATCGACTTCTCGGTGGGCGATTCTGTGACGGTGGTCGATGGGCCGTTCGCTACTTTGCACGCCACGATCTCCGAGATCAACATCGAAGCCCAGAAGGTGACCGGCCTGGTCGAGATCTTCGGACGCGAGACCCCCGTTGAGTTGGCGTTCAGCCAGATCGACAAGAACTGAGCTGGCGTTGAGCCAGATCGACGAGAACTAAGCAAACAAGAGGAAGAAGACAATGGCACCCAAGAAGAAGGTCACTGGCCTGATCAAGTTGCAGATCGAGGCAGGCCAGGCCAACCCGGCTCCTCCCGTGGGCCCAGCACTCGGCCAGCACGGCGTCAACATCATGGACTTCTGCAAGGCTTACAACGCCGCCACGGAAGACAAGCGCGGCACGGTCATCCCAGTCGAGATCACGGTGTTCGAAGACCGTTCCTTCGACTTCATCTTGAAGACACCGCCCGCCGCCAAGTTGATCTTGAAGGCCGCGGGCATTCCCAAGGGTTCGGGAACCCCGCACACCGTCAAGGCCGGTTCGATCACCAAGGATCAGGTGCGCGAGATCGCCGAGACCAAGATGCCCGACCTCAACGCCAACGATGTTGAGGCCGCGATGAAGATCATCGAAGGAACTGCGCGTCAGATGGGCATCACCGTCACCGCGTAGTACTGCAGGCACACAACCAAATAACCGAACAAGAGTGTGGGAGAGCCAGCGCGGCTCGCCAACCACAACTGCCAAATAAGGAGAGCAGAGATGAAGCGCAGTAAGGCATACCGCCAAGCGGCCGAGAAAATCGAGGCCGACAAGATCTACAGCCCCGTGGGTGCGATCAAGATCATTAAGGATTCGGTCTCGACCAAGTTCGACCCGACCATCGATATCTCGATGCGTCTTGGGGTGGATCCCCGCAAGGCCGATCAGATGGTCCGCGGCACCGTCAATCTCCCGCACGGCACCGGCAAGACCGCCCGCGTGCTGGTATTCGCCGGTGGCGAAAAGGCCGAGGAGGCGCGAGCTGCTGGAGCCGATTACGTCGGTTCGGACGACATGCTCGAGAAGGTCAAGGGCGGCTGGACCGACTTCGATGCCGTGGTCGCCACACCTGATCTCATGGGCAAGGTCGGCACGCTCGGCAAGGTCCTGGGCCCGCGTGGCTTGATGCCCAACCCCAAGACCGGCACCGTCACGATGGACGTCGCCAAGGCCGTGGGCGACATCAAGGGCGGCAAGATCGAGTTCCGTCTCGACAAGCACTCCAATCTGCAGTTCCCGATTGGCAAGGCCTCTTTTGGAGCCGACCAACTCGCGGAGAACTTCACGGCAGTGGTGGATGAGATCAACCGCCTGAAGCCATCGGCTGCCAAGGGCCGCTACATAAAAAAGGCCACGATGTCGTCAACGATGGGCCCGGGTATCCCGATCGACCCGGCCAAGAACGAGGACGACGACCTTTAGACCCGAACACAGGAAAAGGGCCCGGCATCTGCTGGGCCTTTTTCATTTCCCTGTGATTTTCGGTTGACCGGCGTTCATCTGCCGTACACACTGTCCTGACCATTCGGCGCCGCCTGCCTGGGCGCCTCGTCCGGCGGGAGGGTGTCTGCGTGAAGTATCACCTTCCGCTCACACATCCTCTGCTCCAGACCGTGGACATAAGTGTGTCCTTCGGTGGCCTGCAGATCCTCAATGAAGTGAGCATCGGTATCCCCGAGGGGTCAGTCACCGGACTGATCGGTCCCAACGGTGCGGGCAAGACCACCGTCTTCAACGTCATGACCGGATTCGTGAAGCCCGATTCTGGCAAGGTGAAATTCGACGGCAAGCGGCTGCGCCACATCAAGACGCACCATCTGTCGAAGATGGGTATCTCCGCGGACATTGCAGGGTGTGGGGCTGTTTCCATCGCTCAGTGCACTAGAGAACGTGATGCTCGGGGCTTCGGGCACCGTGAAGAGTGGAATCGTTGCTGACTCGCTGGCGCTGCCCTGGGTCGACGTCGAGCAGCGCAAGATTCGAGAGCGCGCCGAGGCAGCGATGGCTGAACTGGGCGTGCTCGAGGAGGCGAACAGGCTTCCAGGTGAGATGCCCTACCCGGTGCAAAAGCGCGTGGCGCTTGCTCGTGCCCTCGTCAGTGATCCCAAGGTGCTCTTGCTCGATGAACCCGCGGGTGGCATCGGTGCCGGCGACATGGCCGAACTCGGACGCTTGATCCGCAGTTGGACACCCGAGCGCACGGTGTTGCTCGTGGAGCACCACATGGAACTTGTCATGGCGGTATGCGATCTCATCTGGGTGCTCGATGCTGGCAAGGTCATCGCCGCGGGAAGCCCGGATGAAGTGCGTAACGACCCGGCAGTGCTCGCGGCCTACCTCGGCGAAGAAGAAGAGGTCGGCGCCTGATGTTGACCATCGAGGACCTATCGGTCAGCTACGGCGCCGTTCAAGCGTTGAAGGGCGTCTCCCTCGAAGTACCCCCCGGCCGCGTTACCGCGGTTATTGGCGCAAACGGCGCGGGTAAGTCCACATTGATGCGCACACTCGCCGGTCTAGAGAAGCCGCAGTCCGGCCGCGTGACGTTCAACGACACGGACATCACCGGGCGCAAGCCCGAGGACGTAGTTCGGATGGGTATTGCGCTAGTGCCCGAGGGTCGCTCGACCATTCCCGACCTCACGGTCGAGGAGAACCTGAAACTCGGGGGTATGTGGCGCACGCATGCCCAGCGCAATACCTCACTCACGCGCGCCTACACGCTGTTCCCTGTGTTGGGCGAGCGTCGATCCCTCGGTGCGGACACCCTCAGCGGTGGTGAGCGCCAGCAACTGGCCATTGGTCGAGCATTGATGACCGGTCCGCAGGTGCTCCTGCTCGACGAACCATCGCTTGGTCTGGCTCCGTTGATCGTTACGCAGATCCTCGAATTGGTCGGCACCATGGCGAAGGACTCCGGACTGGCCGTTCTTCTGGTTGAGCAGAACGCAACCACTGCCTTGCGTGTTGCCAAAACCGGCATCGTGTTGAACCTCGGGGAGATCGTCAAGAGCGGACCTGCGCAAGAGATCGCACAGGACGAGGAGTTGCGTCATGCGTACCTGGGCTACTGACGTGCATGCGGGGGAGGACAACGACCGATGACGAACTTCATCGACTATTTCCTCGGCGGCATCTCGTCGGGTGTGATCATCGCGTTGATGGCGCTCGCCCTAGTGCTGGTGTGGCGATCGACACGCGTTGTGAACTTTGCGCAACTGGCGCAGGCGATGTTCACCACTTTCATAGCCTTGACGGTTCGGGACCTGACGGGATCGTGGCTGCTTGCACTTGCGGCTGCATTGGCCTCTGGCCTGGTGCTCGGCGTGATCGTCCACTTCCTGGTGATTCGGCCGGTCAAGCGCATGGATACCTCCGGCGCGATCATCGCGACGTTTGGCGTACTCATCGCGTTGGAAGCGTTCGCTGGAATGATCTGGGGTGGAGACGGTAAGGCGTTCCCGCCGCCGATCAGGAACACGGGCTTCGAAATCGGTGGGCGTGTATGGCCATTTTCCCCGTACGACCTCCTGGTGGTCGTGACAGTCATCGTATTGGTGCTGGCGTTAACAATCGTCTTCACTCGCACGTCTGTCGGTCTCGCCATGCGGGCGTCGGCGTTCAACCCTGAAGTGGCCCGACTATCGGGTGTGCGCGTGAGTCGCATGTTGGTTCTCGGTTGGGCAATTGCGGGATTCGTAGGGGCTGTGGCCGGTGTGCTGGTTGCGCCATTGACAACGCTCTCACCCACTGCCTTCGATGTCTTTTTGGTTTTCGCCTTCACCGCGGCGGTTATCGGCGGCCTTGACAGTTTGGTAGGCGCGGTGGCCTTCGGAATCGGCACCGGACTGGTGATCTCACTCGTATCTGGCTACACAGATTCCAGCAACGCCCCGGTCGTTGCGCTCGTCCTGCTCGTCGTCAACTTGTTGTTCAAGCCCGAGGGTGTGTTCACCCACCACAAGGCTCGGACCGTGTGATGTCGCGACTCACTAGCCTTACGGAGCGACTACCGGGAACTCGACTGGTCAGCCATGCCCTGATCGCCTTGGTCATCTTCGGGCTCTTGACTTGGATCAATCAGTTCATCGATCCGCTGCTGAGCTACTACCTGGCTACCGCGGCGATGTACGCGACAGCAATGTTCGGCATGACGATCCTCGTTGGGCTTTCCGGACAAGTGTCACTCGGCAACGGCGCATTGATGGCCGTGGGCGGCTACATATTCGCCCTGACGTCATTGAATTGGCAGACCGTGCCCATCTTGGGTACTCCATGGAACGCTGTCTGGTCGATGGTGTTCGCCGGAATCGGCGGAGTTGTCTTCGGTTTGCTGATCGGTGGCATTGCCGCGCGTCTTAAGGGTCCGTACCTCGCAGGTTTAACACTGGGCATCGCCGTGGGAGTCCCCGCCATCGCTAATCGTTTTCCCGGCTTACTCGGCGGCGAGAACGGCTTAATGATCCAAGTTCCCTACCCTGCTGGCGGTTACGCAGCTGCTACCGGCGGCCTCACGGATGATGCATCGACCGACGAATTTCTTGGTGGGGGCGATGAACCGTTGTACGAGGAACTTCCGGATGACTTATTCACGGACGAGCAGGCCGTTATCGAAGACGATTTCGCCGGTGATGACTTTCTTTCGGATGAGGATTTCCTGAGCGACGACGACTTTTTGTCCGACGACGATTTTCTCGGTGACGACGACTTTTTGTCCGACGACGACTTCCTGAGCGACGACGACTTCTCCACCAACGATGGTTTCACCACGGACGATGTCGTGCCCGAGGAGGCATTCGACGACGAGGCCTTCGGTGTGGAGGGAGACCTCGGTTCGGATGTTTCGGCCATTGACGGCCTCGACGCTGGGTTCGTCATCGAGCAGTGGCAGGCCTCTGTCGCGATCGCGGTTGCCTGCATCGTGGGTTTCGTTGCCTTGAACCTTGTGCGCGGACGCCAGGGACGGGTCTGGCAAGCAGTTCGAGATGACCCGGTGGCGGCCGCCGTCTCGGGCATTTCCCCAGCGGGATCGAAGATCTCAGCCTTCGTCGTGAGCAGCCTGTTCGCGGCCCTCGCGGGGGCCGTGTTTGCGCAGATCCTCAGTTTCGTGGGCCCAGGGGCCTTCACTCTCGGGCTTTCCCTGTCTTTGCTCGTGGGCATCGTCCTTGGAGGCCGAACGTCACTCATCGGAGCCATGATCGGTGCCGTCATCTTGGTCTGGCTACCCGAATTCGTCTTGGACGTGTCCGCTGACCGGGGTTGGGACGACCAAATCACCAACAATGCCCCGAACTTCCTCTACGGAATCCTGGTAGTTCTCGTGGTCCTTGCAGCGCCTGGGGGGCTCGTAGGCGGGGTCCAGGGGTTCGCTAAACGCCTCAACCGTCGCTGAGCAAGGCCCGGATCGTCCTTTTTTTCGAAAGCTATTGCCCTGTGGGGCTGGTGTGACTAGCCTCACGGACACTCGGTGTTCACCCGTCATTCATGTCGCGCCGCGGCGTTCGGGCGAGCACAACTATGGGAGGGAACTCACGTGGGTAAGGCCTTTGCAAAGCGGGCGGTAGCCATCGGCGCCGTGACCGCACTCGGAATGGCTGGGGCCATCGCCCCGGCCTCGGCAGCGGATCCTGGTGTTACCAGGAACTCGATAACCATCGGCATGACCACGCCGCTTACCGGACCAGCGGCTCCCGGTTACAAGGACATCCCTGCAGCAGCCGAGGCTTACTTCGACTACGTGAACGCGAATGGTGGGATCAACGGTCGCAAAATCGATCTGAGGGTCTACGACGATCAGTACAACCCCGCCAAGACGAAGGTCGGCACCGCGCAGTTGATCAACCGCGACAAGATCTTCGCGATGTTCGGTGCGCTCGGTACGCCCACTCATTCATCCGTCATCGCCGACCTCAACCGACGCGGCATTCCCGACGTATTCGTGAACACGGGAGCGGCGAGCTTCGATAACCCTCGGCGTTACCCCACCACCTTCCCGTTCTTCCCCTCCTACATTGTTGAATCCAAGGCCATGGGCTACTACATCGATAACACTCCTGAGCTCAAGGCCAAGAAGCGTTGCTTGATGTACCAGGACGGCGAGTTTGGCGATAACGCCAAGGCGGGGTTCAAGGCTGCGGGTATCTCCTTCAGCGCAGAGACCTCCTACTTCTCAGGCCAGCAATTGTCGCCGCTGACATCGCAGGTATCGACCCTTCGTTCGGCTGGCTGTGAACTGGTCGTGTTCTTCGGTGTGACCTCGGCCACGGCGAACCTGCTGGGAACTGCTGCTCGCGCGGGCTTCCAGCCCACCTGGATGGTCACCTCGGTCGGATCGGATCCGGACATCGTTGGTGGACTCGTCGGCACCAAGGGGATCTTGAACGGTGTGTACACACCCAGCTTCATTCACCCGATCCAAGACACCCGGAACGCGTACGTACGTCAGATGAAGGTCATCGCTGATCGCGCTAACCTGCCGTGGAACTTCTACACCTACTACGGCATCAACACCGCCTACGTCCTCGCCCAGGCGATCGACATGGCTGGTCCGAACCTGACACGCAAGGGTCTGATCAATTCCCTTGAGACCAACTCCAGCAAGTTCCGCTCGGCCGCGTCGGTTCCGCTGCGCTACAGCAAGAGCTCGCACCAGGGTCTGACCGGTTACTGGATGGGTCAGTACAGCAACGGTGAGCTCGACCGCTTGACGAACTACATCATCACGGCCACCAGTGCTTCGACCGGTAAGGCGAAGAGGGCCAACTTCAAGCCGGCCAACCCGACCCGGAAGTTGCTGCCGTAATCGGCGGGGACTAGGAGAAGAGGATTACTGTGAAGATCACTATGTCCCGCCGCATCGTTGCGGCAATCGCATCGCTGGGGTTGGCGCTGGTAGCCGTTCCCACCGTGGCGCCGGCGGCTAATGCCGCCGACGCCTGCGGGCTCGGTGAGACGTGCTCCGGCGCGCTCACCGGCTCGCTGGGCGACACCACGTTCCAGATCACGATGCCGCCGAAGTTCAACGGCACAGTGCTGCTGTACTCGCACGGGTACCGCATCGCTCAGCCGGTTCCGGCGCAGATTGCTGGCGCGCTCGGTTTGGATCGGTCCCCGTATTACTCGCAGACCACGGTCCCCGGAATCGGGCCGGCCCTCGTGGGCAACGGCGGAGCACAGGTTGCTCCGTCGGCTGAGTCTGCGGCGAACCTCCTTGCCCAGGGCTACGCCCTCGCTGGTGCGGGTTACGCCCGGCAGGGTTGGGCTACTGCCGAAGGCGTTGAGGCCGGCGAGTTGCTCATCCGTCACATCAACGGTGGCGCTGTATCTGGTGTCAAGGAAGTCATCGCGTGGGGAGATTCCCTCGGTGGTCTCATTACTCAGACGTTGGTGCAGCGCAATCCGGGCAAGATCGCCGGAACCTTGCCACTGTGTGGCGTGATGGAGGGCCCGGAGCAGGCATTCAGTAGCGCGATGACGGTGCTGTACACCTGGAAGACGCTGATCGATCCGACCCTCAAGGTCGCGAACTACTCCGCTGGCCAGGCCGGTTACGCGGAGGCAGTGGGTGATCTGGCCAAGGTCTTCGGGACACTCAATGCGGTGTCAACCGGCCAGGCCACCGTCTCACCTGTCGGCTTCCCGATCGCCCAGGCCAACCTGCTGGCTGGGCTGATGGGCGGATTGCCCACCAAGTCCCAGGAGTACGACGGCATCACGGTGAACCCCGTGGTCACGGAGCAGGGATTGGGTGCCGGGATTGCCGGCGGATTCGCCCCGCTGTCTGCTGGCGCCAACTCGACTGCGGCCATGCTGCAGAACGTGGGAGCGGCAGCGGCTTTGGGCATCATGGGTCGCTATGACCTGGAGCAGCGCGCGCGCGCGATCGGTGGATTGGCGCCGACGGATAACGCCAACTTCAACGACAATGTTCCCGTCGTGTATAGCAAGTTGCTCTCGTTAGAGCAGCGCAACGAGTTCGAAGGCACCTTCACGGCCGCCGGACCGGGTGTGCTTGACCGCATGCTCGGTGCGCTGGATGCCAGCGTGGGCAGCCAGACCGCTCGATTCCCAGCGAACCCTGTCGCGGTGACCGTCGTGAACGCCCTTCCGGCAGCCGAGCCGGTCTACCGCAAGCCTGCGGTGTTCATGTCAACCACGTACGACGCCATCGTGCCGGCGGGAAATCAGTACACGTTCTTCGAGGACATGGCTGGTTCGAAGGCCGCGCAGCGTGCTGATGACAAGGGCATGTTGAAGGCTGCTCAGTACTACACAGATCCACTGGATCTGGAGTACACGAAGTTCGAGCCGGGAGCCAAGAGCCCGAGCGCGGCGCTGAGTCTGGCTGCTACAGGCGGTTCGGGTGTGGGCCACTGCGCCTTCACCGCTGACCAGCACGTGGGTGGTGTCAAGGCGCTCCAGGCGTTGATCAAGGCCAAGACGGCCAAGGCCGTTGCTGCGGCCAAGCGTCTGCCCTACCGGGCGCCGGGCGTGAACCGTGACCGGTTCTTCGCTCCGGAACCGCTGAAGTTCCCGTTGGCTACAGCCAACTAGTGGGAGCGGCAACAGCCAACTAGCAGTACCCGTACACGAAGGCCGGTCCCGATGAGGGACCGGCCTTCGTGCATGTCTGAACCCGTGAGCCTGGCCCCCGCTGGTCTGCGGTAGATCTGGTGGCGTACTGTTTGGCCCGCCGAAGACCGCAGGTTGCTCGATCGCATGATCGAGTCGAAGGCCCCGCAGCAGCGGGCGACCCGCGCAGGAGAGAGTTTCGCAGTTTCATCTGCGCTCATCTGCGCTCGTCGCTCCTCCTCGCGGATCCGTCGTTCGGTCCTGTTTAAGGAGGAAGCCACGATGGCCCGTCAAGACAAGGTCGCGACCGTCACTGAGATCGCCGATCGATTTCGCGCGTCTGCTGTTGCCGTCCTGACCGACTACCGCGGCCTGTCCGTCGCCCAGATGAAGGACCTTCGTCGTTCGCTGGGCCCGACGGTCACGTTCTCGGTCGTCAAGAACACCCTGACCAAGCGGGCAGCCGCCGATGCCGGTATCGACGGCATCGATGCGCTGTTGGTTGGCCCGAGCGCCATCGCCTTTGTTGAAGGCGATCCGGTCGATGCCGCCAAGGGCATCCGCAACTTCGCCAAGGACAATCCGGCCTTGATCGTCAAGGGCGGATACATGGACGGTGCACTGCTTTCGCCAGAGGACTTCACCAAGCTCGCGAACCTGGAATCACGCGAGGTGCTGTTGTCCAAGCTGGCCGGAGCAATGAAGGCCAAGCAGTCCCAGGCTGCTGCGCTGTTCGCGGCACCGTTGGCGAAGGCCGCTCGCGCCGTTGGCGCGTTGCAGACCAAGCTCGAGTCCGATCCGTCGGCCACGAGCGCGACGGCAAGCACCGCACCGGCGGAGGCTGCTGTCGAGGAATCGACGAGCACTGCCGTGGAAGAGGCCACTTCTGAAGAGGTAGTCGAAGCCGCAACCGAAGAAACCGCAACCGAGGTGGCTGCTGCTGAAGCAACTACCGAGGAAGCAACCAATGAGACCCCCGACGCACCGGCTGCGGAAACAGCCGAGGCGGCGGAGACCACCGAGGGCTGATGCCCACCCGGCCCTCGGCCGGAACGATTCGAAAGGACGCCACCATGGCGAAGATGAACACCGATGAACTCCTCGATGCGTTCAAGGAGATGTCCCTGCTGGAACTCAGCGAGTTCGTGAAGGCCTTCGAGGAGACCTTCGACGTTACCGCTGCTGCCCCCGTTGCCGTCGCGGCTGCCGCTCCGGCTGCCGGTGGTGGCGATGCCGGCGGCGCGGCCGAGGAGAAGGACGAGTTCGACGTCGTTCTCGAGGCCGATGGCGGCAACAAGATCGCCGTGATCAAGGAGGTGCGCGCACTCACCAGCCTGGGCCTTAAGGAGGCCAAGGACTTGGTCGAGGGTGCACCGAAGCCGATCTTGGAGAAGGTCAACAAGGCCAAGGCCGAGGAAGCCAAGGCGGCCCTCGAGGGCGCCGGGGCCACCGTAACGCTCAAGTAATCACGCTCAAGTAGTACCGCGAACCCGATGAAGGGGAGCCACCGTGAGGTGGTTCCCCTTCATCTTTTGGGTGAGGCTTGTGTTTGTTTGCCGCGGTCAGCGATTCCACGCGTGCAAAAGGTCGAGGATGACTCGCTGCGGGGGCGCGCTAATCAGCGGGGCGATCGCATCGTTGAAGGTTGCAAAGATGACGTCGCTGTTGACCGCCTCTGCCGCTTCTTGAGAATCAAAGATTCCGATACCCCGAACCAGGCCTTGCCCTGGATCACCGACGATAAGGACGTCGGTGAGATGGGGATCAATCGCCATGAAATCGTGGGCGAATTCCGAATAAAGGTCCACCACGTCTTGGTAATGGCCTGGCTTGACGTCCAAGGTGAACTCGACGACATGGGACATGGATCCTCCTGTGTGGGTGGGCGTTAGCTGGGCACCGGGGCGGTGCGGCGAAGGCCGTGAATACGGCGAGGATAGGACAAGAAACACGCGCAGGTCACAAATCGATCACGAACTGTGCGTGAAGACCGCACGATGATGAAAAAACCGCGCCGCGCTTGACGTTTCGGCTTTGGGCAGTCACGATCTACGCACGCACATACCCGGTGCGGATCCGTCAGGACGAGGATCGAGCCTGGAAGGGCAGGGGACAGGTTCGCTGTCACCCCCCGCTCCACCGCCAGGGCTTGATCGAGGGACTGTCGGGAACCCCCCGGGTTAGACAGCGGCGTGCCCCCGGGGTATGCTGCCGCTTTGCGCTGCCCTCACACCCCTCCCCCTGAGCGGTCGTGTTCGCCACGGTTCAATCCCGGCGGATTTGACAGTCCAGGACGAAGTGGCGTGCGCCCGGTCAGCGTGAATGACGTCAGCGTCGCAGATGCGCCCCGGAAGGAACCGTCTTGGCAGCTAAGACTTCGGTCAGCACCCCCCTGTCCCCGGGCCTAGCCCGTTACTCGTTCGCGAAGATCCGAGAGCCCTTGGCTACCCCGGACCTCCTCGCCCTACAAAAGGCCAGTTTCGACTGGCTGCTGGGCCGTGAGGACTGGCAGGCGAAGGTCGCCGCGGCGATCGCCGCCGGCAATACCGAAATTCCGCAGAACTCAGGTCTGTCGGAGATCTTCGAGGAGATCAGCCCGATCGAGGATCTCGCCGGCATGATGTCGCTGTCTTTCCGCGACCATCGCTTCGAGCCGCCCAAGTACACGGTGGAGCAGTGCAAGGACAAGGACTTCACCTACGGGGCGCCGCTGTTCGTCACCGCCGAGTTCATGAACAACGAGACAGGTGAGATCAAGTCCCAGACGGTGTTCATGGGCGACTTCCCGCTCATGACCGACAAGGGCACGTTCATCATCAACGGCACCGAGCGTGTTGTCGTGTCCCAGCTGGTCCGCTCGCCCGGTGCGTACTTCGAGCGCTCCATCGATAAGGCCACAGACAAGGACGTCTTCACCTCGAAGATCATCCCGAGCCGCGGTGCGTGGCTGGAGTTCGAGATCGACAAAAAGGATCTCGTTGCCGTGCGCGTCGATCGCAAGCGCAAGCAGCCGGTGTCGGTCCTGCTCAAGGCGTTGGGAATGACCACCGAGGAAATTCGCGAGCGTTTCGGCCAATACGAGATCTTCATGGCAACCCTCGAGAAGGACACCGTCGAGAGCCAGGACGATGCGTTGCTGGACATCTACCGCAAACTCCGCCCGGGTGAGCCCCCCACGCTGGAGAACGCCCGCAACCTGATCGACAACTTCTACTTCAACCCCAAGCGTTACGACCTCGCGAAGGTCGGCCGCTACAAGGTGAACCGCAAACTCGGTTTGGATCTACCGCTTGATCAGAGCGTTCTCACACTCGAGGACATCCTCGCCACGATCGAGTACCTGGTGCGTTTGCACTCCGAGCTGCCCACCATGGAAGGTCCGCGCGGTGAGGTAGTCGTCGAAACCGACGACATCGATCACTTCGGAAATCGCCGGCTGCGCACGGTCGGTGAGTTGATCCAAAACCAGATCCGCACCGGCCTTTCCCGGATGGAGCGCGTGGTTCGCGAGCGCATGACCACCCAGGACGTCGAGGCGATCACGCCGCAAACCTTGATCAACATCCGCCCCGTGGTTGCTGCGATCAAGGAGTTCTTCGGCACCAGCCAGCTCTCGCAGTTCATGGACCAAACGAATCCACTGGCCGGCCTGACGCACAAGCGTCGTCTGTCGGCTCTGGGTCCCGGCGGCCTGTCGCGCGAGCGCGCGGGCTTCGAGGTTCGCGACGTGCACCCGTCCCACTACGGGCGCATGTGTCCGATCGAGACCCCGGAAGGTCCGAACATCGGTCTGATTGGCTCGCTGGCAACCTACGGACGCATCAGTCCGTTCGGTTTCGTCGAGACCCCGTACCGCAAGGTCGTGAACGGCAAGGTGACCGACCAGGTGGACTACATGACCGCTGACGAAGAGGACCGCTACGTCGTGGCGCAGGCCAACACGCCTATCTCCGACAACGGCACCATGACCGAGGACCGCGTTCTGGTTCGTCGTAAGGGTGGCGAAGTCGAGTACGTGAAGCCGTCCGAGGTCGATTACATGGACGTTTCACCGCGCCAACTGTGGTCGGTTGCAACGGCGATGATCCCGTTCCTCGAGCACGACGACGCCAACCGCGCGCTGATGGGCTCGAACATGCAGCGCCAGGCAGTGCCGTTGTTACGCGCTGAGGCACCACTCGTCGGAACCGGCATGGAGTTCCGTGCGGCTTACGACGCCGGCGACATGGTCCTAGCGACCAAAGCCGGCGTGGTGACCGAGGTCTCCGCCGATCTGATCACCGTTGCAGAAGACGGTGGGGAATACACCACGTACGCGCTGGACAAGTTCACGCGTTCGAACCAGGGCACGTGCATCAACCAGCGCCCGATCGTCAAAGAGGGCGATCGCGTGGAGGTTGGCCAGGTACTTGCAGATGGTCCATCGACCGATCTTGGTGAGATGGCGCTCGGTAAGAACCTGCTCGTTGCGTTCATGTCGTGGGAAGGCCACAACTACGAAGACGCCATCATCTTGTCCCAGCGTTTGGTGCAAGACGATGTGCTCTCCAGCATCCACATCGAAGAGCACGAGATCGATGCCCGCGACACCAAGCTCGGTCCGGAGGAGATCACCCGCGATATCCCGAACGTCTCCGAAGAGGTGCTCGCCGATCTCGATGAGCGCGGCATCATTCGCATTGGTGCCGATGTGGTGCCCGGCGACATCCTGGTCGGCAAGGTCACGCCCAAGGGTGAGACCGAGCTCACCCCGGAAGAGCGATTGCTACGCGCGATCTTCGGTGAGAAGGCGCGCGAAGTTCGCGACACGTCACTGAAGGTGCCGCACGGTGAGTCCGGCAAGATCATCGGCGTTCGCGTTTTCGATATCGACGAGAGCGATGAACTACCACCGGGCGTCAATCGCTTGGTGCGCGTCTACATCGCTCAAAAGCGCAAGATCACCGAGGGCGACAAACTCGCCGGACGCCACGGAAACAAGGGCGTCATCGCGAAGATCCTTCCCGTTGAGGACATGCCGTTCCTCACCGACGGAACTCCGGTCGACATCGTGCTCAACCCGCTCGGTGTCCCCGGTCGCATGAACGTTGGCCAGGTCCTGGAAACACACCTTGGCTGGGCCGCCGCTACCGGCTGGTCGGTGGACACTTCCGATCCGCGGACGGCCAACCTGCCCGAGGAAGTGCGCGCAGTGGAGCCTCGTTCGCGGGTGGCGACACCAGTGTTCGACGGTGCTCGCGAAGAGGAGCTCTCGGCGATCTTGGAGTCGACGCGACCTACGGCCGATGGCGTCTCATTGGTCAATGGCAACGGCAAGGCCAAGTTGTTTGATGGTCGCAGCGGTGAACCGATCCCCGGCGAAATCGCGGTCGGCTACATGTACATCTTGAAGTTGCTGCACTTGGTCGACGACAAGATCCACGCCCGCTCCACCGGTCCGTACTCCATGATCACCCAGCAGCCGCTGGGCGGTAAGGCGCAGTTCGGTGGACAGCGATTTGGTGAGATGGAGGTCTGGGCACTGGAGGCCTATGGCGCCGCGTACGCGCTGCAGGAACTGCTCACCATCAAGTCCGACGACGTTCTGGGCCGTGTGAAGGTCTACGAGGCGATTGTCAAGGGCGAAAACATCCCCGAGCCGGGCATTCCTGAATCGTTCAAGGTGCTCGTTAAGGAGATGCAGTCCTTGTGCCTCAACGTTGAGGTCCTTTCCAGCGATGGTGTTGCCATCGAGATGAAGGACTCCGACGACGACGTCTTCCGCGCCGCCGAAGAGCTCGGTATTGACCTGTCCCGGCGTGAGCCGAGCAGCGTCGAAGAGCTCTAAGCGATCACCCGACAACTAACACACCTGACCGGAACTAACGAAGGAAACCCACGTGCTGGATGTCAACTTCTTCGATGATCTGCGCATTGGCCTGGCAACTGCGGACGATATCCGCACCTGGTCCTACGGCGAGGTCAAGAAGCCGGAGACCATCAACTACCGGACGCTGAAGCCGGAGAAGGATGGTCTGTTCTGCGAGAAGATCTTTGGACCTACTCGCGACTGGGAGTGCTACTGCGGCAAGTACAAGCGCGTGCGCTTCAAGGGCATCATCTGTGAGCGCTGCGGCGTCGAGGTAACTCGCGCGAAGGTGCGTCGTGAGCGGATGGGTCACATCGAACTCGCGGCTCCGGTCACCCACATCTGGTACTTCAAGGGTGTGCCGAGCCGTCTGGGCTACCTACTCGACCTGGCACCGAAGGACCTCGAGAAGGTCATCTACTTCGCTGCTTACATGATCACCTGGGTCGACGAGGAAGGCCGCCACGAGGCGCTGCCGAACTTGGAGAAGCAGCTCGGAGTCGAGAAGAAGCAGATTGCTTCGCGCCGCGATTCAGATATCGAGACCCGTCAGCAAAAGCTTGAAGCCGATCTTGCTGAGCTTGAAGCCGAGGGCGCTAAGTCCGATGTTCGCCGCAAGGTGCGCGAATCTGGTGAGCGCGAAATGGCGGCTATTCGTCGTCGTGCCGATCAAGAGATCGATCGACTCGATCGCATCTTCGATCGTTTCCGCACCCTGAAGGTCCAAGACCTCGAGGGCGACGAGATGTTGTTCCGCGAGATGCGCGATCGCTACGGCCGGTGGTTCGACGGCGGCATGGGCGCTGAGGCGATCCAAAAGCGCCTGGAGACCTTCGACCTCGGAGCCGAGGCTGAGTCGCTCAAGGAGATTGTTGCAACGGGCAAGGGCCAAAAGAAAACCCGTGCACTCAAGCGACTGAAAGTTGTGGCTGCGTTCTTGAACACCACGAACTCTCCGCTGGGCATGGTGCTCGATGCGGTGCCGGTCATCCCACCGGACCTGCGCCCGATGGTGCAACTCGACGGTGGTCGTTTCGCCACCTCAGACCTGAATGATCTGTACCGACGTGTAATCAACCGCAACAACCGCTTGAAGCGGCTGCTTGACCTCGGTGCGCCGGAGATCATCGTCAACAACGAAAAGCGCATGCTGCAGGAGTCGGTCGACGCATTGTTCGACAACGGTCGTCGTGGTCGCCCGGTCACTGGGCCGGGTAACCGTGCGCTGAAGTCCCTGTCCGACATGCTCAAGGGCAAGCAGGGTCGTTTCCGCCAGAACCTGCTGGGCAAGCGCGTGGATTACTCCGGTCGTTCGGTGATCGTGGTCGGCCCGCAGCTGAAGTTGCACCAATGTGGTCTGCCCAAGCAGATGGCCTTGGAGCTGTTCAAGCCGTTCGTGATGAAGCGCCTGGTCGACTTGAACCATGCGCAGAACATCAAGAGCGCCAAGCGCATGGTCGAGCGTTCACGCCCGGTCGTGTGGGATGTTCTTGAGGAAGTCATCGCCGAGCACCCGGTTCTGCTGAACCGGGCACCCACTCTGCACCGTCTAGGCATTCAGGCCTTCGAACCACAACTGATCGAAGGCAAGGCCATCCAGATCCACCCGCTCGTATGCACCGCGTTCAACGCGGACTTCGACGGCGACCAGATGGCCGTGCACTTGCCGCTTTCCGCTGAAGCGCAGGCCGAGGCGCGCATCTTGATGTTGTCGACCAACAACATCTTGTCGCCGGCTAACGGTCGTCCGATCGCCACGCCCACGCAGGACATGGTTCTGGGTATCTACTTCCTCACCACCGAGAACGGCAAGAACGCCGCGGTGAAGGATTCCGAGCTACGGAGCTTCACCAACATCGCCGAAGCTGTCATGGCGTTGGATACCGGCGGACTGGAGCTGCAGGAGCGCATTCGCATTCGCATCACCGGCACCATTCCGCCCGAGGGTTGGCAGATTCCCGAAGGCTGGGAGCCGGGCCAGCCGTTCACCCTCGTCACCACTTTGGGGCGTGCGCTGTTCAATGAGGCGTTGCCTGCCGACTACCCGTACGTGAACGTGCAGGTCGACAAAAGGGTCCTCGGCGCCACGGTCAATCGACTCGCGGAGCGCTACTCCAAGGTGAAGGTCGCAGAAACCCTTGACCAACTCAAGGAGCTCGGCTTCCACTGGGCGTCGCGCTCGGGTGTGACGATCGCGTTCTCCGACGTGGTCGCACCTCCGGCCAAGGCCGAGTTGCTGGGCAATGCCGAGGAGAAGGCAACCAAGGTTCAGCAGCAATACGAGCGTGGATTGATCACCGACTCCGAGCGCCGTCAAGAACTCATCGAGATCTGGACGCGCGCCACGGACGAGGTTGCTCGTGCGATGCAGGACAACTTCCCGGAGACCAACCCGGTCCACATGATGGTCGATTCTGGTGCTCGCGGTAACTACATGCAGGTGCGTCAAATCGCCGGCATGCGAGGCCTGGTGGCCAACCCGAAGGGCGAGATCATCCCGCGGCCGATCAAGTCGAACTTCCGCGAGGGTCTGTCGGTGCTGGAGTACTTCATCTCCACGCACGGTGCCCGCAAGGGTCTGGCAGACACCGCGTTGCGGACCGCCGACTCCGGTTACCTCACGCGACGTCTCGTCGACGTCTCGCAGGATGTGATCATCCGTGAGGTCGATTGTGGAACCGAGCGTGGTAGCGAGATCGTGATCGGTGAGAAGGTCGATGGCGTTCTTCGCCCGGTCGACAATCTCGACACGTCTGCATCCAGCCGGGTGCTTGCTCGCGACGTCGAGGTCGACGGCAAAGTGGTCGGAACGGCAGGTGAGGAGCTCGATGTTCCGCGCCTGGAAGCTCTGGTAGCCGACGGCGCTGAGAAGATCCGCGTGCGCACCGTGCTCAACTGCGAGTCATCGGTGGGCACCTGCGCGATGTGCTACGGCCGTTCGATGGCAACCGGGAAGCTCGTCGATGTTGGCGAGGCCGTGGGCATCATCGCCGCCCAGTCGATCGGTGAGCCGGGAACCCAACTCACGATGCGTACCTTCCACACCGGTGGTGTGGCCGGAGAGGACATCACGCACGGTCTCCCGCGCGTTGTGGAACTCTTCGAGGCACGCACACCCAAGGGTGTTGCGCCGATCGCGGAGGTTAATGGCCGCGTTCGCATCGAGGACGCCGAGAAGACCCGCAAGTTGGTCGTGATTCCCGACGATGGCTCGGAGGAGATCGCTCAGCAGGTCAGCAAGCGTGCGCGGTTGCTGGTTGAGGACGGTGCCCAAGTTGAGGTAGGCGAGCAGCTCATTGTGGGCGCAGTCGATCCCAAGCAGGTGCTGCGCATCCTGGGACCGCGGCAGGTGCAGTTGCACTTGGTCGATCAGGTGCAGCTGGTGTATCGCTCGCAGGGTGTGTCCATCCACGATAAGCACATCGAGGTAATCGTTCGCCAGATGCTCAAGCGCATCACCATCATCGAGTCCGGGGATGCTCCGTTCCTCGCTGGTGAATTGGTGGAGCGCACTGTGTTCGAGGCGCAAAATCGCCGCGTTGTGTCCGAAGGCGGCACGCCGGCATCTGGCCGCCCCGAACTCATGGGCATCACCAAGGCCTCACTGGCTACGGAGTCGTGGTTGTCTGCGGCCTCCTTCCAGGAGACCACGCGCGTCCTCACCGATGCAGCGATCCACGCCAAGTCCGATTCGCTGCTGGGCCTGAAGGAGAACGTGATCTTGGGCAAGCTCATCCCGGCCGGTACGGGCATGCCGCAGTACCGCAACATCCGGGTGGAGGCTACCGAAGAGGCCAAGGCTGCGATGTACGCCTCGTTCACCGGCTACGACGAGATGGACTACGCGGCCTTCGGAGCTAGCTCCGGTCCGGCTGTTCCGCTCGAGGAGTTCGAATACCGCGGGTACTGAGCAATCACAGCTCGCTAAGTGAAGAAGGGGAACCCTGGTGGTTCCCTTCTTCACTTTTCCGTGTTGTGACGAACAGCCACAGATGCAGTTCCGTAATTGATCGAATCGGAAGATCACCCTGAACCCCGCGCACTCCTACCGTTTGCATACCGGCGTTCCTTCCCGATTCGATGCCCACCGAAGTGTCCTCGACCACGATGCACTCCTCCGGTGCAAGTCCGAGGAGTTCAGCAGCCCGAAGGTACCCATCGGGTGCGGGCTTACCTTGCTGGACTTGATCGCGCGTGACGAGTACCGGCGGTGAGATTCCCGCTGCGTCGAGGCGAACGCGCGCTAAGCGATCATCGGCGCTGGTGTGAACGGCCCACGGGATGCGTGATTCGGTAAGGAAGGGGAGCAGTTCTGGCACACCGTCGATGGCTGTGATTCCTGTGACGTCGTCGTATTGCAACGCGAGTTGCTCTGCTGCGGCAATCGCGATCTCATCGTCACTCGCATCGGGCAACCAGCGCGAGACGGTTGCCTCCGCGGGCAGGCCATGTGCGCCAGCGAGAACACCGCTCGGGTCCAGTCCGCGGGCCAGTGCCCAGGTAGTCCACGCGCGCTCGACGTTGTCGTGTGATTCCACGAGTGTTCCGTCCATGTCGAAGAGCACCGCAGCCGGCCATGTGGTCACGCAGCTATCTTGGCGGTTGATGACTGCCTATCTGCGGCGGACCATGGCAGGCTGGGGGCATGACACAGCCGAATGAGCCGAACCTACCGAACCTTCCGGACCAAGGCGAGCAGGCCGCCGGTTCCAGCGATCAGCCAGCCGCCACGCCGCAGTGGCCATCTCAGCCGGAAACCGCACAGCCGGGTGGCGCCGGTTTTGCCGCTGTACCCCCGCCGCCGGCGTATGGTCCCTTCCCGCAAACGTCCAATTCGGCGATCGCAGCGTTGATCTTGTCGATCGTCTCCTGGATTATCTGCCCGGTCATCCCGGCGATCATCGCCTTGGTCTTCGCCAGCAAAGCCGATCGGGAGATTGCTGCCAGTAACGGCTGGGTGACCGGGGGTGGCCTGGTGACCGCCTCGAAGATTGTGGCGTGGATCAATATCGGGCTGTACGCGGCGCTGATCGCTATCGGTCTGTTGGTCTTCATTGTGGCCGCAGCGGGCGGAGCCTTCTCCACGCTCTAACCCGTCCCCCCCGATGCGGTGTCAGTTGTTGTCGCAAATTCCGTCGAATCGCGACCACAACTGACACCGCATCGGGGGAGGAGGGACCCCGGTTTTGACCGGCTCATGGTCACCGGGTACTGTTCCACTTCGTGCCCGGCCCCGGGCACATCCTGCTGCGCACGGCTTCCCCCTGAAGAAGTGTGCGGGGTACCTCGGGCGGTTGCCCAAGGACCAGGATCCAACCCGACGAGACGGCATCGTCGCGCGCTCGAAAGAGCCCGACACGCCCGACCGCGTGGGTCGGAACTTCAGGAGGAAAAATACCGGTTTCGAGCGAGTAGGAGAGGCGCCTCGTGCCCACCATCCAGCAGCTGGTCCGCAAGGGTCGCCAGGACAAGGTCTCTAAGACCAAGGCACCGGCCCTGAAGGGCAGCCCGCAGCGTCGTGGCGTGTGCACGCGCGTGTACACCACCACGCCCAAGAAGCCGAACTCCGCGCTGCGCAAGGTGGCCCGCGTCCGCCTCACCTCCGGCATCGAGATCACCGCCTACATCCCCGGCGTGGGGCATAACTTGCAAGAGCACTCGATCGTGTTGGTTCGTGGTGGTCGCGTCCGTGACCTGCCGGGTGTTCGTTACAAGGTCATCCGCGGCGCGCTCGATACCCAGGCCGTGAAGAACCGCAAGCAGGCGCGCTCGCGCTACGGAGCGAAGAAGGAGAAGGGCTAATGCCTCGCAAAGGTCCGGCCGCCAAGCGCCCCATCGTCATCGACCCCGTTTACGCCTCCCCGGTCGTCACGCAGCTCATCAACAAGGTGCTGCTCGACGGCAAGCGTTCCAAGGCGGAGGCCGTTGTGTACGGCGCCTTGGAAGGTTGCCGCGAGAAGACCGGCACCGATCCTGTCCAAACACTCAAGCGCGCCCTCGACAACGTACGACCCACGCTCGAGGTGCGCTCCCGTCGTGTTGGCGGTGCTACCTACCAGGTGCCCGTCGAGGTCAAGCCGGTGCGCAGCACCACCTTGGCCATGCGCTGGCTCATCGGTTTCGCGCGGCAGCGCCGTGAGAAGACCATGACCGAGCGCCTCATGAACGAGATCCTCGACGCCTCGAACGGCCTTGGCGCTGCTGTCAAGAAGCGCGAGGACACCCACAAGATGGCGGAGTCCAACAAGGCCTTCGCGCACTACCGCTGGTAATCGCCCACAAGGCCAACGAGACGAAACGAAGAGACAACGGAGCAGATGGTGTCCACCGCACTTGGTATCGACCTCGCCAAGATCCGCAACATCGGGATCATGGCGCATATCGATGCTGGCAAAACCACAACCACCGAGCGGATCTTGTTCTACACCGGCATCAACTACAAGATCGGCGAAGTCCACGACGGCGCAGCCACGATGGACTGGATGGAGCAAGAACAAGAGCGCGGCATCACTATCACCTCTGCAGCCACCACCTGTGAGTGGAAGGGCTACACGATCAACATCATCGACACCCCCGGGCACGTCGATTTCACAGTTGAGGTTGAGCGCTCACTGCGCGTTCTCGACGGCGCTGTTGCCGTTTTCGACGGTGTTGCCGGAGTTGAGCCCCAGTCCGAGACCGTGTGGCGTCAAGCTGACCGTTACAGCGTCCCCCGCATGTGCTTCGTCAACAAGCTCGACCGCACCGGTGCCGACTTCTACATGTGCGTCGACATGATCGTCTCGCGCTTGAACGCCGTTCCGCTCGTGCTGCAGTTGCCGATCGGTAGTGAGGCCGACTTCATCGGGGTTGTCGACCTCGTGGGCATGCGCGCTCTCACCTGGCGCGGCGAAACCGCCATCGGCGAGGACTACACCGTGGAAGAGATTCCGGCGGACCTGCAGGCCAAGGCCGACGAGTGGCGCGAGAGGTTGCTCGAGACGTTGTCGGAGAACGACGACTCCGTCATGGAGAAATACATCGAAGGTGAAGAGCTCAGTGTTGAGGAGATCCAGGCCGGCATTCGCCGCGCGACCCTCGCCGCGAAGGTCACCCCGGTGCTCACCGGAACCGCCTTCAAGAACAAAGGCGTGCAGCCAATGCTCGACGCCGTTGTCGCGTACCTGCCCTCGCCGCTCGACGTCGACGCCATCGAAGGCCACAAGATGGGCGATGAGAACGAGCCGATGCTTCGCAAGCCCAGCGAGGACGAGCCCTTCAGTGGTTTGGCATTCAAGATCATGTCCGACCCCCACCTGGGCAAACTCACCTACGTGCGTATCTACTCCGGCAAACTGCAGACCGGAACCCAGGTACTCAACAGCACCAAGGACCGCAAAGAGCGGATCGGCAAGATCTACCGAATGCACGCGAACAAGCGTGAAGAAATCGATTCGACGGGCGCCGGCGACATCGTTGCCGTCATGGGTCTGAAGGACACCACCACAGGCGACACCCTGTGCGACTCCTCTAAGCCCGTGGTGCTGGAGTCGATGACCTTCCCCGAGCCTGTTATCTCGGTTGCGATCGAGCCCAAGACCAAGTCCGACCAAGAAAAACTTGGCACCGCTATTCAGCGCCTCGCCGAAGAGGATCCGACCTTCCGCGTCAGCACCAACGAGGAAACCGGCCAGACCATCATCGAAGGTATGGGCGAACTCCACCTCGAGGTTCTCGTGGACCGCATGAAGCGTGAGTTCAAGGTTGAGGCGAATGTCGGCAAGCCGCAGGTTGCCTACCGCGAAACCTTGACCAAGCCGGTCGAGAAGGTCGAGTACACGCACAAGAAGCAGACCGGTGGTTCGGGTCAGTTCGGTCGCGTGATCATCGCCGTTGCGCCGAACACCGAAGAGGGCGGCGGTTACCTGTTTGAGAACAAAGTCACCGGCGGCCGCATCCCGCGCGAGTACATTCCGTCGGTTGACGCTGGCTGCCAGGAAGCAATGCAAAACGGCATCCTCGCCGGTTATCCGATGGTCGACGTAAAGGTCACGCTGCTCGACGGTGCGTACCACGATGTCGACTCCTCCGAACTCGCCTTCAAGATCGCCGGTTCGATGGCGTTCAAGGAGGGAGCGAGCCGTGCCAAGCCGGCGCTGCTCGAGCCGATGATGGCCGTTGAGGTCACCACGCCCGAAGACTTCATGGGCGATGTCATCGGCGACCTCAACTCCCGGCGCGGACAGGTGCAGGCGATGGAAGAGCGCTCCGGCGCTCGGGTCGTTAAGGCACTGGTTCCGTTGTCGGAGATGTTCGGCTACGTGGGCGACCTTCGCTCTCGCACACAAGGCCGAGCCAGCTACAGCATGCAGTTCGACTCCTACGCCCAGGTCCCGCAGGCCGTGGCGACGGAGATCATCGCTAAGGCTCGCGGCGAATAGTCGCGGATCACAACACAAGAGAAGAGCAACCGCACCGAACCGATCCGCGCAAGCCGGACGGCACAAGACAAGGGAGAACTCACGTGGCCAAGGCCAAGTTCGAGCGCACCAAGCCGCACATCAACATCGGCACCATCGGTCACATCGACCATGGCAAGACGACGCTGACTGCCGCCATCACGAAGGTGCTGCACGACCGTTACCCGGACGTCAACCCCTTCACGCCTTTCGAGGACATCGACAAGGCTCCTGAGGAGCGTCAGCGCGGTATCACCATCTCCATCGCGCACGTGGAGTACGAGACCGAGGCGCGTCACTACGCGCACGTCGACTGCCCCGGTCACGCCGACTACATCAAGAACATGATCACCGGCGCGGCCCAGATGGACGGCGCGATCCTCGTGGTCGCCGCCACCGACGGCCCGATGCCGCAGACCAAGGAGCACGTGCTCCTGGCCCGTCAGGTGGGCGTCCCCGCCATCGTCGTCGCCCTTAACAAGTGCGACATGGTCGACGACGAGGAACTCATCGAGCTCGTCGAGATGGAAGTTCGCGAGCTGCTGAGCACCTATGAGTTCCCCGGCGACGACATCCCGGTGATTCGCGTTGCTGCCTTCCCGGCGCTGCAGGGCGACGAGAAGTGGGGCGAATCCATCATGGAATTGATGGGTGCCGTTGACGAATACATCGTCACCCCCGAGCGCGAGATCGACAAGCCGTTCCTCATGCCCGTCGAGGACGTCTTCACCATCACCGGTCGCGGCACCGTCGTCACCGGTCGTATCGAGCGCGGCATCGTCAAGGTCAACGAGGAAATCGAGATCGTCGGTATCCGTCCGGGCATTCCGCAGAAAACCATCGTCACCGGCGTCGAGATGTTCCGCAAGCTGCTCGACGAAGGTCAGGCGGGCGAGAACGTCGGACTGCTCCTTCGCGGCACGAAGCGCGAAGACGTCGAGCGCGGCCAGGTGTGCTGCAAGCCCGGCTCCATCACCCCGCACACTGAGTTTGAAGCTCAGGTCTACATCCTGTCCAAGGACGAAGGCGGTCGTCACACACCGTTCTTCAACAACTACCGTCCGCAGTTCTACTTCCGGACGACCGACGTCACCGGCGTTGTGCACCTGCCCGAGGGCAAGGACATGGTCATGCCAGGCGACAACACCGACATGCGCGTTGAGCTGATTCAGTCCATCGCCATGGAAGATGGTCTGCGCTTCGCGATCCGTGAAGGTGGCCGCACCGTGGGTGCCGGTCGTGTCACGAAGATCCTGAAGTAGCGGATCCGGAGGTACCCAACCCTCCCCGCTGACTTCGTGGTGGGCGGTGCGATCCACCGCCCACCACGAAACAGCAAGAAGCCAGACAGCAACAAGCCAGATAGCAACAAGCACGCAGGACCCGCACCACTCCGGTTGGAACGAGAAGAAGGACGGCAAGCCACCATGGCGGCACAGAAGATCCGCATCAGGCTCAAGGCCTACGACCACGAGGTGATCGACTCCTCGGCGAAGAAGATCGTCGAGACGGTCATTCGTACTGGGGCGCAGGTGGCCGGTCCGGTGCCGTTGCCCACCGAGAAGAACGTGTACTGCGTGATCCGCTCACCGCACAAGTACAAGGACAGCCGCGAGCACTTCGAGATGCGCACGCACAAGCGCTTGATCGACATCCTCGACCCCACGCCGAAGACCGTCGATTCGCTCATGCGCCTGGATCTGCCTGCAGGCGTCGACATCGAGATCAAGCTGTAGGGGATCTGCAATGGAGAAGACGATCAAGGGTGTGCTGGGCTCCAAGCTCGGCATGACGCAGATCTGGGATGAGAACAACCGCGTCATCCCCGTGACTGTCGTCAAGGTCGGCCCCTGCGTGGTCACCCAGGTGCGCACCCCAGAAACCGATGGCTACAACGCTGTACAACTGGGCTTCGGTGCCATCGATCCTCGCAAGGTGAACAAGCCGATGACCGGACACTTCGCTAAGGCTGGCGTCACGCCGCGGCGGCACCTCGTCGAACTGCGCACTGCCGATGCCTCGGAGTACACCGTTGGCCAAGAACTTGGCCCCGACACCTTCGAAGTGGGTCAAAACGTGGATGCCACCGGCACCACCAAGGGCAAGGGCTTCGCGGGCGTAATGAAGCGCCATGGCTTCAGCGGTCTGCGCGCTTCGCATGGTGTGCAGCGCAAGCACCGCTCGCCTGGCTCCATCGGTGGATGCGCAACTCCCGGCCGCGTGTTCAAGGGTCTGCGGATGGCGGGCCGGATGGGTAGTGATCGGCAGACCACCCAGAACCTGAAGGTTGCGGGCGTTGATACCGAGAAGGGTTTGCTGCTCCTGAAGGGAGCGATCCCCGGTCCCAAGGGTGGTCTCGTGATGATCACTACTGCGGTCAAGGATGCAGTGAAGGAGGTCTCGGCATGAGTGCGGTCGACGTTCTCGATCCTGCCGGCAAAAAGTCCGGCTCGGTCGAGCTGCCAGCAGAAGTATTCGACGTTGAGGTGAACGTTCCGTTGATTCACCAGGTGGTGGTCGCCCAATTGGCGGCCGCTCGTCAGGGCACCCACGACACCAAGACCCGCGCTGAGGTCAGTGGTGGCGGTCGCAAGCCCTACAAGCAAAAGGGCACCGGTCGCGCCCGGCAAGGCTCGATCCGCGCACCGCAATTCGTTGGCGGTGGCACGGTGCATGGCCCAACACCCCGCGACTACACCCAGCGCACCCCCAAGAAGATGAAGGCCGCCGCGTTGCGCGGAGCCTTGTCCGATCGGGCACGCGAAGGACGAATTCACGTCGTCACCACATTCGCTGCGAGCGAGGACCCCTCGACCAAAGCCGCGATCGCGGCTTTGGTGGCCGTCGGCGCCGAAGGTGATTGCTTAGCAGTTATCACTCGCGATGAAGAGTCGTCGTGGTTGAGCTTGCGCAACCTGCCCCACATCATGGTTGTCGCCCCGGACCAACTGAACACCTACGACGTCCTTGTCAACGATCGGGTCGTGTTCACCGAGGCGGCGTTCGCGGCGTTCGTGGCTGGCCCGGTGGCCGGTAAGGGTGCCAAGGCCGTTGCAGTTGAAAGTGAGGTGTCGGCATGAGGATCGCGGACCCACGTGACGTGCTGATCGCACCGGTCATCTCGGAGAAGAGTTACGGCTTGCTCGACGAGAATAAGTACACCTTCATCGTCGCTCCGGATGCCAACAAGACCCAGATCAAGGTGGCTGTCGAGCAGGTCTTCGGGGTGAAGGTCACCGGCGTGAATACCAACAACCGTGAGGGCAAGCGCGTTCGCACCCGTCAGGGCTGGGGACGTCGCTCGGCCACCAAGCGGGCGATCGTGACTGTGGCCGCAGGCGATCGCATCGACATCTTCGGAGGGCCGGTCTCCTGACCGGCGTAACACGAGACGTAGAGGAACGGACACACCATGGCAATCCGTAGGTACAAGCCCACGACCCCCGGTCGTCGCGGCTCGAGCGTTGCCGATTTCGTCGAGATCACGCGATCGGAGCCGGAGAAGTCCTTGCTGCGCCCGCTGTCCAAGTCCGGCGGCCGCAACAACTCCGGCAAGATCACCACGCGCCACAAGGGCGGTGGGCACAAGCGTGCGTACCGACTGATCGACTTCAAGCGTGCGGACAAAGACGGCGTGCCCGCAAAGGTCGCTCACATCGAGTACGACCCCAACCGCACCGCACGTATCGCTCTCCTGCACTTCGCCGATGGCGAGAAGCGCTACATCATCGCCCCGGACAAGCTCAAGCAGGGTGATCGTGTTGAGACCGGTCCCGCTGCGGACATCAAGCCTGGCAACAACCTTCCGCTGCGCAACATCCCCGTCGGCACTGTTATCCACGCCGTGGAGATCAAGCCCGGTGGGGGCGCCAAGATCGCTCGCTCGGCCGGCGCCAGCGTGCAGCTCGTCGCAAAGGATGGCCCGTACGCGCAGCTGCGCATGCCGTCCGGTGAAATCCGCAACGTTGATGTGCGCTCACGTGCAACGGTTGGTGAGGTCGGTAACGCCGAGCAGTCCAATATCAACTGGGGTAAGGCTGGCCGCATGCGCTGGAAGGGCAAGCGCCCGACCGTGCGCGGTGTGGCTATGAACCCGGTCGACCACCCGCACGGTGGTGGTGAGGGTAAGACCTCCGGTGGTCGTCACCCGGTTAACCCCGCTGGCCGTCCTGAGGGCCGCACCCGCAAGGCCAAGAAGGCCAGCGACAAATTCATCGTCCGTCGCCGCAAGACCGGCAAGAAGCGCTAGGGGAATTCGTCATGCCACGTAGCCTGAAGAAGGGTCCGTTCGTCGACTCCCACCTGATGAAGAAGGTGGAAGTGCAAAACGAGAACGGCTCAAAGACGGTGATCAAGACTTGGTCACGTCGCTCGATGATCGTGCCGGCGATGCTCGGACACACCATCGCCGTGCACGACGGACGCAAACACGTTCCGGTGTTCGTCTCCGAGAACATGGTTGGGCACAAGCTTGGCGAATTCGCGCCCACCCGCACCTTCAAGGGACACATCAAGGACGACCGCAAAGCCAAGCGTCGCTAGAGAACACACGACTCGATAAGAAGCAACCAGGGAATTCGTAAGCAGTAGACGAGCAAGGGGAATAACAATGGAAGCCAGGGCCCAAGCGCGGTACGTCCGCGTCACGCCCATGAAAGCGCGCCGCGTCATCGACCTCATCCGTGGGATGCAGGCCTCCGATGCGCAGGACGTGCTGAGGTTCGCGCCGCAAGCGGCGAGCGAACCCGTGGGCAAGGTTCTCGCGAGCGCGATCGCCAACGCGACGAACAATCACGCGATGGACGCCCGTGAGCTCGTTGTTGCGCAGGCATTCGTCGACGAGGGCCCCACGCTCAAGCGGATCCGGCCGCGCGCTCAGGGGCGTGCTTTCCGGATAGGTAAGCGCACCAGCCACATCACCGTGGTGTTGACCGATGGCACGGAGGTCATCGTGGCTCCGCTGGTGAAACCTGCTTCGAAGAGCGCTTCGAAGAGTCCCGCAAAGGCCGCCCCCAAACCTGCTGCTGATGAGGCTGCCGCGGAAACAACGGAAGCCGCGCCGGTAGCCAAGAAGACGACCGCGAAGAAGACGACCGCGAAGAAGACGACCGCGAAGAAGGCCACCGCGAAGAAGGCCGCGCCAGCGGAAAAGAAGGCCACTGCAGCCAAGAAGACGGCCGCGAAGAAGACGACCGCCAAGAAGGAAGAGGACTGATCGTGGGACAGAAAGTAAACCCGCACGGCTTCCGGCTGGGCATCACTACCGACTTCACGTCGCGGTGGTTCGCCGACGACGTCAAGAAGGGGCAGCGTTATCGCGACTATGTCGAAGAGGACGTCAAGATCCGCAAACTGCTCAGCCAGGGCATGGAGCGGGCCGGCATCGCCAAGGTCGAGATCGAGCGCACCCGTGAGCGCGTTCGGGTGGACATCCACACCGCGCGCCCGGGCATCGTCATCGGTCGCCGTGGCGCCGAGGCCGACCGCATTCGCGGTGACCTGGAGAAGCTCACCGGCAAGCAGGTGCAACTGAACATTCTTGAGGTGAAGAACCCCGAGATCGAGTCGCAGCTGGTGGCGCAAGGTATCGCCGAGCAGTTGTCCAGCCGCGTCTCCTTCCGTCGAGCGATGCGCAAGGGCATGCAAAGCGCCATGAAGGCAGGTGCCAAGGGCATTCGTGTTCAGGTTTCCGGCCGACTCGGTGGCGCAGAAATGTCCCGCACCGAGTTCTATCGCGAAGGGCGGGTGCCCCTGCACACGCTGCGCGCAGACATCGATTACGGCTTCTACGAAGCGCGCACCACTTTCGGTCGCATCGGCGTGAAGGTCTGGATCTATAAGGGCGAGGCCCTGGCATCGCGCGCCGAGCGTGAGGCCGCCGCCGCAGCTGCTCGCCTGTCCGGTCAGCGCGCTCGTCCCGAGCGTCCGCGCCGGGCCCGCGCAGAAGACGAAGCACAGGTCGAAGCGACTGAAACCGTCGCGGTTGAAGCCGCAGCTGCTAACGCAGCCGTCGCCGAAGCAGCCGTTGCCGAAGCTGCCGTCGAGGCACCTGCCACCGAAGGTCAGGAGGGCTGATCATGCTTATTCCTCGCAGGGTCAAGCACCGTAAGCAGCACCACCCCAAGCGCACGGGTGCTGCCAAGGGCGGAACCAAAGTCACGTTCGGCACATACGGAATTCAGGCTCTCGAGCCGGCCTACGTCACCAACCGGCAAATTGAGTCTGCTCGTATTGCGATCACCCGCCACGTGAAACGTGGTGGCAAGGTGTGGATCAACATCTACCCCGATCGGCCACTGACCAAGAAGCCGGCCGAAACCCGCATGGGTTCGGGCAAGGGCTCGCCGGAATGGTGGGTTGCGAACGTCAAGCCCGGACGCGTCATGTTCGAGTTGTCCTATCCAGACGAGAAGATCGCGCACGATGCGCTGATGCGTGCCGTGCACAAACTCCCGATGAAGTGCCGAATCATTCGGCGCGATGAGGCAGGTGAAGACTGATGGCAGTCGGAACAGCCGCAGGTGAACTGCGCAACCTGAACCAAGAAGAACTGGTCGCGAAGTTGCGTGAGGCGAAGGAAGAGTTGTTCAACCTTCGTTTTCAGGGCGCTACCGGTCAGCTCGAGAGCCATGGGCGGTTGCGCGCTGTCCGCAGAGACATCGCCCGCATCTACACGATTTTGCGCGAGCGCGAGTTGGGCATCACCCCCGTACTCGATTCTGCTAGCGACGCCACCGACAGTGAGGAAGGTGCCGCATGAGCACTTCGGCAACGAAAGAGTCAGCGGAGCAGCGCGGGTACCGCAAGGTCCGCGAGGGACTAGTCGTCAGCGACAAGATGGACAAGACCGTCGTGGTCGCTGTCGAAGACCGCTTCAAGCACCCGCTGTACGGCAAGGTTGTGCGCCGCACCAGCAAGTTGAAGGCGCACGACGAGCAGAACACCGCAGGCGTGGGCGACCGCGTCTTGGTGATGGAGACCCGTCCACTGTCCGCCACGAAGCGCTGGCGTGTGGTGGAGATCCTCGAGAAGGCCAAGTAGCAAGACCCACCGCGGGGCGCGGCCGGGTGAGTTCCGCCAGGCTCGACCGAGAACCGGCAGACGATCAGGAGAGATTAAGTGATCCAGCAAGAGTCGCGACTACGAGTTGCCGACAACACCGGTGCCAAGGAGATCTTGTGCATCCGCGTGCTCGGTGGCTCGGGACGACGCTACGCCGGAGTAGGCGACGTCATCGTGGCCACCGTCAAGGATGCGATCCCCGGTGGTGGCGTGAAGAAGGGCGAGGTCGTCAAGGCAGTGATCGTCCGCACCAAGAAGGAACGTCGTCGTCCTGATGGCTCCTACATCCGTTTCGATGAGAACGCTGCGGTGATTCTCAAGGGTGATGGTGAGCCCCGTGGAACTCGCATCTTCGGACCGGTTGGTCGCGAACTGCGCGAGAAGAAGTTCATGAAGATCATCTCGCTGGCTCCGGAGGTGCTGTGATCATGGCCAAGTTGCATGTCCGCAAGGGCGACACCGTTCAAGTCATCTCCGGCAAGGATCGTGGGATCACCGGCAAGGTGATTGAGGTCTACCCCGAGTCCGACCGACTCATCGTTGAGGGTGTGAACCGGATCAAGAAGCACACTCGCGTGGGACAAAACGCCCGTGGCTCCAAGACCGGCGGCATCATCACCACGGAAGCTCCGATCCACGTGTCGAACGTGATGGTGGTTGATCCAGAAGACGGTCGACCCACCCGCATCGGTTATCGCAAGGACAAGGTGGAGAAGCGTCGCCCAGACGGCTCCACCTACGAAAGCGAGCGCAGCGTGCGCGTTTCGAAGCGCACAGGGAAGGATCTGTGATGAGTACCGCCACGAGCAGCATGCCGCGCTTGAAGGCGCGCTATCGCGAGGAGATCCTGCCGGAGTTGCGCCAGGAGTTCGACTTCGCGAACGTGATGCAGGTTCCCACCGTCACCAAGGTTGTGGTCAATATGGGTGTGGGCGAAGCTGCTCGCGATTCCAAGTTGATCGAAGGCGCCATTCGTGACCTCACCGAGATCACCGGTCCAAAAGCCCCAGGTAACCAAGGCTCGTCAGTCGATCGCGCAGTTCAAACTGCGCGAGGGGCAGCCCATCGGCGCGCACGTGACCTTGCGGGGCGACCGCATGTGGGAGTTCTTGGACCGGTTGCTGTCGATCGCTTTGCCGCGCATCCGCGACTTCCGCGGTCTATCGCCTAGGCAATTCGACGGCAAGGGCAACTACACCTTCGGTCTCAACGAACAGTCCATGTTCCACGAGATCGACCAGGACAAGATCGACCGCACGCGTGGCATGGACATCACCATCGTCACCACCGCCACAAACAACGACGAGGGGCGGGCGCTGCTTCGGCTGCTCGGCTTCCCCTTCAAGGAGGCGTAGGCCATGGCCAAGAAGGCTTTGATTCAAAAGCAGCGCAAGACCCCGAAGTTCAAGGTCCGCGCATATACACGTTGCACCAAGTGCGGCCGTCCGCATTCGGTGTACCGCAAGTTCGGCTTGTGCCGGGTGTGCCTTCGCGAGATGGCGCACGCTGGCGAGCTACCCGGAGTCACGAAGAGCAGTTGGTAACTACGCCGAAGGTCCTTGAGCAATCCGCTCGGGGATACCACGGCGAGGAAGGCCGGTAGGCCATGACAATGACAGACCCGATCGCAGACATGCTTGCTCGTCTGCGCAACGCCAACTCGGCGTACCACGATGCGGTTGCCATGCCGCACTCGAAGATCAAAGCGAACATCGCCGAGATCTTGAAGGCGGAGGGTTACATCGCCGGATACGACGTGGCTGATGCCGAGGTTGGAAAGACCCTCACGCTCGAACTCAAGTACGGCCCTTCGCGCGAGCGTTCCATTGCTGGACTGCGCCGCGTGTCCAAGCCCGGGCTTCGCGTGTACGCCAAGAGCACGACGTTGCCGCGTGTGCTGGGCGGTCTGGGTATTGCGATCTTGTCCACCTCGAACGGTCTGCTGACCGATCGACAGGCTTCGAAGAAGGGCGTGGGTGGGGAAGTCCTCGCCTACGTCTGGTGAGGGGAGGAACGACATGTCACGCATCGGCAAGTTGCCCATCCCTGTTCCCTCGGGCGTGAGCGCCACCATCGAGGGTCAGTCCGTGACCATCACCGGGCCGAAGGGGACACTCTCACTGAATGTCGCTGAGCCCATCACGGTTAAGGAAGAAGACGGATCACTCATCGTGTCACGTCCCAACGACGAAGGTCCGACCAAGGCCCTGCATGGCCTGACCCGCACCCTGGTCGACAACATGGTCACGGGTGTTACCGAGGGCTATGCCAAGACCCTCGAACTCGTCGGCACCGGCTACCGCGTCACGGCGAAGGGCCAGGACCTGGAGTTTGCTCTCGGGTTCAGCCACTCGATCACGGTTAAGGCCCCTGCAGGCATCTCCTTCGCGGTTGAGAACCCCAATAAATTCACGGTTGTTGGGATCGACAAGCAACTCGTGGGTGAGACCGCCGCGAATATTCGCAAACTGCGCAAGCCCGAGCCATATAAGGGCAAAGGCGTGCGTTATGAGAATGAAGTCGTCCGCCGCAAGGCTGGAAAGGCCGGTAAGTAGCGATGAGCACCAGTACCTATGGCGTGAAGCTGGGTTCGGGCAACAAGGTTGCCGTGGGCCGCAAGCGTCGTCACATCCGAGTCCGCAAGAAGGTGTCCGGCACGCCCGCTCGCCCGCGGTTGGTTGTTACCCGTTCTGCGCGTCACGTGGTCGCCCAGGTGGTCGACGACACCGCCGGGCGTACCCTGGCCTCGGCGTCCACGATGGAAGCTGATCTGCGCGGAGACACCAACGACAAAACCGCCAAGGCCCGCAAGGTGGGCCAGAAGGTTGCCGAGCGCGCCAAGGCAGCCGGAGTCGAAACGGTCGTCTTCGACCGTGGCGGCAACCGCTTCCACGGCCGCGTCGCGGCCTTGGCCGAAGGAGCCCGCGAAGCGGGCCTGGACTTCTGAGACGACCGAGAGCGAAAGAGGAAAACATGACAGGAACCGACCGACGCGGAGGCGGCGAGCGCCGCGACCGCAAGGAACGGACACCGCGCGAGGAGAAGTCGCAATTCCTCGAGCGCGTGGTCTCGATCAATCGTGTCGCCAAGGTCGTCAAGGGTGGTCGTCGTTTCAGCTTCACCGCACTCGTTGTCGTCGGCGACGGCGATGGCCAGGTGGGCGTGGGCTATGGCAAGGCCAAGGAAGTTCCCGCGGCCATCGCCAAGGGTGTCGAGGAAGCCAAGAAGCACTTCTTCCGTGTTCCCCGCATCCAGGGGACCATCCCGCACCCGGTCACCGGTGAAGCTGCTGCCGGCGTGGTTATGTTGCGTCCGGCCGCTCCCGGTACCGGCGTCATCGCGGGTGGACCGGTTCGCGCCGTGTTGGAGTGCGCCGGCGTCCACGACATCCTCAGCAAGTCCTTGGGTTCGGACAACGCGATCAATATCGTGCACGCGACCGTCGCCGCGCTGAAGATGCTTGAGTCGCCAGAAGCTGTGGCTGCCCGTCGCGGCTTGCCGCTGGAAGACGTTGCGCCGGCAGCCATGTTGCGTGCCAAGGCAGGAGTGAAGTCCTGATGGCACAGTTGAAGGTCACCCAGCGCAAGTCCGAAATCGGCGGAACGAGCAATCAGCGGAACACGCTGCGCTCGCTTGGCCTGAAGCGAATCGGCGACGTCGTCGTCAAAGAAGACCGACCGGAGATCCGTGGCATGGTGAACACCGTGTCTCATCTGGTCGATGTCGAGGAGGTTGACTGACATGACTCTTAAGGTCCATCACTTGCGTCCGGCACCCGGTTCGCGAACCGCCAAGACCCGCAAAGGCCGCGGTGAGGCGTCGAAGGGCAAGACTGCCGGCCGCGGCACCAAGGGAACGCGCGCGCGTAACACCGTCTCGGCCGCCTTCGAAGGTGGCCAGATGCCGTTGCATATGCGTCTTCCCAAGTTGAAGGGCTTCAAGAACCCGAACAAGGTCGAGTTCCAGGTGGTGAACGTGGCTGCCCTCGCCAAGTTGTTCCCCTCGGGGGGCACCGTGGGCGTGTCGGATCTGGTTGCCAAAGGCGCTGTGCGTTCGGGCAAGCCGGTCAAGGTTCTCGGTCAAGGTGACATCTCCGTGGCCATAAGCGTGACCGCGGACAAGTTCTCCTCGGCCGCTCGTGACAAGATCGAGGCTGCCGGAGGTTCGGTCACCGAGCTGTAAGGCGACGGGGCGCCTCGGGCGCACCGGGCATAGCAGGGCAAGCGAAGGCCGAGGGAGGTAGGGACCTAGTGCACATCAGTGCTTTCGGGGCAGCCCTGCGTACGCCTGACCTGCGCAAGAAAATCCTGTTCACCCTCAGCCTGCTGGCGATCTACCGACTGGGATCTGTCGTCCCGACTCCGGGTGTGGATTACGCCGCCATCCAGCGGTGTATCGACGTAGTCCAAGACAACTCGGTCTACGCACTCATCAACTTGTTCAGCGGTGGTGCGCTGCTCCAACTGAGCATTTTCGCGCTCGGCATCATGCCGTACATCACTGCCAGCATCATCTTGCAGCTCCTTACCGTGGTGATCCCACGTTTGGAGGTGCTCAAGAAGGATGGCCAAGCTGGCCAATCGAAGATTACTCAGTACACGCGTTACGTGACTATCGGTCTGGCCGTCTTGCAGTCCACGGCGATCTTGTCCCTTGCGCGAACGCCGGGTGCCCTTTTCAGCGGCTGTAACGAGACGATCATCCCCAACGACAGCGTCTGGGTGCTGTTAGTCATGGTCATCGTCATGACTGCCGGCACCGCGGTGGTCATGTGGTTCGGCGAGTTGATCACCGAACGGGGTGTCGGTAACGGCATGTCGGTTCTGATCTTCACCGCGATCATCGCCACCATCCCGGCGCAGTTCGTCTCGATCCTGGGAAGCCGCGGAGCCTTCACCTTCACCATCACGCTGCTGGTCGGTCTGGCTGTCATCGCGTTCGTGGTGTTCGTGGAGCAAGCTCAGCGCCGCATCCCAGTTCAGTACGCAAAGCGGATGGTGGGACGCCGGATGTACGGCGGAACCTCCACCTATATCCCGCTCAAGGTGAACATGGCCGGCGTTATCCCGGTTATCTTCGCGTCGTCGTTGTTGTTCCTTCCAACGCTTTTCGTTCAATTGACCGGAAGTCAGTCCGGCTGGGCCCAGTGGGTTCAGCAAAACTTCGGTACCGGCACCGGAGCGTGGTACTTACTGACCTACTTCCTGCTAGTGATCTTCTTCGCTTACTTCTACGTCTCGATCACCTTCAACCCGACCGACGTTGCCGACAACATGAAGAAGTACGGCGGCTTCATCCCCGGTATTCGCGCGGGCAAGCCCACTGCCGACTATCTGGATTACGTCCTCACTCGGTTGACCGCGCCCGGTTCGCTCTACCTCGGCTTGATCGCCGTGCTCCCGGTATTCGCCTTCGGCGGCCTGGGAGTCGCGCAGGACTTCATCTTCGGTGGCACGAGCCTGCTGATCATGGTGGGAGTTGGCCTGGACACCGTGAAGCAGATTCAGTCGCAGTTGCAGCAGCGAAATTACGAAGGCTTCTTGGGCTAGGGGGCGGAGATGCGCGTTGTATTCATGGGTCCTCCCGGAGCCGGCAAGGGCACGCAGGCGGCGTTGCTGGCTGCGCGTCTTGGTATTCCGCATATCTCCACCGGCGACATCTTCCGAGCCAACGTGGCTCAGGGAACCGAGCTCGGCAAGCAGGCCCAGCAATACATGGACGCGGGGGAGTATGTCCCGGACACCGTTACCAACGCGATGGTTCGCGACCGAATCACGCACGAGGACTGCCGTCCCGGATTTCTGCTCGATGGCTATCCGCGCACGGTCGAGCAGGTCGCTGAACTAGATGCCATGTTGCGCTCAGCGGGGCAGAAGCTCGACGTTGTGGTCGAGCTCACCGTCGACATCGACGAGGTTGTCACGCGTTTGGTCAAGCGTGCGCAAGATCAAGGCCGCTCAGACGACACCGAAGATGTCATGCGCCATCGCCTCGAGGTGTACGCCGAGCAGACCGCGCCACTCATTGAGACGTACTCCGAGCGTGGCCTGCTGGTGCGTGTTGATGGCATGGGGGCTATCGAAGACGTAACCGAGCGGCTCATCGCCGTGGTTATCGTCAACTAATGGTCGGGCGTTCCTAATGTTCGGTAAGTCCGAACCGATCGAGATCAAATCGATCGATGAACTGACGCTCATGCGCGAGGCCGGATTGGTCGTAGCGCGCACCCTCGAGCGTCTGAGGCAAGAAGTCACGGCCGGCATGACTACGGCCGATCTGGATGCGATCGCCCGCGAGAGCATCGCGAGCCACGGGGCAACGTCGTCGTTCCTGGGTTACCACGGATTTCCTGCCGTGATCTGCACGTCGGTCAACCGCGAAGTGGTGCACGGCATTCCGGGCGAGACCGCTATCAAGGCCGGCGACATCGTGTCGATTGACTGCGGGGCGATCGTGGAAGGTTGGCACGGGGATGCTGCTATCTCCATCGTGCTGCCCGGTGCCGACTCCGCTGTAGTCGCGCTATCGGAGGCGACCAAGGCCGCCATGTGGGCCGGTCTGGCGAAAGCACGCGAGGGCAACAGGCTTTCGGACATCGGGCATGCGGTCGAGACGTGTATCAAGGATGCAGGCAACTACGGCATCGTCGAGGACTACGTGGGCCACGGCATCGGCACGTCAATGCACATGCACCCGCCGGTGCCCAATTACGGCAAGCCCGGTGAAGGACCGCGCCTGGAGGTGGGGATGGCTCTGGCCATCGAGCCCATGGCCACGTTGGGGTCGGCGAACGTGGGAGTTCTCGAGGACGACTGGACTGTGGTCACCATCGACGGTAAGCCGGCGGCCCACTGGGAGCACACCGTGGCCATCACCGACGAGGGGCCTTGGGTGCTGACCTCCCTCGAGGGCACCCGCCTCTAAAGCAGCCCCGATGCGGTGTCAAACGTCGGGCTCCCCGCCCGGCGTGTCGCCCCGACGTTTGACACCGCATCGGGGAGGCGGAGCCGGGGGAAGGCACCCCGGTGTGGGGGAAAAGCGCCCCGGGCGTAGACTTCGCAGGCTGATATCGGGCTTCCCCGTCCATCCGCACCGCCTCGCCGCTTCGGCGGCTAATTTGCGCGCGTGTTGGGGCAGGAAATTCCGGTCAGTGGATCGGGACCTCCACTTCGGGGGCACGATTCCCACAACGAGGAAGGCACGGAATGGGCAAGAAGGACGGCGCGATCGAGCTCGAGGGCACGATCACCGAGTCACTTCCCAACGCCATGTTCCGCGTAGAACTCGACAACGGGCACGAAGTGCTCGCACACATCAGCGGAAAGATGCGGATGCACTACATCCGAATCCTTCCGGACGATCGCGTCGTCGTGGAGTTGTCGCCTTACGACCTCACCCGCGGCCGCATCGTCTACCGCTACAAGTAAATCGTCAGCAAGCCAAGGTGCGCCTTCGGGCGAGGGAGAACGGACAGAGCACATGAAGGTGCAACCGAGCGTCAAGAAGATCTGCGACAACTGCAGGCTGATTCGTCGCCACGGTCGCGTCATGGTGATCTGCACTAACCCCCGCCACAAGCAGCGCCAGGGTTAAGACGAGTACGCAGCAGTACGCGGGAGAGACAACCCGCACCACATGAATATGGGAGCACCCGACCCCCCGCCGCAAGGTGGGGACGACACCTTCGGCCACGGGGCCGATGACCGGTCTTGGCGGACCGGACTGGACTCCCACCGCAAACCCCGTGAATGAGAACAGATAGGACCGCCACATGGCACGTTTGATCGGTGTTGATCTGCCGCGCGAGAAGCGCATGGCAATCGCACTTACCTACATCTACGGCGTCGGACGCTCGCAGGCTGCCAAGGCTCTTGAGGCCACGGGCATCGATCCTGGGATGAAGTCCAAGGACCTCACCGACGACCAGACCCTCGCACTGCGCGATTGGATCGAAGTCAATCTGAAGGTCGAAGGCGACCTGCGTCGCGAAGTTGCCGCCGACATCCGCCGCAAGGTTGAGATCGGCTGCTACCAGGGCCTGCGCCACCGCAAGGGACTTCCGGTCCGCGGTCAGCGCACCCACACCAACGCCCGCACCCGCAAGGGGCCGCGCAAGACCGTTGCCGGCAAGAAGAAGGCCTAAGCGGATCAGCTTGGCCACTCAGACTCCGATCGTCCATTCGAGAACTTAGGAAGTAGGCAACGCAATGCCCCCCAAGACTGCTGGCGCCAAGAAGGTGCGCCGCAAGGAAAAGAAGAACGTGGCCCATGGTCACGCTCACATCAAGAGCACGTTCAACAACACCATCGTCTCCATCACCGACCCCACCGGTGCGGTGATCGCTTGGGCGTCGGCCGGTCAGGTTGGCTTTAAGGGCAGCCGCAAGTCCACGCCGTTCGCTGCACAACTCGCCGCCGAAGCTGCTGCGCGCCGCGCGATGGAGCACGGCATGCGCAAGGTCGACGTCTTCGTCAAGGGTCCGGGCTCGGGCCGCGAGACCGCCATTCGATCCCTGCAGGCCACCGGCCTGGAGGTTGGCTCGATTTCCGATGTGACCCCTGTGCCCCACAACGGCACCCGTCCCCCCAAGCGCCGCCGCGTCTGATCGCGCGTAGGAAAAGGAGAAATTAACTATGGCGCGATACACCGACGCTGATTGCAAGCGCTGCCGCCGCGAGAAGATGAAACTGTTCTTGAAGGGCAGCAAGTGCGAGTCTCCGAAGTGCCCCTTCGAGAAGCGCCCCTACCCTCCCGGTCAGCACGGTCGCGGCCGCACCAAGGAGAGCGAGTACTTGCTCCAGCTTCGCGAGAAGCAGAAGGCCGTTCGAATCTACGGTGTTTTGGAGAAGCAGTTCAGTAACTACTACGCCGAGGCCAACCGTCAGTCCGGCAAGACCGGCGACAACCTGCTGCGGATCCTGGAGTCCCGTTTGGACAACGTGGTGTTCCGCGCAGGCTTCGCCAAGTCACGCGATATGGCGCGTCAATTGGTGAACCACGGACACTTCATGGTGAACGGCAAGAAGGTAGACATTCCGTCCTACCGCGTCTCGCCGAACGACATCATCGAGGTTCGTCCCGGCTCGCGTGAGATGACTCCGTTCATCGTCGCCCACGCCGAGATGGGCGAGAAGCCCGTGCCTGCGTGGCTCGAGGTGGTCCCTTCGAAGATGCGCATCATCGTCCACTCGCTCCCTGAGCGTGAGGTCATCGACACCCCCGTCCAAGAGCAACTCATCGTCGAGCTCTACTCCAAGTAAGCACCTGGCCTCACCGGAGGCTGGAACTTCGTCAAGCACGCGACTTCATATAGCGGTCGTCGCGGGAAGGAAAAGACACAGTGCTCATTAGTCAACGCCCCATCCTGACCGAGGAACCGATCAGCGAGTTTCGTTCGCGCTTCATCCTCGAGCCGCTCGAGCCCGGCTTCGGCTACACGCTCGGCAACTCAATGCGTCGCACCTTGCTGTCCTCGATCCCCGGAGCAGCGGTAACCAGCATTCGCGTGGACGGTGTGCTCCACGAGTTCACCACGATCGACGGCATGACCGAGGATGTAACCGAGCTGATCTTGAACCTCAAGCAACTCGTTGTTTCCTCTGAGCACGACGAGCCGGTTGTCATGTACCTGCGCAAGCAGGGTCCTGGCGACGTGACTGCTGCAGACATCCAGCCCCCGGCTGGCGTTGAGGTGCACAACCCCGATCTGCACCTGGCCAACCTCAATGGCAAGGGCAAGTTGGAGATCGAGCTCATCGTCGAGCGCGGTCGCGGCTACGTCCCCTCGGTCATGAACAAGCAGCCCGGCCAGGAGATCGGCCGGATCCCGGTCGATTCCATTTACTCGCCGGTTCTCAAGGTCAGCTACAAGGTTGAAGCGACTCGCGTTGAGCAGCGCACCGACTTCGACAAGTTGGTCCTCGACGTCGAGACCAAGCAGAGCATGCGTCCGCGTGATGCTGTTGCGTCCGCCGGTCACACCCTCGTCGAGCTCTTCGGGCTGGCTCGTGAGTTGAACGTCGACGCCGAGGGCATCGACATCGGCCCTTCACCCACGGATGCTTTCGTGGCCGAGCAGCTGGGAACCCCGATTGAGCAACTCGACATGACGGTGCGTTCCTACAACTGCCTCAAGCGTGAGGGCATCCACACTGTGGGTGAACTCATCACCCGCAGTGAGGCCGACCTTCTGGACATCCGTAACTTTGGTCAAAAGTCGATCGATGAGGTCAAGGTCAAGCTCGCCGGTCTTGGTTTGGCGCTCAAGGACAGCCCGCCTGGATTCGATCCCGGCGCAGCCGTCTACTTCGCCGACGAGGACGACGAGGTTTACGAGAACTACGACGGCACTGAAGGCGACAACACCGCATACGCAGAGGACGAGCAGCTCTAGAACCGCACGTTCTAGAACTCACAAGGAGAAACGACATGCCTACGCCAACTAAGGGTCCCCGTCTCGGCGGTGGTCCGGCACATGAGCGGCTGATGCTCGCCAACCTCGCGACGGCGCTTTTCGAGCACGGCAAGATCACCACGACCGAGGCCAAGGCCAAGAGGCTGCGTCCCCTCGCCGAGCGGCTGATCACCTTTGCCAAGCGCGGTGATCTCGCTGCTCGCCGCAAGGTGATGACCGTCGTGCGCGATAAGTCCGTGGTGCACGTGTTGTTCACCGAGATTGGTCCGCAGTACGCGGGCCGTCCCGGCGGCTACACCCGCATCACCAAGATCGGGCCGCGCAAGGGCGACAACGCCCCCATGGCCGTGATCGAACTTGTCGAGCCGATGCTTGAGCAGGTGGTTGCTGAAGCAACCGGCGCCACCAAGCGCGCGGCTAAAGAGAACGCTGAGACGGCCGAGAAGGCAGCTGAAGCGACTGCGGTAGCGACCGTTGTCGAAGATGCAGCGGCTGACGAAGCAGTTGCCGAGGACGCAGCGGCTGAAGCAGTGAGCGATGAGATCGTCGATGCGACGGTTGACGAGGTCGCCGCTGAGGAAGCCGCCGAAGAAGGCGCAGACGACACCAAGTAGTCACAGCACCAACGCAGGACGGGTGAGCGAGTCATGAGTGATTCGATCACCCGTCTTCGTTTGGGTATCGCCTACGACGGCACGGACTTCTCCGGCTGGGCGATCCAACAAGATCAGCGCACGGTGCAAGGTGAACTCCAGCGGGTGCTCACGCACCTGGCCGGGCACGAAATCCAACTGACCTGTGCTGGCCGCACCGACTCAGGAGTCCATGCGCGTGGTCAGGTTGCGCACCTCGATGCTGAAGTCACCGAACAACTCAACGCTGAGCGCATCAATCGCGCACTGCCCGACGACATCTGCGTTCTAGCGATGACCGAAGTCACCACCGACTTCGACGCTCGCTTCTCAGCGCTGTGGCGCCGCTACAGCTACACCGTCTGTGATGACCCACGGGGTCCGGATCCCTTGCGCCGTCGTCATCAACTAGACGTCGGACGGCAGCTCGATATCGATGCAATGAACCAAGCTGCGAAAGCCCTTGTTGGCGAGCACGACTTCACCAGCTACTGCAAACTCAAGGAGCACGGCACCACAGTGCGCGAGATCCGTAACCTGCACTGGGTACGCGACACTGATTCCAAGACAGGTATCACTACTGCCGTTATGCATGTCACCGCCGATGCCTTCTGCCATTCGATGGTTCGCAGTCTGGCCGGCGCGCTTATCCCTGTAGGCGAACACCGTAAGCCCCTCGACTATCCAAAGCAGGCCCTTGAACAAAAGGCGCGGGAAGCTGGCGTGACCGTCATGCCGGCGCACCCACTCGTCCTCGAAGAAGTCGGCTATCCACCAGAGAGCGAGTGGGCTGCGCGACAGGAGCGCACACGGACGATGCGGACCGTGGACTAGCTAGCCAGATCGATACCGAGCAACTGTGCGAGTTCACCCTGTCCGCGATCTCGCGTGATGAATCTGGCATCAGCGCGCTGTGCCACGGCGAGGATGAGGCAGTCAACCTTGCCGGCGGTAAGGCCACGTCGTCGGCCCACCCAATTGATCGCAGCAGCCGCGTCGAAGTCCGATGCGGAATCGAAAGGCACCAAGGTTCCGCCAGTGACGAATCGACGCAGGTTCTCCCATTCGGATTCGTTTCGAGCACCTAGCAGCAGCTCCATGAGTACAGGTTCGGTGTAAGCGATTGGCCCGGGAGTTCTCAGTGCCTGCGGCAACCACGAGTTACTGGCTCGCAGTCCGTCCACCCAGATGGAGGTGTCAGCGAGGATCGTCATGCCACTCGTGCTGGAAAACAGGTTCGTAGTCGGCCGGATCCTCGGGCAGTTCAAAGTCCGGCATCGAACCGCACATGGCCAGGGCCTCTTCCTTGGTCATGGGCTGACCAGCGAGATTGCGCAGGGCGTAGTCGACCGCTTCCCGCTTGGTCTTGAGTTGGTAGCGCATCATGACAATCTCGACCAGTTCGTCGTCGATATCAATATTGGTCCGAGACATGTGGAAAACGTTACACCTCATTGGTGTATGGACTCGAGAGCACTTTCGAGTGAAATCCTGCTAAATGGTTTGTCCACAAACGTCGCGTGTGATAGAGTGGTTCTAGTCAAATGGAGAGTCTGAAGTGAGTTCCAGAGCACCAACAACCGGAAAATCACCGCGACTGATCGCTTTGGCGGTGCCACTCTTGGGAATCATGGGCGCCATCCAAGGGTCTGCGCCCAACATCAACAGCACGGCACTCATCACGCTGTCTCGTGACCTCAATATGAGCGGCGGTGCAGTCGCCCTTGCGGCGAGTATCCAGACGCTGTTCGTCGCTGCGACGGTCATCACGACTGGCTTGCTCGCTGATCGACTTGGCCGCCGCCGCGTCCTGCTCGCTGCTCTACTCGTCGGTGCGGCGGGTAGTGCGATCTCCGGACTCGCTCCCGTATCGGCCATCTACTTCCTTGGGCAAGCGATCACCGGTGTTGGTCTAGGCGCGGTGTACGGAGCGTCTTTCGCGTATATCCGCGCGGTCGCCAAACCGGGCCAATTACCGGCAGCACTCGGTGTGTTCGGTGCCACGATCGGTGTGGGCAGTGTGGCCTTCATGTTCCTGGGAAGTTTCCTCGTTGGAGTTAACTGGCGGCTCGGCTTCTTCGTCACCGCCGTAGTGGCTGTCATCGCCTTCCTCCTCGTTCCTATCGTCTTGCCGCCAGAGCCGGCGCTGAAAGGCGTCAAACTCGACATACTCGGCCAAGTCCTTCTGGGACTGGGCATCGTCGGGTTGCTTTACGGCGTCAGCCAACTGGGAAGAAGCTTTACGTCACCGGAAACTCTGCTGCCACTGATTATCGGGTCGGTCCTCTTCGCGTGGTTCTTCATCCACGAGGCGAAATCCAAGAATGCGTTCTATCCGGTCCACATCTTCCGCTCGCCCTTGTTTATAGCGGCGATTCTCATCGGATTCGTGTACAACTTCGGTACGGCCGTCTCGTTTCTACAGTTGACCAACCTGTGGCAATACGTGACCGAAGTGTCCACACGGGATATCGCATTTTGGCAAGTGCCCCTCACCGCAGCGGGTGTGGTGAGCGCCCTCATCACCGGTCGACTCATGGGTAAGGGCTTGAGCAATAAGACTGTGATGCTCATTGGGACACTCATCACCAGTAGTGGTTTTGTGATGCTGGCTCTTGCGAGCAGCCAAAAGTCTTTCCTGGCTTTCCTCCCGGGAGCAGTCACCACCGGTGCCGGGGTATTCATGGTGTCCATTCCCTTTGGCAACTTGATCATGAAGGTGGCGCCGCCGGCGCAATTTGGTCCGGTCACGAGTTCGCGCACCACGATCGGCCAGTTCTTCTACTCCATCGGTTTCGCAATCTCCACGATTCTCGTTGATCGGCTCACCATCGGTGGTGTGGTGTCGAAGCTGACAGACGCAGGCGTGCAACCCGACTCGATCGGCACGGCGGTGTCGTCGGTCAATGCCTTCGCGCGCGCGGGAACTGAGCCCACCACCAAACTAGGCAAGGAAGCACTTGCGAATGCTGTCACGAGTTACTCGGGTGCGTTCACAACTGTGATGTTGGTCAGCGCGGCTTTGATGCTCATAGCCGGCTTGGCTGCCGTCCTCTTGGTCGGTAGGCCCGAAAAGGCATCACCATCCACCCCCGCACAACCGCCAGCGACATCCAACTGAAGTTCACCTACGAAAAGGAACGCATCATGGCAACTGACCGAATCTTGAAGGCATCTTCCGTTATCACCATGAACAATGCCCAACCACGCGCCGAAGCAGTGGGTGTCGACACCACAACCGGCACCATCACGGCGGTGGGCACCCTGGCGGAAGTGCAGGCGGCTTCACCGGGAGTGCAGGTAACCGATCTTGGCTCGGAAGTCTTAATGCCCGGTTTCATCGATGCTCACAGTCATCCAGCGCTCGGTGGGATAGTCACCCAAGCGCCGGCGTACTGGATTTCCCCCTACATGGGTTACCCGACCTACGACGACGTTCAGGCCTTCTGGAAGAAGCTCGATGCCGAGTTGCCCGCGGGTCAGGCGTTGTTGTTCAACGGATTGGATCGGCTACTGCAGGGAGCCCCGGAACTGACTAACGCTGACCTCGATGCGTTCTTCTCATCCCGTCCGGTCGCCGTGATCGACAACTCTGGCCATGAGGCTTACTTCAATTCCGCCACGATTGCACTGAATGCTTGGCCGGACAACAAGCCGCCAGCTGACCCCGTTGGCGCCCGCTATGGCCGCAATGCCGATGGCACATCCAACGGACGTGCCTACGAGATACCAGCGGTGTTAGGTGCTGCAGGGAAAGTCTTGGCTGAAGCCGTGCCGCATCCGCTGCAGTCCCTTGCCCGATTCTTCCAGTTGATGGCGCGCAATGGCGTCACGATGGCTACTGAGCACACGTATGAGAGCAATCTGCTGAAGGGTTACGAGGCTTGCGCTTCCGTATCGGAAGCGTTGATTCGTGTGGCGCTTTATCACATGTCAATCGAGGCCGATTGTGGCGAGAAGATCGCTATTGCGGCACCGGAAGGCATGCTGTGGAAGCAGGGAATCAAATTGTGGGCCGACGGTTCACCATGGGTGGGAAACATTGCATCATCCTTCCCGTATTTGGACTCACCAGTGGTCAAGGCAGCACAGATTCCTCTGGGTCCAGGTGGTGAAGCGATGATGAACTACACGCGCGCGGAACTCGATCAGGTTCTTGCGAAGTACGCGCCAATGGGTTGGCAGTTCGCGTTCCATGTCAACGGCGACGTTGGCCTCGACGTGGTGCTGGACGCCTACGAACACGCACTGACCGTGAACGGTTTGCTCGGCACAGACCACCGCTGGCGCGTTGAGCATGTAGGTGGATGTCGCGGTGATCAATTCGACCGTGCCGCCTCACTCGGCGTGACCATTTCGATGCTCCCGGCTCAGTTCATCTACTGGGGTGATCTTCTCGACGGCCAGATGTTCCCGACCGAGATCGGCAGTCAGTGGATGCGGGCCGGCGATGCCTTCCGTTCCGGCGCCCTCGTCACCTTCCACAACGACGGTTCGGTGAGCCCGCCCATTCCGTTGCTGAACATCCAGTGCATGGTCACTCGCCGCACTCCCTCGGGCACTCTCCACGGCCCCGAGCAGCAGGTGACCTTGGACGACGCCCTCAAGGCCCACACGATCAATGCTGCCCACCAGTTGTTCCGCGAGAAAGACCTGGGGTCCATCGAGGTGGGCAAGATCGCCGACTTCGTCCAACTGTCCGCCGACCCCTACACCGTGGACTCGGACAAGTTGACCGAGGAAGTAAAGGTGTCGGGTACCTGGGTCAACGGATCTAAGACCGATCCGGATGCCTTCCTCACTCGGATCCAGTCCATCGATCCAACCGAGCACCCGGACTTGGCGGCCGCGGCGCTATCCCATAAGTGCTGATCTCGCCCCTACAGTCGGGGAGTGATCCGATCCTTCGATGGCCGAGGCATAGTGCTGGAGCACTCGCGCCTCGACGATGAGCGCAACCTCAGCGGGGACGTGACCACTGCGGTTTCGGCTCAGGCCACCGAAGGTGACATGGAAGTGGGCGTGTGGGAGCACTCCGTGGGCACCTCCACTGATGTGGAGGTGGAGGAGGTATTCGTCGTGCTCGAAGGTGAGGGAACGGTTACCGACGACGAAGGCGGACGAATCGACCTGGCCCCCGGAGTGGTAGGTCTGTTGCCTATGGGTGCCAAGACCACCTGGACCATCACCAAACCGTTGCGCAAGGTGTGGATCACCCTGGCGTAGGGGACATTCTCGGCTCCGGTAGCCTTTGCCCTTGCTGCTCCTTCCCCGAAGACGGCAGCCTGAACGCCCGGAAGGCGTTCAGTACGGCTCACCCGCCGTGGGTGAGTACAGAATCCGGTACCTACGAGAGGCGGCGTCCTGTGCGCACCTACACCCCGAAGGCCAGCGATATCACTCGCAGCTGGCACGTTATCGATGCGACCGATGTAGTTCTCGGTCGACTTGCCACCCACGTCGCCACGCTGCTGCGTGGAAAGCACAAGCCCACGTTTGCTCCGCACGTGGACACCGGCGATTTCGTGATCGTCATCAATGCAGACAAGGTCGCTCTGACCGGTCAAAAGCGCGACAAGAAGATCGCCTACCGGCACTCGGGTTTCCCGGGTGGTTTGAAGTCGACCACGTATGAGGAACTCCTCACGAGTAATCCCGAGCGCGCCATCGAGAAGGCCGTCAAGGGCATGCTCCCGCACAACAAGTTAGGCCGTCAGCAGATCAAGAAGCTCAAGGTCTACTCCGGCGATGCGCATCCGCACGCCGCGCAAAACCCCCAGCCGTATTTGATCACCCAGGTCGCGCAGTAGTCGCGCGGTATTGACGTAGAAGAGGACAACCGTGACTGAGACAACTGTCGACATCGTCGAAGACATCACCGAAGAAGACGCTCCTTCGGAGTACACCACCGAGACCCCCGCTTCGGCACCGGTCGCCCGTGAGATCAAGCAGGCACCAAGCGCGGCCATTGGTCGTCGCAAGCAAGCCGTTGCTCGGGTGCGCTTGGTTCCCGGAACCGGACAGTGGACGATCAATGGTCGTTCGCTCGATGAGTACTTCCCGAACAAGGTGCACCAGCAGGAGGTCAAGGAGCCGTTCGTCACCCTCGGTGCCGAAGGTCGCTTCGATGTGATCGCCCGCATCCATGGCGGCGGCGTTTCCGGACAAGCCGGTGCGCTGCGCTTGGGCATCTCGCGTGCACTGAGCGCGATCGATGAAGAGAACAACCGCCCATCGTTGAAGAAGGCCGGCTTCCTCACTCGTGACCCCCGGGCCAAGGAGCGCAAGAAGTACGGCCTTAAGAAGGCCCGTAAGGCTCCGCAATACAGCAAGCGCTAAGTCTGTGGGCCGACTCTTCGGCACCGACGGGGTGCGTGGCCTCGCCAACCGGGACATCACGGCCGAACTGGCCGTGGATCTCGCGGTCTCGGCTGCGCACGTGCTCGCCGACGTCGGCGCGTTCGAAGGACGTGCCTCCGATCGACCCACGGCAATCGTCGGCCGGGATACTCGCTCTAGTGGAGAGTTCCTCGAAGCTGCAGTAGTTGCCGGCCTAGCGAGCGCGGGCGTGGATGTCACGGTGGTGGGCGTCGTTCCCACCCCCGCCGTTGCGTGGCTGACGGCCAGCACGGGTGCTGATCTCGGTGTGATGTTGTCCGCATCGCATAACGCGATGCCCGACAACGGCATCAAGTTCTTCGCCCGCGGCGGTCACAAACTCGCCGATGAAATTGAAAATCAGATCGAGGAACGCCTGGGCGAGCCCTGGGATCGTCCTACCGGTGCCGGTGTTGGGCGCGTGTTGGTAGATGCGAACGCCGGCGCTAGGTACGTGGATTACTTACTCGGCACCATCGATGTGAGTTTGTCGGGTTTGCGCGTGGTGGTGGACTGCGCGAACGGCGCTGCGTCGGAGGTCTCCCCGGAGGCGTTGCGTCGCGCTGGTGCGGAGGTGATCGCAATCCACGCTGCACCCGATGGCTGGAACATCAACGAAGGCTGCGGGTCCACGCATGTTGATGCCCTCGCGAAAGCCGTCATCGAGAACTCCGCGGACGTTGGCATCGCGCACGATGGCGACGCCGATCGTTGCCTCGCTGTTGCGGCTGATGGCTCAATCATCGACGGCGATCACATCCTGGCGATCTTGGCGACCTCTTTACGTGACGGCGGACGCTTGACGGGCAACACCGTTGTAACGACCGTGATGGCGAATCTCGGTTTCAAGGTTGCGATGGAATCGGCCGGCATCGTGGTTGTCGAGACGGCCGTGGGGGATAGGTACGTCCTAGAAGAGATGCGCGCGAGTGGCTATGCACTGGGCGGTGAGCAAAGCGGTCACGTGGTGATGAGCGAGTTCGCCACCACCGGCGATGGTGTCTTGACTGCGCTGCACTTGCTCGCCCGGATGGCACAGACGGGTCTGCCTTTGGCTGAACTGGCCGCGATGGTCGAGAAGTTCCCGCAGATCCTCGTGAACGTGGGTGGGGTGGACAAGACCGCGCTGGATTCCAACGCCGGGGTGCGAGCTGCCTTGATGCAGGCCGAGGATGAACTGGCAGGTCGTGGCCGGGTGCTGCTTCGACCGTCGGGAACCGAACCAGTGATCCGGGTGATGGTGGAAGCGGCTACGAGTGAGGACGCTGAGCGGCTTGCCGGCGCCATAGCCGCCGTGGTGAGCGCTGAGCTAGCAATCGACTAGTTCGTTTCGACATCCATTGACGTAGCACCAAGGTCAGCCAACCAGCAATGGCCATGCCGGTGAGATTGATCCCGAGCTGCCACGCACTTCCGAGCACCTCGTTCCACTGAGCGAACACGATGCCCACCGCGATGTTTCCCGATGCCGGAATAGTCGTCACCGAGATGAACACCCCGATGATTCCGGTGGACTGGGAAGACGTGAGTGCGAGCACACCGGCTGCTGCAGCGATTACCGCAACGATCAAGGACCAGGCGTTGGGTGAGTAGATGAAGGAAACACCGGGGCGGGGGGCGTCAATGTCTGTCATCGTGGCCAACCCGGTTATTCGAGCAAGTGCCACGAATCCAACAGTTACGGTGATGGAAAAAGCAAAGCCGAGGATCAGCGTGCGGGCAGCCTGACGAAGGAGACCGCGGCGTTTCCTCACGAGGGCCAGTCCCAGGGCGATCACGGCCATGAACTCCGGACCGAGCACCATCGCGCCGATCACCAAGATCGGTGAGTCCGTGATGACCGCGATGGCTGCCAGCAGCGTGGCCATCGTCATGAAGGCCAGAAAGATAGGCGTGATCCGCGACTGTTCGTAGGCCTGCTCGATCACCTGCGGCCACACCACGTTGTCCGCGTCGGGGGATTGCTGTTCGGCTTCGAAAGCTCGCTGGGACACCCACGACCCTGGCTGCAAAATCTGGATGGTCCCGGCGTCCTGCACACCTAGATCTGTCAGCGCTCCGACCAGATCGTTGACCGAGTCGCGCTCCACCTGGGCTTCGAAGACATCCCCGGGGGGATCGATGCTCGCCCCGCTGTAGCGGGAGAAGGAGGTCAGGCTGGGAGCGGCGCGCAGGATCTCCTCACAGCGCTGCGCAAGATCCGCAGGACAAGAGACCCGCACCGTCAGCACGGCCCTACCTTGTCACCTCGGGCGTAGTCTTGCGGGCATGTGCGGGATCGTGGGCTACGTAGGTGAGAAGCAGGCCCTCGAGGTTGTGGTTGCCGGCCTGCGCCGCCTGGAGTACCGCGGTTACGACTCCGCTGGCGTGGCGGTGATCAGCGAAGGGCGCCTCGAGGTCCGCAAGAAGGCGGGCAAACTCGTCAACCTCGAGACCCTCCTGGGACAAGATCCGCTCCCTCAGTCCACCACCGGGATCGGTCACACCCGCTGGGCAACCCACGGTGGTCCGACCGATCACAATGCGCACCCGCACGTGAGTGAAGACGGACGCGTGGCCGTGATCCATAACGGCATCATCGAGAACTTCTCAGCGCTACGCACCGAACTCACCGATGCCGGCGTTCAACTGTCGTCTGAAACCGATACTGAAGTGGTCGCGCACTTGCTGGCCCGCGCGCTTCCGGATGTAGATGGTGATCTACCGCGCGCGATGCAGGTGGTGTGCCACCGGCTCGAGGGTGCTTTCACGCTGGTTGCGATGGATCCGAACGATCCCACGTTGGTGGTGGGTGCGCGGCGCAACTCGCCTCTTGTGGTCGGACTGGGGGAGGGTGAGAACTTCCTGGCCAGCGACGTTGCCGCGTTCGTCGAACACACGCGTAACGCGCTGGAACTCGGACAAGACCAGATCGTGATTGTCCGCTCCGATGGTGTTGAGGTCACCGACTTCTCCGGCAACGTGGTCCAAGCGAAGCCCTTCACCATCGATTGGGATGCGTCGGCCGCGGAGAAGGGTGGCTACGACCTGTTCATGCTCAAGGAGATCGCCGAACAGCCCAAGGCAGTAGCCGATGCTCTGCGCGGACGCATCAATGCCGAGCACCGAATCCAACTCGATGAGGCGAATCTCGACGACGCCGTGCTGCGCGACATCACCAAAGTGGTGGTGATCGCCTGTGGCACGGCAGCGCATGCCGGCATGGTCGCCAAATACGCGATCGAGCATTGGACCCGACTGCCCGTGGATGTCGAACTTGCCAGTGAGTTTCGCTACCGCGATCCCATCGTGGGACCGGATTCACTCGTCATCGCGATCTCTCAGTCCGGCGAGACGATGGACACGCTGATGGCCCTGCGTCACGCGAAAGCGCAGGGCGCGCGCACGCTCGCGATATGTAACACCGTGGGCTCGACTATTCCGCGCGAATCCGACGCCGTTGTTTACACATACGCCGGCCCGGAGATTGCCGTTGCCTCCACCAAAGCGTTCTTGACGCAGATCATCGCCGCCTATTTGGTGGGTCTGTATTTGGCCCAGGCCCGCGGCACGATGTTTGAAGACGAGATCCGTGCGGTACTGGCTGATCTCAGTGACATGCCGCAGAAGGTCGACCTCGTTTTGGACACAGTTGAGCCGGTTCGCGCGCTGGCGCAGGAGTTCGCGAATGCAACCTCGGTGCTGTTCCTCGGCCGCCATGTGGGCTACCCGGTTGCCCTCGAAGGTGCACTCAAGCTCAAGGAACTGGCGTACATGCACGCCGAAGGCTTTCCGGCGGGTGAGTTGAAGCACGGGCCCATTGCGCTGATCGAAGATGGCGTTCCGGTAATCGTGGTGGTGCCGTCTCCGCGCGGGCGAGCGGTGCTGCACGACAAGATCGTGTCTAACATCCAGGAAGTTCGGGCCCGCGGCGCCGTGGTCATTGCCATCGCAGAAGAAGGCGACGAATCGATCGTGCCGTTCGCCGACCACATCATCCGCGTCCCAGAAACGCCCACCTTGATGCAGCCGTTGGTCTCCACGGTCCCGCTGCAGGTCTTCGCGTGCGAACTCGCCACCGTCAAAGGCCACGACGTGGATCAACCGCGCAACTTGGCTAAGTCCGTCACGGTGGAGTGATGTTCGGGCTGTACCCCGCAGATGTGGTCCGTCGGGCCGAGGACCGTTTGCTCGCGCGGGTTCCCGAGGGCTCGCTCATGCAGATCGCATCGCGCGGACTCGCCACGCACATCCTTCGCCTGGTGACCGACGTGCGCGGATCTGTTGTGGGAGCCCGCGTAGTTCTGCTTGTTGGCGGGAGAAACAACGGCGGCGATGCACTCTTCGCCGGTGCCTACCTGAGTTCGCGCGGTATGGCTGTTACCGCAGTGCCGGTGTCGGATTCCTGGCACGTCGAGGGCGCGCAGGCGCTGGTGCAGACAGGTGGGCACCTGGCATCGGTTGACGATGTCGATCGCTTACTGGAGCAGGCCGACGTGATCGTGGACGGGGTCGTGGGCATTGGTGCCCGAGGTGGCCTACGCGAACCTGCGGCCGCTGCGGTGATGGCGGCAAATGCGTCAGATGCGTTGCGCATAGCCGTGGACATCCCCAGCGGTATCGGCGTGGACGACGGCTCGATCGACGGTGTTGCGTTTGAAGCAGATGTGACCGTCACCTTCGGCTGCTACAAGTCAGGGTTGTTTTTGCACCCCGGGCGCGAGAACGCCGGTGCGGTGCACCTGGTGGATATCGGGCTCAACGACGACCTGCCTGAACCGGCCATGCGCGTTCTTGATCTGCTCGACGTTGCGGGGTTCGTCGCTGCACCGCAACCCGATGATCACAAGTACCGCCGCGGGGTGGTGGGCATCGCCGCCGGAAGCGCCGCGTACCCGGGCGCAGCGGTGCTGTCGGTGGGTGCAGCCCGTTACAGCGGTGTGGGCATGGTGCGCTACCTGGATCGAGGCGATGGGTTGGCGCTTCGCGTGGTGGAAGCATTCCCCGATGTTGTGGCCGATCCAAGAGATGCACGAAGCGACGAACGCGTGCGCGCCTGGGGGTGCGGTCCTGGCTTCACCGATGCCGATGCGCAAACAGTGGCGATGATGCTCCAAGAGCCCACACCCATCGTGCTGGATGCTGGTGCGTTGCATTGCGTTGCTTCGAGTGAGGATCTTCGAGCGGGTATTCGTGCTCGTGCGGATCGAGGGCTGACCACCGTGCTGACGCCGCACGAAGGGGAGTACCTACGACTATTCGGTGCAGAGCCAGCAGCCAGCCGAGGTTGCGGCCTCGTGGGGTGTGATCGTGGTCCGCAAAGGACCGGCCACCACCGTCACTAGCCCCGATGGTGCGGTTTTCGTCGACCCGATGGGAACCCCTGATCTGGCGTACGCCGGTAGCGGCGATGTCTTAACCGGATTGATGGCTGGCCTCCTGGCAGCGAATCCGCACGATGACGCTGCGGAAACCGCTGCCGCAGCGGTGTGGTTGCACGGACTGTGCGGGCGAATTGCTGCTGCGGGTGAGCGCCCGGTCACCGCTATCGACATCAGTGCAGCAGTGCCGGAAGCGATCGCGGCCATTCGTACCGGGAACCTGGAAGGCTTCGATCTGTGACCGCCGATCCAACCCGTGCCGAAGCGGTCATCGAACTTGGCGCGATTGCTGCAAACTACGAGCGCTTGTCGAGCGCGGGTGTCCCGGTCATGGGGATCGTCAAGGCCGATGGATACGGCCACGGTGCATTGCAGGTAGCCCGAATGTTGCGAGAGAGCGGAGCGCAATGGCTGGGTGTGGCGTTGCCCTCCGAGGCGCTCGAACTTCGCGCAGCTGGTGACCGCGGACGTTTATTGGCGTGGCTGTGGGTACCGGGTGACCCGGGTGTGATGGATTGCATCGCCGCCGACGTGGATCTGTCCATCTCGTGCGAACAGTCCTTGATCGACGTTGTTTCTGCAGCGCGCGGGTTGGGCAAAGCGAGCGCGCATTCACATCAAGGTCGACACCGGTCTGACGCGAAACGGAGTTCCACGCTCGTCGTGGGGCTCGGTCTTTGAGGCTGCCCGCGTTGCCCAGGATGAGGGGCACGTGGAGATCGTGGGCATCTGGTCGCACCTGGCCAGCGCCGATGAACCCGAAGATCCGATGACCGATGCGCAGCGGCTGGCATTCCTTGATGCACTCGGCGTTGCCACAGCCAGCGGCGTGGAGCCTCAGGTTCGTCACATTGCGAATAGCGCCGCTGCAATCAACCGACCCGATTGCGCATTCGATCTCGTCCGAGCCGGAATCGCGATCTATGGAGTGACGCCGGGCACCGGGCTGGGCTCAGCGCAAGCCCTGGGTTTACGACCGGCCATGACGCTGCGCGCACGGTTGGCCAGCGTCAAGACGATCGCCATAGGCGACAAGGTTTCCTACGGCGGAACATGGACGGCCACCTCGCCCACCACCGTGGGGTTGGTGCCGGTGGGTTATGCCGACGGCATCCCGCGCGCAGCATCGAACGCAGCGCAGGTGCTCATCCATGGCCGGCGGTGCCCAGTTCTCGGCGTGATCGCGATGGACCAATTCGTGGTGGACCTCGGCTCGAACGCCGCTGACCGCCCGGGGGATGAGGTCGTGCTGTTCGGTGCGGGTAACCACGGTGAGCCAACGGCCGAGGACTGGGCGCAGTGGGCAGGCACGATCGGATACGAGATCGTGACGCGCATCGGCCCTCGGGTCCCGCGCAAATACGTATAGCCGGTAGTCGGAGCACCACTTCTCGTGGTCGATCGGCAACAATGGCGCCGATGGATCTGACTTCTGCGATGCGTGTTGCCGGCCGTGGGGTGGCAGCCGCGGGTGTGCTCGCTGCTGGCGCTGCCGTGGGTGTGTTAGCTGAACGTGCACTGATCCGGCGCTCAGCGCGGCTCGACGACGACGACGAAGGTCTGGGCACGCTGCGCGGTGAGGTGCGCGAATTGATCACTGCCGACGGCACCCGGTTGCACGTGGAAGTGGATGAACCTGATGAACCCGATGATCCCGATGATCCCTCGGCTGCCGATCTCACCGTGGTGTTTTGCCACGGCTATGCACTCACCCAAGATTCCTGGCATTACCAGCGACGAGATTTGCGGGGCAGCGCGCGTTTGGTCTTCTATGACCAGCGCAGCCATGGCCGTTCCACCAAGGCCGAATTCGATACCCACCACGTTGATCAGTTGGGCAGTGACTTAGCAGCCGTCATCGAAGCGGTGGTCCCCGAAGGACCGATCGTGCTCGTGGGCCACTCGATGGGCGGCATGTCTGTCATGGCCTACGCGCAGCAGCATCCCGATCAAATCGGCTCGCGGGTTCGCGGGGTGGCGCTCGTTGCGACAACAGCAGGCGGGGTTCGAGCGAACACGCTCGGTATGCCCGGTCCGCTGGGTCGATTGGTGCAGTCCTGGGCGCCCCCGATCGCGGAGTTCCTCGCGGAGCGCGAGCACCTTGTTCAAGGGTGGTCCGATAGCGATCTGGGCCTATTGCTCACTCGCGTGTATTCCTTCGGTTCTCCGGCATCCGATCAAGCCGGGCGCTTTGTAGCGCGCATGCTCGCAGGAACGTCGTTGGAGGTGGTTGCCGATTTTCTTCCCGCACTACATGAACACGACAAGCATGCTGTGTTACCGATTTTCCAAAACGCCGAACTGCTGGTGATCGTTGGTGCATCGGATCGACTCACGCCACCGGAACTGAGCGAAGAGATCGTCGCTGCAGTCCCGGGAGCGGAGTTCGCGGTGCTCGGGGATAGCGGTCACATGGTGATGCTGGAACGACCACACGAGGTGAGCGAATTGCTCGCCGGACTTATCGCCCGCGTCCGACGAGATCTGGTCGCAACCCGTGGGGCGGCGTGAGAACGCGGGTGGAAATATCGTCCCAATCACCCGAGCGAACTAGGTGCATAGGCGAGGTGCTTGGTCAGGCGTTGACCCCAGGTGATGTGGTGGTGCTCGCCGGGGAACTTGGCGCCGGGAAGACCACGTTCACTCAGGGCCTTGCGCAGGGAATGGGTATCGAGGATCCGGTGACCAGCCCTACGTTCGTGGTTGCACGGGAAATGCCCATCGGTACTTCGGGTGTGGGACTTGTGCACGTTGATGCGTATCGCATTTCCTCGAATCGCATTTCCTCGCTGCATGAGTGGGATGACCTCGATCTTGATCTGGAGTCGGTTGCCACGGTCATCGAATGGGGCGAGCGGGTAGTGGCTGCGCTGCCGGCGGACCACCTCGATGTGCGTATCAGCGGCGAGGGTGATGCACGTATTTTGTCGATCCAATCGCACGGCCCCCGTTCGGCTCGGTTGCTTGCTGCTGTTGAGCAATCAACATGATCACGAGCAGCCTCGTACTCGCCATCGATACCTCGGGGCCGGTCACAAGTATGGGTCTTGGGCGATCAGGCGAACCGGGTTTCGCGGTGTTCGAAGAAGGTGGCCGCAAGCACGCCGAAGTGATCGATGGGTTAATGCTGCAGGTGCAGCACCACCTTGCCGGGCAGCAGCCTGAAGCCATTGCCGTGGGCGTTGGCCCGGGTCCGTACTCCGGTCTGCGGGTGGGGATTGCGTTCGCGATTGGGCTAGGGAGAGCCTGGCAGTGCTCGGTGGTGGGCGTGTGCTCCCTTGATGCTATCGCCTGGGCCGTTGTAGACGAGCACGTGCATGCAGGTGATTTCGTGGTCGCCACCGATGCCCGCCGAAACGAGATCTACTGGGCTCGATACGACTCAACTGCCATGCGCCTCGCCGGTCCCCAGGTGATGGCACGAGACATAACTGACTTCGATGTTCCTGTGGTGCGCGAACGGCAGGTGGATCCGGCGCTGATGGCGGCGCGCGTAGCCGGCTATCTCGCAGACGGTCTTGCGCCTACGGCAACCGCCCATCAGTGGGCACCGCACGGGGCCGATGCCTCGGATGTAACGGTTCCGGCCGGCCCGTTGCTCGCGCCGCGTCCGCTGTACCTGCGCGCCCCGGACATCACGATTTCCGCAAAGACGCCGGCAGCAAAGGCAGCCGGAGGTTCATCGTGATGACCGTTCGTCCGATGAGGTGGTGGGACATCCCACGCGTGCACCACATCGAACAGGCGTGCTTTCCGCAGGACTGTTGGAGCGTCGATCAGTTCTGGCGCGAGTTGGCTGGCCAGACGCGCGACTACGTAGTGGCCGACGACGACGGCGCCGTGCTTGGGTACGCGGGTATTTCCACGATCAGCCCCGATAGTGACCTGCAAACCCTGGCCGTTGATCCCCACAATCAAGGAGCCGGAATCGGTCGGCGCTTGCTGGCGAGGATGCTCGGGTGTGCACGCGAACGAGGGGCTACATCGATGATCTTGGAAGTGCGCGCGGACAACACCGGAGCGCAGAAGTTGTACGCCGGCGCTGGATTCGAAACCATCGCAACGCGAAGCCGCTACTACCCCGACGGCAGCGATGCCCTGATTATGCGTTGCCGGCCGCTTCCTGACTTGACCGATGGAGTCACCGCATGAGTAGTGCACCGGTGGTTTTGGGCATCGAGACGTCGTGTGATGAAACGGGTGTGGGCATCGTGGTCGACGGTGAGCTGCGCGCGAACGTGATCGCCTCGAGTATCGATGAGCAGGCCCGTTTTGGTGGCGTTGTGCCGGAGGTGGCCAGTAGGGCGCATGTTGATGCGATCGGCCCCACCATCGATGCTGCCTGCAAGCGGGCGGGTATCGCATTGACCGATGTGGATGCGGTGGCCGTGACCGCAGGACCCGGTCTTGTCGGTTCACTGTTGGTGGGTGTTGCCGCGGCGAAGGGTCTGGCTAGCGGGTTGGGGGTGGACCTGTACGGCATCAACCACCTCGCTGCGCACGTGGCGGTCGATGAAATGGAGCACGGAGAACTCCCCGATCCGGTTATTGCGCTGTTGGTTTCTGGTGGGCACTCGTCCTTGGTGCTCCTTGAGGGAGATCGCATCCAGCCGCTGGGTCAGACTTTGGACGATGCTGCCGGCGAGGCATTCGACAAGGTAGCTCGGGTGCTGGGCCTGCCGTTCCCGGGCGGTCCGCATATCGATCGCGCCGCCCGAGAGGGTGACCCGTCGGCCTTCGATCTGCCGCGTGGGCTAGCTCACGATCCCGATCATCGATTCGATTTCTCCTTCTCCGGACTCAAGACCGCGGTTACTCGCTTAGTGGCCTCACTCGGCGAACCGGTGAGCGACCGACAGGTGGCCGACGTAGCCGCGAGTTTCCAAGAAGCGGTGGCCGATGTGCTCTCGCGCAAGGCGGTGGAGGCATGCCGGACGCACGGGATCGAACACCTGGTGCTCGGGGGAGGGGTGGCCGCGAACTCGCGGCTGCGTGCACTCACCGGTGATCGCGCTGAATCCGCGGGCCTCATACTGCGCGTCCCGCGACCGGATCTGTGCACCGATAACGGTGCCATGGTTGCCGCGCTCGGTGCGCGTTTGATCCGACATGGTGTTGCACCCACCAGCCCAGGTTTTCCGGCCACCTCCAGCATGCCCGTTACGTCTGTTGCATTCTCCTGACGAGCACGTAGTCGCGAAGCTCTGCAATCACGACGATCGCATACTCATCACCGTCGGCAAGTCCCAGCCGCGTGCGGATATCACCCTGGGAACGCTTGGACTCAACTGTTTTGAGGGCAACCCGCTCGATGCCACGCTCCTGGCACATCGATGCAACCTGATCCAGTGAACCGAAACCGAGAACTTCGAACCAACGCAGTGCAGGGCTTGCTGGTTCGGGGGAATCCGCCGTGATCCACATCGTTGCATCGGTCACCGGCGCCAGGTTCGGTGCATCGGCGCAGATCTGCGCAAGAGCCCCGGTCCTGCGCGCCACCGGGTGCACCTCGGCCAGGAAGCCGCGCAGCCCGAAGGCAGTCGGACGCACGGCATCGATATCGAAGTCCAGACTCCACTCATTGCTGTCGCTCAGGATTGTTGCGGTGCGCTCTGCCCCCTTCGATGCCGGCGGTGAATACAGCGCGCACTCCACAACCGAACTGCCCACCGCCACCCACTCGGCCTTCCACTGCGCATCGGGGTTGAAGCCCGGCGGGGTCTTGACGGCAATGCATGCGAACTGATCACGTATGTGTTCCACGAACGACCACGGTGGGGACCACAACTCTTTGTCCCGTTCACTTCGCGAACGGGTGCCGTCGACGGGACGGTGCGCACCGCGGCGAGCGGGGTCGACGAACACCGCCACGGGTGAGGGCAACGCCGCAACAGCGGCAGCGATCACCCCGGCCTCCGTCGAATCTGTGCATTCGATGCCCGCCCGCCCGCCGAAAACCTCCACCGCGTGCTCGAGGTTTGCCCGGCATACCTCGAATGTGACCGGGTCGCGTTCGAAGGCGACAACCTCGAGCCCAGCAGCAAGAAAAGCCCGAGAATCCATCCCTATTCCGGCGCACGTGTCCACCACGGCGCGCACCCCGGCCGCGGCCAGCGTGGCAGCTCGGTGCTCGGCAACCTCCGGCCTACTTGCCTGTTCCAGCCCCACTTCCGTGGTCAGCCACGGGCCACCTTCGGGAAGCGCCCCCAGGGCTTTGGCCTTTGCTTGGTAGCCACGCTGGGCAATGACGGCCGAGGCCAAGGTGGGGGATAGGTCCGGGCGCTCGCGCCGCAGCGTGGTCACCGCCTGGAGCGGCTCCGCCTGGGTCAGATCGGCCTGGGTCAGATCGGCGAGAAGCTCCCCACGGGAGATTCCTGGCAGCCGGGCGAGTTCGACCAAGCCCGGAATATCGACCGCAGCGTCAACGGCATCCACCCGGTGATCCTGGCAGGGCGACGCGCTTGGCACTCGAATTGACAGAGTGCTAACGCCGGCGTACTGTTCTCATTGGCACTCTCCCTGTGAGACTGCCAACAGTCCTAGCCGAATCCCGCCCGCAAGGGCGGCCGCCGACTCATCCGGAGGATGCAACCGTGTCGGTTTCCATAAAGCCACTCGAGGACCGGATTCTGGTCCAAACACTCGAAGCCGAGCAGACCACTGCCTCAGGTCTCGTCATTCCCGACACCGCCAAGGAAAAGCCCCAAGAGGGCAAGGTCTTGGCAGTGGGCCCGGGGCGTTTTGACGAGGACGGGGTCAAGCGGATCCCGCTCGACATCAAAGTTGGTGACGTCGTTATCTACAGCAAGTACGGCGGCACCGAAGTGAAGTACAACAACGAGGATTACCTCATCCTTTCGGCGCGCGACGTTCTCGCCGTCGTCGAGAAGTAGGCATCACTCGCGTTGACTCGCTAATAACTGTCGTGAGCCCCGGTCCCCACGCGGGGTCGGGGTTCACGTTTTTTCGAATCGATCAACTCCCCTAGACCAAGGAAGAACATGTCCAAGATTTTGGAATTCGACGAAGCCGCCCGCCGCAGCCTTGAGCGCGGCGTCGACGCCCTCGCCGACGCAGTCAAGGTGACGCTCGGCCCGAAGGGTCGCAACGTGGTCATCGACAAGAAGTGGGGAGCCCCCACGATCACCAACGACGGCGTGACCATCGCGCGCGAGATCGAGATGGAAGACCCGTACGAGAACCTAGGCGCGCAGTTGGCCAAGGAAGTTGCCACCAAGACAAATGACATCGCCGGCGATGGCACCACCACCGCGACCGTGCTCGCGCAAGCGATGGTGCACGACGGTTTGAAGCAGGTCACTGCTGGCGCGAACCCGATGTCGCTCAAGCGCGGTATTGACCAGGCAGTGAAGGCTGTGACTGACAAGCTCATTGATATGGCCCGCGAGGTCAATGGCAAGGAAGAGATCGCCCAGGTTGCGACCATCTCCAGCCAAGACGATGAGATTGGCGGCATGATCGCCGACGCCTTCGACAAGGTGGGCAAGGACGGTGTTATCTCCGTTGAGGAGTCCAGCACCACTGCGATGGAGATGGAATTCACCGAGGGCATGCAGTTCGACAAGGGCTACATCTCTCCCTACTTCGTAACCGATGCCGACCGGATGGAAGCGGTTCTCGAAGACGCTCGCATCCTGCTGGTGCAGGGCAAGATCTCCGCGGTCAGCGAGATCCTCCCGCTGCTGGAAAAGGTTGTTCAGTCGGGGAAACAGTTGTTGATCATCGCCGAAGATGTTGAAGGCGAGGCGCTGTCCACGTTGGTGGTGAACCGCATTCGTGGCACGTTTACTTCTTGTGCTGTGAAGGCCCCGGCCTTTGGTGATCGCCGCAAGGCGATCGTTCAGGACATCGCGATCTTGACGGGTGCGCAGGTCGTCTCTCCTGAGGTCGGCTTGAAGCTTGACCAGGTGGATCTCGACGTTCTGGGTTCTGCCCGTCGCATCGTTGTTACCAAGGACAACACCACCATCGTCGACGGTGGCGGTGATCACTCAGCAGTAACGGATCGTGTTGCGCAGATCAAGCGCGAGATCGAAAACTCTGATTCGGATTGGGATCGCGAGAAGTTGCAGGAGCGTTTGGCAAAGCTCGCCGGCGGCGTTGTGGTCATCCGAGTGGGAGGTCACACCGAGGTGGAACTCAAAGAGAAGAAGCACCGCATCGAGGACGCCGTTTCAGCAACGCGCGCGGCCATCGAAGAGGGCATCGTCTCCGGTGGTGGTACTGCTCTCGTCCAGGCCGCGGGAGTACTGGACGGCAACCTCGGCCTTACCGGCGATGAAGCAACAGGTGTGGGCATTGTGCGTCGTTCGGTTTCCGAACCACTGCGTTGGATCGCGGAGAACGCCGGCGATCACGGCTATGTAGTGGTTGCCAAGGTTGCCGAGATGCCAGCTGGCCACGGTCTGAATGCGGCCACAGGTGAATACGGCGATCTGATCGCGCAGGGCGTCATTGACCCGGTGAAGGTCACGCGCTCAGCATTGGAAAACGCGGCGTCTATCGCCGCGATGCTGCTCACCACCGAAGCACTCGTTGTGGAGAAGCCCGAAGACGATGAGCCGGAGGCCGGTCACGGTCACTCCCACCACGGGCATAGCCATTAGGCGGACAGTCCTACAAGAACCGATCAACAACGAAGGGCGCCGGAATCACCGGCGCCCTTCGTTTGTGTGAGGAGGGATGGAGAGAGTTTGTGTGTCCTGGGGAGTTCGTTAGATGGCAACCGGTAAGCGACGGCTGCCGGTGTAGATGGCCTCGCGATCGTCCTCGGAAAGTCCGCCCCACACCCCGTAGGGCTCACGTACTTCAAGGGCGTGGGCGGCGCACTGGATCCGAACCGGACAGCTAGCGCAGACGGTCTTCGCCGCGGCTTCACGAGCGGCCCTGGCCGGCCCGCGTTCACCCTCGGGATGGAAGAAGATCCCCGGATCCTCGCCTCGGCAGGCGCCATCCAACTGCCAGTCCCAAATGTCCGCATTGGGGCCAGGAAGCCGTGAAACATCTGCCATGACTGCTCCTTCGAGTAACGGAGTGAAACGATATCAACCGCTTCATACATTAGTCAAGATTTTAAGTTGAACAATGTAGAAACGGTTTCTGAAACGATTTGTCGGTGGAAATGCCCTATATCGGGCGCAGATGCGGAACGAGACATTCCCTTGGACAATGTCGCCGTGGCAAGTGAAATGGTGGAGTTGCACGATTCAGGGGAGCGATCCTCGGGCCCGGGTTTGTCCGTGGCCGCGGTGGCCCGCCGCCTGGGCGTTGCCCCGGCCACCTTGCGAACCTGGGATCGTCGGTACGGCTTGGGCCCATCGGAGCACCGCGCTGGATCTCATCGCCGCTACACCGCCATCGACCTGACCCGGCTCGAGCACATGCGCAAATTGGTGCTCGCGGGTATTCCGCCCAGTGATGCCGCCAAGGAAGCGATCGCGTTGGATGTTGACCCGTCAACGCTCACGCCGGTCACTGATATCGCTGCGAGTATGGATGCACGTGCACCGGGCACGGAATCCGTCGGGAGAAGCGGTGGCGGTCAAGTCATCCCGATTCCCGGTGGCACTCCGGCGTCACGTGGGCTCGCTCGTGCCGCGCTTGCCCTCGACGGAATGGCCTGCCAACGCATCATCCGCGAAGCCATTGATCGCCGCGGCGTTATTTCCACGTGGGATCACCTGCTGGTTCCGGTGATGACCGGTGTTGGGCAACGGTGGGAAACAAGTGGACGGGCTATCGACGTTGAGCACGTGCTCAGTGACTCCGTGCATTCGGTTCTTGCAGAGCGAACGCGCGAGTTGAAAGAGCCGGTCAACTCCCGACTTGTTTTGCTGTCGGCATCCGACGAAGAATCACACTTCCTCCCGCTGTGGGCCGTCGCCGCAGCACTCGCCGAACGTCGTATCGGGACGCGCATGCTCGGCGCCCGGGTGCCGCAGGAGGCGCTGACCCAGGCTGCGCGCCGAACCGGACCTGCGGCGGTGTTCGTGTGGGCTCAGATTCCCGGCTCGGCACGCGTATCGGTGCTGACCGACCTCACCACCTTGCGACCGGCTCCCACGGTTATCGCCGGCGGCCCAGGCTGGGCCGGGACTCCTCCGCCTGGCGTTGGCGTGACCGGCGACCTCACCGAGACCGTGACACGCCTCGCTCGTGCCGTGGGTATGTGAGTAGCCTGGCGCTGTGGCTGGCGCAGGGGACGAAAAGTTCGCCCTTAAGGGGCTGACCTTCGACGACGTCCTGTTGCTCCCCGGGGAATCAGACATCGTCCCCAGCGACGTCATCACCTCGAGCTTCGTCACCCGGAACATTGCGGTCAAGATGCCGCTGGTGTCCAGTGCGATGGACACCGTCACCGAGGCCCGCATGGCCATTGCCATGGCACGCCAGGGTGGAGTGGGAGTGCTCCATCGCAACCTGCCGCTTGACGAGCAAGCCGGGCAGGTCGATCTGGTCAAAAGATCCGAAGCAGGCATGGTCGGTAACCCGATCACCTGCAGCCCGAATGATTCCCTGGCCGACGTCGATGCGATGTGCGGCCGCTACCGAATTTCCGGCGTGCCGGTTGTCGATGAGTCGGGCGTTCTGCAGGGGATCGTGACTAACCGCGATATGCGTTTCGAAGAGAACATGTCGCGTCCTGTACACGAAGTCATGACGCGCATGCCACTGGTCACCGCTCCAGTGGGTATCGATCCCAACGACGCACTTGCTCTTCTTGCGCAACACAAGGTCGAGAAGCTGCCGCTCATCGATGCGGACAACAAACTCAAAGGTCTTTTCACGGTCAAGGATTTCGTTAAGTCGGACAAGTACCCGCATGCAACCAAAGACGCCGACGGCAGGCTGGTTGTCGGTGCCGCGGTTGGTGTGGGGGAGGACGCCGAGAAGCGCGCGAGTGCACTTGTTGAGGCTGGCGTTGATTTCCTGGTTGTCGACACTGCGCACGGACATTCGAGTGCGGTGCTCGACATGGTGCGCCGGTTGAAGAAGGAAACGAGTATCGACATCGTGGGTGGCAACGTCGCCACGTTCGAAGGTGCGAGGGCTCTTGTCGATGCCGGTGCCGACGGCGTGAAAGTGGGCGTGGGCCCTGGATCCATCTGCACCACCCGCGTGGTGGCGGGTGTGGGAGTCCCGCAGATCACAGCGATCAATGAGGCGTATCGGGCGTGCTCCCCGTCGGGTGTTCCGGTGATCGGCGACGGCGGCATTCAGTACTCCGGCGACATCGCCAAGGCGATCGTGGCCGGCGCGAGCACCGTGATGCTCGGCTCGCTTCTGGCTGGCTGCGAGGAAGCCCCCGGCGATGTCGTGTTCGTGAGCGGCAAGCAGTTCAAGTCCTACCGCGGCATGGGTTCCCTCGGTGCGATGCAATCGCGCGGCCAGGCTCGTTCGTATAGCAAGGACCGCTACTTCCAAGACGACGTTCTCAGCGACGACAAACTCGTGCCCGAAGGTATTGAGGGAATGGTCGCCTACCGCGGACCGCTGTCCGCCGTTGCGCACCAACTCGTGGGCGGTCTCAGGGCTGCCATGGGCTACGCCGGCACCGCGACCATCGCCGAACTCATCGAACGTGGCCGCTTCGTGCAGATCACCGCGGCCGGACTCCGCGAGAGCCATCCGCACGATGTGCAGATGATGCTCGAAGCCCCCAACTACTCAGGGCGGTAACCATGGCCGATGTGCTTATCGGCGGCTCGAAAGAAGCCGCCCGCTCCTACTCGTTCGACGAGGTCGCGATTGCCCCCAGCCGGCGCACCCGCAACACCGAGGACGTCTCCACCGCCTGGAACATCGACGCCTACTCCTTCCCCACTCCGCTGCTGGTTGCCCCGATGGACTCGGTGGTCTCCCCGGCCAGCGCCATCGAACTGGCCAGTTTGGGTGCCCTGGCCTCGCTCAACCTCGAGGGTTTGTGGACCCGCTACGCCGACCCGGCCCCGCTGCTCACCCAGATCGCCGCCGAGGACGCCGCGACTGCAACCGCGCATCTGCAGCGCATCTACGCGCAGGCTGCCGTGGATCCCGGGCTCATCAAGCAGCGGATCGACGAGATGAAGGACGCCGGTATCACCGTCTCGGTTGCCGTCTCCCCGCAGCGCACCGCGGAACTTGCACCCATCGCGGCCAAAGCCGGTGCGGACATCATCGTTATCCGCGGCACCACAGTCTCCGCCGAACACGTCACCAGCAATGGCGAGCAACTCAATCTCAAGGAGTTCATCCACGAACTTGACGTTCCGGTGATCGTCGGTGGTTGCAGTACCCGACAAGCGGCATTGCATTTGATGCGCACCGGTGCCGCCGGCGTGCTCGTTGGTTTTGGTGGCGGCGCCAGTCACACCACTGCAGACGTCATCGGTATTCGCGTACCCGATGGCAACTGCGGTTGCCGAAGTTGCCGCCGCACGCCGCGACTATCTCGACGAATCCGGTGGCAGATACGTGCACGTGGTCGCCGATGGATCCATGGGATCTAGTGGCGACATTGTCAAGGCATTCGCGTGTGGTGCGGATGCTGCGATGGTCGGTTCTGTTTTCGCACGTGCCACCGATGCACCCGGACAAGGCGCGCACTGGGGAGCGGAAGCCTGGCACTCGGAACTGCCGCGCGGTGAACGCCACATCATGAATCAGGTCGGCATCTTTCGCTGAGATCATGAACGGTCCATCCCGCCGCGCCGATGGAACGGTCAACATCGTCGGTGCGTTGCGCAAGGCGATGGCCACCACCGGTTATTCCGATCTCAAGGAATTCCAGCGCGTCGACATGGTCATCACCTCGTAGGCACCGCACAACACGACGTTACCCCGCATTTTCCTTGACGAAAAGTCTCACGTGAGACTTTAGTTTGACCAGGCGACGCGGCGACCATTTTTGACTTCGGGATACCCCCGTATTCGGGGTCTTTTCATGAGGCGCGCAACGCATGCTCGTGTACATGGTTTGGGGTAAAACCCGCGCGGGCGCGGGGGTGCGCTGGGTGCTGCCGTATCGGCTGCTGTCCGTCGCCGTCTCCACAACCCTGGTAGCCAGCCTGGTGGCGCTGCCGAACGCAGCTGTTGCGCAGGCCGGCTCCGGTGATTCGGTCGCCGAAGATACTGCCGATGGCGGGGTTGGTGATGAACCAACGAGCCCTGACTCGGCTACCGAAGTCGACGACGCTGAGGTTGAACTCGAGCTCGTTGACGGTGTGTGTCCGGCGATCGAAACCGAAACTTCGCCGAGTGCATCGCCGAGTGCATCGCCGAGTGAAACATCGTCGCCGAGTGCATCGCCGAGTGAAACATCGTCGCCGAGTGCATCGCCGAGTGAAACATCGTCGCCGAGTGCATCGCCGAGTGCATCGCCGAGTGCATCGTCGAGTGCATCGCCGAGTGCATCGCCGAGTGAAACATCGTCGCCGAGTGCATCGCCGAGTGCATCGTCGGGTGAAACATCGTCGCCGAGTGCATCGCCGAGTGGATCGTCGGGTGAAACATCGTCACCGAGCCAGATGAGTGAGCCGGCCGAGACAGATGACAACGTTTCGGTACGGGAACAACGCACCGGGACGCTGCCCGCTGAGGATGGAGCGGCTACCACGCAGGAGGCCACGCCCACGCCGGAAGTTGAGCCGACGCCTACACCGGAAGTTGAGCCGACGCCCACGCCGGAAGTTGAGCCGACGCCCACGCCGGAAGCTGAGCCGACGCCCACGCCCACACCCACACCCACACCCTCCGCAAGCTCTTCGCCGACCTCCTCGCCCAGCTCATCCACGTCACCTTCGGTATCGCCCAGTAGCGAAGAGGAGGGGATGCAGGAGCAAACCACCGAGTGCCCGGGGGTGCCCACCGGCTTGGCTGCCGCAGCCGGTGACAACTCCATCGACCTGACCTGGGACGCACCTGGGGACGGTCCACAGGATCCACCGGCGCCGGACGTGTATCTGGTGCGCGTGGTGCCAGGGGATCTGGTGCAAGAGATTCAGGCTCCGGCCACGGAAGCGACCATTTTGGGGGTGCGTAACGGCGTCACTTACGAAGTGACGATCACGGCGAAGAACACCGTCGGTGAATCCGAACCAAGTGACCCGGTCAGGGTCACACCCACGAATGGCTTTGGTGATGTTGGGCGCATCATCGTGAAGTACGAAGACGGCGTTGAGGCTGTGGATGATCTCGGCGAGGTGACCGCCGCGGAGGTCGTTGACGAGGTGGCACTGAAAGAGGTTATTGATCTAGGTGAAGGTGTTGTAGCAGTTGAACTAAGTGAAGCGGTGGAGGCTAATGAAGCCCAAGAGATCGCGAACGATCTAGCAGCCGATGCCCGCGTGGAGTGGGCGGATCCGGATCAGCTGGTCTCCGTTGCCGGATTCCCCCAAGAAGCACCGAACGATCCTGATTACTCAGCCCGGCAGTGGAACCTGTGGGGAACCTACGGCGTTGGGGTCGGGGATGACTCTGGCGATATGACCGAGGCCTTGGAAAAAGCGCAAGGTGATGGTGTCACGGTCGCGGTCATCGACACCGGCATCGCCGAGCATGCGGATTTGGGTAACCGGGTTCTTCCCGGTTATGACTTCGTCTCTGACCACCCCGAACTTGCTGCACCACGAACAACGGATGGCAGTGCTGCTTCCTTCGACGCAGATGAAGTCGACCCAGCACGCTTCGGAGCACTTGGCTGGGATGCAAACCCCACGGATCCGGGTGACTGGCGCGAGGTAGCACCCCAGCGTTCGAGCACCTGGCATGGAACAGCGATAGCCGGTGTGATCGGAGCCGAAGCCAACAATGGCGAAGGGGTAATCGGGCTCGCACCACAATCAAAAATCCTGCCTGTTCGAGCTCTCTCGTGGCGCGGTGGGTTGATGTCCGATGTTGCGGCATCTATCGCCTGGGCATCGGGTGCCGAGGTTCCCGGCGTTGCCGTTAATCCTTATCCCGCGAAGATCATCAACTTATCCTTCACCGGTTACGGCCAATGCACACCGACGTTGCAACACGCCATCGATAAGGCCAATCAGCGCGGAAGCGTGGTCGTTGTCGCAGCAGGCAACGCCAATGAGGACATTCGAAATTTCGCACCCGCAAATTGTCAGGATGTCGTCACCGTTAGCGCCACGAATCGTGATGGAAAGCGTGCCCCGTATTCCAACTTCGGCGATGGCGTCTCTATCGCAGCTCCAGGTGGAGACATCAATGCCGATGGAACCTCCGGTATCTACACGACCAGTAATGATGGTCAACAAGGCCCAGGCCCGCAATCCTTTGCGTACGTTCAGGGCACGTCTGTGGCGGCAGCGCACGTGTCAGCGGCGCTTGCCCGCCTTGTCGAACTTAACCCCGAGGCTTCAAGTGCAGAACTACGCGCGGGTATCACCTCAGGTGCCAGTGTCCGAGCGTTCAACGGGGAAAGTTGCGATGACGACCCCGCCAAGACATGTGGCCCAGGAATCGTGCAAGTGGCTTCGCAGTCTTTCTCGTCATGCTCCGCGACAACCACAACCGACGGACCGTTCACCGTCGTCCAATTTGGCGGTGCCGGTGATTGCTCGTGGACCGCTCCGAGTGGTGTTGCCCGGGTAGAAACCTTGCTCGTCGGCGGCGGTGGCGGCGGCGGGGCACGCCATGGTGGTGGTGGCGGCGGCGGAGAGGTCCTCTGGCGCACCCCAGACAACCCCGTTGCCGTGACCCCAGGCGATAGCTACCCGATATCCATCGGCGCAGGCGGCAGAGGAGCCACCGACGGTGCAACGACGAACCTGCAGGACTCCGGCCAAAACTCCTCGCTTAACGGCGCAGCAACCACGGCCTTTGATCTAACGGCCGATGGGGGCGGCGCAGGCAAGGCCACTCTTGCCGGGGCTACGGGCGCCAGCGGTGGTGGCGGCGGCCTCAACGTGGCCGGGGGGTCGGCCACTCAAGGCAACGCCGGTGGGCGAGGCTTCGCGAACTCTGGCACCACACCTCCGTTACTCGGTGGTGGTGGCGGTGGTGCAGGTGGCGCCGGTACGTCGGCCACCTCTGCAGCGGCGGGTATCGGTGGTGCAGGTCTCGCACTCGATATCACCGGATCGATGGTCGAATACAGCCCCGGCGGCGACGGTGGCAGCTATGGCGCCGGGACAGTACCGGCCGCATTGACCCCGAATTCTGGTGCAGGGGGGCATGGTGCCGGGGGCGACACCAATGCCGGAGGCACGGGAGCCGATGGCACCGTGGTGATCCGATACGAAACGCCCAACTGCCAGGCGACGATCTCAGATGTCACGGGATACCGCGTCATCACCTTCAGCGGCGGTGGCACGTGTGCGTGGACGGCACCTGTGGGCGTCACGCAGGTCGAGACCTTGGTGGTCGGCGGTGGAGGTGCCGGGGCCCCGGAGCACGGTGGCGGTGGGGGTGCCGGCGGAGTCATCGAACGCTCCGCAGCTGATCCTGTCCTGGTAACCCCGGGTACGGCGTACTCGGTAACCGTGGGTGCGGGTGGACGGACCCCAGCAGCCAGCAATCAACGCGCGGTTGACGATGGTGGTGCGAACAGCGCCACGAACGGTTGGGGTTCGAGTGCCTTCGGATTGACGGCGGTAGGTGGTGGCGCTGGTCGCGCAAGTTTCCCGGGCCGCCCTGGTGGCTCTGGCGGCGGTGCCGGTTACAACATCGCTGCGCCCACGCCCGTGCATCCGGGTGGAACGGGAACCACCGGGCAGGGCAACGACGGCGGCGCTGGGGGAGAAACGGGGGTTCGAAATTCCTCGTGGGACGGCCTTGGTGGTGGCGGCGGCGGTGCGGGCAGCGAAGGAGCTAGCGCTACGACGACCCCAGGCGCTGGTGGGCAGGGACTCGTCAGCAGCATCACCGGGTCGGACGTTACCTATGGAGCAGGTGGTGACGGTGCCGCATACCTTGGTGGAACGGGACCGGGGTCCGCTGGCACCGATGGCCGGGGAAATGGTGGCGACGGGGGCAGCCAGGCGCTGGGCGGTGATGGCGGAGCCGGGGTAGTGGTTATTCGCTACGAGATCCCCGACGCACCCACAGAGCTCGAAGGAACCGGCCTGCACCAGTCGATCGCCTGGTCGTGGACGCCGTCCACGGCTGCCTCGGTCTCCGGATACGAATTGCGATGGGGAACTACCCGCTCGTCTTTGACCAATTCCGTGACGATCGAGGGTGCGAGTACCGACAGTCATCTGTTGGGGGGATTGCGCAACGGCGTGACGTACTTCGCTGCGCTGCGCGCCCTGCACCCCTGGGGTGATTCGGAATTGTCGGACACGGCGAATGCTATGCCCGTCTTTACCCGCACAACAACGTTTACAACTCCAGGCACCGCCACGTACACAGTGCCGAACGACGTTACGTACCTGCGCATTGACATGGCCGGTGCTCAAGGTGCCACGCAAAGCAGTAGTTATACCGGTGGCCAAGGTGGTCGCCTGCAGGCCATGATCCCGGTAGCGCCAGGTGAGACGCTCACGGTCAATGTCGGTGGAAGCCCACAAGACGGTTCCTTGGGAACCGGCGGGGTTAATGGGGGCGGCAATGCGTACCGTGCCGGCGGGGGTGCCAGCGACCTGCGTCAAGGCGGTTCGACCTTGTCCGATCGCATTGCAGTAGCCGGCGGTGGCGGGGGTGCTGGGTTGTACGCCGATGGCGGCGCTGGCGGGGGACTCGTTGCCGGTCGGGGAGGGCGATCCAACGGCGGAGCCGGCGGATCCCAATCGTCCGGGAGTGCACTTGGCGTCGGCGGCGACACTTCCGCATACCTGGCAGGAGCCGGTGGTGGTGGCTACTACGGCGGCTTCCCCTCCGGTGGCTCCTATGGAGGAGGTGGCGGTGGCTCGAGCCACACCATCCAGAGCGCATCTTCGGTCGTGCATACCCAGGGCTTCAAGACTGGCGATGGCTATGTGACTATCACGGCCCCTTTCGCCAATGCGCTTGATGCTCCGACGTCCCTACTTGCTGTTCCGTACCAGCGTGCCATTGATCTCAGCTGGACCCCATCGACAACAGACAACGTCATCGGTTATCGCATCCGGTGGGGAACCGACCCCGCACAGATGATCCATAACATCAATATTTTGGACGCTGAAGCAACTTCGTTCCGTCACCAAGCGATGTCCACGTACACCGTGACTCAGAAATACCTGTACCAAAGAGTTGCAACATTGACCACCTCATCGGCTCACGGTTTCGCGGTTGGTGACCAAGTGGTGGTATCCGGCGTGGGTAGCTCATTCGACGGAGCCCACACGATCACAGCGGTACCCTCGGGCACCACTTTCCGATTCGATCGCGTCGCTTCGAATGTATCGAGGTCCCCGGTTTCGCCAACTGGGCTGGTGCAACGCAAAGATCTCTTACCTTTCGACACTTCCTTTTCCTACCGCGTCGCGTCGTTGTATTCCGATGATGCGCAATCGTGCGCGTCTTTATGCGTTTCCCCTTTCTCCTCAACCGTCACCGCGGCTACTTCCTTCACCCGCGAGCAATCTCTCGCTTTCACGGGAGCGCCTCAAGCGGTGACGGTTCCGCAGAATGTGCGCGCCATCCGAGTCGATGCAGTCGGTGCGGAAGGAGGTGCGAGTGGGCAGAACAGAGCTGCGGGGGGTCGCGGCGGCCGAGTGGAGGCAATGGTTCCGGTCACGCCCGGGGAGACTCTCTTCGCCTTCGTGGGCGGAGCCGGCTTTGGGGAATGGTCCGGTTCCACAGCCGGTGGCTGGAACGGCGGTGGTAGTGCTGGCCTCTACGCCGGTGGTGGTGGTGGTGCGACGGATATTCGTCGTGGTTTTGAGATTTCGAATCGTGAGTTGGTGTCGAATGCGGCGACGTTGACGACGTCTGTGCCGCATGGGTTTGCCGTGGGTGATTCGGTGGTGGTGGCCGGGGTTGATGGCACCTTCGATGGGACGTTCGAGGTGACGGCGGTGACGTCCACGACGTTTACGTATGCGCGTGCGGCGAGTGATGTTGCTTCTGTTGGTAGCGCCGGTGCGGTGATTGCGGCTGATCCGTTGGATGCAACGGGATTGACGCAACGACTCGTGGTCGCCGCCGGTGGCGGTGGAGCCGGGTGGTATCACCTGGACGGAAGGGACCGCGGCGGCGATGGCGGTGGGCTGATCGGGTCTGCAACCTATAGCGGTGGCGGGGCTACGCAATCTGCCGGCGGTGCAGGTTCACCGGATGGAACATTCGGCGCGGGTGGATCGACCGGCTCCAATTACCGCGGTGGCGGTGGAAGTGGTTACTACGGAGGTGGCGCGGCAAGTGGCCGTCGAGGAGGTGGCGGTGGTTCGAGTTGGACGTCAACGACCCGACTCGCATCGCAGGATGCCCGGTACATCACCGAGGTGACCCACACCTCCGGGTACGGATTCGGGAACGGGACCATCGGGATTTCTTGGGCGGAATCGACATCGATAGATCCACCCAGCGATGTGAGCGGTATCGGCTTCCAGCGATCGGTGGATTTGAGTTGGGATCCCAGCGACACCGAAGCAGTCAGCGGTTATCGAGTCATTTGGGGAACTGAGCCAGGTGAATTGACCAATCAGTTCGATGCGATGGATCCCGATGCTGCGGGTGTGCGCCATTCATCTTTGACGATGAGTGCCGTGGTGAACCGTGTCCTCACGAGTAATTACGTCACCCTGACAACAGCAGCTCCGCATGGTTTGAGCACTGGACAAAGCGTGGTGATCAGCAGTCTGGGTGACCCGTTTGACGGAACATTCACCATCACTGATGTGCCAACACCGACAACGCTCAAGTACTACTCGCGGGCGTCGAACGTCGCGTCTGCAACGGCGGTACCGTTGGGTTTAGCGCGCACGGTCGATGCCCTGCCGGTTGGTCAGCCGTTCTTCTACCGAGTGGCCTCGGTGTACACGGATCTAGCATCTGATTGCCAGAGGCAGTGCTTGTCGGACTTCAGTAGTGAGATTGAGGTTTCGACCCTGCATTCGTCCACTTCGGAATTTAGATTCACCGGCGCACCGCAACCGTTCACAGTCCCCGCCGGGGTGAAGTGGATTCAACTCGATGCAAGCGGCGCCCAGGGCGGTGCCAATCGCGCCAATAGAACCGCGGGAGGGCGCGGCGGTCGTGTTCAAGCGACTGTCCCGGTGACATCCGGTGAGACGCTGTTCTTGTTCGTGGGTGGTAGAGGTGATGATCCTGGCCTATCGGGTGCTAACACGATCGAGGGTGGCTGGAACGGCGGTGGTAGTGCTGGCCTCTACGCCGGTGGTGGTGGTGGTGCGACGGATATTCGTCGTGGTTTTGAGATTTCGAATCGTGAGTTGGTGTCGAATGCGGCGACGTTGACGACGTCTGTGCCGCATGGGTTTGCCGTGGGTGATTCGGTGGTGGTGGCCGGGGTTGATGACACCTTCGATGGGACGTTCGAGGTGACGGCGGTGACGGCCACGACGTTTACGTATGCGCGCGCGGCGAGTGATGTTGCTTCTATTGGTAGTGCCGGTGCGGTGATCGCGGCTGATCCGTTGGATGCAACAGGATTGGCCCAGCGCCTCGTGGTCGCCGGCGGTGGCGGTGGAGCGGGGTGGCATTACCTGGACGGAAGGGACCGCGGCGGACCTGCCGGTGGTCTCACCGGCGGTACGGGACGAACCGTGAGTGGTTTGCCGACCGGCGCAACCCAACGTACTGGTGGGCGGGGGGCGAAGAATGGATCCTTTGGCGTGGGTGGCTCAACGACGAGTTACTACAACGGTGGCGGTGGTAGCGGCTACTACGGGGGCGGCTCGGCATCCTCTCGCGTCGGTGGTGCGGGTGGTTCGAGTTGGACCGACCCTGGTCCTGCATCCACCAGCGATCCCCGCGCGATCGTCTCGGTTGCACATGCGGGCGATTATCGAGTCGGCGATGGCGCCATCCGGATAACTGTTCCTCTTGGCGAGGACATAGCACCCCCCACGGCGGTCACCGCTAACGGTGAGCTCCAGCGCGTCACGTTGAACTGGGCGCCGTCCACCTCGGACCTAGCTACTGGCTATCGGATCATGTGGGGAACCGATCCGGCTTCCTTGACCAACTCGATCGATGTTGACGGAGATTCGCCGTATGGGAATGCGACGTCGATGTCAGCTGGCTTACTGCTATCGGCAAGTCGTTCCTCGAACGTTGCGACGATTAGCACCGCCACCCCGCATCGTCTCCATGTCGGTCAGATGGTCACTATCAAGGATGTCGGTCTCGACTTCGATGGAACTTTCGCCGTTAGGGACATCCTCGGTGATTCCACCTTCACCTACGCGAATACCGGTAGTAACCGCGGCTCGACATCCAGGCCAGCGGCCACCTTCACGGCGGCTGGTAGCGCGAACGGCTTCATCCACACCTATGAGTCAGTTGGCTCGATCACGAACCGTTCACGAAACTTCAACGTTGTCACGCTTACCACCGCAGAGGAGCACGGCCTCGAGGCTGGTCAACAGGTAGTGATTGATGGAGTCGAGTCGACATTCGATGGCACCTACACGATCTTGGAGACTCCCAGCACCACAACTTTCACCTACGCCAAGCGGGCCGCGAATGTTTCCTACCGGAGCGCTAGTGGTTCATTCCAGGCCCCGCTCCAAGTCGGTGACACCTACTACTACACCGTGGCAACGATGTACGAGGATGCCCAATCCGAATGTGAATCCACGTGCCTGTCGGTGGCTTCGCCAATGGTGTTTGGCACGCCAATTTTCACGTCCGATTCGACCTTCTCGTACAACGGTGCGCCGCAATCGTTCACGGTTCCGCAAGGCGTGAGCTGGATTCAAGTAGATGCTTATGCTGCTCAAGGTGGCGATAACTGGCGGGGTAATAACCGCGGTGGCCGCGGTGGTCGAGTCCGCGCATCGGTGCCGGTCAACGGTGGCGAGACACTCTTTGTGTTTATCGGTGGCGCCGGTGCTGGTCAATCGAGTTCTTACACGATTGAGGGTGGCTGGAACGGCGGTGGTAGTGCTGGCCTCTACGCCGGTGGTGGTGGTGGTGCGACGGATGTTCGTCGTGGTTTTGAGATTTCGAATCGGGAGTTGGTGTCGAATTCGGCGACGTTGACGACGTCTGTGCCGCATGGGTTTGCCGTGGGTGATTCGGTGGTGGTGGCCGGGGTTGATGACACCTTCGATGGGACGTTCGAGGTGACGGCGGTGACGTCCACGACGTTTACGTATGCGCGCGCGGCGAGTGATGTTGCCTCTGTTGGTAGTGCCGGTGCGGTGATCGCGGCTGATCCGTTGGATGCAACAGGATTGGCCCAGCGCCTCGTGGTCGCCGGCGGTGGCGGTGGAGCCGGATACTCGTCCACACCTTCGCTGGATTCGGGTGGTTCAGGTGGAGGCTCCTCTGGTTTCTCGCCCTCGACAGTGCCCTCGGGCTCCACGATGCCGACACCGGGCACACAACTCACCGGGGGTACGGGTGAGGGAGATGGTTCGGCGGGCACAGGCGGCTTCGCTAATTCCTTGTATACCGGGGGAGGTGGAGCCGGGTGGTTTGGAGGCGGCTCGGGTCATAATCGATCCGCCGGTGCCGGTGGATCCGGTGGAGCAACGAGTCAGCCGCTGAGCGAAAGCGATCCTCGGACCGTTACTTCCCTCCAGCACACGGTGGGGGCCCGAGAAGGCAACGGCCAGGTCACCATCAACGTGGCAACGCGCGCTTACCCCACTGGCCTGGAGGCTTCTGGCTGGCAAGGCTATGTGCAGTTGCGCTGGGATGAATCGCAGGCAACCGGTGCAACGGCCTTCCGGCTTTACGGTGGCGACGAGCCCAATCCCACGACGTTGCTCGCGACGCTGCCCATCGACACCACTCGCTTCCACCACGGCGGGGATCCGATGGAAGTGGTGACGAAGTACGCCGACACTTCCCGGGCGACGCTCACAACGGCTGATGCGCACGGGCTATCCGTGGGGCAGCGCATCACCATCCAAGGAGTCGATCCGGATATCGATGGTGTGTATTCGATTGGTGCGGTTCCTAGTACGAGCCAGGTGACGGTTTACCGCCCAGGAAACTCCGTTGCCACAGCGCCGACCGAAACCGGTGTCATCACCCGGCTCGATGCACTACCCATTGGTACCCGGCAGTACTACCGAGTGGCCTTTGTAGCCGAGGGCGTCGAATCGCAGAAGTCCAGCGAAGCATCGGCTGTTCCCACCCTGGCCACTGGGACTGCCTTCGATTACACCGGTGCTCCCGAGGCCTACACCGTTCCTTCAGGTATCACCGAAATAGGTGTCGCTGCTGAGGGTGCTCAGGGTGGGGATAACTGGTGGCGTGGTGATCGTGGTGGGCTCGGTGGTCGGGTGGAGGGTTCTGTTCCGGTGGCGCCGGGGGAGACGTTGTTTGTGTTTGTTGGTGGTGCTGGTGATGGTCAGTCGACTGCTTCGACGGTTGCCGGTGGTTGGAATGGTGGTGGTGCTGGTGGGCAGTATGGCGGTGGTGGTGGTGGCGCTACCGATGTTCGCCGTGGGTTTGAGGTCACCTCGGCGGTGTTGGAGAACGGTGTTGTGACGTTGACGACGGCGCAGGCCTCGGGCGTTGGTAATGGTGAGCAGATCATCGTGGGTGGTGTGGGGGCACCTTTCGATGGGGTTGTCACAACGGCTGCGTCGGGCAAATGCGGGGACCACGATCAGGTATGCGCAGGTGGGTGCTGATGCCTCGGTCAGTGGGCAGGGTGCGGTGTTGTGGACTGATCCGTTGGAGTCAGCTTCGCTGCAGCGGCGCCTTGTGGTCGCTGGCGGTGGCGGTGGTGGTGGGTACCGGTACAACACTGTCAGTGATCGTGGTGGCGATGGTGGCGGGCTGGTCGGTGGGTCTCCGCGCGTGGGTGCTGCCTATGCCACGGGTGGAACGCAAACTGGTCCGGGTATGAATCACTCAGCCGGTCAGGCTGATGGTGGTCGTGGGCGCGGCGCAGATGCGTCGTACCGCAGTGGTGGTGGAGGCGCCGGCTGGTACGGAGGCGGCGCCGGCTCCAACTGGTACGCCGGCGCCGGCGGCTCCAGCGGGGTCAGCTCGACAGGCCAACTTGTCGACACGGCGCACGGAGTGCGTGCGGGCAACGGACGGGCATCGATCCTGCTCGGGCGCTCGAGTGCTCCTACGATTACCGCACTGGGTGTGGACCGTTCCGTTGCCTTGTCATGGATCGGCAGTCAGGCCTCCGGTCTGGTTGGGTACGCACTCTTTGCCGGCTCGAACCCCGCTCCCACCACGCGAATCGCGACTTTCCCGGCCGCTCGCACCGCCTTCGTCCACTCCGGAGATCCGATCCCGATTTCCTCCTACTCCGTGCGCAGCAGTTCAGCGACCATCACAACCTCCAATGCGCACAGCATTACCGCCTCCGATTCGGTGGTGATCCAAGGAACCAGTAGCCCGGTAGATGGCATGTTCGAGCTGTCCAACACTCCCTCGGCAACACAAGTGGAATATCCAGTCCAAGCGTCAAACAGCAGTCAAACTGGATTCACCGATGCCTGGGCATCGGCTGTGGAGTTGACGAACGGCACCCCGCACTACTACCGGATCGCGCCGATCATTGAACTCAACGGCCAGGAAGTTCTCGGCCCGATGTCCGCCGATGTGGTTGGTATTCCCACGGAGCCCACCGGTGGCGCTTCGCTGAGTTCGACGGACGAGCCACAAGCCATCACCGTCCCTGCCGGCGCCTCCGCAATGCGCGTTCATGCCGAGGGCGCTCAGGGTGGGGATAACTGGTGGCGTGGTGATCGTGGTGGGCTCGGTGGTCGGGTGGAGGGTTCTGTTCCGGTGGCGCCGGGGGAGACGTTGTTTGTGTTTGTTGGTGGTGCTGGTGATGGTCAGTCGACTGCTTCGACGGTTGCCGGTGGTTGGAATGGTGGTGGTGCTGGTGGGCAGTATGGCGGTGGTGGTGGTGGCGCTACCGATGTTCGCCGTGGGTTTGAGGTCACCTCGGCGGTGTTGGAGAACGGTGTTGTGACGTTGACGACGGCGCAGGCCTCGGGCGTTGGTAATGGTGAGCAGATCATCGTGGGTGGTGTGGGGGCACCTTTCGATGGGGTTGTCACAACGGCTGCGTCGGGCAATGCGGGGACCACGATCAGGTATGCGCAGGTGGGTGCTCATGCCTCGGTCAGTGGGCAGGGTGCGGTGTTGTGGACTGATCCGTTGGAGTCAGCTTCGCTGCAGCGGCGCCTTGTGGTCGCTGGCGGTGGCGGTGGTGGTGGCTACCGGTACAACACTGTCAGTGATCGTGGTGGCGATGGTGGCGGGCTGGTCGGTGGGTCTCCGCGCGTGGGTGCTGCCAATGCCACGGGTGGAACGCAAACTGGTCCGGGTATGAATCACTCAGCCGGTCAGGCTGATGGTGGTCGCGGGCGCGGCGCAGATGCGTCGTTCCGCAGTGGTGGTGGAGGCGCCGGCTGGTACGGAGGCGGCGCAGGCGACAGCTGGTACGCCTGGCGCCGGCGGCTCCAGTTGGGCGAGCGCCAGCCTCTCGGGTGCGCTCATCTCCGCCGGCGTGCGCTCGGGAGACGGTTCGTTCACCTATTCCTTCGTCGAGGACACCACGAGCCCGACGGTGACCGGTGTGTCCGCATCACGACCAAGTGGTATCTACCGCCGTGGACAACTCATCGATGTGCAAGTTCGATTCAGTGAGCCGGTTGCGGTCAATGGGTCACCTTCTCTGGAATTGGCCATCGGCAATACGACCCGCAGCGTTGCGTACACCTCAGGATCTGGAACGTCGGTTCTTTCCTTCCGGTACGTCGTTGATTCCGGTGATGTTGCGTCGGCACTCGAGGCCACCGGGTCAACAGCCTTGAGTGCGAATGGCGGCACCATCACCGACCTTGCCGGCAACCCTTCTTCTCTGACGCTGGCCGAGCCTGGTGATCCCGGCTCGTTGTCGGCTGATCGCATTTTGGTAATCGACGCCGATCCACCCCAGGCTCCGACAGTTCTCACCCCGTCGGGCACTGAAAGCATCGTGTTGGAATGGTCGGCCAATACCGAGCCGGATCTACAGGAGTATCGCGTCTACTCGTGTTCGAGTCTGACATCCACCAGCTGTTCGGCAGACACGAACTTCGCGGTGCTCAGTTCGGTTGACTCTTCGGAGACCGAATTCAATCACGTGGCCGTCGGCCGCGGCATCACCTACTCCTACTACGTCGTGGCTGTGGACCAGAACGGAAACGAATCCGACCGCAGCCCCATCAAGTCGTGGACGTTGCCGTTGCCGCTGTCGCTTACCACCCCGAGCGTCACGAGTGATGTGTGGACAAACGACACCACGCCCACCATCACCGGCCGCGCGGACGCGAACGTTGACGTTTCGATCTGGATCGACGGCGCATTAAGCGGAACCACCACGACCGATAGCACGGGGGACTATTCCTTCACCCCGTCCGCGCTGGAAGCTGGCGATCACGTGGTCCGTGTGCGGTCATCGCAAGTCATTGGCGCAACCTCAACTTCTGCCGAACGCACCAGCACGTCAAGTTGGTCGCAAGATTGGGCCTTCACCATTGATCGTGTGGCACCAGAGCCCGGTGCGATCACCCGGTATTCACCGATTGCCGCAGTGACCAACGCTGATTCCATTCAATTCCGCATGGCATTCAGCGAACCCGTCGTTGGTCTAGATTCGAATGACTTCACTGTGATCGGCAACTCCGGGACCACGGGTTCGGTAACCAACGTTTCGGATGTGCCCGGGATAGCTGGCCAGTACACCGTGACTGTGTCGGGAGGTGATCTTGCTGAAGCCAATGGAACGGTCGGTATCGCCCTGGCATCGGATGCGACAGTGACCGATCGTGCGGGCAACGCCCTTGCCTCAAAATCCGCCACGTCCACCGAGGAGTACACCCTCGACAACTTCCAGCCGACGGTAGCGATTGTTCCATCACCCACCTCAGTAAATGCTGACCAGACGTCGACAATCAGTTTCACCGTGTCAGAGACGACCACGCAGTTCGATCTAGCCGATGTGATGGTGGACTCAGGATCGTTGAGCAACTTCTCTGGCAGTGGGACCGACTACACAGCGACGTTTACCCCTGCTCCAGGAGTAGACGGAAGCGCCACGATCACCATTGATGCTGGGTCTTTCGCTGATGCGCAAGGCGTGGGTAACGCCCTGGCCACCGAAACCATCACTGTTGACTCCGTGATCCCTGTCGTTTCCTCGGTCACATCCACCGCTGCAGATGGATCGTATGGAGTGGGGCAAGACATCGACATCACGGTCACCTTCGACGAGGCCGTCATCGTGACCGGCACACCAACGTTACTTCTCGAAACAGGATTGGATGATCGCCCCGCCCCCTATGTGAGTGGAAGTGGCAGCACAGATCTCATCTTCCGTTACACCGTTCAAAGCGGCGACGAGACTTCCGCGTTGGATGTGGTTTCCAGGTCAGCGCTGAAGTTGAGTGGTGGAACGATCCGTGATGACGCCGGTAATGCCGCGATTCTGCGGCTCCCCACACCCGGAAGCGCCGGGTCCCTCAGCGATACGAGTACCTTCGCCATCGACACCGTGGCACCCGATGCGCCGACTGATCTGACTCTCACCCCCGTTGGGCCCACCGTGGTGGCTAACACGCTTCTTGCCGATACAACAAACCTCACCGCTTCGGCCACAATCGCAGCTGGTCAGGCTACCGGCGGCATTGCGCGGTTGTATAAGGGATCGACACTGCTAGCCACAGATAGCAGCATCAGCGCAGGTGATGTACGGGTCACCTTCGACTTGGGTACTTCCACTCCAACGGGCTTACAAGCGATGATCACCTCGGGTGGCCCAATTCGGGCCGAGGTAACTGATGCGATGGGCAATACGTCGGACTACGGCCTGCCGGTGGGAATCGCCGTTGACTACCAAGCACCAACACTCACCATTGCTTCCACGCGATCCGCGGTGCGCTCGGGTCAAACGGCAAGGCTCACGTTCACCTTGAGTGAAACATCCTCGAACTTCGAAGAAGAAGATGTTCAGGTCACGGGTGGCACGCTAAGTGGTTTCACCGGATCGGGAACCACGTACACCGCCACCGTCACGCCAGCCGACAACTCCACAACCCCGATTCAAGTGGACGTTGCCGCCGGGGGCTTTACCGACTTCGTCGGTAACGGCAATACAGCTGCTGAGCCTTTATCAATAGCGGTCGACACCGAGGTGCCAGTCGTGTCCAGCGTCCAAGCGGCACCCTCGAGCGGGACGTACCGCTCAGGCGTGGCGATCACGGTTGAGGTGACATTCGACGACGACGTCTTCGTGACCACCGGTGGGGGGACACCATCCCTGGAGCTCGATCTGGGGGTAACCCGTGAGGCAACGTATCTGAGTGGGTCCGGGTCGAACGTACTGCGTTTTCGGTATGTGACCCAAGACGGTGACGTCACCACCGATCTGGACTACCCCTCCACCACATCTTTGGCAACCAACGGCGGGACCATCCGAGATGGTTCCGGCAACGGCGCTTCACTTACTCTTCCATCTTTGGGAAGCACCGATTCGCTCGCGGGCACCAGCGATATCAGCATCGACTCCGAGGCACCGGACGCCCCCACAAATCTGCAGATCACCCCTGTTGGAGGAACACCGGTAGCAAACTCGCTGCTGGCGGACACCACGAACGTGACGGCCACCGCCGACATCATCGCGGGCCAGGCCACCGATGGTCAGGCACGTTTGTATCTGGGCACTTCGCTCATCGCTACCGATACATCCATCAGCGACCAAGACACTACGGTCGACTTTGATCTTGGCGCTACGACAACTGCGGAACTTCAGTCGATCGTCCCCGCGGGTGGCGCTATGACCGTGGTTCTTCTCGATGCCGCCGGGAATATCTCGGAGCGATCAGCCGAGATCGACATGAAAGTCGACTACGTGCTTCCGACTATCAGCATCTTGCTATCGAGCACCTCGATGGCGATCGGGGAAACCGCAACCGCCACCTTCACCTTGAGTGAGCCCTCCAACAACTTCGCGGTGTCTGACGTGACGATCACGGGTGGCACCTTAAGTGGCTTCGCGCTGGACACGGCCGACCCGAACGATACGACGTACACCGCAACACTCACGCCTACCGCGGGCAACGCGAGCACGGGCAGCATCGAGGTGGGTGCCGGTGCCTTCACCGATGCTGTGGGGAATGAGAACACAGCGAGCGCGGTCACGACATTCAGCGTTGACACCGTGGCGCCCACCGTCACATCTTTCTCCTCGACCGCTGCCGATGGCGCCTATCGGCTCGGTGAACAGATCACGATCGCAGCCACGATGAGCGAACCGGTGCGTGCGGGCTCGGCGATCACCGTGACCCTCGACTCGGGAGCAACGGTCACGCTCACGAGGGCCACGGCCGGCACTACCTTGGCTGGGACGTACACCGTGGGGGCCAATGAATCCACAACCGATCTGAAGGTGGACTCGTTCTCGATTGATCAAGTTCAGGATGCAGCCGGCAATGCGATGTCCAGCACGTCGGTGCCGTCCGACAACATCGCGGACACCAGCGACATCAGCATCGACACGCTGCCCCCGGATGCTCCCGGTGCCCCCAGCATCACCGTCACTGGGGGAAGTGGTGGCCCAGCAAACACGCTCAATGGCACCAGCACCGGATTTACGGTCACATCGAGCATCACCGCAGGACAGGCCGCCAGTGGCACGGCCGAGCTTCGAGTAAGGGGCGTGGTGATTGCCACCGATTCGACGATCCTGCCTGGAGACACCTCAGTAAGTTTCACCGTCGCCCCGGGTTCGAATGCTGACCTGCAGTCGCTTGTGCCCATCAGTGGCGCCGTGACGGTTGTCGTTATCGACGAAGCAGGCAACCGATCCGATTCATCGCCGGCGGTATCGCTCACCACCGACTACCTCGCACCCACGGTGAGTGTGGTCAGCGATACTCGCGCACTCAAGGTCGGAGAAAGCGCCACGCTCACGATCACCGTGAGCGAAACCACAACCGACTTCGTATCTGGCGATTTCACGATTAGCGGCGGCACTATCTCAGCTTTCAGTGGATCGGGAACCACCTACACCGCAACGTTCAATCCTGCATCGAATTCCGTCGCCCCAGCCTCAATCGAAGTCGATTCCGGGAAGTTAACCGATGCAGCCGGAAACTCAAACACTGCGAGCAACGTCGTGTCGATCACCATCGACACGCAAGAGCCAACCATCGTGAGCGCCACGATAGCCACCAGCAACTCCTCAGGAAGTCACTCGAAGGCTGGTGATGTCATCACGGTCACTGTCACCACCTCCGAGAACACGGTGGTCAGTGGGACGCCTGCCATTGATCTCACGGTGGGTTCGTCGACGGTCCAAGCCGCGTATGTCTCCGGTAGTGGATCGACATCGTTGGTCTTCGAGTACACCGTCCAGGCCGGCGACACCGACTCTTCTGGCGGTGTGGCGGTCGGGCCGTTGACCATGACCGGTGCTACGGCAACCGATGCCGCGGGAAATCCGATGAACGAGTCCTTCACCGGCCCAAGTAATGCGATCGTCGTTGACACCCAGACGCCAGCACCACCATCGGTGTCGGTATCCAGCCCGACTGGTTCGGCGACTCCTGCTATCTCGGGAACGGCCGAAGCGGATTCGACGGTGGAAGTGTTCACCACATCAGTGTCGCCACGGAGATCGCTCGGCACCGCTACCGCAGATGGCTCAGGTCAGTGGAATATGACCGCGTCGACCTTGAGTGATGGGGATCATTCGATCACCGCAACTGCGACCGATGCAGCAGGGAACACCTCAGCTGATGCAGATCTGCAGACTCTTCGGGTGGACCTGACTGCTCCGGTCAAGCCAACCCTGAACTCCACCATCAGCCCCGACACCGGAATCTCAGCAACCGACCGGATCACGAGTAACGCAACACCGACAATTTCCGGAGCTGCGGAGCCGGGTGCGAGCGTTCAGCTGCACGTTGATGGGCAAGACAGTGGATCATCGGTCATCGCCGATGCCAACGGTGTCTGGTCGGCAGCGACCGGCGCGTTGTCCGACGGGCAGGTGAACATAACCGCAACCGCAACCGATGCAGTGGGCAATACCTCGGTGGCCTCGGATCCGCTGTCCGTCACGATCGACTCCACCAAGCCGAGCATCCCCACAGTGGATGCAATGACTAGCCCATCTGCGGATGCTCGCCCTACGATCACTGGGACAGGCACCGATGGTGACCGCGTGATTGTGCGGGTTGATGGCACAGCAGTCGGTTCTGCCGAGGTGTCCGGTGGCACCGCCTGGTCGCTTGCGGGTGCGGACCTTTCGGCCGCGTTACCGGAAGGGACATCGACGATCACCGCCATTGCGGTCGACGCCGCCGGAAATGAGAGTGATCCCACTTCCGGTCAAAGCGTCACTATCGACACCACTGGCCCGGTCCTCACCTTCTCGGCGGTGACCGGCGATGATCTTTTGACCCTTGCCGAAAAGGACGCCGGGGTCACGGTCAGCGGCACTGTGGACGGTGCCACCACCGTCGAGGTGACCATCGCGGGAACCGATCACGCGGCCACCATCACGAGCGGTGGCACCAGCGATATGTGGGAGTACACCCTCTCGAGCGCTGATTGGACTGCGATCGGGGCACCGGCGTCGACCGTCATGTCGGTCCGCGGTGCAGACGCCCTCGGTAACGAAACGGTGCTTGAGCGCACGGTGACGACCAACTTGGCTGAGGTTGCTGTGCCCGGTACCCCAGATCTGCGAGCCGCTGATGATCTCGGCGATTCCAATAGTGACGACATCACATCCGAGCGCGAGCCGAGGATTGACGTGGCACTGGACTCGGGCACAAATGGCCATCGGGCCGGACAAGTGGTGCTGCTGATCACGGACGAGGGTGATGAACTGGGCCGCACGACCCTGTCGGATGACGACCTATCAGCCGGCCTGGTCACCTTTACTCCAGCGAGCCTTGACGACGGCACATACGAACTTAGATCGCGAATCGAAGAGGACGCGAACACGGTGACGTCCACAGCAGTCTTGACCTTGGTCATCGACAACCGGGTCCCAGGAACCCCGGGAGCTCCGGACCTGACTCCCGGCTCGGACACCGGAACGTCAAACAGTGATAACCGAACCACGAACACCACTCCCGAGTTCACCATCGCGATCGATGGCGTCAACACCGGTGATGGCTCGATCGTTGCAGATAGCGACCGAATTCAATTGTTAGACAATTCGACAGTTGTTACCGATGTGACGGTGTCGAGTAGCGACGTAACAGCTGGGTCGATAACTGTCCAAGTTGCTTTGAGCGAGGGCTCGCATACTCTGAAAGCACGCGCGGTTTCCCAGGCAGGGGTCGCCGGAGAGGCATCACAACCCCTGACGGTCATCGTGGACACAACACCACCGAATCCGCCCCCGATACCGCGCATCCTTGCGGCCGATGACACCGGTGCCGACACCAGCGATGGCATTACAGCACTGCCACGGCCACGCATCGAGGTTGAGTACCCCGATGGCACGGATGCCGGGGACATCGTCCAGATCGTGAAAGGCGACTCCGTCGTCGGAACGGCCGTTGTGGCGCCAGGCACGACGAGCACCACCGTCTCGCTCACTACCGACCTCGCCGAGGGCGCGAACTCGCTGGTTGCCCGCATCGTCGATCGCGCCGGTAACGTCGGTTCTAGTTCCCAAGCCTTGAGCGTAGATCTCGATACGCAAGCACCGTCAGCGCCGAGTCTGGACCTGGCAGCTACGTCGGATTCAGGAGCCAGGGGGGATCGACTGACCAATGACTCGACTCCTGAGTTCACCGGAAGCGGCACCAACGGCCACGTGGTGCGTGTGTATGCCGGCGCAACGGAGCTCGGATCCGCCACGGTTTCCGGTAGCACGTGGTCGATCACGCCAACGACGGCCTTGAGTGATGGGGATCATGCGATCACCGCCACCGCGACCGACATCGCGGGCAACACAAGTAGAGTAAGTTCGGTTTTCAACATCGCGATCGACACCACAGCGCCGCCAGCAGCGACATCGATTGCCATCTCTCCGGATTCTGGTTCCAGTGCAACCGATCGGATCACTCAGGCCAGCTCCATCTCACTATCCGGCAGTGCGCAGGCGGGTTCGGAAGTCGAAGTCGACCTCTCGGGGACGACCTACCCAACCTCCGCATCAGTGTCTGGGAATTGGGCTGTCTCAGGTGTGGGTACCTTGGCAGAGGGCGATAACGATCTGGAGATTACTGTCACCGACGCGGCCGGTAACGCTACGTCGTCCACCGTCACCGTGACGGTGGACACGACACCGCCGGCTGCTCCGGAGGTGACCGCCCCGGCGCTCACGCGCGATTCCACGCCGTCGATTTCCGGTACCGGCATCAATGGATCCACTGTGCGAGTCTTCGATGGCCCGACGTTGCTCGGAACAACGACAGTTGATGCGCAAGGAGAGTGGGAGTTAACGCCGTCCTCCGCGCTTACGGAGGGTTCGCGCCAAGTAACGGCTACCCAGGTGGACCTCGCCGGCAATGTTTCCTCAGTCTCCACAGGCTTCACGATGGTGATCGACACCACTGCCCCGGCAACACCCACGGTGGATCCGCTGATCACAAATCAGAGCCCACCAACTATCACCGGGACGGCGGATGCTGGCTCGATCGTGACGTTGTATCGGGGTGCAACCCAGATCGGCACGGCCACAGCAGATAACGATGGGCAGTGGGCGATTGCACTCGTGGTGTCGCTTAATCCGGGCGACACCACGCTCGCGGCCACTGCCGAAGATGCCGCCGGGAACGTCTCCAACTCCTCAGCGGGGTCCATCATCACGGTGGATCAAACCGAACCGAATGCGCCGACTTTCGATCGGTCCACATTCGCCTCGAACTCCACGACTCCGACGATCTCGGGGAACGCCGAAGCAAATTCGACCGTGACGGTGAACGATGGCACAACGGATATCGGCACTGCTATCGCAGATGGCTCCGGTCAGTGGAACATGACCACCTCGACCTTGACCACGGGGTCCTATTCGGTCACGGCCACGGCAACCGATGCAGCCGGTAATGAAAGTCCGGCGGCATCAGCAGCGATCGAGATTGATGCGACTGCACCAGAAGCACCGACCATCGGCGAACCCACCGCATATGCGCCAGAACAATCGCTCACCGGTAGTGCCGAACCGGGTGCAGACATTACGATCTACAACGGCACAACCGTGGTTGGTACCACCACCGCCAACTCATCCGGTGAGTGGAGTGTTACGACCAGTGATCTCGGTGTTGGACCGCAGTCGCTGACGGCTACGGCAACCGATGCGGCTGGCAATGTCAGCACCCGCTCGGCTGCGGTTTCCATCTCGGCTCCCTACTCGGCAATTCTTGCTGCAGCCAACGGAATCGATGATGATCAGCTCGCCCTCACCGCTGGTCAGTACGCCGCAGCCGGCTTCACCGCGATCGACACCCCGGCGAAGGCAGACTTGGCAAACGACATCCTCGACGCGGCCTCACTAGCTGCCGTGGACACACCAGCGCTCGTGGATTCCATCGCCACGACGGTGTCGGGGCTGCTGGTCACTGCAGCAAACGGCACCCCGGACCCCGCCCTCACCGCGGATGATCTGCTGGCGCTCGGTGTTCCGGGAGTTACCTCCCAAAATCTCCCGGATGTTCTCGCAGCAATCTCGGCTTCCGCCGATGACGGTTCGGATATCGCAAGCCTGACTGACCTGACCACGATGGTTGCGGCAGCGGTCGGCACGGCGAACACGAAGTATGCGGCCCTTGATGTCATCTCCGCATACGACGGCACTAATACTGCTCCGAGCCAGACTACCTTCACCGATGCTCAAGTAACCGGCGTTACGAGTGGAAATCTCGCATCGATCAACAGTGTGCTTGCCGCCCTCCCGGCTTCCCAATCCGATGACCTCGTTGAGGTGCAGGCCACTGTGGATGCTTATGTGGCGGTGCTCGCTGCGGCGGATGGGACACGCAACAACAACGGCGCCCTCACGGCGGATCAATATGCCGCCCTAGGGCTGACGCACATCGATCAGGCAAGTGAGCTCACACTCATGGCGGAGGTAGTTGACGTTGCCGTGGCCACTGCTGTCGATTCTCTTGGGAAACTGACGGTTATCGCTGACGCAGTGGCTGGTGTCATGCTGACGGCGGCGGGAGGCTCACCGAGCCCAGCCTTGACAGCTGCGGATCTCACGGCACTCGGATTCGTGGGTGTCACCGCAGAAAACCTCACTGCGGTGCTGGTGGCTATTGCCGCAACAGCCGATGATGGCAGCGGCGTCGATAGCGCCTCCAAGACGCAAGGTTTGATCGACCAAGTTGTCGCAGATGCTCAAGCGGCGAGTCTCGCAGTGATCACCGCATACTCCGGCTCGGGCAACGCACCCACAGTGGCGGATTACTCCAATGCGGGCATCAGCGGGGTGACCGGGGATGTGGTCGACGGGCTGAATTCGATTATCGCGGAACTTGACTCTGGGGCGAAGGATTCCCAGGCTGAAATTCAAAACGTCGCCAGCACGTACCAAGAATTAGTCAATGGCGCAGACGGTGATGGCTCGAACGACAACGTCTCCTTGACGGCCGCGCAGTTCCAACTTCTGGGGCTTACGGATATCGACTCACCTGTCGAGGCTGAACTGCTCAGTAGCGCAATCGATGCGATGACGGCGCAGGACATCAACACGCGAGACAAGCTAAGCGACCTCGCATCGACCGTGGATAGATTGCGGACGTTGGTTGCTGGTGGCACGGTCAGTCCAGCGCTGACAGCCCAAGACTTCACGGAGCTCGGCATTACCGGTGTGACGGAAGATAATCTGCCGGCAATGCTTGCCGCGGTGGCAGCGCTACCCGCTGATGGATCCAGCATCACTTCAATCGGTGATGTGCAATCAAGTGTCGATAGCGCCTTGACAATTTTCGATGATGCTCGCGACGTGATTTCCAATTACGACGGCAGCAATACTGCACCCACGGTCAGCGACTACATAGATCTTGGTGTGGAAGGCGTCAACGCTGGTTCACTCTCGGCTATCAACACTGTGGTGGATCCGCTGCCTAGTGCGGACACGGATAGTCGGGCCGAGGTGCAAGCCATCGCAGATGCCTACAGCACGATTCTGGGTGCGGCAGATGGGGTGGCCGGCACCGGTGGATCCTTGACGAAGGATCAGTACCAGTTGCTTGGCCTTTCGGACATTTCAACCCTGGCTGAAACCGATCTGTTGAACGACGTGATTGATCAACAAGAGCGCAATCAGGTAGATAGTCTCACCGAACTACAAGCGCGTGCTTCGATCGTTGATCGCATCATGACCACTGCCGCCGGAGGAACACCATCACCGGTGCTGACGGAAGGTGACTTCGCACTCGTCGGTGTCGTGGGTGTCGACAACACGAATCTTTCGGCTGTACTCGACGGCATCGCGGCCACCAGTGATGATGGTGCGGACGTCGCCTCACTTGCGAACTTGGACAGCACTGTTGCGACCGCCACGCAGGTGGCAATTACAGCGGCAGCGGCGACCATTGCGGCGTACGACGGTCTCAACTCTGCGCCAACGCCGGAGATGTACGCACTCACCGGTGTCGCGGGTGTCACTACCGGCAACCTGAGTGCCGTGAACTCCGCGATCGCGGCGTTGCCGAGTTCCGCGAGGGATTCACCGGCCGAGGTGCAGGATGTGGTGGATGTCTATGGCATCGTGCTTGAGGCCGCTGACGGTATTGACGACAATGATCGTGGTGCTACAGCATCGCAGTACCAAACGCTAGGGCTTAGCGCCGTCTCCGATGCTGGGCGCGCAAACCTGCTCAACGATGTGGTGGACGTTGCTTCCTCCAGCGAGGTCGACACTCATGAGAAATTGGTATCGCTGGTGTCGGTGATCGATCGAATCTTCCGAACAGCGGCAGGGCTCAATGTCTCTCCGGCGCTCACGCCCAGCGACCTGGCTCTGGTGGGGATGACCGATATCACGCAGGACAATCTGAGTTTTGTTCTGCAGGCCATTGGAAGTACGCCCAGTGATGGATCGATGGTTCAAGACCTTGCCGTACTCACAGCGACGGTCAACAGTGGACGCGCCGCCGCCACGAGCGATGCGCTCACGCGTATTTCCACGTACAACGGATCATCCAGCGCCCCGACTTTGCTCGACTTCGCGGTAGCGGGAGTCACCGGGTTGGATGGGGCGCTTCTCGCATCGGTGAACAGTGCGTTGGTGCAAGTGCCGGTCAACGGTAGTGATTCAGCTGGTGAACTTCAGGTAATTGTTGATGCGTTCGCGGCTATTCGTCAGGCCGCTGATGGATCGGCGTCCAGTGACTCGGATGTGGCCTTGCAGGCATCGGACTATGCGGCGATGGAGTTGGCCGCGATCAATACAGCGGCCAAAGTTGGCCTGATGAACTCGATCATCTCCAGTAAGGCGTGGTCGCAGGTCGATACCTATACGGAGCTCGGAGCGATGGCTGCGATAGTGACGCGACTCACCGATCAAGCAGCCGGTACCAACTCTCGGGCGATAACGCTTGATGATCTGGCTCTAATCGGAGTGAGTGGCCTGGACTCGACGAATCTTGCACAGTTCTTGTTGGCGATCGAAGAATCCGCGAATGATGGTTCGGATATTGCCTCGATTGACGATGTGCGTACTCTCGCCGACACCGTTGTGACTGACCAAGCCTCTGCCTTGGCGGTGCTGCGCTCGTACGACGGCTCTGGCACAGCCCCGTTAGCCACGGACTACCGGGATTCCGTCGGTGCCGTCGTGAGTGCGGGCGATGTTGAAGGTATGAACTTACTTGTGAGTGCCTATCCCATCGGAGCTGCGCGAACCCACGCCACGATCGAAGGAATTGTTGAAATCGGCAACGAACATCTGGACCTTGACAAGCAGCCTGTTCGCTCCTTGTTGGATTCGGTGCTGTCATCTCAGTCGCCTGCCGAACGGGACTCGCTCAACGATCTGAGAGAAACCGCCGAAATCGTGTCTGCGCTGATGGCCGTAGCGGGTGGATCAACGAGCGAGAACATGACGGCGGATGATCTGAGTCGTTTGGGAGTCGATGGCCTTGATTCCACAACGATGCGGCAGTTCTTGGCCGCTGTTGGAAGAACCTCGAACGATGGTTCGGATATCTCTTCGGTCGATGATTTGCGCGCAATCGTTACCACTGTCGTGGATGACCAAGCCTTTGCTTTGGATGTGCTGCGGACCTACGACGGCTCTGGCGCAGCCCCGTCGATCACGAATTACTTCGACGCTGGTGTCAACGGCGTGATTGATGTGAACGTGGAAGGCATTAACGGATTCCTGGTATCGCTGGATCGGGAAGGCGCTGGACTCGTGGGGGACCTGCAGGCGCTGGTGAATGCTTATATAACCCTCGCGCCGGGTTGTGATGGGGTTGCAAATAACAACGTCAATCTCCGTGCTGACCAATGGTTGGCCCTGGGCTTCCCAGGACCCCTGCTACCGGAAGACGTCCAAGCGCTCAATGATCTGTATGACACCGTGGACTGGACGATTGAACTCGAGGTGGATACCCCGTTCGCGGACGCAGGTGAACTGTTGAACGAGCTGCGCGAAGCGAGAGCCTTGCGCGATCGGGCCGGTACAGCCCCGGCGCCGGTGATTCCGGAACCGCTGGAAGAAGGCGACGATCTCGACACGGAAACATCGCCGGGTCCGAGCGTGGACGCACAGCCGGATGTGGACACCGGTTCGGGAGCAAATCAACGTCCGAACCGCCCGAACCGCCCCAACCGCCCCAACCGCCCGAACAGGCCCGTCACCGAAGACCAGGGTTCCGGTGGCGCAGATGCAGGGACGGGAGCCGGGGTAGGACCAGAAGTTGTGTTCGCTGGTACGCCTGTTCCGGTGAGTACCGTTCCTCGCCTCCGGCCGGGTGCCGCCGCCGCACGAATCGATGGGGTCGTCGCGGCCATGAAGTCAGCTGCGGTGGGTAACTTCTCCATGCGAGTAGTGATCCCCAGCGCCGGAGTCGAGACCGTTGTCTGGGCTTCGAAGGTGGGCCGGAGTTCCTTGCCTCTCGACGATGAAGGGCGCTTCCAGGTTAAGGAAGACGGATCACTGAGTTTCGTCCTCCGTGGCTACCAGTCAGGCAGCAGCGTTGACGCCTGGTTGTTCTCCACGCCAATCAGGCTCGGGGAGGTCGTGGTTGACGAAGACGGGACCACATCAGCAGACTTCCCGATCCCAGATTCCATCACGCCGGGTGAACACACACTTCACCTCAACGGGATGACTACCTCCGGAAGCATGGCCACCGTATCCATCGGCATCATCGTTCTGCCCGCTGATGCGGATGTTGATCCGGATGGATCTGGCGCCACGGATTCACCAGAGGCGACGGACGCATCCGGCGGAACCGAGGGCGCTATCACGGAAAGGCAGCCAGCGGGTATCGGTTCCTTGAGCCTCGGCATCGTCGTGCTGGTTGCCGCGGTTTTGATCGGTGCACTTCTGGCCTTCGCGTTATTCCTTGTCGCTCGTCGCCGGCGCGCATCCGAACGTTCCTAATCTGAAGCAGAGGATGTGCGCGACCAGGAGCCTGTGGAGGAAACGGCGGGAGTAGGTTGGAGTACCGGTTCTCACGTGAGGGGTGTCCATGGAAACGGACCTGCCTAGTGCCGACCTAACTTCCGGCCTGCTGCCGCGCAGGGATAACCTGATTGCCTGCGAAAGGCGGACCATAAACACGGAGTCCCTTCTTCATCGACTGACATCGTCTGGGCCTGCTCGCAACGTGATCGAGCCGTTCACCGGCGGGGTGCTGTGTTCAATGCCGACCAGCACCGAGGCTGATGTTGACGTCGCGTTCGCGCGGGTGCGGGCTGCGTAGGCCGGATGGGCCACGATGTCTCTGTCGTCTTTCTGCGCCGTAATGCTGCAATGTCACGACCTACTAATTGGGGATCGGTGCTATCCAACACACCACTGATCCCGTCTAGTGCGGTCGTTGCCACCCTGCTGGCGAGCGGGTTGTTCTCCGTACGCCGCAGACGGCGCACCGTTTAGCTCCAGTAGGCCTCAAAAGGCGCTCGACCGAGCATTTTGTGGCTTCATGTCCCTGCGCATTGCCCTCGCCCTAGGGATACCCCGGCTTGTCAAGGGAGTGCCGGTAATGCATCTTGCAAACTCTTTATGTGTTTGCGCGCGGTCACCTCTTAGCAAAGCGCCTCTTGGGGTTGCTTGCATTCGCCCTGCTGTCAAGCGCGCTCGTGTTGGTTTCACAGGTGGCAAACGCATCAGTTGCATCGGCGAGTTCTTACTGTCATAGCGGCTGGAGTTACCCGCAAATCTCGCATTCTTGCCAGATCTCCGATAACGAACTCAGGAAAGACCTTCACGTACACAATTCTGCGTCAACAACCATCAACTTCACCATCGTGGGTGGTCGCGGAGGCCGTGAGGCGTTGATGAAGGGGCTAGTGGTGGTGCAGGCGGTACGGTCGCCAGGTCCGGCTCCATGACCGTCACCGCTGGTACCGCGTTTCAAGTTTCCGTCGGAGGAAATTGCGCTGATCTTCCCACGAATCTGAGTGTAGATAATACGTACGGATCTGCCGGGGCACTAACCCACGTCTGGATATAACGTAGCGGGTATCTGATCCGCCTCAACTGTTGGTTTGGTGACGGAAGCGTCTGGCGGCGGAGTGTGGCGGAGCGGCCTCCACTTGTCGGTATTGCACCATCGTTGCTGGAGGCGGCGGAGGTGGCGTGGGGGACTGAAGAATGGCAAAAACGGCGGCCTCGGCCAAACCGCTGCTCAATTCATCAGGTTCTACCAATGGGCAGCAGGGCAAGACTTCCCGCCGGCAGCGGCGATGACGCGTGCTCTGCGGGTGGGGGCGGCGGCGGTGGCGGAGGTGGTGGACTTCAAGGAGGTAAGGGAGGCAACGACGGGATCGACTCGAGTGCGTGGCACCGGTGGATACGCAGGGGAGAGTTCAACAGGCTTCACTGACAGCATCTCCAGTGCCAGAAGCGTTCCATTCTTGTCTTCTACCTGTTACCCCCTGACAATTCTGATCCTTCCCAGTGTCCCTGCCAATATCACTGGGCCAACAACGGCGGCAGGAAACATCGGGACATGGGCTGGTGTCTCGACGTTCGAGTACCAATGCGTTGCGCGTACGTCAGTACTTCAACAGCGTCGACAGCCAGCACGACACTGACGGTCCCGGCGGATTGCGAAATCATCAGCGGGCAACATCTGTGAACTACGAGCCGACAGCCGATGATCTCGGATCCCACCTGAGACTTGCGGTCACAGGCATCAACTCCGCTGGCACCGTGACCTCCATCAGCTCAACATCAGAATCGGTCATACTGGCAGCGCCAGTACTGGATCTCCAACTGCCTCCGATACGGGCAGGCAGATCGGATACGGATAACGTCACTGTGGACACCACGCCCACCTACGACGCCACGAGCCCGTGGCGGGCGCATCGGTGCTCTTCACGGCCACAAATGGCACCGACACGGTTACATGCGGACCAGAATTGGTGACGGCGAATCCCACTTCATGCACCTTCAGCGAATTGATCGACGAAACATGGAATGTGACGGCGGAGCAGTCACTGTCCACTTTTAGCTCTCCCGTTTCGAACACGGTCATCACCGTTATCGACAGACGCGCCATCGGCTCCTACGAGTTCTCGTCAACCCCGCATCGGACACCGGGGGTTGACTCCACCGATCTGATCACCAACGACGACACGCCCACGATTGACCTCACCGGATTGGAGATCGGCGCGAAGGTCATCGTGACTGGCGTCGAAGCCGGGTTCTGTGGATGTGACCTGTGAAATCGACGTAGTCGCCTCCGCATCGGAATCGTGCACCTTTGCGACGGCGCTTGTCCGGGGACGGGGATTGGACTTTCACCGCTGTCCAGGTCGATGACGCCGGCAACTCCTCAGAGGTGAGCCCACCGCTGGTCGTCGAGCTGGACACCACCGCCGGTGTGTCGTTGAGTTCGGGTCCACCGGCCACCGACACATCAGCAACGGCGGCGACATCGTTCACGGTCACTGCGACGTTGACCGACGCACCGGATAACGGAACGGCCTTCACCGAGGGTGACATCTCGCTCGGGGGAGACTCGACGGGCTGGAGCATCGAGTCGGGATCGTGGCGACAGATCTCGCCAACGGAATACGAATTCGTCGTGTCAGCGGCAACACCGAGCCAGGGAACGTTGACGATCGACGTTGGGGCCGGTTCGTATGAGGATGTCGCCGGTAACAGTGCGACAGCGGCCTTGCAGTGGGAATCCACGATCGTGGTCGAGGCACCGGTGAAACTACGGCACCCGCCGGTCAACAGCGACGAGACAGGTACCGCCACGACGCTGGGCTCGACGTTGTCGACGAACGATGGCACCTGGGAAGACAAGGGTGACATCAACCCGGTCACGACGTATCAGTGGCAGATCTGTGAGGACGCGGCAGGCAATGGGTGCGTTGATGTTGCCGGGGCTACCGGATCAACGTGGGTGCCTACGGCTGTGGCAGAGGGCAAATACGTTCGCTCGGTGGTGACCCGTACGAATGTGGTGGGAGAGGCCGAACAGTCGTCGAACATCACAGGCCCGATGACGAAATCGCCGCAGCAGATCAATTTCAGCGCCCCTGGCGGATCGCGATTACTCGCCAACGCCCTTCACGATCTCTCCCACGTCGACATTCCCGTCGACTGCAGATGGGACGGGTTTGACCGTCGAGATGAGTTCGCAGACTCCTGATGTGTGCACCGTGACTGGTTTCGAGGTGACGATGCTCAAGGCCGGGACCTGCACCCTGGCCGCTGATCAGCCCGGCGATGCGCAGTTTGATCCGGCAACCCAGGTTGTTCAGTCCTTCACGATCAATAAGGCGCCGCAAACAGCGACCACGACACCCAGCGCGGTGTATTCCGCTCCCACGGACCCGGTGACACTGTCAACAGCACAACTGGGCAGTGGCTTGGTCACCTACACCGTGAACAGCGGTCCGTGCACGATCGATCCGAACGACCCGACGAAACTGGTGGCGAGCGGGCTCGGGGATTGCGTCGTGTCGACATCTGTTGCTGGTGATGATCGCTATCTGGCTCCGGCAAGTGTCGCTGACGTCACCGTGAAGTTCCGTGACATCGATGCTGTGACGGGCCCGGTGATTCCCGATCGGTTGACCACCGATGGTGCGGTGGCGTGGGTTCCGACGACGGCGAGTGGACGTACGCCGAATATCACCGCATCGTGCAGGTGCGTGCACCTATGACGCGGTCAACGGTGAGATCGTCCCGTCGGGTGTGGGAGGTTCGTGCACGATCACCTCCGAAGTAGCCGATGACGGGCAGTGGTCCGCGGCAACTCTCACCCGCACCTTCAACTTTGCGGCTCCTCCTGATGCTCCCTCGATCACGAACGTGAGTGTCAGTGGTGGTGACGACGTCCGGGGTGGGACAGCACTGATTGACTTCACCCGTGGCGCGATGAACGGTTCCGTGCTGGTCGATTACACGGTCACGATCACCCCGGTCGGTGGTGGGGCGCCGATGACGCAGAGCTGCGATGCGAGCCCGTGCACCATCACCGGCCTCACGCCGGGAACGGCCTACACCTTCGAGGTGGTGACGAACGCGACCGCGGCCGGAGATCCGGTCTCCTCGCCGGCGTCGACCATCTCCTCGCAGGTGACTGGTCAAGGAGCCCCATCCGGTCCGGCTGACCGGCCCATCACGGGTGTCCCCGGGTGCTGACCCCTTTGATGTCGTGACCATGTCGTTGATCGATGCGACATGGGTGCCGACTGTGGTGTCGTTGACGCCTTCGGTGTGCACCGTCACGGGTGTGACGGTGACGGTTGTCGGTCAGGGCACCTGCACCTTGTCTGCGGGACATGCAGGTGGGGTGAGTGGTGGCACGGACTACGGGTATGGGTCTGCCACGATGAGTTTCCGTGTGGGTGCTCCACGGGGAGCAACAGGTTCTTCCGGCGGGGGCGCGGGCGTGGATCAGACCACCTTGACGCGATGCCAGATGGCGGCACTAGAAGGAAGAGCGCTTCCGGGTTGCCCGTTGGCAAACCCTTTCCCCGATGCGAATGACAGTAGCGAGACCGTGGGCGCGGGCGGTGAGAACGGTGCAGAGTCGACCGTCGGCCTCATCCAACCGCCTCGCCCGGTCCGGACCGTCGTGGAGAGACTCGCCAACGGTCGTGAAGCTAAGGTGACCGTCCAGGTCCGTCAGGACAAACCGAATGCGCCAGTTAGGTCTGTGGTGTTTGTCATCTTTGATGAGGACGGTGACATCGTCGCCCGGATCGCGGTAGAAGTGCCCGATGGTCAGGAGACCGTGGTCGCCACGGTGCCCTTCTTGAAGGACGGATACCAGGTTCGGACCTACACCACCAACGAAGCCGGGGTGTCCAGGAAAGCCCCGATCGGGGCGAACGTGTTGAATCAGCCGACCACGTTGGGCAAGAAGAAGAACGGCACGCCGATCTTGTTCGGCAAGAGGATTGCCAAGCCAGTGCTGTTCGACCCGGATTCCCCGGAGTTGGACCGACGGGCGAAGAAGGTGCTGAACAAGGTGGTTCGTTACGCAGCCAAGAATGGTGGACGCGTCTTCATCACCGGTTTCGTGCGCAATATGGGTGGCGATCGGGCTTTCCAGAAGCAACTATCTGCCAACCGCGCGGAGCAGGTGGCGATGTACTTGAGCAAGCGTGGTGTCGACACCTGGATCCGCTACAACGGATACGGGGCATATCGCAAGGGTCAGGGCATCCCGCGGGACCGCCGGGTTGAGGTGCGCTGGTCGGCAGATGAGATCCCCGGATTGAAGGCGACGGCTGCGAATCCGGTCTACGCATCGGATCTGTCCGGATCCTGAGGCCGCTAGCCTGGACGCCTGTGAAAGGCGGACCATGACCACAGAGTCCCTTCTTTATCGACTGACAGCGTCTGGGCCTGCTCGCAACGTCATCGAGCCGTTTACCGGTGATGTCCTCTACTCGCTACCCACCAGCACCGAGTCCGATGTTGACACGGCGTTCGAGCGGGCTCGGGCTGCGCAAGCTGGCTGGTCTGCGATGCCTCTGTCGTCTCGCTGCGCGGTGATGCTGCGCTTCCACGATCTGCTGCTGGAGAACCGGCATGCGGGTTTGGACCTGGTGCAGCGCGAGACGGGCAAGGCGCGCAAGGACGCCAACGAAGAAGTGCTGGATGTGTGCATCACCGCGCGGCACTACGCGCGCGATGCTCGGCGGTTGCTGCGCCCGCGCCGGCACCTGGGCGCGTTCCCGGGGTTGGTCGGCGTCACGGAACTTCGTGTACCCAAGGGTGTGGTGGGAGTCATCGCGCCCTGGAACTATCCGTTGACTCTGGCGATCAGCGATGCGATCCCGGCGATGATCGCGGGCAATGCGATCGTGGTGAAGCCGGATGTGCAGACCACGCTGTCGGCACTGTGGATCGCGGATCTGCTCGCGCAGGCAGGGCTGCCCGAGGGCGTGTTCACCGTGGTGTCCGGAGAAGGGCCCGTTGTGGGCCCGTGGGTGATCGATCGATCGGATTACGTGATGTTCACCGGATCCACTGCAGTAGGCCGTCAGGTGGCGCAGCGATGCGGCGAACGACTGATCGGCTGCTCGATGGAACTCGGTGGGAAAAACGCGATGATCGTGCGCGCCGATGCCGAGCCGGAGTGGGCGGCATCGATCGCGGTGCGGGGGAGTTTTTCCAACTCCGGGCAACTGTGTATTGCCATGGAACGCATTTATGTAGCCGAGAGCGAGTACGAACCTTTTCTTGAGGCGTTCGCGCGGCAGAACCGAAGCGCTACGGATGAGTGCACACGTGGGTTGGGGATCGGATGTTGGCTCGTTGATTTCCGAAAAGCAGCTCGACCGCGTAGCTGCGCACGTGGACGATGCTGTGGAACGCGGGGCTAACGTCGTTGTTGGTGGGAAAGCCCGACCGGACGTGGGTCCGTTTTTCTACGCACCGACCATCCTCACCGGTGTGGACGATTCGATGACGCTGTGCTCGGTCGAGACCTTCGGGCCGGTGGTGGCGGTATATCCCGTCGCTTCGGACGCTGAAGCCGTCCGTTTGGCGAACAACACCGAGTATGGGCTGAACGCATCGGTGGTCAGCCGCGACCATCGGGCGGCCCAGGTGATCGCCCGGCAACTGCGCGCCGGCACGGTGAATGTCAATGAGGGGTACGCCGCGGCCTGGGCGAGTAAGCGGGCGCCGATGGGTGGCATGGGGGCCTCGGGCCTAGGGCGCCGGCACGGGGACGAGGGGATGCTCAAGTACACCGAGGCGCAGACCATCGCTACCCAGCGGGCTTTGGGATTCGGTCCGCAATTCGGGTGGTCAGATGAGCGTTGGGGTGACACCCTTGCGGGGGCAATGGGCGTTATGAAGAAGCTTGGCCTGAAGTAGGGCTCGAAGTAGAAGGAGGCGAGGTCTGGTGGCTGCCCCGAATAGCGATCCGGTCGTGTTCGACCTCGATGTCGCGATCATCGGCTCGGGCTTCGGTGGCTCTGTTTCCGCGCTCCGGTTGACCGAGAAGGGCTACCGGGTCGGGGTGTTCGAGGCCGGTCGGCGGTTCCGCGATCAGGACTTCGCGAAGTCGTCCTGGGATCTGCGCAAGTTCCTGTGGGCGCCGTTGCTGGGCATGTTCGGCATCCAGCGCATCCATGTACTCAAAGACGTGGCGGTGCTCGCCGGTGCAGGCGTGGGCGGCGGTTCGCTGGTGTACGCGAACACGCTCTACGTGCCCGGCAATCGCTTCTTCACCGATGTGCAGTGGTCAGGCATCACCGACTGGGCGAGCGAACTCGCGCCCTATTACGACCAAGCCGGGCGCATGCTCGGCATTGCCGATAACCCGACCATGACTCCCTCAGACATCGTCATGAAGCAGGTGGCCGACGACATGGGGGTGGGTCACACCGTTCCGGATGACTCCAGTGGGCGTGTATTTCGGAACGCCGGGTGTCACCGCGCCGGATCCGTACTTCGGTGGTCGCGGACCTTCGCGCACCGGATGCATCGAGTGCGGGGAGTGCATGACCGGGTGCAGGTGGGGGGCCAAGAACACGCTGCCCAAGAACTACCTGCACCTTGCCGAACTCGCCGGTGCTCGCATCTACCCGATGACCACTGTGGTGGGTATCGATCCGCTTCCCGGTGGCGGCTACCGGATAGAAACTCAGTTCACCGGAACCCTGGGCAATCGGATTCGCCGCTGGCATACCGCCGAGCAGGTGATCGTGGCGGCCGGTACCTACAACACGCAAAAGTTGTTGCACCGGATGAAGGACGAGGGTCGGCTCCCGCGGTTGTCGCGAATGCTTGGTCGACTCTCGCGCACCAACTCTGAGTCAATCCTGGGCGCAGTTGCGCGTACGGTCGCCACCACCGGTGAGGACTTCACCAAGGGTGTGGCCATCACCTCGAGTTGGTACCCGGATGACAACACGCATGTGGAGCCGGTGCGCTACGGCAAGGGATCGAACTCGATGGGTTTGCTGCAGTCGGTGCTCACCCAGCCGCGGGCCGGGGTGCCCAGGTGGCGGGTGTGGGCAGAAGAACTGCTTCGTCAGCCAGGAGTGGCGGCGCAGTTGTTCAATGTGCGCAGGTGGTCTGAGCGCACCGTTATCTCGTTGATCATGCAGCCGGTCGATAATTCTTTGACGTTAACCGGCAAGCGCGGGCGGTTCGGGCCTTTTTCCAGATGGCGCCTCACCACCGACCAAAGTCAGTCCACGCCCGCACCCACGTACATGCCGGTAGCGCAAGACGTAGTGCGCCGAGTTGCGGACAAGATCGGCGGGGTGCCCGGGGCGAGCGTGTTCGAGAACTTCGACGCAGCCTTGACCGCGCATTTCGTGGGCGGGTGCGTGATCGGGGCAGACGCGGACAGCGGCGTGGTCGACGCTTACCACCGAGTATTTGGCTACGAAGGCCTGCACGTGGTGGACGGCTCCACCATCACCGCGAATCTGGGCGTGAATCCGTCGCTGACGATCACCGCCCAAGCCGAGCGCGCGATGGCCATGTGGCCCAATAAGGGGCAGGCCGATCAGCGACCGCCCGTGGGCTCGGAGTACCTCCCGGTGCCTGCGGTTGCGCCTGAACGGCCGGTCGTCCCTGAAGGTGCGCCCGGGGCGCTGCGCCTGCCGTTGGTCGACATTGCCACCTTGCCTGAGTCAACGGTCGTTTCGTCGTCGTAGTCCTCCTCGTAGAGGACAGGAGAACAAAGGGAATCCCTGTGTTTTGAGGCGTGGCCAAGGAGCCGGTGGAAGGCTGGATCTACCTTGAATGCAGGAGGTCCGGGTGGACGCTGGCGTAGGCAAGGACGTCTTAGGCAACGACGTCTTAAGCAACGACGTCGACGCAGGCACGTCCTGGCGCGAGGAGATCGGCGCACAACTGAAAGTCAAACGAGAAGGGCGCGGCTTGACTGTCGAAGATATCGCCGAACGGCTCAAGCTCCGATCCTCTTTTGTGGCAGCCGTCGAACAAGGCCGGGGGAGCGAACACATGGATGAGGCCTACGAGTGGTCGCACATCAAGGCGATCGCCGGAATGTTGGACATCGAGTTGAAGGCGCGTGGATGAGCAACGTCGTATGGGATGAGATGTCACCACGATCAGTCTTGATCGTAGAGGACGACGCGCTGCTGCGTGAGTTGCTCGCGGTGGCGCTGGAGCGGCACGGCTTCGTGGTCGAGACCGCGGCATCGGCTGCGGACGCAAAGCGCGTTTTCAGCCGCGGTGATCATGATGCGGTGGTGCTGGACGTATCGCTTGGTCCAGGGCCCAATGGATTCGACCTCGCCGATGCTTTGCGCTCCCAGGCGCCCCATATCGCCATCGTTTTCTTGACGAACCTGCCGGACTCACGCTTTGCCGAGCGCGACCCCAAGGGGCTGCCCGGCGGGGTGGCTTACCTGCGCAAGTCCAGTCTGAGCGATGTAGGCGCGCTCATCGAAGCCCTTGACTCCACCCTGCGCGGCCAGGAGGCTGGAGTTCTACGCCAAGACAGTGATCCTGCGCGGCCGATGGGTGGACTCACTCGCAAGCAGATTGCGGTGCTGCGATTGGCCGCAAGCGGCATGTCGAACCAGCAAATCGCCGACAATCGTGGGGTGAGCGTCAAGGCGGTAGAGGACACGATCTCGCGGGCATCGAAGGTGCTCGATATTGACACGTCTGCAGAAGGGAACTTGAGGGTCGCGGCGGTCCGTCGCTTCCTAGCTGTTACCGGGGGGACGCCACCAACGGTGGGCGATGGTCCCCCGGGCGGCTAGCCGCCACGCACTGCCCGCGGACATCCGCACCGCGTGGCAGCGTCTAGGGGAGCCGGCTGCACTGAGCTTCCCGGTCGCACTGATCTACCTTCCGTTCGCCTTCGCCGGACCACTATTCATCGACACCCGGCGGCTTGGTGGAGATGTGTCTACGTGGCTCGTGGTGGGCCTGGCGGGCTGGCTCGCGTTGCTGGCGGGTCTGATGGGTGGCCGATGGATCATCCGGCACCTTCACCGTGGGCGAACGATCGCGACCATCGCCGTAATTGCGACGAGTGTTGTGGCGCGGGCACTGGTCCTGACTCTTTCAGCGCAGGCGCTGCAACTGACTCCCACTGCTGAGTTCGCCTATCGTCTCAACGCGGCGATCTTCACCCAATCGGCACTGGTCATTGCGTCGGCGATCGTGGTCAGTTCTTATGTCCATCACGGACAACTGGCAGCTGATCTGCTCGCCCGCGAGCGTAGATTGACCGAACTCAGTGTCGAATCCAGCACTCGACTTGAAAGGCTGCGCGGACAGATCAGCGACCAGGTCAGACGCGCGGTGGATCCGTTTATCACCCAACTCAACGCATTGATTAGCACTGCTGGCAGCGGCAAGGAGGGCCTGCAAAGCGGCATCCAACAAATCGTTGATGAGGAGTTGCGTCCGTTGAGTTATCGCTTGGCGGATGCGGCGTCCGTTCCCACAACAGATGCAGCACTTGTTGAATTGAGTCGACCGGCACGCCCACCGTTGCCCGATCGCATTCCCCTCGGTCAACTCTTTCGACCGTTGCCCAGTGGCCTGCTGGCAGCGCTATTGGCGTCTTCGCAGGCTGTGCGCGCCTCGAATGTTCTGGACGGGGTGCTCTTCGTCCTTGTGCTGAGCGTGCCTCTCGCATTGAGTCTGGCGGTGATGCGCTTGTTTGCTATGAGGATTCGCGTGCCCGTGTGGTGGGGGCTGGGGATAGTGACCGCCGCTGTTGCCGTGATGTTCGCGCTGATCATCCTCGGTTGGGAGCAAACACCCCTTCCTATGCCACCGGACTTGCAATGGGCTGCGTTCTATTCAGGCGCCTTCATCGGGCTGCTCTTAGGCCTGGAGTTTTTGGTGAACGAGCGACGAACCATAACGGAGAACCGACTACGCGAATCAGTGGAAGAACTCCAGATGCATTCGAGCATGTTGCGTCAGCATGAGTTCATCGCCAGCCGTCAGTTGAGCTATGTGGTTCACGGCTCGGTGCAAACCGCCCTGAATGCCGCTGCGATGCGGCTTTCGATGGCTCAGGGAGCCGATCGCGATCTGATCACCACGATTCGTTCCGATCTGGAAGCGGCCATAGCCCGAATTGATACCTCCGGTTCGGCCTACGTGATGCTTGTTCAGACGCTTGCTGATCTCGTCGAACTATGGGAGGGAACTGCACAGGTGTCGTGGACTATGAACCACCGAACTGTTCGACGCATGGCCGAATCACCTCCCACGGCGGCGAGCGTGGGGGAGATCGTCACAGAATGCACGAGCAACTCGATTCGACATGGTCGGGCGCAACATGTGAAGGTCGCCATCGAAGCTGTGGCGGATGCGATTCGGGTGACCGTGACCGACGATGGCTTAGGAGTGCCGGCGATCATCGAACCTCGGCTCGGCACGCGGATGCTCGATGAGTTGTGCTTGAACTGGGAGCGCACGTCGAACAGGGAAGGAACCACGGTGGTAGCTGACTTGGTCACCGAGCGATCCTTGTTGACGATTCCTTAGAGAAGCTAGCAATTGGATAATTTTGCTGCTGGCATGCGTTCGGGCGACCATACTTCCGTCATGACAAACGAGGCCTTCGAGGCGCTGGCCGCCCGACCGGATGCTGTCCGCTGGACCATGGCCTTGACCGGAGAGATCACCGAGATCAGCGATTCGATCTTCGAGGTACGAGGGCTCACCCCGCAGGAGGCGAAGGCGCAAGCGGCTGATCAAATCCACCCCCCGGCCTCGCTGCAGACCTCGTTGGCCTACTTCGAGAAGTTCAGTCGCGCATTACTCGAAGGCCGTGTACCCGAGCCCTTTCACGCAGACCTCGAATACTTCCACGTAGATGGATCACTTGTTCCATGCGAGGTGATGGCTCTACCGGTGTTGGATGACAACGGGCAAGTACGTGAACTGATCGGTGTGAGCGTCCCCAAGCGCTGAGCTGGAACCGTGAAATGAACCCGCTTGTTTGCTAGCGGGGACCACGAGACATCTGACGCATCCTGTCGGCTGTGAGCTCGCGAGTGATGGCGCACTCGGTGCCGGTGGCCCAGCGATCGTGGCATCTATCCGCGGAGTTGGTTACCGCCTACTGGTTTCGACAGAGATGTCCTTGCGGCGAGCGGCAGCAGGTTAACGTCTTCGAGGGTGCGGACCAAGGTCCACACCCTCGAAGAACGTACACCTGCTTGGTTATTCGATGCCTGCTGCTTTCGCAACGGCCCGCTTGGTGAGCACCCGCGCGAGATGCTTGCGGAATTCGACATCGGCATCTTCGTCGGCGAAGGGCTCGATCCCATCGGAAGCCCTTTCTGCAGCCGCAGCGATCTCGGCCATGCTGCTGGCGCCCACGAGCGCCTGCTCGACCGCGGTAGCCCGAACCGGTGTGCCACCGACGTTCGTCAGACCGATGCGGGCCTCGGCGATCTTTCCGCCATCCATGCGAACAGCGGCAGCTATGCCAACGATGCTCCATGCCTGCGCCGTGCGATTGAACTTCTCGTAGTGCGAACCCCATCCGTCGTACTTGGGGAAAGCCACGCTCACGAGGAGTTCGTCTTCGCCGACGGCCGTTTCGAACGGACCGATGAAGAACTCCGATGCCGGAACCGTCCGCTTGCCACTTGGGCCGGCGATGGTGAATTCGGCATCGAGGGCCAGAGCCACCGGCGGCTGGTCGGCGCGTGGATCAGCGTGCGCCAACGAACCGCCGAGCGTGCCGCGGTGTCGAATCTGCGGATCGGCAACAGTTTCGGTTGCCTGCGCGAGAAGTTCCACCGAAGCCTTCACGGCCGGATCGTTCATCACCGCGTGGTGTGTGGCCCCTGCGCCGATGGTGACCTTGTCTCCGCCGGCGTCGATGCCCTTGATCTCATCGATCGCCGAGCAGTCGACGATCAACTCCGGGGCGTTGAGCCGCTGACGCAGCACGGGCAGCAGCGACTGCCCCCCGCCGAGGATCTTGGCGTCGTCGCTGCTGGCGAGTGCGGTGAGTGCCTCATCGACGGTTGTTGCTCGCGTGTAATCGAATGCGGCGGGAATCATGCCTGGCCTCCCTTCGCGGCCTGGTTCGCGGATTGGATCGTCTTCCAGACGGTCATCGGTGTTGCCGGCATCGCAACGTCGGTGACGCCCATCGGGCGCAGCGCATCGACGATGCCGTTGATGATCGCCGGCGTGGATGCGATGGCACCGGCTTCACCTACACCCTTGGTTCCCAGCGGATGGGTGGTGGAGGGTGTGGTGGTGCGATCGGTGATGAACGACGGCAGGTCTGGAGCCGCCGGAATCAGGTACGTGGACAGATTCGCGTTCAGCGGAAGACCGTCCTCGTCGTAGAAGGCGCCCTCGTACAGCGCCTGCCCAATGCCTTGGGCGAGACCACCGTGCACCTGGCCTTCGACGATCATCGGGTTGACCTGGTTACCAACGTCGTCGACCGCCACGTACTTGCGCAGCGTGACCTTGCCGGTCTCGGTATCGACCTCCATCGCTGCGAGGTGCGTGCCGTGCGGATAGGAGAAGTCCTCCGGATCCACCGTGGCTTCGCCTTGCAGTGTTGGTTCCACTCCATCGGGCAGGTTGTGGGCCGTGAATGCCTCGAAAGCGACGGCACCGATGGCCTGGGCTTTCTCAGGATCGCCCTTCACCTTGAACTCACCGCCCACGAACTCAAGGTCGCCGGGGGAGCACTCGAGTTGGTGCGCAGCGATGATGCGCGCCTTCTCGATCAGGTTCTCCGCAGCCTTCTTGATGGCCTGACCACCCACCGCGAGCGAACGCGAACCATAGGTATCCATGCCGTAGGGCGCGCGACCGGTGTCGCTATGCACTACCTCGATGTCCTCAACCGGGATGCCGAGAATGCTCGAAGCGATTTGGCTCCATGCCGTCTCGTGCCCTTGCCCGTGCGGTGAGGTTCCGGTAACCAGTTCGACTTTTCCGGTGGGCAGCATCCGGATCGTCGCATGCTCCCAGCCACCCGCCACGTACTTGAGTGCACCCAAGGTGCGCGAGGGTGCCAAGCCGCACATTTCGGTGAAGGTGGAGATGCCGATGCCCAGTTGCACCGTGTCTCCCGATTCCCGGCGACGCTTTTGCTCCGCGCGAAGTTCATCCATGCCGAACAGATCCAGCGCCTTGGCTGTTGCCGCCTCGTAGTTGCCGGTGTCGTAGGTGAGGCCGGCAACCGTCGTAAAGGGGAACTCCTCGTGCTTGATCCAGTTCTTCTTGCGAAGTTCCATCGGATCCATATCGAGCTCAGCAGCGAGCTCGTCGACGATCCGCTCGATCGCGTAGGTGGCCTCGGGGCGACCTGCTCCGCGGTAGGCGTCGGTAGGTGTCTTATTCGTGAATACGCCTGTGCAGTGGAAGTCGTAGGCATCCATCTTGTAGATCGCCGGGTACATGAACATTCCCAAGATGGGAATACCCGGAGTGATGATCTGAAGGTAGGCGCCCATGTCGGCGAGCAGGTGCACTTTCAGTCCGAGGATCTTTCCGTCCTTGGTGGCGGCTATCTCGATGGTCTGGATGTGATCACGGCCATGGTGCGTGGCCACCATGTCCTCGCTTCGAGTCTCAGTCCACTTCACTGGACGCCCGAGTTTGCGCGCGAGTTGGGTGACGAGCACTTCCTCCCGGTACAGCTGAAGCTTGCCGCCGAATCCACCACCGACGTCGGGCGCGATGATGCGCAGGTTGTTCTCCGGAATGCCGGTTACCAACGCCATCAATACGCGAAGAACGTGCGGAATCTGGGTTGACGACCATACGGTCATTTCATCGCTCATACCCATGGGCGCGGCCACAACCGATCGCGGTTCCATGAATGCCGGGATGAGGCGCTGGTTCGCCCATTGGCGCGTAACGACAACGTCGGCCTTCGCCTTGACGTCGTCGTAGTTCTCGCCGGTAGCGAACGGGTAGTTGTAACAAACGTTGTTCGCTGCATCCTCATGAACGAGCGTTCCGCCCTTGATTGCGTCTTGCATGTTCACTACCGCAGGCAGGGGCTCGTAGTCGACCTCGATCGCCTCGAGTGCGTCTGCTGCGTGAACCGGGTCCGTGGCAAGGACAACCGCCACGCAGTCGCCAACATGGCGCACAACACCCTTGGCAAGTGAAGGGAAGTCGGGCATGACGATGTCGTCTACGACCGGCCATACGCAGGGGATCGATCCATTGAGGTCGCCGAGTTCATCGGCGCCATACGCAGCGATCACATTCGGACGCGATAGCGCAGGCGTGACGTCGAGTTTGGTGATCTTCGCGTGTGCGTAGGGGCTACGCAGGATCGCCATATGAAGCGTTCCCGGAAGCTGGATGTTGTCGGTCCAGTTGGTGCGACCGTGCAGAAGCTTCGCGTCTTCCTTGCGCTTGATCGGACGCCCGAGTGGCGTTGAGGTATCGATGGTTTCGGTCACTTGGCACCTCCCATGAGTTCAGCGGCCTTCTCGACCGAGCGGACGATGTTGTGGTAGCCGGTGCACCGGCAGAGATTGCCTTCGAGTCCTTCGCGGATCTCGGCTTCGCTCGGGTTCGGATTCTCCCCAAGCAGATCGATGGCGGACATCACCATGCCGGGAGTGCAGTAGCCGCATTGCAGACCGTGGCATTCTTTGAATGCGGTCTGCACCGGGTGCCAGTCGTCGCCGGTGGAGATGCCTTGGATCGTTGTAACGCTCGCGCCATCGGCTTGAACGGCCAGCACGCTGCACGACTTCACGCTGCGGCCGTTCATCAAGATGGTGCATGCGCCGCAGTTGGAGGTATCGCAGCCAACCACGGTGCCGACCTTGCCCACTTCATTGCGCAGCCAGTGGACCAAGAGGGTGCGTGGTTCGACGTCCCCCTCGTACTGGGTGCCATCCACATTCACGGAGATGTGCTGCATGGACGCCCTTCCTTCGATGATCGGGTGTTGTAGGTCACACGCTAGGAGGGAAATTCGACCTTCGGGTGGTTTTCGTCACAACTCGTAGGAACTGGCGCGATTGGGGCCTGATTTGGACCTGATTCAGCCCGACATCGGTCCCCACGGCCTTGGCCTAGTGTTCATTTCGATGAACGAGAAAACGGTGCCGGTCCCGTCTGGCCAGGCAGGTGACCAGGCAGGTAGCCAGGCAGGCTCAAGCGAGACCGGCGTGCCGCGCAGTTACCTGGTGTGGTCCGCGCTGGTGACGGCCCTGCTGTTTCTGCCCACCGGGCTGGTGGCGCTCTTTTTCAGCATCCGCACCGAATCTTTGGTGCGTCGAGGTGAGCTCGAGCGCGCCCGCCGGATGTCTCGGGCCGCGCTGGTGGCGATCATCGTGACCGTCGTCGCTGGTGTCCTTGCCTACGCGGCCGTGATCGGTGGCCTGCTGGCCCTCGGGGCATTCAGCGGCGGCTAGGCGGCTCTCGGGCATCGCTAGGCTCGGCCGGGTGGAGCGGCACCCTGTTCTCGTCGTTGATTTCGGCGCGCAGTACGCGCAACTGATCGCACGGCGAGTGCGCGAGGCTCGGGTCTACTCCGAGATCGTGCCGCACTCAATCACGGTCGAGGAAGTGCGTGCTAAGGCGCCGGCGGCGATCATCTTGAGCGGCGGGCCGTCCAGCGTCTATGCCGATGGTGCACCAACGTTCGAACGGGCGATCTTGGAATCAGGGATCCCTGTCTTTGGCATCTGCTACGGCTTCCAAGTCATGGCCCAAGGACTCGGTGGTTCAGTGGCGCGCACCGGCGGCAGCGAATATGGGGGTACAGCCCTCGATGTGGCAGAGCACGGGACCCTGCTCGCCGGTCTACCTGCTTCGCAAAACGTGTGGATGTCGCACGGCGACAGCGTCGAGCAGGCACCCGACGGCTTTCACGTGCTCGCGAGCACCCCGGGGGCGCCCATCGCGGCTTTCGAGAACGGCGAGCGACGGATGGCCGGCGTGCAGTTCCACCCCGAGGTTGTGCACACCGCGCATGGCCAACAGATGCTCGAGCACTTCTTGTGGAACATCGCTGGATGTGAGCCGAGTTGGACGATGTCCGATGTCATCGACGAGCAGGTGGATCGCATCCGCGAGCAGGTCGGTAACTCGCGCGTTATTTGCGGGCTCTCGGGAGGAGTGGACTCCGCGGTTGCTGCCGCACTCGTGCAGCGGGCGGTGGGCGAACAACTCACGTGCATTTTCGTTGACCACGGTTTATTGCGTGCCGGTGAGGCCGAGCAGGTGGAGCGCGACTTTGTGGCGGCCACCGATGTTCGCCTGGTGGTGGTCGATGCGCGTGAACGGTTTCTGCGTGAACTCGCAGGCGTGGAAGATCCGGAGTCCAAGCGCAAGATCATCGGCCGAGAGTTCATCCGAGTATTCGAAGACGCCGCACGCCAGGTGGTGGAGGAAGCTGAGGGTTCTGCCGGGGCACCTGTCGAGTTCTTGGTGCAAGGCACCTTGTATCCGGACGTGGTCGAGTCAGGTGGCGGTTCGGGGACAGCGAACATCAAAAGTCACCACAACGTGGGCGGGTTGCCGGACGATCTTCAGTTCACGTTGGTCGAGCCGCTGCGTACCTTGTTTAAAGATGAGGTGCGCCGGGTGGGTCTCGATCTTGGGCTGCCTGAGGAGATCGTCTGGCGCCATCCGTTCCCGGGGCCCGGTTTGGCGATCAGGATCGTCGGGGCGGTTGATGAAGACCGGCTGAGGATCTTGCGCGCGGCGGACGCGATCGCTCGGGAGGAGTTGACCGCGGCGGGACTCGATCGGCAGGTGTGGCAGTTCCCGGTGGTTCTACTCGCCGACGTTCGCTCGGTAGGGGTGCAAGGTGATGGGCGCACCTATGGACACCCGATCGTGTTGCGTCCGGTATCTAGTGAAGACGCCATGACTGCCGATTGGTCGCGCTTGCCGTACGACCTCATCGCACGCATTTCGACTCGAATAACAAATGAAGTGCCGGATGTGAATCGCGTCGTGTTGGATGTAACGAGCAAGCCGCCGGGCACGATCGAGTGGGAGTAGTTGCCACTCGGAAATAGATGCGAGTGGGAGTAGTTGCCACTCGGAAATAGATACGAGTGGGAGTAGTACGAACTGTCTCACCGGGAGGAAAGCAATGGACGTCGCATACAACCTGATCTTGATCGTGCACTTCATCGGCCTGGCTAGCGTGGTCGGCGGGTTCCTGGTGCAGATGAAGTCCGCCGAGAAGGGCGTGAACCCGGCCATGTGGCACGGTGCGTTGACGCAGCTCGTGACCGGCGTGCTTCTCGTTGGTCTGGCAGAGATGCAGGACTTTGATGTGGATCACGCCAAGATCGGTGTCAAGTTGGTCGTGACGATCGTCATCACGGTTCTGGCGTTCGTTGGCCGCAAGAAGCCGCTTCCGCAGATCGGCTTGTGGGGGGCGATCGGCGCACTGTCGATAGCCAACATCGTCATCGCCGTCCTCTGGTAGCCCCTACCCCTCACCACTTTCCGCCAGCCCCTGGCCGATTCGTCGTCTTTATGCCACGAAGTGGCCGATTGACGATCTTTCGGCCAGGGGCTGGCGGAAAGTGCGGAAGGAAGGGGAAGGGGAAGGGGGACGGGGCGACGGGGGACCGGGCGACGGGGCGACGGGGCTACGGGATGTTGACGATCTGGAAGGACTCGGCGAGTTTGTCTTCGGGCATCCCTGCCTCGTAGGCCGCGGCGCTAAGCCACGTTCGGACTCGCTCCTCGATCTGGTCGGGAGCGGGTAACTGCGAGGCGTGCGCGTGGATGGCGCGCATTTTGTCGGCGAACGCTTTCGGTCACGTCCACATAGTGATTCGGCGTGGGTGAGGCCATCAGCCACACCTCGGGCACGACCCAGTCCTGCAGGCCTTCGTCCTGCAGCAACTCCGGATGCGCAAAGGGATTCCGGGCATCGGGGTAGATCGCGCGAATCGCCGCCTCGCCCGTTGCGAGGTGGTCTGGGTGGGATGCCGGGATGCGATCCCAGTTGCGGTCGGGGGATTGGATCAGCATCCGCTGCGGCCGCACCTGGCGAATCAGCCGGCTGATATCGCGGCGCAGGTCCTGGGTGACGCTTACGTCGCCGTCCCGGTACCCAAGGAAGTGGACATCGCTCACGCCGATCTCAGCGGCGGCCGCTCGCTGCTCAGCGCGGCGGATCGCCGGGATCTGGGAGCGGGGTACCGATGGGTCGAAGCCGCCGGCATCTCCGTCGGTCACGATCCCGTAGGTGACCGAAATGCCGGCTTTCGTCCACTGGGCCACGGTGCCCGCGGCTCCGAAATCCACATCGTCCGGGTGGGCCATCACGACCAGAACGCGCTCAACCGACCCCTGCTCGTCCACGAAAACTCCTCACGCTGGGTGCGACGCACCACAGGCATCATTAGCAACTCGTGACACTTTCGTGACACAGTAGGCGGGTGCTTCCCCGGCCTTCTCCCTATTCTGCCGCGACCCATGGTCGCGCGCTCATGGCCGTGGTGGCTGGAATCGCCATGACGTCGTCGCTCTTGGTGTCACCCGCCGCGGCCACCCAGGGACAACTCACCTGGCAGCCGAGTACCTGGACCGGTCCAGTGGCCGGCGCTCCTGTTCCCGGAGAGGGGCTGCCCGCAGCGCCGATGCCCGCGCCGCTGCCGCCGCTGCCGGTGGACCTTCCCGTCACGATCGAGTACGAACCGCAGACCACGTGCGAGTCCTCACCCAAGCCCGGTGCCCTCCGCCTCGAGCAGATCATCAAGGGCACATACGGATCGAATCAGTACACCTGGATCCCCCGTGATTGCGATCGCGGTGGGCGCAGCGAACACAAAGAGGGTCGGGCAATCGACTGGATGGTCGATGTTCGCAAACCAGACCAACGTGCGAATGCCGAGGCATTCTTGAACTGGCTTTTGGGTCCTGACGCCAACGGACGCCCGTATGGTCATGCGCTGCAGTTGGGAATCATGTACATCGGTTGGCACGATCGCTTCTGGCGAGGGTATGGAATCGATCGTGGCTGGACCGAACTCAAGGGCTGCTTCGCGAAGCCTGAGGCACGGCACGACAACTACTGCCACCGCAACCACATTCACATTTCATTGACGTGGGCGGGTGCTCGCGGTGAGATCCCCGGTGCTCCAGCGATTGTTGCCCCCGAGCAACCGGCACCCGAACAACCGGCGCCCGAACAACCGGCACCCGAGCAACCAGCACCACCGGAAGCGGCCGAAGAAGGCTTCTACGGAATCGGATCCGAAGTTGGCTACGAATCAGCAGCCTTGGGTCCGTTCCAACCAGGTGAGGTGCGAACGGTCGCACTCAGTGGTGTTTCCGCACAAGCCACCAGCGCGCTTGTGGCCATCACCACGCGCGAAGCCGATGCCAAGGGCCGTCTACGCATCGGAGTAGGCACCGAAAAGACCAATAGTGCTGGCGTGAAGGTTCCCAAGCGCGGGGCGCGAACCACCCTGCGAGTGGTTCCGGTCTCGGGTGGAGCCGTGCAGATCAAGGCGCCGGACAAGACGACGCTTCAGGTGCGAGTTGACGTACTGGGCTACAACGTGGGTGCTGAAGCGGCGCGCGCTGTGGGTCTGCCACCAACCGGACTACACAAGGGTCGCTTCGACGCGGGTGAAGTCAAAGTTGTCAAAGCGCGCGGCGTGGGCCGGGTTCCCAAGAAGAAGAAGAACGTCAGTGCCGTTATTTTGCGTGTTACCACCAAGGGCCGCGGTGAAGCCGGGCGTTTCGCTGCCTACGCAGTTGGTGGCGTTGATCGTGGGGCAACATCAGCAGCGGTTCCGGCCGATGGCAAGAACTCCACGTTGTTGGTCGCGGAGGTGGGCGACAAGGGCCTCATCGCTTTGGCCTCGTCGGCGAAGACGAAAGCGAATGTAAAGATCGTCGGTTACGTTCGCTAGTAACTTCCTATCGTTACGATCACCGCATGGCTCGTCGTGGTTCGTGGAAATCCAGTTCGTGGAAATCCAGTAAGGCCGTTACCAAGACGTCGTGGGCGTTGTTGAAGGCGAATCCTTATTTGTTCGCCTTCCCGATCCTCGGGGTGCTCTTTGCGGTTGTTCCGCTGGCAGTGTTCGGAATACCTGCGCTGTATTTCCTGGACGCGGACAACATCTGGGTTGCGGTGGCCCTGGCGATCGCACTGGTCTTCGGGGTGCAGGCCGTCGTGACCTTCCCGGCAGCTGGACTCGTCGCGGCGGTCGATGAAGAAATGCACGGCCGCGACGCATCTGTAGGCAAGGGGATGTCGGCCGCCTTCGGACGTTTCGGTCCCCTCATTGCCTGGTCGGCGATCCAAACGGTGGTGTCGGTGCTCATCGGGCTGGTGCGAGGCAACGGCCAGGGCAACGTCATCGGGATGCTGTTGCGCAACGTGATCGCCGCAACCGCGGACATCCTGTGGCAGCTAATCACCTTCTTCGTGCTGCCAGCGATGATGATCGAGAAGTTGTCTCCGATCAGTGCCATCAAGGCCTCCAGCAGCTTGTTCAAGAAGCAATGGGGGACCCAACTCGCAGGCGGTGTCCGGATCGGTGGCTTGGTCGCCTTGCTCGTGATCCTGCCCGGCGTCTTGATCATGGTGGGCGGCATCGCTCTGGTGTTCGTCGACAGTGCAGCGACGGTCATCACGGGCGCCACCACTGCTGTAGTGGGCTTCTTGATCATCATGCTCGGCGCACTCATCATCAGCGCGATGCGCGGCATCTATTCGGTGGCGTTGTATTACTACGCAAAGGACGGCGAGGTGCTCGGTGGATTCACCGGAGAGGAGCTCCAGTCCTCAGTTCGCCTGAAGCAGTAGGCACTCACACGTCGTACCCCCTATCTAGGATCGCCTGGTGATGGATCCCGGCAGCCTGGTGCACGACCTCAACCCCTCTCAGCAGGCGGCAGTGGAGCATCGCGGTGGTCCCTTGCTGATCATCGCCGGTGCCGGATCGGGAAAGACCCGCGTGCTTACCAGGCGTATCGCCCACCTACTTGCCACTGGCGACGCCAATCCTGGACAGATCCTGGCGATCACCTTCACTAACAAGGCGGCGGCGGAAATGAAGGAACGGGTCGCCGAACTCGTGGGGCCATCAGCCCGAGCAATGGTGGTGTCAACCTTCCACAGCGCGTGCGTGCGCATTCTGCGCAAGGAAGCCGGCAGGCTGGGAATGTCCACCTCCTTCAGCATCTACGACCAAACAGATTCACTTCGCTTGATGCAGATGGTGATCCGCGATCTGGATCTCGACCCCAAGCGCTACCCGGCGCGCTCCTTCCTTGCGCAGGTGTCCAATGCCAAAAACGAATTGATCGATCATGAGGCTTTTGCTTCGCAGGCAAGTAACCACATGGAGACCACTGTTGCCGAAGCGTATGGGGAGTACCAACGCAGGCTCATTCGCGCATCCGCGTTCGATTTCGACGATCTGATCGGATCCACGGTGGCCTTGATGCAACTGTTCCCCGATGTGGCCGAGCACTACCGGCGGCGCTTCCGTCACGTGCTCGTCGATGAGTATCAGGACACCAACCACGCGCAATATGTGCTCATTCGGGAACTTGTGGGACCTGCCGGTGCACCCTTGCCACCGGCGAGTTTGGTGGTGGTGGGTGATGCCGATCAGTCGATCTATGCCTTCCGAGGCGCCACGATCCGCAACATTGAGGAATTCGAACGCGACTTCCCGAATGCCACCACGATTCTTCTTGAGCAGAACTATCGACTCGACTCAGAACATCTTGAGCGCTGCGAATGCGGTCATCTCGAACAACTCTTCGCGCAGGGAGAAGAAGCTGTGGACCCAAGAGGGCGCGGGTGAGCCGATCGTCGGGTACGTGGGCGACGACGAACACGACGAGGCGTCGTTTATCAGCGAGGAGATCGACACGCTCGTCGATGAGCATGGGTATCGCCCTGGCGACGTCGCGGTCTTTTATCGCACGAACGCCCAGTCCCGATCCGTAGAAGAAGTCTTCATCCGGATGGGCATGCCGTACAAAGTTGTGGGAGGTGTTCGCTTCTATGAGCGGCGTGAAGTCCGCGATGCGCTGGCGTATCTTCGCGCCATTGCGAATCCCGGTGACGAAGTCTCACTTCGACGAATCTTGAATGTACCCAAGCGCGGAATTGGGGAACGAGCAGAGGCGGCAGTTGAGTCTGTTGCTGAGCGCGAGCGCATCACCTTCGATGAGGCGTTGCATCGAGTTGATGAAGCCCCCGGCCTCGCCGCACGATCAGCGAATGCGATTCGTAGTTTCGTCGAGATGATGGATGCCCTTCGAACGCTTGCCGAGTCAGGCGCCGATGCTCCTACTGTCCTGCAGGCGGTATTCGAGCAGTCGGGTTATGTAGCCGAGTTGCAGGCATCCCATGATCCGCAAGACGAGACCCGAGTGGAGAACTTGGCGGAACTGGAGTCCGTCGCCCAGGAATTCGCGACCGCGAACGAGGAGTCGACACTGGTGGAGTTTCTCGAGCAGATCGCGCTTGTGGCCGACTCCGATCAAATCCCCGACGACGATCACCACGGCGGTGTGGTCACGTTGATGACGTTGCACACCGCCAAGGGTTTGGAGTTCCCGATCGTTTTCCTCACCGGTATGGAGGATGGGATCTTTCCGCATATTCGATCGCTCGGAGAACCCGGCGAGTTGGCCGAGGAGCGCCGTTTGGCTTATGTCGGATTGACTCGCGCGCGGCAACGGCTTTACCTCACCCGCGCGGTGAGTCGGTCTGCATGGGGAACTCCTGCCTACAACCCTGCCTCACGATTCTTCACAGAGATCCCTGAGGAATTGCTCACGTGGCGACGCGAGGAACCGATCTCGCGGCCCATTGGTGCCGGCGAATTCGGTTCGAGTGGTTACGGATCGAGCGGGTACGGATCTAGCGGGTACGGATCGTCGAGCGCACGGCGGAGTACATCGGTTCGGCTTGGGGATCGTGAGGTAGGGAAGGGTCCGGTCGTTTCCCTCGAGCCGGGTGATCGAGTGACGCACAGCAAATTCGGCCTGGGCACGGTGGTGAGCACGTCGGGAACAGGGGAAAAGTCCGACGCCACGATCGACTTTGGTTCCGCCGGTACCAAGCGCCTGTTGCTGCGCTATGCGCCGGTGGAAAAGCTCTAGTCCTTGGCTGCTACTCGCGTGACCGCCTCAGCCACGGCTGGAGCCACCGCTTCATCGAAGACGCTCGGCACGATGTAGATCGGAGAAAGCGCAGCGTCGGAAACTACCGATGCGATGGCGTGCGCCGCAGCGACGAGGGCCTCGTTGGTGATCTTGTGTGCTCCGGCATCGAGTAGTCCTCGGAAAAGGCCCGGGAATGCGAGTACGTTGTTGATTTGGTTCGGGTAGTCACTTCGGCCGGTCGCCACTACGGCCGCGTACTTCGCAGCGATAACGGGTCGATTTCCGGATCGGGATTCGCTAGGGCGAAGACGATCGCCTTTTCGGCCATCTCGCTCAACGTCCGCGCCGGCGATGAGGTTCGGCTGGCTCTAGCCGATGAACACGTCGGCACCGTCCATGGCCTCAGAGATGGAACCGCGATGGTCGCGTGGATTGGTGACCTCGGCCAGGGCAGCTCGATCTTCGTCTAGACCGGGTCGGTTCTTATAGATCGGTCCTTTGGAGTCGAACAAGATGATGTCGCGCACGCCGGAGTCCATTAGTAACTTCGCCACAGCGGCGCCGGCCGCGCCGGCTCCGATCATCACAACCTTGAGATCCTGCATATTCTTTCTTACGAGTCGGAGTGCATTGATCAATGCCGCTAGTACCACCACAGCTGTGCCGTGTTGATCATCGTGGAAAACAGGTATATCAAGGCGCTCGCGGAGGCGTCGTTCAATCTCAAAGCATCGAGGCGCCGAGATATCTTCTAGATTGATGCCCCCGAATCCGGGGGCAATCAATTCAACGGTGCGGACGATCTCGTCGGTGTCCTTCGTGTCCAGACAGATCGGCCAGGCATCGACATTGGCAAAGCGCTTGAACAATGCCGCCTTACCTTCCATGACGGGCATGGCCGCCTTAGGGCCGATGTCGCCGAGGCCTAGGACTGCGGTTCCGTCGGTGACGACGGCCACTGAATTGCGCTTGATCGTCAGGTTGCGCGCATCGGCCGGGTTATCGCGGATGGCCAGACATACGCGCGCCACCCCCGGGGTGTAGGCACGAGCGAGGTCGGTTCGATTTCGCAGTGGTGTCTTGAGTTGCACTTCAATTTTTCCGCCGAGGTGAATGAGAAACGTGGAGTCTGAGACCTTCTCAACCCGGCATCCATCGAGTCGATCGAGTGCCGCGCGCACCAGATCAACGGGACCGGCGTCACGAGTGGTGCAGGAAAGGTCCAACACGACGGATTCGTGACCGGGGTCCACAACATCGAGGCCGGTGATGACCGCACCAGACATCGCTACGGCGCTGACGATGGCACCGGATGCGTGCAGTTCGGGAGTGGCGACGATGCGAAGTGACGTTCGAGTACCCAGGACTGGTCATCGGTCGCACACTAAACCCGTTCACGTTCCAAGTGGCAGCGGAAGACTGGTCTTGTGAGGGGTCTCACGCGCTACTGAATCGAATCGGACTCGACCTGCATCGCTGAGGGAACGCACCAGATCCCTTTCGCATCCGAGCGAACTCACACGACCTGGGCCCGATGGTGGCCAGCTGCTCGGCGACCGCCGGATCGTCAGGATTCGCCTTTTCGTCGAATCTCGTTAACTGGCTATTGTACCGTGCCGCCGAGGGGAGGGGCCAACCGCGCAGGCGTGAACCGCTTGACGAATTTGTGCAAGGGTCCCCACGGTGGCTTGCCACCCATGCGCCACGGAGATGCAGCCGACCGCTTGGCCGTGTAGGTACGGAGGGGTGGTCGGCCAGGTCCTCCACGTAATCGAGGGCGTTCTTGACCATGCCGCTGATGCCACCGTGATAACCAGGACTGGCGATGAGGAGGCCGTCGGCGCGTCGGACTGCCTCGACCAGAGTCCGCGCCCCCTCGGTGCGATGGTCGGTTTCAACGTCGTAGATGGGAAGGAGGAGGTCGCGTCCGACTAGGTAGCTTACCTGCGCAGTTGCTGGGCTTGCGCGGCGTGCGCCCGCGCACCGAAGCGCCATTTCCGTCGAGGATCCAGTGGCGGGTACTGCCGCCGATCGCGACGATCTGGACAGGGGTCTATCTGAGCTTGACCTTTCAGGCATCCACTCTTCACAGTCCACGTGAGGTGCGGCACATTCGCGGCACTCGTCGAACCCTGCGCCTGTCCAGGAGTAGGGTGCGGTTCGCGCATTCGACCGCGCGCGCGGAGTCGAGCAAGGAGGACGCTCCATGGCAGCCCCATTCGCGCGGTCGTCGCCAGCGCCCGGCTTCGGACGGCGCATGATCGGGGAGCAAAAGTTATTGCTCGCGCCCTACGGGATGCAGGTGTGGAAGTCATCTACACCGGTTTGCACCAGACACCGCAACAAATCGTCGATGCCGCGCTTTCGGAAGATGCCGATTTCATCGGATTGAGCATCCTCTCGGGCGCTCACATGACGCAATTCGCTGAATTGATGGAACTGCTGAAGACCAACGAGGCAACAGACATCGTGGTCTTCGGCGGGGGGATCATCCCGGAGGCTGACATCCTCGAACTGGAACAGCTCGGAGTCGCGCGCATTTTCACCCCGGGCACCCCACGCAAAGTGTGGTCGATTGGGTGAATGCGAACGTGCCCGATCGATCGGCTCAACGCTAGCGGGGGCCTAAACCGGCCGCCGGAAATCTGAGGAGAACAGTGGACCTGTACGAGTACCAGGCCAAGGAATTGTTCATTCGACACGAAGTGCCGACCACACCCGGTGAGGTGTGCACCACAGCAGGCGACGCTGAAACGGTTGCCGCCCGCATCGGTGGTCCTGTGGTGGTCAAGGCGCAGGTGAAAACCGGCGGACGCGGGAAGGCCGGTGGGGTGAAACTCGCCGATGATCCAGCTGATGCTCGAGCCAAGGCTGAGGCCATCTTGGGGATGGACATCAAGGGCCACACCGTGCACCGCGTCCTGGTAGCCGAGGCGTCGGATATCGCTGAGGAGTATTACGTCTCGTTCCTTCTTGACCGCGCAAACCGAACGTTTTTGGCTATGGCGAGCGTTGAAGGTGGCGTGGAGATCGAGGAAGTTGCTGCGACCAAGCCCGAAGCGTTGGCGAAGATCCGCGTCGATGCGCTCGAGGGTGTTTCACCCACTCTCGCACGTGAGATCGCTGCCGCCGCCAACTTCCCTGAGGACGTTCGCTCCCAGGTGGCCGACATCCTGGTGGACTTGTGGCGGACCATGGTTAAAGAAGATGCGACGTTGGTGGAAGTCAATCCACTCGTCAAGACACCAGACGGCCGGGTGCTTGCGCTCGATGGGAAGGTCACGCTTGACGAGAATGCCGCGTTCCGACATCCACATCACGAGGAACTCATCGATCGTGATGGCACCGATGCGATCGAATTGCGCGCCAAGGACCTCGATCTCAACTACGTCAAACTCGAAGGTTCTGTGGGCATCATCGGCAATGGCGCTGGTCTGGTCATGAGCACCCTGGATGTCGTCTCCTACGCCGGCGAGGAATTCGGGGGCGTTGAGCCAGCAAACTTCCTGGATATCGGAGGAGGTGCCTCGGCCGAAGTTATGGCTAATGGCCTGGACATCGTGCTCGGAGATCCTGATGTGCAAGCGGTCTTCGTCAACGTATTCGGTGGCATCACGGCGTGCGACGCCGTCGCGAACGGAATCGTTCAGGCAATCTCAATGCTTGAGCAGCGCGGGGAGTCGGTAACCAAGCCAATCGTGTGCCGGATCGACGGCAATAACGCCGAGGAAGGCCGGCAAATCCTGAACGAAGCAGAGCACGACCTCATCGAACTCGTAGAGACCATGGACGATGCTGCCCGACGTGTTGCCGAACTGGCAGCTGCCCGTGCGGCCGGAAAGTAGGAAACGACAACATGGCCATCTGGCTGAACTCAGACAGCAAGATCCTCGTGCAGGGCATGACCGGCTCGGAGGGGACCAAGCACACCCGCCGCATGGTCGCCAGCGGCGCCCAGGTGGTGGCAGGTGTTACCCCGGGCAAGGCAGGTCAGGACGTGGACGGCATCCCGATCTTCAATGACGTCGCGAGCGCGATGGGCCAGACGGGGGCGAACGTCTCCGTGGTGTTCGTGCCGCCGAAGTTCGCCAAGGGCGCGGTTGAAGAAGCCGTTGATGCGTCTATTCCGCTGTGCGTGGTGATCACCGAGGGGATCCCGGTGCACGACACCGCGCAGTTTTTCCAGTACGCGCACAATGCGGGCAGCATTCGGATCATCGGCCCCAACTGCCCGGGCATTATCAGCCCCGGACAGTCCAACGCCGGAATCATTCCCGCCGACATCACCCGCCCAGGCCGTATCGGCTTGGTATCGAAGTCCGGCACGTTGACGTACCAGATGATGTACGAGCTGCGCGATATCGGTTTTTCCACCTGCGTAGGTATCGGTGGCGATCCGATCATCGGCACCACGCATATCGATTGCCTTGCTGCATTCCAAGACGATCCGGATACCGACGCGATCGTGATGATCGGTGAGATCGGTGGCGACGCCGAGGAGCGAGCAGCCGCCTTCATCGCCGAGAACGTGTCCAAGCCGGTTGTCGGTTATGTGGCCGGCTTCACGGCGCCGGAAGGCAAGACGATGGGCCACGCAGGCGCCATCGTCTCCGGATCGGCGGGCACGGCAGCTGCCAAGCAGGAGGCTCTCGAGGCGGTAGGAGTCAAGGTCGGGCGTACGCCGAGTGCAACAGCTCGGTTGATGCGCGAGATCATGGGCGGGTAACGCCGATCTGCGGATTGCGGTTTGTCCATGCCTGAAACCTGGGCTCCGCTACTGGTTGTAGTCGTCGGTTTCGCGATATTGCTATACGGATTCTCCAAGACAGCGATGCCGGTGGCGGGCGTGGTTGCCGGACCGATGTTGGCCGCTGCACTGGGTCCGACCGTGGCGGCAGGGTTCGCAGTCCCGCTTCTGATTCTCGGCGATCTCATGGGCCTGGTCTACTTCCGCCAACATGCGAACTGGCGCTTGATCGCGAAGATCGTCCCGGGTGTGTTGGTTGGCTTTGCCATCACTGCGTGTGCTCTTCGCCTTCGCTTCGACAAGTGTTATCGCACGCGTTATCGGAGTACTTCTCCTGATCTCGGTCGGATTGGAGCTCGCGCGTCGGCGTAGTCCGGTACTGCAGGAGTCGCAAGGCGATAGGGGAGTCCAGCGGCTGGAAGCTGGCTTTTATGGAACCTTGACCGGCGTGACGACCATGGCCGCAAACGCCGGGGGCGCCGCGATGACGCTCTACCTGGTCAAGATGCGCGTCCCGATGCTGGCCTTCATGGGCACGAGCGTGTGGTTCTTTTTCATCTTGAACCTCATCAAGGTGCCCCTTGTTATTCCCCTGGGTTTGATCACACGTGAATCCTTGATCGCAAACCTGTGGTTCGCTCCGGTTCTCGTCGTTGGCGGATTCATCGGAATCTTCACCTTTCGTCGCATGAATCAGACCTGGTTCGAGCGAACTGCCTTGATCCTGAGCGCTCTGGCGAGCTTGTGGTTGGTCATCACGGGCTAAGTGATCGTGTCGTTGCCTGGGGGAATCACCCCCTGCTGGCAACCTTGAGCAGTGAGTGCACCCACCGTTGAGCGACCGGGTGCACCACCTGTTCCTTCGTCGCTGCCATGGCCATTGCGGATAGTGGCGTCCTTGGGGAGGTCACTGCTTCGAATTCGCCGCCGGGTGCGCAGTGCAACCCGAAAAATCTCTCGCGGACTTGAGCGCATGGGTCGTTCTCCGGCGATCGCGGCACCGATCGCCGGATTGTCGGTGGCTCTCATGGGGCTCACGGTTGTCGGCCTGGTGGTTGCCGGTGCCTGGTGGGGTGGCGTTGAACCGCCGGGACCGTGGCAAGAAGCGCTGGCGATCACCGGCAGCGCCTGGGTGATGAGCCACGGAGTCCCGATCCGATTTCTGGGTGTTGATTACTCGCTCATCCCCTGGGGTTTGGTTGCGATACCCGTCTTGCTCGCCCATCAATCCGGGCGCTGGTTGGTGGGCGTGGTTCGTCCAACTCGGTTGCGAACTTTGATCGTCTCGTGGGCGATCACTGCCTTAGTTGGCGCAGCGCTTGTTGCGGCCGTATCCATCGTGGCTGATATCCCCGAGGTCCAGACCAGTGCGCGCAAGGGCGCAGCCATGGCCCTCGTCGTGGGGGTGGTGGGCGTCGGTACAGGTTTGTGGCGCTCCAGCGACCTGCTTCGAAAAGCGGGCGGGCGAGTTCCGGTCGTCTTCCGGGTGATGTTGCGAGCGTCCTTCGTGGGCTTCATGGCCTTGACTGGCTTCGCAGTTGTGGTCTTGACCGTCGCGGCCGTTGCGTCCTTCGGTGAGATCACATCTGTGATGACAGCTCTCGAGCCGACCGTTTTCGATGCCGTGGTCCTCCTGGTAATCAGCATCGGTTACCTACCAACGCTTATTGGCTGGTCGATGGGGTATCTCGTGGGCGCGGGAGTTTCCTTGGGACCTGATGTCCTGATCTCACCGTTCGTAGCAGTGGTTCCTGCGACCCCGCTCCCCACCTTTCCCCCGCTGGCGGCGCTGCCCCAGGCCTCGGGTCCTGCGAGTTGGGCGCTACCTGCGCTGATCGTGCTCGCTGGCACGCTGGTGGGACTGTCGATATCGCGCTGGGCCGCCCGCGAAGGGCCACTCATCCGCGTGTCCATTGCACTGATTGCCGCGGTCATGGCTGCGGTGTGGGTGTTCGCGTTCCTGTGGATCAGTTCAGGATCGTTGGGCGCTGGGCAGCTATCAGCGATCGGGCCCGACGCCGGTCTAGGAGCCCTGCTCGCAGGTACTGGGCTGCTTATCGGGGCGCTGCCCACGAGCGTGCTTCGCGCGCAGCGCCGTCAGCAGCGCCATCCGAAGCGCCGACTGCGGCGCCTGCGGGTAGTCGACTCGGGTGAAGCAGACACGCGTGAAGAAGATGAACGCGACGGGGTAGTTGTCGGGAGCACGGGGACTCCTGCGTGAGCGGAGCTGATCCGGCGGCCCAAGTGCGGGCAGCAGCGGGGTGGGCGATCTCGACATTTCGCCGCAACTTACTCGCCTTCGTCGCGCTCGCAGCCATCGTGACGGCCGTTCAGTTCCTTCAGCAGCGCAGCGTGCAGCCGCTCACCGATGTGGTCAACGAATGCGCGGATCCGCAAACACCAGGGCAGCAAGCCGCCTGCACGAATGCGCTTGCCACGCAGGTCCTCACCGCAGGCACGTTGACCCTCGTTTTCGCGGTCCTGACGATCGTTGTGACGGTGGGGGTTATCCGAGCTGCTATCCGGGCAACACTGGGTCAGGAGCCTGGCTTCGATGCCCTTCTCGACGGGAACAACCTGGGCCGCTATCTGCTGTTCCAATTGGCATACGCACTGTTGGCTGGTTTCGGCTTCCTACTTTTCGTGCTGCCCGGGCTGCTAGTGATTTTCTTTTTCCAACTCGGTCCGTACTACGTTCTCGATCGCGGCATGGGCGTTGGCCAGGCCTTCGCAGCCAGCACTCAGGCCATCCGTCGCCATCTACCTGCAGCGTTCATGATGACCTTGCTCAACGCTCTCGTCTTGATTCTCGGAAGTGTCTTCTTCGGCCTGCTCACGCTGATCACCCTTCCCATCGCATCGCTATTCACCGCTTACCTTTATCGGCGTTTCAATGACGAATCAGTGATGGGCGACGCGCACTAGGCTTTGCGAATGCCTCGGATAGTTGTGCTCGCATCGGGCAGGGGTTCACTGCTTCAGGCACTCATCGACTCACCTATCCGTTCCCACATTGTGGCCGTGGGTTCCGATGTGGCCGATGCCAAAGCCCTCGTCCGGGCGAGCGCCGCGGGTATCGACACTTTCGTGGTACCGGTTGGTCCTGATCGACGTGCATGGAATGTCGAACTCACCGGGGCCCTCTCTAGCCTTGCCCCCGACCTCACTGTGTGCGCGGGCTTCATGCGGGTCATCGACTCGGATGTCATCGCGGGGCTTACCGGACCGATCATTAACTCCCACCCAGCCCTGCTTCCGGCATTTCCAGGCGCCCATGCCGTGAATGATGCCCTTGCCTACGGCGCCAAGGTGACGGGCTGCACGGTGCATGTGGTCGATGCTGGAGTGGATACCGGACCGGTCATCGCTCAACAGCCTGTCGGGATCTTGGGCGACGACGATGAAGCGAGTCTGCACGAGCGGATCAAGCAGGTGGAACGGGTATTGCTCGTGGATGTGGTGGAGAAATTCGTAGAACGTGGACTCTCGGTGAATGGAAGGTCGGTGTCTTTCGGTTGAGCACAGTGGATGAGCGTCGGAAAGTTCGTCGCGCGTTGGTGTCGGTCTACGACAAATCCGGGTTGATCGAATTCGCGCGAGGGTTACACGCCGCGGGTGTGGAAATTGTGTCCACGGGAAGTACGGCGAAGGTCATTGCAGAAGCCGGCGTTCCGGTGACCCCCGTGGGCGACGTCACGGGCTTCCCAGAGTGCCTGGACGGCCGCGTGAAAACACTCCACCCGCACATCCATGCTGGACTTCTCGCGGATATGCGCAAGGAGGAGCATCGGCGCCAAATCGACGACCTAGGCATCGCGGCATTTGATTTGGTTGCTGTGAATCTGTACCCGTTCTCCGACACGGTTGCTTCGGGCGCCCCGATCGACGATTGTGTGGAACAGATCGACATCGGTGGCCCGGCCATGGTTCGGGCATCGGCCAAGAACTACGCCAACGTTGCGGTAGTTGTGTCACCGGAGCGTTACGCAGATGCAATCCATGCCATCGAGAGCGGGGGATTCACCCATGCGCATCGGGCGGCACTTGCGGCAGAGGCCTTCGCACATACGGCGTCCTACGACACCGCGGTAGCCACGTGGATGGCGCGCGAGGTTACGCACGTGGGTGCGGATTTCCCAACCTGGGTAGGGGCTTCGTGGTCGCGTCGCGACGTTCTGCGCTACGGCGAAAACCCGCATCAAAGCGCTGCTGTGTACGTGTCGCACGACCATGAACCCGGCGTGGCTACCGCCGAGCAACTTCATGGCAAGCAGATGAGCTACAACAACTTCGTCGACGCCGATGCGGCGCGCAGAGCAGCTTTCGATTTCATCGAGCCTGCTGTGGCGATCATCAAACACGCCAATCCGTGCGGAATCGCGATCGGCATCGATACCGAGGAGGCATACCACAAGGCCTTCGCCACCGATCCGGTCTCGGCCTTCGGTGGCGTGGTAGCTGTGAACCGCGCTGTCTCTGCTGAGTTGGCGACGGCCATGGTCGAGGTATTCACGGAAGTTCTCATCGCCCCCGAGTACGACCACGACGCGCTAGCGATCTTGACGCAGAAGCCGAACTTGCGAATTCTGCGGGTTGCCGGTCCGCACCCGGGACGCCACATGGAGGGGCGGACCATCTCCGGAGGCATGCTGCTGCAGTCGATTGATGATGTGGGAGATGCCGGTGATGACCCAGCATCGTGGACCCTCGTCAGTGGCGAGGTGGCCGATGCGGTCACGATGAGAGATCTGGAATTCGCGTGGACGGCATGCCGATCCGTGAAATCGAATGCGATCTTGTTGGCTTCAGCCGGCAGTGCGGTGGGCATCGGTATGGGTCAGGTGAACCGAGTCGATTCCGCTCGCCTTGCTGTGAGCCGAGCAGGGGATCGAGCATTGGGGTCGGTCGCGGCATCCGACGCCTTCTTCCCGTTCCCCGACGGCCTCCAGGTGCTCCTTGACGGAGGTGTTCGCGCTGTGGTGCAACCGGGGGGCTCGGTGCGCGATGACGAAGTAGTCGAGGCCGCGAAACAGGCTGGGATCACCATGTATTTCACGGGCACGCGTCATTTCTTCCACTGAGGTCTGGGTGCGCGGCCTGCTGCCGTCATCTGCTGCGTTCCTGGTGGGCGTCATGGTTGCGACCCAGGCGCGCATCAATGGTCAGCTTGCAATCGAAATCGGCAGTGGCCTAGATGCGGCCACGGTCAGTTTCGTCACAGGCTTGCTCGTCGTTGTCGGGCTGCTGACCTTCAGTTCGTCTGGGCGCACTGGTGTTCGGCAACTGGTGCGCGTCGTTCGTGAGCGCGAACTGGCTCCGTGGCAGTTGGCAGGCGGCTTTCTTGGTGCATATTTCATCTGGGCGCAGAGTCTTGCCGTGCCTGCCCTCGGCGTTGCGTTGTTCACCGTGGCCGTGGTGGCCGGTCAGACCGCCAACTCGTTGGTGATCGACCGTTTGGGCATCGGTCCAGTTGGGGTTCTCGCGATTACAAGAAATCGGCAGTTGGCCGCGGCTATCGGATTACTAGCCGTAGTCGTCTCCGTCATCCCGCGGCTTTCGGTCTCTGGGTTCGCGATTTGGGCACTCGTTGCCTCGGTAGTCGCGGGTGGCCTGACTGCGCTTCAGCAGGCCACCAACGGTCGCGTTGCTCGCGCTACTGGTAACGCGTGGACGGCGACAGGACTCAACTTCGCGCTAGGTGCCTTCGCCTTGAGTCTTGTCGTGATCCTCGTGGCCGCTCTGGGGGATCCTTTCCCCTTCGATGAGTTGCCTAGTTCCGCGTGGCTCTACCTTGGTGGACCTATCGGTGTGGTCTTTATTGCGGTCGCTGCGTGGGTGGTTCCGATACTCGGGGTCCTGCGCTTCGGCTTGGTGTCCATTTCGGGACAGTTGACTGGTGCTGTGGTCTTGGACTTGATCGCGCCAACGCCCGGGTCGATCATCTCCGCCAATCTTGTTGCGGGTCTCGTCTTGGCTTTCCTGGCCGTTGTAGTGTCCGCGAGAAGATGACGAGAGAGCACAGGGATAACTACTCATCACAAGGGAGTGTTGACTGATCATGAGCGCGGTGATTCTCGATGGTAAGCAAGCCGCTTCACGTGTGAAGGAAGACTTGAGGCAGCGGGTCGACGAACTTGCTCGACGCGGAGTGAAGCCCGGGTTGGGCACCGTTCTCGTTGGAGACGATCCCGGTTCTCACGCTTACGTTGGCGGAAAACACAAGGACTGCGCTGAAGTGGGTATCGCGTCCATCCGCGTCGATTTACCGACAGACACCACCCAGGAGCAACTCGAGACTGAGATCGCACGATTGAATGCCGATCCAACGGTTACTGGTTACATCGTTCAGCTGCCATTGCCCAAACACTTGGATGCGAACCGAGTATTGGAATTGATGGATCCTGCAAAGGATGCCGACGGCCTTCACCCGATGAATCTCGGACGCTTGGTTTTGGGAATCGACGCGCCACTTCCTTGCACACCTCGCGGCATCGTCGAGTTGCTGCGTTACTACGACGTACCCATTGCTGGTGCACATGCTGTGGTGATCGGCCGGGGAGTCACGGTTGGACGCCCACTTGGCCTACTTCTCACGCGCCGCAGCGAAAATGCAACAGTCACTTTGTGCCACACCGGCACGAAGGACATCGATGCAGAGATCGGGCGCGCAGACATTGTGATTGCTGCCGCGGGCGTGCCAGCGATGGTCACTGCGGCTGCGGTCAAGCCCGGCGCAGCTGTGCTGGACGTTGGCATCACCCGCACCGATGCTGGACTCGTGGGCGACGTCGCTAAGGATGTTGCCGATGTAGCCGGTTGGGTTGCGCCGATGCCTGGGGGTACCGGCCCCATGACCCGAGCGATGTTGCTGGCCAACGTGGTGGAAGCCGCCGAACGCGCCATTTCATGAGTAGTTGCGATGAATACTTGCGATGAGTAACTCCAAAGATCCCGACAACGTGCGCGACCTGCGCGCGAGTGGTTGGTGGCGGCAATGGCCAATCATCGTCGTATTGCTCGGAGTGGCAATCGCCCTGACTTTGGTGTCGCTGGATTACTTCCGGCGCGGGTCGGTGGTGCTCGCAGGGAGCGTCTTGCTGGCGGCGTTCTTGAGGCTGCTGCTTCCTGACCGCGAAGCCGGGCTCCTTGTTGTGCGCTCTCGCCGGGTGGATGTGATCGTCTTGGGCGTACTCGGATCGCTCTTGGCGATCTTCGCCTTCTGGGTTCCGCCGCCTCGGTAGTCGGGCTTCTCACCCACCGAGAAACGCGCCCTTCGGGGCAGGTATCTTGACGTCAAGATTTCTTCCCCCCGACTTCGAAGGGCTCCGCATGGCGCGCATGGGCAAGGTAACAGTGGTGGGGGCCGGCTTCTACGGCTCGACGACGACACTTCGACTCGCTGAATACGACATCTTCGAGACCGTTGTCCTCACCGATGTGGTGGAGGGCAAGGCCGAGGGTCTGGCGCTGGACATGAATCAGTCGCGCTGGGTCGAAGGATTCGAAACCAAGATCGTGGGGCAGACCACCGGTCCGAACGGCGAGGGCTACGAGGCCATTGCTGGGTCGGAGATCGTGATCATCACCGCAGGCCTGCCGCGCAAGCCCGGTATGAGCCGGATGGACCTGATAGAGACGAATGCAAAGATCATGCGCCAGGTTGCGGAGAACGTGGCCAAGTATGCACCCGAGTGCGTGGTCATCAACGTGGCCAATCCGCTCGATGAGATGACCGCGCTGGCTCAGATCGTCACGCAGTTCCCGCATCACCGGGTGCTCGGACAGGCGGGCATGCTCGATACCGCGCGGTTCACGCACTTCGTGGCAGAGGAACTCGGCGTTCCGGTTGCCTCGGTGAAGACCCTCACTCTCGGCTCACACGGCGACACCATGGTGCCCGTTGCCTCAGTGTGCTCGGTCGATGGCAAGCCGCTCACCGACCTGGTCTCCGCAGAGAAGGTCGACGAACTCGTCGAGCGGACCCGCAACGGCGGAGCAGAGATCGTGGGGCTGCTGAAGACCGGCTCCGCCTACTACGCACCCTCGGCCGCTGCAGCTCGAATGGCAAAGGCTGTTCATGAGGACTCCGGTGCAGTGATGCCGGTGTGCGCGTGGGTCGATGGCGAGTACGGCCTCTCCGGTGCATACCTCGGCGTCGAAGCCGAACTCGGCAAGGAAGGCATCCGCAAGGTGGTCGAGACACCGATGACCGCCGACGAAAAAGCGCTGCTCGAGCAGGCCTACGAAGCAGTCAAGGCCAAGCAGGCCGACGTCAAGGATCTGTGAGGAGCAAGATGTCGAAGATCAAGGTCGTGAATCCGGTCGTCGAGCTCGACGGCGACGAGATGACCCGCATCATCTGGCACTTCATCAAGGATGAACTCATCTTGAAGTACCTCGATGTCGATCTGAAGTACTACGACCTCGGCATTGAGTACCGGGATGCAACCGACGATCAAGTGACGATCGACGCCGCCCACGCAATCCAGAAGTACGGCGTGGGCGTCAAATGCGCCACGATCACTCCGGATGAGGCGCGGGTCGAGGAGTTCGGCCTGAAGAAAATGTGGCGCTCGCCAAACGGGACTATCCGCAACATCCTCGGTGGTGTGATCTTCCGCGAGCCGATCATCATCGATAACATCCCTCGCCTGGTACCCACCTGGACCAAGCCGATCATCGTTGGTCGCCACGCTTTCGGTGATCAGTACCGGGCCACTGACTTCAAGGTCGAAAAGGCCGGCACATTGACGATGACGTTCACTCCAGCCGATGGCTCTGAGCCGATGGAGTTCAACATCTTTGACTTCCCTGCCGGTGGCGTTGCGATGGGGATGTACAACCTGGATGAGTCGATACGCGACTTCGCTCGGGCGTCTTTCCGCTACGGGCTGGCGCGGAACTATCCGGTGTACATGTCGACCAAGAACACGATCCTGAAGGCTTACGACGGCCGATTCAAGGACATCTTTGCCGAGATATTCGACGCCGAGTTCAAGGCGGACTTCGAGAAGGCTGGCATCACCTACGAACACCGGCTGATTGACGACATGGTGGCTGCGGCCCTGAAATGGGAGGGCGGTTACGTCTGGGCGTGCAAGAACTACGACGGCGACGTCCAGTCCGACACCGTTGCTCAAGGCTTCGGATCACTGGGGCTGATGACCTCCGTGCTCATGACACCCGACGGCAAGACCGTCGAGGCAGAAGCCGCGCACGGCACCGTCACGCGCCACTTCCGTCAACACGAGCAGGGCAAGCCGACTTCTACAAACCCGATCGCTTCCATTTTCGCGTGGACGCGCGGCCTTGAGCACCGCGGCAAGCTCGACGGAACGCCCGAGGTGAGCGAATTCGCGCGCACCCTCGAGCGGGTCTGTGTGCAAACGGTCGAGGAGGGCAAGATGACCAAGGATCTTGCTTTGCTCGTCGGACCAGACCAGCCGTGGCAGACCACACAGGATTTTCTCGGGTCGATCGACGAGAACCTGCAAAGGGAGATGCGTTAAGTGCGCTTTGTGCGCATCAAGCCTTCTTGCACTACGGAAGCCACCAACGCTCCAGCCTCGTTGTAGAACAATCCGCGAGCTAGGCCGTGACCACCGCTTGCCGCAGGTGTGTCTTGGTCGAACAGCAACCAGGCGTGTGTGTCGACAGGTGCGTGGAACCACATCGCGTGATCGATCGATGCCACTTGGAGTTCACCCCTCAGGTCGCGGTGCGGACTTGTGGCGGTGGTGACCATGCTTAGATCCGATAGGTATGTCAGTGCGCAGGCCTGGATCAGTGGATCGGGTGGCATTGGTTCGGTGATGCGGACCCACGCCATCCGCTCAAACCGACCATTCGCCATCTCCACGGCACTGTCGGAATCTGTGAGCGTGCGCATTTCGATGAGAGATTGATCGGGGAAGTCGTAATCGGCTGCTTTGGTGCCGGGAGGTAGGACACGCGCCGCGAGATCAACCTCGCGTGCCTGATCAGGGGGCATTACCAGGGGCATGTCGAATTGGTGCTCTGGTCCAGGATCAATGACGGAGAAGGACGTAGTCATCATGAAGATCGTTTCTCCCTGTTGGACGGCCCGCACGATCCGGGTGGAGAAGGATCCGCCATCTCGGGGCCTTTCGACCAGGTAGGTGATGGTGTCTTTGGTTCTTCCGGGGCGCAGGAAATAGCCGTGCAGGGAGTGCACATGTCTGTCGGGCTGGTCAACGGTGAGACCGGCAGCCATGAGGGCCTGCGCTGCGATCTGACCGCCGTAGGCGCGCAAAGGGGCGCCAGAGTGACACACCCCGGTGAAAATGTCCCGGTCGACGGGGGTGAGGGAGAGTCGATCCACGAAGTGTTCGGCGTACTCGTTGCTGCTCACGAGGTGACCCTAACCGCGTCCCCGCAGCGGATGACCGTCATCGAGATGAAGGTGTTTGGGAAGATGGGCCAGTGACCAGCCTCGCACGCCCTCGCGTCCTGTCCGGGATTCAGCCAACCGCCGACTCTTTTCATATCGGCAACTACCTCGGTGCACTTCGAGAGTGGGTGCGTTTGCAGGACACTCACGACGCCTTCTACTGCGTGGTTGATCAGCATGCGATCACTGTTGAGCACGATCCCCAACTGCTGCGCGAGCGGACTCTCGTCTCCTACGCGCAGTTGTTGGCTGTTGGTCTGGACCCTGCGAGATCGACGATCTTCGTACAAAGCCAGGTACCCGAGCACAGTCAATTGACGTGGGTCCTTGAATGCCTCACCGGGTTCGGAGAGGCCGGACGCATGACTCAGTTCAAGGACAAGAGCGCCAAGGGCGGTGCGGATCGCTCGACGGTCGGGTTATTCACCTACCCGATTTTGCAGGCAGCGGACATCTTGATTTATCAGGCCAACGGTGTTCCCGTTGGTGAAGACCAGCGTCAGCACCTTGAGCTCACCCGGAATTTGGCCCAGCGATTTAACTCACGTTTCGGTGAGACATTTGTTGTCCCTGAACCGTTCATCGTGAAAGAGACAGCAAAAATCGTCGACCTCCAAGATCCAACGGCCAAAATGAGTAAGTCCAGCCCACCCGGTTGCATATTCTTGCTCGATGAAGACTCGGTGACCTCCAAGAAGATCAAATCGGCAGTGACCGACTCCGAACGTGAGGTCCTCTTCGATCCAGACAGCAAGCCCGGGGTTTCGAATCTTTTGACGATGCAGCAAGCCATCCTCGGGCAACCGATGGAACAGATCGTGGCTAGTTACGCCGAGAAAGGTTACGGGGATCTGAAGAAGGAAACGGCCGAGATCGTGGTCGAAGCCATCACTCCACTACGCGAGCGCACCCGGGAGTTACTTGCCGATCCGCCTGAATTGCAGCGGATCATGCACAGCGGTGCCGAGAAGGCACGAGCCACAGCGAGCATCACCTTGGCATCGGTCTACGACAAAGTGGGGTTCGTTCGGTCGTAGCCGGTCACCTGACGAATCCGCGCCGTCGTTTGGTGAAAATTTTGCGACCAGCCGCCACCATCGCAAGAACAGCGAGCACCGAAAAGACCGTGAGCCATCCCCACGCACTGGGGGAAAGCGACGCGAGCGTGGGCTCTTGAGTCGATGCGGTCAACTCCACAGCTGATTGCACCCTGGGCGTTGGCTGTTCAACCAAGTTCTCATTGGCCCCAGTAATAGCTGCGGTGGTCTGGTCGGAAAGTGGTGTGACGAGCTCGCCGACCGGGACAACTCGGTCACGATTCTTGAAGCCCCAGTTGAGGAGTTTCCTGGCAGCTTCATCGCTCGGCTCGCGAATACCCATGAGGGCAACAATCAGGGTACGTCCGTCTCGCTCCGCCGCTCCGATGAATGTTCGTCCAGCCTTGCTCGTGAAGCCGGTCTTGACGCCAACAGCACCCGGGAAGTTGTCCATCACCAGATTGTTCTGGTTGTAAAGAGTGATGGGTTTCTTTCGCTTCTTTCGTGGGTTCGGAAATTCCGCGGTCTTGCTGGTCGCGTACCGACGGAAGTCTTCGCGATCGAGGGCGGCACGGGCGATCAGCGTGAGGTCGTATGCGGTGGAGAATTGGCCAGGGTGCATCCAAGTCCACTCGTGTTGACCGCGGTGGTGTTGTACGCCTGAAGGCCTTGGGCAACGTCGTTCATCTGCTCGACGGTCTGCTTGACACTGGAGTTGGCCTGCGCGAGGGCGATGGCCGCGTCGTTGCCGCTGCGGAGCATCAGTCCGTAGAACAGTTCCTCAACGGTGTACTGGCGTCCTTGACGGATTCCGACCCTGCTGCCGTAGGTGTTTTGTGCCTTGGCGGTGCCCGTCCACGTTGCAGCAGGATCGAGCTCCGGGAGCAAGGTGAGCGCGGTCAAGGTCTTGATGGTGCTCGCCGGGCGACGGAGTTTGTGGGCCTTCTTCGATGCCAGCACCTCGCCGGTGGTGGCATCGGCCAGCACCCACGTGCGAGCCTTGACCTTGGGCAGATCGGCGGCTCCCGCGGTGAGGTCCACCACGGGTCCTGTCTCGCCAAGCCGCCCACCGCCCAGGACATCCCGGATGGGGATCAAAGGAATGGTCGGGGTGAGTTCAACGGTTGGTGCAGGGGTGGGGGTAACTTCATTGGCCAGCACCGCCTGTGGACTAACTGTCCAAAAACCAGCCACGAGCGCGCCGCCGGCGAGCATGACTGTCATTGACCGAACTAGGCGCATAGACCACCCATGGTAAGCCTGGCGGCGCCAAGGACCCCACTAACCTGAGCATGACGAATCCTCAAGGAGACACATGACCACTGCCTTGCCCGAGCGCACCCCCACCGGTCTTCTCATCGGCGGCGACTGGCTGCAGACGGCCACTCATCTGAATGTCGTGAATCCGGCAACGCTGGGGACCCTCGCTGAGATCGGTGACGCTAGCCCGCAGGAAGGCCTTCAGGCGGTCGCTGCAGCCCATGAAGCGTTCCAGACGTGGAGTCTGTCCTCGGCGCGATCACGGGCGGAGATCTTGCGCAAGGCCTTCGACATCATGACGGCCGAGATCGAGGACTGCGCACGGCTCATCGCGTTGGAAAATGGCAAAGCTTGGCGCGATGCGATGGGTGAGGCGGTCTACGCCGCGGAGTTCTTCCGCTGGTTCTCCGAGGTCGCCGCGCACGTGCAAGGAGACTTCCGCTACGGCCCCAATGGCGACAAGACGATCATCACCGACTACCGGCCCATGGGTGTGGCCTACCTGATCACGCCGTGGAACTTTCCCGCCGCAATGGCAACCCGCAAGCTCGCGCCGGCGCTCGCGGCCGGATGCACCACGGTGCTCAAGCCCGCAGCCGAGACGCCGCTCACCGCGCTGTGGGTGGCCGACGTTCTTGAGCGCGCCGGTGCGCCTGCGGGTGTGGTGAATGTCATCACCACGTCCAAGTCTGGTCCGGTCTCCGAAGCGATCTTGGCCGATTCACGCGTGGCCACGCTGTCCTTCACCGGCTCCACCTACGTGGGCAAACTCCTGCTCGAGCAGACTGCCAGGCGCGTTCTTCCGTCTTCTATGGAACTTGGCGGCAACGCACCGTTCCTCGTTCTGGAGGGCGCTGATGTGGACAAGGCCGTCGAAGGGGCCATGGTCGCCAAGATGCGCAACGGTGGTGCTGCGTGCACCGCAGCAAACCGCTTCTACGTGCACGCCTCGATCGCCGACGACTTCGCACTGAAGTTCGAGGCGGCTTTGCGGGGCTTGAAGATCGGCCCCGGTATCGATCAGTCCAATGATTTGGGCGCCATGGTTTCGGTCAAGGAGCGCGACAAAATCCTCGAGTTAGTGCAAGCGGCGGAAGCCGAGGGAACTGCTGCATCCGCGGTAAGCGATGTCCCGGCCGATGGTGCTTTCATCGCCCCGTACATCATTCGCGGCGTGCAGCACGGATCAACGCTCACCCGCAATGAAATCTTCGGACCGGTAGCCCCAATCGTCACCTTCGAAGACCAGGCTGAGGCGATCCGGATGGCCAACGACACCGAATACGGACTGATTTCCTACGTGTTCGCCAAAGATGCCGGCGAGGGCATCAAGGTGGCGCGGCAGATGGAATCGGGAATGGTTGCCATCAACCGTGGCATCGCATCCGACCCGGCTGCGTCCTTCGGCGGTATGAAGGAATCGGGCCTTGGCCGTGAGGGCGGCTTCGACGGTATCCACGAGTTCTTGGAGACCCAGTACTTCGCCGTCGACCTCTAACCGCGAACCTCCCCGCCCGGACCACCGAACCTCCCCGCCCGGACCACCGAACCTCCCCGCCCGGACCACCGAACCTCCCCGCCCGGACCACCGAACCTCCCCGCGTGCTAGGGATTAATTGCCGGGAACTTCTCGTACGGTTGGCCGAGTGCTTCGGGCCCCAGCGCGCTGTAGCCACCATCGACGGCGAGATCGGCACCGGTGATGAACGACGCACCTTCGGAGCACAGGTAGCAGATGGCGTCGGCGATCTCCTCCGGGTCGGCCATGCGCCTGATCGAGTGGAACTCTCCGGCAAAGCTGTCCGCGTGCTCGCGGGTTCCGTACCGACGCTCGATGTTCCGACTCCAGGTCCAACCGGGGGAGACGCTGTTGATCCGAATACCCAAAGGTGCAAGCGCTTGGGACAGATTCCGGTTCAGGCCCAACAGGGCCGCCTTGGTGACGGGGTAGACGATGCGATTCGGTTGCGATGCCTTGCCCGACACCGAGGTCACGAGCACCGCAGCTCCGCCACCGCGTTGTTGCATCAGTGGGACCGCCCTCTCGACGAGCATCGCAGCCGAGGCAACGTTCACATCAAGTGATGTCCGCCAGTTCTCTCGAGTGGTGTCCAACTGGCCGCAGGCAAAAGTTGTATGTGCGCTGACCACGTAATCCACGCCACCGAAATCCTTGACGGCCGCGGCCAGCAGATCATCGAGATCGCCGTCGGACGTGACATCCGTGCGAACGAACCGTCCCGAGCCACCGAGGGAAGAGACGAGCTGCTCGGCGAATTCGTCCTGCAGATCACCGAGAACCACCCGGCCACCGTTGTCGACGAACTGGCGTGCTAGCGCCTCGACGATCAGCGAGGCGCCGCCCGTGGCGACCAGCACCTTGCCGGCGAACTCCGGATAGCGAGCCATGCTCAGATTCCGATGCGCTGGTGCTTGGACTCGGCCTCATAGGCGGCCCGGGCCGCTCGCACCTCAGCTCGGTTGCTCACCTCCGGAACGCCAACCTCCCACCAGGTGCCGCCGCCGACCCACTCGTACTGGGCGACGTCGATCACGATCACGTAGGTGCGATCTGAGGCCTTGGCTCGCGCGTACGCGGCGGGGATTTCGTCGAGGGACTCCACTTTCTCGGCAACCGCGCCCATCGATGCCGCGTGTGCCACGAAGTCAACCTTGACCAGGTCGGTGTGCTTGGTGGTCCGCAGCAGGTTGTTGAATTCCTCGCCGCCCTGGTTCACCTGCAGGCGGTTGATGACGGCGAATCCTTCGTTATCGCACACGATGTAGATCACCTTGTTGCCGGTAAGGACGCTGGCGTAGATGTCGGTGTTCATCATCAGGTACGAGCCATCACCCACCCAGGAGACGACGTCGCGATCGGGTAGCGCCATCTTCGCGCCTACTGCACCGGCAATTTCATAGCCCATGCAGGAGAAACCGAACTCGCAGTCGAAGGTGTTGGGTTCTTTGGTGCGCCAGCCGGCGAACAACTCACCGGGTAGTCCACCAGCAGCCGACAGGACGTAGTCGCTGGGGTCGGACACCTGGTGCACGCGCTGGATCACCTGGTTATAGGCAGGAGGGTCGCTCACTGCCCGACCGAATTCATCCAGGTGCTCGTTCCACTTCGCCTTCTCGGCCTGCGCGCGCGCAAGCCAGTCCCCGGGAGCGGCGTAGTTGCCAAGCGCTGCATCGATCTGCTTGATGGAAACGTCCGCATCGGCAACAACGGAAATCGCGCTCTGCTTAACCGCATCCCACCTCGCTGCGTTGATCGACACGATTCGCAGGTTCGGTTCCTTGAACAATGCCCACGAGCCGGTGGTGAAGTCTTGAAGTTTGGTGCCCACGGCGACGACGACGTCGGCGTCTTCTGCGATCACGTTTGAACAGGCATCGCCGGCGATGCCCAGCGAACCGGCGTAGTTGGGGTTGTCATCTACGAACGCCCCCTTGCCGGCGAAAGTCTCCACGACCGGGATGTTGCGTTTGGCTGCGAACTCTCCAAGGGAGTCAATCGCCCCGGAGTAGAGGACCCCGCCTCCGGAGATGATCAGCGGCTTCTTGGCGCTGGCGATAACGGCAGCGGCTTCGGCAATTTCGCGAGGGTCGGCTTGGGGGCGGCGGATGTAGTGAATCTTCTCCTCGAAGAACTTCGCGGGATAGTCGTAGGCCTCGGCCTGGACGTCCTGGGGCAGGGCAATGAAGGCGGGACCGCAGGTAGCCGGGTCGAGCATCACGGCCAGAGCCTGGGGCAGTGACTTCACCAACTGCGAGGGCTTGACGATTCGATCCCAAAAACGGGTAACCGGCTTGAACGTGTCTGCTGCGGTGATGGTCGGATCGTTGAACTGCTCCACCTGCTGCAGCACCGGATCGACGATGCGATGGGCGAAGGTGTCGCCGCTGAGCAGGAGAACCGGCAGTCGGTTTGTGATGGCAACGCCCGCTGCGGTAACCATGTTCGTGCTGCCCGGTCCGATTGACGAGGTGGCGACCATGATCTGCTTGCGACGTACCGCCTTGGCGTAGGCGACCGCGGACAGCGCCATGGATTGTTCATTGTGCCCACGCCAGGTGGGGAAGATGTCCTGGACTTCAGCCAGGGCTTCTGCCAGCGCTGTGACGTTGCCGTGGCCGAAGATGCCGAAGGCGCCTGGGAACAGCGGGACCACCTGCCCGTCGATCTCGGTCTTTTGGGCCGTGAGCCAGCGAACGAGCGCTTGGGCCATGGTCAGGCGGATGGTCTCCACAGATCCTCCTCGGCGGGACTCGATGACGGACTCATCGAACCGTTCCTTCGTGGGTCGAAATAGCTGGACTCGTGTGCCATGCTTCGCGTTGGCACGTTCCAACTTAGGGGTTCATGGGGGTTTTTGACCAGGCCCCCTCGCCTTCGAACGGAGATTTGCGATGAGCGACATGCTGAGCCGGGTGGCTGGCGCCCCCATCACCTGGGGTGTGGATGGATCCCCGGGGTGGGGGCATGCAATGGATCCCACGCGGGTGATGGCGGAGATGCGTGAGGTGGGTCTGAGCGCAACCGAACTCGGCCCCGATGGCTTCTTGCCCAGTGACCCCGATGAACTCAAGGACTTCGTGGCTGGTTACGAGATGACGATGGTGGGCGGCTTCGTCCCGGCGGTGTTGTACCAAGACGAGGACATCGACGCCCAACTGCAGTACGTGGGTCGGGCAAGCGATCAGCTTGCCGCTGCGGGTGCCTCCACCGTGGTACTCGGTCCGCGATCCCACTACGACGGTTACGACACCGAAATCGACATGTCAGACGACGAGTGGGAGATCTTCCTGCGTAATCTGCGTCGCTTCCAAGACACCACACAAGCGCGCGGTCTCACTACCGCGCTGCACCCGCACTGGGGCATGGCGATCTCCCGCAAGAACCAGGTCGACCGACTGCTTAACTCGTGCGACGTTGGCATGTGCGTGGACACCGGCCATCTATTCTTGTCCGGTGTCGATCCACTCGACGTGGTCAAGGATGCCGGTGATCGTGTGCTGCACGTACACGTTAAGGATTTGACGAACGAGATGGCCGAGAAAGTTCAAACCGGTCAGGTGCCGTTCCGGCAGGCCACTATCGAGGGCATGTTCGTCCCCGCGGGAGCAGGCGATGTCGACATCGCCGGGGTGATCAAGCACCTAGAAGGCCGTGGGTACCAGGGTTGGTACGTGCTGGAGCAGGACTGTTCGTTAGCGGAGATCCCGAACCTGGCCAAGGCCCCATCGAAGATGCCCGAGCAAGCGTGGACTTCCTGAAGAAGGTCGCCGCCGAGCTGTGAACATCGACGTCCACGCCGTGGGTACTCACCGCGCCAAGCTCGGTGAATCACCGGTGTGGTCTGGGCGAGACTCAACGTTGTACTGGGTCGACATCGATGGGATGACGATCCAGGCCTTGAGCTGGGGTCAGGATGAACCACAGGTATGGAACATGCCCAGTAGGCCGACGTGTGTGGCATTAACCGCCGTCCCTGATCGATTTGTGGTCGGAATGGGTGCCGGCTTGATCGAGTACCACGCCGCCACAGGGCAATGGAGCGAGTTGCTGGCGTTGGAAACCACCGAAGGTGTTCGGATGAACGACGGTCGACCGGATGCGGCCGGACGCATGTGGATCGGTTCGATGGATGAGCGCGATGACGATGCAGTCGGTTTTCCGGGTGGGCACCTGTTTCGCGTCGATTGCGACGGCCATGCCGATGCCTTGGTTGACAATGTTGCTACCTCGAACGGTCTGGCCTTCTCCCCGGACCAACGCACCATGTACTGGACGGATACCGCCCAGCAATTGATCTGGGAATTTGATTACGACGTCGAAACCGGTGCTGCGGTCAATCGACGGATCTTCTTCGACGCCACGAGCTTGCCGGGAAAACCCGATGGCGCATGCATTGATGCTGACGGTGGTTACTGGCTTGCTTGCGTGTACGGCTGGACCGTCGTGCGCATAACACCGAATGGGCGGTTGGACCGCACGATCGAATTGCCTGTCGAGAAACCATCGATGCCCGCCTTCGCTGGTCCGGGCTTGGACACACTCGTGGTGACATCAATCAGTACCGGCGGGCGGCGTCCGGCCGCACCCGGTCAGCCTGAAGCCGGGGCACTCCTGGCTTTGGACGTGGGAGTTACGGGTGTGCCCGAACCGATGTGCGCCATCGCCGTTTAGTACGTGCTGGTGATGGACGTCCCAACCGTTCCGCGGGCAGTCGAGAGGTCGTTGTTCACCTGCTTGCGCAATGCGACGATATCCGCGCTGACGGTCACCATGCCGAATCCCTGCGTTACGCGCTTGTCACATAATTCAGCGCTTGCGTGCACCCCCGGCACCACGCCGTTTCGCCGGCAACCGGCCACGATCTCAACCATCGCCTCATCGAGTCGGGGATCGTTGTTGTCAGGAGGCAGCCCCAAGCTGATCGAAAGATCATTCGGACCTACGTATATTGCCTCCACGCCCGGCACGCTGAGGATTTCATCAATATTGCGCATCGCCTCGACGGTTTCGATCATCGGGATTAGCGAGACCTGATCTGGCGCTTGCTCGAAGTAGTTGGCACCTTCTACCAAGACCGCGCGAGTGGGGCCGTAACTGCGAACACCGTCGGGTGCGTACTTCGTATAAGACATCGCGATCTCGCAGGTGACTCGATCGTTCACCATAGGCACGATCACTGCCCGAGCTCCTGCATCCAGCGCCTTACCGATGTGCCCCGTATCGCACGATGGCACGCGAACGATGGGTGTGGAATCACCGATGGAGAGAACTTGAAGCAGGGGAAGCATCGAGGCGTAGTCGATAGCACCGTGCTGGGCATCGATCACTACGTAGTCAAATCCGGCGCTGCCCAGGACTTCCGCGTTGATCGTTGAGGGGTTGGAAATCCAACCGCCGAGTGCAACGTCGCCTGCGCGGATGGCATCGAGCCAGGGATTCGGCCGCATAGTTGTCCTCCTAGTGAACACTCGCTATCGCGCGTAGGCTGAGGGTACGCGGTTCGGTTACTCGAGTTTGAGGTGCATGTGAGTCACGACGTTGTCGTCACCTGGCCGGTCTACGACGTCGATGACCCAAACACCGGTGCCTTGTTGAAGCAGGCCGGATTGGGCATTCGGCTCCACCCACGTACCAGTAATCGAACGCCCGCGGAATTGGCTGACCTCATTGGTGACGCGGTGGGCGTGATCGCCAGTACGGATCCTTTTGATTCGTCCGTGTTCGCTGCGTGCCCGAATCTGAAGGTAATCGCTCGAACCGGGGTGGGGGTAGATGCGATCGATATGGCGGCTGCTTCGGCGGCTGGCGTGGTGGTCGCAACTACTCCGGGCGCCAACGAAGAGGCGGTTGCCGACCACGCACTCGCAATGATCATGGCGCTGCAGCGACGCCTGGCCGATAACGATGCGGCTATTCGTCGAGGTCGGTGGGATCGTGCGGGGGCGCTCACGCCGAGTGATCTGTATGGAGCCACAGTGGGCTTGGTCGGATCAGGTGTTATTGGGCGTGCGGTCATTCGACGACTGCGGGGATTTGGCTCGACGATTGTTGTCTACGACCCGTTCCTCTCGCAGGCGCCGGAGGGAACCGAGTTGGTGGAGCTGCCCACGTTGCTAGATATAAGCGACGTGATAACTGTGCATGCACCTTTGACCGACAGCACGCGAGGACTATTGGGTGCCGCGGAGTTCGCTGCGATGAAGCAGGGTGCGTACGTTGTGAACGTCTCGCGTGGTGGCATCGTCGATGAGCGAGCACTGGCCGCATCAATCGCTTCGGGCCATTTGGGTGGAGCCGGTCTTGACACATTCGAGAGTGAGCCGATTGTTGATTCACCCCTGAGCGAGTTGCCGACCGTTATCTTGTCCCCGCATATCGCCGGGCTAAGTCACCGGTCGATCTCTGCGATGACGCAAGCAGCTACTCAGGCGGTGCTGGATGTGATGGCCGGCCAGCTCCCGGCCCACCCGGTAAATCCAGAAGCGTTGAGGGCCTGAGGCCCTGCGCTCCTGACCCCATCCCGCGAACCTCCCCGCACAGAACACCGAACCTCCCCGCACAACGCAACGAACCGCCCTAGTGGGGCGGTTCGGCGTCGATTCCGGGGAGGTTCGGTGCTGCCTGCGGGGAGGTTCGCGGGGGAGGGGAAGTCAGACGCGGCGGAAGATCAGTGCGCGCTTGACTTCCTGAATCGCCTTGGTGACCTCGATGCCGCGCGGGCAGGCATCGGTGCAGTTGAAGGTGGTGCGGCAGCGCCACACGCCCTCCTTGTCGTTCAGCACCTCCAAGCGCTGCTCGAAGCCGGAGTCGCGGCTGTCGAAGATGAATCGGTGTGCTGCCACGATCGCTGCTGGACCGAAGTACTGGCCGTCGGTCCAGTAGACCGGGCACGAGGTTGTGCAAGCCGCACACAGGATGCACTTGGTGGTGTCGTCGAAGCGGGCCCGATCCTCGGCCGATTGCAAACGCTCACGCGTGGGATCGTGGCCTTCGGGGATTAAGAAGGGAAGAACCTGTCGGTAAGCCGCGAAGAACGGCTCCATGTCGACGATCATGTCCTTCTCAAGGGGTAGACCCTTGATCGCTTCAACGGTGATGGGCTTCTTGATGTCCAGATCTTTCACCAGCGTCTTACAAGCCAGGCGGTTGCGCCCGTTGATGCGCATCGCATCCGACCCGCAGATGCCATGACCACAGGAGCGACGGAAACTCAAAGTACCGTCGAGTTCGCCCTTGATTTTGTCCAGCGCGGTGAGGACGCGATCGGTCGGGTACAGCGCGATCGTGTAGTCCTCCCAGTGCGGTTCTTCATCGAACTCGGGAATGAACCTACGGATCCGGAAGGTGACGTCGGAGGCGACGGGCGCATCGACCTCGGTGACGACTACTTCCTCGACAACGGCTGCCATCAGTACTTGCGCTCCATCGGTTCGTAGCGGGTGACGTTCACCGGCTTGTAATCCAAGCGGACGTAGCCTTCGCCGCTTACGTCGGTCGACTTGTAGGCCATCGTGTGGCGCATGAAGTTGACATCGTCGCGATTCGGGTAGTCCTCGCGAGCATGGCCACCGCGGGATTCCTTGCGCTCGAGAGCGCTCACCACGGTCACCTCTGCGAGATCAAGGAGGAAACCGAGCTCGATCGCCTCAAGGAGATCGGTGTTGTAGCGGGTGCCCTTGTCCTGGATCGACACATTCGCGTAGCGACTCTTGAGTTCTTGAACATCACCAAGCGCCTGCTTCAAGGTCACCTCGGTTCGGTAGACCTGGGCGTTCATGTCCATGGTCTCCTGCAACTCCTTGCGCAACACGGCAACGCGCTCGTTGCCGGTGGCCGAACGCATCTGCTCGACGAGAGCGATGGTGGCCCCTTGTGGGTCTCCCGGAAGCTCCACGTGGTCGACCGACGTCGCGTACTCGGCTGCTGCGATGCCTGCTCGCCGACCGAAAACGTTGATGTCGAGTAGTGAGTTGGTGCCCAGGCGGTTGGCGCCGTGCACAGAAACGCAGGCCACCTCGCCAGCGGCGTAGAGGCCGCGCACCACGTGGTCGTTGTCGCGCAATACCTCGGTCTCGACGTTAGTGGGTACACCGCCCATGGCGTAATGGGCCGTGGGGAACACCGGGACCAGCTCGGTGATTGGATCCACGCCCAGATACGTGCGGGAGAACTCGGTGATGTCGGGGAGCTTTGACTCCACCTGCTCGGCGGGCAGATGGGTGAGGTCTAAGAACACGTAATCCTTGTTCGGGCCGCCACCTCGGCCTTCGCGAACCTCCTGGACCATTGCGCGGGCAATCATGTCGCGCGGGGCGAGGTCCTTGATGGTGGGTGCGTACCGCTCCATGAAGCGCTCGCCGGTGGCATTGCGCAAGATGCCGCCTTCGCCGCGGGCACCCTCGGTCAGCAGCACGCCCAGACCGGCCAGGCCCGTGGGGTGGAATTGGTAGAACTCCATATCCTCAAGGGGCAACCCCTTGCGCCAGATGATCCCCATGCCATCGCCTGTGAGGGTGTGCGCGTTCGACGTGGTCTTCCACACCTTGCCGTAACCACCGGTGGCGAAGACGATCGACTTGGCCTTGAAGATGTGTATCTCTCCGGTAGCGAGTTCGTATGCCACTACACCCGCGGCTACCGGCTCACCAGAATCCTCGTTGAGCAGCAGATCCAGGACGTAGAACTCGTTGAAGAACTCCACTTCGGCCTTGATGCAATTTTGGTAGAGCGTCTGCAAGATCATGTGGCCGGTGCGGTCGGCCGCGTAGCAGGATCGACGAACCGCAGCCTCACCGTGGTTGCGGGTGTGACCACCGAAGCGACGCTGGTCGATGCGGCCTTCGGGGGTGCGGTTGAAGGGTAGGCCCATCTTCTCCAGATCGAGGACTGCGTCGATGGCCTCCTTACACATGATCTCGGCGGCGTCCTGGTCCACCAGGTAGTCGCCACCCTTCACGGTGTCGAAGGTGTGCCACTCCCAGTTGTCTTCCTCCACGTTCGCCAACGCTGCACACATGCCGCCCTGCGCGGCGCCGGTGTGCGAACGAGTGGGGTAGAGCTTCGTGAGAACAGCAGTGCGAGCGCGGCCGCTGGATTCAAGCGCAGCGCGCATGCCGGCACCACCGGCACCGACGATGATGACGTCGAAGGTATGGGTTTGCATCGAAGTGCGCTCCTCGAGGTAGCGGGTTTCTCTTAGCCGATATTGGGATCGAAGGTGAATACGACGAGCGTCCCGAGAAGGATGATGAAGCCGGCCGAAACGTACAAGATCATCTTCAGCCAAAAGCGAGTTTGATCGCGCTCTGCGTAGTCGTTGATGATCGTTCGCATGCCGTTCGTGCCGTGCAGCATGGCGAGCCACAGCATGGTCAGATCCCAGACCTGCCAGAAGGGACTGGCCCATCTGCCGGCCACGAATGCGAAGTTGATGCGCTGCACTCCGCCGTCCAGGATGTTCATGATGAACAGGTGTCCGAGGACGAGGAACACCAAAACGATGCCCGAGATACGCATGAACAGCCACGAGTACAACTCAAAGTTGCTGCGCTGGCCGTTCCGTCGATTCATGGAACGGCCGCTGAACGAGCGGGGTGCGTCGATGCTGGGTGCGCTCATGGGGTGCTCCCGAATAGTGCTTCGAACGTGTGCATGAGCATGCGATATGAGGCTGGAATCATCACGACGAACCACACGGCGGCGATGCCCCAGGTCATCTGACGCTGATAGCGCGGTCCCTTGGACCAGAAGTCCACCGCGATCACCCGCAGACCGTTGAGCGCGTGGTAGAGCACGGCTCCAACGAGGCCGACCTCGAGAAGGGCGACGATCGGCGTTTTATAGGTCGCGATGACGATGTCGTAGGCCTCGGGTGAGACGCGGACAAGTGCGGTGTCGAGGACGTGGACGTAGAGGAAGAAGAAGACGCTGACACCGGTGATCCGGTGCAGAACCCAGGTCCACATGCCTTCGCCGCCGCGGTAGAGCGTGCCGACGGGTGTAGTGGTGGCCACCGGCGATCCTCCTCCTGGACGGGATGTTCGTTATGCACTGTGTATGCACTGTGTGTGCTCAGGCGTACTAGGCGAAACCGGGCACTGCCGGGCACGAGACCAGAGTATCCCCGTTCCGCCACCCCGGCTCGCCGGGTTAAACAGGTGAGTGGGTGGCCTCTCTCACAGGTATCGGCGTGCCCGCACCATGGAATCGGCCCTAGTGTTTCGCCCATGGCCGCTGAGACTGAGTCCGGACTGCCGTTCGAGCCCGTGTACGACCCAACGGCGCTGGCCGATTGGGATGCAACGTCCCAGTTGGCGGAGCCGGGGGAGTACCCCTTCACCCGGGGTGTCTACCCGTCCATGTACACCGGTCGCCCCTGGACCATGCGGCAGTACGCGGGCTTCGGCACCGCCCAGGAGTCCAACCAGCGCTACAAGCAACTCTTGGCTGCCGGAACTATGGGGCTGTCCGTCGCATTCGACCTGCCTACCCAGATGGGTTACGACTCCGACCATCCGCTGGCTCACGGCGAGGTGGGCAAAGTGGGCGTGGCCATAGATTCCATTGACGACATGCGAGTGCTGTTCGACGGCATTCCGCTCGATGAGGTCACCACGTCCATGACCATCAATTCCCCAGCGGCGATCTTGCTGCTGCTGTATCAATTGGTGGCCGAGGAGCAGGGCATCTCCCCGGACAAGTTGGGCGGAACGATCCAAAACGACGTTCTGAAGGAGTACATAGCCCGCGGCACATATATCTATCCGCCTGCACAGAGCCTGCGCTTGATCACGGACATTTTCACTTACTGCCGCGCCGAGATCCCCACCTGGAACACCATCTCCATTTCGGGCTACCACATGGCCGAGGCGGGCGCCACGCCTGTGCAGGAGGTCGCGTTCACCTTGGCCAACGGCATCGAGTACGTGCGCGCGGCCGTTGAGTCAGGTCAGGACGTCGACGATTTCGCTCCGCGTCTGGCGTTCTTCTTCGTGTCGCGTACCTCGATCATCGAGGAGGTGGCCAAGTTCCGAGCCGCTCGTCGCATGTGGGCGCGCATCATGAAGGAGCGCTTCGGGGCGAACGACCCAAAGTCCTGGATGCTGCGCTTTCATACCCAGACCGCGGGCGTCCAACTGACCGCGCAGCAACCGGAGGTGAACCTGGTTCGGGTCGCCATTCAAGGTCTCGCTGCTGTGCTTGGTGGTACGCAGTCTTTGCACACCAACTCCTTCGACGAGGCCATCGCGCTGCCCACCGAGAAGGCTGCTCGTCTAGCACTTCGCACGCAGCAGGTCTTGGCGTACGAAACAGACGTCACAAAGACGGTCGATCCGTTCGCCGGTTCGTACGTAGTTGAGAGCCTCACCGACGAGATCGAGACTGCTGCGATGGCCCTGATCGATCAGGTTGAGGAGATGGGGGGCGCAGTTGCCGGGATTGAAGAGGGTTTCCAAAAGAGCGAGATAGAAAAGTCCGCATACCGGGTCACGCAGCAGATCGACAGCGGCGAACGTGTGGTGGTGGGCGTCAACAAGTACACCGTCGAGGGCGATGAGCACTACGACCCCCTGAAGGTGGACCCGTCGATCGAATCCGAGCAGATTGCTCGGTTGACCAAACTCAAGGCCGATCGGGACAACGCAGAGGTCCTTCGTTTGTTGCAGGTCATCCGTGACACCGCCGCGGGTGATGGAAACTTGCTGTATCCGATGCGCGATGCGCTGAAGGCGCGGGCAACGGTGGGTGAGGTATCCGATGCGCTCCGTGATGTATGGGGCACCTACCAGCCCAAGGATGCGTTCTAGGCCTAGCGAGTACCCCGCTGCTACGCCGGTACGGAAAGCGCGAGCGATCGTTGGATTCGTTGAGCACTTCGTGTCAACGCTGAGTCGATCGCAGCCTCGGTGAGATCGGGACTCTTGCTGTGCCGATGTGCCACAGCTACAGCTCCGGTTATTTGGGGCGTGATCACCGGAGCGGCTCGGCAATGAACACCGATGGCGTATTCCTCTTCGTCTCGTGCTATGACGCCGGTGTGATCGATTTGATCCTGTAACACCCGGGAGTCGGTGACCGTTCGCCGGGTCAGTGAGTGGAGCGGATGCCGAGAGAGGTAATCGCGACGTTCATCCTCGCCTAAGGCGCCCAAGATGCACTTGCCGAGCGCGGTGGCGTGCGCGGAGTCGTGAATACCCACCCATAGGTCGATCGACGGGGTCTTGGGAGATTCCACGATTTCCACCACCGTGATCTCACCGTCTGCATACATCGCAAGGTAAACGGGTGCGCGCAACTCCTCGCGTAGTCCGTGCATCGCCGGTCGGGCACGGGCAAGTGTCGAAGCGAGCCGGTCTTGCGTGGCCACCTGAGTGAGGCTCGGTCCAAGTACGTAACTGCCGTCGTCGAGGCGGCGCAGATATCCCTCGTGGGTGAGTGTCCGCAGCAGGTGGTAGGTGGTGGACAAGGTCAGACCTACGTCGCGCGCAAGCTCCTTGGCGTGAGCACGACCCGAGCGCGCGCTTACAGCTTCGATCAAGTGGAGTGCCCGCTGCACCGATTGAATGAGCGTGGGCGAACTGTCGCAGGCGACCATGACACCTCGCAGGATTGATGAGCACATCGATCTTCGCGTCGTTAAGTTCTCGTCGTTAAGTTCGACGTTAGTCGTCTTTGCCCGGTCCATGTGCCGCTATTTGAAATTTTCAGGGTTCCGATCGAAGGCATCGGGGCGCACACTGGCGGCAGTCAGCCGTGCAGTTCGGCCTGCAAGCGGCCGCCGCGAGCACGCATGCGCACATGAGAAGGAGCGTCATGGTCGACAACGACACACGAGTGGATTTCTTCCGGCAAATGGCTCGAATCCGGGCATACGAGGCGGCTCTCCAGGCGAACTATCACGCGGATAAGACCCCGCAGTGGGATATCGGTGCGGGTCTGATTCCCGGTGAAATGCACCTGGCCGCAGGGCAAGAGCCGGTTGCTGTGGGGCTATGCGCGAACTTGGTGCAAGAAGACGCCATCACCGCTCCGCACCGTCCGCACCACTTGGCGCTGGCCAAGGGCGTGGATATGAAAAAGATGACGGCCGAGATCTATGGCCGTGATACCGGCCTGTGCCACGGCAAGGGCGGCCACATGCATCTTTTCGCACCCGAGCAGCACTTCTCGTGCTCGGGCATCATCGGTCAGGGGATGCCGGTGGCGGTCGGTCAGGCGATGGCGTTCAGCCGGCGCGGCACCGACAACGTGGCCGTGGCCGTGGCCGGTGAAGGTGCTGCGAACCAGGGTGCTTTCCACGAGGCCCTGAATTTGGCGTCAATGTGGAAACTCCCGGTTGTCTTCATCATCGAGGACAACGGCTGGGCCATCTCAGTGGCGCGCGATACCGCGACCCCGATCAAGGACGGCTCCCTGCGCGGTTCTGCCTACGGCATGCCCTCGCAGCGCGTCGAGGGCAACGACGTTGAGGCGATCTACGAGGCGTGCAAGACCGCCGTCGAGCGCGCCCGGGCCGGGGGCGGACCAACGCTCTTGGAGATCCACACCGTCCGGCTATGGGGCCACTTCGAAGGTGATGCGCAGGCCTACCGCGGTGAAGAACTCAATGAGGCGACTGAAAGCGATCCGCTACCTGCCTATGAAAAGCGCCTGGTGTCGGCAGGGATCTTGACGCAGGAACAAGCCGATCAGATCAAGACTGAAGTGGCAGCCGAAGTGGACGAGGCGATCGAGTTCGCGAAATCCAGCCCTGAGCCCAAGCCTGCCGACGCCTACATCCACGTCTTCGCGTAAGCGATCTTGGACCACCCCAGACCTGAGAGGACAATTCCATGACTGCAACGCTCGATGCCGGCACCCGCCGGGTCACAACTGCCAAAGCAATTTCCGAGGCGATCGCCCAGGAGATGCGAAGCGATCCCGAGGTCTTCGTGATGGGCGAGGACGTCGGCCCCTATGGCGGCATCTTCGGATCCACCGGAGGACTGTTCGAAGAGTTCGGCTCCACCCGCATCATTGATACTCCGATTTCCGAAACTGGATTCATCGGTGCAGGTATCGGAGCTGCCGTTGAAGGCATGCGCCCGGTGGTGGAGTTGATGTTCGTCGACTTCTTTGGCGTCTGCTTCGACCAGATCTACAACCACATGGCCAAGATCCACTACGAGTCAGGCGGCAACGTCAAGGTCCCGATGGTGATCATGACTGCGGTGGGCGGCGGCTACTCCGATGCCGCGCAGCACTCCCAGTGCCTGTGGGCCACGTTCGCCCACATGCCCGGGATGAAGGTCGTGGCGCCGTCGAACCCCTACGACGCCAAGGGTCTGATGATCTCCGCGATTCGCGACGATAGCCCGGTGATCTTCATGTTCCACAAAGGCGTGATGGGTCTGCCGTGGATGGCCAAGAACCCGCGCTCGATCGGGCCGGTGCCCGAAGAGGAGTACACGGTTCCGATCGGTAAGGCGGCGATCGCACACGAAGGATCTGACGTGACCGTGGTCAGTGTTTCGATATCCGTACAGCACTGCCTGGACGTTGCCGAGGAGCTCGAGGGCACAACAAGCGTTGAGGTGATCGACCTACGCTCGATCGTGCCGTTGGATCGTGAAGCGATCCTCACCTCGGTCGCCAAGACCGGACGCCTGGTGATCGTCGACGAGGATTACAAGTCCTTCGGATTGAGCGGCGAGATCGTCGCGACTATCGCGGACAAGGATCCGAGTTTGCTCAAAAAGCCGGTGGAGCGCGTGTGTTACCCCGACGTTCCGATCCCCTATGCACGGGTGCTGGAATACGAAGCTCTGCCTACCCGCGACAAGATCAAAGCAGCGATCGCCAAGGTGACTGCGTGAGCGAAACCATCACGTTCCCGGAGATGTCGAACGACCCGGATGCTGAGGGGGTGGTCGCTACCTGGTTTGTCCAGAGCGGCGAGACCGTCAAGGCAGGGCAGGTCATCGCCGAGGTCATGGTGGACAAGGTCTCGGTGGACATCGAGGCACCGATCGACGGAGTGGTCACCTGCCTGGTCGAGGAGGAAGGTGTGGCGAAGCAAGGCCAGGAGATCGCCCGAATCGATTGATGAGGGCAGGGGCTTAACCTGGAATAACGTGCCCCCGTGACCGATATCGATTGGGAAGCCCTGCGAACGGCAGCTGCACAAGCCCGCGACCACGCCTACGCCCCCTACTCCCAGCATCCTGTCGGTGCTGCCGCCCTCACCGACGACGGCCGCATCGTGTCCGGCTGCAACGTTGAGAACGCATCCATCGGCGTGACGCTGTGCGCCGAATGCGGATTGGTGAGCGAACTTGCACGGACCAGTCCACGCGAGCGAAAGTCGCGGCTCGTCGCCTTCGCCTGCGTGGGACCAAACCCCGGACCGCTTCTTCCCTGTGGACGTTGCCGGCAATTGCTGTGGGAACACGGTGGCCCGGATCTGCTCATCGATCGTGCAGGAGGACCCACGCCGCTGTCCGTGCTCTTGCCCGACGGATTCGGTCCGGAGGATCTGCCAGGTCATCGCTAGCCTGCACCTGTGACGAGTGCAGCCCTCGGTGTGATCGCCGGGACCGGTTTCTACGCCCTAGATGATCTTGCGGATCCGCAGGACATCACGGTTGAAACGATCTACGGACCAGCTCGCGCGCGGGTTGGGACCTTGCATGATCGACGCACGGTGTTCATCAGTCGCCATGGTTACGACCACTCGGTTCCCCCGCACATGGTCAACTACCGCGCGAATATTCAAGCGATGCTTGATCTGGGCGTGACTGAGATCCTTGCGGTGAACGTGGTGGGCGGCGTGGGAACAAACGCTGGCGATCTGGTGATCGTGGACGACTTCATCGACTTCACCAAGGCCCGGCCCGTCACCTTCTTTGACGGTTCCACTTCCGAGGGCGTGGTGCATGTGGATATGGGGGAGCCCTACCACCCGCGGTTACGCCATGCGTGGAAGCAGGCTGCGGACAACCTCGGGGTAAGCGTGATCAATCACGGTATTTACGGCGCGTACGAGGGTCCGCGCTTTGAGACCAAGGCTGAGATCCGGCTGGCTGCCGCTGCGGGAGTGACGGTGGTGGGCATGACAGGAGTGCCCGAAGTGGTGCTCGCGGTGGAACGCGACCTGCCGTACGCGAGTTTGTGCATCGTGGCCAACCCAGCCGCAGGTCAGGGCACCGAACCGATCACCATCCAAGACGTCAATGCCGTTGTGTCCGAGGGCGCGGAGACCGTTACTCGGGTGCTCTCCGAAGCGGCGAGGCTGCTCGCCTGATGAACGTCGATACGCTCATTAAGAACGCGCGATTCGTCCTCACCTGCGATGAACAGCGCACCGTGCTTGAGCAGGCCGGCATTGCCATCAACGATGGTCGCATCGTTGCGATCGGGAATGTTGATGGGTTCACCGCTACGAGGATGATCGACGCTACGGACTGCATCGTGCTCCCGGGCTTGATCAACCTGCACACGCATCTGCCGATGACGCTACTTCGCGGTATTGCCGAAAACGTTGATTTGCAAGGGTTCCTCGAACGCGTCTGGGCCGAGGAAGCACGCATCATGGGCCCGAAGGGCACCTATCTGGGGGCGCGGCTCGGAGCCCTCGAGGCGTTGCTGAGCGGCACCACCACTGCGCTGGACATGTACTTCCACCCTGAAGCCGCCCACCGCGGTGCGGTGGAGGTTGGACTTCGCCATGCGATCGGCCCGGTCTTCTTCGACTTTCCCGGACCCGACGGTCTGGAATGGAGCGAGCGCATCGAACTCACGCACTCCTGGCCATCACTTGTGGAAGCCATCGGTGGGCCGCACGTCCCGCTTTATCTGATGCCGCACAGCCCGCTGATCGTGAATCCCGAGCACCTCCAGCAGATAAACGAGCTTGCCCGGGAGATCGACGCGCGCATCAATACCCACACTTCTGAGAACGACAAAGAGAACGCCGACACCATCGCCGCGCATGGAGATCGACCCACGGCACTGCTGCGCGATTCAGGTCTCTTGGATGAGCGCACCACGCTCGCGCACTGCGTTCGATTGAATGACGACGACCGCGTGGCCATCGCTGACGCTGGTGCTTCAATCGCGCACAATCCCGGCTCGAACCTGAAGCTCGCCAGCGGTGCGATGGATCTGGTGGGTTACCGGGAGCAAGGAATCACGGTGGGACTTGGAACCGATGGCTGTTCCTCCAGCAACGACCTCGACATGTTCGCAGTGCTGCGCTTGGCTGCGAACCTCGCGCGGCTCGTTCACCACGATCCAGCGGCTATTGGCGCCGAGGACATTGTGCGTGCCGCCACCATCGATGGCGCGAGCGGACTGGGAATGGCAGACCGTATCGGCAGCATTGAGGTGGGAAAGGAGGCTGATGTGATCATCGTCGATGCATCGGTACCTCACCTCACGCCGCTCCGCGATCCGTTCACCGCCCTTGTCTATGCCGCTGGTCGTAGCGATGTTCGTGATGTGTTTGTTGCCGGTGAGCAGGTGATCGCTGATCGGCTTCCGACCAAGGTGGACCAGCGCGAGGTGATGGAAGCTGCGCGCGCCCATGTGGAGGGTCGTCACGGAGAAGATAAGTCGTGAACCCCACTGATCTGCGGGATATGTCCGCCCAGCAGGTGATCGACGCGCTGAACATGGAATACCTCGATGGCGAAGGTTGCTGGATCTCTCTGCTGTGGCGAACGGAACACGCGAATGCGATCTATGCACTCATCACTCCCGTGGACTTCAGCGCGCTGCATCGACTCAAGGAGGACGAAGCCTGGACGTTTATCGCCGGCGCACCAGCGCAGATACTGACCTTGAATCCTGACGGTTCGCACGAACTGATCACGCTTGGAACGGATATCACCGCCGGTCAGATGCCGCATTACCGAATCCCTGGGGGTTGCTGGCAGGGCACCACAACTGCGGGGGAGTGGACGCTCGTGGCGTGCGTGCTGGTGCCACCGTTCACCGAGTTCGAACTCGCCACGATGGAAACGGACCTATCTATGTGGGCCGCGGTGCAAGAACAGATCGCGGATCGGATGAGGATCTGAGCATGGCTGAGAAAAGGGTGGTTCTCATCACCGGCGCTTCGGGCAACCTCGGCGCCGCGATCTCCTACGCGTGCGCCGAAGATGGTTGGGCAGTCGCGGTCCACTACCGAACGTCGCGCGAACGCGCTGATGAGGTTGCCGAAGGTGTGCGCGCGCGCGGGATGGACGCCATCACGGTGCAGGCGGATCTCGCGGAGGATTCAGGCAGTGCGCAGCGCATCATCAATGAGGTGCTGGCCCATTTCGATCGGCTCTGACGGGCTGGTCAACAACAGTGCCGATCAAACGCCTATGCCGTTGACCGAGCTCACCGACGCTGATTGGCAGCACATGCTGCAGGCCAACGTCATCGCAGCAACTCGCGTAACCCGAGCGGCTCTCGGGTCCTTTTCTCCCGCAGGTGCGATCGTGAATATTTCGTCGGTGGAAGCGTCGTCGACGTTCCCGAACCACGCGCACTACGCCGCATCCAAGGCCGCGCTGGAATCCTTAACCCGATCCCTCGCTGTTGAACTAGGGCCCAGAGGAATACGAGCCAATGCCATCGCCCCCGGCTTGATCGAGCGCGTGGGTCTGGCACAGGACTGGCCGCAGGGCCATCGATGGTGGAGCGAGGGCGCACCCAACCGCCGCCCGGTCACCGCGGGGGAAGTCGCTGCGGCCGCCGCGTTCTTGCTCAGCGAGCAGGCGTCGGGCATCAGTGGTGTGGTGTTGCCGGTGGACGGCGGCTGGACGGCGAGCGCGCGGACGTCGTTTTGACTCCATTCGTCACAATCGTCACACGCGCATCATTTGCACATGAGCGGCGTGTTACAAGTTGGTACCGGTGTGTTACGAAACTCGCGCCGCCTTTCATTCAATAGCCCGCGCCGATTAGTGTCCGCACATACCAATCTTCGCGTTGTCCGCGCGTGCCCGCGGGAGTGATCTCCCGCAGGCACAAGCGACGACGACGAAGTCCCGACAGAAAGGCATGTGCATGCATCGCAAGCTATTGGTTGCCGGCTTCGCCGCCGCGGCCCTGGTGCTCGCCGGCTGCAGCAGCGACTCCTCTGAGTCGTCGTCTGAAGAAACGGCCGTAGCCGAGGAGACCACTGAGGAGCAGGTTGAGGAGTCCGAGGGTGGCGAAGAAGCCGCCGCATCGGTCACCACCGACGACAGCGACTGCGCTGCTCCGGAGAATTACTGCATCGGTCTAGTGACCGATACCGGCAAGGTCGACGACAAATCCTTCAACCAGGCTGCCTGGGAAGGAACTTTGCAGGCTGCGGAGAAGGTTGGCGGCTTTGCCAAGTTCATCGAGACCACAGACCCGAAGGACTACGCCAACAACATCGCGCAGTTCGCTCAGGCTAACTACGACACCATCGTGACGGTCGGCTTCTTGATGGCCGAGGCATCGATCGCCGCTGCGGCGGAGTATCCGGATATCGATTTCATCGGGGTGGACCAGTTCCAAGGTGAGACGATTCCGAACCTGACCGGTTTGGTCTTCAATGAGGATCGTGCGGGCTACGCCGCGGGTTACCTCGCGGGTTTGATGACCCAGACGGGCAAGATCGGCGCCGTACTCGGCACCGACACCGTTCCGCCGGTCAAGTTGTTCGGTGAGGGCTACAAGGTTGGCGCCCAGGCTGCCAATCCGGCCGTTGATGTGACGCTCGTGTACCACGAGCCGAACAATGCGTTCACCGACCCCGAGTGGGGAGCTGCGGAATCGCGTAAGCAACTCGACCAGGGTGCGGACGTCATCTTCGCTGCTGGTGGATTGACCGGTAACGGTGGTCTGATCGAGATCGCGAAGGACTCCGGTGCAGGTACAAGTGTGTTCTGCATCGGCGTTGACGTCGACCAGTACTTCACCGTGCCGCAGGCAGCTCCATGCTTGCTGACATCGGCTGAGAAGAAGCTGCGCGAAGGTACCGAGGAGCTCGTGCTGTTGTCCTACGACGGCGCATTCCCCGGCGGCAACTTCTTCGGACCGACCGGTCTAGCTCCGTTCCACGACACCGAGGCCGCGGTTCCCGCCGATGTTCAGGCAGCGCTTGCCGAGGTCCTCACGGGTCTGCAGGACGGCACGATCGACACCGGTGGCCTGGCACTTCTCGACAACTAATTCGCGAAGTAAGGCTGTCCAACGGGGCGGGGGCGACCACTGGTCGCCCCCGCCTTCGTTCGTGGTCGTTTTATCTCATTAACACCCCTGCCCACCCTCGAACTATGTGCAAGGATTCGACGCCATGTCCGTGACCGACCCCGCGCAAACCGATCTCGGGTACACCGACCCTGATCCGCTGCGCTCTGGGCCGTGGTCGCGTGTCCAGATGGTGGTCCTTCCCCTCGCGGCCGTCCTTCTCGCCTTCTCCATCGGTGGGATTTTGATTTGGCTGCAAGGGTTAATCCGCTAACCGCGTACTGGGTTTTGTTCTCTTCTGCGCTGGGCGATGTTGACGGACTTACTCGGGTGATGGAGAAATCCACGCCACTGGTCCTGACAGGACTAGCCGTGACCGTGGGCCTGCGCACCGGGCTGTTCAATATCGGCGCCCAAGGTCAGTTGCTCGTGGGCGCTATCGGTGCCGCCTGGGCCGGTTACAACTTCCAGATGCCCACGCTCATCCACATTCCCTTCGCGATCGTGTTCGGAATGTTGTGCGGTGCGGCATGGGCATCGATCGCCGGTGCGCTTCGGGCCTATCGCAGCGTGTCCGAAGTCATCACCACGATCATGCTGAACGCGGTGGCGATCGCTTTGGTCGACTACCTGGCGAGCCAGCCACTGAAGGAAGCCGACCAGCCACTCACGCGCACACCGGAGATCGCCGAAACGGCAGCTTTGCCAGATATCGGAATCGTTCCTTCGGGCTTCGTCATCGCTTTGTTCGTTTCCTTGTTCTTCGGCTGGTTCTTGGCCCGCACCACCCAAGGTTTCCGCTTCAACACGGTGGGTATGAACCCCAGTGCCGCCAATTACGCCGGTATCGGAGTGAAGAAGACAATCTTCTTGGCGATGGCGGTCAGCGGCGCCCTGGCTGGCATGGGCGGTGCGGTGGAGACGCTCGGCATCACCGGACGCTTCGAGCCCTCATTCAACGCTGGTCTTGGATTCGATGGCATCACTATCGCTCTCCTGGCTCGCGCGAACCCCATCGCGACGATTCCCGCGGCTTTGCTCGTGGGCACGTTGCGCTCAGGGGCCGCGTCCTTGCAGTTCCGCACGGGCATTGAGCCTGAGGTGGTCGACGTGATCTTGGCCCTCACGCTGCTGTTCGTCGCCGCCCCGATTGTCGGCCGCCTGCTGTTCCGTAACCGTGCGACCAAGCAGACCACGGTCAGCTCTGGTTGGGGCAACTCATGAGAGCCCGTTACGCCTACACCCTGGCCATCGCGATAAGCGCCGGCATCATCGTCGCTTTCGTGATGGATGAGAATAAAACGGTCTCGGTGTTGTCCTTCTCCCTACGGTACGCAGTCCCGCTGATTCTCGCGGCCATGGTCGGCATCATCTGTGAGCGCAGCGGCGTGATCAACATAGGTATCGAAGGTCAGATGCTGATGAGTGCCTTCGCTGGCTTCTTCGGTGCTGCTTTAACGGGGAATCTCATCTTGGGAACCATGATCGGTGTCGGTACCGGGATGATCATGGGCGCCGTCTTCGCCACGGGTGCCGTTACCTGGAAGATGGACCAGATCATCGCCGGGACGATCATCAACATCTTGGCTACCGGTCTTACATCGTTCTTCTACGCGCAGGGCTACGTCCTGCCGTCGATCACCCCCAAGTTGCGCATCCCGCTGCTTGCCGACATTCCCCTTATTGGCCCGGTCTTCTTCGACAATGGGCTATTCACCTACGCGGCATTGTTCTCCGCCTTGTTGTTGTGGGCGCTGCTGTTCAAGACCATCTGGGGTTTGCGGACCCGGTCGGTCGGTGAGAAGCCGGGCTCGGCGGACACCTCCGGTATCAACGTGCAGCGCACCCGGTTCATCAACGTCACGCTGGCGGGTGCCTTTGCTGGCCTTGCAGGTGCCTATTTGGCCATCGAAGCCGCAAGTACATTCGAGCGCGGCCTCACCGCCGGGCGCGGCTTCACCGCGCTGGCGATCATGATCTTCGGCGCATGGAACCCGATCGGAGCCCTGGCTGCTGCCTTGTTCTTCGGTTTGGCCAACGGACTTGCTAGTCAGCTGCAGGCCGATGAAGTCATCGCGATACCGCAGCAGTTCATCAACATGCTGCCCTACATCCTGACTATCGTTTTGCTCGCCATTGTCTCGGGTCGGATCAAGCCGCCAGCAGCTGTCGGCAAACCGTATGAGAAGGAATAGGGGAGAACTATGTCTTCGTTTACTTCTCCCGTCGGTGCGCCGGCGCTCGAAGCCAGGGGTCTCACCAAGCGCTTTCCTGGTGTGGTCGCCAACAAGGACGTCTCGCTCACCATTCACAGGGGCCAGATAGTCGGACTGCTCGGGGAAAATGGTGCCGGCAAGTCCACGTTGGTCAAGATGATCTACGGGCTCTACGAACCCGATGAAGGCGAGATCCTCATCGACGGCAAGCCCGTGAAGCTCAAGGGCCCGCGTGATGCCATCCGCCGGGGTATCGGCATGGTGCACCAGCACTTCCAACTCGTTCCGGTGTTCACCGTCGCGGAGAACGTGATCCTCGGTGATGAACCCCACAAGTCGATCTTCGTCGATATGAAGAAGGCCACCGCGGAAGTCGCGCGGTTGTCCGAGGAATACGGCTTGAAGGTAGACGTCAACGCGAAGGTCGAGGATCTACCCGTGGGCGCTCAGCAACGCGTGGAGATTCCTCAAAGCCCTCTACCGCAAGGCCGAGATCTTGATCATGGACGAACCCACTGCGGTGCTCACGCCGCAAGAGACCGACGAACTTTTGAAGGTGATGCGCGGCTTCGCAGACAACGGGGTGGCGGTCATCTTCATCACCCACAAACTCCGCGAAGTCCTGGCGGTAGCCGACACCATTGAGGTTTTGCGTGGTGGTCAGGTAGTAGGCACAACCACCCCAGACCAGACCGATCAGGCTGGCCTTGCGCAGATGATGGTCGGGCGCAGTGTGCTGCTCCGGGTGGAAAAGAAGCCGGCAACTCCAGGAAATGTGGTCTTGGAGGTGGAAAACCTCAACGTGGACGGCAACCTGGGTCTGCCTGCGGTTTCCGACGTGTCCCTCACTGTCCGCGCCGGCGAGATCGTCGGCATCGCGGGCGTGGAAGGCAACGGCCAGCGCGAACTAGTAGAGGCACTCACGGGGCTGCGCAAAGCCCAGGCCGATGTGGTCACCATCAATGGCACCAACGCCATCGGTGCCAACCCGCACACGATCCACGACATGGGCGTAGGCCATGTGCCCGAAGACCGGGAAAAGGATGGTGTTGTTGGCCCGTATTCCGTGGCGGACAACATGGTGCTCAATCGCTTCGACGAACCGGAGTTCGCCTCCAAAGGTATTCGTAATCGCAAGGCGGTGAGCGGTCTGGCCACCGCACTTGTTAAGGAATACGACGTCCGCACTCCATCGATCCGGACCACCACGCAGTCGCTGTCCGGCGGCAATAAGCAGAAGGTTGTCATCGCCCGCGAACTCGCCGCAAACCCCAGTCTGTTGATAGCCAGTCAGCCAACTCGCGGCGTGGATGTGGGCTCAATCGAGTTCATCCACTCGCAAATAGTCAAGGCCCGTGATGAGGGGGCGGCGGTGCTGCTCGTCTCGGCTGAACTGGACGAGGTGATGGGCCTGTCCGACCGCATCCTGGTGATGTACGACGGCCGCATCGTTGCGGAGATGCCCGCCGAGGGTGCGGATCGCAACCGCATCGGTCGACTGATGGCCGGCGGTCAAGACTCAAGCACGGAACCGTCGTCCCCAGCATGAGCGAAGCCTTCGCGCCGGTCGATGTCATCATTGCCAAACGCGATGGCCGCGAACTCAGCGATGCCCAGATCGATTGGGTGGTCGATGCCTACACCCGCGGGGTAGTGGCCGATGAGCAGATGAGTGCGCTGGCGATGGCGATCTTGCTCAATGGCATGAATGAGCGAGAGATCGTGCGATGGACCGAGGCGATGATCGCCACGGGAACGCGCATGGACTTTTCGGAGTTCCCAGCGCCGAGCGTGGACAAGCACTCCACCGGCGGAGTGGGCGACAAAGTCACGTTGCCCCTGGTCCCGATCGTGGCCGCGTGCGGTGCGATCGTTCCCCAACTCAGCGGCCGCGGTCTGGGCTACTTCGGTGGCACCTTGGACAAGATGGAATCCATCCTCGGTTGGCGGGCGCTGCTGTCCAACGACGAGATGAAGGACGTTCTCCACGCGTCCGGGGGAGTGATCTGTGCGGCCGGCGATGGCCTGGCACCGGCCGACAAGAAGCTCTACTCATTGCGCGATGTGACCGGCACTGTGGAGGCGATACCGCTCATTGCTTCCAGCATCATGAGCAAGAAAATCGCCGAGGGTGCCCGTGGTCTAGTGCTCGATGTCAAGACCGGCAACGGCGCATTCATGTCCGACCTGCCGCGTGCGCAGACGCTCGCCCGCACCATGGTGAAGATCGGCAACGATGCCGGAGTCCGAACCCGCGCGCTCATCACCGCCATGGACGTTCCACTCGGCCTCGCGGTGGGCAACGCGATCGAGGTCACCGAATCCCTGGAGGTCCTCGCCGGTGGCGGCCCGCAGGATCTGGTGGATCTTGTTCTGGCGCTCGCCCGCGAGATGCTCGACATCGCCGGCCTCGATGCCGATCCCGAACAAGCCATTACCAGCGGTAGGGCCATGGACCACTGGAACGCCATGGTCAGCGCGCAAGGCGGCGACCCGCACGCGTCACTCCCGCGCGCCAAGCACGAGCATGTGGTCACTGCGCCCACTACCGGAACCCTCACCACGCTGCAGGCCTACGGTGTGGGAGTTGCCGCGTGGCGTCTTGGCGCAGGCCGGGCGCGCAAGGAAGACGCCATTGCGCACGGCGCCGGCATCTGGTTGCACGCCAAACCCGGCGATCATGTGGCGCAAGGCCAACCTCTCATGACGCTCCTTGCCGACGACGAACAACGCTTCGAACCCGCGCTCGCCGAACTCGATGGCTCTTATGAAGTTGGCGGCGAGCCCATGGATCGACTCCCGCTCATCATCGAGCGACTAGACGAGAACACCACCTGACACCAACGTAAGGAGAACAGTGCCCGAGATCATCACCGCCCCCACACTCATCCCGGTCCCCGGTGGCAAGACCATCGAAGAGTTCGTGGGTCGGGCCTCCAGCAAAGACGAAGGCATCTCGATTGCGCATATGGTCGCTCCGGCGGGTTGGGACGAGCCCTACCAGCAGCCGCAGTTCGACGAGTTCACCGTGGTGCTCGACGGTGAGCTCCTCGTCGACCACGACGATCTCACTACGAACCACCTCACAACAAAGGTCTCCGCCGGCCAGGCGATCATCACCCGCGCTGGCGAGCGGATCCGCTACCGCACCGAGCAGGGCGCCCGTTATGTGGCCGTCTGCCTTCCTGCCTTCGGCATCGACCTCGCCGGGCGTGAGGAGTAGTTCACACACATAAGTTCGGGGAATGTGACGTGTGCCCCTAGACGGATCCCATCTGGACACCCCATGCTGGAAGGACCAGCAACAAGGAGGCATAACCATGGGCAAGTTGGACGATTCGGTCATCATCGTCTCGGGCGGCTCGCGCGGCATCGGCGCGCAGATCTGCCGAACACTCGCGAGCGAGGGGCGAAGGTAGTTGTGGCCGATGTCCTGGACGAGGATGGCCAGTCCGTGGCCCAGGAGGTCGGTGGTACGTACGTGCACCTGGACGTCACCGATCCAGACAGTTGGCACAAAGCCGTCACCACAGCCACCGAGACTTATGGACACCTCACCGCATTGGTCAACAACGCCGGTGTTGTCGGATTCACGCCGGTGGGCGCTACGAGCCTGGAGGAGTGGGACCGCATCATCGCGGTGAACCTCACAGGTGTGTTCTTGGGCATGGAGTCGGCAACACCTGCCTTGAAGGCCAATGGCGGCGGAGTCATCGTCAACCTGTCGAGCACCGCGGGTATGCAGGGATACAGCAACCTTGCTGCGTATGTGGCCAGCAAGTGGGGCGTACGTGGGTTGACCAAGGCCGCGGCATTAGATCTTGGACCCTCCAACATTCGTGTTGTCTCGATCCACCCGGGTGGCATCCGCACGCCGATGACGGCGGGCTTGGATGAGAAGGCTTATTCGCGTCAACCGATCGCCCGCATCGGTGAGCCAGAGGAAATAGCCAAACTGGCGTTGTTCTTGATCGCCGATGCGACGTACTCCACCGGCACAGAGTTCATCGCCGATGGGGGAGCGACGGTGGGTCAGATCCTCAACGTGTGACGGCGCTGGATGAGTTCGTCCGGCTGATCATGAAGTTGATCTCGCGGACCACAACGGCGAAAGCCAATGCGACCAACGTGCCGATGATCGTCATCAGCACGCGCTGAGCGTCGAGATCAAGAGTGTCATCCCCGCTGGACTTCAACAAGATGATCGCGGGCGTGAGCAAGGTGACGTACTGCCAGTACGGGCGCACCCGGATGAAACTCAAAGCCAGGATCAAAAACGCTGCACCAAATACGGTGGACCAAGCAGCCACCGACACTCCCACCGCATCCAACCCAATAACCAGCGCAGCCGCCATGAGAGCACCCACGAGCGTTCCGCCCACCCGGTGACGCGCGGTTCGCCACATGTCGGTAGGCCGGGGCTTCATCACCAACAGAATCGTCAGAACCACCCAGGCGCCAGTGCTTCCCGGAAAGTAGTACGCCGCGATGAAGGTTGCGATGCCGGTGGATAGCGCAAGCGCGATGCCGTAGCCGATTGCAACGGGCCGCTCTACCGGATCATCCTGCGCACGCTCGAGGTTGCGCGCCAAAAGCAAGCCCAGCACCGCAACCCAGACGCCACCGATCAACAAGGAGACACCCACTACTGCGGCGTACTGCCAGCCGGTGAGGGTGTAACCGTCACGATCGGCAAGATCCGGCGGTGAGATCACGACGAAAGCCACAATGACCGGAACCAGCAAGATCGGACTCTCGTTGCCATAGCGAGCCGAGTACCCGCCGTAGCCGGCCAACGCCGCGATGATGAGCGCTCCCACCCAGGCGTTACCTGAGAAGCCAGCCGCGAGTGCGCCACTTGCAGCTGCTGCCACAGCGATCTGCAGTGCTCGTTTGGCACCCACCACCACGACAGCGATGGTTGCTGGTAGGGAGCCGAGGAGGAACACGCCGGCCGATCCCGGCAACCACACCTGCTGGGCAACCAACGCTGGCACGGCCAACAGTGCGACGAGCAACGTGATAACCGGCAACCGCCGCAGCACTGTCATGTATTCGACTCCGTGCTAGCCCATGATCTGTTGCAGGTTCGATGCGATCCGCATCAACTGCTTGAACGAAATCCCCCGGGATTGGATGACTACGTCGGTTGTTCCAGGTGCGGTCATGGTGGACGGCGGCTTGGCGGTCATCGTCAACGTTGCGCCGTACCGCTTCACGTCGGCCTTGCTGCAGCGGAAGTTCGAAGGTGGCGGCGCAGGATTGACTAGATCCTTGGGTAGGTAGCAGTTTGCTGACACCTCAGCGCGAATCGCGATCGACGTGTCTGGGTCTCCGAGTCGAACCGTGAATGTTCCCAACGGCGCTGCAGCCCTATCAGGTTCGGGGTCGGCAGCCCAGGCGGTGTCGGCGAACTTCTCCAGGATCGTGAACCCGCGCTTGTTGTTGCCGTAGGAAGCGAACACGGCCATGGCCTGTTGGGGATCACCGTCATTGGGGAAGGTGTCCGTGGTGACCGAGATGGGACCCGAACGTTTCAGTCCGGCGCGGTACGTGGGCTGCCACAGTGACCCATCTTCACCGGCCAACTGCGCAGCGCCCGCCCACGTCCGAGCCGTCTGCGTATCGGCCGATGCTGGCGGGGCAACGCCCACCATCACCATGAGGAAAACAAGGACGCCACTGAGCAGGCTTCGACGCATAGCGTCAAGGTACCTGCTAGGAATCCGAATCAGCGAGAAGTCCCAGACTCCGCGCGCGCTCTGCGGCATCAGATCGGTCGGAGACGCCCATATTGCGCATCACCCGTTGCAACTCCTGCTTGATGGTCGAGACCGAATAGCCGAGGGCTAGGGCGATGGCCGTATTTGACTTACCCACCTCGACCAACCGAAGGATCTGCTGTTGCCGCTGCGTCACATGCAACAGGCTCGCATCGCGACGATGCAGCCGATCGGTCCGCGATGTGGGTGTGTCCGGATGGGTCACCCACAACCCCAGAGCCGAGGAGATTCCATCGAGAAGAGCGAAGTCGAGCGAATTCCACTGACGCTTTGATCGCGTGATTCCACCAAAGGCCCCGATGACCGTTCCTTGGAACACGATCGGTGCGCTGATTACCTGCCCCACGCCCAACCGATCCATGAAGCCTTGCCAGAGGCCCTCGTCCACCTGGAGGGCTTCGAAGTTGGTGGTGACTTCCTCGATCTCGTCGATGATGACTTCGGCTTCGCGAACGCAGCGGCTGAACGGTGTGGGCACCGACAGCGGCACCCGCCAGTAACCGTCGACCTCTCCAGGGGTGTAGCCGGACGTGCCGTTCAACTCCAGCGCCTCGCCCCTCACCTGGGTAATGGACACGGCACCGGTATCAAATACCGACATGGGTCCTAGCAGTAGCGCGCGCGCAACATTGTCCGGTTCGGGAAGGTTCGCCAAGAATCGAAGGAATTGCGGCAGGCCGGCGCTGCCCCCACTATTGATTGGTTCGCGCCTCGCGTTCTGCAACATGTCAGTGATCCCCCTTCCGCAACCGACACCCTCTCGGATGTGTCCCGGCTATGTCCGACTCTAGGGATCGATCAACCTCACAGGCGTCTGTTTTGTGCGAAATCGTGACCGTATGTCTACCGCGGGGGACTAGACATTGCGTGGGAGGCGGTCGCTGGTGGGCCGTCTCCCACACCTAACTACGGTTTATCCATGGTGCCGAACACTTCCTCAGTAACCTATGCATCCGGTATTCCTTCCCCCGCGCTGATTGCCCGCGCCCCCAAGGTCCTCCTGCACGATCACCTCGACGGCGGCCTGCGCCCGCAAACCGTGATCGACCTCGCCGAGCAATCCGGCTACGCCAACCTCCCGTCCACCGATGCGGGAGAGCTCGCCCGTTGGTTCGCCGAGGCTGCCTACTCCGGCTCCCTCGAGCGCTACCTCGAGACCTTCCAACACACTGTCGGCGTCACCCAGACTCCCGAGGCCCTTGCGCGGGTGGCCAAGGAATGTGCCGAGGATCTCGCGGCCGACGGGGTTGTCTACGCGGAGGTTCGCTTCGCCCCGGAACTTCACACAGAGCAGGGACTCACCTTGCACCAGGTCATCGATGCCGTGCTCGAGGGTTTCAGTGAAGGAACCGACAAATCCAAAGAAGATGGTCACTGGATTCGCATCGGCGTGCTGCTCACCGCGATGCGTACCGCCACCCACTCACGGCAGATCGCCGAACTTGCCGTGGAGTACCGGGACAAGGGCGTGGTTGGTTTCGATATCGCCGGTGCAGAGGCCGGTTTCCCACCCACCCGTCATTTGGATGCTTTCGAATACTTACGACGCGAGAACGCCCACTTCACGATTCACGCGGGTGAGGCCTTCGGCTTGCCGTCCATCTGGGAGGCGATCCAGTGGTGCGGGGCCGATCGCCTTGGCCACGGCGTTCGCATTGTGGACGACATCGACGTCACCGATCCAAAGAACCCCACCCTGGGCAAGCTCGCGGCCTATGTCCGCGACCGCCGGATACCCCTGGAACTGTGTCCATCGAGCAATGTGCAAACCGGTGCGGCTGCCTCCATCGCCGAGCACCCCATCGGCATGCTGCGCAAACTCAACTTCCGGGTGACCTTGAATACCGATAACCGCCTGATGTCCGGTACCTCTATGACCAAAGAGATGGAACTGTGCTGCGAGGCGTTCGGTTGGACACTCGATGACCTGCAGTGGCTGACAGTGAACGCCATGAAGAGCGCATTCATCCCCTTTGATGAGAGATTGGACATCATCAACAACCGGATCAAGCCTGGTTACGCCCAACTCAGAGCAGGGCTAGCCGAGCAGAACTAGAGGAGCACCCCATGGCCGTTTTGGAAGCGATCAACGACACTCACCATCGCGTCGAAGATGTGCGCGAGCAACTCGACAAGGTCCGCCACGCCCTGGACAACACCGATGCATTTCTGGGTGTTGCCGACAACGGCTTAGAGATCGCTGAAGAGGTTCTTGAGGAAGCACGCAAGGTGATGCCGGTGATCCTCGCCGTAACGATCGCCGTCACCGCAACCGCTGCAGCCGTCTACTTCCTGCGCAAGCGCAATCAGAAGCAACAACAACCAAGCGCTTAAGCATTGGTGAGGCGACGGTGGCGTGATGACCACGAGGTTTTCGTCAAGCAACGCCCTGGCGCCACCAGTGCGAGCTACCGCTACGAGGCAGCAGGCCTGGCCTGGTTGCGCCAGGCGCATGACGAAGAAGACGGATGCCCGGTCCCGTGGGTGCGCGACGTTGGCACTGACCGGCTGACCCTCGACTTCATCCCCACGACAACACCCACGAGGGAAGCTGCACGCATCTTTGGCGCCCAACTCGCCCGAACCCACAGATCAGGCGCCAACTCCTTCGGTGAACTTCCACCGCATACGCAGCAACCCTTCATCGCGGACATCCCTTTGCCCGAGGGAACATGGGAAACCTTCGGTTCCTTCTACGCCCAAGCCCGCATCCGACCACTCGCCCAGCAAGCCCACGCAACACAAGCAATGACCCGAACCGAGTACGCAATCCTCACCGACCTCGCCGAGGCTCTCGAAACGGAAACCCCGAGTCTGATCGGTCCATCCGAACCCATCGCTCGACTGCACGGAGATCTGTGGAGCGGCAACGTGCTGTGGCGCAAACGTGACTGCGTGCTGATCGATCCATCCGCGCACGGAGGCCACCGGGAATCCGACCTCGCGATGCTCGCGCTGTTCGGGCTACCGCACCTCGACGAAGTCCTCGAGGCTTACCACCACGAATGGCCGCTCGACCCGGATTACCCAACCCGCATTCCGCTGCACCAGGTTTACCCATTGCTCGTCCACGCGATCTTGTTTGGCGGCACCTACGGATCTGCCACCGCGAACGCCGCGCGAATCGCCCTCGCTACCGTCTCCCCGTGAGTACGAACACCCGCCGTCACCTCGGCGCTTACACCGAGATGCTCATTGGATCGATCGTTGGCCTGGTGGCGTCCTTCGTGCTGGCTGTCGATGCACTCACCCTTGCGGCCAACCCAAACGCGGTATTCAGTTGCGACATCAGTTCCAAGATCTCCTGCGGCACGGTGGGTGTCACCTGGCAGGCGAACCTGCTCGGCTTCCCCAACGCCTATCTTGGTCTCATTAGTGAACCGGTGGTCATCACCGTTGCGATCGCTGCGCTTGCCGGTGTCACCTTCCCGCGCTGGTTCATGCTTACTGCGCAGGCTTTCTACGCAATCGGCTTCGCCTTCGCCTATTGGTTGTTCTTCCAGTCCTACTTCGTGATCGGTGCGCTATGCCCGTGGTGTTTGACCATCACCGTCACCACCACGCTGGTCTTCTTCTCGATCACCCGAGTCAATGTCCTCGACGGCAACCTCAGGTTCGGACGTGCAACAGCAAGAATCCAGTCCATGGTCAAGGGCTGGGTGGACGTCTACGTGATGATCATCATCCTGGCGGTCTTCGCCGCCATGGTGGTCGTGCGCTACTTCTGACGTAGCGCCAGGAGTCGATCCACTGCCCAGAACAGCAGGCCCAGAATGATGCCCAGCGCGGCAACGCCGGCGATGTTCGTCAACACGGCAGGCAGCCCGTAGGCGATCACGTTCAAGAAACCGTAGGGATACGCCGAGATGAACTCACCACGGATCAGGGTGTAGATCGCCCAGGTGATCGGGATGATCAGTGCTGTAAAGATCGATGCGAAGGTGAGTTGCCGACGCGGACCCACCAGCAACCACAGGAATACCGTCATCACCGGCACGATGTAGTGCTTGATGGCGTTGACAATGATGTCCAGCCCCTCCACCTGGGCATCTGGTGCCAACACGATCACGTAGATCAACCCCGTGATGGTGATCATGACGAGTGAATCCATTCGCACCGCGTGCCATACGGCACCTCCCCGATCGGGATTGCGCGCGAGCATGGTCAAAACCACTGCCACGATCAGACTGCTCAGGTTTGTGAAGTAACTGAGCGAATCCACCACCCGACCGAACAGTCCGACCACGCCATCGGCATTCACGCCAAGGGAGTTCGGCTGGATCTCGACCGGCGGATACACGTCGAAGATGGTTAGCACCAATCCCAAAGCCAGCCCGAACCAGGTGATCCCGGCAGCGATGGCGTACACCCGTCGCGTGGTCATCCCCGAACCCTAAGGGCCACTTATCCACAGGCGTCGAATTTCCCCTTGAGCTGCACCCCTGCCCTCGACTTATTCTGCATTGAGTTGCCCGTCACAGTTGATCGGCGGACAAGGGACAGGAAGTCAGCGGGATCACGTATGCTCGCCAGGTCACCAGGAAGGCGAGAGAGGAGGACTTAGTGAGTCTGTCAACCGACAACAACACCGTTGAATGGCTGAGTGCCGAACAAGCACATGATCTCTTTGATCAGCGGGCTCAGGACATCCTTGGTCTATCGCGCGAGGAGTTCATTTTCTCGTATCTCCAGGGTGACTTTGAGGGTTGCGAAGAAGATCCTGGGGTTCGGGATCTTCTTGCTCTCTTGCCTTTCGCCACTGCTACCTAAGTCCCACCTCGCCATGCATGGCGCCTATGGTGAATTTTCTAGGTTCGCGGAAGTCATTCAGGAAGCATTGAATGTCTTGGGGCCCGCTAAGGTCACGGTCTCTTATTCAGACGCGGACGAGCTATACGGGCTCACCTTGAATCGTGATCAGGGTGTCGAACGAAGCGGGATGCGAGTAAGGGTGCGTATGCAGGCCAGGGTCATTGAGGAGTTCGGTGAGCCGGCGCTCAGTGAGCTCGGCCTGAACTAGATCTAGCCCCAAGACCCTTAACAGCGCGGTGCGCAGAAATCCTCAGACCCCAGCCCTGGCCACCAGCGCATTCACCTCGGGGATAGTCGGCGGCAACTCCTCGCACGCCTCATCGGATAAGACCTCCCGCACCTGCACATCCACCGGGATTGCGGTCGAGGACACGATCACCGCCGGATCGGGCACCTCGACATTCGGCTCGGCGTACACGTAGTGCACCACCTTCTGCTCACCGCGCTGGGTCTCGATTTGTGTCACCCACACCGGCCGCCCTATCTCCGATGTGCGGGCAAAGGCCGGCACTCGATCGTTTTCGAAGGCGACCAAGAACTCCGAACCCGCCGGCCCGTACAAGTGCAGCAGCGTGCTGTTCGATCCGGACGGGGCGGATGGGTCATCGAGCCGGATGTCCACATACTCGGGCAGACCAGCGGGGGACTGGTTGTCCAGCACCACGGTCATCACCGATTGCCGTTGTCCCGCGCGTGATTCGCTCTCGTACCGGCATATTCCGACCGTGTAGGTGACCAAAGGCTCAAGGTAGGCGTCGAGTTTGCTGCCCGTGGAGTTATTGAAGGACACCACGGCGGTTGCCGGATCAAGTGATGCGATGTCTCCCGCGATGCCGATTTCGCGCAGCCACGCTTCTTCGATCGGGTCTGCACTCCATACCTGCAGGTGTCGCGATGACACCATCGGGGGAACCGACTCCAGCAGGGTGGGGAAGTCCAGCGGGCGCTTGAGCAGGGAATCGATCGTTGCGTACATCAGCCCGAGGGCGAGCTGGTCCTTGGATTCCACGTCTGGGAAGTCCGGATACAGCGCATATAAGTCCCGGGTGAAGAAGTTCCCGGCGTTGGTGCCATCGATCGAGACTCCGCGGTGCTCCACCGGGCCGGTCCCGCCCAGGAGCGCCTGCACCACGTAGGCATCCAGCGCGATCACTCCATCCACTGGCGTTCCCCGCTTGGCCATTCCGGCTGCGGCCAACTCGGCCACGGTGGGGAAGTCGGCGGAGATATTGAATGACGCCCACTCACCCAGGTAGGCACCCCATAGCGATGCGAATTCGGCATCCGCCACCGACCGGTACGGGATCTCGTCCACTTTCGGCACGGTCTCGTCATCGAGGACCGCCTTGCGGGTGTTGGCTTCCAAGATCGTAGGTCGTCCTTCGTTGAACTCCAGCAACGCATAGCCGCTGAACAGCCCACCTGATCCGCGGGCTTCGGCGGCGTTTTGCAGCATCACCAAATACACCCGCCGCCCGTCCATCCCGAGCATGCCGGGAATCACCTCGGAGGCATCGGCCAATTCCGCGGCCAGCCCGGCCGCCCGCGGCAACCCGGCTTCCAGGTCGCGGGCCTGATCATCGAGTCCGAAGCGCAACTGAGACCGATCTAATTTCGCCACTCGGGATTCGGCCACGCTCGCCGCCGAGGACAACTCCCGCAGTAGCGGTGCCGAGCCCGCGACCACCGCGATCCGCTCACTGGTCGAGGATGCGGAGGCGATCTCGGCGGTAACTGGCTGCAAGGCAACGGCAAGATCGGCAACCGAGCCGGCCATCACGTTCACCCCGTAGACCGACTGCCCCACCACGGGCAGCGCGGAGACGAGTGTCCAGGCGAATCCACCGGAGATCGATTCCAACTCCGTGGAGGAGGTCACCAGTTCACCGACGGCTTCGTCCGCCGCGGTGAAGTCCCCGTCGGTGACGGAGGAAACCGCGGTGTCGACATCGGCTTGGACGTCGCGTACCGCCCAGAACATGCTGGTGATGGAGTAGATGATGATCACGACCAGGGCGATCAGGCCAACGATGAGGCCGACTTTCAGCCAGCGCGCCCACCTACGGGCCCTCTCTGTCTCATCCTCACTCACCTAGTCCCCTTAAGAGCACTCTCATCTTATGGCATTAACCGGCAGACATTGCACAGACGCAACAAGGCGGCAATCGGCTCCGAACACGACCATGCCCCGCCTGGAAGGGCGGGGCATGGTCGAAGAAAACTACTTGCGGATGCGGACCTTGATGTAGAAGGTCTCTCCCGTCTTCACATCTTTCAGCGCGATGATCAAGGCCCCGGGTTGAGACGACTTAAAGACAGGCAGAGCTGGGAAGGGGCTACCGACGACGGTGCCCAAGGTGCCGTACTCGCCACCTGGCTGCTTGATGTAAACTATGTATCGGCTCCTAGGCGCAGAGTCCGGCGACATCATTCCAGGATGACGAAGTCTCACCTGTCACGACAAGGGCGATGGGTCGGTCGGTCCGAGCGCGGACGTTTGGAGCGTCGCTGATCCTCTGCGAAGGTGCTTTACGCATCACGCGGGCCCGAGTGTTGTCAGCCTCGCTGGCCGAGACAAGGGTCACGCCCGGCACGATCAGTGAAACCGTGGGCGGGTTGTTCGGCACGCCCTGCTGAGCAGGTGGCAGCCCCGGTGCGTAATTGTTTGCGGTGGCAGGCCCCGCGATGGCCACACTGGCCGCAAGTGCTCCCGAAGCAACGAGAGCGGCTATTCGATTGTTGATCACTTCAATGCCCCCATGAGGCTGACCAATTATTGTTGCAAGAACGCCACCACTTAACCCTAGTAGACGCCCCGTCAGTAGATAACCGAACGAGGGTTTGTCCGCGTTGTACCCACCGGCAGCGGCCTCCCGTGGCGCTTGCAGAACCGCCGATACTCGTCTTCCAGCACATCCAGATTCCGCACCAAAGCGACCTCAGGGGCACCCACCTGTTTGCGGGTCACCATGGTCACCGGGTGCTCTCCCACCCCCAGGAAGGCGAACACCTGCGCGGACACCCCCTCCAGGTCCCCCACCAGGTCCTGGTACTCGACTGCCAGATACCCCGGCCCAGCGAAATGCAAGACGAAGAACTCATCTGCCTGGAGCAACGCTGCGAAGAACGAGCGCGCTGATTCCACGTCCACCGAGAACGGAGCAACGTCCACCGAGGTCTCTTCCTCATGGGACCAATCCACCCAACGACGACTCCTCGCCGCGATCTCTTTGGAGATCAACACATCCAGGTAGTTCGAGCGCTGCACGTGGATGAACGCCCCGTGTGGGTAGTGCGAACGAAGACGAGCGAACAACTTCTCGGTAGAACCGGATTCCACGTAGTCCGCGAAGACTTTCACGCCCACCACCGAGACCGGCTTGCCCACGTTGTTCTGCGGCACCCCGAAGACCCACTCATCCAGAAACTCCACCGGGTCATCAGCGGAAGGATCGAACCAGGACTTCGCCCGATTGCGCAGCGCATGCGTTGCCTGGCGTTCGCTCTCCTCCGGGTGAAACACCTCGCCGTGCATGTGCACTGCGGGGTGCTGCAACAGCACCGTGGACAGTAGTGTCGATCCGGTCCGCGGATTGCCGATCAAGAACAGCGGCCGCGCGGGCTGCACCGTCGTGCCCATCAACGGTGCTGCGAACGGCTCGGGTCGCGGCGCATCCGCGCCCAACCCGGACCCGTGAGAGGACGCCCACTCCAAGTACCGCGAGGTGACCGTCTCGGCATCGCCGAGTGCCACGATCCGCCCCCGGTCCATCCATAGCGCCGTGTCCGCCCATTCCTGAACGGTGGATCCGTGCGCGCTCATCACCAAGATCTCCGCCGAATCGCGGAAATCACGCAAGCGTGAAGTCGCCTTCTCGGTGAACGCCTTGTCCGCGGTCGCCACGCCTTCATCCATCACCAGGATCTGCGGGCGCAGCGATGTGAGGATCGAGAAGCGCAACCGCGCCAGCATCCCGGAGGAGTACGTGGAAATGGCATTCGAGAGCCGATCACCAAGCCCAGAGAACTCCGCAATCTCTGAAGCGCGATCCTTCATGGCCGCAGCGGATTCACCCAACAGCAGTCCGCTCATGATCACGTTCTCGTACCCGGACAACCCATAGTCCAAACCAGCACCCGCCCCACCGAGCAGCGAAAACACCTTGCCCTCCAGCAGCACCCGCCCACGCGTAGGCGGCAGCGCCCCGGCCATCACCCGCAGCAGCGTGGACTTGCCCGCCCCGTTCGGTCCGATCACACCCAGCCGCGTTCCCGGCCGCAACAGCAAGGACACCGAGTCCAAAGCGGCCAGCGTCTCCATCGACCCGCGGCGCTTGCGCCCCAGCCCGGTCATCACCTTGCGCTTGAGGTTCTGCTCGACAATCGTGAGCAGCGAGTACTCGACCGAGACTCCCTGCAGCTCAATACGTGCTTGCGAACTCATGGCCGTCAGCCTGTCACCCAATACGGAATTCGTGCCCGATATCGCGTGAACACCACCAAACCGACCGCCAGGTTCACCACCGCCAAGATCGCCGCCATGGCCATCGGCGCGATCGGTGCCGAGGGGTGCACCTGCCCCAGGATCGGATCGCGGAACGCGAGCGCATGTGGGTACGTGAACCCAGGTTGAACCACGCCAGCCACGCCTGCCCGGTTGCCTCCAGCTCATCCATCGACCAGAAGATCGGCGTTAGGAAGAACATCAACCGCATCAGTGCGTATACGAACGGCCCCACGTCCCGAAAGCGCGCGGCCAGCGGCCCCAACCACAACCCCACACCCACGCTCGAAGCGACGATCAAGACAAGAGCGACGATCGACCACCCCCACATCAACGTGACCGGGATCGCGAACAGCACAACCAAGATCAAGATCACTACCGCGTCATGGAAGAAGTCCAGCATCTGCTGGGTGTTCGCCCGAAACACGTATGCCGAATACGGCTGCCGCGATGTGGACAGTTGCTGCCCGGCAGAGACGTATACCGACGTTCCCGCAAGAACGCCACCGCTGATCAACGAGAACCCGATGAACCCCAACCCCACATACGGAATCGCCTCGCGCAAATCACCACCGCTGAGCCCGATGCGCAGAATCGCCAGACCGAACACAAACATCAACGTGGTGAGCGTTGCCCACCACGGACCCAGGATCGTGCGCCGATACTTGTTCCCTATCGCCACCACTGCAGCCAACAGCCATGGTTGACGGTCTTGCCAGGACCGAGAGAAGTCATCGATCGATGCGTGAACTTGCTCCCGCAGCGAGGATTCGACTGGGGTCACCTGGACCCGGGGTAATGCACCTCTCACGATCGGGGTGCCGGCTCTCGATACGACGGGAACACATCCGGCAACCGGGTGCCCTCGATTGCCGCTCCTTCGGCCCACTCATTCCACGCGTTGATGAACACTAAGGACGGCGATTGCGAACGGGCGTAGGAAACCGCCGAGGACAGCCACCGCCGAAACGCCAGTGGATTCGCCCCGTGGAACACGTACGCATCAACCCCCAGCCGCGCGGTGTTGTCCCACCCCGGGAACACCGTCGGGTGCACTGGACCAGCGAACCCTTCCGGCGCCACCGGCTCCACGAAATCGCACGCGGCGTCGTAGGAGAACACCTCTCCGCCTAACCCGGCCGATCCGTGCGGCAGGTGCTCCATCAAGGACTCCAGCCGCACGCCACTTCCCGGTGGGAACGCCACCAGGCCGTCCAATTCCGCCAGATGCCGCCAGCAACCCCAGACGAAGTCCCGCACGACGGCAGAACACCAACACATGCAAACCAGGAAGTCCGTCCTCGGCCGCCAGGTGCCGCCAGATCCGAACCGAGGCTTCCACGTTCTTGATCAAGTCCAACCGGTACACCATCAACAGCGGCTTGCCATCGATGTTGATGTAGCGTGGATCGAACAACGCTTGCCGGATATCGGCATAGAACCGGTGTTCCCATTTTCCAGTCAGCTTCTGCGGAATTAATACATCCTGATCGAGCCCATGCCAGCGCCGAGTCCACGGCTCATTTGCCCAACACAATGCGAACCGCATGGGCACCGATGGCGAGGAGAGCAACAGATCCAGCGGCTTATCGAGAACCTTTTCGCCATCGAACCAGTAGTAATACATAACCGCGCCATCAATACCGGCCACGTCCATCTGCGCCGCTTGACGCTTGAACTCAGCAACCGATGAAAGGTCGTAATACCCAACAGACTCAGGCACAGCCACTGGCTGCCGGTGCCCGGCGAACATCGGTGCAGTCGAGCGCACGTTGTCCCAATCGGTGAACCCTTTGCCCCAGAACTCATCGTTCGCCGGATCCTGGTGATACTGCGGCAAATAGAACGCCAGCACCGACGGTTCAGCAGCAGAAAAAGGCGCACACGTCTCCACCGTCCGCAGACGCCGCGAAACGTCCATGGCCTCCACCATGTCCATCCCCGCCACCGAGCAGTAAACGCCCACCATGCGCTCGAGTGCATGAGCGGTTGTCCCGTCGTATTGACTGGCCTCGAGCTCGAAGTCGTCCCACTCCAGGTTCAAGTCCGCCAGCCGCTCCAACAACCACGGACGGCACCAAAACATCGAGCCTTGTGCGAATTTCAAGCCGGCTGGGTCGAACGCCATTGGCAACCGCGCCGCCAATCCCTCCACGATCGCAAGATCCGATCCCCAGTGCTCGGTGCCTACCAGATGCCCCGTGGGGAACACCATCCCCACCGACGGATCCAGTGACAGCAAATCGACTATCCGCCGGATCGCATCGGGGGATTCGAACACGCCATCGAGCAATTCCAGCCGCCAAGTATCCCCATCAACTCGGTGCTCGCTCTTCTTCGTATGCACCTTCGCCACGGCGTCATACCCCGACAGCAATCCCTTGCCCGCAACAAAGACGGTCGGACCCCAGTCCCGACCTCGATTTGGCACGATTTCGATCCGAGCAGTCCGGTGCCTGCGAGCAATTGTGGGGATGATCGACTCTGCGGCACCGGCCGTAACTGTCACCAACAAGTCGTACGGTTCGTGAATGCGCCCCAACCGCTCATCGATATCCCCCCACAACTCCGGGTAGTGGACATGCGCCAGCACCACTACCCGAGGAGAACCAACAGCCGGCGCCGTTCCGACCACCCGGTTCAGCGCACCCCGATCCACACCTAAATGCGGCAACCGAACCAAAGGCGACCCCGACGGCAATTTCGATATTGAAGGAGCGAACAACCCCGCCAACCGCAAACCTGAGGATCCGCCCGTCCGCTCGCGCCAGCGCTTCAAAGCCCGGCGAGTGCGGAGCTTGCCCGTCCGATACCGAGCCGACAGAATTCGAAGGGGACTGGTCACCCGCCACGAGGCTGATCCCAGAACCCCTGACATCTGCCGCCGATACTCGACAACCGTCAGCTCGAGATCTGTCATCCGTTGACCAAGCCGAGCGTTTTCCTCCTTGAGTGCAACAAGTTCATCAAGCAGATCGGCCGTACCCAGCGAATCCACACCCGATAGGCCCGAGCCCACCACCTGATGAGATTCCACTACGCCCCTAAAGGTTACCTATCCGCACCGAGGCAAAGTAGCACCCAACGGGGAAGTAGTGCACAGCTCCAGGGACATCGCTTGTTGGTCAGAGATTTCGCTCCTACCACTAGCGCGCCCGGGAGGGAATGTTGCAAAGGCGCAAGAAGAACCGAAGGTTGGCGGTATCCTTGTCTTGCGGGTGCCTTAGGGGACACATGAATAACGCCGATCCATGGCAGTTTGAGTTTCGCGATCCCGGTTCCTCGCCGGACGTATCCGTCATCGTCTGCGCACATGGCTTGTCAGACGTGACGATGACGTGCCTGCAAGCACTGAACGAGTCCCAGCACGTGAACACCGCCCGGGCGGAAATCATCCTCGTGGACGATGCATCACCGGACGACACCCTTCAGCGTGTTCGCGACATCCGTGGCCTTCGAATTCTGGAGTTGTCGGAGAATGTTGGGTTCCTCAAGGCTTGCAACGCAGGGCTTCAGGAGGCCCGCGGACAGCACATCGTCTTCCTCAACAACGACACCGAATCGGTTGGCCGGTGGTTGGATCCGCTGCTCGAGACACTCGACCGTCGCCCGGAGGCACTGGTAGTCGGCTCGCGTCTGGTCTACCCCGATGGCACTTTGCAGGAGGCCGGCGGCATTGTCTTCAACGACGGCTCAGGCTGGAACTACGGCCGCGGGATCGATCCGTTTGACCCGCGGGTGACGTTCGAGCGACAGGTGGACTATGTCTCCGGGGCATCGCTCCTCGCGCGAGGCGAATTCCTACGGCAGCGCGGCGGCTTTGACGAGCGCTACGCACCGGCGTATTACGAAGACACGGACCTGTGTTTCGCCGCGAGAGAGGCAGGCGGCCAGGTCTGGTACCAACCGGCGTCTATCGTGACTCATTACGAGGGACAGTCGAACGGCACCGGCGAGACCACTGGAATCAAGGCTTATCAACCGATCAACCGCAAGAAGTTCCAGCAGCGGTGGGCCGACTCCCTCGTGCGGCACTGGGCGCCGGACGCGGCCAACGTGCCGAGTGCCCGGCAGAGGTCAACCCATGGCCGCATCCTGGTCATCGAGAACGAGGTGCCCACACCCGACCAGGACTCTGGCTCAGTTCGCATAACGGCAGTGATGCGCGCGATGCTCGATCTCGGCTACTCGGTGACCTTCCTCCCTGCCAATGGGTGGCGACGTGATCCCTATACCCGTCGGCTGGAAAGCATGGGGGTTGAGGTCCTTGGCGTTCCGGATCAGTGGTGGGCTCACATCGCCGAAATGGCGGCAAGCATCAGTCATGTGTGGATCAGCCGGCCCGCTGTCGCTCAAATGTTCTTGGCTCGTGTACGCCACGCCATTCCGCATGCAACGCTCGTGTACGACACAGTCGACCTCCACTCCCTGCGACTCGAGCGAGAGGCCACCACTACCGCGGACGGCCAACGCAGGCGAGAGGCGCTCGTGCAGCAAATTCAGGAAATGGAATTGATCGACCTGGCTGACGTTGCCGTTGTTGTCAGCCCCCATGAGGAAGGTCTGCTGCGCGAGCGCACCAAGTCGCCGGTCGTGATCGTGCCGAACGTTCATGTCGACTACGAGCACCACGTCACCCCGGCAGGTCGCAGTGGACTGCTCTTCATTGGCGGTTTCGCTCACACCCCCAACGAAGACGCCATGCTCTGGTTCGTGAGTGAGATCCTGCCGCGCGTCACCCAGCAGGTGCCTGACGCCCACGTGACGATCGTGGGTTCTGAGCCCACGCCAGCAGTCTTGGCTCTAGCAGGGGAAAACGTCACCGTTGCCGGCTGGGTCCCGGACACTCTCCCGGTCTACGAAGCAGCCCGCATCGCAATCGCCCCCTTGCGATACGGCGCGGGCGTCAAAGGCAAAGTTGGTGAAGCAATGAGCCTCGGTGTGCCCATGGTGATGACGTCCATCGCCAGTGAAGGCATGCATATCGAACATGGCGTGCACGCGCTTGTTGCTGATGATCCGCAGGAGTTCGCTGATCACGTCGCTGATCTTGTGACCAACGACGATCTCTGGCGCACACTGAGCCACAACGGCAAACGGCTTATCCATGATCATTTCGGAGTTGACGCGACCCGCGCAATGGTTGCGGATGCGTTAGCAGCAGGGGACCGAGCGAGGGAGATGGCATGGGTCTGATCGTCACCGGAATGCATCGATCCGGCACCAGTGCGGTTGCCAGAGTGGTCGAAGCGATGGGCCTGTCCTCCAACGGTCGCCTCATCGTTTCTGCGCCCGGATAATCCCCGCGGCTTCTTCGAACGTACCGACGTTATGCAGGTGAACGTTTCGTGGCTCACTGATCTCGGTGGAAGTTGGTGGGCGCCTCCTGTCACCTCCCCGGCCACCTGGAGGCATCTGGATCCGGTGAAGTTGGCAGCAGACCGATCCTCACTCGACCTGTTCGATCCCGACCAGGGCCCCTGGTATGTCAAGGATCCGCGCATCAGTCTGCTCATGCCGCTGTGGGACCGTTTCGCCCTGCAGCCGTTGCCCGTCGTCCTCACCGTTCGTGATCCGCGCGAGGTCGCAAGTTCCTTGCTGCTGCGCAACGGAATGCCCCCAAGGCGCGCCCTGGCCGTCTGGTTCGCCTATATCAACTCGGCTATCGCCTCTGCCCACGATCGACCGCTGCTTGTCCTGGACTACGACCAGTTGGTGACCAACCCAACAGCTGGAATAGATGCCCTTGGTCATTTTGTGGCCGAACATGCCGGCGCACCAACCCCGCTTCCCACGCTGGAAGCCCTGATGCCGCTCGTTGAACCCGCATTACGGCGGAACCACTCCATCCGCGACCTCGGTGTTGCTGCCTCGGAGGTAGAAGACGCTCTCGACGCCTATATGCGCCTTGCCAAGTCTCACGCCGATTCAAGCGCAGCACCTGAGGAGCCCCAAACTCCCACGTGGGCCCAAGAAGTACTCGAAGAGATCCGTGAGGCATACGCAGCCGAAGAGGCTGCCCGAGAGGCAACGATCCTCATTGCTCGATTGGAGCAAGAACTGCAGCGAACAGCGGATCCAGCCGAAGAGATACGAACTCTCGAAGAAGAGTTGCGACGAGCACATGATGAGCATGACTCGCTAAGGAGCCGACTGGCCGAGTTAGAAACAACCCTTGAGTCCGAACGTGCAGCGCACACAGCTAACCAACAACGAATCGAGGAATCCGAACGGATCGCGTCCGCCCTCACCGCACGTGTCCAAGCCAAAGAGCAGGAGCTCGCAGTCCTGGCCCAAGAGATCAACCGTCTTCGAGGTCTGCTAACCGAATCCGAGGAACGGGCCGCCGAATCCATCCGGCAAGCGGAAGCGCAATCCAGGGCAAACTGATCAGCTAATCGCCGAACTCGATAACGCTCTCCTTGCTGCACGCACCGAGGAACGCAAAGCCACCGAACAGGTGCCCCAACTACTCGATGATCTCACCGACTCAAAGCACGTCCTCCATCAAGCTAACACCGAACGTGACACTCTTCAAGAACAAACCCTTGCGGCGACTCAACTCTCAGAAGACCTCTCCGCCGCGAACTCTGAACTGCTGGCTACTGTCAATGACCTGCGCCGCAGGCTGGCCACCTCTGAAGGACAACTTTCAGCGCAATTGGAAATGGCAGCCGCACCAGCCGAGACGATGATGAAAGAACGAAGCAGGGCGTCCCGAGCAGAGCAGCAACTCAGTCAAACCAAAGCGTGCGCCGCGGATCTCCAAACTCAAGTCAACGAGCAAAACGCTAGCGTGGAACGTCTCACTAAAGCACTCACCCGTGCGTTAGGTGCAGGACAATCCCTCGCTGAGGAACTTGATGGCATCAAGGCCAGCCGGACCTACCGCCTCCGGCAGCGATTCGCGCGCGAATCCGAAACAACAGAAGCGCCTCCGCACTTCATTGCTGACATCAAACCATCGCTCATTGCCGAGGCAATCGCTTCTGGGCTATTCGATCCGCATTGGTACGCGCAGCAGAATCCAGATGTTGTTGAAACAGGAGTTGACCCGACGCATCACTACTTCACCCAGGGATGGCGTGAAGGTCGCCAGCCAGCTGCGTTTCTTGTAGGCATGAGGATTTCCGAATCGGAGTCACCGGACCACAATCGAGAAATGGTTCCTCCGCTCCAACAGCTCTTGATGGCGCTTGCCGGCGACTTGGGAAGAAGGGATCAGTGGAGCGGGTGATCGATATTCTTCACCTTCACGGCTTCAAGTGTGCCGGAACAACATTCACCTGGATTCTCGAGAAAAATTTCCCGGGCCAAGTGGCCTACGTGGAAGCTCGCGGTCGCGGAGACCGGCTAGCCTGGCAAGACGTTTCTTCACGTTTGGATCTCTCGCCGTATCGCGCGCTTACGTCGCACCTCATTACCTTGCCTGAGGCGGGTAAAGGTCCGGCACGCATGAATATTGCGTTTGTGAGAGATGCTCGCGAGAGGATCGAGTCTGCATATCGCTTCCATCGCAAGACAAACTCCTTAGCTCATTCCGATGAGACATTCGCACAGTTCGTGGAGCGCATTGAAACCTCCGCTCTAGCGAACTACCAGACACGCCACCTGTCACCGCAGGACGATGGTGGTTGGGACAAGAGACGAGGTTGGCAACTTCGTCCTGACTTGATTCAATTCGATAGGGATGACCTCTTTATTGGCGTAGTCGAGCGGTTTGATGAGAGCCTCATCGTCATTGAACGCCTTCTTGCGGCTGCCCAAATCACCTTCGATGCGGCCTACCCATCAGCAATGAACAAGAGCGAGACAGGTGAGAGGTTTTCCGGGATTCCCATTAGTGCTGTTGAACTTGACGACGTCCTCCACGACCGCGCGGTGACTCAACTTGAACACTGGATGACAAACCTAGCCATCACTGAGCGAACGGTAAGGGAGTTCAGAGAACGCTGCGCATCTCTTACGAAGTCAAACACAGACGTTTCTCTGATGACACCCGACCAGTGGACCTACCTTGACTGACAAATTGATAGCCCACGTTGGTGGATACAAGACAGGAAGCACGTCATTCCAGCAGGTCCTAGCTAACTGCGGCGATGACATGCTTAAGGACGGCGTGATCGTGCTGAAGTCTGGGTCCGTTGGAGGTGCACACCACCGTCTTGTATGGGAAAAGTCAAGTGAGGAATTGTGGCTAGCCCTAGGTAGCGAACTTCAGTCAAGCAAATTCGAATATGGACTGATTTCGTTGGAGCATCTTGAATGGATTGGACTGAGAGTCGCACCAAATGTGCGAGCGCTTGCCAAGATTCTCACTCTCGTATCCACGTCCGGAAGACCTGATGAGGTGCTTCTGTCTCATTGGGCCAAGCGAAATTTGTCCGGTGAAACGTCTACATTCGAAGATTATGCGCGCGAAAGGATTCGACAACCGGATTTGAATATTCCTAGGTTGATCAAGCGGTGGAGAACCGCCCTAGACAAGTTCGTAGTTCCCTGCTCCAGGCCCACTACGGTTCCGAACTTGGTGTTCGCTGTTGCGCTTGGCGTCCTTAGTTCACGAGCCCAGCCAGTTCGTGAAACACCGCGTTTGGCCACCGTTGGTGCTATTCGACAAGTTGTCCGGCAGGCAATAGGTGAGTATCCGCGACTAGATTCTAGTTGCGGAAAACTGACACTTGCTCAACCGATACATGGGAAACTCAAGTGGTGGGACAGAAGCTCTAGAGCGACCGTCATTAGCTCACCGCATGGACTTAGGAAGCAGTTGCTAAGTGAGATCGTATCAATCGAGAATGCTGGGAAAGATGCGAAATGGAAAGTCCAATGCAGTGAGCGTTGGTCAAAACTTGATGTTCGAAGATCACAGTTCCAGGGCGCGGCCGAAGAGTTTTCGGGCCTAGTGAATCGATCTGGACAGGCGCTGCTGGGGGATGCTGACCTCACCTGTTTCACAAGGCAGGCCCTTCTTCCGCAGTCTTCAGTGGAAATTTCGATAGCCACGGGATTGGGGCGGCAAGCACAGTCAGCTTGGTTCACGCAAAGCCCTTATCGCCTGCGGTCCAAGCATTCGTTGTCGAGGATGTGTGGCTGAGATAGCACCGATTCCCCAAAGAATCATTCAGTACTGGCATGCGGAACCCGTCCCTTTGGACGTGGCGGAGCTGATGTCTTCCTGGGCCGCCGTCAATCCAAACTTCGAACACGTATTGGTTACTAAGGCGCGAGCTCGCGCAGTTATCGATCAGTTGCCTTACGAGGGTGTTGGCGAAGCTCTCGAGAAGTGCTGGCACCCGGCAATGGAGGCTGATCTCGTTCGCCTCATATACCTTCATGAGTGGGGAGGGCTTTACGTTGACGCTGATCACGAAGCGATCGCGCCTGTCGGAGAGATTTTGTCGGATCACATTGAGTTGCTACTGGCTCAAAGGCCGAATGGTGTTTACGTCAACAACTTCATTGGTGCACGGCTGATGCATCCGCTCATCCGCCGAACCTTGGAGACCGTGATAGCGAACATACGCAAGTGCAGCGGCGATGAGAACCTATGGCTCATTTCCGGCCCGGGGGCGCTTACTCCTGTTGCTCGTGAGTACTCCCTTGCAGAGCCCGAGGTCGTTGTACCTTGGTTGGAACTGCGAAAGATCCAGCGGGTTCATAACAATCTGCCTTATAAGGAGAACCATTGGTCGGGTGTACACCCGCTTCAAGTTCAACATGGGGGCAGTTTGTCAAGGGATGAGTGACTTATTTGCAGTGAAGCCCAGACGAACATCTCGCGGGGTGCCACTTTGAAGCGCAGCGGGCGTTCTGGGAGACGGAGGAACCTGTGTGCTGGGAACAGGGTGACGGTAAGTCAATGGGATTTAGCTCAGCACGCTAGAGACAATCTGGTCAGTACGATACTTGAAGCCAGCAGCGGTAGTAGTCGATTACAATTCAAACTGCTCGTCCTTGGTCATGCCACACGCGTTAAATGGGTTTGACTACTTCCATCCAAAATGACCCACCAATGCGCTCTTCGAAGATGGGCATACGGGCTAGAAGTTCTTGGCGATCGCTGGCTGGCAGAGATGCCGGCCACATCCTCACATTGAGCGTGGAATTGCCAATGAGTAGAGCGCGGAGAAGATAAGACTCGGTCCAGAACCGGCCTTCTTCTTGCCATTCGCGTGGATATTCGAACCCTGAAAAATATCATGAAGGTGAATGAACACGCCCGGAGGGATCCGGGGAATCATCTGGAACATTTCGAACAGAACGTCACTGCCGGCTTTCGCGACGTGAGACGAATCGATGAAGACGATGTCTCCGGGGCTCAATTGGTCCAGCTCCGAGAGAGGGAAATCCTGCACAGGGGCATCGATGAGAGTCAGGTTGGGTGTGTCCTCCACAGCCACCAGAGAGCGCAGGCGATGTGGATACGGATCTATGGTGGTAACAACAGTGCCAGTTGAGAAAGCATCAATCGCATCGAGCATGCAGGCAGTGGAGTAGCCGCCACCAATTTCTATTATTTGGCTTGGGCGAAGCCAAGCGATGAATGTGGTTAGCAGGCCCGCATCACCCGAGTTGAACTGCCCGTTGGTGAAGCCATATCGACGATCTGCGGTGGGCATCTGAGCTAGACGAAAGTCTCCGACTGCGTTGGCCAATAGCAAACTCGCCTCCAGCATAGATTCTGGCGAGATAGATAGCCCAGCAGCTTCTTCGGCCACCCAAGCCTGGCGCCATTCCTGACTTCTACGCAAGTCATCAACAGATGGGATAACTGAGTAGAAGTGTCCATCAGACCAAGGCATTGACTCCGCCATTTCGAATGCTTGCCGCTTTCAGACTAACCCAAAATCAGAGACAACAAGTGGCCTTGAATGACGTTTGTGAGCTTACCTCTGCGAATCTCCCCGCGTTTGGCTCTAGGAGTCCTCAATCAGTCGCGGAACGATTCCTAGAAAGTGATGACGCATGGGGGATTCATGCTTTGAATTGCTGGCTGTTGTGAGTGCTGACTGTGGGGTTTCGCTGTTGACGGGACGATTCCACCTAGCGTGTTCAGATTCAGTGTTCCGGATTTGAGGCTGTCCGTCGTGTTACCGGAGTCTGTCGCTCCTTTTGATTCTGGACTCGGCTCCGATAGGCGCCGCCTTGGATTGGGTTTGCAGTCAATCCGCGTTACGTGGTGACCGACCTTCCTGCGGTCGACGTCTGCTCATCGGAGCCAAGAACCGCCGTGATCTCTCAATGCTTTGCTTCGCTACCGAGGAACTAGTGCGTTGGTACGGCGCCCAGTCGGGCCCTGGGATCAACGACTTGACAACTGCTCTCAGCGATCGTGCCTTGTTTAGGATCCTCACCACCTGGCCCGCTGCTTTTGCTTGCCTGGGATGGAACAGCTAGTTGAGTCAGGTCCCGACGGGATGCCAGACGGTTTTGATTTCGGTGACGGCGCGAATGCGCGAGAGGGTGGGGGTCACGTACCAGTCGGCGTTCGGCTGGGCTCGACGAACACGTTTCACCGTGCCCGCGGCCTGACGCTCGAGGTCTTGGGCTACCGATTCGTCGACGATGCCGGTGAGGTCCAGGGCGTTGACGTCGGCGTGCTCCGCCAACCAGGGCATGATCTCGGCCGGGGCGCCGGTGAGGATGTTGACCACGCCACCGGGGACGTCAGATGTGGCCAGACATTCGGCGAGGGTGATTGCGGGGATCGGGCGGGCTGGACTGGGCATCACGATCACGGTATTGCCGGTGACAATGATCGGTGCGATCACACTGGTCAGTCCCAGGATGCTGTGATCTTGCGGTGCAACCGCTGCGACCACGCCGGTCGGTTCGGGTAAGGAGAAGTTGAAATAAGGGCCGGCAACGGGATTCGTATTTCCGATTACTTGCGCGTACTTATCCGCCCAGCCGGCGTACCAAACCCAACGGTCGATGGCAGCATCGAGTTGGTGAGTTGCCTTCTTCGTGGATACTCCTTCGCCTTGTTCGATCTCGGCGATGAATTGGTCGCGGCGGCCTTCCATCACTTCGGCAATGCGGTAAAGCACCTGGCCGCGGTTGTAGGCGGTGGCGGTGGACCATTTCGCGAATGCGGACCTCGCTGCCAGGACTGCGTCGCGGGCGTCCTTGCGGCTGGCCTGGGCGACGTTGGCGATGAATTGACCGTGCGCGTCGGTCACCTCGTAGGTTCGACCGGACTCGCTGCGCGGAAACGCACCGCCGATAAAGAGCTTGTGGGTCTTGCGAACCTCGACTCTGCTCATGAGTTGTCCTCCGTATCGAGGTAGGCCCCGAGACCAGCGATGCCGCCTTCGCGGCCGAAGCCCGATTCCTTGAAACCACCGAACGGGCTGGTCGGATCGAAGCGGTTGAAGGTGTTCGCCCACACCACACCGGCGCGCATCTGGTCGGCCATCCACAGGATGCGGCTGCCCTTCTCGGTCCAGATACCGGCGGAGAGGCCAAAGGGAGTGTTGTTCGCTTTCTCGACTGCCTCTTCTGGAGTTCGGAAGGTGAGGACAGAAAGCACAGGTCCGAAGATCTCCTCGCGCGCAATGCGGTGGGCTTGCGTGACGTTGGTGAACACCGTGGGCGGGAACCAAAAGCCCTTATCCGGGATCGGGCAGGTGGGGCTCCAGCGCTCGGCCCCTTCGTCTTCGCCGGATTTGGTGAGTTCTTCGATCTTGGCGAGTTGCGCTCGGGAGTTGATGGCGCCGATATCGGTGTTCTTGTCCATCGGATCCCCCAGACGCAGCGTTTGTAGTCTGCGCTTGAGAGAGTGCAGCACCTCATCGGCAATCGACTCTTGCAGCAGTAGGCGACTGCCAGCGCAGCACACGTGCCCCTGGTTGAAGTAGATGCCATTGACGATTCCTTCGATGGCCTGGTCGATGGGTGCATCGTCGAAAACGATATTCGCGGCTTTGCCGCCAAGTTCGAGGGTGAGCTTCTTGTTCGTTCCCGCCACTGCACGTTGGATCGCCTTGCCCACCTCGGTGGATCCGGTGAACGCAACCTTGTTCACGTCCGGGTGCTCCACCAGCATCCGTCCAGTGTCACCTGCACCGGTAATGATGTTGACCACGCCCGGGGGTAGATCGGCCTGCTGGCAGATGTCCGCGAAGGCGAGTGCGGTGAGCGAGGTGGTCTCGGCTGGCTTGAGCACCACCGTGTTTCCGCAGGCCAGGGCAGGAGCGATCTTCCAGGCGAGCATCAGTAGCGGGAAGTTCCACGGGATCACTTGAGCGGCAACGCCGAGAGACTTCGGATTCGGTCCGTAGCCGGCGAATTCGAGTTTGTCCGCCCAACCCGCGTGGTAGAAGAAGTGCGCGGCAACGAGGGGAATGTCCACGTCGCGTGATTCGCTGATGGGTTTGCCGTTGTCCAGCGTCTCGAGTACCGCGAGTTCGCGTGAGCGCTCTTGGATGATGCGCGCGATTCGGAAGAGATACTTCGCGCGATCTCTGCCGGACATCTTCGACCAGGTCTTCTCATGCGCCTTGCGTGCTGCTTTGACGGCTGCATCGACGTCGGCCTGGCCGGCCTCGGCGACCTCGCTGAGGACTTCCTCGGTGGCTGGGTTGATCGTCTTGAAGAACTGCCCGCTCTTTGGTTCGACGAACTTTCCGCCGATGAACAGTCCGTAGTTGGAGTCGATGTCCACAACGGAGCGGGACTCCGGCGCGGGTGCGTAGTCGAAGGTCATGAATTGTGAGCCTTTTCCTAATCGATCGTGACGTAGTCGGGGCCGGAGTAGTGGCCGTCGCGCATGCGTTGGCGCTGCTGGAGCAGATCGTTGAGCAGGCTCGAGGCGCCGAAGCGGAACAGGTAAGGGGTGAGCCAGTCGTTCCCTACCGTCTCGTTGACCAGGACCAGGTACTTGATGGCGTCTTTGCTGGTCTTGATGCCGCCGGCTGCCTTCACGCCCACCCTGGTGCCGGTCTTGTCCGCGAAATCACGCACTGCCTCGAGCATGAGCAGCGTGACCGGCAGCGTTGCGGCGGGGGAGACCTTGCCGGTGGAGGTCTTGATGAAGTCCGCACCGGCTTCCATCGCGAGCCAACTCGCGCGGCGGACGTTGTCGTAGGTCGTGAGTTCGCCGGTCTCGAGGATCACCTTGAGGTGCGCGGTGCCGCACGCCTCCTTGATCGCGGCAACCTCGTTGAAGACTTTGGAGTAATCGCCTGACAGGAACGCGCCGCGGTCAATCACCATGTCGATCTCATCGGCGCCGGCGGCAACGGCTTCCTTGGTGTCCATGAGTTTGACGTCCATACTCGCTCGGCCGCTGGGGAAGGCGGTGGCGACGGCAGCCACGTGAATCCGATCGCCCACCGCTTCGCGTGCGGTGGGAACCAGATCTCCGTAGACGCAGACCGCGGCAACGCTCGGGCAGGTGATGTCCGTTGGGTCTGGGCGCAGCGCCTTCGCGCACATCGCCTTGACCTTGCCGGGCGTGTCCATGCCCTCGAGAGTGGTGAGATCCACCATCGAGATGGCGGTGTCGATCGCCCAGATCTTGGACTCGTTCTTAATCGAGCGGGTGGCCAAGGTGGCGGCGCGGGCTTCCAGACCGACCTGGTCCACGCCGGAGAGGCCCTTGAGGTACGCCTTCAGGCCGCCTGAGGAGGTGTCGGTGAGGGGGCGGGTGGGAAGAAGGCTCACGGGGGAAGGGTATTCGGTGGCTCTAGGGAGACGTCAGAGTCTGGCTGAAGTCCACAGCCAGAACTACACCCCAGGGTTCTTCTCGGAGAACCGTGGCGGAGTGGGTGACCTCGCCGTCGGTTGCTGTTACGACTTCACCTGTGCGGATCTGTGAGCGCGTCCCCGCTCTAAGGCCTTCCCAGGTGGCGAAAGTCTCGCCGGGGTTGGGCGTCAACATGAAGTCCACATCGAAGACGATCCGCTCGGTCATAGCAAATATTCTCCTTCCAGTCCGTCGGTCAGACAAACGTTGATGGGTGCTGTCAGAGGTCCGGGTGCCCTACGTAGTTGCATAGGGCTCTTCGTTGCACTTCGGAAACGCTTATTCCCTCGGACGCTGCTCTGGCCTTGAGCATGTCCAGCAGTGAGGCGGGGACCCGCGTGCTGACCAAGGGTGAGTGCACACCGGGAGCCGTGAGAGATTGGCGTCCACGAGGGCGTATCAACATGACCGCGTCTTCGGGGATGTCGTAATCGTCGCTTTCAATCTCTGCAATTAGATCGTCAATCTCTTCTTGTGTGAAGCCCTCTGCTTCTGGTGTGGTGAAAATCGGCTGGTACTCAACTGGTTCCATCATCTTCACTTTCCCTCCTGAGCCAGGTCCCATCGTGCTTGCCACTTGCGGCGCATCGGCATCGCATGAATGACCAGGAAGTGTTCGCGGTGCCCGAGCAATGCGATGACCTCCAAGATCGTTCCATCCAGGCCTCTGCCCAAGAACAACCATTCACGGCGACTCCGACCATGTGTTGCTGGGAGCAAGAACACGACTCTCGCTTCGTTGATCACGTTGAGTTGGTCAGTGGTCTTCACGCCGTGCTTGTGGGCTCCTGGGAGAAACCGTACTCTCGCGCCAGTGTTTGTGTCAAACACAAAAGAATTGTCTTTGGGCATGTTCCATTAGCCCGCGAAGTGCCCACGAGGGGTAGTTCCAATTTCCAGCCTGTGGACGTCATGTCACAGGCTGCAGAGGTTGTGGATAGTCGCTAGTTGAGCCAGGTGCGGACGGTCGCCTCGAGAGTGGCGATCTGCTGGGCGGCCTGTTTGCGCGCTGACGCGAGGTCTGCAGTGACGTGGACCACGGCTTGTAGATACGCCTTGACCTTGGGTTCGGTGCCGCTCGGGCGGATGATCACGCGGGCGTTGCCGTCGAGTTCGAACAGCAGTCCGTCGGTGGGAGGGAGTTCGGCGCCAAGTTCAAGGTCAACGAAGCGTTGCACCGTGAGACCGCCGATATCGGTCGGCGGTTGTGTTCGCAGTTTTGACATCACTTCGGTGATGCGGGTCAAGTCGGTGACGCGTACGGACACCTGCTTCGTGGCGTGCACGCCGTGTTCGCGCGCGAGGTCGTCGAGTTTGTGCTGCAGTGTCTGGTTGCTTGCTTTGAGGTGGGCGGCGAGGGTGGCGACTGCGAGGGCGGCTGTGATGCCGTCCTTGTCGCTCACTCCTTGCGGATCCATGCAGTAACCAAGAGCTTCCTCGTACCCGAAGCGCAGACCCGGGATGCGCCCGATCCATTTGAAGCCGGTGAGCGTGTGCTCGTAGGTAAGTCCGGCTGATTCGGCGATCGATTTCAGCATGGTGCCCGAGACGATTGATTGCGCCAGGACCGTGCGCTCGGTGTTGCTTCCATTGCTGTGCTGGGTTGCCCACCAGCCGAGGAGCGATCCGACTTCGTCGCCGGTCAGCATGCGGTAGCCATCGTCCGCGGGGATCGCGATGGCGCAGCGGTCGGCGTCCGGATCGTTGGCGATGACGATGCCTGGTTGGTGCTTCGCTGCTGCCTCAAGCGCGAGGTCCATTGCGCCGGGTTCCTCGGGGTTGGGGAACGCGACGGTGGGGAAGTTCGGATCCGGTTCGAACTGCTCGGCCACGTGAATGGGTTCGGGGAAACCGGCGCGGGTCAGGACTTCATGCAAAGTTCCGCCTCCCACGCCGTGCATCGGAGTGATGACGGTGGTCAGAGTTCCGTTGTTCTGCCGCTGCTCGGCGGTCACCAGTGCGACCGCGCGGTTGATGTAGTCCTCAAGGACGTCATCGCCGAGTGTTATCCATTCCTCGCCCGTCGGTAGGTCCTGGACGTTCGTGGTGCTCGCGATGCGCTCGATTTCGGCGGCGATGTCTGCATCGGCCGGTGGGACGATCTGGCAACCATCAGCCAGGTAGACCTTGTACCCGTTGTCCTGGGGAGGATTGTGACTTGCGGTGACCATCACGCCTGCGGAAGCACCGAGGTGCTTGATCGCGTACGACGAGTACAGGTGTGGGTAGCGGTCTGGGAAGTACGAGGGCGTTGATGCCCGCGCCTTGCATGATGGCTGCAGTGTCCGTTGCGAACACATCGGAGTTGTGACGCGCGTCGTAGCCGATCACGATCGATGCCTCGTGCGGGTGGAGCTTGTTGAGGTAGCTGGCCAGTCCGGCAGCCGCTTGCATCACCACTACGCGGTTCATCCGGTTCGGGCCGGGTCCGAGTTTCCCGCGCAGGCCCGCGGTGCCGAACTGAAGTCTGCCGGCGAAGCAGTCGGTGAGTTCGTCGTCGTTCGTCTCGATCAGTTGTTGGAGTTCGGCCCTGGTCTGCGGATCGGGATCTTGGGCCAGCCACGCACGCGCTTGTTCAACGACGTTCACGACTAAAGCGCCCGGACAACCTTGCCGAGCAGTTCACCCATCCGGGTGGCTGCGGCTTGACCCGCTGCGAGGACTTCCTCGTGGTTGAGGGGTTCGCCGGTCATGCCTGCCGCTGCGTTGGTGACCAGCGAGATGCCCAGGATCTGCATGCCCAGGCTGCGCGCCACGATCGCCTCGAGCGCGGTGCTCATCCCGACGAGGGTTCCGCCGATTGCCCTGACCATGCCGATCTCCGCCGGGGTTTCATACATCGGTCCGCGGAATTGGCAGTAGATGCCCTCGGGCAGACTCGGCTCGATCTCCTTGCACATCTCGCGCAGGCGCTCGCTGTAGAGATTGGTGAGGTCAACGAAGTGAGCGCCATGCAGCGGGCTGATGCCGGTCAGGTTGATGTGGTCCTTAATGAGCACCGGTGTTCCCGGTCTCCAGTGTGGATCCAGACCACCGCAACCATTGGTGAGGATGATCGTTTGGCAGCCGGCGAAGTGCGCGGTGCGCACGGCATGGGTGACGGCGTCCACGCCGAGCTCTTCGTACAGATGTGTGCGGCCAAGGAATGCCAGTACGCGTGTGCCGTCGGCGTCGATGCTGCGAAAACGACCAGCGTGACCTTCCACAGCCGGGGGAGCAAAACCGGGCAGATCGGTGACGGGAAACTCGGCAGTGGTGATGCCGAGCAGTTCAGCCGCGGGAACCCAGCCGGAGCCGAGGACCACGGCCACGTCGTGCTGCTGGACATTCGTGATGGCTCGAAGGGTTGCCGCCGCTCGCTTGGCTGCGTCGTTCGCGGCCTGGGTGGTCTCGTTGCTCAATGAGTGCGTCACCGGGGAAACCTACTGGTTGGAGTGAGTGCTCATGGTGTGCATGCGGCGCGCGGCCTCGGCAATCGACCCTGACAGGCTCGGATAGACGGTCAAGGCCTGGGCGAGTTGATCGACGGTGAGCCGGTTGTCCACGGCCAGGGTGATCGAGTGGATGAGTTCACTGGCGTTGGGGGCGACGATTACGCCACCTGCCACGATGCGCGAGCCCCTGCGGACGAAAAGTTTGACGAAGCCGTCGCGGTGACCGTGCATCTTGGCGCGCGCATTGTTGCGTAGCGGCAGCATGACGTGTTCCCCGCGGAACTCGCCCTCTTCGAGGTCGTGTTCTTGCAGGCCCACGGTCGCGATCTCCGGTTCGGTGAAGATCGTGCTGGAGACTGCTGTTGCATCTAACGGACTCACGGCGTCGCCGAGTGCGTGATACATCGCGATGCGACCTTGCATTGCCGCCACTGAGGCAAGCATGTTCACGCCGGTGCAATCACCTGCCGCATAGATGTTGCGGATGCTGGTGCGCGAGACTCGGTCCACGTTGATGAAGCCGCGATCGTCGGTGGTGACACCAGCTTCGGCGAGGCCGAGGTTCTCAGTGTTCGGCAGGGAACCAACAGCCATAAGGACGTGGCTGCCGTTGATGGTCGTGCCGTCTTCCAGGGTGACGATGACCGTGTGGTCGCTGCGCTGCGCTTTCGTTGCTCGTGACTTGGCTTTCACGTGCAGGCCCCGTCGTTCGAAGACCTCTTCGAGAACGCGCGCTGCATCGTGGTCTTCGCCAGGAAGAACCTGATCGCGGGAGGACACGAGTGTCACTTCGCTGCCGAGGGTGTGGAAGGCGTTTGCGAATTCCGCACCCGTGACGCCCGAGCCGACCACGATCAAGTGTTCAGGAAGCTCGGTGAGGTCGTAGACCTGCTCCCAGGTGAGGATGCGTTCGTCGTCGGGCATCGCCTCGGGAAGCACGCGGGGTCTGGCGCCGGTGGCAATAAGAATGAAATCGGCGGGGAGAGTGAAGTCTGCGTCGTCTGTGGTGACCGTGACGGCGTCGCCGTTCGCTAGTTGTCCGTGGCCTTTAAGGATCTGCACGCCAGCGTCGTCGAGGGAAGCTCGGATGCCCTGGCTTTGGGCGCGGGCGAGTTCCATCACCCGGGTGTTGACCGTGGCGAGATCGACGTGGAATTTCGCGCGATCTGCCGGTTTGCCATCGATGCAGACGCCGAGGTATCCCGAAGCCTCGGCCTTCTCGATCGCGCCCGCAGTTGCGATCAACGTCTTGCTGGGCACGCAGTCCGTGAGGACCGCCGAGCCACCGATCTCTCCGGCGCTGACCAATGTGACCTGCGCACCGAGCTGACGAGCCACGAGTGCACCCTCGTAAGCACCCGGACCGTCTCCGATGATCACGACCTTCGAATCGCTCGACACGGGCACATTCTGTCGTGGACCTTCTCAGTTGGGCTTTCGGTCCCTACCCTGGAAGCCATGGCCTTCTACGCGGCGTACGGGGTGAACCTTGATCCCCACCGGATGGCCGAGCGCGCCCCGGCCTCACCCATGCACGGCACCGGGTGGCTGCGCGGATGGCGGATGACCTTCGCCGGGGAGGAACTCGGGTTCGGGGGAGCCCTGCCCACCGTGGTGGAAGACGCCGGGTCCGAGGTGTTCGTTGCTGTGTACGACGTCACCGAACTCGACGAGAAGCGTCTGGACATGTGGGAGGACGTGGAGATCGGGTACTGGCGCAAGGTGCGGGTGCGGGTGGACACCATGGATAGCCAGGTGCTTGCGTGGCTGTATGCGCTAGATGCCTATGAGGGTGGGTTGCCGCAGGCCGAGCAAGTCTTCGACATCGCCGACGCTGCGTTGGCCGCTGGGGCGCCCGAAGACTACGTCAACTGGTTGCGGTCGCTGCTGAAGTTCTAGCCTGCCTAGAAGTCGCCACCACCGAAACCACCACCGCCGAAGTCCCCGCCGAAACCACCGCCACCGAAGTCCCCGCCGAAACCACCTGACCCTTCAGTCCCGCCCATTCCCGAGGCATACGCCGGACTGGCCCACATGCCGCTGAGCATCGAGCCCATGAACAGTCCCGTCATAACGCCGGTGAACGGCGCGTAGTAGCCCATCGCGTATCCGCCGAAGTGCTGACCTGCTTGCCAGTAGGGGCGGTTGCCTCCTGCTACCTGAACCTCGCGCGCTACTGGCTGGAAGCCGTCGATCACGGCCACTTCGCAGGCTCGGCACATTGGTACATCGCGAGGTGCGGCACCGTCCATCCCCGGAGGAGTCCACAGCACGTCGCCAACACTCGGGCCGTGGCGGGGATCGACGAAGCAGGGGGCCCTGCGCTCGGGCTCTGGCTCACCAGCGAGGTGCGCCTGGACGCAGGCCAATGAGAAGCGGCCATCTTCCAGCGCACTCGTGACCTGTTGGGCGTGCCCGGCGTTCGCCATGAGTTGGGCCGAACGCTTGGCGCGGTCGTAGTCGTCCAGAGCACGCTGCAAGTGCGTACGGGCGTTCTCATCGAAGGCTGGATCGGTGATCTCGAAGCGGGCGAGACGTTCACCGAATTCCGTTACATCCTGATCCACCGCGCCGCGCACCTCGATGAGTTGAGCCTGTGCACGCTTGCGCGAGCGCATCAGCACAACGATCACAAGTGCAATGACTGCGATGAACACGGCAAGCAGGAAGAAGGTGACAACACCCGAAGCGGTGGAAGTTCCTGTTGAGTCGGTTTGGGTGGCGCCTGCCGCGAAACGTTCAGTGGTGAGCGCAATGAATTCGCTGAGCACCGCGGGTACGCCGTTTCCACGTTCTGCTTGAAAAGCACGGGTAGCGAGATCGCTCGCCGAACCCGAGGTGCTTCCGGCCCGGAACTGATCACCCACCACCACCGCGTACACCCCGGCCAAACCGACCTGCTCGTTCAAGGCGATCAGGACGTCGTCGGCGGCCATAGTTCCCGCCGTGGATTCGGGGAACACCCCGATGAAGATCGGAACTTCGCTGGCAATCACCTGCGTGGTCAGGTTCTGGACCTCGCTGGGAGATAGGCCGTTTTCGGCACCGGGGACGCTCACAACGGGCTCACCGGCACGCATGACCTCGGCCACTGCCGCCACCTCATCGGTTTGCACGGCGGCGGGCGTCGCTGCCATGGCTGGAGAGGTGGCCAGCAGCGGTAGGACGGCGATGATTGCGGCGGATATCAACCGGCGGGGTGCGTGACGCATGCTTGCCACGTTACCTGGGGATTGTGAGGTCTGCTCAGTCCTCGAGTGCTCAGTCCTTCAGTTCACAGATCGCCGAGCCGGCGGTGACGGTCGCGCCGATCTCGGCGGACAGTCCGGTGACGGTGCCGGACTTGTGAGCGGTGAGCGGTTGTTCCATCTTCATGGCCTCCAGGACCACGATGAGGTCGCCCTCGTTCACTGCCTGACCTTCGGTGACCTCAACCTTCACGATGGTGCCCTGCATGGGTGCGGCGACGGTGTCTCCCGAGACAGCTGCCTTCTGGCCACCGCGCTTGCGTATGGCTGACTTCTTATTGCCGTTTGTGGTTGCGGCGGGTGCACCGAGCCCGGCGGGAAGAGTCACCTCGATGCGCTTGCCTTGCACCTCGACCACCACGGACTGGCGATCCTGATTCTCGTTGTCCGGGGCGACGGTGGCGTCGTACGCGGGAATCTGGTTGTCGAATTCGGTCTCGATCCAGCGGGTGTGAACGCGGAAGGCGCTGCCATCAGCGGGTGCGAAATCGTCCTCGCTGACCACCACGCGGTGGAAGGTGAGGGCGGTTGCGATGCCTTCAACCTCGAACTCGGCGAGTGCTCGCTTTGAACGTTCGAGTGCTTGGGTGCGGTCCTTGCCGGTGATGATGAGCTTGGCGAGCAGCGAATCGAAGTTGCCACCGATCACATCGCCGGAGCGAAAGCCCGCGTCCACGCGCACGCCCGGGCCGCTGGGTAGTTCCCACCTGGTGAGCGAGCCGGGGGCGGGCAGGAAGCCGCGGCCGGGGTCCTCGCCGTTGATGCGGAACTCGATGGAGTGACCCTTCACCTCGGGGTCTGTTGGTTCGATCTTTTCCCCGCGCGCGATGCGGAACTGCTCGCGCACGAGGTCGATGCCGGTCACTTCCTCGCTGACCGGGTGCTCCACCTGCAGTCGGGTGTTGACCTCGAGGAAGGAAATCGTTCCATCGGTGCCGATGAGGAACTCGCAGGTTCCAGCGCCAAAGTAGCCGGCTTCCTTGACGATGGCCTTGCTCGCGGCGTAGAGATCCTCGCGCTGCTTGTCGGTGAGGAAGGGTGCAGGTGCTTCCTCCACGAGCTTTTGATGCCGGCGCTGCAACGAGCAGTCGCGGGTGGACACGACCACCACGTTGCCGTGCTGATCGGCCAGCACCTGTGTCTCAACGTGGCGCGGCTTGTCGAGGTAGCGCTCAACGAAGCACTCACCACGACCGAACGCGGCAACGGCCTCGCGCACTGCGGAGTCGAAGAGTTCGGGGATCCCTTCGAGGGTGCGGGCAACCTTCAATCCCCGACCGCCGCCACCGAATGCAGCTTTGATGGCCACAGGAAGACCGTGTTCCTTGGCGAAGGCGACAACTTCATCGGCGCCGTTGACCGGATCGGGGGTGCCAGGAACCTGGGGGGCGCCGGCGCGCTGGGCGATGTGACGGGCCGACACTTTGTCGCCCAAGTCCTTGATGGCCTGCGGGGGTGGGCCGATCCAGGTGAGCCCTGCATCGATTACCGCCTGGGCAAAATCGGCGTTCTCAGACAAGAAGCCGTATCCGGGGTGGATGGCGTCGGCCTGTGCTTGTGTGGCGGCGGCAATGATCTTCGAGATGTCCAGGTACGTCTCGGCGGCGGTTTCCCCACCGAGGGCGTACGCCTCGTCGGCCATCTGCACGTGCAGGGCGTCGCGATCGGGGTCGGCGTAGATGGCCACCGAGGTGAGGCCCTCGTCCCGACAGGCTCGGATCACCCGAACCGCGATCTCACCCCGATTGGCGATCAGCACCTTGCGCATGAACGCGGACTCTAGCGGGGCGAAGGAGGGTCGGTGAGTGTCATGTTCCATAAGGAGGTCCATCTCACGCCTAGTTCCCCGAGCAGGCTTCGAAGAGTGGGCAAAGAGATACCCACCACATTGGAGGGGTCACCTTCCACTCCCTCGACGAATGCGCCTCCCAGGGCATCGAGGGTGAATCCCCCCGCGACCTGGAGCGGCTCACCGGTCGCGAGGTAATCGTCCATCTCCCGCTCGGACATGGTGCCCATATGCACGATCGTGCTCGCGGTGGCTGAGGCCGCGTGATGGGTGCTGGTGTCGATGACGTGGTGGCCGGTGTGAAGCGTTCCTGCGCGGCCCATCATTTGCTGCCAGCGTTCTTTGGCGATCTGCGCGGTTTCCGGTTTGCCGTACGCGAGGCCGTCCAGTTCAAACACCGAATCGCAACCGATCACGATGGCTGGTTCGGTGATGGTGCCAGCGACTTTCTCAGCCTTTGCCTGCGCGAGCACCTGGGCAAGTTCCATCGGGGTCGCGTTCGGTAGGGACGCCTGGATCACTTCTTCATCGACGTCGCTGACGATTACGTCTGGTTCGATGCCGGCTGCACGCAAAGTGGCCAGGCGAGCAGGCGATCGTGAAGCCAGGATGAGCCGCGGCGCGCTACGTGGCGTGTCCATGTTCGGGAGCGTAGGCGTTCACGTGGATTTGGTGCATGAGGGTTCAATCTGCCGTTACCTTAGGGCGATGGCTGGGGAATCTTCATCGTGGCCGGTGTGGCGGGTGGCTCGCGCGGCAACGTCGTTATTCGTTTTGATGGTAGCGACGTACTACCTCGTGGTGAGTTTCGACAACATCACGAACCCGATCAACCCGAACGCCAGTAACTGGCCGTTTGTGCAAGGTGTCCTGAGCGGTGATGGGGTGCCGGCGGATAGCGGGTTCGAGTGGCGATTCATCGACGCCACCTGGTTCCAGGCGTTGTCCTACATCGGGATCATCACCATGGAGTCGCTGGCGGGCATTACTTTGCTGATAGCTGGAGTTCTCGGTTTACGGGCGACAGGCAGTCCCAGGCAGTGGGATCACGCGCAACGGTGGACGTACCTCGGTGGAGTGATTGGCCTCTCGGTCTTCTTTTTGGGTTTCATGGTCGTCGGCGGCAACTGGTTCATCATGTACCTGAACTCCACGTGGAACGGGATGGAGCCAGCTTTCCAGAACACGGTCACCACGCTAGGCATGCTTGTACTCGTCACGGCAGTGATGATCGGCGGTCGCCTTTCTGAGTCGCGTGAGCCCGAACGCAACTAGGGAAGTGCTGCTATTGCTGGGGGAATGCCGAAGCGCGCCACGCACCCGGACCCGGGGATAGGACGGGGCGCATCATCGCCGCGCGGTTCGACCAGTGGCTCGGCGGATTGGGCTGCACGATCTCGGTATGCGGGAGTCGAGTGAGCAGCGAGATGACCACTGCGAGTTCGGTATCGGTCGGATTACCTGCTCGGACGGTGATCTGTGGCGGAACGAGGTTATCGCTCATAGCGGGATGTTCCCGTGCTTCTTGGGCGGACCGCTTGCTCGCTTGCCCCGCAAGGTACGCAAGGCGCGCACGATTTGCAGTCGCGTCTCGTGCGGCAGGATCACGCGATCCATGTAGCCGCGCTCAGCAGCCATATACGGATTGGCCAAGGTGTCGGTGTATTCGTCGACCAGTTGTACCCGCCGCGAGTCTGGCTCTGCTGATTCGCCCAGTTCCTTTCGGTACAAGATGTTCACCGCACCCTGCGCGCCCATGACAGCGATCTCGGCTGTGGGCCAAGCCAGGTTGATGTCTGCACCCAGATGCTTGGAGCCCATCACTACGTACGCGCCGCCGTACGCCTTGCGGGTGACGACAGTCAAGAGCGGCACGGTTGCTTCGGCGTATGCGTAGATGAGTTTTGCCCCCCGCCGGATGATGCCGCTGTACTCCTGCTCGGTTCCCGGGAGGAAGCCGGGAACGTCAACGAACGTGATCACCGGGACATTGAAAGCATCACAGGTGCGCACGAAGCGCGCGGCCTTCTCGGAAGCATCGATATCCAGCGTGCCTGCGAACTGCATCGGCTGGTTCGCAACGATGCCCACCGCGTGGCCCTCGATGCGACCGAATCCGGTGATCATGTTGGGAGCGAAAAGTGGTTGAGTCTCCAGGAACTCATCCTCGTCGAGGATCGCTTCGATCACTGTATGCATGTCGTAAGGCTGGTTCGGGGAGTCCGGAATGATCGAATCGAGAGAGTAGTCCTCGTCGGTGAACTCCATGTGCACCTCGGTGGGGAACACGGGTGGATCGGAGAGATTGTTACTCGGTAGGTAGGACAACAGCGCACGAACATAATCAAGCCCGTCGCTTTCATCGGTTGCCATGTAGTGCGCAACACCGGAGGTGCTGTTGTGGGTCCGGGCACCGCCGAGGTCTTCGAAACTGACGTCTTCGCCGGTAACTGTCTTGATCACATCCGGTCCGGTAATGAACATGTGCGATGTTTGATCAATCATTACCGTGAAGTCGGTGATCGCGGGGGAGTAAACAGCACCACCGGCGCATGGCCCCATGATCACCGAGATCTGAGGAACCACTCCGGATGCCTGTACGTTGCGACGGAAGATCTCTCCGTATAGGCCAAGTGACACCACGCCTTCTTGGATGCGAGCGCCGCCGGAATCGTTCAACCCGATGACCGGGCAGCCGGTCCTCATCGCCAGATCCATGATCTTGACGATCTTTTCGCCGAAGACCTCGCCAAGCGAGCCGCCGAACACCGTGAAGTCTTGGGCGAAGACGCAGACTGGGCGACCATCCACGGTGCCGTACCCGGTGAGGACACCATCGCCGAACGGTCGGTTGTTCTCCAAGCCAAAATTGTGCGAGCGATGACGGGTTAAGCCGTCGATCTGTTGGAAGGAACCTTCATCAAGGAAGGCTTCAATGCGCTCGAGGGCAGTCATCTTGCCCTTCGCGTGCTGCTTATCGACCGCGGCCTGTCGCTTGCTGGCTGCGTCGGCGCGACGTGCCTTCAAGATGTCGGCCTTACCAGCAGTGGTCCTGCGCTCGGGGCCGGTGGGTTCGGGGTTTTCCGTGCCGTCGACTGCCTCTGCGCTCATGGTGCTTCCCTCCACGCGCTGCTGGAACGAATTGCGATCGTGCGTACCTTAGCCGCGTGAGCGAGGTGGGCTGGATCCCCGATCCTGGGCGGGTGCGGGAGTTGCTTGCAACTTCGGGGTGCTCGTGGCCAGCTCCGGTCTACGTCGAATCGACGGGCTCAACGAACGCGGATGCAGTTGCGCTTGCGGCATCGGGAGCGGTGGATGGCACCTGCGTGGTGGCTGGAGAGCAAACGGCAGGTAAGGGACGGCACGGCCGCACCTGGGTCAGTGATCTCGGTGCCGGTTTGTGGTCGAGCACGATCGTGCGTTCATGTGACCACCCCGCTCGATTGCCGCTGCTCGCCGCGCTGGCGGCTGTGGACGTAGCCCGCGATGAAGGTGACATGTCCTGGGCAATCAAGTGGCCGAACGATGTGTTGGATTCCCGCGATCGCAAAGTGGCCGGGATCTTGGTCGAGGCTGTTCCTGGCGGCGCCGTGGTGGGAATCGGAATGAATATCGAACACCCTCCCCAGGAGTTCACCCAAGCTGGCTCGTGGGTGGGTGATTCGGGGGTGAGTCCGGACCGAAGCGCGGTGCTGGCTGGGCTGCTGTCGTCGTTATATAGGCGCACGCAACAACCGTGGGACGTGGCATTGACGGACTATCGGGTGCTGTGCCGCAGCATCGGGGCGGACGTGAGGGTGGTCCTCCCCGGAGGTGAGGAATTCGAGGCTGTGGGCGTGGATGTGACGAACGATGGCCACCTGATGGTGGACACGGGGTCAACATCGCGAATCATCATCGCTGGGGACGTCCTGCATGCAACCATGGCACCGTGAGTTACCCCACCAAGCTCCTAGCCCCCGGCGAACTGATCGCTTTCGAATTCAAGCCGCACTGGCGTGGATTGATCTGGCCGGCCATCGTGCTGGTCGTTGAAGTGTTTGTTGGAACCTGGCTGTACTTCTCCGTGGGTGGTTGGAGTATCGGTTCGTTCTCCTTGTCCTGGCTTCAGTTGCCGATCCTCCTGATCTTGATCGGCATCTTGATCTGGCGGGTGATCTTGCCCTTCGCGCGCTGGTTTACAACCCAGTACGTGTTCACCACCCGCAGGATCATCATTCGTCGCGGCCTAGTGACCAAGCAGGGGCGCGATATGCCGCTGGCCAAGGTCAACAACGTCTCCTTCGAAGTGGGCCTGATGGGGCGGGCTTTGAACTACGGAACTCTGGAGATTGAGTCCGCGAGCGACGACGGCGACATGTACATCCAGGACGTGCCAGACGTGGAGCAGATTCAGCGTCTGGTCTACGAGTTGCACGAACTCGATGATTCGCGTCGACGTGCCGGGGATGGGGCGCCGGATCAGTTGCCCGCGATGGACTGAGGACCCCTCTTCTTTTTCTTTGCCGAGACCTGCAGTTTCGGTCAAATTTCGTCGAATTTGTGACCGAAACTGCAGGTCTCGGCGGAACTAAATCGGGGTGGAGGCGTCGCGCTCGAGGAGTTCTTCGTTGGCCGGATCGGCGAGTTCGTCTGCCGGGATCGCCGGGAAGACCCACTTGCGGTAGGACCAGAAGCGAAACAGTGTGCCCAATCCCAGGCCGATCACGTTCGCACTGATGTTGTCCGCCAGCGGTGAGGTGAAGCCAAGGACGTAGTGGCTGAACCACAGGCAGCCAACGGCGATGAGCATCGCGACGCCGTTGAGTCCGAAGAACATGAGGTATTCCTTGCCCATGTGGGTGCGGCCTCGATGCCGGAATGTCCAAAAGCGGTTACCGGCATAGGCCACGGTGGTGGCGACTGCCACGCTGATGACTTTCGCGGTAAGCGGCTTGTCGAAAAGCGGTCCCTCTCCGCCGGCAAAGCGCAGGATGTTGAACAGGCCGATATCCACGACCAACGCGGACAGGCCCACGATGCCGAACTTCGCGATCTCTCGATAGAGGTCGCCCAAGGTGTTCTGGAGATACCGGTAGCCGCGCGCGATCAGTTGCGGTCCGGGCATCGAAGGAGTCTAGCCAGCGTGCGAGTTATTCCTGGCGGTCTTTGTGCGGATAAGTTGTGGCAGTGACCGGATCTGTACTTGGGGGCGATCGTCCGCGGGTGGGGATGGTCGGTGGTGGTCAACTTGCGCGGATGAGCGCGGCTCCGGCAGCGGCGCTTGGTATTGACTTTCGAGTGTTGGCAACGTCGCTGGATGAGTCAGCAGCGCAGGTGGTTTCGGATGTCTACCTAGGCGCCCACGATGATGAGCATGCGGTTCTGGAGTTTGCCGCTGGTTGCGATGTGGTCACCTTCGATCACGAACATGTGCCGCCACCCATTTTGGAAAAGCTTGAAGCGCGCGGAGTTGCGGTGCGCCCGGGCCCGCACGCGCTGATCAATGCGCAGGACAAGGCGGTGATGCGTCGAACCCTCGAGGGAGCGGGTGCACCCGTACCACGTTGGCGGGTCGTGGATTCGGTTGGTGAGGCGCAGGAGTTTGCGAACGAGGTGGGCTACCCGTTCATTGTGAAGACCACGCGCGGTGGGTACGACGGCAAGGGTGTGTGGCGGATAGACAGTTCGATCGACTTGTCGTCGGTGATGTCTTCTCCCTTGCCGCCGGGTGCGCAGTGGTTGGCCGAGGAGGCCGTGCCCTTCGTGCAGGAGTTGTCGGCGCAGGTGGCGCGGTCACCTAGCGGGCAGACCGTTGCTTATCCGGTGGTTCGCACAGTGCAGACGAACGGCATCTGCTCGGAAGTTGTGGCGCCGGCGCCAGGACTCTCCGATGAGCGTGCCGTGCAGGCGCAGCGCATCGCACTCGACATTGCGGGCGCGCTGAATGTGACGGGAATGCTGGCCGTAGAGATCTTTGATACCGGCGATGCGCTCTTTGTTAACGAACTGGCGATGCGTCCGCACAACTCCGGGCACTGGAGTATCGAAGGTGCGGTGACCAGCCAGTTCGAGAACCACCTACGCGCGGTGCTGGATCTGCCGCTGGGCTCACCGCGGTTGGTAGCGCCTCACGCGGTGATGGTGAACATCCTGGGCGGCGATGTGGGAAATCTGTACTCGGCCTACCGTCACGTATTCGCTCGTGATCCGGGTTTGAAGGTTCATTTGTACGGCAAGCAGGTCAAGCCAGGTCGTAAAGTCGGTCACGTGACGACAGTGGGAGACGACGCGGAGCAATTGCTGGTACGCGCCCGGCACGCTGCGGACTACTTCATGGGGGTTATCGATGAGTAGTTCGGATCGGGCGGCCCTGGTCGGTATCTGCATGGGATCGGACTCGGATTGGTCCACCATGCAGGCGGCATCGCAAGTCTTAGATGAGTTCTCGGTGCCGCACCGCGTTGACGTTATCTCCGCTCATCGCATGCCCGAGGAGATGCTCGACTACGGCAAGACTGCGCGGGAGAGTGGATTGCGGGTGATCATCGCCGGTGCCGGAGGTGCGGCGCACCTGCCGGGGATGCTTGCGTCCGTCAGTGCGCTGCCGGTGATCGGTGTACCCGTCAATGCAACGTCCTTGGATGGTATGGACGCATTACTTTCGATTGCCCAGATGCCTGCGGGTGTGCCTGTTGCGACGGTTGCTATCGGAGGAGCGCGTAACGCCGGGTTGCTCGCGGTTCGAATGCTCGGTGTTGCCGACGCTTCCTTGCTGGACCGAATGGAGAAATTTCAGGTTGAGTTGAATGCTGCCGCACGCGCAAAGGGCGATGGGATCCGGCGCGAGCACTAGGAGTTGGCGGTAACGAGGCGCGGATATTCGATCGCCGGGCAGCGATTCATGACCATGAGTAAGCCCGCATCGGACACTCGCGCGGCGGCGTTGTGGTCGATTACTTCGAGTTGAAACCACACGGCCTTTGCGCCGACCTTGATCGCTTGGTCGGCAAACTCCCCGGCGCGATCGAATCGGACGAATACATCCACCACGTCGGGCGTGCCGTACACCTTCGTCGCATCTTCTATCGAGGTGAAGCCGGGTTCGCCATGTACTTCTTGCGCGCGTGGGTGAATCGCAACGATCTGCTTGCCGATCGACTGCAGAAATCGAGCGACCCGGAAGGCAGGTCGGTCGGGGTTATCGCCCAGGCCCACGATGAACCATAGGTGGGAGTTGTCGAGCAGGTGGCGGATCTGATCGTCGGATGCCAGTGCGTGGGTCACGTCTTGTTGGTTAGGCGGTGGGACGACCGAGTGCGCGGTAGATCCAACCGGCCGAGCGCCATGCCTGCGGATCGAGAGCGTTGCGCGCATCGATGATCGCGGCGCCGGCAACCTTGCCGGTCAGTTGGTGCGGATCGAGTTCGCGGTACTCGCGCCATTCGGTGCCGAGCAGGAGCAGGTCTGCATCGGTAACAGCATCGAGCAGATCCTCGCGATAATCCATATTCGGGTAGACGCGCTTGGCGTTAGCGATGCCCTTCGGATCGTGAACGCGCACGGTTGCACCGGCGTTGGAGATCGCTACGGCTACGTCGAGGGCTGGTGAATCGCGGACATCGTCGCTGTCGGGTTTGAACGTTGCACCGAGCATCGTGACCACCTTGCCCCGGAAGTCGCCGCCGAGGGTCTTGCGCGCGAGGTCGACGGTGTGAGCACGCCGACGCAGATTGATCTGGTCAACTTCGCGCAGGAAGGTGAGCGCTTCTTCTGCTCCGAGTTCACCCGCGCGAGCCATGAAAGCGCGAATGTCCTTCGGTAAGCAGCCGCCCCCGAAACCAAGGCCGGCGGCCAGGAAGCGGCTGCCGATACGGGGGTCGTAGCCGATGGCCTGAGCGAGTTTCGTGACGTCTGCTCCAGCGGCCTCGCACACCTCAGCCATCGCGTTGATGAAGGAGATCTTGGTGGCAAGGAATGAGTTCGCCGCGACCTTCACTAGCTCGGCGGTGGGGTAGTCGGTGACCAGGAACGGAACGTTGTCGGCGATGAGCGGCGCATAGACCTCGCGCATCATCCGCTCCGCTTGCTCGGAGGTGACGCCCACCACGAGACGGTCGGGTTTGAGGGTGTCTTGCACCGCAAAGCCCTCGCGCAAGAACTCCGGGTTCCAGGCGACCTCCACGCCGATGGCCGCAGTGCTTTTGAGACGGTTGACGATTTCCTCGGCTGTGCCAACGGGAACCGTGGACTTGCCGACCACCAGATCGGCGGCGGAGATATGCGGGGCCAGGGCATCGACGGCACCGAACACCTGGGACATGTCCGCGGCGTAGGCGCCTGGTTGCTGCGGGGTACCGACACAGATGAAGTGGACCTGCGCGTCCTTGCCGGCCTCTTCGAAGGATGTGGTGAAGCGCAGGCGACCGGCGCGCAGATTGCGCTGCAAGAGATCGTCAAGGTCGGGCTCATAGAACGGGACCGTGCCGGAGTTCAGCAGGTCCACCTTGGCCGGATCGATGTCGACGCCGATCACCGTGAACCCGAGTTCGGCCATGCACGCAGCGTGCGTGGCTCCGAGGTAGCCGGTCCCGATGACCGACAGCACAGGTTTGTTCGTTGCAGCGGGCTCGGTCATGCGTCGAGCGTAGCGAGCGCGCCCCTACTCTTGCCGTATGGCGAGCCAACCTGTGCCGGGTACCCGGGTACGGGAGCGGGGCGAGCGCTGGGAGGTGCGGGCAGATCACCTCGGTGCATTTCGCCGCTTGGTCACCGCCTCGGTTGGTTCCGGGCTGATCGGCGGCGCACAGGTGCGTATCGATCGCTGGCGCAGGCCGCATCTGGGCTGGACCGGCGCGCCGGGGATCCCCGGGGTGGATGTGCTGTCCGTGCAGCCCAAGGGCGACGGCGTGGAGGTGGAGATCGAGGTTCGCGATCCCCTCGACGCAGCTGTTGTTCTCTCTGCGGTACTTCGGACACTGCAACCGACCGTCACGGGCTTTGCAGCACCAACCTGGACTGCGGATGTTCCTGCCGATGGCGTACTGGCCGAGCAGGTGCGCGACGTTCACGTTGCCGGTGATGAAGACCCGCACGTACGCCGGGCCGATGTGCTGGTGACCTCAGACGGTGCGCAAGGTTCGGCTGATCTAGCCGAGCGGGTAGTTGCCGTGTCCGGTCGCATGTGGGGTGATCGCGAGGTACTGATTGACCCGACGATCCATCGCCCGCACGGACGCTTATCGGACTTCATGGGCCAAATCTCGACGGCTGACGAAATCGTGTCCTCATATCGCCTCGGCGTAGATATGCCTGATGTGAAACCTTTGCGCTCAGTGTCCGCGGTGACCGATGCGTCGTCGTTACCCACCTGGCTGCGCGCGCAGTTGTCCGCGCTCGGTGTTGTCCTTGTGGAATCGGCGGATGAATTACCGGCCTTGGACGATTACCTCGCGTGGCAGACACTCTCGGTGAATCAGCGACGTCACGCCTTGCAGGAGTACTCGCCGTGGCCAGCTGTTCAGCCATGGCCGACCGTGAGCATCTTGTTGTCCACGCATCGCCCGGAGCGGTTAGAACATGCGCTATCCATGATTCGACGCCAGGACTACCCGCACCTGCAAGCCGTGATCGTGCTGCATGGCGATGAAGACGACGTAGCCCGGCACGCGCCGCGGGTGCGAGCTGCTTTAGAGGGTTGGGATGGTGAATGGGCGCTGATCGGCGTGCCCGCTGAGCGCAACCTCGGGCATGCATTGTCGGCGGCAAGCGCACGAGCCGATGGTGAGCTTCTCACCAAGATGGACGACGACGACTACTACGCCACCACTCACGTATGGGATCTCGTACTGGCGCGGATGTACTCCGGTGCACAGATCGTGGGCAAGGCTCTCGATTGGGTGTATTTGAGCTCGGCAGACACCACGGTTTTCCGGCCCACCTATCCAGCTGAACGGTTCGCGACCTTCGTCGCGGGGGGAACCATGATGATTTCCGCAGGCGATCTTGCCCAGGTGGGAGGGTGGCGGCCGGTTCCCCGATCCGTGGACAGGGCGTTGCTCGACCGCGTTCTCGAGGCTGGTGGCCTGGTGTATCGGACCCACGGCCTTGGGTACGTGTACGTGCGAAGTGCCGCCGACGGTTCGGCTAACACCTCGCAGGTGGATGAAGAGCACTTCTTGACCAAGACAGTTGCACAGTTCCCGGGACTGGTGTCCTCGCCGGCGCTGGGAACAGACGGTGTGTTGGAGTCATCAGCGTGAACGAAACTGGCCTGCCGACGGTGAGCGTGGTGATGCCGGTCGTGAACGAGGAGCGGCACCTTCGCGATTCGGTGCAGCGTGTTTTATCCCAGGACTATCAAGGTGAATTCGACGTGACACTTGCCGTCGGTCCGAGTCGGGATAAGACAGCAGAGGTTGCGCAATCCCTCGCAACTGAGTTCGCTCAACTGCGCGTGGTGGCAAATCCGAGTGGGTCTACTCCCGCCGGGTTGAACGCGGCGATCAATGGGTCGTCTGGGGAGATCGTGGTGCGGGTGGATGGTCACGCGATGATTCCCACCGATTACGTCAGTTGCGCTGTTGAGGTTTTGGAGCGAGCTGGCGCGGACAACGTCGGTGGCGTCATGGCGGCGGAAGGAAGAGGTGATTTCGAGCGGGCTGTTGCTGCTGCGATGACATCACGTTTCGGGGTGGGCGATGCGTCCTTTCATGTGGGCGGCGACGAGGGTCCGGCGCTTACCGTCTACCTCGGGTGTTTTCGTCGTTCGGCATTGGAGCGCGTGGGGGGATACGACGAATCTATGGAACGCGCTCAAGATTGGGAGTTGAACCTGCGGATCCGCGAAAGTGGTGGACTCGTGTATTTCACACCCGATCTTCACGTGACGTATCGCCCCCGGCATTCGCTGCGTGCGTTGGCTCGTCAGTACCACGATTACGGGCGATGGAGGCGTGAGGTTGCCCGCCGGCATCCGTCCACTCTCTCGGTGCGCTACCTCGCCGCGCCCTTAACTGTGGCCGTCATCGGAGCCGGACTTGCTGTGACTATCGCTGGCGCTGTGAGCGGTCGCGCAGGGATGGTGATTGCCGGACTTATCCCAGCGGCGGTGTATGCGAGCGGAAATGTCGTGGCATCGGTCGTGACGGGGAGGCGGGTGGAAGATGCCGCTGTGACGGTGCGCCTTCCGCTGGTTTTCACGACGATGCATGGTGCCTGGGGCGCAGGATTCTTGCGAGGCGGTGCGGGGGGAAAGTGAGTCTGTTCGAGCGCATCCGAGGCAGTCGCTCACGAGCGCTGCGGTGGACGATCGTCACGTCGGCACCCAAGGGTGAGGCGGGCGAGCAGTGGGGCGACACCTGGTTTGCCCGCGACCTGGCAGATGCACTCGAGCGGGCTGGGCAACGGGCGAAGGTTGTCGCGCGCGCGGGGGGCGCCAGCGACAAGCGCTCACAAGACGACGTTGTTGTGGTGCTTCGCGGGTTGCGTGACGTTGTACCCCCGCCGGATCGCGAGGCCGTGTGGATGCTGTGGGTCATCTCGCATCCGGAATTGGTTACCGAAGGCGAGGTGCGCGGTTACGACGCTGTGTTCGCGGCCAGTACATCGTGGCGGGCACCGGGGGATGTGGAGGTCACACCGCTCCTGCAAGCCACCGCCCCCCGCCGATTTCAACCACAGGCAGCGCCGCCGGATTCGGGGGCGCCTGTCATCTTCGTGGGATCCACCCGTGGTGAGTTCCGACCAGCAGTGCGTGGCGCCCTGCGGTCGAGTCGGGCCAACGAACTCCAGGTGTACGGAGTTGGCTGGGAGGAGTTCTTGTCGGCCGAGCAGATTTCAGGTGAATTCGTCCCAAATGAGTCCCTTCCAGCGGCGTACGCGGGGGCCGGAATCATCTTGAATGATCACCACCGGGACATGGCCGAGGCCGGTTTCCTGTCGAATCGACTTTTCGATGCGGTGGCGTGCGGCGCGCGCGTCCTTTCGGATCGAGCGACGGGCCTGCGCGAGGTTTTTGGTGCGGCAGTGGTGGTGTTCGACGACGAAGATGCTTTGGTCCGCGTGTTGGACCAACCTGTTGCCGAGGTGTTCGCAGACCACGACGCAAGAATGGAGAGCGCGCGGCGAGTGGCCACAGAGCATTCCTTCGACGCACGTGCAGCCGTGCTCATCGAACGGGCGCATCAGGTCCGAGAGCAGGTTGGGTGATGGCCGAACCCTTGGTGAGCGTGATCCTCATCGGCTACAACGATGCTGCCCGAATTGTTCGGGCGCTTGACTCCCTACGTAATCAATCCTTGAGATCGATCGAGATCATCGTGGTGGACGACGCATCCACGGATGCAACCTCGGAAATCGTGGCAGCGGCTGCCCACAGCGATCCGCGCATCCGATTGATCACCCGAGAAGAGAACTCTGGGGGATGTAGCGCACCTCGCAATGATGGAATGCGAGTCGCTCGAGCCCCGTGGGTGATGTTTTGTGATTCCGACGACGAGTATGAACGCCATGCGTGCGCCAATCTACTGACGGCAGCCCAGGATTGGGACGCGGATGTGGTGTGCGGACTGGCGGTCCGTCACGATGTTCGCAAGGGCATTGACAAACCCTGGCGCCCGGAACTCCACAGGCGGGATCGTGTTGTTGAGTCTTTTGGGGCGGAGCCGGATCTGCTCTACGACACGATCAGTGTCAACAAGATCTACCGACGATCGATGCTGATGGAGAACCGGATCGAGTTTCCTGAAGGCCTCCTTTTTGAAGACCAAGTGTTCACATTGCAGTGTTATCTGGCCGCTCGTCGTATCGGGATTGTGCAGGCGAGCGTGTACATCTGGAACGTTGATCGGGCGGCCGAGGAGCTATCCATCACTCAGGGCCGAATGCAGCGGCGCAATGTGTTGGATCGGATTGAGATCAACAAGCGGATGGATCGGGTGCTTGCCGAATCCAGTGATGAATTGAAACTTGCTAAGGCGGTTAAGTTCTTGCGCCACGAGGGTTACCTATACCTGTGGGCGATCGCCGAGAACCCAAATCCCGACGATGCCCGCGAGGCTGCTGCTGTACTTCGTGCGTACGTTGAAACGGTCGACCCGCGTGCGTTCGACAGCATTCGTCCGGTGCTGCGGGTAGCGATGTTCGGGCTGCTCACCAACGATCTTGATCTATTGCGTCGCGCCATGCGTTGGGAGCGATGGGCATCTGTTGTGGACACTCAAATCTCGCACATTGATGGCCGCGACATGTGGCTGCGGCCTGATGATCGTTCGGTTCTCGGGCGAAGCGCGGATTATTGGCTGGATGTATCTCACCTGCACTTGATGGATATGCCTTTCTCGACCCGACGCTACTTCCATGAAGTGACTCACCTGAGCGTTGTTCGCTCGCGAGTGAACGTTGAAGTCCGCACCACCGATTACGCTGAGGATCTCGACGATGTGACGGCGGCCCATCTTGTGTGGGCTGATAGGTCCGGTGCGGTTATCGCGTCGTTGCCTTTGGCACGGCAATCACTCGATTCGCAGAGCCGGATCGTGTGGCGCGGAGCAGGGCAGCCAACTGTGCATATCGATAGACCATTGATGAAGCCGGACAAGGGAACGGTGGGTGTGCGGTTGGCGCGTGGTACTCGGGTCAACACGACAGCCGTGCGCGCAGTCGATGTCGCGGTGAAGCGAATATTTGTGCCCCTGCCGCAGATCGCTTTCGCCGATCGGCCTTCTGGCGCCATGTTCGGGACCGGAGAGCGGGCGAGCCTCACGTGGCGGCCAGGAGGACTCTCACGCGGGCCCGCCGCGTGGGGACGTCGGATCGGGCATGCAGCGCGGCGGCGCGTGCCAACACGCTCCAGCGCGCAATCAGGTCGAGTTCGTGATGCTCTGCTACCGGGTGTTTTCGATCTGCCGACCGCCAGGCCGATAGTCGCGTACCTACCCGCGGCGTCGGCTGCTGGCGTCCGCCGGTACTGGCCCCTGGACCTCACAACGTGGGATCAGCAGATGGCCGATGCCTGCTACCTGTTGGCCTGTGGGGATATTGCGGAATCGATCCCTACCCGGCTGGGGGGATCGATCCGAGATGCCCGCGATGAACAGCTCGGACGAGTTCTGGATCGGGCGGAAATTGTGGTCACAGATGACCCGGCGCTCGTTGCGACCGTCGGTCAGACACTTGTTTTCCGTCCTGATGAGGGCGCTGGACGCTACCTGCTGCCGGCGCTGCCCACCGGTTATCCCATTATCGAGTCGACCGACGATCTGATGCTTGAAGTCCGTTCGATGCTGGAGGGTGCACGGATGGGAGGTACATCGTGACGCGCATCGTGTTGTGCGCGAACAACATCGATGAACTCGGCGGCGCCCAGCGAGTTGTTCACACACTTGCAGATGGATTGCAGCAACGCGGACATGATGTGCTGGTTGTTGGCATCACACCATTTGAGCCCGCGCATCGAGTTAGCGAGCATTACCCCCGACGCGTTCTCATGTCCGAGGTGTGGCCGAAGAAGACCACACAAAATGAGCGAGTGCGTGCCGGGCTCCGCGCCGAGGCAGTTGCGAAAATGGTCGACATCCTGAAACAGGGATCGAATGAACCCTCGGTCATCATCACCGCGCAGGTGTGGGCAATGGAGATCCTCAACGATGCATTGGCAGCAGTCAGCCCCGAAGTTCGAGCGCGATGGTCGGTGATTGGGCAGTACCACGGATCCTTTGCAGCAGCAGCAAGCGGACGGGATCTTGCTCGGGTGGTGCGCTCTTACGACCTTGTTTCTGTCTTCACTGCTCTCACTGAAGAAGATGCCGTTGCATTCGCTGGAGCGGGGTTGAACAACGTTCGCGCAATGGCCAACCCTGCGGCATTTTGGCCGGATACAGTCAGCGATCTGACATCACCTCGGCCACGCACCCTCCTGTACTTAGGCCGGCTGTCGCAGGAGAAGGGTGTCGATCTGCTTATCGACGCCTGGAGCCTGATCGCAGATGATCATCCCGACTGGACGTTGACAATCGTTGGCGATGGACCTGATGGTCCTGCGCTACGCGCGCAGCCGAGGGATCTTGCGGGTGCCGATCGGATCACGTGGCAGTCAGCCACGGCATCCCCGCAGGAGTTGTTACTGGAAACCGATCTACTCGTCCTGCCCTCGAGAACTGAAGGCTTGCCCTTGGTATTGGTGGAAGCTCAAGCCTGCGGCGTGCCGGTGGTCGCCACCGACTGCTCAAGCGGAGTGCGACAACTGGTGGGGCAGTGGGGTGCGCTGGTTCCGCGCGGTGAATCCCGGGAACTCGCGCAGGTTCTCAGCCGGGCAATGGGCGATGAAGCATGGCGGGTAAGAGCGGGGCAGCATGCCCGGCAGGAAATGCAGCGTTACCGCCTGGACTCCGTACTAGATCAGTGGGACAAGCTTCTTGCTCGCGTTTTGCTCTAGAGGTGTCTGTTGGCGCGGTCCAGGTCCTCTTCGAAATCCACTTCGACCGCGAACATCTCCCCGATATCGACCGGCAGAACGCGCATCCGATCCTTCTCGATGGCAAGTTCAATGCCACGCTCGAAGTAGTCCGATTCTGAGCATTCGGCCAGGCGCGTGATCAGCATTGCTTTGTCCTGGGCGCTCACATAATTGATGCCCACGGCCTCACCTCGCGCATCAACGACCTGCTTAGACAATTCAGCTACCAGGCCATTGGAGTCGACGGTGTACTTCACTTCCTCCTCGCCAACAACAGCGGTGTTCACGCAGATAAAGCTCTGTTCTGCGTCGATATGCGTACGCACAGCGGTGAGGACGGCGGGATCGAAAACGACGTCGCCGTTCATCCATAGCACTCCACCTGTTGAGGAGAGTTTGAGCGCTTTCAACAGGCTTCGATTGGTGTTGGTTTGGTCGTAGGCCTCGTTGTAGATGTAACCCACATCGGGAAAGGCTTCCAAGATCAGGTCCAATTTGAAGCCCACCACGGTGGAAATGCGCAAGTCCTCCCCGAACCCTTGGGTGAGGTTTTCCATCTGCTGCTGCATGATCGTGCGGCCATCGCTCAGGGGCGTCAGTGGTTTGGGAAAGGGGCGGCCGAGACGAGTTCCCATGCCGGCCGCAAGGATCACTGCCTGAATTGTCATGCTGATTCCTCCGAAACCGTACGCACCCTGCTGAGTGAACCCAAGGCCTGATCGTGGTCGTGGATTGATCGGCGCAACTCATTCCAGAAGCGCGCGGTGCTGCCTCCTGGCTCGAGGCCGTCAAAATACAAATGGCGCATTCGGGCGCGGTGGTCGAAGTGATCATCGCTGGCCGCAATGCCGGCGATGGCCAACTGCAGCGAATCGATCGTTGATTCATCCACTATGTGAGCGGCTGCAGCAATGGGGGATTCAGCGATAAGTGCTTCGCGATTGGTCCGCCGGTCTGTGAGGACGATGGGAGCGTGCGGGCGCAGATACAGGTGATCCAAAGTGACCGAGGAGATATCGGCGATCAACAGATCAGTGCTATGGATCACACCCAGTATTTCGGCATCGACGAGCGTTGCGTGTCCTGCCGAAGGATCTGTTGTTGCGGCGGCGCTCATCGCCTTGACGATCGCTTGGTGTCCTTTCCGGATGTTCTCATCGTCGGAGTCGACCACCCTCGGATGCGGCTTATAGACCACTCGAACGTTCGGTTGCGACAAAGCGGCTTGAATGATCCGCATCCCATATCGATCGACCGATGAATAGTTGTTGGCCTCGTCCTCACCCTCCCACGTAGGTGCATAGGTGATGGTGGTGCGATCGGACGGCGGCAATGCAGGTTCGATAGCGAGGTCGAGCTGCGGCCGGCCAACGCGGACAAGGTGTGATTCGTCGAACCAGGCCAAAGCCGCGCGATGCCTACGGACTGCTGCTTCGCCGGCAACAAACACTTGGTCGTAGGCCTTCGCCTGGTTGCTCACCATGCAGATCTTGTCGCTTTCGCCATGGTTGACATGGATATGTACAGCTCGCTGGAAGGACAGAGCCTGGAAATTAGTCCAACCGTTGTTGACGTAAACAACCGCGTGGAAATCTGCGCGGTCCAAAAGCGCCATGAGGTTCTCATACCGTGGAACCAAGACCACCCGAAGCGATGTCTGGCCGGCGAGAGCGTCGTATGCCTCGACCTGGCGGACGATCACGAGGGTGGTGAGATCGGCATGCGCCTCAAAGACAGGCAGCCACTGGGTGAGTTGGTACAACTTGGGTGGGCCATCGGGAAAATACAGCGCAACATCGGCTCGTGGGATGTCATCAAGCTCGAATCCCTCGGGTTCCGCCTGCCCCATATCGCGCATGCGGCGGGAGAGGCTTCGAGCGGCTCGTTTGCCCTGACGGCGCAGCCAGGACTCGGAAACCGGGGACTTAGACACAGTTGGCCTATCGTAAACGCCGTGCGTTCACTCTGGGAGCACCGTCAGGTGCTCCGCATGTTGGTCCTTCGTGACCTCCAGAAGAAGTACACCCGTTTCCGATTGGGCTACCTGTGGACGCTTTTGGAGCCCCTGGGCATGGCCGTGGTCCTGTGGCTGGTGTTCTCAGTCTTGCTGGGTGCACGCGGATTCGGATTGGACCCCTATCCACTGTTCTTGGCGGTCGCTATTTTGCCGTGGTGGTGGTTTAGCAAGGGGATCGGTGCATCGACGCGTATCTGGCGCAAAACCGGTGCGCAGTTGCGCATCAGCACTCTGCCCACTCAGTTGTGGGTGGTGCGTGCACTTTTGGTCTCGATGATCGAGTTCCTCCTCTCACTTCCGGTGATTCTCATCGCGATTGCCTTTACTGGTTTCCTTCCCGGTCCCTGGATTGTGCTCTTTCCGGTGGGCATCGTGGTTCAGTTCCTACTGATGTACGGGCTCGCGTTGCTCATCGCTTCCGGTTCGATCGTGTTCCCCGACATAGGCCGGATGGTTCGCATCGTGCTTCGCGCGATGTTCTACCTGTCGCCGATTTTGTATTCGGTATCCAACATCCCTGCCGGAGCCCAATTCATCGCTGCCTTCAACCCACTGGTGGGTGTGTTGGGTCTGTATCGGATCGGCTGGTGGCCGGAGGAAGCCATCGGTGCGATCGGATACTCCATTTCCCTAGGTCTATGTCTGATCATCTTCGTTGCAGGTGTGCTGACATTCCGCCGCCTTGAGAACAGAATTCTGAAGGAGGTGTGACGTGGCACGCATCCCTGTAGAACCAAACCTCGACGCAGTTGTTGAGCTCGCCCATGTGTCGATGCGGATGCCACGGCGTCGACGACGCAAGGGCAGTGGGCGCAAGCAGCGCCTGCGTCGCTTTGCCGGGGAGGTTCGACGCGAGGAGATCGAGGTCCTGTCAGATGTCTCCTTCCGCGTTAATCCTGGGGAGTCGGTGGCGATTTTCGGTAGTAATGGCCCTGGCCGGCAGGCGTTGCTTCGATTGATAGCGGGCACCTTGCGTGCCGACTCAGGCGAGATACGAAGGCGCGAACCGATTGTCCCAATGATTGAAGTTGCACGTTCTTTCGAGCGCTCCTATTCGATGCGGCAGAACATCTACTTGGTAGGGGGTTTGCTTGGCATGACTCCCGACCAAGTTGAAGAACACCTTCCCATCATCGTCGAAAACGCAGGCGTCGCGTCGTCTCTTGATCGCTATCTTGGGGCTGCGCCAGCCTTGGTGCGACAGAAGCTCGCATGGTCCATCGCGATGTCTGTCAATGCTTCGGCGTATGCCATCGATCGAACGATCGTGGTGGGGGATAAGCCATTTCGCGAGCAGTGTTGGTCTCATGTGCAGGGGTTACGTGAAAGCGGAGCAACATTCATCGTGGCGACCGATGCACCCAAGCAGCTTCGCCGATTTTGTCAGCGGGCTCTGGTTTTCGCCGATACGCAGTTGGTGGCCGACTCCACTATCGATGAGGCGCTTGAGGTTTTACGAGAGGTGCGACAAAGAGCCAAGGAGCTTGGCGAGCCGGGCGAACCACCGGCGTAGTCGCACCTGTATCGCCGTGCTCGGCAACTAGGCTGCGCCATATGTCGCAGGCTGTGCAGGCACCGCTGCTTCCACGGGTGCCCACGATCAGCGCTAATGGGGTTTTGCTACATATCGGCGTTCACAAGACGGGCACCACGGCAATTCAGGCGGCACTCGCCGATGCTCGCAGCGATCTGCTCACCCACGATGTTCGATACCCCGGCAAGTTGCAAGCCCAGCACCGTGCAGCTTTGGCCCTCCTGGGTCGTCCCTGGGGATGGAACTCCCGCGGTGGATCCGTTATGGATACCCGACACTTTGATTCCCTCGTCCGCCGCACCAGTAAGCACTCTGGTCGAGTGGTGATCAGCAGTGAATTCTTCTGCGAAGCACCCGAAGAGAAGGCCGTCGAGACCGTGGAGGCTTTGGGGGGATCACGGAAGGTCACGGTAGTTGTCACTTTGCGCAATCTCGGCAAGTTGCTTCCGTCGTCCTGGCAGCAGTACTTGAAGTATGGCTTGACCACGGAGTACGAAAAGTGGCTCGAGGATGTCTTCGCCAATCCTGGCGCATCGAAGATCTCTCCGACCTTCTGGCGCCGGCACGATCATGCAGCGGTTTTGATGCGTTGGTCACAGGCTGTTGGCGCGCAGAACGTCAACGTTCTTGTGTTGGAGGACGTAGATCGCAGTGCTCAGTTCCATTCCTTCGCGCAGATGCTGGGCATCCCGGAGGAAATACTGGTGAGCCGCATGGACCTCACCAGCAATCGCTCAATGACTGCCGCCGAAGCTGAGTTGCTCGTGCGTTTGAACAAGCGGGTGAAGAAACAGATGCAGTGGACGGACTACGTCCAATTGGTCCGGCGAGGTGTGGCCCTGCGCATGGTGGAAGGGCGGCAGCCGGAGGCACACGAGCCACGTTTGATCACCCCCGAGTGGGCTCTTGATGCGGCAGCCGAACAGGGAGCTGCAGCAGTGGCCGCCATCAAACAACTGGGTGTGAACATCTATGGCAACCTGAACGCTTTGGCAGCGCGCGTTCCCAGTTCGACCGTACCTTCCGAGCCGCCGACCGATATTCCGTTGGACGCAGCTGTCGAAGCGCTCGCTGCAGTGATTGAGGCCAGCAGAGAAGAACCCACCTCTCGGGAGTTGGCAGGGAAGTTGTGGCGACAAACGCGCAAGGACGGGGTGCGTTCACTGCTGCGGAATTCCGACGAGTGAGTCTCATTGTCACGCTCGGTCCCCAGGATCGAAGCCTTGATCACTTGATCGAAGCGCTCGATGGGCGCTCACAGGTGGTAGTCGTCGCTGAGGATCTCGTTGTACCGCAGCGCGCGCTCGCGCCGATCACAGAGGATCCGTTTGCTGTCACCACCGCGTTAGTCGCGATGGATCGCGGCGGTGATTTGGTTATTCGGCATCACCGAGTTGTCTCGGCTGGAACGAGTTTCCACGAAATTAACGACGCCACACATCGCAGCGTGGGGGCCGTGGTGATCAGCCCGCGTGATGCATTAGACGCCCGCGTTGCTGTCGACGACCTGCGTTCGGCCCTTGCTGACGGAGCTTTGTCTTTGGTAGCCGAGGAGTTAGTTGAGGCAGTAGTCGTGGCGTTGGTGCGCTACCAGGTTCCGGTGCGTGGGGTCGAGATCGTTGACGTTCCGTGGTTTAGGTCGCCCGCTGATAGGGCGGCGGCACGTGCTGTTGTGGACAGTGTCTCGGACCGGCGCATCACCGGGTTATTGGCCAATCGGGTGGACGATGGTTTCTATTCGACCTTCGTGGTGCGCAGGGCGTCGAAGCCGCTCACTCGTATTGCCCTGAAGTTGGGAATGAGCCCGAACCTCATCACATTCTTTTCCTTTATCATCGGCATTGGGGCTGCGCTGTCCTTCGCGACCGGTCAGTGGCCGTGGCTTGTCGCAGGCGCGCTACTACTGCAATTGAGCCTGATCGTGGATTGCGTTGATGGGGAAGTGGCCAGAGCCACGCGGAAGTTCACCGCATTGGGTGCCTGGTTGGACGCATCCACTGACCGGGTGAAGGAATTCGCCGCCTATGCAGGATTGGCGATCGGTGCCACCCGGATGGATACACAGATCCTGGGCCTGGACGTGTGGTGGATCGCTATTGCCTTGATCGTTGTGCAGACGACTCGGCACGTGTCGGACTACGACTTTGCCCTGGTGCAGCGGCTCCGCGAAGCAACGGTGCCTGCCGTCTCTATCCGCGAACCAGGCGATGGGCGCCACGCCGCGCGCGGTGGCTTGTCTGCGGCCATGGATGTTTCGGCGCGGATGAACCGACGATCGGCAGTGCGTTGGTTCAAGAAGGTTATTCACATGCCGATCGGTGAACGCTGGCTACTGATCAGCGTGCTGGCGGTGGTTGCTGGACCAGCCTGGGCACTGGGCGGCCTATTGATCGCCGGTGTCTTCGCCATGTTCTATGTGTTGGTCGGGCGCATTGCCCGCACCCTCACCTGGTCTGGGATAACTCCGGTGGACGGGGTGCAGGTGCTGCGCGCACAACTCGATGCCGGACCGATCGCCGCCTTGGTGGCGCGGCTCATTCCACGATCTAGTCCCAGCCTGCAGGGGCGTTTCGGTTGGGGCGTAACGACCGGGCTGCGCGTGTTCGAACTTGGGGTCATCGCCTTGATCGTGGTGGCGGGGAATTTCTCCGTGATCGCGTTTTGGATCGTGTTCGCGATCGCGTATCACCATTACGACGTCCTGTACCGATCCCTGCAAGGGGCTGCTCCGCCTCGGTGGCTGACCTGGTTTGGTTTCGGCTGGGATGGACGCCTACTCGTCATCGTTGTGGTGGCGATCACCGCAGTGTGGGAGCCGAGTCTGATGATTGTGCTCACCTGGTGGGTTCTATGGTTCGCAGGAGTGGCATCTGTCCAGTGGCTCAGGAGTAGTCGATGAGCGATCAGCAGGCTCGACCGCAGCGGCCGAGCGTCGCGCAGGTGCGGGCTATCTGCCAGCCGGATGCCGTGCGCATGCGCGCAAACTCCGAGCATTGGGTCGCGGACGTTTATTTGCGTGGCATCTCTCCATACTTGACACGGCTGTTGCTGCGCACATCGATCTCAGCCAACGGGGTCACGGCGTTGATGATCCTGACCGGCATGGGTGCGGCATTCGCACTACTCATCCCCGGACTGCCTGGAGTCTTTCTCGCAGCGCTTCTTGGACAGATGCAGATGCTGTGGGACTGCTGTGATGGTGAAGTAGCCCGTTGGCGACAAACGTCCTCACCCAAGGGTGTCTTTCTCGACAGGGTCGGTCACTACGTAACCGAAGGGCTCATCCCCATCGCGCTGGGGTTACGCGCAGCTGGTTTCCCGGACGCCGGATGGCTCGACACACCCTGGCCGCTGATTGGTGCGCTCCTGGCCGTTCTGGTCCTGTTCAATAAGTCGCTCAATGACATGGTGCATGTTTCTCGCGCCTACAACGATCTGCCGAAACTGGCCGATACGAAAACGGTGGGAACCCCGCAAGCGTCGGGGGTTCGTACCCTGCGGTCGCTGGCACGCTTCTTCCCCTTCTACCGTGCCTACCACTCGGTTGAGTTGACACTGCTCGCTCTGGTGGCCGGTGTGATTGATGCATTCGTGGGGGACCTGATGGCAACCCGCGTCCTAGTTGCTGCGCTGGCGATCCTCGGTGTTATCACCATCGTCGGTCATCTGGTGGCGATCTTGTCTTCAAGCAAGTTGCGCGCATGAAGCCGGACTTCGGGGTCGTCATCTTGACGATGGGCAAGCGTCCGGAGGATCTACGGCGAGCAATCGACAGTGTCCTTGCTCAGCGTGATGTGACCGTGGACGTCGTGGTGGTCGGCAATGGCTGGGAGCCCGCCGGTCTTCCCGATGGGGTCAAGGCCGAGGGATTGATCGAGAACGTCGGTATCCCCGCTGGCCGCAATGCAGGCGTGCGGCGAGTGGATGGCGACCTTTTGTTCTTCCTCGACGACGACGCCTCGATACCCGATCCTCATTTCCTCGCATCGGTCAAGGGACGCTTCGATTCCGACCCGATGTTGGGACTGATTCAGCCGCGCGTGGAGGATGCGACGGGTGCGGAGCCGCCGGGGCGTTGGGTGCCGCGGCTTTTTGTTGGCGATCGAACGCGCTCAAGTTATGCGACAACTTTGTGGGAGGGGGCGACGGCGATTCGCCGGGACGTCTTCGGTGCGGCTGGTGGCTGGCCAGGAGAGTTCTTCTACGGGCACGAGGGCATCGACTTGGTGTGGCGTGTTTGGGACGCGGGTTTCACGTGCTGGTACGCCGGGGATCTTGTCGTGCATCACCCGGTGATCAATCCACTGCGGCACGAAGAGTTTTACCGAATGAACGCACGCAATCGCGTCTGGTTAGCCAGACGAAATCTTCCGGTAGTGCTGGAGCCCGTTTATGTGGGTAGTTGGGTGGCGCTCACAGTGCTGAGAGTGCTGAGGGCGGGAGATAAGCAAGCTCTAGGTGCGTGGTTTGCGGGATTGCGAGAGGGCATCGGTGAAGCCCCGTCTGAACGAAGTCCCATGCGCTGGAGCACGGTGTGGCGCATGGCGAAAGCGGGAAGGCCGCCGGTGATCTAGGAGGCGCAGTAGCTTTCGTCGCCGGTACTGACGTTGGCGGTGAGATCCTTCGTCGCTTCACTGATGGACACGGAGCGTGCCGAGGTAAGCGGTTCGGTAATGACCACCCGCATGGTGCTGCCTTGGCCTTCGATCTCCTCGGTGTTCGTGAATCCCGTGCTGTAGATGAGTGTCTTGGCAGAGACATCCCATGCTGGGTCGAACCACACGGTGTTGTCGGAGGGGTACTCGCTGAGCTTGGCGTCCTTGATCTTTTTCACATTCACTACGTTGAAACCTTGGTCTCTTAATGCCTTCTTGGCTTGCTTGCCTGTGCCTGGCAGACCGGTGGCGTTGATGATCTCGACTCGGAGCTCTTCCGGTGCCTTGCGCAGAAGCGGTTGATCGGAGTTGGCCTTTGGTGGCCACGGGGTGTCGTTGGCCATTGCATCCCACAACGGGTTCGCGCGCTTCTTAGCCATGATGACGGTGGCACCATCGCCAGATGGTCTCCACGGCATGGTGGTGAAAGTGATGTCCTTCGGGCGCAGGTTCCGCAAACTGATGGCGAGATCGCGCAGATTTTCGATATTCGCCAGTTGCGGATCGGTCGTGAGATTCTGGGTTGCGGCGTTCAGCACGCCGAGCAGTGATGCGGGGTTGAGCAGAATGTCGCTGGAGAGCACTTGGCGGGCCATTGAGGACAAGAAGGCCTGCTGACGACGGATTCGCGAGGTATCTGAGCCATCACCCAGTGTTTTGCGAGCACGAACGAAGGCGAGAGCTTCCTCGCCAGTCACGGTATGCAACCCCTTGTCCAAGACGAGTCCACTGAGCGGATCGTTGACGTCTTCTTCAAGGCAAATCTCTACGCCACCGATGGCTTCGGTGATTCGCTTGAAGGCACCGAAGTCAATAACCATGAAATTGTCGATCTGCAAACCGGAGAGTTTCTCGACCGCCTTCAAAACGCATCCCGGTCCACCGAGGAACATTGCTTCGTTGAAGCGACCTTGCTCGCCCCCCACAGTCTTGCCGTCCTTGGTGCATTCGGGAAGGGTCATCAAGGTGTCTCGCGGAATACTTACCCCGATCGCCTGCGAACGATCCGCATTGACGTGGAACACGATCGTGGTGTCGCTGCGCTCTACCGCGCCAAACTTGTCAACGCTGCCGTAGCCCCTGTTGCCCTTGCCGACTCGGGAGTCGCTTCCCATCACCACCATGGTGAACGCAGATGTCTGCCCCGTAACACCATCCACCACGATGGAGTCGGCGTCGGTGAGGCTCACGCCGGTCTGATCAGAGACGTCGAGGGCGGTGATGTTGCCCTCTAGTTGCCCCATAACCGAGGTCACACCTGCACCCACGACCGTGACGGCCAGCACGGCACCGGACACGACGCCGGCGAAGATCGTGGTCCCTCGGCGGGCGGTGCTTCGAACGGACACGGGTGCCTTTCTGTGGTGTGGCTACGGCCCATTCATGGTACGCACGCAGCGCTCCTACCCCCGTGTGACGCACCATGAAGTCCGCAAGTTCCGATTTTCGGGCGTGCCGGTGACGTGAGTGACGGGTGTGCCGTGTGAGGCTTGGTGAAATCAATGGATCCGTGGCACGGTGTTGTCGCGTCCATATGTCAACAATGTCCCGTCCCGATCGCACCCTCACCTGAGGTGGGGTCTTCCCCACGAAGGGAGCACCAGCCGTGAAGCGCTCAACTGTGACCGCCCTCGTCCTGGTGCCGTCGCTGGTAGCTGGTGGCCTAGCTATCCCAGTTCTTGGTTCGCTTCCCAACGAGCAGGGAGACAGTGATCGGCTTCTCGCGCAGCGCGATCCTGTCGATGCCACGGTCCAGTCACTGCCGGTTACCGGAGTTGATCCGGATGTGATGCAGGCGTCGACCGTCGCTATGGCTTCGTGGGATTCCCTGGTGGGCGACATCGTCGTAGGCGAGTTGGGGATCGCTGGGGAGCCGAACCTGACGCTGACGGGCGATGAACACGGGCACGACGACCACGGGCAGGACGACCACGGGCAGGATGACCACGGGCAGGACGACCACGGGCACGACGAGGAAGGGCACGACGACCACGGGCACGACGACCACGGGCAGGAAGCCGCGCAGGCTCTTGAGCCGGCTATTGCCGCTCGAGCCGAAACGGTCGATGAGTTCTCGTTGGTAGGTATCACCTCTGAGGAACCATTTGAGCCGGGTACTCGGGTTCTGGTGCGGGTGCGCGAGGGCGACATGTGGAGTACCTGGCAGCCGTTAACTATTACCGACCACGGACCTGATCCTGATTCGCTCGAGGCTCGCGGCATCCGCTTTGGCACCGATCCGCTCTTGACGGATACAGCTGATGGCATCCAGGTGCGAATCGACACCCCGGGAGGCGTGGAGCCCGAAGGCACCGAGGTAATGCTCGTCGACAACCCGGTGGTCGACGAAGATGCCGAACTTCCTGCTCCGCCGGATGGCTCGGCCATCGCACCAGTTTCGGTTGCCCGCGCCAGCACGCAAGCGACGATGCCGGCGATCATCACCCGCGCCGAGTGGGGTGCAAATGAATCATTGCGGCGGGGATCGCCCCAGTACTCGCCGACGATCAAGGCGGCACTCGTTCATCACACCGCGAGCAAGAACAACTACACCCCGGAACAAGCCGCCAAGCAGGTGCGCAACCTTTACAGCTGGTTTACGCGTGGTCTGCGTTACTCGGATATGGCGTACAACTTCCTCGTCGATCGATTCGGCCGCCTTTATGAAGGTCGTGCCGGTGGGCTGGACCAGGCAGTGGTGGGTGGCCACACAGCTGGCTTTAACAACAACACCTTCGCGATATCCGCTATCGGTAATTTCCAAAAGGCGGCACCGCCCGCTGATCAGATGGCCGCGATTGTTGATTCGATCTCCTCGTTGACCGCATGGAAACTGGCGATGAATCACCGCGACCCGAACGGAACGATTCCGCTCGTTTCCGATTCAGACAAGGGAACTTCCCAGTATCGCCCCGGTCAGACGGCTAACGCGCAGGTACTCGGTGGCCACGGCGACATCGGTTCCACCTCGTGCCCTGGAAAGCACCTCGAGGTTCAAATCCCAGCTATTCGTGCGGCTACTACCGCCAAGATGGGCGCTGGCATGGTCAACCCCACGGCGATTCCAGCCGCATGGGCAGCTGGACCGATGTCCATCACTGCGGCAACGAATGCGCCCCTGGCATGGACCATCGCCATCACGAATCGCTGCGGCCAGGTTGTGCGCAATCTCAGTGGTCAACAAGAGGGGCCCGGACCACTGCAGATTGATTGGGATCAGCGCGACGATGCTGGTAACCAAGTACCTCCAGGTTCGTACACAATCGCGATGAATTCCACTGCGGGCGGGCAACCGTTGTACCCGTGGGTGAGCACCGGGCGAGTGCTCGCCACCCCTGCCTCGCCGCCGGATCCTTGCGGTGCCCCTGAATCCTTCACCTTGACAGGAGCGGGCTTTGGCCATGGTGTGGGCATGAGTCAGTACGGCGCTCTCGCCATGGCCAAAGCCGGTATGGATGCCACGTCCATCGTCACGCACTACTACCAGGGCACCACCGTGAGTCCCGTCCAAGACGACATGCCCATTCGCGTGAACCTCGAATACCAAAAGAAGCACGTGCAGGTTCGTGGTGAAGCGGTAGAAGGGGATGGTTCGGTCCAGGCCAACCTGGGCGGCAACGTGGTCACGGCAGCCCCTGGGGAAAGTTTCTACTTCACCGGGAATGCCAATGCGGTGCAAGCCGCCAAGATCGTCGGAGGGTCACGGCAGGAACTCGGTACCTTCCCCAGCGCATCGCTTACCTGGTCAGGAATTGCCAATGTGATCGACAAGGGCGGCAACTTCGATTCCCCTGGTCATCGGTACCGCTACGGCGCAATTGAGATAACGCCGACGGGTAGCGGCGCACAAACGCGGCTGAATGCAGTGAATGTGTTGCGCCTTCGCGATGAGTACCTCTATGGCATCTCCGAAGTCAGTAGCTCCTGGCCCGATGCGGCGTTGCAGGCGCAGGTGCTCGCGGCCCGTACCTATGCCCTCTCCTCGATGGCTGCTGGCGTTCGCGGCGCGTGCAACTGTCACGTCGACGATGGTTACGGTCCCTACTCCGACCAGGTGTTCGCTGGCTGGTCCAAACAGTCCGGGCCCCAGGGCAACCGGTGGGTTAACGCGGTAAACGCCACGCACGCTTCACCCACAACCGGCTTGGCGATCTTGCACGAAGGCAAGCCGATCCGCGCCTTCTACTCCTCTTCCAATGGCGGTGCCAGCCAGGCAAGCGCTGATCAATGGGGAGGGGATCTTCCCTACGTTCGGTCCGTTGCCGATCCGTGGTCGCTCAGTGAGGACAATCCGAACCGCTCGTGGACGGTTACCGTCGGCCAAGGGGATATGGCTCGGGCCTTCGGTGTGGGCGAAGTGAACAAGGTCGAGATCGTCAACAGGGATCCATCTGGTGTTGCGCGGACTGTCCAGGCGACCTTGGCCGACGGGAGCACAGTCACCCGTAGCGGCAATCAACTGCGTAATGCACTGGGTTTGAAGTCGTCGTACATAAACGCGGTGGATGGAAGTGCCGGAGTACCGATCTCTACTCCGCAGGCACCAAGCGCACCTGCTGCGCCCACGCAACCCACGGTGAGTTACGAGCGACAAGTACAAATGCTGACACCCGTGGATCGCCAGGTAAAGGCGCTGAAGCCCTTCACCATTCGTGCCAAGGTAACGCCGCAGCGCAAGGGGTTGCGAGTCTGGTTCCAGCGACTGGACGGTGGCGAATGGGTTACCTTCAAAAAGAAGCGCACCAAGGCAAACGGCAACGTCGCCTACCGAATCAAGCAGGCATGGCCGCCCAACACCACCCAGGAGTACCGCGTTGTTGTCGTCCGCAAGAAGCAGCCGATCGGTGTAGGTGAGAACTTCCGGGTAGCGGTGGTCCCGAGCGTTCGGGGGCGCACCGTGGCTCTGAGAACACCGCAGACGATGGATGTGGCCGCGGGTAAATCCTTCACCATCCGTGCGAAGGTCACCCCGGGTCGGAAGGGATTGACGGTCTGGCGTCAGGCCCTGGTGGATGGCGAATGGCAAACCGTGCAGCGCGGCACCACGAAGAAGGGAGGGCGCGTGGTGTTCCGAGTAAAAAGGGCGGCGCCCGCGGGTGCCACGTATACCTATCGGGTCCTCGTTGTTGACAAGCAGCAGGCCGCAGGCGCGAGCCCAGACATCACCGTCAATGTTTCCTAAGCTGGAATGTCACGAGAGCGACCCATCCAAAGACTCGTCCTGAAGGCGCGCAACCTGCTCAGGATCGGCGATGACGACCGATCCGTCCATGACTAGCGGCCACACCGCGGGCAACCACCATTGGCTCTCGCCCTGGATTACACCCAGCCTGAGGATCTCAGGATTGTCGTTCGCGACGCCTCGGCCCTTATCGAGCAGCTGTTGCTGGGTTAGCCCGTCCAGGGCGAGAGCTTGCGAGTGATCAGCGACGTAGATCTGTTGGTCAGGCTGGGTCCGCACCGCGAGGGTCACGTCCTCAACGCCGGGAGGAAATTGCGCGGCTGCGGCGGGATCGAGCGGCATTCCGAACGGGTGGGTGGACACCACTTGGACGCCACCGGGCAAACCCGCAGCCTCCAACGGACCCGCGACCAGCACATCGCATTCCTCTCCTCCTCCGGGCATCGCGATGCAGCCTGCAGACCAAATACCGAGCAACCAGGTGATCCTTTGCCAGTGCCAGGGCAGATGCACACCGACTGTGGCGCCAGGTTCAAGGTCGAATTCATTCACCAGCGCATTCGCGATCTTCGCCGCTGCATTGGCCACTGATGCACCCGATAACTCGACGCGTCCGTCGATCCCCAGATGGGTGATGAAGGGTTGACCCGGATCACGCCGGGCCAGCAGTGCGCTTCGGACGTCGGAGTGCGCTTGCGACATGACGACATTCTCCGGTTCGTGTCCGATCCAGTCTGTGGCACCCTTGCCCGATGACCGAGGCTGTGTTGCTTGTGGGTGGGCAAGGGACCCGGCTGCGCCCGCTCACCGTGAATACGCCCAAGCCGATGCTCCCTGTTGCTGGCGTTCCATTCACCGTGCATCAGATCACCCGGGCGCGAGACGCCGGAGTTCGTCGGATCGTGCTTGCCACGAGTTATCGAGCTGAGGTTTTCGCCGAGTTCATCGAAGATGCCGACCTTGGTATCGAGGTGGTTATCGCAACCGAAGAGGAGCCCCTCGGTACGGGCGGGGCGATTCGTCATGCTCTGGCGCACTTGGAGTCGGGTCCGGATGATCCGGTTTTGATCTTCAATGGAGATGTCCTCAGTGGCCTCGACATTTCTGGGCTCGTTGAAGCGCACGTGCGGTCAGGCAGCGATGTCACGTTGTATCTGACACCCGTGGATGATCCGCGTGCGTATGGACTCGTGCCCATCGACGCCGATGGTCGCGTGCAAGCCTTTTTGGAGAAACCCAGCACTCCCGAGGAGATCATCACCGACCTCATCAACGCCGGTTGTTATGTGTTCAAAAGGTCGGTCATCGAGCAGATTCCCACTGGTCGTGTGGTGTCCGTTGAGCGTGAGACTTTCCCAGGTTTGCTGGCGTCTGGAGCGCAAGTTCGGGGAGTGGTGGATGAGGGCTACTGGTTGGACCTGGGTACGCCGTTGGCATTCGTCCAAGGCAGCAAAGATTTGGTTCTTGGTCACGCACCATCGCCCGCCGTTATCCAAACCGGAGACTCCCTGATTCTCTCGGGTTCGCACATCGCTGACTCGGCTTGCGTGGAGGGGGGTTCGTCGATCGGTCGAGATGTGGTGATTGAGGCTGACGCCAACATCGATGGATCGGTGGTATTTGACCGTGCGGTGATCGAGCAGGGTGCACAGGTTGTTGGCAGCATCATCGGAGTCGGTGCGCGCATCGGTGCGGGGTGTGAACTTCATGGAGTGGTGGTAGGGGACGGTGCGGTCATCGGAGCTCGCAACGAACTACGCGACGGTGCTCGAGTTTGGCCTGATATCGAACTACCGCCAACGGCGATTCGGTACTCGACCGACTCCTAACGAGTAGTTTTCACGGCTCGATGAGGTAACTGCTTGCCGAACGAGGGGGGCGTCCCTGAGCGGGCGCGGATGGATGGCCGATAGCAACGGCCCCGAGTGGGATTGCTCGCTGGCCTAGGTCGAAGTGATCGCGCACCACTTCGGGGGCGAACATGGTGGAAGAGATCCAGGCCGAACCCAGACCCTCTGCTGCCAGGCGGATCATCAAATTCTCGACCGCTGCACCGCCGGCCACCATGAACAAGTCGCGCTCGGCACTGTTGCGGCGATCATCCGGATAGGTGTGGGCGCCGGAATCAAGATCGACGATCGGGATGATCACAACAGGTGCGGTACGCAGGAGGTTGCCGCGAGCGACGCGACGGTTGATTTCATCGCTTGGCTTGCCATCGATGGAAGAAAGATCCGCAATCCAGGCGTTGCGCATGGCGTCGAGAAGTTGCGTCCGTCGATTCGCGTGGTGGGGATCGTCTCCGCGCAGCACGATGAACCTGAACGGCTCGCTGTGATGAGGAGCCGGCGCTAGTACGGCATCTGCGATGGCTCGCTCAAGGGGCTCGGCGTCCACGTGGTCATCCGTAAAGTGCCGGATCGTCCTTCGCTGGGAGACGGCCCGTTGACCGCCTTCCTTCATCGCCTCGGCGGCTCCGAGCCAAAACAGATCCTCCTCGAGAGGACGGACAACATCGCGTGCAGTGGCGGGTTTTTCAGTCAGGTGCTGACTCAAGCCACGGACCACTGCCAAAGGCGCACGAGCGAGTTTGCCGGAAGCGAGTTCGACGGCCGCTGCGATCTCATCTGCAATCGCCACCACCGTCATCTCCAATGTGTTGCCGTACTCGTCTTGTCGCCCGGTGAAGTCGTCGAGCACCTGAACGCCGGAAGCGCCGATGGCTACGTCCGTGACACCAAGGCGCCAAGGACGGCCCATCGTGTCGGTAATGACAACTCCTATCCCGACATTGAATGTGCGTTCGATGTCCTCGCGCAGACGAGCGGCAGAAGCGTCCGGGTCCTCAGGCAACAGCACCACAGTTCCCTGATCGGTGTTGCTGGCATCGACTCCGGCTGCAGCGAGCACCAGACCGTGGGCCGTTTGACTGATCGTGGTCAGGCCGCGTGGCGTCCGCTTGGTGGCCACTACCCGGATTGTCTCGTCTTGGATCGCATCGTCTCTGCTGGTGGCTTGAGCGATGCGTCCTTCGGCCTTGGCCACGACTTTGCTGGTGATGACCACGATGTCGCCATCGTCGATTCCCTGTGATCCGTCGGGCCATTCGACCTGTGCAAGGTGGTCGGTCACAATCGCGGATAGATCATCGCCCGGAGAGAAGGATTGGTCGATTCGAATGGGGACGATAGTGATGGACGAGTTCATCGATCCTCGTTACCGCGAGCACTTTCGCCCCAGTGCAAGGATCGATCTGTTCGACGTCCGCGTCGCGCCGCGTCTGCCTGGTAGAGCGCGATGGTGCGGGCCTGATCACTGTCGAGATGCAGGGCGGACACGGTCACTGGTCCCGGGGTGATGTCGACGTGCATGGTTGCCAGGTCGATAACCCGTTCCCACGGCCCCTGCGTCCAACGGACGGATTGTGTTCGTGCGTGGGGGAGGGCGCAGAGATGCCGGGTGATGCGCCCCCGACGGATGGCGAAGGTGTGCTCATCCCACCCTGCCGCAAGGTTTCGCCACTGAATCCACGAGCGCTTCCAGGCGCGACGCGGAGCGTGCACCCAGGTGAGCGTCGAAGTGTCCAGATCGGGAAGGATGCGCGAAACGATGTCGTGGGCTTGCTCGAGTGGGGCCACCGGCAACAGCAGGGTCTCCTGCTGGTTGCTCGAAGATGAGTTCTCGGTTCCGACTCCTGCAATGGTTACGCGTACGCGGGCCCACCCGCGGCGTCGCCACAAGAAGGGCTCTACGTAGTCGATCGCTTGGACCCGTCCAGGTGGAACCGTCCGCGACTCGGTGCGCAGGAGTCCGTACTTCAGCCGAAGACCATCGGGGGATTCAGCAACGGTGAAGCCGTAGTAGCGAATGAATTCCGACACCACGAGTATCAATGGGACGCCTCCGGTAACGGCGGCTACGGCGATCCCACCCCAACCCTCGGACAGGTAACTGAAGGTGATGATCACTGCCGTTGCTAGCAACAGCCCCACAGTGCTCAAGCGCAAGATGAGTGACCCGGCGAGTCTCCCCGGTGGAACCGTTGCCACGATGTTTTGCGGCGCTTCTTGTGTATCGCCCGATAATCCGGCGGATCGTGCGAGCACTTCGCGGCGAATCTCGCGCGCATCGGTCAAGGTGAGGAACTTCAATTGAACTCGTGAGTCACTTTGGCCGGCCACTTCCACCACAACCACCGCCATCGAAAACAATCGCGCGGCGAATGGTTGCGTCACGTCCACAGCTTGAATCCGGGACAACTGAACACGACGCAGGTTGCGAGTTATCACTCCGGATTGAATCCGCAGATCACCGTCGTCGTCGATCCAGAAACTAAGAGCCCGCCACGCAAGATATTGGTACGCGGCAACAAGGATGCTAAGCGCAAAAGCAATCAGCGCGATGGCCGCGATCGCATTCAAGACGGGGGGCAGAAAGGCCAGAAACCGCAGGGCCTCGAGTCTGTCGATGATCGAGGCCGCCCCCGACACCCCCAATGCGATAGCCAGGCCACCCATTGCTGGAAAGACGGCCACCGCGTGAACGAAGGGGAGAGCGGGTGAACCTTTCGATGGCCCTGCGAATCAAGCAGCCGGCTTCCGGGCAACGCGATACCTAAACCGAGATCATCGCCAATAGCACTCGAAGGCCCGGGCGTGAAATTAGTCATCGATCACAGTCCGGCCGAACGGCTCTCGCCTCGGCGTGCCAGACGATCACGCAGGTCCGCTGCCACATCCGGTACGAGTCCAGGGATAGCGGCGTCAGTGGTTGCGGCTGCTGTGTGCAATTGCACTGACGTGACGCCGAGTGCACGATCTATCGGACCAGCTTTCACATCAACGAGTTGCATTCGGCCGTAGGGAACGATTACCAGACGTCGAAAGAGGATGCCGCTGGAAACGAGAAGATCGTCGGCGCGCTCGCTGTAGGCGTACGAGCGAACACGTCGTCCGATCAACCACCAAGCCCAGACGAATACAACGACGGCCACAACCGCCAGCGCGATTACTACAAACGGGGGAACGTTGGGGAGTAAAAACAGTGCCACTCCTAGCGCAGCGAGGGTCGGAATGGCCCAGATCAACAGGACAATCCTGCGAGCAGTAACGAGTTTGGGTGAAACCCGTACCCATGTGTCAGGCGCACTTTTGTCAGGCGACGTGAAGGCGGCCTCGGTGCTCATACCCGCCATTCAACCAGCGTGCTCGGTGGCCCGCGCCAGATCGATCGCCTGCTCGGCCATCTGGGCCGTTGCCGGCACATCGGTCATGAACAGTGGAACCGATCGGCAGGCGATTCCCGCAGCCTCGATTTCCTTTACGTTCCTGGCATCAGATGTGTCCACTAACCAGCCATCCACAATGCCGCCCGAACGTCGAGCGCCGTAGTTCAGGGCAACGGCCCGGGCCGAGGTTTCGATTCCTTTGGCGGTCAGACAGGCGTCGGCCATGCCGCGAACAGGCGCGCCCGAGATGATGGGACTTACCCCCACGATCGGTGCCGAAGCACTCACCAGCGCCTCTTGGATCCCGGGCACCGCGAGGATGGAGCCGATCGAAACGACCGGATTACTCGGTGGCAGGAGGATTACGTCCGCTTCGCTGATTGCTTCGAGCACACCGGGCGCGGGTGTTGCGTTCTCGATTCCGATGATTGCGAAATCATGGGCAGTCAGTGATGCGCGGTATTTGATCCACCATTCCTGGAAGTGGATGGCGATGCGCTTTCCGGGATCATCGGGGGAATCCACCACAACGTGTGTCTCGGCTCGATCGTTAGTCATCGGCAGCAGTTCCACGCCTGGCTTCCATCGTTGGCACAAAGCAGCGGTCACTTCAGCTAATGAGTAGCCGGCGTTCAAACTTGCAGTTCGCACCAGGTGCGTGGCGATATCTCGATCGCCAAGCCCAAACCACGTCGGCTCTACTCCGTAAGCCTGCAATTCCTCCTTAGCGTGGAAGGTTTCATCGCGTCTGCCCCACCCACGTTCGGGATCGATTCCGTCGCCGAGTGTGTACATGATCGTGTCGAGATCTGGACACACGCGCAGGCCGTGTATCCAGATGTCGTCGCCGGTATTGCCGATGACGGTGATGGATACGTCGTTGAATGCCTCCTGTAGGTATGTCTGGAGGCCTCGAATGAACCGGGCTCCACCGATACCTCCGGCCAATGTGGTCACGCGCACCCGCGCATCCAACCACCCGCCTCCCTGCGCGTGATCTCGCGTGTTGGGAATGGCGGATGCGTCCCCTCTGCGGGGGACGATGGAACAGTTGTAGCATTCGGAAATCCGCGCGTGTGGTGGACAACACAGGCGAAAGCGCCGAAATTTCTTCGATTTGTGTCCGAATTGGGCACCTTGGACTTGACGTGGACCGAACTACACCCTTGTAATACACCCGGTAAGCGTGTTCATCGCGAGGTTTTGGCGTGCGATCAACACACCACAAGGTTCAAGGAGGAATCCCGGGTGTCGGACCGAGGAACGATTGCTGAGCTTGCGCTGCTGCCGCTAGCCGACGCTGAGGAACTGTCGTGGCAAGAGCGCGCGCTGTGCGCCCAGACCGATCCGGAGGCTTTCTTCCCCGAGAAGGGCGGTAGTACCCGTGAGGCTAAGCGAGTCTGCTTGTCCTGCGACGTACGCGGTGAATGCCTGGAATACGCCCTGGCCAACGACGAGCGCTTCGGTATCTGGGGTGGCCTTTCCGAGCGTGAGCGCCGCCGGCTGAAGAAGCGAGCTGTCTGAGGCGCCCTGGCGGGCCAGCCCTATTCGAAACGTCCCCTGCGTAGGGGTCGTACCCTGACCCGGTGACCGAGACTTCTTCCCCCGGTGCGGTCGAGCCCGTCTTCGATCAAGAACTCGCCGAGATCGACGTGGATCAGGACGTCGAGGTCACCCATGACGACCCGTACGGCTTCTTGAATGAGCCGTTTACTCAACTCGACGATCGGGAGATGATCGCGCGGCGCTCGCACTATGTGACCACGGTGATCGTTTCTCACGACGGCGCAGTGTGGTTGCCCGCTGTGGTCACCACCTTGGCCCAGCAAACTCGACCCACGAACGCGGTGGTGGGAGTCGATAACGCTTCGCAGGACGACAGCGCAATGATTCTCGAAGAATCACTCGGCGTAGATCGCGTGGTGCGTAGGGCGTCGAATGATGGTTTCGGTGCCGCCGTGGCCGATGGCTTGCTGTTGGCAGCTGCCAACGCGCCGGAGCTGTCGGCCGACGTCGTCGAATGGGTATGGCTGTTGCACGACGACAGCGCACCAGACTCCCGTTGCTTAGCAGCGTTGTTGGACGCTGCTGACCGGCAACCATCCGTTGTTGTTGTGGGACCCAAAGTGCTGGGCTGGCACGATCGCCGGCTGTTACTCGAGGTAGGTATAACCGTGAATGCCGATGGCCGGCGGGTCACGGGCTTGGAGCGGCGCGAACACGATCAAGGTCAGCACGACGGTGATCGCGACGTGCTTGCGGTGAGCTCTGCGGGCATGTTGATTCGCCGCGATGTCTGGGATCAACTCGGGGGCTTTGATCCCAACCTGCCGCTGTTTCGTGATGACCTCGACCTGTGTTGGCGCGTTCACCGAGCTGGTGGTCGGGTGGTCGTGGCAACCGATGCCATCGTCCACCACCGAGAAGCTTCAGCGCATGGTCGCCGGCAAACCGATCTTCGACCCCATCGGGCCGATCGTGAGGCTGCCGTGCGCGTTTTGCTTGCCCAAGCGCCCACAGCGCTCGCACCATTCGTCGCCGTGCGCCTGTACTTGGGAAGTTTCATCCGTGCCGCCGTCTATCTGATCGGCAAGGACCTGCAAGCTGCGCGCGAGGAGATCGGAGCAGTCACATCGGTAGCTGCGCGTCCAGGACGCTTGTCGGCTTCCCGGCGATCGATCGCGCGCACCAGCATCGAGTCATCAACCATCACCCGGTCGCTGCGCCCTGGCACCGTGGACCAGTTACGGGCTGCAGGTGAAGCGATCGGCGGTCTGCTCACCACCAGCTCAGCAGCCTCCGCCCCGTCCATCAGCGCTTTGGATTCAGGTCCGATAGACGAAGAAGCAGCGTTCTTGCCCGACGACTCCAACAAGTTCGTGCGCCGGATCTTGCTCAAGCCCAGCGTCCTGGTCACGTTGCTGTTGTTGATCGTCGCTGTCATCGCTACACGCACCTTGTGGTGGGGCGAAGGGGTGCTACAAGGTGGCGCACTTTTGCCGGTTCAGCAAGGTGCAAGCGACGTGTGGTCGTCCTACATCCGGGCCTGGCACGACGTTGGCCCCGGCTCTAGTACACCCTCAGCACCGTTCCTGATCGTGGTTGCCACTGTGGCGACAGCCCTGTTCGGCAATGCCGATTGGGCGATGAATGTGATCGTTCTCCTGGCCGTGCCGATAGCCGGTTGGAGCGCATACTTTGCTTCCCGCGGGATGGTGCGCAGCAAAGTGATTCGCATGTGGATGGGTGCTGCCTACGCGTTGCTGCCGGCGATGACCGGCGCAGTGGAGCAAGGGAGAATCGGAACCCTCATCACCGCAATGGTCCTACCGTTCGCGATTCGCTCGGGCGTTCGACTCTCGCGCCGCTCAGGAACGATCAGGCGTGCGGGAGGCACAGCCTTGTTGATGTCGGTGATTTTGGCTGCCACTCCTGCGGTGTGGCTCATCGGGGTCATCACCGCGATCGGTGCCTCAGTCATCGCTTGGCGACGCCTAGGACCCCAGGCGTGGGGAATCGTCGTTCGATTCGCCATCGCGATGCTGGCGCCGCTACTCGCGTTGATGCCGTGGACTGTTCATGTGGTGACCAACCCGAGCATGTTCTTACTCGAGCCTGGTTTGGACATACCAGCAATCATCGATCCCAACCTGCGACCTTTGGATGTATTGCTGTTGCACCCAGGAGGCCCGGGCATGAACCCCCTGTGGGTCACCGCAGGTCTGGTCTTCGCTTCTTTCCTTGCCCTGTTCCGCCGTGACACTTTGCCGGTGGTGGGTGCATGGTGGGTGCTTGGTTTGCTGGCCCTGGTTATTGGCGTTGTGCAATCTCTGGTTCTCATCACGCCACCGGGAGGGCTCGTGGCCGTTCGGCCCTGGCCAGGACCAATGACGCTGGTTGTGGGTTTGGCCATGATCGCTGCTAGCGCAGTTGCGGTGGAGGGCCTGCGTGAAAGATTCGCCGGTCAGGACTTTCCTTGGGGCAGCCGCTGGCAGCGGTTGCGGCCATCGCGGCGTTAATTGCTCCCATCGCTGCCGCCGTGTGGTGGTTACCCGGGACCGACACGGTTGTGGTGCGCGCGCCTCGTAGCGACGTCCCGGCATTCGTGGCAGCCGAAGCAAATGGACCGCAGGCACCGCGCACGCTGGTGCTGTCCGACAACGGGCAGGGCGTGGTCCGATACACGCTGCTCGGGGGCTCGGCGCTGGCATTAGGCGATGCAGAAACTGCTCCACCGGCCTCTGTGTGGAAGCCCATCGACGAGTTCGTTGCCGCTATGGCCTCCGGACGGGGTGGTGGCGAAGTGGATGCACTCCGTTCCTACGGAGTGCGTTACGTAAAACTCGCTGCCGGATCGTCGCGTTCAATCTTGCCGGCCTTGGACTCCGAGCCGGGCTTGCGTCGCCTCGCCAGTGCCGAAGGTGAAGTTCTCTGGCGCATCGGTGGCGTCACCTCACGTGCCCAGGTGTGGGATGTGGACACAGCCACCGGTCGATTCGTACCGGTTGCACTCGACATTGCGCAGCCTGGCGATATCGATACCGATCCGTACGTTCAGCAATCACTGCCTGCGGCGTTGGATCTGCCTCCTGGATCGCGTGTGCTGTGGGTCGGCGCAACAGCGGATGATCGATGGCGAGCGGTGATCGATGGCCAGCCACTTGCCCCTGCCGCACTCGAAACACCGTTGGATTGGTCGTCGTCCTTCGTTGTTCCGCTAGCGCAGGCAACGGCTGAAGTGGAAGTCACGTTCGACGACGGCTCGCGACGCCTATGGCTGCTGTTCCAACTCGTCGTGGTCATTTCCTTGATTGTCGTTGCACTACCCGAACGTCGGGTGGTCGATCCTGACCCCGACGACCTCGACCCCGACGACCTCGACCCCGACGACCTCGATGCTGAGGACCTACTCGGTGCGGCCATCGCCGAGGAGGTGAGCGCACATGAGTGAGGAACTCCCGATCGAAGAATCAAAGTCATCCACGATTCTGGTGCGCCCGGCGCATCCTCGGTGGCAGGCACCCGTTGTGGTGATCGCCGTCATCGGGTTGGTCGTGGGACTGGGGCAACTCATTCAGGCACAGCCGGCTGCACAGGAGGAGTCGACCGTGGCTGCCGAGCCGATTCGATCGAGTGTGTTGTTGTGTCCTGAGCCGGGTGCTGGCGGAAACCTTGGCGTTCGGGTCACCGGCGCGGTCATCCCTGGTCAGCCGGGGCAAGGCGGCGATGGGGAGGCAGGACTGCGCACCTTGCCGGGCGCGGAATCCGCGAGTTCGAACATCACCCGCCCTGGGGAGCAAGGTCAGATCGAAGCCTTCGGCTCGAAGTTGCCTGCCATCGAGGCATACGGCGAAGGGTCTCTAGCCCCGGGCTTGGTCGCCGATCAATGGGGCAGGTCTCCCAGTGGTCGCTCCAGGGGTCTGGCAAGCACGGCGTGCGCGCCGGCCGGGTCGGACTTCTGGTTCGTAGGTGGAGGCGCGGTTGCAGGACGCGTCACTCGTGTGGTTCTGGTCAATCCCGATGTGACGTCGGCCATTGTCGATGTGATCATCCACGGACCCGAGGGTGAAATCGAAACCCCCACCACGCGTGGCCTAGTGGTCCCCGGACAAGACCGCGTAGTGGTGCGGCTCGATGAGGTTGCCCCTGGCGTTAACGGCACGGCATTCCATGTCATTGCTCGGTCCGGTCGCGTTGGTGCTTCGGTGAACGACGAACAACGTGTGGGACTCGACACGGTTGGCACGGATTGGATCCCCGCGGCGGCCGATCCGGCCACAACCGTGTACGTGCCCGGCATCCTTGCCGGCGATGGCGCACGCGTGCTGTCTGTTGTGTCTACAACTGAGAACGACGCCATCGTGTCCGTTCGCGTGCTTGCTCAGGACGGCAGTTATGCACCCTTCGAACGCAACAGCATCGTCGTTCCTGCGGGCGCGGTCACCATTTTGGACATGACGCCTGCTCTACCGTCCACACCCAACGGCGTTTTGCCCGCCACACTGGAGTTGACCTCCGATCAGCCGATTGTTGCGGGGATGCGGCAATTTTTCGGAGGTCGCAATGTGCAAAACGAGGCGTCGTTCACGGCGGGTGCGCAACCGTTTACCGGACCCTCGGCAGTGACGGGCCTCCCGGTGCGTGCGGCCACTGATGTGAAACTCCAGATCTCCGCGCCGTCTACCTCGGTGGTGGTCGACGTCACGATGCTGCCCTTCCGTGGGGGCAAGGAGGTAGCGGAGCGGACCGAGCCTGTTCGCGTCTCCGTACCTGCCGGCGAGGTGCGTGTCATCACCTTCGAACCCCCCGGCGATGTCGATTGGTTCACCGGGGTCATTACGCCAGTTGCCGGATCGGGTCCACTGCTCGCCGCTCACCGGGTGCGCGAACGCTCGCGCTTTGGCGATTTAATCACCGGCTATCCGTGGAAACCGCTTCGAGTCCGGGTTCCGGTCCCAAATGCGGTCCCTGATGTGGCTATCGCGGTTCGCTAGCCATCGATGACCATGGACGTGTCGGCGCGGCTACTCGCTTGCACACACCGATCGCACTAGCGTGCCGGACGTGAGCCGACGTAGTTGTTCCAAGCCGTCGTGCACTCAGTCGGCTGTGTCGACCCTTACCTATGTTTATGCCGATTCCACCGCCGTGGTCGGTCCGCTGGCCACGTATGCCGAACCACATTGCTACGACCTGTGTCAGATGCATAGTGATCGTCTCACTGCTCCGAAGGGCTGGGAAGTGGTGCGCATCACTCCCGATCCCGATGCACTCAAGCCCAGCTCCGGCGATTTGGAAGCGCTGGCGAATGCGGTTCGTGAGGCCGCTAAGCCGCGATACGCACCCGATGTCGACATCGACGTTACTGAGGAGCCTTTGGGTTCGCGTCGGGGGCACCTACGTGTTGTTCCCGACGTTGCGCGAGTGGAATTTCCCGAGCCGGCCGCTCCTGAGTCGCCTATGTTCGAGCCACAGCAGCGCACTCCCGAACAGCGCACTCCCGAATCAAGTGAGCAGTATCGATCGTCCATAGACGAACCTTTCGATCATGAACGGCTGTGGTGAACCCACCGCAGTGATTCGCCGGTAGCCTTACGGGGTGCGGGATCTCGATTCGATCATCAAGGCCTACGACGTCCGTGGGATCTATCCCGATCAGCTCGATGAGAACCTCGCGCACGATGTAGGTGCAGCGTTCGTCAACGTGCTCGGCGTGCGGGCCAGCGATGGTGGTCCAGGTGCCGTGGTGATCGGCCACGACATGCGCCCCTCGGGTCCGGATCTGGTTGCGAGTTTCGCCGAAGGCGTTCGTGAACAGGGCTGCGATGTGGTGCTGATCGGGCTGTGCAGCACCGACGGGCTTTACTTTGCCTCCGGATCGATGGGTCTGCCCGGTGCGATGTTCACCGCGAGCCACAACCCCGCTCAGTACAACGGCATCAAACTCTGTAAGGCCGGTGCTGCCCCGGTAGGTCAGGAATCGGGACTGCGCGAAATCCGCGCCATGATTGAGAACGGCATTCCCTCTTTCGAGGGTCCGATCGGGGAGGTCCGCGATGAGGACACCCTCGCCGGTTACGCGCAGTACCTGCGTGATTTGGTCGACATCTCCGGTATCCGCCGCCTGAAAGTGGTTGTCGACGCCGGCAATGGCATGGCCGGTTACACCGTCCCCGCGGTCTTGTCTGATGAAGCCGGATTACCCGCACTACCACTTGACATCGAAGCAATGTATTTCGAACTCGACGGATCCTTTCCTAACCACGAGGCCAACCCGATCGAGCCAGCGAACTTGGTCGATATCCAAGCTCGCGTGCGCGAGACCGGTGCCGATATCGGACTGGCTTTTGACGGCGACGCCGACCGGTGCTTCGTAGTTGATGAGAATGGCGACGTTGTCAGCCCCTCCACGCTTACTGCGTTGATCGCCGCTCGCGAACTCGCCAAGTATCCGGGCTCGGCGATCATTCACAATCTCATCACTTCAAAGTCGGTTCCCGAAGTGGTGATTGAGAACGGCGGTACTCCGGTCAAGACCCGGGTGGGTCATTCCTTCATCAAGGGCACGATGGCCGAGACAGACGCTGTATTTGGTGGAGAGCACTCCGGTCACTTCTATTTCCGTGACTTCTGGCGCGCGGATTCGGGGATGCTTGCTGCAATGCACGCTCTCGCCGCGCTCGGTGGCGCTCCGGAGGGCACCACGCTGTCCTCGATGCTCACCACCTACGACCGCTACGCCGCATCGGGAGAAATCAACACCAAGGTGGACGACCAAGCGGGCGTCACGGCCGTGATCGAGCAGCACTACACCGCCCAGGGTGGTGTCACCACCGATCACATGGACGGTCTCACCGTTGATGGCGGCGACTGGTGGTTCAACGTCCGTCCGAGTAATACCGAGCCACTCCTGCGCTTGAACGTGGAAGCCAAAAACGAGCAAACGATGCAGCAGTTGCGCGACGACGTCTTGGCCATGATGCGTGGAGGAAACTGATGAGTGAGTATCCGAATTCCCCGCTGGGACTGTCCCCGCACCTGTGGGACGTGCTCGCCTGCCCGTGTCCGAAGCACGCAAAGGTCGAGGCCGATGAACCCGCGAACGAGATCGTCTGCACCGAGTGCGCCACGCGTTTTCCGGTCCGCGACGGCATCCCGGTGATGCTGCTCGACGAAGCCACGCCCGGTCCGAACGGAATCGGGAACAGCGGCACTGGGACTAGCACCAACTAATGCACCTCATCGCAGGCAGCGTCAAGGACTACCCCTGGGGCGTGGTCGACGGACTCGCGCCCTGGCTCGGCGCGGATGCAAACCAATACTTCAGACAGCCGCAGGCGGAGTTGTGGTTCGGCGTGCACCCGAGCGGGCCTTCACCGCTCGTGAACGACGCCGCATCCACCGGCCAAACCCCCGCCACCAACCTCGCCGATCACCTCTCCCGCGAACAGGCGCCGATCTTGGCGAAGGTGCTCGCCGCTGCGCAGCCGCTGTCGGTGCAGGTGCACCCGAACGCTCACGACGCAAAAAGAATGTGGGATGACCAGCAGATAGCCGGCCCGCAGATCCTCACCGATCCATATGAGAAGGCCGAGGTGCTCTACGCACTGGAACCCTTCGATGCGTTTGTCGGTTGGCGACCAGTGGGTGATGCCGCGGAGATCATCGAGCGCATCGATGGACTCGCGCTCGCAGCGTCTGCGCTGCACGCGCGTGATCACGTCACTGCGATCCAGATGATCGTCGAGCGAAAGGACAATGCTGCGGACTTTGCTCGGCAACTACCCAGCGCTATTCGTGCCGCTCAGGATGCCGGAACGCTGAGCAGGCAATTGACGGAAAACGAGATCGCGGCATACGAGAAGGCAGCACACGACTTCCCGGACGACATCGGCCTGGCACTCACGCCGTTACTGGACTTCGTCACGCTTGCTCCAGGCGATGCCGTTTATCTCGCCCCGGGTATTCCGCACAGTTACGTTCGCGGTATCGGCTTCGAGGTGATGACCTCCTCGGACAATGTCCTGCGTCTAGGTCTGACCAGCAAGCCGGTGTTTATCGACCACGCACTGACCGTCCTGGACTTCACCACTCCTGCTCAGTTCATCCGTGCGGCCGATTCGCAATCCGGTGCCATCACGCCCGCCGGCGCGGCGTTTTGGCTCCAGGTGATCGATCAGCAAGCCGAGTTGGCCGCCGGCTCCTACCGTCTGGTCGTGGCTCTCCAGGGCCCGGCTGAGGTCAGCGTGGGGGAGCAGACCCTCTCCGCCGAGCAGGGACAGGCCGTGGCGATCATTGCCGAGGAGGCCAACGCCCAGATCAGCACCTCTGGGCGGGCGGTAGCCGCAATAGCGCTGTGACGCTCTTCGGAGCGCCCACTGGGCGCGCAGCCACCTTCCGTGGCAGGATGTAGCGCAAGTCGCCGATGGCCCGGAGCCCTGGTTTCCGTCGTGACGCTCGCGTCGGCGTGTGTGAAATTGGTCCAACAACCTAAGGACCTTCCTTTCGTCGTCGTGAGCACCTCACAGCAGTACCGGAGAACCGAGTACTCAACGACCACTGGAGAAGGAATGTCTTTAACCAAGCCCGACGGCACCCCCGACTACAAGGTTGCCGACCTATCCCTCGCTGAGTTCGGCCGCGACGAGATCCGTCTGGCCGAGCATGAGATGCCCGGCCTGATGGCGATGCGCGCCGAATACGGTGAGACCAAGCCCCTGAAGGGCGCCCGCATCACCGGCTCGCTGCACATGACCATCCAGACCGCGGTGCTGATCGAGACCCTCACTGCGCTGGGCGCCGAGGTCCGCTGGGCCTCGTGCAACATCTTCTCCACCCAGGACCACGCCGCTGCTGCGGTTGTTGTCGGTCCGAACGGAACCCCGGCGGATCCCCAGGGCATCCCGGTCTACGCCTGGAAGGGCGAGACGCTGGAGGAGTACTGGTGGTGCACCGAGCAGGTGCTCGATTGGCCGAACGGCGAAGGCCCGAACATGATCCTCGACGACGGCGGCGACGCCACGCTCCTGGTCCACAAAGGCGCGGAGTTCGAGAAGACCGGCGTTGTCCCCTCGGCTGATGAAAGCGACTCCGAGGAGTACCGCGTCATCCTTCACACGCTGCGCGAGTCGCTGGCGAACTACCCCGATCGCTTCACCAAGATCGCCGCTGGCATCAAGGGTGTGACCGAGGAGACCACCACCGGCGTGCTGCGCTTGTACGACATGCAGCGCGACGGTTCGCTGCTGTTCCCGGCAATCAACGTCAACGATTCGGTCACCAAGAGCAAGTTCGACAACAAGTACGGCTGCCGTCACTCGTTGATCGACGGCATCAACCGTGCGACCGACACCCTCATCGGCGGCAAGGTTGCCGTGGTCTTCGGCTACGGCGACGTTGGCAAGGGCTCGGCGGATTCACTGCGCGGCCAAGGTGCCCGCGTGATCGTGACCGAGGTCGATCCCATTTGCGCGCTGCAGGCTGCGATGGACGGTTATCAGGTTGCTCGACTCGATGAGGTTGTCGACTCCGCCGACATCTTCATCACCGCCACCGGCTGCTACGACGTCATCACCGCTGAGGACATGACGAAGATGAAGCACCAGGCGATCGTCGGCAACATCGGACACTTCGACAACGAGATCGACATGGCCGGTCTTGCTGCCCGCCGGGAATCAAGCGCAAGACGATCAAGCCGCAGGTCGATGAGTGGACCTTCGAAGACGGAAGCAGCATCATCGTGCTGTCCGAGGGTCGCTTGCTGAACCTCGGTAACGCCACCGGTCACCCGTCCTTCGTGATGAGCAACTCCTTCACGAACCAGGTGCTCGCGCAGATCGAGCTGTTCACCAAGCTCGACGAGTACCCAATCGGCGTCTACACGCTGCCCAAGCACCTCGACGAGAAGGTCGCCCGCTTGCACCTCGATGCACTCGGCGTCCACCTCACCGAGCTGAACAAGCAGCAGGCCGAGTACCTCGGCGTGGACGTGGCTGGCCCGTACAAGCCCGATCACTACCGCTACTAGAAACACCGAGACCTGCACTTTGCGTCACGACACGCCGTTGCCCATGACGGAAACTGCAGGTCTCAACGAGACGTAAGTCAGCACGACCAGCAACACCGCCTCCCGCGATGGGGTCGCACCTAACGGTGCGGCCCCATCGTCATTTCCGGAGCCGCTTTCCCCCGATGCGGTGTCAGGCGTCGGGCGAAATCTTCGATTTCAGGCCCGACGCCTGACACCGCATCGGGAGGGATTAGGGGAGGAGTTCGGCGATCAGGGTTTGTATGCGCGCCTTGATGTCGTCGCGGATCGGGCGGACCGAGTCCACGCCTTTGCCAGCCGGGTCTTCGAGTACCCAGTCCTCGTAGCGCTTGCCGGGGAACACCGGGCAGGTGTCGCCGCAGCCCATGGTGATCACCACGTCGGACTCCTGGACGGCTTCGGTTGTGAGGATTTTGGGGACTGCTGCGCTGATGTCGATGCCTTCTTCGGCCATCGCTTCGACCGCAGCGGGGTTCACGGCGTCGCCGGGTGCCGATCCAGCCGAGCGCACTTCGATGCGCCCTTCGGATAGATGCGCGAGGTAGGCGGCAGCCATTTGCGAGCGGCCAGCGTTATGAACGCAGACGAATAGGACGGTGGGCTTTTGGGACATCTCAGCCTTTCTGGTGAACGGGATCCGGCAGGTCGAGCGGCTCAGGGTGCTTGCGCGGGTACAGCACCTCGGTGAGCAGCGCCCCGACGGCGGCTCCGATCAACTGGAAGGCGATGAACGGCAGAACATCCGATGGGGCGATTCCGGTGAAGGTATCGGTCATGGATCGACCGATGGTGACTGCTGGGTTGGCGAAGGATGTCGATGAGCGTGAAGAAGTAGGCAGAGCCGATCCAGGCGGGAACCAGAACCGGCCCGAGGTGTCCGCGGCCGGTTCGGGTGAGGGCGCCGATGATAAGAATCAATCCAGCCGTGGCCACGATCTCGCCGAGCCAGGTGGGGAATCCATTACGCGCGTTGGTGGACGGATCGAAGGCGGGCAGTTCAAACATCACGTTGGCCAGCGCCACGCCAGAGAGGCCGCCGAGTATTTGGAAGACGATGTAGGCGAAGCCCTCACCGGGGTTGACCTCGCGCTTGACCAACGTGACCGCTGTTACAGCGGGGTTGAAGTGGGCACCAGAAATCGGGCCGAGCATCCAGATGAGCACGCCCAGGGCGAGGACCGTGCTGAGTGCATTGAGTATCAGGATGACAGCGTCGTCGTTCGTTAAAAGCGTTCCCATGATTCCGCTGCCCACAACGGCAGCGACGAGCATCGCGGTGCCGAGGTACTCGGCGAATAAGCGGCGCGGCACGCGTCGAACCTTGGCATCCATATCGATCTATGTCAATATAGATATGTGCCTGTGTCGTCGAGCTCCCGAGTTGCCGTTGCTCCCAGGATTCCGGTGGCGGGCCCGGCGTGCTGCCCCTCGGGATTGGGCGAGCAGATCGATCGGTCGACGGCCGAGGAATTGGCTGTGCTGCTCAAGGCGGTGGCCGATCCGGCGCGATTGCAGATCCTTGCCCTGCTGCGGACATTGCCCGGCTGCGAAGCGTGCGTATGCGATCTGACCGAACCGTTGGGTTTGTCGCAGCCCACGGTCAGCCACCATCTGAAGGTGCTGTCGAAGGCTGGACTCGTTGCCTCGGAGAAGCGCGGGTACTGGACCTGGTACCGGGTGCTGCCGACGCGTCTGGGAGAGCTCTCCGCAGTCCTCGCTTAAACCCCTGCGAGTTCCTGCCCCGATGCGGTGTCAAACGTCGGGCCAGTTCCGCAATTTCTTGCCCGACGTTTGACACCGCATCGGGGAGGAGGGGGTGGAGTCGGGGGTGTCGCGCACAATGGGGTGATGACCACGCCGGGGGACAGCGCACCCAGTTCGCCGAACACGCAGAACACGCCGAGCACGCAGAACACGCCGAGCACTCCCATGCTCCCGCCCGCTGACTACCCCGGTTGCCCGGTCACTGTCACCGAAGCACTTGAGCGCGGGGCGGTATTGCGGGCGCCGCGGTGGGGATTGGGCTCGGCGGCTCTCACCCTGGTGGGCGCCATCGTGTTGGGGATTTTGGCAGCCGTACCGCTGATCGCACTGGATGCACCGCTCGCGGTAACCGCAATCGTGGGCACCTTGTTTCCTTGGGTGGCTCTAGCCGGCTGGCCGCTATTCGTCACGCAGTGGAAAGGCAACGGTCCGCGTATTGACTTGGGCTTTCGCTTGTCCTGGAGCGATGCCGGGTGGGGGGTGCTCGCCGGATTCGTCGGCTTGCTGTTTGCCGGGATCGTGGCTCTGATTACCCAAGCCATCGCGGGCGACTTCTCGTCTGCCGCGGGCGATGTCGCTTTGGAATTGCGCGACGATGGGCCCTTCTGGACGCTGCTGCTATTCGCGGTAATGATCATGGTGGGTGCGCCGATCGTCGAGGAGATCGCATTCCGGGGACTACTGTTCAACGCGCTTCGCAAGAGGGGCGTGGGGGCCGTATTGACGATCATCATCTCCGCCGTCGCGTTCTCTGCGTTCCACTTTGAACCGATCCGGTTCTTCCTGCTGCTGCCCATTGGTTTGGTCTATGGCTGGGTGCGGTGGAAGACCGGATCCTTGGGGGCGGCAATGGTGGCCCACGGGGTCAATAACGCACCCGCTGCGCTGGTTCTGCTCGTGGGAATTCCGGAAGTGACACCATAGGCACATGAGCGCACCCTCCGTGTCTCCCCGGACCCGCGGCCGGATCCTTGTGGTCGACGACGATGCCGCCCTCGCTGAGATGTTGGGCATTGTGCTTCGCGGGGAGGGATTCGAGCCTGTCTTCTGCGGAGATGGCAGCACAGCTATCGATGCTTTCCGCGCCGCCAAGCCTGATGTGGTTCTGCTCGACTTGATGCTGCCAGGGATGGACGGCATTGACGTCTGCCGAGCGATCCGCGCGGAATCTGGCACCCCGATCGTCATGTTGACTGCAAAATCAGACACCGTCGATGTTGTGGTGGGGCTGGAATCGGGAGCTGACGATTACATCGTCAAGCCGTTCAAGCCGAAGGAGTTGGTCGCGCGAATCCGTGCGCGCATTCGTCGTACGGATGATGTTGGTGCTCGGGTCCTCACAATCAGCGATCTCACGATCGACATCAGCGGGCACACGGTGCGTCGTGGCAACGACGTGCTTACCCTGACGCCGCTGGAGTTTGATCTTCTTGCGTGCTTGGCCAAGAGGCCTGGACAGGTGTTCACACGCGAAGCACTCTTGCAGGAGGTGTGGGGGTATCGGCACGCAGCGGACACCCGTTTGGTGAACGTTCATGTGCAGCGGCTGCGCGCGAAGATCGAACACGATCCTGAGGCTCCAGAGATCGTCCTCACGGTGCGCGGAGTCGGATACAAGGCCGGCACAGTCTGATCGCGGTCATGTCCCGCGCCCTGCTGTTCTTCCCCCGCGCCGTTAGGCGGTTGTGGCGTCGTTCGTTGTTCATTCGCGTCACCAGCACAACATTGGTGTTGTCGATCGTGGTGGTCGGGGCTTTGGGTCTGCTGTTGTTGTCGCGCGTCACCACCGGTCTGCTCGAGGCGAAGGAGCGCGGCTCGGTCGGTGAGGCGACTGCTGGACTGGGGGAGGCGCAGCGCCTTTTGGATGCAGCCGACACCGGACCATCAACGCCATCACCCTCGCGATTGGTCGACGGTGTGGTGACCTCGCTGGCAACCCGAGCCGGCTCACCAGCCACGTTTGAGGTCTTGCTTCTATCGAGCCTCTCCAACGCTGGTGCACCCGAGCGCGGAACCAACCTCGTTGCAGTGGCCAGCGTGCCCCCGGCGCTTCGTGAAGCAGTAACAAGCACCCAGCGACAGTCGTGGACGTTTACGGAGATCCGCTTCCTGGACGGCCGGTCGGTGCCTGGGCTAGCCGTGGGGGCGCCGTTGAGCATCCCTACCGTGGGGCCGTACGAGTTGTACTACCTGTTCCCCTTGGCTCAAGAGCAACAGACCTTGGATTTGGTGCGCGGTTCGATTCTCGCCGCCGGCGTGGTGCTCGTGGCCCTACTCGGCGTTGTCGCCTACATCGTGACCAGACAGGTTGTGGTGCCGGTGCGTGCTGCAGCGCGAACAGCCGAGCGACTTTCGTCTGGAAACTTAGATGAGCGGATTCCCATCAAACGTGAAGACGATCTCGCCCAACTGGCTCGGTCCTTCAACGAAATGGCGGAGAGCATCGACGCCCAGATCACCCAGCTAGAGGAGCTCTCTCGCGTGCAGCAGCGCTTCGTATCCGACGTGTCCCACGAACTTCGCACCCCACTCACCACCATTCGAATGGCGGCCGATGTCCTTTTTGAATCCCGGGATTCGCTTACGCCGGCGATAGCGCGGTCGGCGGAACTGCTACAAAACCAGTTGGATCGATTTGAAGCACTCCTTGCCGATCTGCTGGAGATCTCGCGCTTCGATGCCGGCGCTGCAAAACTGGAGAGCGAATCAGTTGATCTTGCTCCCCTGGTTCAGCGCATTATCGACGGAAGCGAGCCTTTGGCTAACAGCCGCAAATTGCGTGTTCGATTCGCAGCTTATGAGCGTCCCTGCTCTGCCGTCGGTGACGCGCGCCGCATCGATCGCATCGTGCGGAACCTGATAGATAACGCCATCGAACACGGAGATGAGCAAGGTGTCCTTGTGGAGTTGGCGGGGGATGCCGACGTCATCACATTGACGGTGCGCGATTTCGGTGTGGGCCTTCGCCCAGGGGAGGCAGCGCTGGTCTTCAACCGGTTCTGGCGTGCAGACCCCGCGCGAGCGCGCACCACCGGGGGAACCGGACTGGGGCTTGCCATTGCCTTGGAAGACGCTCGTTTGCACGGGGGTTGGCTCGAGGCGTGGGGTGAGCCGGGCGCAGGCGCCTGTTTCCGGTTGACTTTGCCGCGTGTTGCCGGGGGATCGGTGACTCATGCGGTCCTACCGCTGTCCGAGGAGGTGGCTGATCTTGACCCAGGTGAGGATCGCCACGACTCCGACGGTGCGTTCTCACGGGAACGACCGTCTGTGCGCCACGATGAACGTGCAGTGCACATCGATGAGTCCATTGTGATGACGGTGAACATCGACAGTGGGAATGAACGATGATGCGCGCCCTTGCACTGGTGGTGAGCGGGCTGATGCTCGCAGGCTGCGGAAGTGGTGCCAGCGTCCCCCAAGCGTTTACCGCCCAAGTGCCCACGACCGGTCCGATCCAACAAGGTGCGCAGGTGACGGGCAGCAACGTGGACCAGTTCATACGTGTGATCGCCCGGCCACCGAGTCCTGACATGACGGCCCCTCAGATCGTCCAGGGGTTCTTAGAGGCCAGCGCATCATTCGACGGAAACCACGCGGTCGCGCGCGAATACCTCACGCCGGAAACCAGTTCCCGGTGGGACAGTTCATCGCAAGTGGTGGTCTACGAGGGCGCGCCGGCATTGTCCGAAAGCGGCCCCAGCATTCAAGTGCGAGCTGCCCAGGTAGGCCGTATCGCTTCCAACGGCCGGTACGAAGTAGATCCACCCGGAACTGAAGCGATCGCCACGTTTCGGATTGTGGAGACCGATGTTGGCCTTCGAATCGACGGTTTGCCGAACGGCCTGCTGTTGTCGCAAACCGACGTAGATCGAGCATTTCGCCCATACGCTCTCTACTTCTTCAACCCAACCTTTCAGACTTTGGTGCCCGACGCGCGGATGTTGCCGGTGGTCGGGCCAGGGCTCGCGAGCACCTTGGTTCGGCGGTTGATCGAAGGCCCCAACGATTGGCTGCGTCCTGCTGTAAGAACGGGCTTCCCCGACGGCGTGGATTTGAACATCGATGCGGTTTTGGTTGACGGTGGAACGGCACGAGTGGATCTGAGCGCCTCTGTCCAACTGGCCGACGATTCCACGCGGCGTGCGTTGTCACAACAGTTGGTGTGGACGCTGCGGCAATTGCCTGATGTTCAAGCTGTGGATATCACGGCCGCTGGCCAACCCTTCTTCGTGCCGGGTATTGGGAACCCGCAGTCGCGCGACGCTTGGCCAGAAGTAGATCCTGCAGGGCTGGCTGTCAACGCTGCTCCGTACGTGGCATCGACCATCGGTGTGCGTGAGTTAACGGACGACGGCACGATCCCCGTTGCCGGTCAGGCAGGAACCCGAGAACCGTTGCTGGCAGACATCGCGGTGTCTTTGGACGCTTCACGCATTTTGGGAGTGGACGTCGAAGGGATCGTTTGGTCGGGTGCGATGGCGCCTGGCTCGACGCTGTTTGAGTTTGATGAGTTGCCTTCACCGGTCAACTTTGCTTACGACGGGAATGTGAACGTTTGGGCGGTCGACGATTCAGGCACCTTGGCCTTGTTTTCACCTACGGGTCGAGCCTTTCCAATCGCCGTCGAGGGATTGGGCGATTCGGATGTGCTCACTGCCGCAGTCCCATCCAGGGATGGCACCCGCGCTGCTCTGCTTGTCGACAGCGGACCTCGGTCGTATGTGTTGTTGGCGCGGGTAGTGCGAGCGTCGACGAGCGGGCGCGTGGGCATCACAGTCCAGGCCCCGATTCGAGTGGAGTCCAGGCTCGTCGAGGTGGTGGATGTGGCCTGGTCGAGTGCCGACTCGCTGGCGGTCCTAGGGAGCGAGAGCGCAGGCTCTTTGCAGGTCTTTGAGATAACCATCGGGCGTGGATCGCTTACCCCCCAAGGTGCGCCGGAGGGGCCCATATCGATTGCCGCGGCGCCCGGGTTCCCCACTTTGTGGCGGCGGCCGATGGCGTGGTCTACGACAACACCACGGGAAGTTGGTCCGGTCGGGTTAACGCAACAGCGCCCACCTATCCGGGGTAGCAAGTGAGTAGTCACGGAGTTCCGGCGACCGCCGCTACTGCTACCACCTGAACCCCGGCCACCAGCAATGTTTCGGCGGCTTCTTTCACGGTGGCGCCGGTGGTCACGATGTCGTCCACAAGGATCACCGGCTGTGTCGGCAGGGAGCCTTCTTTTCGAACTCGAAAGGCATCGATCGCCCTTTGCTCCCGTTCGAAGGCACCCACATGCTTAGCGGCCCCGTGTTTTCGAACATCAGCCAAGAGGTGGCGCATCCCAGCTGTCCCAGTGAGTGGGGCCGCGCTTTGGACTAGGTGCGCCGTCGAGTCGAAACCTCGTCGTCGAATACTGCTGCGGCGCGTGGGCAACGGAGTGAGCAGCGCCTGCCGGAGCTCGATCCCCACGTGGTGGGCAGCGAAGGTGATGGATTCGGCAAGGGCGGGTCTTAGGAAGATTGCCAACTGACGTATGCGGTGGTCTTTATAGCGGTAGAGAACCTGTCGCGTTGTACCGCGATAGTCCAGTGCGCAGATGACCGGAATTCGTAGACCCTCCATGAGGTCGCTGACATCTAGGTCGCGCCTGAGTCGGATGCGAGGTTGCAATGCCTGCTTGCAGTCCTGGCATATCAGCAGCCCAGGTTCATCGCATCCGGCACATGATCTACCCAAGACGAGGTCAATGAGGCTCGTGGTGAAATCGCGCATCCCTTGAAGGTGCCCGAAAGCATCTGGAAAGTCACCCGTATGCCCCTCGGGTGTGGAGTGCGCGTGCACCGCATGTGGACAGTGCTGATTCAGGCTTATTCAGGCTTATTGAGGATCGAATTCCACGGAAACTAATCCGGTTCGCAGCGCCTCGATGACCGCCGCGGTGCGTGATGGAGCCTGCAGAACCTCGAGAATCGACCGTACATGATTCTTGACGGTGTTTTCACTGATCCCCAGGTAGGCCGCGATCTGTTGATTGGACCTTCCCCGGGCCATGGCGGTAAGCACGTGGTGCTCGCGAACCGTGAGGGGCCGCCGCGCGGGGGCGCGCGCATCACGCGGTGTGAGGTCGGCGTACCAGGCATCGATGGGCCCCGAAGGCCCGTCGATCGCTCGACGTTGCGGAAAAGGATGGACGCGAAAACCGACCTCGTTGACCACCGCACGCTGGGAAGGTTCGCTCGGTCCGAGCCAGGTGATCACGGCCAGATTCAATGCAGAGAATGCCCATGAGCACGCCAAGCGGACAGCCTGGGCCAGGGCCTGGACCGTTGCGGTGTCGGCACCTGCGTCCACTTTGATCTCCAGCCGAGCGCGCACCGGGGATTCACCGAAGGGATCGGGTACCAGATGGATGACCCCGAGCTCGCTGCCGCTGGACAGCCGGCGGGCCCGCCACGTGAGGCACCGAGCCGTCGATGGGAAGGCATCGGGGGATTGCAGGATGGAGGGCTCAAGGGTCACGTGGCCATCGCTCAAGGTCACTACGGGATCGGACGCCATGCGCACCAGTGTTCCAGCGGCGTCTACGATGGCGGGGCCAGGTTGCCGGAGGGGATCTCCGAGTTACCCGGCTTAGTCCACGCGGGCGCTGCGCGCTCGCAATCACAGGCCGCAAGCAGGCGGCAGTGTCGAAAGGTCGCAACGTGGGAGTGCTGGACAAAGTCCTGCGAGCCGGTGAGGGCAAGACTCTTCGTAAGTTGGAGGCGGTTGCCAAGGCCGTCAACGCCATCGAGGACGACTACATCTCCTTGACCGACGAAGAACTGAGGGCTCTGACCGACGAGTTCAAGGCTCGCTATGCCGACGGCGAGAGTTTGGACGACCTCATGCCTGAGGCATTCGCCACCGTGCGCGAAGCCGCCCGTCGCACCCTCGGGCAGCGGCATTACGACGTTCAGATCATGGGCGGTGCTGCCCTCCACATGGGGAATATCGCCGAGATGCGTACGGGGGAAGGCAAGACCCTGGTAGCGACTTTGCCCTCCTACCTGAATGCACTGTCCGGCGACGGCGTTCACGTGGTGACCGTCAACGATTACCTCGCCGAGCGCGATGCCGAGTGGATGGGCCGGATTCACCGCTTTCTCGGCCTGGAAGTGGACGTAATCCTCAGCCAGATGACCCCGGCCCAGCGGCGTGAGGCCTACGCAGCCGACATCACTTATGGGACGAACAACGAGTTCGGGTTCGATTACCTGCGCGACAACATGGCGTGGTCTCAAACCGAGATGGTGCAACGTGGCCACAACTTTGCGGTGGTCGACGAGGTCGACTCCATCCTGGTCGATGAAGCACGCACGCCCTTAATCATCAGTGGACCAGCCGACCAACCAACCGCCTGGTATTCAGAGTTTGCTCGCATTGTGCGATTACTGGAGAAGGATGTCGATTACGAAGTCGACGAGAAGAAGCGGACCATTGGTGTCCTCGAGGCGGCGATCGACAAAGTGGAAGATCAACTCGGTATCGATAATCTCTACGACACCGTCAACACCCCACTCGTCGGTTTTCTGAACAACGCTATCCGCGCAAAGGAATTGTTCAAGAAGGATCGTGATTACGTGCTCCTTGACGGCGGTGTGGTGATCGTCGATGAGCACACAGGCCGAATTCTTAAAGGACGTCGTTATAACGAAGGACTGCATCAGGCGATCGAGGCCAAAGAGGGTGTGGAAATCAAGGCGGAAAACCAAACTCTTGCCACGGTAACGCTGCAGAACTTCTTCCGCTTGTACAACAAACTCTCAGGCATGACCGGTACGGCCATGACAGAAGCGGCCGAGTTCAATCAGATCTACAACCTCGGTGTTGTGCCCATTCCCACCAATCGACCGATGGTCCGCATTGATCAGCCAGACCTAGTGTTTCGTACTGCCGAGGCGAAATATGCATCGGTTGTCGAGGATGTCGTCGAACGCCACGAGGCGGGGCAGCCGGTTCTTATCGGCACCACTAGCGTCGAGAAGTCCGAGCACCTGTCCGCGCTGTTGAAGAAGAACGGCGTTCCCCACGAAGTACTCAATGCCAAGAACCACGAGCGCGAGGCCGCCATCGTCGCGCAGGCTGGTCGTCGAGGTGCCGTGACCGTCGCAACGAACATGGCTGGACGCGGCACCGACATCATGTTGGGTGGCAATCCAGAGTTCATGGCTGCTGCGGCGCTTACCCAGAAGGGCCTTTCTTCGGCTGAGGATCCTGAAGCCTACGAAGCTGCATGGCCGGCAGCTCTCGAACAAGCGCAGGCTGCGGTTAAGGCTGAGCACGATGAGGTTGTCGAACTGGGTGGTTTGTACGTCCTGTCCACCGAACGTCACGAGTCTCGCCGCATCGATAATCAGTTACGTGGACGCTCTGGCCGCCAGGGCGACCCAGGTGAATCGCAGTTCTACTTGTCGCTCGAAGACGACCTCATGCGGTTGTTCAAAGCCGATATGGTCGATGCGTTCTTGCGTCGGTTTAATGTCCCCGACGATGTTCCGATTGAAGCCAAAATGGTCACCAATGCGATTCGCTCCGCGCAAACGCAGGTGGAAGCGCAAAACTTCGAGATTCGCAAAGACGTCTTGAAATACGACGATGTCTTGAATCGCCAGCGTCTGGTTATCTACGACGAGCGTCGTCGGGTTCTTCAGGGCGAGGACATCGAGGATCAAGTTCGGACCTTCATTACCGACACGATTGAAAGTTACGTTAACGAAGCCACCGCAGATGGGTATCCCGAGGATTGGGATCTGGAAAAGCTGTGGACGGCGTTGCATCAGTTGTACCCCGTGTCACCGTCGATTGAGGATGTGGAAGAGGAATCCGGGGGTGGTCGCCCGGGCCTCAGTGCGGACTTCCTGCGTGAGATATTGGTTGATGACGCCCAGCGCGGCTATGACAAGCGCGAAGCAGAACTCAGCGAAGAGGTAACTCGCGAACTTGAGCGCCGGGTGATCTTGACTGTGCTCGACCGCAAGTGGCGCGAGCATCTTTACGAGATGGACTACCTACGCGATGGCATCGGCCTTCGGGCGATGGCTCAGCGTGATCCACTGGTGGAATACCAGCGCGAGGGATATGACCTGTTCATGGCGATGATGGATGCGATCAAAGAAGAAACGGTCGGCTATGTCTTCAACGTGGAAGTCGAAGTGAAGCCACAGGTAGCCCCGGAAGTTGCCGAGCAGATCGATGTCCTGGCTGATGCCAGTGATAGCGAGGCGGGTGCAGCGATTGCTGCCGCGGTAGCTGCAGGCTCACAGCAGTCGTCGGCAGCGGCACCCACGATCGAGGCGAAGGGACTTGAGCCCGCGCGTCCGGAGCATATGGACTACTCGGCCCCAGACGAGTCAGGTGGCGTGATGCACGGGGAGATGGAGTCCGACGACGAAGGCATCGTGGAAGTTGATCCTGATGCCTCACGCGCCGAACGCCGCCGTGCCGAACGCCAAAACCGCAAGAAGCAGCGCTGATCTGCGCGTGACTTCACCGGAAGTCGACAGCGGTCACTAGCCAGCTGCCGGGACGGGCTTCCATCCGCAGGGCCACTGCATGGGAGCGCGCTGCTCCGACCAAGACGGCCGATGCTTCGATGATGCCGGGCGCAACGATGCAACACCGAACCGCACGCACCTGGCGCAACCGCGACATGCCATGTGATGAGCGTGCTGCGGGATGCCGGGCGTACGACGTACCCCGAATAGCCAGCGTTGCCAACTGCTCGCGAGAGACGTGCCGACGCAGTTGACTGGCTGGGCGCTCACCTTGGGCCACCTCGTATACGGCCCGTGCAATCTGGGCGGTCCAGGCAATCGGGTGTGGCCGGCCGTCGGCTGTGGTGGCCAACTCGGCCCGCTCGTCTTCATCGCGCACTACTCGCAAATATCCGGGCGTGGGCGGTGTGGCGGGATCCCGCCGACCTGCCAGGTGAGCGGCAGCGCCATCTGGCGTGGAGCTGAATCCGCCCGTTCCCCGCGGACAACTCGTAGTTGTACCGATCCCTCTCCGGTATCGCTTTGTGCGCCCGCAGTCTCGTGTGCCGTTTCCATGATCGACCCCTCGTCGTAACCAGCGTTTACTGGCTTTAGCCTTTGTTTGATGTAGTTTGCTGTTATTTGACATTATCACCCATGGTGATGCTGCCTTGTCAAGGTCCTGGCTGGGGTCGTGCACTCGACCGTCGGACACTTGGGTAGTTCCCACGTGTTGGTGCGTCCAAACATTTCGGTCCGAAAACGAGGTGTTTAGCCCAGGCGTTATCGGGGAATGACACGTCCATGGAGCAAAACGGGCACCTACCTCCAGCGGTCTGGGTAGAGGCTGCTGGCGCAGTTCAGGCAGATGACGACGCAGACGTCCGCCTGGAAGCGCGGGGGTTGGCTGTTGCCGAGATGGCGGACGTCACATTCGCAGAGCGGATTGCTGCGCTTCCGATCGGCGCCGGGGTTGCCGTGGCGCGAGGGGAATCTGCCTGGACAACGGGCTCCGTTGTAGTGCGCGCACGGGACTATCTCATTGTGCGCAGCAATCGGGATGTGCTGATCCCGACTCACACTGTTGTGGCTATTTCGTCCCTGCCGCGGGTCCTTCACGAGGAATCATTAGCCGCACTCTCGGGCCCCATTTCTGGCTCGTGGCAGTCGATTTTGCGTGACCTGATGGGTGAATCGATACAGATTGCCACGCGCGGGTTCGAACACCGCGGGCATGTGACCTGGGTGGGTGCTGATCATGTGACGGTGCGGCTGCCAGGAAATGGGTCAGTCGCCACTGACATCACGATCCCGTGGGCTCAGATCGACTCGATCACACTGCCGGCGGATTGGGCGGTTCGGTAGGTGGGCGGTTCGGCTCAACTCAGTGAACTTCGCTCGCATCTTCAGCAGGATTGGTAGCGATGAAGGACCGCGTCTGTTCGTACATTCGCTGGATATATTCCTCGAGCTCGCTGACTTCTACGCGCCATTGACCTCTGCCCCCGACCTTGATGGCAGGAAGGTCCCCTGACCGCACCAGGGCGTAGGCCTGGGAGGCCGAGATATTCAAAGTCTCTGCAACATCGGCCAGGGTCAAGAAGCGTGGGTCCACGCCTCCATAGTCCCAAAAGGTTCCGAGGAATCACTCGTCGACCCGGATCTGTGGATAACTCACGCGTCGGGAACGTGTCTGTGGATAGTCGTTGGCGTTCGAAGGATTGTTGTCGCAGTCTTTCCGAATGCGCTTACCGAACTCATTGAAACGTCGCCCCCGATCCGCCACTGCTGCAAGCGAAACAGCACCGCCACGGGCTTCCCGGATCCGAACTTCGCGCCGCACGGATATGCGACTATGGCTCGGTTTGAGTCTCGTAGTGGCTTCTATGTTCATCGGAGCCCATGTCATGTCGCAGGACGCGCCCACCGTCACTGTGTGGCAGGCCTCCCGTGACCTATCCGTGGGGGCACCAGCGCTACACGTGCAACCGATCACTGTCGCTTTGGGATCGGTGTCCGAGGATTACCTGCCGATTGATGAACCACCCACCGGGGAACTGCGTTTTCCTATCTCCCAAGGAGAGTTGATTCCTCGCTCGGCACTTGGGCCGTCCACTACCGAGCCCATTCGCATTGTGACCCTCGGCGTTGATCCTTTGCATGCCCCGATCGACCTGTCGTCCGGTGATCGGGTCGATATTTGGAGCACACCCAGCGATTCACCGATGAGTGGCCCGGTCTCCTCAATTGACGCCAGCTCAGGTCCGAACCGGGTGTTGGAGAACGTGCTCGTCGAAACCGTGTCTGCTGATTCCATGGGACGTCAGTTGGCGGTGGTGGTGCGCGTGGCACCCAATGATGTGGCAGTCCTGGTCCAAGCCTCGCGAGCCGGCGTTATCGATCTGGTAGCGGTACCGGCCTTGAGTCAGAGTTTGCCGTCGTGAATCGGGTGATTTGGTGCACGCCGAGCAGGTCGGAAGAGGCGAACTGGATCGCCGAGATAACCCGACGAGGCTTCACCGTGGTGCGGCGCTGCGTTGAAGCCGTTGACGTACTTGCCGCGGCTAGCGTCGAGGCGCAGGCCGCGGTGGTTATTGACCTCAATACCCCGCGCCTAAGCGCTGACACCATTGCGGCTATTCCCGGTGTGGGAGACCGGATCGTCGTCGCGATTGCCTCCGACGACGATGGCTGCGGACCGAGCAAGGCATTGGGGTATCGCGTCGATTGTGCGCTGGGGTGAAAGCGAAGCTCTGGATCGAATCGTTACTGAGCTCCAACGCGAAAGACGTTCGAGCATGGACTCCAGCGCTGGTGATTCACCGATCGAAACAGGTAATCGGAGTGCTCGCGGAGTAACAGCCGTCTACGGACCGGCGGGAGCACCGGGTCGCAGCACGATCGCCCTCGGTGTCGCCGAAGCGTGGGCGCGTTCCGGTGAGCGGGTCTGCCTGATCGACGCAGACACCATCGGACCGTCCCTTGCGTTGCTCGTGGGCATGACTGAAGACGTGAGCGGATTACTTGTCGCTGCGCGTTACGCAGACCAGGGAGCTTTGGATGCAAGATCCCTTGGATCAGCGTGTCGTCGCCTCGATGACCGGTTGTGGTTGATGAGCGGTATCGGCTCCCCGGAGCGGTGGCATCAGCTGCGACCTGCCTCTATGGATCGGGTTGTACGAACATGCGCGCAACTTTTTGATCGAGTGGTGATCGACATCAATCCGCTGTTGAACACCGACGAAATCGACGACGTCATGCCCGGTGGTCTGCCCTTGCGCGACAGCGCCACACGATCCGTGCTGCAGGTGAGCGACACCGTCTTCGCGGTGACGCAGCCTGACGCGGTCAGTGTGACGCGTCTGACTGTTGATCTGCCGCGCATCTTCACACTTGTCTCGCACTCATGTGTGAGCGTCGTGGTCAATCGGTATTCACGACGTGACTCTCGAAGTGCCGCGCGTGTGAGCGAAGTGTTAACTGAATCGGGCATCAGTGTTCCGGTGCACTCGATACCCGAGGATAAGAGTGTTCTGCTCTGCAGACGGACGGGATCTTTGCTGTCCGAAGTGGCCACGAGCAAGAGGCTTCGCCGATCGCTGGCGAAACTTCGAGATTCGGCAGCTGCGTAAGGGCCGCCGGTCGCAGTTGACATCAGGGAGAAGCGAGAACGACTACCCGGTCACCGATCTTGGACCACTCGTAGAGTGCTTCAGCATCATCTTCATGCATTCGAATACAGCCACCGCTTGCGATAGGCAGCCCGAGTTGATCGATACCGTGCATCATGCGCCCGTCGTAGTAGATCGGGATGCTGTGGAAACCAATCGGTGTCTTACCGTCGTTGCCGTAGGCGAAACGCGTCATGTGGTCGAACGTGACACGCGAATTGGGATTGCCGCTTCGGTCGGACTTGGAGTAGATCGTGTACTCACCGGCCACGGGGCGATCCCACCGCCCGACGATGGGGAAGCGATAAACCACCTGGTCACTTCGATCCATGACCCAGACGGTCATCAAGGACTTGTCGTAGACGATCCGGCGACCAGAACGGTCATCCATCGGTCGGTCCGGGACGTTCTTGGCCTTGGCGGCTCGGGTGGCTGCGATCGGCTTCTTTACTTTGCGCGGTGGCACCGGCACCGCAGTCTTACTAAAGCCCGTGACAGCCGCTGAACTGGTGCCGCCGGACGCGGCTGGGGCTCCGCTGCTCGCGAAGGCCGCTGGAGTCCCCAAACTAAGAACGCCGATGGCCAAGGAGGCGGCAGCAAGGGCTGCGGGGAAGCGCATAACGAGCAGAATACGGGGTCATCCACGTGCCAGCGTGGCTCGCCTGCGCGTGTCACACTGGAGGTTCGTCGGGAGTGGGAGTTGAGCATGGATCGATTAGATGCCATCGACGCTGCCATTTGGTTCGCCGAGGACGCCGTTACGCCACGCAACGTGGGTGGCGTGGCGATCTTCCGCCCTCCCGCCGGCGGCTTCGACCACGAGAGTCTGGTGCGATTGATCCGCAACCGGATCGCGCACGTACCCCGCTACCGTCAGCGGCTGCGGGAGGTCCCGTGGGGGCTTTCCCGTCCGGTCTGGGTCGACGACTCCACTTTCGATGTCACGTTCCATGTTCGACGGTCGGCGTTGCCGAATCCAGGGACGCGGGCCCAACTCGATGAACTCGTCGCCCGCCTTATGGCCCGTCCGTTGGATCGTGCCCGGCCGTTGTGGGAGATGTATCTCATCGAAGGACTCGAAGATGGGTGCTTTGCCGTCGTCACTAAGAGTCATCAGGTTTTGGTGGACGGTACCGGTGGTATCGATATCGCCCAGGTGATGCTCGACTCGAATGCTGAGGCGGTTGAGGACACTCCCGATGCGTGGAGCCCACGGCCAACTCCGAGCGACGTCGAACTCGTCGCCGCAGCACTCACCAGCGTCGTAACCCGACCATCCGTTGCTTGGGACGTAACCTCGAGCGCGGCGAAAGACGCTGGCGCCGCTGCGGAAGCTTTCGGCAGGTGGGTGCGGGACACCAGCGTGGACGTGGCACGTACGGTTGCTTCGATCGTCCGTGCACCGATCGACAGTCCCCTGAACGCCCGGATCGGAGCACAGCGGCGCTTCGCTACGACACGGCTTTCACTCGCCGACCTTCGGGAGGTCCGTGGCTCCACTGTGGGGACGGTTAACGACGTCGTCCTAACGGTGGTGACTGGTGCGTTGCGCGAATGGTTGATGAATCGCGGTCGGGTCCTTGATACATCGGCCACGCTTCGTGCTCTTGTTCCCGTCAGCATCCAAACCGACACATCGTCCCGGCGAGAGAGGGCCATTACCGGCGAGGTGGGTGCATTCTTGATCGACCTTCCTGTCGGAGAAGCTGATCCGATAGTCCGCCTTCACCAAATCGCCTTCCACATGCGTGATCTGCGATCCAAGGAACGATTCGTTGCTGCGGAGGCGCTCGCCGGCGCGGCTGGATTTGGTCCACCCACGTTGCACGCACTCGGGTCACGAGTGGGCGCAACGTTGTCCCAGCGCGCCTATAACGTCTCCATCATCAACGTGCCCGGACCGCAAAGGCCGCTCTACGCGGCGGCGAGTGAGATGGTCGAGGCGTACCCCTTCTCACCTTTAGTTCATGGCCAAGCTCTAGGCATCGGACTCACCTCCTACCAAGGATGCCTTTTTATTGGATTGACTGCTGATCGAGATGCCCTTGCTGATGTTGATGTGATTGTTGTCGGACTTGCGGATGCGCTGACGGAGTTGAAGGAAGCATCGGCGAAGGAGACAGGACTTCGCATAATCCCGGGGCGAGCAGATGCGAGTTAGGGCATGACCCACGATCGACCCTCCAGGCGCCCAACGCGTCGAGCTTTGGTGTTCGGCGGAGGCGGGGTGCTGGGTGGCACCTGGGCGGTTGGTGCGCTGTCGGCATGGCAGAACGCCACGGGACTCGAGCCGAGGGAGGTCGACATTATCGTCGGCACGAGCGCAGGATCGGTCCTCGCTGCGCTGGTGGCTAGCGGAGTGAGTATCGATGAACTGATTACGCACTATCGCGATGAGCAGGTCACGACCGGCCCACTCGCTGGCTATGAATGGGACCCCGCCCGTGCAACCGGCGGCAACCGGCCCGGCCTCCCGCGCTTTCGGGGCCCCGGTTCACCGGCCCTGATTCGCTCGAGCTTGCGCAACCTAGGGCAGTTACCGGCCACCACCGTGTTGTCTGCATTCCTTCCCGAAGGTGGCAAATCTCTGGAGCGGATCGGACACCTGATCGATGCGGTGACCCCGTTCGGGGAGTGGTCCGCGCACCCGAACCTGTGGGTAGCAGCAACTGATTACTCCAACGGTCATCGTGTGGTCTTCGGAAGGCCCGGGGCCCCCGTAGCGCCGCTGGCCAGTGCAGTCATGGCTTCGTGCGCAATCCCTGGCTGGTTCACACCGGTTGAGATCCATGGACAGACCTACATCGATGGTGGTGCGGTCTCTGCAACATCAGTGGATGTGCTCGCGCATAGCGGCGTTGATGAGGTCTATGTCATTGCCCCTATGGTGTCCTTCAACCCGGATTCACCGACGGGGATTCAAGCAAGGCTCGAGCGTCGTTGGCGATCGCAGGTGACCAAGGTATGTCGCGACGAGATGGCACTCGTTCGTGCCGCCGGTGCGTCCGTGTACGCGATCGGACCCGGACCACAGGACCTCGAAGCAATCGGATCGAACCTGATGGATTCGCGTCGCCGTGAACTCGTCCTCGACACCTCGTTGCGCACCAGCACTCAGGCCTGGCACGATCAATTCGAACGAGCGGTTGCCGGCTAGTCGCGTGTTCCCTTGCTCCTGCTCAATCGCAGTCGCGTGTTCCCTTGCTCCTGCTCAATCGCAGTCGCGCTGCCACTCCGCCGCGACACGTTCCTCCGCCCCCAGGTAGCGCGCCGTCTGCTCGGCGGCCACCGACTCGATGGTCCCACCGACGAAGGGCACCGACGCCTTGAATGAACCCTCGGTCAGCACCTCGCTTCCATCACCGAAGGGCTTGAGAGAGAGTTTTCCCGAGAACCCGAGGGGACCGCTGAAGTCCACGGTCACATCCGCAGTGCGGGCCCCATCGGTTGCGGGAGCGGACCACATCTGGGTCTCGGTAGCCGAGATCGTTTCTCCCACGAACTTCTTCGCGGCAGCGGGAACCTCGGCAGGCAATACCCGCGTGGAGGTGATGGTCACCGAGCCGTCGGTTCCTTCGGAGACCTTAACCGTGGTCTCGAGTGACCCGGTAGCTGCGCATTTGGCCTGAACGTAATCCTGATTCCGCAGCATGGCGAAAACCGTCACGGGGTCGGAACCGAAAGTTTGCTTATAGGTGAATTCTTTGGCCATCTCGCACTCCGATTCGAGTAGTCCTTCTCAGTCGAGCCCGACGGGACTACCGTAGGCCAGAGCGTCACAACGGCGTGGCGCGCTCATCGCTGAGGGGCGATATCCGTGGTGGACATTGTTGTTCCCGCGTGGCGTTCGGCTCTGGTCGAGGTAATCGATGAGGGGCAGCGGATGCTCGCGGCTCGCTTCTACCGTTATCTGTCCGACGAAGACATGTCCGGTCACGACGTCCCGGAGATGGTCAACGATGTCGAACGCATGCGCGAGTGGGCGAGTGTCCGCGAATCGGGCCAGGCACTGGTCCGCGGCTGGACACCCGAAGTCCCAGGCGTGGGCTATGCGGTGATCGAGATCGTGACCGACGACATGCCTTTCCTCGTCGATTCGGTCACCGCGAGCCTTGTCCAGAGTGGCCGCAACGTGCACCTCATCGTTCATCCTCAGCTAGCGGTGAAGAGAGACGTTGATGGTCGACTGATCGAAATCCTCGACATCGATGTTGATGAAGCACCGACCGGAACACTCATCGAATCGTGGATGCGCATCGAGGTGGAGCGAGACTTCGTCTCCGATGATCTTGAACCGCTGATCAACTCCACCAGGCGGGTGCTGTCAGATGTCCGAAAGGCAGTGACCGATTGGCATGCGATGCGCGATCAAGCTGAGCGAATCGCCAAGGAACTGGGGCATCATCCACCGGCAGGTGTCGACCAACATGAGATCGCCGAGACTCGCGCACTTTTGGAGTGGCTGGCCAACAACAATCTGACATTCCTCGGCTACCGCGAGTATGAACTGATTACGGTGGAAGGAGAAGATGCCCTGCGCCCGGTCCCCGACAGCGGCCTAGGCATTCTGCGTCAGGGCGGGGCGGAGGACGATGCGGTTTCCCTGAGCTTCGCGATCTTGCCCGCCACCGTGCGCGCGAAAGCACGTGACTCGCATGTCCTGGTGCTGAGCAAAGCGAATTCGCGATCGACTGTTCACCGATCCGCGTACATGGACTACATCGGCATCAAGAAGTTCGACTCCAGCGGCACGGTGATCGGTGAGCGCCGGTTCCTCGGCTTGTACGCGGCTTCTGCCTACACCCACAGCGTTGCTGACGTTCCGGTGCTTCGGGACAAACTCGATTATGTGATGCGAGCTTTGGACTTTGTGCCCGGCTCGCACAGTGCCAAGGATCTTCTGCAGTTTTTGGAAACCTACCCCCGCGATGAGCTATTCCAGATTCATCCAGAGCAACTCGCGCAGATCGCCGAGTCGGTGATACATCTGCAGGAGCGCAGACAGACACGACTCTATGTGCGTGCCGATGATTACGGAAGATTCCTGTCGTGTCTTGTTTACCTACCGCGTGATCGCTACACCACGGCTGTTCGTCTGAAAATCGAATCCATCCTGACCGACACCTTCGGCGGCACGTCCGTGGAGTTCACCACTCGAGTGTCCGAATCGGTGTTGGCTCGACTTCACTATGTGGTGCACGTGCCTGTGGGCCAAGGAATCCCCGCTTACGATCACGAGGAACTCAACGAAAGGGTTGTGGCGGCCACTCGATCGTGGACAGATGAGTACGCCCGACTCTTGGTGGAACGGGTGGGTGAGATTGATGCCCCAGGTTTGCTCAAGATCTACGACGACGCGTTCCCGGAAGCCTTCAAGGAGGACTTCGAGCCGAGCACGGGGGTTCATGACACCCTCATCATCGAAGGTCTTGAGCCCGGTGAGATCTCCGTTCGCCTCTACGCACCTGTCGTCTCTGATTCCCGGGAGATGCGTTTCAAGGTAATGCGCGTTGGTCAGGCCATGCCGCTCACCAAGGTGTTGCCCATCTTGCAACGATTGGGTCTCGACGTTCTCGATGAGCACCCGTACCAACTGCGCCGAAAGGATCGACCTTCGGCTTGGGTGCTGGATTTTGGGGTGGTCCTTCCGGTCGGCACGATCCCCGCCTACGAGACGTTGGCCGACAGATTCGCAGATGCCTTCAACGCTTGCTGGGACGGTCGCGCCGCTACGGACACTTTCAACACGCTTGTCGTGACTTCGGGAATGGAATGGCGCGAAGCCATGATTCTTCGCGCGTATGCGCGGTATATGCGCCAGATCGGATCCACCTTCGGCCAGGGGTATATCGAGCAGGTGGTCCTTGATCACGCGGAGATTTCGCGGCTGCTGGTCGGGCTGTTCGATGTCCGGTTCAATCCCGAGTACCCGCACGACCGAGAAGTGGCCCAAGAGCGAATGAGTCAGCGTATTGAGCAAGCTCTCGAACTCGTATCTAGCCTTGACGCTGATCGCATTCTCCGGCAGTTCACTGATCTCATCCGGGCAACCGTGCGCACGAATTTCTATGCCATTTCACTCACCGGAGATGAACGCTGCTCGGTCTCGTTCAAACTTGAGCCCAGACGGATCCCCGACATGCCTGTCCCTGTTCCGCGGTTCGAGATTTGGACCTACTCGCCGCGGGTAGAGGGTGTTCACCTGCGCTTTGGGCTGGTGGCGCGAGGTGGTTTGCGGTGGAGCGATCGCCGCGAAGACTTCCGCACCGAGATTCTGGGCTTGGTCAAGGCGCAGGAGGTGAAGAACGCGGTCATTGTTCCCGTGGGCGCTAAGGGCGGCTTTTTCGCTAAGCAACTGCCCGATCCCACCGTCGACCGGGAAGCGTGGGCGCTGGAGGGTCGCGCCGCCTACCGCGAATTTATCTCGTCTTTACTTGAGGTGACCGACAACCTGAAAGACGGAACGGTCATCCCGCCGATGCGCGTGGTGCGTCACGATGGCGACGATCCCTACCTCGTGGTCGCCGCGGATAAGGGAACCGCGTCCTTCTCCGACCTGGCCAACGAGATCGCAGCCGAGCATCTTTTCTGGCTGGGTGATGCCTTCGCTTCCGGCGGCTCGGTGGGCTACGACCACAAGGCGATGGGTATCACCGCGAAGGGTGCGTGGGAGTCGGTCAACCGGCACTTCCGTGAACTGGACATCGATACTCAAACGCAGGACTTCACGGTCATCGGTATCGGCGACATGAGCGGGGATGTGTTCGGGAACGGCATGCTGCTGAGCGAGCACATCCGCCTGATCGCTGCATTCGATCACCGACATGTGTTCATCGACCCCAATCCGGACGCGAAGATCTCGTTCGAAGAACGCAAACGGCTGTTCGGTTTACCCCGCTCCTCGTGGGCGGATTACAACACCGATCTGATCTCCGCTGGCGGGGGAATGTGGAATCGGGCGCTGAAGGCGATTCCGATTTCGACGGAGATGAAGGACGCGCTGAACATTCCTGAGACCACACAGACCCTTACCCCTGCTCAACTCATCCACGCCATCTTGCAAGCCCCTGCGGACTTGTTGTGGAACGGAGGTATCGGCACTTACGTGAAGTCCCAAACACAGACCAATGCCGACGTTGGTGACAAGGCCAACGATGCGGTCCGTGTCAACGGCAACCAGTTGCAGGTCAAAGTGGTGGGTGAAGGCGGCAACCTCGGACTCACCCAACTCGGCCGCATCGAGGCTGCCCGGCACGGAGTGAAACTCAATACTGACGCTATCGATAACTCCGCTGGTGTGGACACCTCCGACCACGAGGTCAACATCAAGATCGCCCTCGAAGCTGCGGTCAAAGCCGGACGCCTCACCCCGGAGTCCAGGGCCGCTCTCTTGCAGGACATGACCGACGAGATCGCAGCGACGGTCCTCCAGGACAACTACGACCAAAACGTGGTGCTTGGCAACGCCCGACGTGGCGCCCCAGGGCTCCTTACCGTGCACCAGCGAATGATCCGACACCTGGAACATGAGGGTCTGCTCGATCGTGCGGTAGAGAACCTGCCCGACGACGAAGAATTCGCCACCCGCCGCGCCGCGGGTGAGGCACTCACCTCGCCGGAGCTCGCTGTGATGCTTGCCTTCGGAAAGATCGCGCTGCTGGCCGAACTCAATGAAGCAACCCTTGCCGATGATCCGTGGTTTGGGAACACACTCATCGACTATTTCCCGCCGAAGATGCGGGATGAGTACACAGACGAGATCGCCTCGCACCCATTGCGCAGCCAGATCATCAACACCGAGATCACCAACCGCCTGCTCAACATTGGAGGTGTCACATTCGTCTTCCGCGCGCAGGAGGAAACAGGCGCAAGTGCAGTGCAAGTGGTGAAGGCTGCGCTCACCGCCGTGGAAGTCTTTTCCATCGGTCAGATGTGGGAATGGGTCAACGAACTCGATAACAAGATTCCCACCACTGCGCAAAGTGCACTGCAGTTGGAAACTAGGCGTCTACTCGACCGCGCCACCCGATGGTTTTTGCAAACCCGCACCGGCGATATCGATATCGCGGAGCAGGTCGCTTACTTTGCTCCTGTCGTTTCCCAGCACAGCAGCGGTGTGGCGCAGATGCTCACTGGTAACGAGGCCGAACGCTTCGAGCGGTTGACCAAGCGATTCATCGAGGCTGGTGCACCCGAGGACCTTGCTCGTAAGGCAGCCAGCAGTCTGGATGTCTTTGCGTTGCTCGACATCACTGATATCTGCGTCAAGACCGAAGAGGATTCCACCACCGTCATTCCGCTCTATTTCACGCTGTCCGATCGCTACGACATGGATCGCACCCTGCTGCGCATCACTGCGCTTCCCCGGGGGGACCGATGGACTGCACTCGCCCGCCAGGCTCTGCGAAGCGACCTCTACCAAGCAATCGCCTCGCTCACCAGCACCGTCATCGACTCCACCGATGCCAGCACGCCACCACAGCAACGCATTCAGCAGTGGGAAGAAGCGAATGCCGAGGGCGTTGCTCGTGCCCGCGCGACGCTTGACGAGATCAATGCGGTCGAAGAACCCGACCTCGCAACACTGTCGGTCGCTCTTCGAGTGCTGCGCAACCTCATTCCCTGACCCGTCATCCCTAGGGAGCGCACGTGCCTTCCACAGCCGGGAATCTGATCTAGCGCCCCAAGCGCGCTCTAGCCCAAGGTCAATCTATGGACACACTCCTTGACTCGGGCCTTGACTCGGGCCTTGACTCGGTAGTGATACCGGGTAATACTCGCAGCATGAAATTCGCAATTTCAGTGCCTGATGACGTATTTCAGGCGGTGGAGGCCCAGGCGAAAAGGATGGGGATCTCCCGTTCCCAGTTCTTCGCCGATGCAGCCCGGCAGTACGTGAACGAACTCACGCTCCCCGATCGGGTAGCGGAGATCAACGCAATTCTCGACGCAGCGGGATACGACGGCTCGGACGAAGAAGAACTAGCTCACTTCGGTGCGGCATTCCTCCGCGCCACTGCTGGGGAATGGGAGTGGGACGACAGTGACTCCTGATCTCGTATCCCAGGGTGAAGTTCGTTGGTTCGACTTTGGTCAAGCCATCGGCTCAGAGCCGCAAGGTCCGCGTCCGGTTGTTGTTGTGCAGGGCGATGAACTCAACCGTTCGCGGTTGCAGACCACGCTCGTCGCCTCGATGACGAGTCGAACGAGCATGGCAGTCCTGCCGGGTGCGGTGTTCATTCCGTCAGGGACTGCCGGATTGACGCGCGACTCTGTGGTCCAAATGTGGGCGCTGAGCACCGTGAATAAGTGGGCCCTAGGTCCTACGCAGGGCGTTGTTCCATCCGCTATCTGGAAGTCCATCGAAAAGGCTGTTGCACAGATGATGGGGCGCCTCCTTTAGGCGGTCGGCCTTCCTGCAAGGCATTTGCAACTAGATAGGTAGGGAATGCGGCGGGGGGCGTAGTCGTTAACCTTGTTGAACCATCAAGTAGTGAGCACCTAGCTGATACGCAAGGAGACACCGTGAGCCTGCCGCCCCTGGTCGAGCCCGCCGAGGACCTGTCGATCGACGAGGTCCGTCGTTATAGCCGCCACCTGATCATCCCGGACGTGGGAATGACAGGGCAGAAGCGACTGAAGAACGCCAAGGTGCTGTGTGTTGGTGCCGGTGGTCTGGGTTCACCGGCGTTGATGTATCTCGCAGCCGCGGGCGTGGGCACACTCGGCATCGTTGAGTTCGATGTGGTGGACGAATCGAATCTGCAGCGACAGATCATCCACGGCCAAAGCGATGTGGGCCGACCCAAGGCCGAGAGCGCGCGTGATTCGGTCAAGGAGATCAACCCGTTCGTCAACGTGAATCTGCATACCGAGCGCCTCGACTCTTCCAACGTGATGGAGTTGTTCGCGCAGTACGACCTCATTGTCGATGGCACCGACAACTTTGCCACCCGCTACTTGGTGAACGATGCCTGCGTGCTGCTCGGTAAGCCATATGTGTGGGGTTCGATCTACCGCTTCGACGGTCAAGCGTCGGTCTTTTGGGCCGAGTACGGACCGTGCTACCGCTGCTTGTATCCCGAGCCCCCGCCGCCGGGAATGGTTCCCAGTTGCGCCGAAGGCGGTGTGCTCGGCGTGCTGTGCGCATCCATCGGATCGATCCAAGTGACCGAAGCGATCAAGCTCATCACCGGTATCGGTGATTCACTGCTCGGACGGTTGATGGTCTACGACGCCCTGGAGATGGACTACCGGCAGGTGAAGATCCGCAAGGATCCGAACTGCGCGATATGTGGCGTGAACGCGACCGTCACCGAACTCATCGACTACGACGCCTTCTGCGGTGTGATCTCCGACGAGGCCGCAGCGGCCGCGCGCGATTCCACGATCTCGGTGCAGGATCTGAAAAAGATGCTCGACGAACGGGAGGCAGGGGAGCGCGACTTCGTGCTGGTGGACGTCCGCGAACCCATCGAGTGGGAGATAGTCACGATCGACGGCTCGGAGTTCATCCCGAAGGGTGAGTTCTTGAACGGCTCGGCCCTGGAGAAGTTGCCGCAGGACAAGCAGGTGGTGCTGTTTTGCAAAGTGGGTGGCAGATCCGCCGAGGCGCTGGCAGTTACCAAGGGAGCAGGATTCGACGCCATCCACGTGGGCGGGGGCATCAACGCCTGGGTCTCGCAGATCGAGCCGGACAAGCCGAACTACTGAGGCCTATTGCCCTAAAGCGGGATGTTGCCGTGCACTCCGCGAACCCCAGGCGTGTCCCAGAGGATCTTCGCAACGGTGCGCTTGGTGGCGATCGGTTCGACTACTTCGTCGACCACACCGAGTTCGATCGCGCGCTTGATGCCGCCGGAGATGACCTCGTGCTCGGCGGCGAGTTCGAGTTCCACCTGCTCGCGTGATTCCGGTGAGACTTCCGCCAGCCGCTTGCGATGCAGGATTCGGATGGCGGCAACGGCACCCATAACGGCAACCTCAGCATCGGGCCATGCGTAGACCTTGGTGGCACCCAGGGATGCAGAGTTCATCGCAACGTACGCACCGCCGTAGGCCTTGCGGGTCACGACGGTGACGCGGGGCACCACGCATTCGGCAAATGCGTGCAGGAGCTTTGCGCCGCGGCGCACCACACCTTCCCACTCTTGACCCAGGCCCGGGAGGTAACCGGGAACATCCACGAGCACTACGAGCGGCACCGCGAAGGCGTCGCACATGCGCACGAAGCGAGCGGCCTTCTCGGCGCTGGTGGAGTCCAGGCAACCACCGAGGCGCAGCGGGTTGTTGGCGACGATGCCCACGGTACGCCCGCCGAGTCGGCCGAGTCCCACCACGATGTTCGGTGCCCACTTGGTGTGCAGTTCGGTGAAGGTGCCCTCGTCGACGAAACCTTCCACGAGTGGGTGGACGTCGTAGGCCCGACGAGAGGACTCGGGCATGAGCGCGCCAAGATCGGTGTCCTCGATGGCGTCGATATTGAGTGACCCCTGCTGGCCCAGTAGGCAAACGAGTGTGCGTGCCTCGTCGAGAGCATCTTGGTCGGTGTCCTTGGTGATGTGAACAACGCCGCTCCGCCGTCCGTGCGGTTCGTGGCCACCGAGGATGTCCATGTCCACGGCCTCGCCGGTGACCGACTTCACCACCTCGGGTCCGGTCACGAAGATGCGCCCGTTCGGGCCCATGATCACTAGGTCAGTTAGGTGCTGGACCGTAGGCAGCGCCACCAGCAGCGGGTCCTGAGGACGACGGAGATCTGCGGGACCTTGCCCGAGGCCCGTGTCATCGCTGCGAAGACGCGGCCCACAGCATCCAGGCTCAGCACGCCCTCGCGCAGGCGTGCACCACCGGAATGCCAGATGCCCACCACGGGGACCGAATCGGCGAATGCGCGATCGTATGCGGTGACGATCGCGCGGCAACCGTCGTTGCCCATGGCGCCGCCTTGCACGGTGGGGTCGGTGGCGAAGGCAACGCACGGCGCACCAGCCACCTTGCCCACGCCCACCAGCACGCCGCGGTCATCATCGGGGGTGATCAGTTCGAAGACACCATCGTCAAAGAACTGACCCATGCGCACCTTGGGGGAGCGCGGGTCAATGGTTACCGTCGATGAAGGTGTTGCTGTGTGCGCGGTGGTTTCGGTCACTTAGACGCTCCGAAAGACCAGGGCGACGTCGTGGCCGCCGAAACCGAAGGAATTGTTCAGGGCAGCGATGTCGCCGGCGGGAAGGCCGCGGGTGGTGTTCGCCGCGACGTTGAGGTTTATCTCCGGATCCATCGCGTGCAGATTGATGGTGGGGGGAACGATGCGATCGCGTAGCGCCAAGATCGTGAAGATCGACTCGACAGCGCCTGCACCGCCAAGCAGATGCCCGGTCATCGACTTGGTTCCGGTGACGATCGCCTGATCGACATCCGATCCCAGGGCTGCGCGAATGGCAACCGCCTCGGCGATGTCGCCTTGCGGAGTCGAAGTCGCGTGCGCGTTGACGTGGTGGATGTCCGCTGCGGTGAGACCGGCGTCGACGAGGGCTTCGTTGATGGCGCGGGTTGCACCGCGGCCTTCGGGGTCGGGTTGGGCGATGTGGTGGCCGTCGGAGGTCAGGCCTGCGCCGCCGTACACACCGTGGATGGTGGCGCCGCGGGCTTCGGCGAATGCGCGTGATTCGAGCACCACCACGCCGGCGCCTTCGCCCATGACGAAGCCGTCGCGGTCAACGTCGTAAGGCCGCGAGGCTGCTGCGGGATCGTCGTTGCGGGTGGACAGAGCGCGCATGGCGGAGAAGCCGGCCATGGTGATGCCGCAGATAACCGCCTCGGTGCCGCCGGCCACCACCACGTCAGCTCGTCCGCTTTGGATCATCCGGGCTGCATAGGAAATGGCTTCGGCGCCGGAGGCTGCAGGCGCTGACGGGTGTGTGGACGCCGGCGCGGGCGCCGATCTCCAAGCCGACAACTGCCGCTGGGCCGTTGGGCATGATCATCGTGACCATGTGTGGTGACACGCGTGACCAGCCGCGTTCGTTCAAAGTGTCGTAGGCGTTGAGCAGGCTCGTTACGCCACCGATACCGGTGGCGATGACCGCACCGAGTCGGTCCGGATCAACCTCGGGAGCACCGGCGTGCTGCCAGGCCTCGCGCGATGCAATGACCGCCGCCTGCTGCGAGCGGTCCAGTTTGCGGGTTTCGACCTTGTCCAAGACAGCCGTGGGATCCACCGCCATCTGACCGGCTATGCGCGAGGGTTGTTCGGCGATCCAGTCGGTGTCGATGGGTGAAACACCGGAGGTGCCGGCCAGTAGTGCCGACCAAGACGAAGGGACGTCTCCGCCCACGGGCGTGGTCATACCCAGGCCTGTGATGACGACGTCGGTCATGAATTCTCCCGGCTTATCGGATCGAAACCGACGTGCGGAGTGGACGAGCCACGCCGCACGTCGGTGCGATTAGGAGTTGGCTTGGATGTAAGCGACGGCGTCGCCAACGGTCTTGAGGTCCTTGACCGCTTCATCGGGGATCTTCACGCCCCACTTGTCTTCGGCTGCCATGACCACCTCGACCATGGACAGCGAATCAATGTCGAGATCATCGACGAAGGACTTGTCCGATTGGACGTCCTCCACGGGAACTCCGGCGACCTCATTGACGATGACCGCGAGGCCTTCGAGGACTTCCTGGCTCATTGCATTCCTTTCGATTGGCGACTCAGCGTCGTGGTTGTTGTCGAGATGAAACGTCGATATGAAGTTGTGTCCGATGCGTGGATCGGAAGTCGAGATTCGTGCCTACGGGATCTTCACCACCTGGGAAGCGAACACCAATCCTGCCCCAAAGCCAACCAGCAGAGCATTGCCCCCGTGCGGGATCTGTCCTGCTTCGAGCATGCGATCCATGGCTAAGGGAATGGAGGCTGCTGAAGTATTGCCGGTTGTGATGATGTCCCGAGCGACGGGGACATGTGCGGGTAGGTCAAGCGCCCGGATTAGCGCATCGGTGATCCGGTTGTTCGCCTGATGCGGGATGAAGGCATCGAGTTGGTCCGCGGTGATGCCGGCGCGATCAAGAGACTCCCGGCACACGCGGGCCATTTCCGATACCGCCCACCGAAAGACCTGCTGGCCGTTCATCGAGATCGCGGGGAAGGCGTCGTAGCCGTTGTCGCGGAACTCGATCCAGTTCTGGGTCATGTTGATGGCCTGCAATTGCGCGCCGTCGCCGCCCCATACGACTGGACTGATAGCGGGGGAGTCCGATGGGCCGACGATGACTGCTCCGGCGCCGTCGGCGAAGATGAACGCGGTGCTTCGATCGTGCTTGTCGGTCCACTCGCTGAGTTTCTCGGCGCCGATCAACAGGACATGGCCCGCGCTGCCACCTCGAACCATGTCCTGAGCCATGGCCAGCCCGTAAGCGAAACCGGCGCAGGCTGCGCTCACGTCCATGGCTGCAGCGGTGGGAACTCCCATGAGGTCAGCGATCTCTGATGCTGCGGAGGGTGTTTGGTAGGGGTGCGTACAGGTGGCGACAATGATCGTGTCGATTTGATCGGCGGTGATGCCCGCTCCAGCAAGGGCCTTCTGCGCTGCTGCTGCTCCCATTGTTACGACATTTTCGTCCGGCTCGGCCCAGCGTCGTTCGATGATGCCCGAGCGCTCGCGAATCCATTCATCAGAGGAGTCGATGGTTTGGCAGATGTCCTCGTTGGTGATCACGCGGGAAGGTCGATAGCTACCGATCCCCATGATGCGCGCAAAGGGAGCACCCACCGGTGCCTTGATGGGAGCGCTCATGCGTACACCGAGTGATCAGCAACCGGGTGCAGTCGAATGATTGGTTGGCCGGGTGAGACTGGATCGCCGTCTTCAACCAGCCACTCCACGACCACGCCACCGTGCGGTGCGTTGATCGGCGTTGCTCCACGCAGCGTCTCGACGCTGCCCACGGTGGCGGACTCCTCAAGTACGTCGCCCGCCTGAGCGTCGAGGGCTCGGCGAAAGGTGCCCTTGCCCGGCGCGACGAGCATGCGCCAGGTGGGGTTGGAATCTAGGTGCGAGATGGTTCCGTGTTCCCTAATCAGGGCCCACGCCGCCTCGAGATCGTCGGGTGTCTTGACGGCTAACGTCTGAACACCCGGGAGTGCTCGCTTAGCCAGACCGGTGAGCGTGCCCGCTGGAGGAATTTCGATTATGGCTGTCGCGCCGAGGTCGGCCATGGTTTGCATGCACAGATCCCAGCGCACAGGATTGCTCACTTGGTTGACGAGTCTGCGCAGCACGTCTCGACCGTCGTGGACGATGCCACCTTCGGCATTCGAAATGAGACGGATCCGTGGGTCATGTGTGGTGATGGCGTTGCTCAACCGACCGAGGCGTCCGACCGCCGGAGCCATGTGTTCGGTATGAAAGGCGCCTGCTACTTCGAGTGGGCGAACGCGGCAACCCTCAGGCGGGTTGTCGGCGAATTCAGCGAGTTGCTCCAGTGTTCCGGCAATGACTATCTGACCAGCGCCGTTCATATTGGCCGCGGTGAGGCCAAGTTTCTCGCTGTGGGTCACGATCGAATTGGGGTCGCCGCCGAGTACAGCGGACATGCCCGTCTTGACAGCTGCCGAAGCGTGCGCCATCTCCTTGCCTCGTTCGCGGACAAACACCATCGCCTGCTCGGCCGACAACACGCCAGCGCCCACCGCGGCGGTGATCTCGCCCACGGAGTGTCCTGCTCCTGCGCCGACCGAGGCATACGCCATTGACGGATGTGGAAACAAGCTGAGTAGCGTGACTAGTCCAGCACCGACGATGAGTGGCTGAGCTACTGCGGTGTCGCGGATGGTGTCGGCATCGGAGACGGTGCCGTGTTCGATCAGATCCACCCCGCTCACGACCGATAGCCACTGCAGGCGTTCTCGGACGCCAGGTACATCCAGCCAAGGGTTCAAGAATCCCGGGGATTGGGCGCCCTGTCCGGGCGCAACGACTACTAGCACGGGCTTAGCCTTCCGTGGATGGCTACAAAGACCCTTTGGGCATGCGGCCAAAATACTCGACTCAGGTTTAGAGGAATCCTACAAATGAAAGTTAGATCCGTGGGTGCGACCCAGAATCAGTGCCAGTCGCAACGCCAGCGCCCCTCGTGGGTCTGTGGGTGCAAAGCCCGTGGTCTCAGCGATTCGCCCGAGGCGGTAGCGCACGGTATTGGGGTGCACGAACAACTCCCGGGCCGTTGCCTCGAGTGAGGGAGTTCGTTCGAGATATGCGGCAGCTGTGACCATTAAATGGGGCTCATCTTCGAGGGGGAGGTAGACCTGGGTTATCAGTTCCTCGTGGGCTCCAAGGTCGCCGGCCAGGGCTCGTTCGGGGAGCAGATCGGCTATGGACACCGGTCGGGGTGCGTGGGTCCATCCCGCGGCAGCTCGAACCGCGATCGTGGCCGTGCGGACACACGATCCAACGTCATCGAAGTCAATCGCACGCTCGCCGATCACCACCGGTCCGGGGCCGAAGTGCGGCGTGACCAAGCGCGCCGCCTTCGTCGCGAGTGCGTCACTTGAGCAATGACCGATAAGTGCGAGCAGGTGGTCGCCATGCATTCCGGTGAGCAACATCAGTTCGTGGTTGCGTGCTGCCCGGCGCAGTACGTCCAGAGAACCTTCCACATCGGCTACCGGCGCATATCCGGCTACGACAGCAATGGGAGCGGCCTCGGACCAGCCAAGTGCTGAGACCCGTGAACTCAGCGATGGATCGAGTTCCTCACGCAAAATCGAGTCGACCACGAGAGCTTCAAGCCGGGCATCCCAAGCGCCGCGAGCCTCGGCCGCCCGCGCGTACACCTCCGCGGCTGAGAATGCGATCTCGCGTGAGTAGCGCAGCGTTGCCTCCCGCGCCGATGACCGCTCGGGCTCGTCGATCAGTTCGTCGATCGCGGCCTCGACCACCTCGATAGTGCTTCGGACCAATGCGACTGTCTGTTCGAGGGAGATGATTCGAGCCAATTCGCGTGGAGCTGATCCGAACACATCTGCGGTCAACTGCGGTGCTGCGCGTTGGTCGCCAACCCAATCGACGAAGGCGGAGATACCGGCTTGGGCAACGAGTCCTACCCAAGCTCGCTCATCTGCCGATAGTTCTCGGTACCACGGGTAGGTCGCTTCCATCCGCCGTGTTGCATCCGTAGCGAGATCCCCCGCCGCCGCGGTCAACCGAGCTGCGAAGCGTGAACCCACAGGCACGGTCACAGGCCGTGCACCAGATCGTCCAGCATCAGCCGACGTTGACGCCAACGAGACTTCCGACGAGGTACGTCACAGCTGCCGCACCAACTCCCCACAGCACCTGCCGTCCGGCACTGAACACGATGCCGCGGCCAGATATGCGTCCGACTGTTCCGCCAACGACCAGCATGCCGATGAGTGCCATGACGATCGCAAGAACGAAGGCGGTCAATCCGCTGAACAGGGCGTAGGGGATGACCACAACCGAGGCTCCGATAGAGAAAGCGATGAAACTTGAAATCGCCGCCTTCCAGGCCGAGCCCAGTTCATCGGGATCGAGCCCAAGTTCCTCGCGAACCAAGGTGTCCAAAGCGGTTTCCGGGTTGGACATGATCTGTTCAGAGATTGCTTTGGCCTGTTCTTTGGAAAGCCCCTTGGCCCGGTAGATGAGTTCGAGTTCCAGCCGTTCTTCTTCGGGCTTTTCGATCAGTTCTTGGCGCTCGAGGTCGATCTCCCGCTTGAACAGGTCACGTTGACTGGCCATCGATACGTATTCGCCGGCAGCCATCGAGAAGGCTCCGGCGAGTAGGCCAGCCAGACCAGCGAACAAAACCACGGAGTTATCGATCGCTCCGGCCAGAGAGGCACCGGCAAAACCCATAACCAATGCAGTGTTGGACACCAGGCCGTCGCTGACTCCGAATACGGCCGCCCGGATAGACCCGGACTTGTCGAGTTTGTGCCACGGTTCACCCGCGTTGGGCGACACCACCTTGTGCGGGAACTTCTCGGGCTTGTTGCCCTTCAGTGAGCGGAAAACCTCTGCGTGCTCGCGCTCATCGGAGGGCATGCTCGGCAATGCCTCAGGTTCGTCGTCGTACATACCCGCATCGGCTCCCTCGTTTTGTTCGAGAGTGTCCAATACCGATACCAAACCCAAAGAACGCGATCTGGCCACCAATGCTTGGTCGCCTTGTTCTAAGGCGGCCGGCGGAGGAGGAATCGCTACCCCGTGCTCCTGCAGCTTGCTGATCCAGTGAGCGGCGTGCTTGTCCTCGACATCCGCGAGCTCTAACAGCGCCTCGCGTCGATCGCCATCGGTTGTCTCGGCAAGGGACCGATAGAGCAGCGAGGCGTTGCGTTCGGCTTCCAAATACCTCAGGAAACGTTGTGGATCTTTGGACACGAGGACCCTCTCCTTTTCAGCCTGAGCCTTCGGTATTGCCCGCATCGGCTGCTGCTGGATCGTTCAATTGGTAAATCTTGATAGCTTCGGCGATCTTCTCGGGCTCGAAGTCCCCCGAGCGAGCAAGCATCGACAGAGCCTGAACCGTGATTGACTCAGAATCCACGAGGAAGTGTCGACGCAGGGCACCACGCGTGTCCGACAACCCCCAGCCGTCGGTACCGAGGGAGACGAAGGGTTGCGGAACCCACTCACGAACTTGATCTTGGACGGCACGCATCCAGTCCGAGACGGCAACCACCGGGCCCTGGCGACCCTGCAGTCGCTGCGTGATGTAAGGCACGATCGGCGGTTCTTGCGGGTTGAGCATGTTGTGCCTATCGGCTGCCAGACCATCGCGTCGCAACTGATTCCAACTGGTTACTGACCAGACATCTGCGGCTACTCCCCAATCTTGCGCAAGAAGTTCCTGCGCACGCAGGGCCCAGTTCACTGCCACCCCACTAGCGAGCAATTGCACACGCGGTCCATCGCCTGAACCCTCGCTTACCAGGTGCAGGCCGCGGATGATGCCCTCGGCATCACACTGGTCCGGTTCTGCAGGCTGTGGGTAGGGCTCGTTGTAGATGGTGAGGTAGTAAAAGACGTTCGGTGAGTCTTTTCGGTGTTCATCGTGGATGTCGTATTCACTGAACTCGGAATCGGATCGAGGTTCCCCGTACATCCGGCGCAGGCCGTCTTTGACAATGTGGCCGAGCTCGTATCCGAATGCGGGGTCGTAGGCGACCACCGCTGGGTTCGTGCTCGCAAGAAGTTGGCTGTGTCCATCCTCGTGCTGCAAGCCTTCGCCGTTCAAAGTGGTCCGACCTGCCGTGGCGCCGAGAACAAAACCGCGCGCCATTTGATCCCCGGCGGCCCAGAAGCCGTCGCCGGTTCGTTGGAACCCAAACATCGAGTAAAAGATGTAGATCGGGATCATCGGAAGGTCGTGTGTGGAATACGAGGTACCGGCGGCTGTGAAACTTGCCACAGACCCAGCTTCATTGATGCCTTCGTGGAGAATCTGACCGGTCTCGGATTCTTTGTAGGACAGCATCAAATCGCGATCGACTGACGTGTATTGCTGTCCGTGTGGGGAGTAAATCTTCAAGGTGGGAAACAGCGAATCCATGCCGAACGTTCGAGCCTCGTCGGGAATGATCGGTACGAAGCGAGCCCCGATTCCCTCGTCCTTGATCAGGTCTTTCAGTAGTCGAACGAATGCCATGGTCGTGGCTATCGGCTGCTTGCCTGAACCGCGGCGAACTACGTCGTACGTTGAGTCCGGAGGCTGCGGTAAAGCTGGCGCACTACGCCGGCGGCTGGGCAGGAACCCGCCTAGGGCGCGTCGGCGCTCGAGCATGTATTGGATGGCTTCGTTATCTGGACCGGGGTTGTAGTACGGAGGTAGGTACTCATCTAGTTGGGAATCCGCGATCGGAATGTGCAGCCGGTCGCGGAATTCCTTGAGGTCCTCGACGGTCAGCTTCTTCATCTGGTGTGTGGAGTTGCGTGCCTCGAAGTGTGAGCCGAGCGTCCAGCCCTTGATGGTCTTGGCCAAGATCACGGTGGGTTGACCCTTGACCTTGGTAGCAGCCTCATAGGCCGCATACATCTTCCGGTAGTCGTGGCCTCCTCGCTGGAGTGACCAGATTTCGTCGTCGCCCCAGCTCTCCACGAGTTTGGCGGTACGCGGGTCACGACCGAAGAAGTGATCTCGAATGAAAGCCCCGTTCTCGGCCTTGTAGGTCTGGAAATCCCCGTCGTGGGTGTTGTTCATTAAGTTCACCAGCGCACCATCGCGATCGGCGGCAAGTAATTGATCCCATGCCCGTCCCCAGATCACCTTGATGACGTTCCAACCTGCGCCGCGGAATAGTGATTCGAGTTCTTGGATGATCTTGCCGTTGCCGCGTACCGGCCCATCGAGTCGTTGCAGGTTGGCGTTCACGACGAAGACCAGGTTGTCGAGTTCCTCACGGGCAGCAAGGGTTAGGGCACCCACTGCGTCGACCTCGTCTGTCTCGCCATCGCCGAGGAAGGCGTAGACCTTCTGCTCGGAGGTATCTGCTAGGCCGCGGTTCTCCAGATACTTATTGAAGCGGGCTTGATAAATGGCGTTGAGCGGACCAAGACCCATGGACACAGTGGGGAACTGCCAGAACCACGGCATCAATCGAGGGTGCGGGTACGACGGCAGACCGCCACCGGGGTGGGACAGTTCCTGACGGAATCCGTCCATTTGAGATTCGGTGATCCGACCTTCGATGAAGGCTCGGGCGTACATGCCCGGTGATGCATGACCTTGGAAGAAGAGTTGATCGGCACCGTGGGGATGGTCGGGGCCCTTGAAAAAGTGGTTGAAGCCAACCTCGTACAAGGTCGCCGAACTGGCATAGGTCGAGATGTGCCCACCCACGGAAATGCCCGGACGCTGCGCACGGTGCACCATGATTGCCGCGTTCCAGCGAATCATGCGACGGATCTCACGCTCCACGGCTTCATCGCCGGGGAACCAAGGCTCCCGCTCTGGGGAGATGGAGTTGATGTAGTCGGTGCTGCGAAGGCTCGGAACGCCGACGTTGCGCTCGGCTGCCCGGCGAAGAAGCGACAGCATGACGTAGCGAGCGCGGTAGTTCCCGGATGCATCGGTGAGTGCATCCAGGGAGTCGATCCATTCCTGGGTCTCTTCCGGATCCACGTCCACGTACTGCGTGGGAAGGCCACCGGCAAGGGGGCGTTCATCGAGGTGTTCTTCGCGGGTAGGCCAAGATCTCTATCCGGGGCCATGTGTGGACGCACCCTCTTTCGCTGCAGCCGGGCTGCCTTTGTTAGGCCTCGACGGGGTCTCCGCGGGCCGACCGTGCAGGTTGTGCTCCTATCCTCGCGCACTCTCGGGTTTGAGGATGCAGGGGACCCTCCGTGTGATCGTGTGATCGCGGGACCATGTAATCGTCTGATCAACAGCTCTTCTCGTGGTCCAGATGGCGACATCTGCACCGACTTAGGCCGAACGGCTTGCCAAGGGCGGCGACTTTCGGTGGACTATCCCCGTTCGAGGTGGTGCGTTCGGCGCCGCCGGGTATGTCTGGGAGGCACGACGTGAGCGTGGACACCGGGTCCGTTGACCCGGAAGAGGCACGTCGAATGGCCTCCGCCCTGCATATCGAACCGGGCTTGACCGTCCAAGAGTTGAACTGGGACGCCGATGCCGAGCCTGCGCTACGGGTGGGTATCGAAGCGATCGTCGGCACCGACATGGTCGATGAGGATTTCGACGACGTTGTCGATGTCGTCGTGATGTGGTGGCGCGACGACGACGGTGATCTCGTGGACGGCCTGGTCGATGCGATCGGCCCGCTTGCTGACCACGGAGTGATCTGGCTCATGACGCCCAAGCCCGGCCGTGACGGGCATATCGAATCCGAAGACATCGCCGATGCGGCGCCAACGGCGGGTCTGCAACAAACCAGCACCATCAGCGCCGGATCCGACTGGCAGGGCACCCGGCTGGTGGCACCGCGTTCCAAGCGCTAGCGTCCAGGTCCGGCACGTCGCCGGGGTGATCGGACTCGAAAGGACATCCATGGCTTCCGACAAGGCACTCGACGTGGGAACCGCTGCACCTGATTTCACATTGAGTAATCAGTTCGGCGAGGACGTCACGCTCTCAGACCTTCGTGGCTCGAAGGTCGTCGTGATGTTCTATCCCTTCGCTTTCACAGGAATCTGTACAGGTGAAATGTGCGAGATCCGAGATCGACGGAGTGAATTCGATGCCGGTGATGCAACTGTGCTCAGCATCTCGTGTGATTCCCCGGCCACCTTGAAAGCTTTCGCCGAAGCCGAGGGGCTCACCCACACACTGCTGAGTGATTTCTGGCCGCATGGCGAGGTGTCTCGTGCTTACGGTGCCTTCTGGGAGCAAACGGGATTCGCCACCCGGGCCACGTACGTTCTTGATCGCGACGGCGTGATCCGGTGGTCGGTCGTGAACGGACCAGGCGATGCGCGAAGCGCTGACGATTACACCCAGGCCCTGGCTGCCATCGACTGATGCGAGGTAACGATGCGAGGTAACGATGCAAGGCACTGATGCAAAGGCGCGCGCCTCGACGTGCGAGATCGGCGATTTCGTTGTGGACTACAGCCAGCCGCGGGCGCGGGAGGCCCGAGACCCCAGCGCTCGCGGCGCTTACATCGGTTCTGGTCGATTTGCTTCGTCCTTGGCTGAGTCCTCATCGACACGCGCTTGATTGATCTGCTGCATGTGGGAAACGATCCCTCCGATCAGCGCGATTTGAGCGGTCCGTTCGGCCTCTTTGACGGCTTGATGCGCGGCGGTCCTGCCTACTGTGCGGGTGGGGTCGTCGGTGGCCATGTTTGCCGCCGTTGCGGCGATGAGATCGGCAAGCGGCGATAACGCTGCAGGCGGAAGGGCTGGACTCGAGCCGTGCGCAGCGGAGGCACGGCGAAGGTCCGAGGCGAGTGAGAGCGCGCGTGTGGACATAACCTGACAGGCGTCGACCTCCGCCTGCACAGCCCCGATATCGGCCTTGGTGACCCGAAAACTCCACCGACGGTTCTTCTTCAGATCCTCCAGTCCTGCGGCGAGCCCAAGAACCTGGTTCCGTAACTCAACCGCTTGATCGAACCAGGCTCGCACGGTTTGGGTATCGGGGTTGTCGCGCAGTTCGGTGGCGATTTTCTCCAGGAGCAAGCCGAGTTGGATTTGGATGTCGTCGGCGGTGTCCTCGAGGTCGCGCGTTACCTTGTTAGGTGAGGCGAGGAAACTGGCAAGGACGGCGAAGAGTGCTCCCACCACGATGCCACCAAACCGTTCAACGGCCAGTTCGGTGGTGAGGTTGGTGCCGATCACCAAGATCACGGTGACGGCCAACGCAGATGCAACCAGTGGTGACTCGTCTGGGCTTGCTACGTGGAGAAGACGTGCCACGACGAAACACAACACCACTAGCAACAAGATGGTGAGGGCGCTGCTACCCACCACCGACACAATGCCCAAAGCCACGGCTGCCCCAAGGAGTGCCCCGATGACTTGGATGAACGCGCCCTTGGTCGCTTGATGGAAACTCGCTTGCGTTGCAACAACCGCCGTGATCGCTGCGGGCACTGCGCTTGTGAACGGTAGAGCCTCGGCTGCTACGTAGGCCAAGAAGGCAGCGAGGGATGTGGCCACTGCAATACGCGTATACGAGCGGTCGATTCGTGCTGCCCGCTTGCGTAAGGAATCACCTCTCACATCGAAAGTATGGACCCGCCGGGGTTTCCATGAGCCATGGTGGCTGCTTCTTCTGGATCGTGTGTCACATGAATGGCAGGGATAGTTGCCCCTGCCACGATGGCGAGCACATCGTTGGCCAACCGCGAGCGTAGGGGGGCATCGAGTGCGCTGAAGGGTTCATCGAGCAGTAGGGCATCGGGTTCGGCAGCGAGTGCTCGTGCCAGCGAAACTCGCTGGGCTTGACCACCGCTCAGTTGGGCCACAGCACGCTCGCCGAGTCCTTCCAACCCGACCCATGCCAAGAGTCGGTCGGCCTCCTGGCGTGCCTGGACGCGTGACTTACCCATCCGCCGTTGTCCATATGCCACGTTGTCTCGGACGTTCAGGTGTGGAAACAGCAGTGGCTCCTGGAACACCATGGCTATCCGACGTTCGTGTGTGGGCAAAGTAGTGATGTCGCGCCCATCGATCGTGACCTGACCGGCGAGTGCTGGAGTAACGCCGGCGAGCGTGGAAAGAAGTGTCGACTTACCGCAACCACTCGGGCCGACAATCGCCATAACTGTTCCAGGGGAAACCGCGAAAGTGAAGGCAGTGTGCAGCGGTACGCCATAGCCGATAACGAGATCGTTCACTGTGAGTCCGGTATGAGTCACGACCGACGACCACCTTTGTCCACCGCTGCAACCAGTGCTGTGGTCATGACCACCAAGATCACTGCCATGACGGCCGCCACACCGAACGAAGCCTCGCCCGGCCTACCGAGAAGTCGAGCGATCACTAGGGGAACTGTTAGGCCGTCGGCTCGAGCCAGGAACGACGCCGCTCCGAATTCACCTAAGGACACTGCACAGGCGAGTCCTCCGGCAGCAACCATGACGGTGCGCAAGATGGGCCCGTAAGCGGTCCACCACGCTCGAGACGGCCGTGCTCGCAGTGTGGCTGCGACCGTGACCAGCCTGCTGTCAGCCGCGCGCAGGGTGGGAGTTGCGACCGCAACCACGAGGGGCACAGCAATCAATGCGTGCGCCATGGGCACCAGCATGCCGGTGGCGCGAAGATCGAGCGGCTCGCGGCCGTAGGCCAGGAGCGTCCCCAGGCCCAAGGTTGCTGCCGAGATGCCGAGGGGAAGAGCCGTAGCGAGTGCGAATGCCCGCCCGATTCGGCCACTGAGTACCGACACCGCAGCCATGCCACCCACGATGGCTGCCACGATGCCGGTAAGCAGGGCGTAGGCGAGCGAACGGCCCATTGCAGCGAGCGGAGAACCGATCCTGGTGCTACCAGCATCGATCGTTTGGGCACCGAACACCGATGACCACCACGAAAGTGTCCAGCCGGACGATGATCGAAGTGATGACCAGACCAAGGCCGCCACCGGAGCCAGGACGATCAGCAAGGTAAGTGCAATGACGATTCCGACAACGATGCGTGCGAAACCATCGGGTCTGATCAGGTGGCCACCGCGAAAGGTTCCACCGGAACTTCGCTGGCGCGCTGCCCACAACAAGACGCTGCCCACAACCATCGCTTGAATCGCAGCACTGATGGCCGCACCCTGGAAATCCAACAGAACCGACGTCTGTCGAAGCACCAACGATTCCAAAGTTCGAGTGTTGGCATCGCCCAAGAGCAGAACGATTCCCAAAGACGTGAAGGAGAAAACGAACACGATCGCAGCCGCGGAGGCGATCGCCGGCGCGAGCGCAGGAAGAGTCACGGTTCGAAATGCCGTGAGCCGATCAGCCCGCAGGGTGCGCGCCACAGTCTCGAATCGGGGATCGATCGTTGCCCATCGGGCTCCGACTATCCGCACCACCACCGCCAGGTTTAGGTACGCATGCGCGAGGACAACGATGGCCAGACCCGATCCCAGACTCGCACCCAGGAGGGCTCGGAAAGCTAGAGCCACCACCACGGTCGGTAGCACAAACGGCACGGTGGCCAAAGCCAAAGCCCATCGACGCCCAGGAAACCGGTAGCGGGTCAGGACATTCGCCATGGGTAAGCCCAACAGCAGTGCGAGTGCGGTACTGAGGAGCGCTTGCCCTGTCGCCAATCCCGCAACCCGCCAAGGCAGCGGATCGGTGAAGTAGGAGATCGTGTCGGGTGAAACGATCTGAGCCGCCAACGACACCAGCGGTACACCCAGAAAGATGACGAGGAAGACCGCTGGCACCAACCAAGCCCAGCGCAGCCACCCCGGTGATCTGTGCAGCGTCGGCGTTGTGATCGTCACCGACCCATGACCGAGCCCCACTTGGCGAGCAGATCGCCCACGTTCTCAGCGACGAACTCTGCGGGAAGCTGCTCGGCGCTGTCTACCTGGGCTGCGAACTCCGTGAAAACTGCAGGCAACGGAATGTCTTGCCGTGCAGGAAACACGAACATGTTGAGGGGGATATCGGCCTGCACTTCGGGTGAGAGCAACCAGTCGATCACTTGCTGCGCAGCCGCTGGCTGATCGGTGCCGGCCAAGATGCCTGCGTACTCAATCTGTCGGTAGCAGCCATCAGTCATAACCGATGTTGATGGACGCGCGGGTGGCTCACCTTCGGCATAGACGATCTCCGCCGGTGGGCTAGTTGCATAACTCACCACGATTGGACGATCACCGCCACCTCCGAAGGTGAAGTCGCCGTAGTAGGCGTCGCTCCACGACCCGGAGACCTTCACGCCGTTGTCGCGCAGTCGCTGCCAATAGTCGGGCCATGCATCGCCGTACCGAGAGACGGTGGACAGCAAGAATGCCAAGCCGGGAGAGGATGTGCCCGGGTCCTGAACAACGAGTAGGTCCTTGTATGTCGGATTTGCGAGATCTTCGAGCGTGGTGGGCGCAGCGATGCCCTCAGCGGCGAACCAGGTGTCGTCGATGTTGATGCACACATCGCCGAAATCGATCGGGGTCACGCGGCCTTCGAAGGTTTGGTCGGCTAATTCTGGTCGAAGCGCCGAGCTCTCTGGTGATGTGTACGGCTCGAATACGCCTTCATCCAAGGTTCGTGTCACGAGTGTGTTGTCCACCCCGAACATGACGTCTGCTGTGGGGGCACCCGCAGCCAGAATCGCGCCGGCAACCATTGAGCCGGCGTCGCCTCCGGACACCACCTCCAACGTAATGCCGGAAGATGCTTCGAAGTCCGCGATGACGTCCTCGCTCAGTGCGAAGGAGTCGTGCGTGAGTAGTTGGACGGTAACCGGTCCACTCGCGGCAGTTTCTTCCGACGAAGGCGAGTCCGAGCTGCACGCGGCAAGAACGAACATTGATGTCGCGATCAACGCAACGGTCACGGTGGGAATGCGCTTCATATTTCCTCCCTAGCGCTGGAATTACCCAGATCAGGTTCTGTGGGTCGGCAGACGCGTCTGCCCTCTCAGCCCACCGCTGTCGCGTGAGCTCCCCAAACTTTGAGTTGTGACTGCGAGCATAGCCGCTACGCGTTGCATGCGATAGTCGGTCGGTGACACACGCCATTGTGGTCCGACGAGCAATCGAAGCTGATCTCGAAGCCGTAGCCACCATCACCGTCGACGCCTATCGAAGTGCCCATCAACTCGATGACGGCCCAGACGGGGGGTACGGGCTCATTTTGGCCGACGCCGCTGGTCGTTCCCACGACGCTGTGCTCTTGGTTGCAACGCGCCACGATCAAGTGCTGGGAACCGTCACTATCTGTCCGCAGGGCTCACCCTTCCGCGAGATCGGGCGAGATGGCGAAGTTGAATTCCGCTTCTTGGCTGTTGAACCATCAGCGTGGGGAACCGGAATCGGTACTGCTTTGGTCGATGCCTGTGTAGCCCACGCGCAGGAGGTAGGTGCCGACCGATTGGTCATCTCGGTACGTGACAACAACCGTGAAGCCCAATTGATGTACGAGCGGCAAGGGTTCATCCGCATGCCGAAGCGAGATTGGCAACCGGTTCCGGGCGTCGAGCTCCTGGCAATGCACAGACCCGCTGGAGTGGGCCCAACCGGACTCGAACCGATGACATCTTCCTTGTAAGGGAAGCGCTCTAGCCAACTGAGCTATGGGCCCTCGCGGAGGCTACCGAGGCCCAGGTCGTGCGTGGGCGCTGGGTAGCCTGCGACCGTGACGTCCACGGTGGGTCGAGTCGTAGCCGCTCTCGAGCGCCGCTACCCGCCGGAGTTGGCCGCGGACTGGGATGCCATCGGTCTGGTCTGTGGCGATCCGGCCGCTTCAGTGAGCCGAGTCCTGTTCGCCGTTGACCCGGTCATGTCGGTGGTCGACGAGGCCATGGACCTGAGGGCAGACATGATCGTCACGCACCACCCACTGTTCCTGCGGGGGGTCCACTCGGTCGCTCCCATCACCCCGAAGGGTCGGGTGATCCACGCGCTCATCGGGCACGGGATCGCGCTCTACTGCGCGCATACCAATGCCGACCACGCGCGGCCAGGAGTGTCGGATGCCTTGGCTGCTGCCTGTGGCCTGGCTAAGACCACCGCCATTGATCCACCGGGCGCGGATGTCGGGACGGGCCGCATCGGTGACCTAGATGAGGCCATGAGTCTTGGTGAACTTGGGACCCGTCTGGTCATTGAGCTTCCCGGCACCGAACATGGCATCCGGATCGCTGGCAATCTCGAGCAACCTGTGCGAACAGTGGCTGTCTGCGGCGGAGCCGGTGACTCCCTCCTCGAGCTCGTTGGTGACACCGCCGACGTATACGTCACGGGCGATCTTCGTCATCATCGGGCGCAGGACTTCCTGATGGCCACGGGTAAGGCGCTTATCGATGTCCCGCACTGGGCCGCCGAGTGGCTGTGGTTACCCGATGCAGCATCAACCCTGGAGCAGGACTTGGGCGCCGATACCGTTGCCACCTCGGTGTCGACAATCGATACCTCACCGTGGACCACCCACGTAGGGAGAAGTCAGTGAAGGCTCCTGCATCCGAACAACTGATACTCCTTGAGATCCAAGAGCGTGATACCCGGCTCGCTCAACTCCAGCATCGGTCCAAGACTCTTCCAGAGAAGGCAGAGTTGGTCACAGCACGTGAACGCGCTGAACGCTTGCGCAAAGAGCTAGTTGCCGCCCAGACCATCGTGTCGGACTTGGAGCGTGAACAAGCCAAGGCGGATGCTGACGTCGATCTGGTGCGCGAGCGCAGCCGCAAGGATCGCCACCTCCTGGACTCAGGAGAGATCAATGACCCCAAGCAATTGCAGAGTTTGGAGTCGGAACTTCAATCACTAGCCAAGCGACAATCCGATTTGGAGGACGTGGAGCTCGAGGTGATGGAGCGTCTCGAGGGTGCGCAAGCTGCGGTGGCGCACCTGGAGACCGCGTTGGTAGCGGCCCAGGGCGATGTTGAACGTTTGGATGCGGACGTGGCTCAGCTCGACGGCGAGATCGCTCGTGAGCGTGGTGCCGTCGAGAGTGAACGCGGCGATCTGGTAGGGGGAGTCTCTGCCGAGCTTTTGGGGCTTTACGACAAAATCCGCGGCGACCACGCCGGCCGTGGTGCCGCTCGGTTGTACCGCGGTCGATGCGATGGCTGTCGGATCGACCTTCCACCATCGGAGGTTGCCGCGCTCAAATCGGCTGCCGAGGATGAAGTGCTGCGATGCGAGGAATGCCGGTGCATTCTTGTGCGCACCGAAGAAGCCGGTTTGTAATCCGCCGTGGTCGCATCGTTCATTGTTCAAGCCGACGGTGGCTCCCGAGGCAACCCTGGTCCAGCCGCCTACGGCACTGTGATATCCGCGTCCACCACATCGCAGACGGTCGCCGAACTCGCTGAATTCTTTGATCATGCGACCAACAACTTCGCCGAATACCGCGGGGCTATCGCGGGCTTGGAGTACATCCACGCGCTGGACAAAGCGGCCACGATCCAGGTTCGTTTGGACTCCAAGCTGGTGGTCGAACAGATGTCGGGTCGGTGGAAGATCAAGAACGACGACATTAGAAGGCTTGCCCTACGCGCGCGCGACGCGCATGATCCAACGCTCGTGGAGTACGTGTGGGTACCTCGAGCTGAGAACGCACGAGCCGACGCACTGGTGAACGAGATGTTGGACCTTGCGTTAGGCGGTGGTCCTCATCTCATCCGGCGCGTGCACGAGATCGATGCCGAGGATGTGGTGGGCCAGGCGCAAGAAAGCGAGAGTCGAGCCGAACTTGCCGAAGCTGTCGCTGCTGAGGAACCTCCGCGGACCATGATCGGATGGGCTTCAGTCGGATCCCCCACCACGCTGCTGCTTGCCCGACACGGCGCCACCGCCTATTCCCTCGACAAGCGCTTCAGTGGCAGTGGGGGAGTAGACCTACCTCTGATAGAGCTCGGTCAACAACAAGGCGAAGCGTTGGCACGTGAGATTGCGCGGCGGGGAGACGCCACGCGAATCGTCACCTCCCCGCTGCTTCGCGCGCGCCAGACCGCCGAGTTGATAGCAGCCGAGACGGGGCTGCCGGTGGAAATCGAGGAGTTGTTCACCGAGTGCTCGTTTGGTGAATGGGATGGCCACACTTTCGCCGAGGTGCGGGAGCAGTGGCCTGAGGAGATGGCCGATTGGCTGGCGTCGACTTCGGTCGCTCCGCCAGGTGGTGAGTCTTTTGATTCGTGTCAGGGGCGAGTGCGTCAGGGTTTACGCGGACTTCTGGATCGCTACCCAGGGGAAATGATCGTGCTGGTCGCCCACGTGACGCCCATCAAGTTGCTGGTTACTGATGCGGTCGGTGCCCCGGTAGACAGCATTTACCGCATGGAACTACCGCCGTGCTCGATCAGCAAACTCGCCTGGTTCCCCGATGGCAACTCATCGATGTTCAGCTTCGCGGAGGCCGCGCATCTGCACGACCTCCGCGGCTCTGCTGGGAGTTAGAACGGGCAGCTGAACTTCTAGGCGTTGGCGCCGTTCATGCCGCGCTTGCCTTCGCCTTTGTTGCCCCACTTGCCCTTCATGCGCTCGCCCATCTCGGCTTGCTTCGCTGCTATGGCTGCCTCAACGGCATCGGCCTGAGACTGGGTCAACGTTGCGTCGGCTACCAGAGCATCGAGCACCGCATCGCGCTCAGCAGCCCGCTCGGCCTGCTGTGCCGCACGGTTGCCAGCGGATCCCTCGCGCATCGCGGCCTTCAGCGCCTGGACACCTTCGCGATCGATTGTGCCGTTGGCGATGAGTTCGCGCATGCCGCCTTTCTCCGCTGAGGAAATGGCATCAGCCTGCGCCTGCGTCAAGGTGCCGTTGGCAACTAGGCCGGCCAGGATCTGGGTCTTTGCGGCAGCGCGTTCGGCTTGATGAGTTTCCTTGTCGCCTTCGTGCGTGGCCTTCATGGCATCGCTGATGGCGGTGGCCTCGCTCTTGGTGAGCGTGCCGTCTTCGACCAGCGATGTCAACGCGCCGCCGCCCTTACCGTCTTTGCCGGATTGCTTACCGTCACCATTAGCGGCCGAAGCGGCTACCGAACCACCGATTGCCAAAGCGGCGGCCGAGGCGATGGCGGCACCGGTGATTGCGAACTTACGAGTCCTGCTCATGCTGTTTCCCTTCGTTGTGGGTGACCGCGGGGAATCTCGGCCATGACAGCACACTGCGCTAACAAAATGCGATACCCATTCGAGACATGTTCAGGTTTCGTAAACGATGATGTCCAAGCCGAGCGGATCGCCATCTGACTTGGGCTCACGAACTTCGCCATTGAAGCCGATCTTGGCGAGGAAACTGGGCACGGCGTCAACGGTCTTCGGGACGCTTGATTGCTGCAGGACTTCGCGAACTAGGCGCCCTTTGGTCGCCTTATTGTGGTGGCTCACCACACTTCGCTTGCCACCGCGATCCAACAGGACCCGCCCCACGAACGCCCGATGGGCCATCGATTCGGGGATTGGACCCAAGGAAACGTAAGCACCCGAGCGCAGGTCAAGGACAGGGCCCTTCGTGGCCTCCAATTCAGCCTGGATTGCTTGTTTCCAGATGGATCCCATTGTGCCTACGCCCGGCAATGTTGTGTCGCCGCTAAGTCGGTACGCAGGAATCGGATCCGACGGTCGCACAAGGCCGAACAGCGCAGAGGCGATCGCCACTCGCGCATCGGCTCGCGTACGGGCTGCCGCTGGTAGGGAAGTGAAGTCGAGTGCTTCGTAGAGCACACCGGTATAGATGTCGATCGCCGGCGCAGTGGGAGCTGAACGCAGCTGGGCATTCACTGAGACGAGATTGCGCTGCTTGGGGCCGAGGCCGAGAACACTCACCGCTCGGTTCGCGTTGCCCGAGCACAACTCGACCAAGGCATCGAGTACGTGCGTGCGTGTCTTCCGCAGTTTTGGGTAGCCGAGCGAGGACGAGGCGAGTCGCTTCCCACTCTCGGGTGCAGTCTTGCCCTCGCTAGGAGGCAGCAGGATCAGCATGATGAAGGTGAGCGGGAGGACAGATAACTACGGAGCAACAGTCCGAACGGCAACCACTCGGTCCTTCTTGTTCCCACCCACACCGATAAGGCCCGGGTCGGAGTTGCCGCATTCATCCTCATCGGCTCGGCATGGTCCCATCTCCACGCCGTAGAAGTGCAGACCCTGCACACCGAGGAAGACGGTCATCCCGAAGGTGCCATTCGGGTTCAGCGTGGTGCACGCCTGATCGAGTGTTTGCCTTGGCCATGACCCGTTCTTGCGGGGAGACTCTTCGTAGCGAGTCAGGCAGATGGTGTTTTCGCCGCGTGTCCACGAAGCCAGATTCCTTTGGGCTTCCTTGCTCAGACTTCCTCGGAAGGTGACGGCCTCGCCGGCAACTTCGCGTCGGTCGCTCACCCGAAGGCAGGCGTAGTTGTTCGGCTCTGCCGCGCAGGCGCTCTTTCGGGGCTTGACGTCCTCGTCTGCAAAGGCCGAACCGGCTGCCACGGTCATCCCCGTGGCGGCGATCAGAAGTGCACTGGCTGCCGCGAGGGAACGTTTCAGAGACCTGTTCATAGGTGGAAACTAACAGCGGATGGCGAGGGTGGTGGGTAACGACGTACCCTTAGCCCTGGACGAGTCGGCCGGGTGATCGCGGCGCGCAAGCGTCGAGGAAAGTCCGGACTCCACAGGGCGCGGTGGTGGGTAATGCCCACCCGGGGAAACCCGCGGGACAGTGCCACAGAAAGTAGACCGCCTCGCAAGAGGTAAGGGTGAAAGGGTGGTGTAAGAGACCACCAGCACGGTAGGTGACTGCCGTGGCTCGGTAAACCCCACCGGGAGCAAGGTCAAAAGGGTTGGGCAACCAACCTGCGTGAACGAGCGGCCCGCTCGATGTTCACGGGTAGACCGCACCAGGGTGCTGGTGACAGCACTCGCAGATGGATGATCACCGAATCGTCGTCGTCAGGCGACGAGGAACAGAATCCGGCTTACAGGCCGACTCGTCCCCTTTGCCCACATTCATGCGAGCAGGTCCACTTTCGGACCGTGCGCACCCGAGGAAAAGGGCTTAGGCTCAAAAAATGTTCACATGGTTGGGCGACTTCTTTGAGAACCTCGCCCACAAAGCGCCGAACATCCCGCGTCCTTTCGACGGGTTTTGGAAGGCAATCGGCCGTGATGATGGTCCTCCCGAAGATCAAGAACCATCTCCAGATCCCGCACCGTAGGTAGCGTTTCGTTCCCCTTCAGTGGGACAGGTATGGCCATGTGCGAGGCGTATCGAAATGTCTTTGGCCGGGAATGTGCCCTGACCTGGGCTAATCCACAGTTGCGTTGGCGATGCGTTCTGAGATCTTCTGACAGGCCTGGCCGAGTGCCTCGAATTGCTGTGGTGACAGCACGTCGACGAGATAGGTGCGAACGCTCGCCACATGATCGGGGGCAGCGGCAACTGTCGCCTTCCATCCCCGATCGGTAAGGACCGCGAATGATCCACGCTTGTCTATCTCACAGTCTTGACGTTCAACGAGTCCTCGTTTCACGAGCCGATCGACCTGATGGCTGAGCCTGCTGCGGGAAGCCAAGGTGGCATCGGCAAGATCGCTCATGCGCATGCGCTGGTCGGGGTGTTCGGACAGTTGCACGAGGATCTCGTAGTCGGCCAGGGTTAAGTCGTGTTGGGCTTGTAGGTCAGCGCTGAGTTGATGATTGAGAGTGTTGGACGCGGCAATCCAGGCACGCCATGCGCGCTGCTGATCTTCGCTCAACCACTTCGTCACATAGATAGTTTAGGACTCAACTGTTTGGTTACGTGTTCCCGGTGCGGTGATGAACGCTGGTGGCCACGACGTCCCACAGCATGACGCCACCGATAACGCCGGCGCTGTTCGAAACGATCGTCCCCTTAGGCCCTACATCGCTGGGCTCGAGATGTTTGGCATTGCCTCCACCCACGTAAATGCGGTCAAAGACGATCATTTCGTCGAAATTCATGATCGCTTCGCGTATTCGACCGATCCAGCGCCTATTGCCGATTCGTTTTCGTTCGACGTTGCCAAGTGCGATGTCGAAGGTCTGGCCATCACGAAAAGGTCCGTGCGAAAGTTCCAGGTGGGGAAGTAAGTACCCCTCATTGAACAAGGCCGTACCCACCCCGGTGCCGAGTGTCAGAACGAATTCCATACCCGAGCCTTCGACCACCGCGCAGGCCTGCATGTCAGCATCATTGACAACCAAGGTGGGGATATCGAACACGTGTGCTAGTTCATGCCCGAGATCGAATCCGTGCCACTGCGCTGCTAGTCCTGGGTCGGCTTCCCCGTCGTAACTGGGTCGGGACAACGACGGCACCTCGATCACCCGACCGTCGCGAACAAGGCCAGGAAACCCGATCGATGCCCGGTGGGCTCGGGGAAGAGGCGAGATCAGTTGCACGATGCTGGCTACGAGCAATTCGGGTGGGCATGGATAGGGAGTGTCCATCCGTACCCGATCAACGAGTAGAACGCCCACGGAATCGAGGACGGACGCCTTGATTCCGCTGCCGCCTATGTCGATGGACAGCGTGCGGACATCGTGCGGCCAGACCGGGGCGTCGTGTTCGCGAGCCACCCTTAGTCCGCGGAACTTGGCAAGGTCAGGATCTCGGCGCCTGTCGGTGTGACGACGATCGTGTGCTCAAACTGTGCGGTCCACTTGCGGTCCTTGGTCACCACGGTCCAGCCATCGTCCCAGATCTCGTAGTCGTGCGTTCCCAACGTGAGCATTGGTCTCGATCGTGAAAGTCATCCCTTCGTGCAATTCCACCGTCATTTGAGGGTCGTCGTAGTGGGGGACAACAAGACCACTGTGGAACGAGGTGCTGATCCCGTGTCCAGTGAAGTCCCGAACTACTCCGTAGTTGAATCGCTTGGCGTAGCTTTCGATAACGCGACCGATGACGCTCAGCGGTCTGCCTGGTTGTACGGCCTTGATCGCACGCATGGTGGCCTCATGGGTTCGCTCGACGAGGAGTGCAACCTCCTCGCGGACCTCGCCCACCAAGAACGTGGCATTGGTGTCGCCGTGTACTCCACCGATGAACGCAGTGATATCGATGTTGCAGATATCGCCATCTATGAGCTCAGTGGAATCGGGAATTCCGTGGCAGATGACTTCGTTCAGGCTTGAGCACAAGGATTTCGGGAAACCTCGGTAGCCAAGGGTCGAGGGGTAGGCCCCGTGATCGCACAAGTACTCGTGTCCGATCCGATCGAGTTCGTCGGTAGTGACTCCCGGGCGGATGTGTTGGCCCACTTCCTGGAGAGCATTGGCTGCGACACGACCGGCCAGACGCATGGCCTCGATGACCTCAGGGGTCTGGACGTCCGAACCGGTGAAGGGGCTGGGTGCAGGTCGGTCCACGTACTCTGGTCGCTCAATCGAACCAGGCACCGAGCGCCTAGGGGAGAGGCGACCTGGTGTCAGCGGTGACCGTATGACCGTACTCACGCTCTGGAGTGTACGGGCGCAGTACATTGGCGTTGAGTTCTCTACGATGCACAATGTCGCCACGCGAAGGAAAGGGACACGTCCGTGACTTGGTACTACTGCCTCGAACACCATCGGGTCGAGCCGCACGATGGTTGCCCCAATTCTGAGCGTTTAGGTCCGTATGAGACCAAGGATGAGGCCGAGCACGCGCTGCAACTGGCAGCCGAGCGCAGCGCAGCCTTCGACGAAGAAGACGAAGACGACTAGGGGAAAACCTGCATGCGAAAAGGCCCGCACCTTTCGGTGCGGGCCTTTTCGTTGAGCCGTACGAAGCCAGTCACATGACTAGCGGCGACGGGTTGCCTTGCGAGCAGTCCGCTTAGCAGCCTTGCGAGGCGCAGCCTTGCGGGTGGCCTTCTTGGCTGTCCGCTTGGTGGCCTTCTTCGCGGTGCGCTTGGTGGCCTTCTTGGCCGTGCGCTTTGTTGCCTTCTTGGCTGTCCGCTTGGTGGCCTTCTTCGCGGTGCGCTTGGTGGCCTTCTTGGCCGTGCGCTTTGTTGCCCTCTTGGCTGTCCGCTTGGTTGCCTTCTTCGCGGTGCGCTTGGTGGCCTTCTTGGCCGTGCGCTTTGTTGCCCTCTTGGCTGCCTTGCGCGGTGCAGCCTTCTTGGCTGTCCGCTTGGTTGCCTTCTTGGCCGTGCGCTTGGTGGCCTTCTTGGCCGTGCGCTTGGTGGCCTTCTTGGCTGCCTTGCGAGGCGCAGCCTTCTTGGCTGATGCCTTGCGTGCAGTCTTTCGTGCGACCGCCACGTTGCCTCCCGTGTCGTTGGCTCTGCACCTTTTGCAGAGTCCACTAGCGAAACTGTGACAGAGGTGAGTCATAAAGGCAAAGATGTCGGCGTCATGACGCGTCGTCGTGTCGCAATTGTGGTATCACGCGCGCGGTAAAAGGCACCGGATATGGGAGAGTGTTGCGTTCGTTTATCCGAACTACCGATTCTTGTTGACGATGCGTCAGATGAACGTATGTGCACTCGTAAAGTGTGATTGAGATCGATCTGGCAGGATCTGCGGTTATGACATCAACGCCAGTTTCCTCACAATCAGACCCGCACGAGTTGCCAGACGTCACACACGTCACAGTGAGTGTGCTTGGTGGTACGGGAGAACAGGGTCGCGGCTTGGCCTTGCGTTTCGCACGTGCCGGTCACCAGGTAGTTATCGGCTCGCGCTCGGCTGAGCGCGCCCAAGAGATCGCGTCAGACATGGGTGAGCGGGTTTCCGGCGCCACGAATGAAGATGCTGCGCAGGCAGGCGACGTCGTGATCGTGGCAGTTCCCTGGGATGGTCATCGAGACTTACTTGAATCGCTTGCCGAGCCCTTGGCAGGCAAGATCGTGATCGATTGCGTGAATCCTCTTGGCTTCGATAAGCAAGGCGCGTTCTCGCTACCCGTCGATGAGGGTTCCGCTGCGCAGCAAGCTGCATCCGTTTTGCCGCAATCTCGAGTAGTTGCTGCCTTTCATCACATTTCAGCTGTCCTGCTTCTCGACGATTCGGTCGAGTCGATCGATACCGACGTAGTGGTCTTGGGGGATGATCGCGAGGCGACGGACCTGGTTCAAGCTCTGGCCGGACGTATCCCGGGAATTCGAGGCGTGTACGGCGGTCGGTTGCGAAATGCCGGTCAGGTGGAGGCTTGGACAGCGAATCTCATATCCATGAATCGTCGTTACAAGGCCCACGCGGGAGTCCGGATCACCGACGTTTAGCGGTACTCGTGTTCAGCGATACTCATGTTCAGAGGTCGGGTAGGAACCTGATTGCACATCTTTCACCCACGAGTTCACGGCACTACCCATGACGTCGCGCAAATTCGCATAGCGGCGCACGAAGCGTGGGGCCGGATCGGGCGTGAGCCCCAGGAGGTCCTGCCAGACGATCACCTGGGCGTCGGTTTGCGCACCAGCTCCAATGCCGATCGTTGGAATCGACAAGACCTCGCTCACCCGCGCCGCGAGTTCGGATGGGACTACCTCCAGGACGAGTGCTGTTGCCCCGGCCGCTTGCATGGCCTTCGCGTCGCGCAGCAGCATTTCGCCGCTTTCTCCCCGCCCTTGAACCCGATAGCCACCGAGGAGATTCACAGATTGGGGGGTTAGCCCTAAGTGGCCGACCACCGGAATACCGGCGTTCGCTAGCGCTTCAACCTGAGGCAAGACCGCTGCGCCGCCTTCCAACTTCACTGCTTGCGCACCCCCGTCTTTCATGAACCTAGCGGCGGTTTCGAGTGCCTGAGCCGGGGATTGCTGATATGAGCCGAAGGGAAGGTCGGCGATAATCACGGCTCGTTTGGTACCGCGAACAACTCCTTGCACCAAGGGCAGCATCTCGTCGACCGTGATGGGGATCGTCGAATCGTGTCCGTGCACCACCATCGCTGCTGAATCGCCCACGAGAATGGCCGGGACTTCCGCCGCTTCGAAAATGCCAGCCGTGAGAGCGTCGTAGGCCGTAATCATGGCCCACTTCTCGCCGGCATCCGTCAAGCGTTGGAGATCGAGCATCGTCAATCGACGCCCGTCACTATGAAGAGACGTGTGAACTGCCACGTGAGTAGACATTGGTTTCTCCCATCTCGAGGCTCAGGTGAGTCCCCGGACATCACCAGCATGCCACGTTGCAGGGTCGCTTGCTAGTGGGGCAGTGGGAGTAACATCACGAGAAAGCGTGGGCTGCGCGCCCCCCCGTGCGATCGCGTTGATGTGCGATCGCGTTGACGTCGGCGTGGCCGATTCGATCGCGGAGGAACTGCATGCCCCAGGTGAACCCGGCCGGACACGCCTGGATGACCTCTGGCGAAGGCCATCCCCGGCGCTGGGCCATCCTCGGGGTCCTCGTTGTCAGCCTTCTGGTTGTTGTCCTGGACAACACGATCTTGAACATCGCACTACCCACCATCCAAAAGGACCTTGCGGCGTCGCAGGGAGAACTGGTGTGGGCCGTTGATTCCTACATTCTGGTTTTCGCTGCGTTGCTGTTCACCTGGGGAGTGCTGGGAGATCGATACGGCCGCAAGAGGATCCTGCTGATCGGGCTGACCGTATTTGCCGTGGCCTCGGTGATCTCGGCTTTTGCACTTTCAGCTCAGATGCTGATTGCTTTTCGTGCTCTTATGGGTGTTGGTGGCGCAGCTGTGTTGCCGACCACCTTGGCCATCATCACCGTCGTATTCCCACCACATGAGCGCGGGAAAGCCATCGGTATGTGGGCCGGAGCCGTGGGTGCGGCGGTTGCGCTCGGTCCCGTTCTGGGAGGTGCGCTTCTGCAGAACCCCCAGTGGTTCGAGTGGTTGACCGGCAACTCATGGGGCTCGGTGTTCTTAATCAACGTGCCGATTGTCGCGATCGGTCTGGTGGCCATCATCAAAGTGGTTCCAGAATCCCGTAATCCTGATCCCCGGAAGCTTGATCTAACTGGGTTGCTCCTGTCTGTGGCAGGTCTCGTCTCCTTGGTCTACGGCATCATCCACGCTTCGGAGACGCGAACCTGGATCGATCCAGGTGTTCTCGGACCAATTGCCGCAGGGCTTTCGATCATCGGGCTGTTCTTGTACCTCGAGCATCGAAGTGCTCATCCGAGTTTCGACGTCAGCCTGTTCCGCAACAGGGGGTATGCAGTCAGTATTACCGCTGTTTCCCTCGCCTTTTTCGCCTTGTCGGGTATCACGTTCAGTTTGCCGTTCTATCTCCAGATCCTGCGCGGCTACGACACCCTCATTGCAGGTTTGTGCTTCGTGCCCTTTGCCGTCGGGCAGTTGCTCGCAGCCCCTCGTAGCGCATCGATGGTCGCCCGATTCGGGTACAGGCCTGTCATGACCAGTGGCCTGGTGCTGGTGTCGGTGGCATTGGTTTTCTTGGTCTTCATCGAAATTGACACCCCCCTGTGGTTGTTGTTGGGAGCGTTCTTCCTCTTCGGTCTGGGTATGGGTAGCGTCATTGCCCCGGCATCAACCCTGATGCAGAACGTCTTGCCATTGGCCAGAGCAGGCGCGGGCTCAGCGGTTCAGAACACTGTTCGCCAGGTGGGTGGTGCTTTGGGCGTAGCCATTGTCGGAACCGTTCTCGCAACTCAGTACGCAAGCAACCTCGCATTGAGTGTTGAGGAATTGCCATCGGATGCACTTTCGCTGCTACCTGAGGGGGCGGTGGCGGCTGCCGGCGAATCCATAGTGGCCACTCAAACGGTGCTGCAATCGGCTGCCGATTCCGGAGTGCCCGCCAGCACCATCGAAGCCCTCCAAGAGGTGGCCTTTGCCGACTTCCTTGCGGCAGCCCACCTGACCTCAGCCATTTCCGCCGGAATAGTGATCGTGGCCGCACTGATAGTGGGTTTTGGTCTACCTCGCATCACACCGCCTACCGCGCCGAGTGCGGGCTCGGTCAGCCCTGCGGCGAGTCCGATCGAACAGCGCATAGCGACCGAAACGAGCCGCTATGCGAGCGAACTCGCTGAAGAGCTCGACCCCGAAACCCGCACGACTTAGTCGCTCGTGCGCTCGCGCCAGCGGTTGGTAATCGGCTGGCGCCTATCGCGCCCAAATGCCCGAGCGCCGATCTTCGTGCCCGGTGGGTATTGACGTCGCTTGTACTCCGCTGCGTCGGTCAGGTGCAGGATTTTGTCCACGAGCGTTGCATCAAAGCCTAGATCGACAAGTTCCTGAGCACCGGTGTCCTCATCCACGTACGCCTCCAGTAGGGCATCGAGGTGCTCGTAGTTGGGAAGGGAATCCGTATCCCACTGATCGGGACGCAATTCGGCAGAAGGCTCCTTGGTAATCGATCGGAGGGGAATAGGGGGAGTTGCCCCTCGATTTGTCGACTGCTCATTACGCCACCGTGCCAGTTCCCATACCAAGGTTTTCGGCACGTCCTTGATTGGCGCGAACCCTCCGACGGCATCGCCGTAGATCGTCGAGTAGCCAACTGACAGTTCGCTCTTGTTCCCTGTTGCCAGTACGAGGTGACCTTCCGCGTTGGACAAGCTCATCAGAATCATGCCTCGAATACGCGATTGCAGGTTCTCCTCGGCGAGCCCCGACAGCTCAAGACTCGATTGGAAAGCGTCGAACATGGGCTCGATGGGAATATCACGAATGGACAGTCCCGTGCGCTGCGCTAGGTCGTGTGCGTCTTCAATCGAGTGGGGTGAGGAATAGCGGCTGGGCATGGAAATGCCAAAGACGCGCTCAGCGCCCAAGGCGTCGACCGCGAGGGCAGCAACGAAGGCCGAGTCGATGCCGCCACTGAGTCCAAGGAGGACACTGTCGAATCCGTTCTTATCGACGTAATCCGCCAACCCCATTCGAAGGGCTGCGTACACCTCGTCGTTGTCATCGAGGCGTGGAGTAAGTAGATGCGTGACAGGGACAGGCGGTGAATCCGCGGGTGCTTTGGTTGAAATCTGAATGTCGGGCGCATTAGTTGTCGGCGCTGTAGGAAGTTCGACATCGACCGTAACGACCTGGGTCCCAAATTGACATGCGCGTTCCAGCAGGCGCCCGGACGCGTCGACGACCAGTGAATCGCCGTCGAAGACGAGTTCATCTTGACCCCCGGTCATATTCACGTAGGCGATCGCGGCACCACTGGCAAGTGCTTTGTCCATGCACAGTTGCAGTCTCAGATCATCCTTCATCCGTTCGTAAGGAGAGGCATTCAAGACAGCGATCATTGCCGCCTGAGCATCACGTGCCCACTGAACTGGACCACCATCGCGCCAGAGGTCTTCGCAGATGGCCACTCCGACGCGCATTCCGTTGATATCGAAAATCAAAGCCTCGCTGCCCGGAACGAAGTACCGAGCTTCATCAAATACACCGTAATTGGGCAGGAAGTGTTTGTCGTACCTGGCAAGAATGCGACCATCGTGGACCAAGGCGGCAGCGTTTACAGGCCCACCGCGTGGCCGGCCTAGAGTCGAGCCGGCTTCATCGCTGTGATCGAGGGAGCCGATCAAACAGACGACATCCCCTGCGCCTTCGTCCTTCAGGTCGCGAGCCAGGTTGGTCATGGCGGCACGGGAGGCCCGTTGGAAGGACGGGCGCAGGCTCAGGTCCTCGACGGGATATCCCGTGAGGGCCATTTCCGCAAAAACTACGAGTTGGGCGCCGAAATGGCGTGCTTGGTGAACGGCCTGCCTTATGCCCGTCGCGTTTGCCTCAAGGTCCCCAACCGTCGGATTGGTCTGGGCCAGGCCAACACGCAGTAAGGGCACCAGGTGAGGGTATCGACAAGTATCCGGCGTCGAAGTGGCCTGGGTTAACGCGCTTGTAACACGATCCAGGACAGTATGGGTGCGTGGATAAGCAGGCAGAATTCGTCCTTCGCACGATCGAGGAACGAGACATTCGTTTCGTTCGATTGTGGTTTACCGACGTCCTCGGCACTTTGAAGTCCGTTTCGATTGCCCCAGCCGAACTCGAGGGAGCCTTCGACGAAGGTATCGGTTTCGATGGCTCGGCCATCGAGGGCTTTGCGCGCGTTCATGAATCGGACATGCTGGCAAAGCCCGATCCCAGTACCTTCGCCATCCTCCCCTGGCGCGACGAAGGCCCCGGTGTAGCCCGATTGTTTTGTGACATTTTGATGCCCGACGGATCACCGTCCTACGCAGATCCCCGGCATGTGTTGAAGCGCACGCTGACGCGCGCCGCCGACCTTGGCTTTAGTTTCTACACCCATCCCGAAGTGGAGTTCTACCTGTTCAAGAACCGACCGGAGCCCGGAGAGCAGCCGGTGCCTATCGATCGGTACGGGTACTTCGATAACGCGCCGCACGGTTTGGCCCACGACTTCCGGCGCCAAGCGATCACCACGCTGGAGGCTATGGGAATCTCCGTCGAATACAGCCACCACGAAGGCGGACCAGGTCAACAGGAGATTGATCTGCGCTATGCGGATGCGCTCACCACCGCAGATAACCTGATGACCTTCCGGCTCGTCGTCCAAGAAGTTGCGATGGAGCAGGGGCTATACGCCACCTTCATGCCCAAGCCGTTCCGTGACCATCCTGGAAGCGGGATGCATACGCATCTGTCCTTATTCGAAGGTGATCGAAATGCATTCTACGAAGCCGGGTCCCCGTATCAACTCTCCAAGGTCGCTCGCTCATTCATCGCCGGGCTACTCGTCCATGCCCCGGAAATAACAGCAGTCACGAACCAGTGGGTGAACTCCTATAAGCGACTTGCCGGGGGCGGTGAGGCTCCGGCGTGGATTTGTTGGGGCCACAACAACCGGTCCGCGCTCATTCGCGTTCCCATGTACAAGCCCACGAAGGGAAATAGCACTCGGATCGAATACCGGGCCATGGATAGTGGAGTCAATCCCTACCTGGCGTTCTCGGTTCTCTTGGCTGCGGGGCTCAAGGGAATTGAGGAAGGATACGAACTGCCGCCGGGCTCAGAAGACGACGTTTGGGGTCTGACGGGTGCGGAGCGGCGAGCATTGGGTATGGATCCGCTCCCCGGTTCACTCAACCAGGCGATTGCTGCCATGGAGAAGTCTGAACTGATCGCCGAAACCTTGGGTGAGCATGTCTACGACTTTTTCTTGCGCAATAAGCGGGCGGAGTGGGATGACTACCGGCGTCAAGTGACTGCATGGGAACTGGATCGCTACCTGCCGATGATGTGATGGTGCACGACAGGCCTCTTTCTCGACCACTTCCCGCCTAGAGTCGGGCCTTGTGAATGATCGGCATGTGACTCCCCTGGGAGTGCTGGCTCGCCATGGCTTCGTTGATCCTGAGCGTGCGCAGCGGAGTCTGGCGGCTCTTGTGTCCGTTCCTGCGTTTACTGAGGAACGCTTAGTAGAGATAGCCGAGCAATTGGGGGGGAGTGCCGATCCTGATCTTGCGCTGAGGCAGTTCGTGCGCTTGGTCGAGGCTTGTGACAGCAATGCATGCGCGACGTTAGCCGCCAATGAGGCATTTCTGGGGCGCGTGGTGGATGTCCTGGGGGCCTCGGAAGCATTGGGCGACTTCCTGATTCGTGATACTGATGCTCTCGAGGTACTCGCCGACACCGAGGCGTTAGCGCAGGCTCCGTCGGCGAAGGATGCCCGTTCCCACCTGCTACGTGCGGTGGGGGCGATACCCGAGTCCCCCGAACCCGTGGCCACAGCGGACCAGGCGCTGGATGATCTTCGGCTTGGGTACCGGCGCTGGCTACTGGGCATTGCTGCACGTGATCTGTCTGGATTGGCCGGCATGGAGGTAGTGGCTGCCTGGCTGAGCGATTTGGCTGACGCAACGCTCGAAGCAGCATTGGCGATCGCTCGGGCGGACGTTGGTGAAGCAGCTTTCACCTGCCGCTTAGCGGTTATCGGAATGGGCAAGTGCGGCGGGCGGGAGCTGAACTACATCAGCGACGTGGACGTGATATTCGTTGCTGAGGCGGTTGAGGGTGTCGATGAGTCGGATGCCCTTCGAGCCGCAACGTCGCTTGCAATCTCTCTCATGCGTGCTTGTTCTGCAACCACCCAGGAAGGGTCGATCTGGGAGGTTGATGCGGCGCTGCGTCCCGAAGGCAAACAAGGAGCACTCGTTCGAACCCTTCCCTCACACGTTGGTTACTACCAACGGTGGGCAAGCACCTGGGAGTTCCAGGCGCTCGTGAAGGCCCGATACTCGGCCGGCGATGGTGCACTGGGCAGCCGTTACGTGGATGAGATATCGCAGTTTGTTTGGTCGGCGGCCGATCGCCCAGACTTCGTCCCCGATGTCCAAGCCATGCGCAAACGTGTCGAGGACAACCTCTCAAAAGATGTGGCTGAGCGCGAGTTGAAACTGGGGCCCGGTGGCCTGCGCGATGTCGAGTTCTCGGTTCAACTTCTTCAACTCGTGCATGGTCGAAGTGACGTGATGCTGAGAAGTTCCACCACTTTGGTTGCGCTCGAGGCACTTGCTACATGGGGCTATGTGGGCCGAGCGGACGCGTCGGCTCTTGCTGATGCGTACCGATTCCTGCGCACGTTGGAGCATCGTCTCCAACTCAGGCGTCTACGACGCACGCACACCTTGCCCGACGATGATGCTGAGTTGCGCGTGCTCGCCCGATCGATCGGGCTTCGCGCAGATCCGGTGCGCGAACTTGTTGATCAGTGGAAAGCACATCAGCGTCAGGTGCGTCGGCTTCACGAAAAGCTCTTCTACCGGCCGCTTCTGCAGTCTGTGGCTCGGTTAGAAGCGGGTGAGGCCCGCTTGTCTTTGCAGGCTGCGGAAGAACGTTTGCAGGCGCTGGGCTACGCCGACCCCTCCGGCGCTATTCGACACCTGCAGGCGCTCACCAGCGGAGTGTCCCGTCGGGCGGCAATTCAGCGCACACTCCTGCCGGTGATGCTCGGCTGGTTTGCCGATGGGCCGGATCCGGATGCTGGGCTCCTGGGCTTCCGTCAGGTGAGCGATGCGCTGGGAGCCACGCCGTGGTACTTGCGCTTATTGCGCGATGAATCGCTGGCAGCCGAGCGCTTGGCCTTCGTGATGTCGGCGAGCCGTTATGCGACCGATCTGCTGCTTCGTGCGCCGGAGTCAGTGCGCATGCTCGCCGACGATGATGAACTGCGCCCACGCACCCTTGAGGCACTCGAGAGCGAAGCGCTGGCACTTGTTCAGCGCCAGGATGATGCGGTAGCTGCTGTTGCTGCCGTGCGGGGGTTGCGCCGCCGCGAATTGTTCCGCATCGCGGTGGCCGATCTGCTGGGTGTGATCAGTGTTGGTGAGGTGGGACCGGCACTATCGAACGTCGCGGTGGCGACGGTCCAGGCCGCGTTGTTGGCGGCGCGCCGCACCGTGGTGGCGGAAAATGCCGAACTGACCGAGTTGTCCGTTGTGGCGATGGGGCGCTTTGGTGGCCGGGAATTGGGTTTCGCGAGCGATCTTGATGTCATGTTCGTTCACGATCCGAAACCGGGGGCCGACGACACCGCTGCGGGGCAGGCAGGCGATGGCTATCGCGGAGGAGTTGCGAAGGCTGTTGATGTCGCCTTCGTCCGACCCCCCGGTGGACTTGGACGCAGATCTTCGCCCGGAAGGCAAAGCCGGCCCCCTCGTTCGGTCCTTAGCTTCGTATCGGGGCTATTACGACCGCTGGTCATCACCGTGGGAAGCGCAGGCCCTACTGCGCGCGTCCCCGGTCGCGGGGTCTCCTGAACTTGGTATGCGATTCGTTGAGTTGATCGATCCTTTGCGCTACCCAGCCGGTGGGCTCGACGCGAGTGCATTGCGGGAGGCCCGACGTTTGAAGGCGCGGATGGAAGCCGAGAGATTGCCGCGGGGGGCTGATCCAACCCTGCACACCAAGTTGGGGCGTGGCGGGCTGTCGGACGTCGAATGGACCGTGCAGCTTTTGCAGATGGAACACGCGGCCGATCACCCTGCTCTTCGAACCACCAACACGCTAGAGGCACTTGAAGCGTGTGTTGCGATGGAACTCATGACCGAGCAAGATGCGCAGACCTTGCGGACCTCGTGGATGTTGGCAACGTCGGTGCGCGACGCCTTGATGCTGGTGCGAGGACGCGCGAGCGACTCGCTGCCTTCTGACGTAGCTGAACTTTCCGCACTGGCGGGAGTGCTTCGGCCGGGAGTGCGCCCACCGAACTACTCGATGAGTACCTACGAATCACTCGCCGAGCGCGCGCGGTTATGGAGCGGATCTTCTACGGCGAGGAATGAGTGCTCCTGTTCGCCGAGCCCATTCATCCCACTCGGTGCCGTACTCCAGGGCGAGAAGTCGGTCTTCCCAGCGCGACTTACTCCAAAAGAACACAAGAATGACGACGCCCCACGCCCAACTCCACCAGGTGCCCGCCATGATCAACGCGGCCAAAGTCAGGCTTAGTACCGCGGTGTAGATGGGATGACGCACCCAGGCGTACGGGCCGCCGGTCCGCAGGCCTGCGCCGGCAATCGGCACGGGTGTGGGTGTGAGAGCGCTGCCGAGGGTGCCGAAAGAGGTCACGCCCAGCCACCCGCCGATCAAGGCGAAAGGGAGCGCGAGCACTATCGAAAGGACGCTGGGAGTTCGCCACGGAAGCACCGCTAGAACGACGTACACCGCGACCTGTGCTGCTACCAGGAGCCAACCAACGGTTCGTCGATTCATGGTGTTGACGGTACTCGCAGAGCACAAAGGCCCCGGATTTCTCCGGGGCCTTTGTGTATCCCATGCGCGCGAGGCGAATCGACGCGGAGGGAGTCCGAGGCGCAACAAGTTCGACGCGGAGGGAGTCCGAGGCGCAACAAGTTCGACGCGGAGGGAGTCCGAGGCGCAACAAGTTCGACGCGGAGGGAGTCCTAGATGTCGTAGTAAAGCTCGAACTCGTGCGGGTGCGGACGAAGGCGAATCGGATCCACTTCGTTGGTCCGCTTGTAGTCGATCCAGGTCTCGATCAGATCCGCGGGGAATACTCCACCAGCCTGCAGGTACTCGTTGTCGGCCTCGAGGGCTTCGAGTACTGCGGGTAGGGATCCGGGGACCTGAGGGATGTTGGCCAGTTCATCGGGTGGCAACTCGTACAGATCCTTGTCGACTGGCGCCAGTGGTTCGATCTTGTTCTTGATGCCGTCGATGCCGGCCATGAGCATCGCAGAGAACGCGAGGTAGGGATTGCTCGACGGATCGGGCACGCGGAACTCAATGCGCTTGGCCTTGGGGGAGTTGCCCGTGACCGGGATGCGGATGCATGCCGAGCGGTTGCGCGCGGAGTACACGAGATTCACGGGTGCCTCGTATCCAGGAACCAGGCGGTGGTAACTGTTCACGGTCGGGTTCGTGAACGCAAGTAGCGACGGTGCGTGCTTGAGCAGGCCACCGATGTACCAGCGGGCGAGGTCGGACAGACCGCCGTAACCCATCTCGTCATAGAACAGCGGGTCGCCGCCCTTCCACAATGACTGATGGCAGTGCATGCCTGAGCCGTTATCGCCAAAGAGTGGCTTGGGCATGAAGGTCGCGGTCTTGCCGGCATCCCAGGCCACGTTCTTAATCACATACTTGAACAGCATTACCTCGTCGGCTGCGTGCTGGAGGCTGTTGAACTTGTAGTTGATCTCGCCCTGTCCGGCGGTACCCACTTCGTGGTGGGACCGCTCGACCTGCAGGCCAACCTGCATGAGCGTGGACACCATCTGATCGCGCAGATCGGCGTAGTGATCGACCGGGGGAACGGGGAAATAGCCGCCCTTGTAGCGGGTTTTGTAACCGCGGTTGCCACCTTCTTCGACTCGACCGGTGTTCCAGGCGCCTTCGATCGAATCGATGAAGTAGTAGCCGGAGTGCTGGTTGGTCTCGAAGCGAACGTCGTCGAAGACGTAGAACTCCGCCTCGGGGCCGAAGAAGACGGTGTCGGCGATACCCGTGGATGCTAGGTAGGCCTCGGCCTTCGCCGCCACGTTGCGCGGGTCACGGCTGTAGGGCTCATTCGTGAAGGGATCAAGAATCGAGAAGTTCATGACCAAGGTCTTGGCGGACCGGAAAGGGTCGATGAAGGCGGTGGCGGGATCGGGGATCAATTTCATATCGGATTCGTGGATCGACTGGAAGCCGCGAATCGACGAACCGTCGAACATCAGGCCGTCGTCGAAGGCCTCTGGCCCAAAGGACCCCGCCGGAACATTGAAGTGCTGCATGACGCCGGGAAGATCTACGAATCGAACATCCACGAACTCCACGCCGTTGTCCTTGATGTATTTCAGGACCTCGTCAGCGTTGCTGAACATTTCCACCTCCTGCACTTGCGTGCATCGCCTCGCTCAGCGGCCCAGTGCCGCTGGATATAGGAAGAAGATAGGAAGAGGTCGTGTCCGGGTGGTATCCCGACTGTTTCGTTCGTGTTAACCAGCCAAGACGGTGCTTGCCCAATACGGTGTTTTCATGGACCACCCCGTTGCCGAACACCGGGCATGGTTCGTCCGCCGGGTCGTGGCATTCCTGATCGACTGGTTCGCCAGCGTGCTCGTGGCGTTGCTGGTGTTCCCCCAGTTCGGCTATGGCACAAATGAGTCGATGCTTGCAACGCTGCTGATCTTCACTGGGGAAGTGATCGTTCTCACATGGCTCACAGGAGCCTCATTCGGGCAGCGGATCACTGGTTTACGGGTCATATCCATTGATGGAGGCCGGCTGCCCCTATGGCGGGTGGTCGTACGGACCGCGCTGATTTTGCTCGTGATTCCCGCTGTGGTGTACGACGACCAGGGCCGGGGGCTGCACGACCGGGTGGCGGGTTCGGTAGTGGTGCGAGCACGCTAACCAGCGTGCTTACCAGCGTGCTTACCGGCGTATTTACCTGCGTATTTACCGGCGTTGCCGGCGTACCTGGCGCGGGCTGGTGGGCATCGGGCCCTTGGGGATGGGCATGTTCTGCTGGACGTTGCCCAAAGCTTCGAGTCGCCTGCGTACCTCGGTCACTTCAGCGCCCCGCAGGTTCCTGGGCAGTTTCGAGAGTGTCTTTTGCAGGCGCCCCAAGGTGACCTGACCTTCGTCGTCGCCCACCTGGATCTCATAGATCGGGATATCGGGAAGCCAGCGCGCGGTCTTCTTGCGCTCGTTGGCCAGCATGTGTCCGACTCGGGTAGGTGGCCCCTCGGACACGAGTATCACGCCCGGTTTGCCGACCACCCGGGAAACCATGTCCTCACTGCGGCTGATCGCCACGGCTGGGGTGACCGCCCACTTGCCGCGTAGTGACTCGATCACGGCAGCGGCGGCTCCGGGCTGGCCCTCGATGCGGGCGTAGGCGGCGCGCATGGCCCGCCGACTGAACCAGTACGTGGCGGCCAGGAGGCCCAGGGGCAGCGCGATCAAGATCGCGGTGAGCCAATTGACGAAGATCGCTACGGGGATGGCCACGATGGCGACGACGCCGAGGAAAATCCCGAGCACTTCGGCCCATAGGAAGCGAAAGACGGCTTGCGTCATCGACCAGTTCTGACCGATGGCCTTCAGGCTGGAGCGAATCTTTCCCACGAGGCTGGAGCCTAGTTGTTCCGGCTAGTCGGGCGGCAGCACGGTGATGGCGTCGCTGGGCTTCACGAGCCCAGGCCTTTCCACCCAGGCTGTCACGCCGCGGCGTCCAATAGCGGCTTTGGGGAAGGCCTCGACGCGTGAACCGTAGGTGCGCGCCACCATGTCGCCGGCAATCGTGCAGGGGGCATTTGGTCCGCCGAGCATGAGAACCGCACCGGAAGGAAACGCCAATCGCGTCATCCGTGGCAGGTCCGTCAAGTTCTCGATCCCCTCGGTGCATATGTTGTCGGCGATGACCCCCGGATCGATGCGGGGAATCCCGAGGGCTGTCGCGATTTGAGCAAGTTCGCTTAGGTCCACGAGCGACAACTGCCGATGGTTGCGGATGGTTGTGCCTCGGGGAAAGACGCGGGACTGACGGGTGTCGGAGGCCATGAGTTCGCCATGGTGCCGGTCACCGATCGGGCCACCCCAGTCCAGTTCAAGACAGTCCACCGAAACTGGTGCGGACATGTCGGAAGGCCACACGTGGGTGGCGGCTACACGCGCAGCGACGTCGTTCTTCACGTGACCGTGATGCTGGCACGATCACCAGAAGCCCGAGCGGCAAGGGCTTGCTCATAGAGCCGGCCAGCCCGGTAACTCGAGCGAACCAGCGGACCACTCATCACTCCCGCGAAACCGATATCGGTTGCTACATCCGCCAATTCGACGAACTCTTCCGGGTTGACCCAACGTTCCACCGGGTGATGACGCGGCGTGGGTCGCAGGTACTGGGTGATGGTGATCAATTCGCAGCCGGCGTCGTGGAGGTCGCGAAGGGCTTGTTCGACCTCCTCGCGGGTCTCGCCCATGCCCAAGATGAGATTGCTCTTGGTCACGAGTCCCACGGCGCGAGCCTGGGTGATGACATCAAGGCTGCGGTCGTAGCGGAACGCTGGCCGTATCCGCTTGAAGATTCTGGGGACTGTCTCAACGTTATGGGCCAGGACTTCAGGGGAAGCCTCGAACACCTGACCGAGGAGAGCAGGGTTGCCAGAGAAGTCCGGGATAAGGAGTTCAACCTTGGTTCCCATGCCCAGTCCGTGAATGCGGCGTACCGTCTCGGCATAAAGCCAGGCGCCTTCGTCGGGCAGATCATCACGCGCCACGCCTGTGACCGTTGCGTATCGCAGTCCCATGGTCTCGACGGACTCCGCAACTCGACGCGGTTCATCGGTGTCGAGTGGAGAGGGCTTGCCTGTGTCGATCTGACAGAAGTCGCAGCGGCGCGTGCACTGCTCGCCACCAATGAGGAAGGTTGCTTCACGGTCTTCCCAGCATTCAAAGATATTGGGACAGCCGGCTTCTTGGCAGACCGTGTGCAGGCCTTCGCTTTTCACGAGTTCCTTGATTCGCTGGTACTCAGGCCCGGTGCGCATGCGGGTCTTGATCCACGGCGGCTTGCGTTCGATGGGAACTTCAGCATTGCGTGCTTCGATACGCAGCATCTTGCGACCCTGGCCGTCGGTACCCGAATACACGCTCATGATCTGGCTCCTGACAACAGCGGAAGGCGTGCCTCCACGTGGGGAAGCACATCGTGGACGGTCACGGCTCGTCCGGTTTCCTTGCGAAGTGAGGTCACACTCGCATCGGAGATTCCGCACGGAACAATGCGATCGAACGCTGTGAGATCACAATCGCAGTTGAGTGCGAAACCATGCATGGTCACTCCTTGCGCTACGCGAATTCCGATAGCGGCCACCTTGCGATCGGGTCCTTGAGAGTCAGCAGCGATCCATACCCCACTTCGACCTTCGATCTGCACGCCGGGTACACCGAATTCCCGGCACACCTCGATGAGCATCTGCTCGATGCGACGGACGTAGGCAACTACGTCGATGGGATCGGGTAACCGCACGATGGGATACCCGACGAGTTGTCCGGGTCCGTGCCAGGTGATCTTCCCGCCCCGATCGACATCCACAACGGGCGTTCCATCCAGGGGGCGCTCGAATGACTCGGTGCGCCGGCCGGCCGTGTAGACGGCCGCGTGCTCCAGGAGAAGGACAGTGTTGGGAGCCCCCGCCACGACGCTGGCGTGAACGCTTCGTTGAAGGTCCCAGCCCTGCTGGTACTCAATGGCGTCGACGCCCAAGCCCACCCGTTCGATCGTCATCCCCGTTGGAGCAGACGTCACGGTCATGCGACAACCCTACGTTCGTCCGGTTTGTGGATTCCGAGCCGGGCAAGAGCGTGATCGGCCGCCCGGCGTCCACTCACCATGGCGCCTTGGATGCTGGCGGTGGCTGTGTAATCGCCAGCGACGATGACCGGCCCTTGCTGCGGCGGCGTTGACACTCGCATGGGCGGACGCATGGAAGGCAGTGCGTGAGGGATCGTGTAGGTGCCGATGGACTCCCATGTGGAGGTATCTACTCCGTAGAGGTACCCGATGTGTGAACGAACGTCGGCCTCGGTCACAACGTCAAGGGTCGACGACGACACCAACACCGTGCCCGCGGGGGCGTACGTGGGAACTGCGTAACTCAAGGGAACCGTGTTGATGACTGGTCCACGCCGATGGGCATCCACGGTGAGAATGCTTCGCCCGCCGGCGAGTGGCTGCCCAAGATCGTGAGCGCTTACGGCGTGATACCAGGTTGTTACGCAGTTGCCCTGGGTGCGAATTCCGGCTTCGGGTAGTAGCTGATCTGCATTGGGCGCGTCGGTGGCGAGGATCACCGCGCGTGCTTCGATGCGTCCAGCACTCGTGTCAACATGGTTTGCTCCGATGGAGATCACGGGTGTGGACAACCGCAGGAAATGGTCGGGTAGGGCGGCAGCAAGTTGTTCGGGGATCGCCTGCATTCCTGCACTGGGCAACGAGGGCGTCCCCTTGATGAAGCTCGCGAGAACCGCATCCATGAAGCGCCTCGACGTCATCAAGTGTGGTTCCAGGAATACCCCGGTGAGGAAAGGTTTGATGACTTCGTCGATCATCGCGGCATCGATTCCGGCTCGGGCTAGTGCCACTTGCGCGGGTTCATCAGGGCGCTGGTCGAACTCACGGCCGTGGAGTTTGGACGCATTTAGTGCGTACTTCGCAAAGGCTGCTTTGCTCTTCAGGCTGCCAGCCGCGGGGGATAGCGCAGATGCGTGCCAATTGCTGGGGCTTCGCGGATCGGCCAGGTGCAGCATGGTCCGGCCCCGCCTTCCGTTTCGAACGACGTTCATTCCGCGAACCAGCGGCTTGAGGTCGAGGGCCTCGTGGTCGAGTACCCGGGCGGCTTCGGGGTAAGCGGGGTTGTAGAGCTGGAAACCGCGGTCGAGTGTGAACCCATCCACCGTGTCGGTACGGACGCGCCCTCCGACTGCATCGGCAGCTTCGACAATCGATACGTCGACGCCGTGGATGGACAACTGTCGGGCAGCGGCCAGGCCGGCCAGACCGGCCCCCACGACCACTACGTCACACCGAGCTGTCATATCGAGCTGCCGTATCGAGCTGTCATATCGAGTGCGTGTTCCCTACCTCAGCGCTGCTTGAATCGCCGATTCGACAGTTGGGTCCTGCCAGGTGAACCCACTTTCCGCCAGCACCTCGGGGATCACCCGGGCACTGCTGAGGATCTCGGTTGAAAACTCTCCCAGGACCGTCTTCAAGGCGAAGGACGGGACGGCAAACAGCGTGGGACGCCCCAACACCTGGCCCATCACCGAGGTGACCTCTGCATTGGTTACCGGCACTGGCCCAGTGAGATTCACCGGGCCCGACATCGATGGATTATCGAGCAGATAGGTGAGCGCAGCGACCTCATCGCGAAGCGAGATCCACGACCAGTACTGCTTGCCGGAGCCGAGTTTTCCACCAAGACCGAGTTTGAACAGGGGGAACAACTTCGCCCAAGCGCCACCTTCCTTCGCGACCACGAGCCCGGTACGGGCGTGCGTGACGCGGATACCAGCCTCGCGCGCAGGATCGGCCGCGGCCTCCCATGCGCGAACCACGTCAGCGAGGAATCCGGTTCCTGCCGGGGCGGTCTCGTCGACGGCTCGGTCGCCGGTATCGCCGTACCAGCCGATCGCCGAACCAGCCACGAGGGTTGCGGGGCGCGAGTCCAGACTTGTCATGGCCTTCACGATCGTGTGGGTGCCATCCACTCGGCTGTCGAGGATCGTCTTCTTGTAGGCATCCGTCCAGCGGTGATCACCTACGCCGGCGCCAGCGAGGTGGACCACGGCACCGATGCCCTCCAGCCCCGCTAGGTCGACGGTTCCCGCCGCCGGGTCCCAGGTGACCTCGTCCGGCGCTGTGGCTGGTCGGCGGACTAGCCGCACAACCTCATCGCCCCGACCACGAAGGTAGGGGACTAATGCCGAACCGATGAGACCGGATGCACCGGTGATCGCAACCTTCATGGCCCAAGCATCTCGCATGGGGTCGAGTTAGGCCTTTCGGCGTGCAGGGGCCCGTCATTGCTGTGAGTTAGGCGACGGTTTGGAAGATTCCTACACCGATCGCCTGGACGAGGAACAAATTCACAACGTTGCTGGCCATCATGTTGTGCATCACTTCGGCGTTACCGTCTGTTCCAGCACGTTTGTGCGCAGCGTAGGAGGCGAAGAAGGTGGTGAGCTCGGGAAGGCTGGTGGCAATGGCGGTCAGGGCGCCCAGGACTACAACGGGGACCGCAAATGCCACCCCGAGTTCGTAGATCGAATCTCCGAGAACGTCGCCGAGCAAATACAACGCGACCAGGCCCGCTGCCAAGATCGCGACCTGAACAATCACCCGAGGCTTGCCGTCCGACCACTCTTTTCTGCGTCCTCAACTTCAACGGGAGCGCCGGCCTGATGTCGCTTGCGCATAGCAACGAGGTATGCAATGTAACCGGCGAAAAGGGCGATACCACTCCACAGAGCGCTGTCTTGACCGGTCACCAATAGTGCGATCGGAATGATGACGCTGGCGATCACGATGATCTGTTCGAAGCGGTACTCGTTGCCGCCGAGGCTTCTTATCTGCTTAAACCACAAAGCCGCCGCGGCAGCCAACAGAACGTTAACGATGTTACTTCCGAGGATGTTGTAACTGACTACCGCGAACAGACCGGTAGCTGCGACGAACACTGTCGCTACGAGTTCCGGCGCACTGGTCAGGTAGCCGAGCATCTGGCCGGTTGCTGACCGCGACAAGTTAGCGGCACGCGCAAGCTTTTGTGCCGGCTCGTACAGGGCGAAGCGAGCGACCAGGATGATGCCCACCATCGATCCGGCGAACAGCAAGGCGCTAGTGAGCATGACGTGCGTTTCGAGTGTTGGTGGCTAGACGCCGAGTTCGGCTTCGAAGGCACCTGCTTCGAGTCGAGCCTTGATCGCCCCCAAGAATCGAGCGGCGTCGGCGCCGTCGACGATGCGGTGGTCGTAGGACAAAGCCAAGAAGACCATCGACCGAATTGCGATGACGTCTTGCCCCTGATCGGTGATGACGACAGGCCGCTTCACGACAGATCCGGTACCCAAGATCGCCACCTGAGGCATGTTGATGATCGGAGTATCGAAGAGGGCACCTCTGCTACCGGTGTTAGTGACGGTGAAGGTGCCGCCGGACAACTCGTCCGGTGCGACTTTGTTGGTGCGGGTGCGCTCTGCAAGGTCAGCGATACGGCGCGCGATACCTGCGATGTTGAGATCACCGGCATCGCGGATGACGGGAACCAGTAGTCCGCGATCGGTGTCCACGGCGATACCGAGGTTCTCTGACTCGTGGTAGGTCACTGTGCCGGCTTGCATATCGATCGAGGCGTTGACCTGCGGATAGACCTTGAGCGCCTCCACTGCTGCTTTGCAGAAGAACGGCAGGTAGGTCAGTTTCACGCCCTCACGAGCTTCGAAATCCCCCTTCACGCGTTGGCGAAGCGCGTTGATGCGTGTGACATCCACTTCGACCACCGTGGTGAGTTGTGCGGAAGTCTGCAGGGATTCGACCATCCGCTCAGCGATTACTCGACGGAGTCGACTCATCTTTTCGGTGCGCCCGCGAAGTGCAGAAGGTTCCGGTTGCGGGGTGGTTGCGGGGGTGGATGCGCTTGTTGCAGCCGGCGCGCTCGGCGTTGCCACCTTGAGTGCAGCCACGGCGGTGAGCACGTCTGCCTTGCGGATGCGACCGCCCACTCCGGTACCGGTCACACTCGCCAGATCGATGCCGTTTTCGGCGGCGAGCCGGCGAACCAGGGGCGTGACGTAGGAGCCAGTGTTTGCGCCAGGCCAGTGTTTGCGCCGGTGTTTGCGGATGACTCCGGTGCAGGCGCAGCTGGTGCAGGCGCAGCTGGTGCAGGCGCAGTTGGTTGGGGGGCCGGTGCGGGTGCACCGGTGCTAATTCTGGCGATCTCAGCGCCTACTTCCGCCGTTCCATCGGCCTCGACAGCGATAGACGTGAGGTTCCAGCGGCCGGGGCAGGGATCTCGGTGTCGACTTTGTCCGTCGATATCTCCACTAGCGGCTCATCTTCTGCGACGGTGTCGCCGACCGACTTGAGCCAACGCGTGATCACGCCTTCGGTAACGCTTTCCCCCAAAGCGGGAAGCACGACCACCACCTCGGTGCCTGCTCCTGCAGCCCCCTTCGAAGGGGATTGGGTTGGTGCAGCAGGCGGGGCGGGTGCTGCAGCAGGTGCGGCCGGCGCCGGGGTGGGCTCAGGTTCGGCAACCGGCGGCTCAGCGACGGGTGCGGCCGGCGAGGGCTCAGCCGGGGCAGGGGCCGCGTCGTTGGATTCACCGATAACTCCCAAGGTGCCACCCACCTCTACGACGGCATCCTCTGCTGCATCGATACTCAGCAATACGCCCGATGCTGGCGCGGGGATCTCGGTATCAACCTTGTCGGTTGAAACTTCCACAAGTGGCTCATCGGCGGCAACGGTGTCGCCCACGGCCTTGAGCCAGCGGGTGATGGTGCCCTCGGTGACGCTCTCGCCGAGTTGCGGCATGGTCACGGTGACCGACATGTGTGCTCCTTGTTGCTGATCGTGTGGGTATCAGGAGTGGGCGTGCAGGGGCTTACCGGCCAGGGCGAGATGCGCCTCTCCCATGGCTTCGTTTTGGGTTGGGTGCGCATGAAGGAGGGTCGCGACGTCGGAGGGGTGCGCTTCCCAATTCACGATCAATTGGGCCTCGCCTATTTGCTCACCCATACGGGAACCGACCATGTGCACACCGATGACTGGTCCGTCGGTGAGTTGCACCAACTTGATGAAGCCGGCGGTCGCGAGGATTTGGCTCTTGCCATTACCCCCGAGGTTGTACTCGTAGGACGTGATTGCGTCCTTGCCATGTTGCTCGATAGCTTCGGCTTCGGTGAGACCAACGCTGGCCACCTCGGGCTCGCAGTAGGTCACGCGCGGGATGTTGACATCGGGGATTGGCATCGGGTCGAGCCCACCGATTTCCTCCGCGACGAATATTCCGTGTTGGAAGCCACGGTGTGCCAATTGCAAACCGGGCGTGATGTCGCCCACGGCGTATACCCCTGGCAGGTTCGTGTGCAGGCGCTCATCCACCAGCACCCAGCCGCGATCCATTGCGACGCCTTGCTCCTCGTAGCCCATGCCGTCGGTTTTGGGTCCGCGGCCGACGGCCACGAGGAGTAGGTCGGCGTCGTAGGTCTTGCCGTCTTCGAGCGTGACCTGCACGCCGGAGTCGCTCTGGGTAGCAGAGGCGAATCGAACACCAAGCGAGAAGTCGATACCGCGCTTCTTGAACGCGCGTTCAAGTGCCTTGGAACAAGCCTCGTCCTCGTTGGGAACAAGGTGTGGTAGGCCCTCGATGATGGTGACTTCAGAGCCGAATGACTTCCACACGCTGGCGAACTCCACCCCAATCACACCGCCGCCGAGGACGATCACTTTCGCGGGGACGTAGTCGAGGGTCAGTGCTTGGTCTGATGTCATGATGCAACCGCTGATCTCCAGGCCGGGGATCGTCTTGGCGTACGAGCCGGTTGCCAGGACCAGGTTCTCGCCGGTGTACTGCTCGCCATTCACCTCGATGGTCTTGGGTCCGATCATGCGTCCGTAGCCCTCGACGAGGGTGACGCCGCGAGACTTGATCAGGCCCTGCAGTCCCTTGTAAAGGCGACCGACCACGCCGTCGCGGTACTTGTTCACCTGGGGCATGTCGATTCCTTCGAAAGTGGCATTCACGCCGAAGGCTTCGGATTCGCGGGTCGAATCGGCCACCTCAGCTGCATGCAGAAGGGCTTTCGTGGGGATGCACCCCCGATGCAAGCACGTGCCCCCGAGTTTGTCTGCGTCAATAAGGATGACGGACTTGCCGAGCTCTGCGGCTCGGAGGGCGCAGGCATAGCTGCCACTGCCCCCTCCGAGGATGACGAGGTCTGCCTGGGGCACTGTGCTCACTCCTGTTCGCGATGCGGTATGCCCATCCTTCCACCGACGCCCACGGCGGTGAACATCAGTCCTGGGACATGTTCTCCGCGAGTTCCACAAATGTTCGAACAGTCGACCCTGTGCCGCCTTTGGGGGTATACCCGTAGGCGCCTTTGTCGTTATAAGCCGGCCCAGCAATATCGATGTGAACCCACGGTTGACCCTCAGGGACGAACTCCTGCAAGAAGACTCCCGCCGAGAGCATTCCGCCGAGTCGATCCCCGATATTTGCGATGTCGGCGGTCGGGGAATCCAAGGAAGCGCGCAGATCCTCGGGGAGCGGCATCGGCCACATGGCCTCGCCGGCGGCATCTGCTGCCTCGATGACCTGTGTGCGGGCATCGTCGTTGTTCGCCATCACACCCGCGGTGCGCGACCCCAAAGCGATGCGCTGGGCCCCGGTGAGCGTTGCAACATCCACGATCAGGTCGGGGGATTCCTCGACCGCCATGCCGAGGGCATCGGCGAGGACCAACCGTCCCTCGGCGTCGGTATTCAGCACCTCGACGGTCGTGCCCCCATAGGTGGTCAGGACATCGCCGGGACGTTGAGCCGTTCCGCTGGGCATGTTCTCCGCGGCTGGTACCCAGCCGGTAACGGCAATGGGAAGTTCAAGTGCGGCGATCGCCTGCACAGCAGCGATGACGGCTGCTGCGCCAGACATATCGGCCTTCATCTCGTCCATGTTCGCGGCCGGCTTGATCGAAATGCCGCCGGTATCGAACGTGATGCCTTTGCCGACTAGTGCCAGATGCGCCTTCGCGCCGCGTGGCTTGTAGGTCATGCGGGCAAGTCGCGGAGGCCGGCTCGATCCTTTACCAACACCCAGGATGCCGCCGCACCCGTCGGCCTCGAGGGTCTTCTCGTCCCAGATCTTCACCTTCACCGGGAGGTCGACCACCGCGAGCTTTGCCGCCTCGACCAGGTCAGCTGGGGCGAGCGCGTTGGGTGGGGTGTTGACGAGGTCGCGAGCGAATGCGACCGACGCGGCGATCGTCTCGGCCCGCTCGACCGTGGAGCGCAGGTTGATGGACGTGAGGACAAGGGTGATCGTCTCAACGGGCTTAGCCGGCTCGGACTTGAACTCACCGAATGAATACGCAGCAAGTCGAGTCGCCATGGCAACCGATGCCACTGTTGTCGGTTCATCGTCTGGCGTCACTACCGCGACCTTGCGCTTGCCGGACAGCGCGCGGATGGCGTTGCCGTAAGCGCGACGCATCTGTTCGCCGCCGCGATCTTTGGCGCGGTCCCCAAGTCCCACGCCCACGACAACTCCGGCTTTGACGCCGGTGGGTGCTGGGATGACGGTTGTCTCACCGGCCTTGCCCGTGGCTCCGACGGCCTGCAGGGTCTCGGCGATCTTTGCGCTTTGCGCGGCCGTGAACCCGGCACCGTGGACAACTACCTTCTTTCCGCGACCGGGCGTGATCGGCACGAGCAAAGCATCGGCACTCGTGGCTGCTGGTTTCGTCGTTGCGACTGTGAGCGTGGACATGCGCGACAGGGTATGTGGCGGGGTCACTCATCGCTCACCTGGACTAGATACGGTCCGTAGATGGCTCGCCAGACTCCCCTGCACTCCCGGCATCTAGAACTCGGCGCGAAGATGGCCGACTTCGGGGGATGGGACATGCCCATCGAGTACACCGGCACGGTCACGGAGCACACGATGGTGCGCGAATCGGTTGGGGTTTTCGATGTGGCCCATATGGGGAAGTTGCGTATTCGCGGCGTGGGCGCCACCGAGTTCGTCGATTCGGTTCTCACAAACGACATCAATCGGATCGGCTCGGGGCAAGCGCAGTATTCGATGTTGTGCAATGACGACGGCGGCATCGTTGACGACCTCATCGTCTATCGCCTCGCTAACGACGACGTCTTTATCGTTCCCAACGCCGCTAACGCGTCGGTAGTGGCCGCTGAACTTCAGCGGCGAGCACCGGCGGGAGTGAACGTCGAGGACCAGCACGAGGAACTTGGCATCATCGCTGTTCAGGGCCCTCGATCTGCGGAAGTGCTCGACGCTGTCCATCTGTCAAGCGATCACGATTACATGTCCGTTGTAACAAGTTCTGTCGCAGGGAGTCAGGTTCTCGTGTGCCGCTCGGGCTATACCGGTGAACTCGGTTTCGAGATCGTCGCGCCTGCCGATGCGCTGGGGGCGTTATGGGACGCCATCATCGCCGCAGCGCGGGAACGAGGCGGTGGGCCCGCGGGATTGAGTTCTCGGGACACGTTGCGAACGGAAATGGGTTATCCCTTGCATGGACAGGACATATCGCCCACGATCTCGCCGATCGAAGCTGGGTTGAGTTGGGCGGTTGGCTGGGACAAACCCGAATTCCCAGGCAAAGTTGCTGTGAGTGTTCAGCGTGAGGTCGGCTCGATGCGGCGCCTACGCGGGTTGCGGGCCGACGGGCGGGCAATTCCGCGTGCACACATGCGGGTTACGGCAGCAGATGGCCGGGAGTTAGGTGAGGTGACCAGCGGCACGTTCTCCCCGACCGAGCGCGTGGGGATAGCGCTCGCGCTACTGGATTCCCAGGTTCAGATCGGCGACGAAGTCTTGGTGGATATCCGCGGACGCAGTGCGGCCTTCACGGTGGTCAAGCCGCCGTTCGTGGCTTCGCGGGTGCGCTAGTGCTCGGTCACCACGAGATCGATGAGCGCGAATACCGCGCGGAGTCCCAGATCATCGTCTCCTCGCAGCCGTAGATCAACGGCAGGGCGCACTCGCCAATGATCGAGGCAGACCTGGATGGCTGGATCGGTCGATGACGACGCAGGTAGCCAAGAGTCATGGAACGTACCGGTCGCCATTGCGCCGGCATATGCGATCAGCCCGTCGAACACCACGGGCGTTGAGCGCTTGTGGGCTGAGGCCAATGCAGCGGCGCAGGCGTCGATTTCGGGATCGAGGGCCTGTGGGTCTGCAGTTGCACGAATATCGCGGATCGCAGCAACGTCGGTCATCCACTCCAGATCACTCATCTTTGATGGCTGATCTCGAACGTGAACGGGTGTGACGCTCGCGCGAACAGAGATGACGGCCCGTGCAGCTACTTCATGGCCGTGGCTGAGCAGTGCGATCACCGTTGCGCCCGAATCGACCGCTTGATTCACTTGGGTGGCCGCCATGTTCTTATCGGCGGGATCCACAATCCACCCGACTTTTGGTTCGTTCCCGAAGCCGTGGTCGCGCCACCACGTAGCCAGTCTCAGGAGATCGCCCGAGGGCGTGGGCGTCATGAAACAACCTCACTGCGCAAGCGAGTCAAGGATTGCGACAGGAGCCGTGAGACGTGCATCTGGGAGATGCCTGCTTGGTCAGCGATCTGCGATTGCGAGAGCCCATCGAAGAAGCGCATCGCCACGATGGCACGCTCTCGCTCAGGCAGTGAGGCTAAGAGTCGTTCCACGGTGGCTTTGTCTTCCACATCCGTCAAAGACGCATCCACAGCACCAAGGTGATCAGCGATCGTGGGCCCATCGTGCGTGGGTGGGTCCAGGGAGGCCATCTGACGTACTCGGCCGACCTCGAGTGCATCGAGAACGTCGTGAGAGTCGAGGTCTGCGCGCTGGGCAATTTCCGCAACGGTGGGCGATCTGCCCAGTTCCTGGGCAAGTTGGTCGTGGGCGCTGTCGATACGGCCACGCAGTTCCTGCAACCGCCGTGGAACCTTCACCGACCAGGTGGCATCACGGAAGTGTCGCCGGATCGCACCGATGATCGTGGGCACTGCGAATGAGGAGAAGGCAGCCCCGCGATCTGGATCGTAGCGATCCACTGCGTTGATCAGCCCGAGGTTGCCGGCCTGCACTACATCGTCGAATGGTTCGCCTCGATCTGCGTAGCGCTGGGCGATGTGGCGGACCAAGGGCACATGCATTTCCACGAGTTCGTCGCGGACGCGCACGCGTCGACCCTCACTCGTTTCAGGATCCCGCAATACAGCGAAGAGGGCATCTTCGACTTCACGGCGATCTGCTTCCGGAGTCATCTGCGCTACTTAGGGCTGTAAAGAATGTTCACTGGCCAGGCTCCACCGAAGGTGCATTCGCGAGCCCTTTACCTCGATTTCCACGGAGTTGACCAACGCTGTCAAGACTGTCCACGCGAAAGGGTCGGGATCAGGGGGCGTCGCAACTGCGGTAGCGCAGGCCATAGCGGCGTGGACTGTGGAGCCTTCGATCCACAGGTCACAGGTGATGAGTGAGTCCGCCTGAGCGACCTTGATGAGGTGCGAGGTTGCCTCATCCATGGCGAGTCGAACGTCCTCGACCTGGTCGAGGGTCAGATCTGCGCGCGCTGCGATGGCCGCCGCGACGGATCGGGCGATGGCCATGTTGATGGTGTCGGCCGGAAATTCCACCCGCACTCGATTGTGTACACCAGCGTTCATGGCCGGCATTCAACCACCGACACCGCTAGGCGGGGACCAAAGTGCCCGAGAAGATCTGCCAGGCGAGGGCCGTCTTCGCGACCAAACTCAGCACGATGTAACTGCGTTCGCCCCTCAGGTAGTCCCGCCACTTGCCGATCTGCTTGTACTGAAGCCACTGCACCAGGGCGAAGGAGTTGAAGAAGACGAACAAGGAAATGAGGATCCCGATCACGAAACCAGGAACTTCCGGACGCTCAGCAGAACCAGGAGCGAGGACCCACACGACGATGATCAGCCACGGAACGATCCCGGACATGCACCCGAAAATGAAGGGCAGCATTCCTCCGCCAGGCTGCTCGTACTTTTCTTGCAGCCAGCCGAACAAGATCATCGAAGCGTTCACCCCGAAGATTGCCATGAGTGCTGCGACGTCGGAGATGCCAACGATCTGCGCAATGAGAACGATCATGATCGAGGAGGACAGTGAGTACTCCACCCACCGGAAGTAGTTGTGCCCAGCTTGCAGGCCGCGCACATAGCGCGGATAGAACCACGGACTGGCCACCACGAAGTGGAAGAAGGCGGAGAGAGCGAAGAACAGCGCAACGCCCCAGCCGATTCGTGAGTCCAGGATCGTCACCGGATCATTCGGGGGGGTGCCGGGAGGGCCGAAAACGTAGGCGCCAGTTATCGGCAACGAGAAATCGTTCGACAGGAACAAGATCAAGAACATCTGCGTCAAGTGCGCAAACCCCGCGATGATGTTCAGCTTGCGCAAACCCGCGAAGGTTATGCCGGTCTCAGACTTTTCGGTCAGCACCTGGTTGCTCATCTGCTGAGTGTGTCAGGAATCCGGTTCCGGCGGGCTTGTGACAGGCGTGAAATCACATCTGTTCGGCTGCTGCGGCCAGATCCATGAGGGCTGATCCGGTCACGCGATAGGGAATCCACTCGGTCAGCGCTTGGGCGCCGATCGACTCGTAGAAGCCCCGCGCCGGGGTATTCCAGTCCAGAACCCACCACTCGAGTCGGCCGTAACCTCGCTCGATACAGATTTTGGCGAGGTGCGCAAGCAAATGCTTTCCGTATCCCGATCCGCGATGCTCTTGCTTGACGTATAGGTCTTCAAGGTAGATCCCGTGCTTGCCTAACCAGGTGGAGTAGTTCAAGAACCACAAAGCGAAACCGACCACGTTTCCGGTGTCGTCCTGCGCAACATGTGCAAACAACGCAGGCTCAGGACCAAAGAGGTGTTGGTGCAGATCCTCAGCTGTAGCGACAACTGCGTCCGGTTCCTTTTCATAGACCGCTAACTCAACGATCATGTCGTGGATCGCGTGTACGTCGTGTGGGGTGGCGTCGCGGATCATGCACGAACGCTATCGAAACGAAGCGACCCCGCCGAAAGACGGCGGGGTCGCTTCAAAGCGTGAGGTCAGGCCTTCTTGGTCTCCCAGAAGATGCCGGCAATGTCATCGATCTTGCCGAGTAGTTCGTCGGCAACGGCCGGATCGAGTGAGCCCTTGGTGCCGCCAGCTCCAGCCAGCTTGGTGGCCTGGTTGAACAACTCATTGAGCTGCGGGTACTTCTCGAAGTGCGGGGGCTTGAAGTAGTCGGTCCACAGGACCCACAGGTGCTCCTTGACCAGGTGCGAGCGCTCTTCTTTGATGGAGATGGCGCGAGCGCGGAACTCCTGGTCGTCGGAAGCGTGGTATTTCTCCATGCACGCCTTAACGGATTCGGCTTCGATGCGAGCCTGCGCGGGGTCATAGACGCCGCAGGGCAGGTCGCAGTGGGCGTACGCCGTAAGGCGGGCTGGGAATAAGCGATTACGGAACAGGCGATCCAGCATGTTCGGTCCCTTCGATCTTGAAAGCGGTTCATGAACGCTGTATACGGCAGCCTAGTGCGACAGCCTCGAAGCACAACCTCGCGGGACGGGCATGATGTTCCGATGATCGGCCTGACGACGGTGCGCATCGTGGGTCCGTCGATGGAACCCACCCTTCGCAACGGCGAGACGCACCTGGCTTTGACCGGAGTGCGGTGTTCGGTCGGAAACGTTGTGGTGATCCGCCACCCCAGATCGGCGGGAGCTGCTGACGGTCAAAAGGCTCGTGCGTCGAGAAGGTGATGGCTGGTGGGTCGAGGGAGATAACCCGAAGGAGAGCACGGACAGCAGGCAGTTCGGAGCCGTTGATTCCGACCTCGTAGTGGCGCGGGTGCTCGTGCGCGTGCACCCGCTGTGGCGCTAACGCTTAGTCGTCGTCATCCAAGCGGGCCAGCCAGGTGGCCAGCCGCTCGATGGGCACCTCGAACTCCGGGTTCAAGTTCACGAACTCCTGCATGCGATCGGCAAGCCACTCGATAGTGACGTCGTCCTCGCCCCTGCGAGACTGCAATTCCTCGATCCCGCGGTCGGTGAAATACATAACGGGTCCTTAAGCGAATGCTCGCTGGATGATCGCTTGCTGTTCCACAATGTGCCGCTGGTGGGTTCCTACCGCTGGCGAGGATGACGGAGGACGCGCCACACCCTCGATCGGCCGATGAATCATCCCGGGGGCGTTCATGGCGATGAAACTCCAGGCGCCCTGATTGGCGGGCTCCTCTTGAACCCAGCGGATCTCGGCCTTCGGATAGCGCTCCATGACTTCCGGCAAACGGAACGGAATTGGATACAAGCGCTCGAAGCGGATGATCGCGGTGTCGTGCTTGCCGTGCTCCTCGCGGTAAGCAGCTAGGTCGTAGTAGATCTTCCCGCTGCACAACAGGACCTTCGTTACCTCTGGCCCCTCGTGTTCGGGGTCGAGGAGGATGGGCTGAAACGTCCCTGACGTGAAGTCCTCCTTGGAGGACACTGCCTGCTTGGCCCGCAGCAAGGATTTGGGCGTGAAGATGACCAGAGGCCGCGTGAGGCGACTGAGTACCTGCCAACGAAGAAGATGGAAATACGAAACTGGGGTACTAGGCATCGCGACCGTCATGTTGTCCTGGGCGCACATCTGCAAGAAGCGTTCCACCCGCGCACTGGAGTGATCGGGCCCTTGCCCTTCGTGTCCGTGGGGAAGGAGCAAGGTGACGGATGAACGTTGCCCCCATTTCTGCTCACCTGACGTGACGAATTCGTCGAGGATGGTCTGGGCGCCGTTAACGAAGTCGCCGAACTGCGCCTCCCACATGACCAGGGCATCGGGGCGTGCGACCGAGTACCCGTACTCGAAACCGACCGCTGCGTACTCGCTGAGCAGAGAGTCGTAAACGTAAAGTTTGCCGCCATCGCGGTAGCACTTCTTAAGCGGCTTGTACTGCCAGCCGGTCTCCTTGTCCACGATCACCATGTGGCGGTGCCCGAATGTTCCACGCCGGGAGTCTTGGCCAGCGAGCCGGATCGTTCGGCCTTCCATGAGAAGTGAACCAACAGCAAGGGCCTCTGCCATTCCCCAGTCGATGGCGTCGTCGGCGACCATCTGGGCGCGGCGCTGCAACTGCGGAGCAAGCCTGGGATGCACGTTGAAATCCTCAGGCAAAGTGATCTGGGAATCGATCACCGTTTCGATCTGCTCGGGGCTAATCGCCGTGTCCACCTCGGTGAAGGGTGTTTGCGGCGCCAGATCCAACTGCCCGGTCTCGATGATGGCTTTCGCCCGATCGGAGAATTCGTCGTCGTCCTTGGTTTCGTGGGAAGTGCGAGTCTCTTGGAAGATCGCCTCTAGTTGCTCTTGGAAGTGTTTGAGCACTTGCTCGGCTTCCTCAACTGTGATGTCGCCGCGACCGATGAGGGATTCGGTGTAGTGCTTCCTGACCGAACGTTTGGCGTCGATGATCGAGTACATGCGCGGTTGAGTGAGTGAGGGATCGTCTGCTTCATTGTGTCCGCGCCGCCGGTAGCAGACCATGTCAATCACGACGTCCTTGTGGAATGCCTGGCGGAAATCGAATGCCAACTTAGCCACTCGAACTACGGCCTCGGGATCATCGCCGTTCACATGGAAGATCGGAGCCTGCACCATTCGTGCGACGTCGGTTGAGTACACACTCGAGCGCCCGTACTTGGGGGACGTGGTGAAGCCCACCTGGTTGTTGACCACCACGTGCACAGTGCCGCCAGTGCGATAACCCTGCAGCTGGGACAGGTTCAAGGTCTCGGCCACGACACCCTGCCCAGCGAACGCAGCATCACCATGGATGAGCAGCGGGAGGATGTCGGTGCGGCGTTCGGGGGGCAGCAGATCCTGCTTGGCGCGGACGATTCCTTCGAGGACCGGGTCCACTGCTTCGAGGTGCGAGGGATTGGCGGCGAGGTAGACAGACGTGTACGCACCGTCGGGGGTGAGGAACGATCCGGTTGTTCCCAAGTGGTATTTGACGTCGCCGGAGCCCTGCACCAAATCGTCGCCAAAGTCGCCTTCGAACTCGCGGAAGACCTGGCCGTAGGACTTGCCGGCGATGTTGGTCAGCACGTTGAGTCGCCCACGGTGCGGCATGCCGATTGCAACTTCGAGGATGTCGTCGTGCGCTGCATCGGTGAGAATGGCGTCGAGCAGGGGAACGAGTGATTCGGCGCCTTCTAAGGAAAATCGTTTTTGGCCGACGTACTTGGTGTGTAAGAACGTCTCAAGGGCCTCGGCCTCGTTGAGTTTCGTCAGCACCCGTAGTTGCTCGTCGCGTTCGGGCTTGACGTGCGGTATCTCCACGCGCTCTTGGATCCAACGGCGTTGCTCTGGATCTTGAATGTGCATGTACTCGATACCCACCGTGCGCGTGTAGGCATCGCGGAGCACGCCGAGAACCTCGCGGAGTTTCATCAGTGGACGTCCACCGAAGCCGCCGGTTGCGAACTCGCGATCAAGATCCCACAGGGTGAGTCCGTGGCTCAACACATCAAGGTCGGGGTGGGTGCGCTGGGCGTATTCAAGCGGATCGGTATCGGCCATGAGATGACCGCGAACGCGGTAGGCGTGGATGATCTCTTGTACGCGAACGGTCTTATCGAGGTCGGTTTCGTGGCTTGCCGAGATGTCGTGCGCCCACCGCACCGGCTCATAAGGAATGCGCAATGACCGGAATATGTCGCCGTAGAAGTCATCCTCACCGAGAATCAACTGGTTCATTCGGCGCAGGAATTCCCCTGACTGCGCCCCTTGGATGATGCGATGGTCGTAGGTACTGGTCAGGGTCATGATCTTTGAGACCGCATTACGCACGATTGATTCGTGCGAGGCGCCCTGCCAGTCGGCCGGGTACTCCATCGCGCCTACTCCGACGATGCACCCTTGCCCCTCCATCAAGCGGGGGATCGAGTGGTTCGTGCCGATCGTGCCGGGGTTGGTGAGGGAGATCGTGGTCCCTGCGAAGTCTTCGACAGTGAGCTTTGCTCCACGTGCTCGTCGGACAACGTCCTCGTACGTGGCCCAGAAGGTGGCGAAGTCCATGCGTTGTGCGCCCTTGATGTTGGGCACCAACAACTGCCGGGTTCCATCAGGCTTGGCCAAGTCGATGGCTAGACCAAGATTTATATCTTCGTTGCGCGCAATCGCAGGCTTGCCATCGACCTGGGTGAACGAGTAGTTCATCTCCGGCAACGACGCGGCCGCTCGAACGAGCGCGTAACCGATCATGTGGGTGAAGGACACCTTGCCGCCGCGCCCTCGGGCTAGGTGGTTGTTGATGACCACCCTGTTGTCCATGAGCAACTTCACGGGAACAGAGCGAACGCTCGTTGCCGTGGGAACAGTGAGGCTTGCTTCCATGTTGGTGACCACTCGAGCCGGAGCGCCACGGATGATGTCAGCCGGGGAAGCAGACTTCTCCGGCGCGACCGCAGCGGGAGCCGAAGTCGCAGGCGCTGCTGCCTTCGCGCTGGTCTCGCGCTCTTTGACTGGGGCGGTGGCTGTTGGCGGGGGCTCGGGTGCCTTCGCTACCGGGGAGTGGTCGGCGGGGGAGTAGTCCTCGAAGAAGTCCCACCACGCAGGATCCACCGAACCCTTGTCGCGAAGAAACTGTTCGTAAATCTCATCGACGAGCCACTCGTTGGGGCCGAAGCGACTCGATGATGGATTGGGGGGCTCACTGGCCACTGTGCGTTCCTCTCGCACGCGAAAAGTGGGTGCGGGGCTCACACTAGACCCATGGGATACATCACCAATGAATCGGTTGCGTTGATCACCGGAGGAACACGGGGCATTGGCTTGGAGGCTGCCCGGGGTATCGGGCGATTGGGTGCCACCGTGGTTCTCATTGGCCAAGACTCCGGCCGGACAGAGCGTGCGGTTGAGCAGTTGGTTTCTGAGGGGATAGATGCCGTCGGCGAGGTAGCCGATGTCGTTGATCCCCAGGCCCTTTCCGCCGCCAAGGATCGCCTTGGGCCTTTGGGCGATCCGGATGTGCTGGTGTTGTCGGCGGGTGTCATGGCGGACCGCATGACGCGCACCTTGCGCACATCGCCGGAAGAGTGGCGCCGGGTTATGGGTGTCAATCTCGATGGCGCCTTCTATTCGATTGCAACCTTCGCTCAAGGTTTGGCGCGGCAACGCTCAGGACGCGTCATCGGTGTCTCGGCATGCCTCGGTCGATTCACGGGACCTGGAACATCGGGAGGGTTGGCCCCCTACCGAATCAGCAAGGCAGGGTTGAACGCGTTACTGCGCAATTTCGCCGCCGAAATGCAGTGGGGCGCACGCGGAGTCCTGGTCGATGCCATGTGTCCAGCCCACTGCCGCACGGATATGGGAGGCCCGGATGCTCCGCGAAGTGCGACCGAGGGCGCTGCAACCATCGTGTGGCTCGCCGACCGTAATGGCCAGACAGAAAGTGGTGAGCCCGTTGCGACGGGCCTGTTGTGGGAGGACCAGGAGGTGATCCCCTGGTGAGCGGTATCAGGCGATTACCCCGGGCCGGTTGCCTTTGCCCACGACCCGACCCCCTGCCGATTCCCAGGCATTCATGCCCCCGGAGAGACTGAAGGCTTCGATGCCCTTTTCTCGAAGGATGCGGGTGGCTCCCCGAGATCGTGATCCGGTGCGGCAGGTCACGATCACCGGGCGACCCTTGGGCAGGCGCTTGACCGCCTGCGAAGGGACGTTCTTTACGGGAACATGAACAGCCCCGGGAGCATGACCGGCATTCCACTCTGACTTCTCACGCACGTCGAGCAACGTAGCCCCCGAACGAAGCATCTCCATGGCTTCGTCAGCCTTGACGGCTGGCAGTTTGAACCGATCAAAAAGACCCACGGGCAGAAACTGTAGGCATCCGGGGTTACCCCGGGTGCGTGGGGCGACGTACATTGTGGGTGTGAAACTTCCCCGGGGGATTCGTGCTGTGTCCATTGCGGCCGCAGTTGCTGTTGCATCTGCTGGCATCGTCGCGTCACCCGCCCACGCGAACTCGACCGTCGCCCCGAGTATCCCCATGGTGGTAAGTGTGGATCCTGCTGATCGCTCCGCAGTGATCCGTTATGTGCCGGCTGTTGACCTGTCGACAACCGGTTACCAAGCCTCTCCTGATGGCTACGCATGGTTCGACTGTCCCGATCTTTCGGGAAGCTGTTCGCTGGCTGCCTTGACCAACGGGCGCGAGTATCAGGTGGCGCTGCGAGCCGTGGGTCCGGGCGGTACCTCGGCACCAGCCGGACCCGTGCCAACCATTCCCATGGCGCCCACAGGCAGTGATCCGGATAAACCCCAAGTGCTTCCGCGCCCACGCACGCGTGTCACTGCCCGTTTCGATGCAGCAGGTAATGGCTTGGGTGTTCGAAGTTCGCGAACCAAGTTGGGTGTTGGGACCTTGCCGTACCTCACCTTCAACCGAGTGATCCCGAACAAGCGCGCGGTCGAAACGCACTTGGTGGTGACGGCGACGCGCGCCGACGGTCGGACGCATGAGGTTGCCGGAGCATGGGGCTGGATCAACGACCGCACTGCCGTTTTTCGTCCCAAGGACTTCTGGCCCGGTAACGCCACCATTCGAATAACATCCACCCTTGACGATGCCGTCCTAGGAAAGTCCCAGGGTCGCTACCTGATCGGCGCTTCGAGTTTGGCCACCACGTACACGTTCCGCACGGACCGATCTTTAATCGCGCAGGTCAATGGCGCAACGAAGGAAATGGAAGTCTTCGTGGACGGCCGTAAGCGCAAGACCTTCAAAGTGTCGTTAGGTAAGTCAGGGTGGGAAACCCGCAACGGCAGCAAGGTGATCAGCACATCAAAAGAAGCGAACAAGGTTTACCGAAGCGCCAGTCTTGGGTTGACGCGCCCCGAGGACTTCTATGAGCTACCAGCCAAGTGGAATATCAGACTGACCCCCACGGGAGAGTTCTTACACACCGCCTCATGGGCGTATGGCCGACTCGGTCGATACAACGGTTCGCACGGTTGCACCAACATGTTTGAGCAGGATGCCAAGTGGATCTACGACAACACGATCCCGGGCGACGTTGTGACTTTCGTCAAAACCGGCGGCGACATGATGGAACCGTGGAACGGCACGGGAGGGTTGTGGAATATGCCCTGGCGCACGTGGTTGAAAAAGTCAGCTTTGGGAAGTGGATCGTCCTTCGTGGATACAACCAGCGATGATCGGTTACCCACTAATGCCCGACCCGCAGGCGCATGAGCCTGCCTGATTTCGCCGCCGGTTGCGCAATTGAGCGCACCGGACCGGATTCCTTCACCTGGCGCGTTCCCGAAGGCTGGCTCCAGGGTCGAGGCGCGTGGGGCGGGTTGGTTGTAGCTGCGCATGTGAACGCTGCCGAAGCCGAACAAAATCGAAGCGACCCATCTCGGCGTATCCGTAATATCTCTGCGCACCTTTTCGGCCCGTTGCCTTCGGGTGAGGCGACCATTCGCACCACATGTCTGCGTGCTGGGTCTGCCATGACCACATGGCAGGTGGCAATCACCGGTTCAGATGGACAACTGGCCTCGCAAGCTGTTGTGATTGCCGGTACTGGCCGACCTGTGAGTGCGCAGGATCGGTGGGGAACCGCGCAGATGCCCTCACTTCCTGAATGGGATGGCTTGCCATCGGCCCCGGTTCGCCCGCCCGTTGGTCCGGAATTCGGCGCACACTTCGATTACCGACCCGTGTCAGGATTTCCAGGTGCCCAGAGCGCGCCGCACGCATTGGGCTGGCTGAGTCCGGCTGGCACCTGGGATGGCTGGACTGCCGGAACTGCGCTGGGCATCGTGGACGCGTGGTGGCCGGCGAGTTACATCTCGATGGCGGAGGTGCGCCCGATGGGAACCGTGTCCTTCAGCGCCCACCTTCTGGTAGATCCTGCGACCGTTAGTCCCGATGAACCGTTGGCCTATGAGGCGTGGGTCTCGGCAACCGACGACGGCTTCACGAGCGAGACGCGCCGGTTGTGGTCACCGGACGGACGCCTCGTTGTAGAAAATCATCAAGCGATTGTGGTCATCAAGTAGCCCTTTACTTGCCTGCGAGTGCCGGAGTTGGTAGTCGTTCAGCGAGATCGAGAACGCGCTGAACGTAGTTCTCGGTCTCTGGAAAAGGAGGGATTCCGTCGTACTTGCGGACTGCGCCATGGCCAGCGTTGTAGGCAGCCAAAATATTGTGCAACGGAATGCCCGGAACCTCGGCTACTAATCGGCGATTGATGCAGTTCAACTCAGCGGCCGAGTGGATTGCATCGACGGGATCCCACACATCTCGTTTTCCGTCGCCGTTGGCATCTACCCCGAATTGCTCCCAGGTGGCGGGCATGAATTGGGCGATGCCTTCGGCACCTGCGGGGCTCACTGCATCGGGTTTCCATGAACTCTCGGTCGCGATCTGGGCAGCGAGTATTCGTGAAGGGACGGCCGGACATCGCAGCGCGGCTTCAGCGATGACCGTTTGATACTCCGCCGGGATGGTGGGGGTGCCACCGAAACGCCCAGTATCGCGGGCTTGCTGGAAGCGATCCCAGTCAAGGAGTCCCGTGCTGGTCGCAATCATGGCTGCGACCATCAACGTGAGCGCGCCCACGACTATGAGCCCGATGAACCAGGAGGTCAGTGACCGCACCGCTCGGGAAGGGCGTGCGCGCGAACGCAGGAGAGCCATGGTTCCTCCACGGTAACCCAGTAAGGCCTGCGGTATTGCGCGACCCGCGTACGCTTCCCGTATGGCGACCGGCGACGTTCCGGAGAACCGCGATCTGGATGCACCTGCGCTCGAGGGGCTGTTCACCAAGGAGTTGAACAGCGCGTTTGCCGCGTTGGGCTGTTTCAATCTCGCGGTTTTTGGTGCCACTGGCGCGGGTAAGTCGACCTTGGTAAACGCGATTTTTGGCAAGGATGTTGCCGATACCGGAATTGGCCAGTCGGTCACCAAGGGGATCGATTACCACCGCCGCGATGATGGTTTCCTGGGGATCTTCGACTCGGAGGGGTTCGAAACGGGATCGGCCGGAGATCAGATACTCGATGGACTGCAATCGGTGGTGCAGACCCGACGCGCTGGTCCTATCGATCAGCAGATTCATGCAGCGTGGTACGTGGTTCGGTGGTCTGATCGTAGATTCGAAGAAGCGCAAGCAGCCTTCGTTCGCAGTCTTGCCGATATGGGGCTACCCGTCCTGATCGTGATGACGCAAGTTCCAACCAAGGACGGCGACGTTCACCCGCACGCGCGAGAACTATCCGATTACATCACCGGGTTGAACTTGCCTATCCGCGCAGGCGGCGCCCCGGTCCTGACGAATGCCCTCGCTGATTCCTTCACCCATGCACCCGAGTTCGGACTTGCTCGGTTGCTAGATGCCACCTACGACGTGGTTCCTGAGGCCGCGCAAGCTGCGCTTACCGCTGCACAGCGATTGGACGTGGAGCGCAAAAAAAAAGCGGTGAAGGCCATCATCAATCAGGCCGCAACCCTCGCTTCTGGAATAGGCGCAGTCCCGATTCCCTTCACTGACGCGGCCCTTCTCGTGCCGAATCAGGTGACCATGATTGCGCGCATATCGGCGGCCTATGGCTTACCCCCGCACCGATCGCGGGCGATGGCCATTGCTGGCTCACTCGTCTTGACGGGAGGAGCCACGATGGCCGGCCGGTACGCCGTGACGAGTTTGTTGAAGTTCATCCCCGGAGGTGCCATTGCAGGGTCGGCCATCTCTGCCACGGTGGCCGCTTCGCTCACGCGAGCTGTCGGTCTTGCGTGGTCTCGGGTGTGCGAGTACGCAGTTACCTTGCCGCCGGGTCAACAAGAGGTTTTCTGGAACAGTTCAGCGGTGGTGGATCGTTTCCGCTCGGCCCTCACGGCCAAGCGATGAGTGCCCGTCGTTGATCTCTTGATCTGGGGTGAGCCCAAACGCTCTGAGTGTTACCGTCGGAGGCGTGCGACGCGTGGGCTGGGGATTGCTGGCGGGTGTTCTCGCTGTTTTGGCCTGGCTCGGCTGGCGTCGTTTGCGCTCTGCAACATCACCCGTTGTCCCGATGCCCGTTGACACTGCTGTTCCCTCGACCAAGACTCCTGTCCCCGTGACGAAGACGACGAGTACCCCTGGAAGCGAGGGTGCGGTCAAGAAAACGGCAGCGAAGAAAACGGCAGCGAAGAAAACGAAGAAAGCGCCGGCGAAGAAAGCGCCGTCGAAGAAAGCGCCGGCGAAGAAAACGCCTTCGCCAGAGCCGGGGGAGCCGCCTTCCCAGTCCTAGCGACCTAACTAAGCGTTCGCAGCCAGCGAAACTTGTGGATGCGCTATCGCGTGGGTGTTCACTACGCCGTAGCCTGACAGGTGGGAGGTGTTATGCGCTCGCCGGAGGATTTGATCGCGTACCAAAGCGACGTTCAGACGATCGCTCGACCTTCCTTGCCTACATTGGTGTATGCCTTCCAAGGATTCGTCGACGCCGGGTCTGGGGTTCGACTAGCGGCAGAGCACCTACGTGCCACCTGCGATAGCGAACTCATCGCCACCTTCGATCCCGATGAATTGATCGATTACCGGGCTCGCCGGCCCCGTATGACATTTGCGAGCGACCACTTCACCGCGGTGGAAAACCCTCAACTGTCTTTGACGCGTCTCACGGACAAGGCTGGACGGAGTTTCTTCCTTCTCGACGGCCCCGAACCGGATTACCAATGGAACCGTTTTCTGGCCGCGATCGACGTCGTCGTCGACCAATTCGAGTTGACCCATGCGGTTGGCTTATCGGCGATTCCGTGGCCGAGCCCGCACACCCGTCCGATTGGGATCACGGTTCACGGCAACGATCCAGAACTGATTGCAGGTCGCAGCGCCGTCCTCGGCGATATCGAAGTGCCCGGCCACATGGGGGCGCTACTGGAGTTGCATCTAGGGGAAAGAGGGCTGTCCTCTGTTGGCGTCACGGCGCAGGTACCCCATTACCTGGTGCAATTCGATTACCCGCGTTGTGCCATGGCACTGATCGAGGGCCTATCGGACGTAACAGGGTTGGAGTTATCGGCAGTTGGGCTGGAGGACCAGGCGGTCAAAGCCGATGGCGAGGTCACCGATCAACTCACTGGCAATGACGAATTTGCCGCGGTGGTATCCGCGCTGGAGGGGCAATACGACCAGATGCTGGAGGCGCGAAGTGCTCTCACGAAGCCGAGCAGCGCACCGCAGGGAGTGGTCCCAAGTGGCGATGAAATTGCCGCACAGGTCGAGGAATTCCTCGCCGGATTAGAGGGTGAGACGGGAAAAGAGGACAAGTCTGGCCGGGACGATCCCCACTAGTTTCGTTTGCGTGGTCATGGACCACTGATCACGCATTAACGGGAGCAGGTTGTTCCTGCGTCGGGTAGTTCGGCGGTCAGTAGAAACCGATCGGTTATGTCATCGATGCACATATTGGTATCGCCGTAGGCAGTGTGACCGTCACCTCGATAGGTGAGCAGCCTGCTCGTAGGCAACTGACGCGCCAGTGCCTGCGACCATTTGTATGGAGTTGCGGGATCGAACGAGGTGCCGATGATGAGAATTGGAGCCGTGGTGTTCGAGGTGACCGCAGCCGGCTTGGTTGCGGAATGGTCGAACCACGTGCTGCACGGCGCATTTCCCCACGACATCGCCCGGGCCATTTCGGGCACTGCCACGCCGCGTGACCACTCCCGCGCAGCGGCCTGCAGGCCGGGTGATCCCGGTGGCGCGGGGTAGTCCCAGCATCCGATTGCATAGAAGGCCGATGCGATGTTGCTGCTGTACCGATTCGGGCCAACCTGATCGTTAGCCAACTGTGCGAGCAACTGCAGTGTGGTGCCGTCGCCCCCCGCCGCTTGGCGTAATCCCGTTCGCAGAGTGGGCCACAGTTTGGTCGAATACATGCTGAAGAATAAGGCGGTCAGTGCCTCAGCTTGCACCAAACGCCTGCTGCCGTCGGTTCGCATCGAAGCAGTGTCGAGTCTTCGAAGCAGTGAGTTAATTGCGTTCAAGACCCCTTTCTGGGATGGGGCAACACAATCGGATCGCCGTGAGCAATCTGCGGCGAAGCGCTCCATGGCCAGCTGGAACCCAGTCGATTGGTCTCGAGAGAGCTCCATGGCATCCAGGCGAGGGTCTACTGCTCCGTCTAGCACCATGCGGCCAACTGATTCGGGGAACTGCTGGGCATACAGGGCTCCCAGCAGCGTGCCGTACGAAAAACCAAGCCAATTCAGCCGGGTCTCTCCAAGTGCACTTCGGACTATGTCCATGTCGCGCACAGTGTTCTCAGTGCCGACGAACTGAGCCAATTCGCGATCGCGCGCCACGCATTCTTGGGAGATCAGTGCTGCCCGAGCCATTAGCGTGGCTCGTTCCTTTGCGGTGTCCGGTGTCGTGTCTGTGCGGTACCACCGTGCTGTCTGTTTACCGGTCAAGCACTCAACGGGTGCTGAGCGGCCAACACCACGAGGATCGAACCCGACGATGTTGTACACGGCTCGAACGTCGGCGTCGATAACCGAGCCCAGATACTCGGTGAAGTCCAGAGCGCTGGCGCCGGGGCCACCGGGGTTGACGACCAAACTGCGCGTAGATGAACCGGTCGAAGGCACTTTGAGCAATGCGAGATCGATCGTGCGGCCGGTAGGACGTGCGTAGTCCAAGGGCACGGTTATTTCTGCGCACTGGACTGCTGGCCCACGCCCCGGGCAGACACCCCACGTGATGGTCTGAGCGTAGAAGGACCGAAGGGCTGCATTGCTTGGTGTGCTCACCTGGACGGCCTCGATCGGCAACCCGCTCGAGGGGGGTGCGGTCAGAGTCCAGGTCAGCGTGGCTGCGAGGGCGATCGCCAGGGCGGGGAAGCGGCGCATGTTAGGACCGTACGTCACTATCCCGCCGATGCGAAGCGGCACACCATGTGGTCTCATGGCAGGCTAGGGGGGTTATCCATGAAAGGACGTGAACCTGTGGCCCCTGGCCCTCATTTGGCTGCCAGCAACTCCGGTAGTTCGGTGTTTACCTACCGAGACACCGCTGTGTTGGCAGTTTCTGCGGTGGATGCGCCGGAGATCATCACGTCCGACCAGATCGATCAGTGGTTGAGCCCCGCCTACGAGGCGGCTGGCCTGCATGGAGGCATGCTGGAGCAACTTGCGGGAATCAGGGAGCGACGTTGGTGGCCGCCGGACGTCACGTTCGCGGACGCTGCCGCGATGGCGGGAGCGAAGGCCCTGGCCGAAGCAGGGGTCGATCCGGCAAGCGTGGGCCTGCTGATCAACACGTCCGTGTGCCGCGAACGATTGGAGCCATCGGCCTCGGTCGATGTCCATCGTCAATTCGGCCTATCAACTGCGTGCATGAATTTTGACCTAAGCAATGCGTGCCTGGGGTTTATGAGTGGGATGCAACTTGCGGCCACGATGATCGATGCTGGGCAGATTGAGTACGCACTGATCGTGGATGGTGAAGGCAGTCGGCATACCCAGCAGGTCACCATCGAAAGGCTCAATAACTCGGGAGCTACCCGCGAGGACATCCTCGAGAACTTCGCCACCTTCACGCTTGGGTCGGGTGGAGCTGCGATGGTTCTCGGGAGGGCATCTGTGCACGGCGAGGGGCATCGGTTTGCCGGCGGCGTTGCCCGAGCCGCTACCGAGCACAATCAGTTGTGTCTGGGCGATCTCGAGGGAATGCGCACGGATAGTCGAGCGCTACTAGAAGCTGCTGTAGTACTTGCTCGGGAAACCTGGACAGATGCAGCAGAGCACTTCGATTGGCAGGACCTGTCGATGTATGTGATCCATCAAGTCTCCAAGATCCATACCGAGGCAATCGCGCGGGCCTTGCACATCGACCAGGCGCGGGTGCCCCAGACCTTTCCCACGCGAGGCAATATCGGACCGGCCTCCATTCCTTTCACTCTGGCACTGAGTGCTGAGCACCTCGCGCCCGGGGATCGGGTGGCCTGCATGGGCATCGGGTCGGGGTTGAATTCCGCAGTCATCGAAATCGAGTGGTGACACCCGCCCGCACCCCGCCCAACCTGCCGGAGCTGCGCCCGGACTGGTCGCGAATTGTTTTCATCCGTGATGGGGACGGGTCCGACATCGGGATCCATGTCTTGGACGCTGGTCCTCGCGATGCCGACCTCACCGTTGTGTGTGTGCACGGAAACCCGACGTGGTCCTATCTGTGGCGGCGAGTTGTGGCATCGGCTCCACCGAGCGTCAGGGTGCTGGCCGTTGATCAGGTCGGAATGGGCTACTCGGCTCGCAGTAGCTTCCCGCGCCGCCTAGCAGACCGCATCGATGATCTCGAGTCGGTCGTGGAAGCCGCCGGGGTCCGTGGCCGGGTTGTTCTTGTGGCCCATGACTGGGGCGGACCGGTTGCCCTGGGTGTGGCCGAGCGTCTTTTTGGTCGTCGTGACCTTGATCTGGCAGGTGTGGTCCTGACGAATACTGCGGTTCATCAGCCCGAGCACCGCGGCTCACCGGCGTTGATTGCTGCGGCCCGATTGCCACTTGTCCTCTCGGCTGTAACGCAGCGAACGCGCGGATTCCTGAGGGCCACGACGGCCATCTCGTCAATGGATCGTGCGAGCGCGCGGGCGTTGCGAGCTCCCTACGCCCATGCTCGCGACAGGCGAGCCATCATGGAGTTCGTCGCCGATATTCCCCTCGCAATCGACCACCCATCTCGGGCAACCTTGGATGGCGTTGCCGAAGGTCTGCCGCTTTTGTCCAACGTGCCGGTACTGCTCATATGGGGGATGCGCGACCCGGTCTTCTCCCCGAGGTATCTCGATGATCTACGTCGTCGACTGCCGCATGCACAGGTTCAGCAATTTGATGACGCAGGTCACCTGGTCCTGGAAGACCGCCCCGATGCGATCGAGCAGATGTGGCAGTGGCTTCACAAACGGATTCAAAAACGGATTCAAGGTGCGCCGTCCCCTTCGAGCAAGGTGCCCGAATCTGACTCAACGCAGGAGTCCAACCTTGTTGGGAAGCTGGATGCCTTGAAGGGATCTAGCGCTGCCGCAGTAACTGAACCAAGCAACGGCAGTTGGCGATCGGTGTCGTGGACCCTCCTTGATGACCGCGTCCGTCGCATTACCTCCGGACTCCAAGCACGTGGGGTGAAGCCGGGTGATCGCGTGGCGCTTTTGGTGCCGCCCGGTGCGGACCTCCTAGCGCTTGTGTACGCACTGTGGAGTCTTGGGGCAGTAATCGTGGTTGTGGATGCAGCGAATGGGCCGCGCGCTTTGTGGCGGTCCCTTCGAGGAGCGCGGATCGATCATGTAGTTGCCATCAAGCGCGCCCGCCCCATCGTTGCCGCGCTACGGGTGCCCGGTGTTGTGGTGTGGTCGAACGAACTTGCCGACCTCGTCGCCACGGAAACCGGAGCGTCTGCGTCTGGAAGTTTTTCAGATGATGCAGATGCGGCGATCGTCTTCACATCAGGTGCAACCGGTCCGGCCAAACCTGTCGCTTACTCACGGCAGCGCATCGCGGCCACGAGGGATGTCCTGCTGGAGCACTTCGCCTTCACCCCTTCCGATGTACTCGTGGCGGCGTTTGCCCCCTGGGCGGTGCTGGGGCCGTTGCTCGGAATCTCGTCGGTCATTCCGCAGATGGATGCTTCGCGTCCAGGTTCACTAACCGCCGCCGCGTTATCCACCGCGATGGAGCAGGCGGGCGGAACGATCATGTGGATGTCGCCAGCGGCTTTGCGCTCGGTGCTATCCGGTGCTGAGCCGAACACTCAGGCCCGGGAGCGCTTGAAGATGGCCGGCTCCCACCTACGCCTTGTGATGATCGCCGGAGCTCCCGTTTCTGGGGATCTTCTGCGCGATGTCATGGACCTATGGCCCCAGGCGGATGTTCGGACTCCCTACGGCATGACCGAGGTGCTTCCGGCCACGGATGTCAGCGCTGCTGAGGTTCTCGCGGATTCAACGGATCGAGGCGTGCTCGTGGGCCGCGCCCTGCCCGGTGTTGATGTTGCGATCGCTGCTCTTGGGGAAACGGGTGAGCCCGGCGCGGATCTAGAAACGACACCCGACGTGCTCGGCGAAGTGGCACTTCGAGCTCAGCACGCCAAGTCCCGGTACGACGGCCGCGCCTTCGTCGAAGACTTCGCATCGCGCAACGAGGGATGGCACCGCACAGGCGATGTTGGAATGCTTGACGATAAGGGTCGATTGTGGATTCAAGGTCGATTGAGTCATGTCATCACGGGCCCTCGTGGACCACTCGGGCCGGTGCCGATGGAGCAGCAGGTCGAACGTGCCTTGGTTAGCGATGGTGTCAGTGGCGTACTCGTGGCTGCAGTTGGGGTTGGCCCTGCAGGTTCGCAGGTTCCCGTCGTCGTCTGCGCACCGTCCACCGTCGGGCGCTCGCGAAGTGACCTTCGATTGGCCGATGCCGAACTTGTCGATCGGGTGAGGGCGGTGTTACCCGATGTTGCTGCCGTTTTGTGGCGTTCGGCAATGCCGGTAGATATTCGGCACGGCGCCAAGATCGATCGACAGAAACTGGCTCAGGAAGCGGCCACTTTCCTCGAGGGGCGTTCATGACCCACGGTGGTGGCCGCTTGCTGGTGACCGGCGGGCGCGGACTCCTCGGCAATGCGGTGATCGCAACCGCGGTTGCGCAGGGATGGAAAGTGGTCGCCCTCCAAAGGCACCCATCGGGGCTCGCCGATAACGCAGCGGTAACCGACGTGATCGGCAGCATTACTGATGAGGAAGTTGTCGAGCGAGCCATCACAGGCTGCAGTGCCGTGATTCATCTAGCTGCTCGGGTAGGGATCGAGGGTCGCTGGCGCGACTTCGAAGATGTCAATGTGCGCGGCACCCAGGTGGTTCTCGATGCCGCTCGCGGCGCGGGCATTGAGTCTTTCGTCCATATTTCGTCCCCGTCTGTTGCCCATGCTGGGCGCGCTTTGGTGGGCGCAGAAGCGGAACCGGCCGACCCGCGCGGGGTCCGAGGTCACTACTCGCGATCGAAGGCTATGGCCGAGCAGATAGTCCTTGCACCAGGCGATGTGCCTGTAGTGGTGCTTCGACCGCATCTCGTCTGGGGACCAGGCGATGAGCAACTCGTTGGTCGGATCGTTGCTCGAGCACGCAGTGGTCGGCTGTTTGTCATCGATGGCGGACGAGCACTGATCGACACTACCTATATCGACAACGCTGCCCACGCCATCGTCCACGCGGTCGATAAAACCTCCAGTCCGCTCGTACGAGGTAGGGCGTTCGTCATCAGCAACGGCGAACCACGTCCGGTGCGCGACATCGTGGGCGCCATAGTTCAGGCTTGCGGTGTGAGCGCAGTTATCCGCTCGGTTCCCTTCGGCCCGGCATTTGCCGCAGGTGCGGTGGGCGAGTGGGTCGGAGCCTTATCCCATCGGGAGCCGCTGATAACGCGTTTCCTGGTGGAACAACTGGCAACGGCCCATTGGTTTGACCCCCGGCCCACCTGGGATGCGTTGGAGTGGCGACCTGTGGTGAGCCTTGATGAGGGACTGCGGCGCCTGGCTGCGCACTCGCAATCGTGATGTGTGATCGGCGTGGGAGCGCCGCTGGGCGGCGGCGGTGAGGTACACATCTCTACATAGAACAAGGCCCCTCGAAGTATGAGTTCGAGGGGCCTTGCCTTGGGGCTACGAGGGTCTCGCCCGGTTGCCCGGGGCCATCGCGGTGTGTGCAGACCGCGTGGCTCGCCTCCTGTTGCCAGGGGCCGAAACCTCTCGACACTCCTCGACCCGCTCCTTGCAGCCACCCTCGCCAGCACTCGAGGGACTTCGGGTCTAACCCGATAGACCGCCGGTTTTCGGACCGACCCGCACCTTGCGGTGCGTTAAGGCATGTCTAACAGTGTTGGGCAAGCCGACACAAGGAGTTTTCCTCAAGTTTTTTCGTCAATGTAGTAACGCTGTTAACACCAGTTATTGCCCATCACTTGATTCACTCTCGTTCGGTCACCAGCCGCCCGATAGCGTGCCCGAGTGAGCGGATTCGGCTTCGAAGTGCAAGCGACCATGCGCGAGTGTGTGCCGACATCCCCAGCCCTCGGCCGCACCGGAATCATCACCACCCCGCACGGCAGCATTCGCACGCCGGCTTTCATTCCGGTGGGAACCAAGGCCACCGTCAAGACGGTCCTGCCCGAAACCGTGGCCGAACTCGGCGCGCAAGCGGTTCTGGCGAATGCCTATCACCTGTACTTGCAGCCGGGGGCCGACATCGTGGAGGCCGCTGGAGGCCTCGGGGCGTTCATGAACTGGCCGGGCCCCACATTCACAGACAGCGGTGGTTTCCAAGTCCTGTCTTTGGGAGTCGGCTTCAAGAAGGTACTCGCGATGGATACCGAGGGTAGAAACGTCGACGACGTTGTGGCCGAAGGCAAAGACCGCCTCGCGCTCGTAGACGACGACGGTGTCACCTTCACGTCTCATCTAGACGGTTCCCGTCACCGATTTACTGCCGAAGTTTCCATGCAAGTGCAACGTGCCCTTGGCGCAGACATAATTTTTGCCTTTGACGAGTGCACCACGTTGATGAATTCACGGGAGTATCAGCAGCTCGCGATGGCACGCACCTTGGCGTGGGCCCACCGATGCATCGCAGAACATCGACACTTGACCAAGGTCAATGCGCATCGTCCGTACCAGGCGCTGTTCGGGGTAGTTCAGGGTGCCCAATACGAGGACCTACGCAGGCAGGCGGCCCGCGAGATAGGTGCGTTGGACTTCGACGGGTTCGGCATCGGAGGAGCGATTGAGAAGGAGCGCATGGGGGAGATAGTGGGCTGGGTGTCCCAGGAACTCCCCGATGACAAGCCTCGACATCTGCTGGGCATCGGAGAACCTCGTGACTTCTTCACCGCGATTGAATCAGGCGCGGATACCTTCGATTGCGTTTCCCCGGCGCGGGTCGCCCGCAATGCGGCGCTGTACTCCTTTGATGGCCGCTTCAACGTGACCGCCAGCGCCAACCGTCGGGCATTCGAGCCCGTTGATCCCGCATGCGAGTGCTACACGTGCGCGCATTACACCCGCGCCTACCTCCATCACGCCTTCAAGGCCAAAGAGTCGATCGCCTCGACGCTGGCCACAATCCACAACGAGCACTTCATCGTCTCGCTAGTGGATCGAATTCGAGTATCGATAGAAGAAGGCGACTACTTAGCGTTTCGGGATGACTTCTTGTCTCGGTACCCGGCTTAGGCGGTCAGGGCAAACTCGTATGTGGGCTCCCGGCGCTTAACTATTGCGATCACCCGGTAGGTAACAGGGAGCAAGATCACCTCAACCGCGGTCTTATAGACGAATCCCACGATCACATAGGTGATGAAGTCGCCACCGGTGATGACGCCGTAGAAGGCGATGGTGCAGAAGACCAACGTGTCGGCGAACTCACCGACTACCGTCGAGCCGATCAGCCGCGCCCAAAGTTTGCGCTCCTGGGTGCGCTTCTTGATCCACACCAGCACGTAGGCGTTGAGGAGTTGTCCAACCAGAAAGCCCAGCACACTCGCGAAGACAATTCGCGGCACGAATCCCAGGACGGCTTCGAAGGCCGCCTGGTTCTGCCACGCATCGGCTGGCGGTGATATTTGAACGAGAAAGAACGTAGCCGCCGCCAGAATCGACATCGCGAAACCCAACAAGATCGCTCGTCGAGCCGCCTTCCAGCCGTAGACCTCTGCAAGGACGTCGCCCATGATGTAGACGAGGGGGAACAAGAACACGCCACCGTCGGTGATGAGCGGACCGATCCCAAGAAATGAGAACGAGATCAACTTGACTGCACCGATGTTGGAGATCAATAACAGGGCGACGAAGATCGCGACAAGGGCCGGGTACAGGCTCGGGGAGACTTTCGCGAAGTGAGGTGTCGTCATGCGCCCCCGGCAGGATTCGAACCTGCGGCCTTCGGTACCGGAAACCGGCGCTCTATCCCCTGAGCTACGGGGGCTGAGGGGAGCGAAAGGTTATCAGCGCATCCATGCGCCATGATGAGTCGGTGTTTGAGCGGGCCCGACCTGTGATCGCGTTCGGGCAAAGTGTGGTGGCCCGCTACTCCGCGGTGGGCGGCAGCCTGGTCGCGGCCGGGCTTTCTTTCTACGTGTTCTTCGCTTTGGCACCAACTACGCTGGCCATTGGAGCGCTGGCCGGGGCTTTTCTCACCGAGGAACAGGTGCGAAATGGCGTTCAGCAGTTGGTAGATCGAAGCCCCGATACGTTGGCACCGTTGCAGCCCGCACTCGATGCCATTGTGAAGTTGGCCGATCGCGGATCATCCGGAACTTTCACCGTTACGACGATCGCAGCAATTGTGGTGGCTACCTATGTGGCTTCGCGGGTTGTCTATGGCCTACGCGCCACTCTCACGCGCTTATTCGGCGCACCGGAACGGATTCACGGACTCATCGATCGCGGCTTCTCAGCGATTGTTGCATTGGTGGGAATCGTGGTTGTGGTTGCAGGCCTACTAGTTTTGCAACTCCTGCCGCGGATCTTGGACGAGTTCGGCTTCGAATCAATTGTCGAGTTCGTTGGCACCCGAGCGGTGAACTGGGCCGTGCTGGCTGTCTTCGCACTCACGATCTGCTCTGCGTCTATCCGTTACTTGCCTGACATCTCACCGCGAGTGCGTGCTCGGTCGTGGGGGGTGCTATTCGCAACTGTGTGGATGCTGGGCTCGAGCGCCGTCTTTGGTCTCTACACATCGCTGTCCAACACCGTGGGCGCGGCGATCGTGGTCTTCGGTGCACCCATCGTCTTGATGCTGTGGGCCTACCTGGTCTTTGTTGGAATTTTGATCGGTGCAGCGATTGAAGCTGAACGCATGGGAGTGTCGGAACCTCCGCGCCCGACACCCATCCAGTGGCCAGCATGGATCACGTCCTTGTGGGCCACGGTGGGATTCGGGAGGCCCTCGAACTAGGTCCCCGTGCCAGATCGCGTGCTAGGTCGCCCTAGGACGAGAACCAGCGCGGCGGCCCAGCAATCAACGCTGCGGCGAAGGCCCCGAAGGCGGCACCTACTCCAGCGGAAAATGAGCCGACGAAGGGCATGAGTAAACCTCCGAACCAACCGGCCGCACCCAAAACTGCCCCCGAGCCGACCGCAAACGCCAATCGACCACCAGCGGACGATGTTTCTTTCTTCGCTGGCACAGATGAGGCTGCCGCAGGCGGGGCGGGAACCTGTGATGGACCGTTGAGGGCATTGACCTCGCGCAGCAATCGTTCGATGTCGTCGTCGGCCATACCCCCAGTGTGCATCAGGTGCGGAAAAGTTCAAGGGCCCCACCCGAAGGTGGAGCCCTTGAGAAGTCGACGGGTAGGACTTAGTTAGTCCGGACCTTGTCGGCCTGCGGACCCTTGGGGCCCTGAACGATGTCGAATTCGACGACCTGGTTCTCCTCGAGGGAGCGGTAGCCATCAGATTCAATAGCTGAATAGTGGACGAAGACGTCCGGTCCGCCATCAGCTTGCGCGATGAAGCCGTAGCCTTTTTCAGAGTTGAACCACTTTACGGTTCCTTGAGCCATGTTGCACATTCTCCTTGCACGAAGTTTCGCACCGGACACCTCGCCCGGAGCGGGCTAGCCGTTCAAACCTTCGTCCGGAATCTGTGCTCCTGCTCAGAAACTGCTGCATCGCCTGGCTGGCGGTGCTTCATGAACGGTGGTGCTGATCGGGCCTTGCCTGCCTTGAGCATAACCACAACGCTGGATCGCTACGCTCACGCGGTGACCATTGACGAATTGCGGACGGCAATTGCTCGGTCACTGGGCGAGGTACTAGCCGGCTCAGATGTGGAAGCGCCCACCGCTGATCAGATCGTTGTCGAGCGTCCGAAATCCCGTGAGCATGGCGATTACGCCACGAATGTCGCTTTGGTTTTGGCCAAGAAGGTCGGACGCAACCCCAGGGAAATGGCTGCGATCGTGGCCGAGCACCTGGGATCGGTCGACGGCATTGCTTCGGTGGATGTGGCGGGCCCGGGTTTTGTGAATATCACCCTTGACGCCGCAGCCCAAGGCGAGGTGGCTCGGATCGCGGTGATCCAAGGAGATGCCTACGGACATTCGTCAACTCTCGAGGGGCGGAAGATCAACGTTGAGTTCATTTCCGCCAATCCAACCGGACCGTTGCACCTCGGGCACACGCGCTGGGCCGCGGTGGGTGATGCGATCGCGCGTGTTCTTGCCGCGACCGGTGCCGAGGTGGCTCGGGAGTTCTACATCAATGATCGCGGCGTCCAGATGGACAAGTTCGGCGAATCGGTCCTGGCCGCCGCCCACGGACAGCCGGTGCCTGAAGACGGCTACCACGGTGGCTACATAACCGACCTCGCAGCAGCCATCATCGCCGAAGATCCCGACATCCTTGATCAGCCCGAAGATGATCAATTCGCCGCCTTCCGCGAAGCCGCCTACGCCAAGCAATTACGCCAACAGCAGCAGGTACTCGAGTTGTTCCGCACCCACTTCGATGTCTGGTACTCCGAGCGACAGTTGCACACCTCGAACGCCGTGGAACGTGGCCTGAGTCGATTGCGCGAGCAAGGACACGTTTATGAACTCGACGGAGCGGTGTGGTTGCGCACCACGGACTTCGGTGATGACAAGGATCGTGTGCTCATCAAGGCTGATGGCGAGTACACGTACTTCGCCTCGGACACTGCCTACTACGTCGATAAGCGGATGCGCGGCTTCGACGTCAACATCTATCTCCTCGGTGCCGACCACCACGGTTACGTCAACCGACTTCGCGCCGTCTCGGCTTGCGCGGGCGACGACATGAACGTCAACGTCGAGGTGCTTATCGGACAACTGGTGAAGATCACTCGCGGGGGAGAGGAAGTGAAACTTTCCAAGCGCGCAGGCAACATCGTCACCCTAGAAGACCTCGTGGAGGAAGTGGGTGTCGATGCCGCTCGCTACACACTCACTCGATACCCGGTCGATTCGCCGCTCACACTGGATCTCGAGACCATCACCCGACAGACCAACGACAACCCGTCTTCTACGTCCAATACGCGCATGCGCGTATCTCCTCGGTGCTGCGCAATGCCGCTGAACTAGGGATCGACTGGCGGAATGCCGACTTCGACCCGGCGCTGCTGTCCCATGAGCGCGAGGACGACCTTCTTGGAACGATTGCGCAGTTCCCGTCCGTGGTTACGAGTGCTGCAGAGCTACGAGAGCCGCATCGCATTGCCCGTTACCTCGAGGAACTCGCCACCGTCTACCACCGTTTCTACGACGTGTGCTGGGTGTTGCCCCGCGGCGATGAGGCCCTGAGCGAGCTACATGTGGCCCGCCTATGGCTGTGCGCCGCCTCCCGCCAGGTGCTGGCAAACGGTCTGGACATGGTGGGCGTGAGCGCACCTGAGCGCATGTAGGCACTCTCTCCTCAGCGTGCCCGATATCGGTGCTGCCCTAGCCTTGCCCTGTGCGCACTCATCCTGCTGGCCCAAAGCATGGGGAATACGTTGCTGAGCCGGTGATGGGATCGGGCATGCCGTCGGCCGCGTCCATCGACTCGCTGGAATCGCGTGTATGGCCGCGGAACTGCCAGCGAGACATGGCAGGTGCCATGACCGTGGCGGGCGTTGATGTTCGGGACATCGCCCGGGATTTCGGCACGCCGGTATTCGTCATCGATGAAGATGATCTGCGCTCGCGGGCTCGGGAGTACGCCCAGGCCTACCGCAAGGCCGGTGCCAGCATGGTCTTCTACGCGGCAAAAGCTTTCCTCTCTACCGCCGTGGCCCGGTGGGTAACTGAGGAAGGGTTGGGTATTGACGTTGCCACAGGTGGTGAGTTGGCGGTCGCGATCCGCGCCAGAGTCCCGGGCGACCTGCTTCTTATGCATGGCAACAACAAATCGCGTGAGGAAATCGAGGCTGCTGTCGCCTACGGGGTAGGTCGCATCGTCATCGATTCCTTCGAGGAGATTGCCCGAGTCGCGCAGGCTGCTGCCCACGCTGGGCGCGTTCAACCAGTCCTTGTTCGGGCCACAGTGGGGGTGGAAGCGCACACCCATGAGTTCATCGCAACCGCGCACGAAGATCAAAAGTTCGGACTTTCAGCGCAGGGTGGAGCCGTGGAAGAGGCTGTGCGACGAATCTCGAAACTTCCGAGCTTGACTTTGATCGGACTGCACTCGCACATTGGCTCGCAGATTTTCGACGCCTCCGGTTTCCAGGTAGCTGCCGCTCGTGTGGTGTCGTTGGCGCAACGTGTGTACGACGAACAGGGCATTGAAATCGAGGAACTAAATCTGGGCGGTGGCATGGGCATTGCCTACCTGGACTCCGATGATCCGTTGGACGTTGCACAGATGGCGATGCAGATCGGCGACATCGTGGCGAAGGAATGTGCCGATGCGGGTATAGCGGTCCCCGCTCTTGCGTTTGAGCCAGGAAGGGCAATTGTCGGCCCAGCGGGGATCACGCTGTACGAAGTTGGAACAATCAAGCCGGTGGAACTCGATCATGGCGTCGTGCGCACCTACGTTTCCGTCGATGGGGGCATGAGCGACAACATCCGCACGGCTTTGTATGGGGCGGATTACACGGTGCGTTTGGCATCGAGGTCGTCGATGGCCGAACCGATGTTGTGTCGTGTGGTGGGGAAACACTGCGAATCTGGGGACGTGATCGTGCGTGATGCCTGGCTGCCCTCGGATCTGGCAGCCGGCGACCTATTGGCGGTGGCAGCCACCGGGGCGTACTGCCGTTCTATGGCGTCTAATTACAACTTCGTCCCGAAGCCTGGCGTAGTGGCTGCTCGCGACGGTGTCATGTCGACTGTGCTTCGCCGCGAGACCATGGACGATCTAATGAATCTGGATCCAGCCACCTGAAAGGGTGTCGTCGACACCAGACCTGCACGAGAACACGAAACCTGAAGGAGTTCGAATGGCCACGCGAGATGAGGTGACGATTGCCCTGCTGGGTGGGGGCACTGTCGGCACTTCCGTGGTTCAGCTCCTCAGCGAGCATGTTTCTGACTTCGCTGAGCGGGTTGGGGCTCCGCTGCGGATCACGGCAGTGGCGGTCCGAGACACCGCCCGTTCGCGTCCGGGTATTCCCGTTGAGCTCTTGTCGGATGATCCGATGGCCGTTGCCACAAGTGGTGCCGACATCGTTATTGAAGTCATGGGTGGCATCGAGCCAGCCCGCGCATGCATTCTGGCGGCGATGGCCGCCGGATCGAGCGTCGTGACGGCGAACAAGGCACTCCTGGCCGAAGACGGAGCGTCGTTGTACGAGGCAGCCGAGCGTCATGGGGTGGATCTGTACTTCGAGGCGTCGGTGGCCGGCGCAATTCCCCTTCTGCGACCGCTGCGTGAATCCCTGGCCGGCGATCGCGTCCGCAAGGTCATGGGCATTGTGAACGGCACCACCAACTTCATGCTCACGAAGATGGATGAAGAGGGTGCGGCGTATGCGGATGTGTTCGATGAGGCCAACGCCCTCGGCTATCTCGAGGCGGATCCTTCACTTGATGTCGACGGGCACGATGCCGCCGCGAAGGCAGCGATCTTGGCCGAGTTGGCCTTTCACACCCGCGTCACATTGAGCGATGTTTATGTCGAGGGCATCTCGCAGGTGACGGCTGCTGATATGGCGGCAGCCCGAGATATGGGATTTGTCATCAAACTATTGGCCATCGCAGAGCTGATCGAGGACGGCACCGCCGGAATTATCGTGCGGGTTCACCCGGCGATGCTGCCCAGGACACATCCGCTTGCGGCGGTGCGCGAATCGTTCAACGCAGTCTTCGTGGAAGCCGATGCGGCCGGACAGATGATGTTCTACGGACGAGGGGCAGGCGGGCACCCCACCGCTAGCGCAGTCCTTGGCGACGTTGTAGCGGCGGCCCGTAATCGCTTGAGCGGCAGCAAGGGTCCAGGGGAGAGCACGTACACGCGATTGCCCGTTCTCCCGATAGGTCAAGCGCAGACCGAGTACTACGTCAACCTTGACGTTGCCGATAAGCCGGGTGTGCTCGCCACCGTCGCTTCGGCATTCGCCGATCACGGCGTGAGCATCCAAGTGGTGCACCAAGAAGGTCATGGCGAAGACGCAGGGTTGGTGGTTCGCACACATCGAGCGAGCGATGCCGCATTGCAAGCCACCGTTGAGCAGTTGCGCGGACTCGACACAGTTCGTCGAGTTGTGGGTGTTATGCGAGTGGAGGGTGAGGAATGAGCGGCGCGCACCAGTGGCGTGGCGTGATCGAGGAGTATCGCGATCGACTCCCTGTCGATGCGAGTACCCCAGTGGTGTCCTTGCGCGAAGGCGGGACACCTCTCGTTTACGCCTGCTCGTTGAGCGAAACCCTTGCGTGTGAGGTCTGGCTGAAGTTCGAAGGCGCCAATCCAACTGGTTCTTTCAAGGACCGCGGCATGACGCTTGCCATCAGCAAAGCTGCCGAAGATGGCGCAAGAGCGGTGATCTGTGCGTCGACGGGCAACACCTCGGCAAGTGCATCTGCTTATGCGGTCAAGGCCGGAATGGTGTCTGGCGTTCTTGTCCCTCAGGGGAAGATCGCGATGGGCAAATTGGCGCAGGCGATCGTGCATGGCGCCACCTTGCTGCAGGTCGACGGTAACTTCGACGATTGTTTGACCGTTGCTCGACAACTTTCAGACTCTTATCCCGTTTCTCTCGTCAACAGCGTCAATCCCGTGCGCATCGAAGGGCAGAAGACCGCGAGCTTCGAGGTGGTCGACATGTTGGGGAGGGCTCCTGACATCCACGCCCTTCCGGTCGGAAACGCCGGCAACATCACTGCATACTGGCGTGGGTATACCGAGTATCACAGCGATGGCATCAGCGACGGCCTTCCTCGCATGTGGGGTTTTCAGGCCGCTGGTGCCGCGCCATTGGTTTCCGGTTCCCCGGTGGCGAAGCCCGAAACGATCGCAACCGCTATCCGCATTGGTAACCCGGCGTCGTGGGACGCCGCTATTGCAGCTCGTGATGATTCGGGTGGTCTCATCGATTCGGTTACCGACGACGAGATCCTCGCGGCCTATCGCCTTTTGGCCGCCACCGAGGCCTGTTCTGCGAACCGTCGAGTGCCGCAGGTGTGGCGGGGCTTTTGAAGATGAAGCAGGCGGGACACCTGGATCCGGGCCAGGTGATCGTCGTTACATTGACCGGCAATGGGTTGAAGGATCCGCAGTGGGCTTTGGACGCAGCACCCGAGCCGGTTGTGGTTCCGGTAGACGTCAAGGAAGCAGCGCGCGCACTCGGCCTCGAGGGATGATGGCGGGCTGTTGATATGACCGATGAGTTTCGTAGCGGCCCTGTTCGGATTTTGGTTCCTGCTAGTAGCGCGAATATCGGTCCGGGTTTCGACTCCTTGGGTCTGGCCTTGTCGGTCTACGACGAACTCATAGCGATGGTGACCGAGGACGAGGGTGTCTTGGTAGAGGTCGCGGGCGAGGGTGCCGCCGATGTGCCACGCGACGAGCACCACCTGGTCGTGAGGGCAATGAACGCCGCTTTCGAAGCGATGGGCGTGCAACCTCCTGGTTTCGTTTTGCGCTGCCGCAATGTGATCCCGCACGGTCGTGGCTTGGGGTCGTCCGCAGCGGCAATCATTGGCGGCATGGTTCTGGCTCGCGCCATGGTCGTGAACTCAAACTTCGACGACGAGGCGCTTTTGGCGACGGCAACCACCATGGAGTCGCACCCGGACAATCTCGCAGCAGCATTGCACGGCGGCTTCACGGTTGCCTGGCTGGACGATCATGGGCACCCGGGTGCGGTGCGCTTGGATCCGCACGTGAGCGTACGAGCCGTGTTGGTGGTCCCTGTCGACACATTGCCTACTGTCACAGCCCGCGAGGTGCTACCGGACTCCGTCAACTACGCACATGCCAGTCACAACCTGGCTCGTTCGGCGCTTTTGGTGCACGCACTCACCACTCAGCCGGAACTATTACTTGAGGCCACATCGGATCGATTGCATCAACAGACTCGGGCGGGTGTGTACCCGGAGTCCGTGTCTCTCATGGAACAAATTCGGCGGGCAGGTCATGCTGCAGCCATCTCGGGAGCTGGACCGTCCGTACTCGTTTTATCGGAGTCACCGCACGCGCTCCATGCCGTCGAAAAGATCGTTTCGGGTCTTACTGGCTGGGCGGTGCATGAGATACCGATCGGTGCGCTGGGGGCTCACGAAAGCCCCCTGGAGATCCCTTGATCGGTCCGGGTGGTACCTTGTTCTTGCCTCGCTGCTTGGCTTGGAGCGTTCCCCGTTTCGAGTAACGCGCCTGAAGGCGAATCCCTGGTACTTCTTCCCGTTTCACGATCAGGGTTCACGAGGCGGCCCCACGATCGGCAGAGCGCCGATGGGCCCACCATCACACTCCCGTCCGGGAGTCCGGTAATCCGAAGGACACTATGACCGACACCACCACATCGCGCGCTGCCGATCGAGGCAGCAGCCTGGCATCGATGCTGCTTCCTGAGCTCAAGCAGCTCGCGCAGCAGCTGGGAATCACCGGCTCGAGCGGGATGCGCAAGCAGGATCTAATCGCCGCTATCAGCGAGCGACAAAAACAAGGCGGGGCCCCACGCCGTTCGCGGAGCGCTTCGCGCCCGGCGGGCGCAGCCGATTCCAGCGATTCCCCCGGTGGCGCTTCACCGGATAAGTCCCGGCGAGGTTCTGATCGCCCGGCCCCGACTGAAGACTCCGATTCTGCAGACCGCTCTGATCGTGGGGGCGAGGGCGGGGCAGACCGCGGTGATCGAGGTGGCCGCGAGAACCGCGACAACCGCGACAACCGTGAGAACCGAGAAAACCGTGACAACCGCGACGACAGCGGTCGCCGACGACGTCGTGGACGTGACCGATTCCGCGATCGTCGCGATCGCAAGGGTGGCTTCAACGATGCCGAACCGGTGGTCTCCGAGGACGATGTGCTTGCGCCAGTGGCAGGTATCGTTGACGTTTTGGACAACTACGCCTTCGTGCGTACCAGCGGTTACATGCCCGGTCCCAACGACGTCTATGCCTCGTTGTCGCTGGTCCGCAAGTACGGTCTGCGCAAAGGTGACGCGATCACAGGTCAGGTGCGCCAGCCGCGCGATGGCGAGCGACGCGAGAAGTTCAACCCCTTGGTTTCGGTGGAATCCATTAATGGTGGGGATGTCGAAGCGGCCAAGGATCGTCCAGACTTCTCCAAACTGACTCCTCTATACCCCCAGGATCGACTGCGGTTGGAAACAACCCCGCAGAACCTGACGACCCGAGTCATCGATCTGGTCGCACCGATCGGCAAAGGCCAGCGCGGCTTGATCGTGTCGCCCCCCAAGGCGGGCAAGACCATGGTGTTGCAGTCGATCGCCAACGCCATAACCGAAAACAATCCTGAGTGCCATCTCATGGTTGTCTTGGTCGACGAACGCCCCGAAGAAGTGACCGACATGCAGCGTTCGGTTAAGGGTGAGGTCATCGCCTCGACCTTCGACCGGCCGGCTGAGGATCACACGATCATCGCTGAGCTCTCTATCGAAAGAGCCAAGCGTTTGGTTGAACTCGGTCACGACGTGGTTGTTCTGCTTGACTCGATGACTCGCCTGGGTCGTGCCTACAACCTCGCGGCTCCTGCATCCGGACGCATCTTGTCCGGTGGTGTGGATTCCACGGCGTTGTATCCACCGAAGAAGTTCTTTGGTGCGGCACGCAATATCGAAAACGGTGGATCGCTCACCATCTTGGCCACAGCATTAGTGGAAACCGGTTCACGTATGGACGAGGTTATCTTCGAAGAGTTCAAGGGCACCGGCAACATGGAACTCAAGCTCGATCGGCGCCTCGCGGATAAGCGGATCTTCCCCGCGGTGGATGTCGATGCATCCGGCACCCGCAAGGAAGAACTCCTCATGTCCAACGATGAGCTCAAGATCGTGTGGAAGCTTCGTCGGGTGCTCCATGCCCTCGATCAGCAGCAGTCCATCGAACTGCTCTTGGGCAAGCTGCGCGAGAACGACAACAACCTCGACTTCCTGCTCCAGGTCCAAAAGACCACCCCCTCGGCTCCAGGATCCAGTGAGGACGACTAATCCCGCCCCGTGGCATACTTCGACGGCTCCGGTTCACGGCGTTCAGGGCGTTGGACTCTGATCGACCGACCCGGACAACTACTACAAGGACGTGACGATCGTGAAGGCTGACATCCACCCCGACTACGTCGAAACGACGGTTACCTGCACCTGCGGCAGCACCTTCACCACGAGGAGCACCGCCAAGAGCGGCGCCATCCACGCGGACGTGTGCTCGCAGTGTCATCCGTTCTATACTGGTAAGCAGAAGATCCTCGATACCGGCGGCCGCGTAGCGAAGTTCGAAACGCGCTACGGAAAGGACTCCGGCTCAGGTTCGTCATAGCAAGGATTCCGGGCGCCGGTCCGGGATCGGCCGCGTGTCTCCCCCGTCGCGCGGTCGATCCCCGACCGGCGCCCGACTTTTTGCTCATTGAGTTTCGTGCCCATCGAGGTCACGTGAGGGAAGGCGGCGACCAGTGTTCGAAAGCTGCGAGGAGCTTTCTCGCGAACTCGATGAGGTCGAGCGCGAGTTAGCCGATCCTGGGATTCACGCCGATCAGGCACGTGCTCGCAAGTTTGGCCGTCGCTACGCCCAACTTCGGCCGGTCGTTGCGGCGTACCGTCAATGGCTTGCCTTGCGTGATGACCATCAAGCGGCCGTGGAACTCGCCGAGATGGGCGATTCGGTGTTCGCCGCTGAGGCCCGGACTCTGGCTGAACGGGAGGCGGCAGCAGCCGACCGTCTGCAAGAACTTCTGTTGCCTCGTGATCCGATGGACGACAAGGACGTCATCGTCGAGATTAAGGCGGGTGAGGGTGGAGAAGAGTCTGCCCTGTTCGCCGGGGATTTACTGCGCATGTACATGCGTTACGCCGAACGTCGTGGCTGGAGTAGCGAGATCATCGATGCAGTTGAATCCGATCTCGGTGGCTACAAGGATGCCTCGATCGCGGTCAAGGCCAAGGGTGTCCCAGAACCAGGAGAGGCGCCCTTCGCCAGGTTGAAGTTCGAGGGGGGTGTGCATCGCGTGCAACGTGTTCCGGTTACTGAGTCCCAGGGGCGAATCCATACCTCGGCCGCCGGCGTGCTCGTCTTGCCCGAAGCCGAAGATGTCGATGTCACCATTGATTCGAACGATCTGCGAATTGACGTGTATCGATCCTCGGGGCCGGGTGGGCAGAGTGTGAACACCACCGATTCCGCAGTGCGCATTACGCACTTACCTACAGGTGTTGTTGTGTCTTGTCAGAATGAGAAGAGCCAACTCCAGAACAAGGAATCCGCGTTGCGCATCCTGCGCGCTCGAATACTGGCGATCGCTGAGGAGCAGGCGGCGCAAGAGGCTTCGGATGCTCGTCGCAGTCAGGTCCGAACGGTGGATCGCAGCGAACGAATCCGAACCTACAACTTTCCTGAGAATCGCATCAATGATCACCGCGTTGGTTTTAAAGCGCACAATCTTGATCAGGTACTCGACGGCGATATCGACGCCATCGTTGACGCTTGCACCGCGGCTGATCGCGAGTCCCGGTTGACCAGCGAGAGCTGATAGTCAATGCCCGCAGCAACGCCACCGCAGGGATCGGGCTTTCATTTCGATGCTCGTGGCGACAGTGAGTCACGTGATTCCACCTTCGGCACCCGCAACACTGTTCGTAGCCTGATGTACGACGCTCAGCGGCGCTTGACGTCTGCTGGAGTGGCATCACCCAAAGTCGACGCCGCCTGGTTGATGTCGTGGGTGCTCGACGTGCCGCGGAATCGTTTGATCTTGCAAGACGAGTTGTCTGCTACCCAGCGGTTGGCATTTGAAAAGGCGCTCGCGCGGCGCCTTAGTCGAGTGCCCTTGCAGCACATCACCGGAAGAGCCGCGTTCCGGCGCATCGATGTTTTTGTGGGGCCAGGGGTGTTCATTCCGCGACCCGAAACCGAGATAGTGGCTGAAGCCGCTATTCGGCACGCGCGCCAGGTTGATAAAGCAACCGTGGTCGACCTGTGTGCGGGTAGCGGCGCGATCGGAATATCGGTAGCAATCGAGGTTCCCGGTTGTGAAGTCCATCTTGTGGAGCTCGACGGTGCGGCTGTCGAGTGGGCTCGGCGCAACTTCGAAGAACACGCCTCCGGTATTCGCGATGCTGACTCGCGTGCGACGGTGATCCACGCCGATGCCGGAACCGTCGCAGATCCCGGAGGGCCACTGTCGTCTCTCGTCGGGACCGTGGACGCCGTGGTTTCCAATCCGCCCTACATTCCCGATGGGATGGTGCCGCGGGAGGTCGAAGTCCGCGACCACGACCCGGCCGTTGCTCTCTTTGGCGGTCCATCAGGTTTAGATGTTGTGGAGCAAGTTGCGAGAACAGCGGCCTTACTGCTTCGTCCCGGTGGACTCTTTGTTGTTGAACACGCCGACGTGCAAGGACCGGACGCTTCCGGCGGTGGTGTGGTGGGCTTGCTTCGTTCCATGACTCTCGATGAGCAACTGGCCACGATGCTTCCTGGTCGCCCCGGCGGGCCGATTTTCGAGTTGGTCACCGATCGGCTGGACCTCAACGGTGTGCCCCGCTTCACGATGGCCACGAGGGCCAACTCGTGAGCGCGTCGACCCTGTGGGATTGCAACGATCCCGCGGAGCGCGATCGAGCGGTGACCGCCGCGGTGGCTGCCATGCGTCGGGGCGGATTGGTCATCGTGCCCACCGAGAATTCCTATGTTGTGGCGACCGACGCCTTCTCGGTCAAGGGAACAGCGTTGTTGCGCCGCGCGAAGATGCAGCAACCGAACACCCCTTTGGGTCTACTCGTGGCTTCGCCAGAGACGGTTTCGGGAGTAGCCGCACGGGTCCCCCCGGCCGCCCAAGTGCTTATGCGGACGTTCTGGCCGGGGCTGTTGACCCTCTTGCTTCGACCGCAGGCCACCTTGGCGTGGGATCACCCGCATCAGGCTCCGGTAGCGGTGCGCATGCCGCTTCACCCGGTGGCCTTGGAGATATGCCGGCGTCTGGGTCCGGTTGCTGCGAGCTCTGCGGCGATCGCCGGTGCACCGGCACCCCCGACAGTCCAGGATGCGATCGACTCGTTGGGCGACGACGTTGCGGGGGCCCTGGATGTCGGTCGGGTGGGGCAGGTCCCGTGGAGCGAGGGCGAAAGCCACCACTTGGCAAGCACGGTGGTCGATGTCCGCATGCGTCAGGCCTCAATAGTGCGTGAGGGCGCTATCGCGGGGGAGCGTGTGGAAGATGTGCTGAGTGGCCTGGCTGGGGATACAGTGGCCGGCGAGCCATCCGGTTGATCCGGTTCGGTTCGCTGGCACCACATAGTTTCATTACATAGTTGACAGGTACAACGTGAAGCGGGAGTCGCCTTATGAACCCATCTTCGGACCAAGGGGTCTTCTGGGGGCCGGATTTCGGCTCCTTGCAACGTGAGGATCCGCAAATCGCGGCAATCATCCTGGGGGAACTAGAGCGACTTCGAGGTGGGCTCCAGTTGATCGCGAGTGAGAACTTCACCTCACCTGCGGTCCTGGCTGCCTTGGGCTCCACCTTGAGCAATAAATACGCCGAGGGTTACCCGGGCCGCCGTTACTACGGAGGATGCGCGGAGGTCGACTCTGCCGAAGAGATCGGAATAGAACGTGCCAAGGCGCTTTTCGGCGCCGAGCACGCGAACCTCCAACCGCACAGTGGCGCCAGTGCGAACATCGCCGCCTACGGTGCGTTCACGATGCCCGGCGACACCGTGTTAGCCATGAGCCTTTCGCACGGCGGACACCTCACTCATGGTTCGCCGGTCAACTTCTCGGGTAAGTGGTTCAACGTCGTCTCCTACGGGGTTCACCAAGACACCGAGCTGATCGATTACGACCAAGTACGTGATCTTGCTCGCCAGCATCGTCCGAAGATGATCATCTGTGGCGCAACGGCCTATCCGCGACTGATTGACTTTGCAGCGTTCCGCGAGATCGCCGATGAAGTCGGCGCCATCTTGATGGTCGATGCAGCTCACTTCATCGGCTTGGTGGCCGGCAAGGCCATACCCAGTCCGGTTCCCTATGCCGATGTCGTCACGTTCACTACACACAAGGTCTTGCGCGGTCCCCGCGGCGGCATGATGCTCAGCAAGGCCGAGCACGCCAAGGCGGTCGACAAGGCCGTCTTCCCGATGATGCAAGGCGGCCCATTGATGCACGGCGTGGCCGCCAAGGCGGTTGCCCTCAAAGAGGCGTCGACCCCCGAGTACCAGAAGTACGCGGCCCAGGTGATCCGCAACGCGCAAGCGCTGTGCGAGGGCCTGAGTGAGCACGGCATGCGACCTACAAGTGGGGGTACCGACACTCATCTGGCGCTCATCGACCTGCAGCCCGTTGGGGTAACCGGTCTGGAGGCCGAGGAGCGGTGCGATATCGCGCGCATCACCTTGAACAAGAACGCGATTCCCTTCGATCCGCAACCTCCGTCTATCGGGTCGGGTATCCGGGTGGGAACGCCGTCGGTCACGACCCAGGGCATGAATGAGGCAGACATGCGAGAGATCGCCGATTTGATCGCACGCGCCGTCCTGGACACCGACGGCTCGGCTGCAGAAGACATCGCCAGCCAAGTGAGCAAACTGGTGTCCCGCCACCCGGCGTACCCGCGAGAAGGCGCGAGCGCCAGCTAGGCGCGCTTCCCCGTGCGGGAGTACATCCTCAGCTTGCTGGCCGCTGCGGCGGTCACGTACCTGCTGACTCCGCTGGCGCGCGAACTCGCGCTGAAGTGGCGGGTAGTTGCGCCCGTTCGCGACCGCGACGTTCATGCAACACCCACGCCTTTGCTCGGCGGCCTGGCCATGGTCGGTGGGCTCCTCGCCGGACTCATCTTGGCTAGCAAGTTGCCGATGATGAGTGCGGTTTTCGAGGGCGGACGAACCCCAATTGCGCTGCTGTCGGGCGTTGCCATCATCGTCGCGCTGGGGATCATCGACGATAAATGGGGTTTGGATGCTCCCACCAAACTCGCCGGACAGGTGCTGGCTGCGGGGGTCATGGCCTTCCAGGGCATAGCGATCATCTGGCTACCGATCGGTGGGACGTTCGTCCTTGATCCGCTCACCAGCGTGCTGTTCACGGTCTTGATCGTTGTGATCAGCATCAATGCGATTAACTTCGTCGACGGCCTGGATGGTCTGGCTGCGGGCATCGTGATGGTGGCCGCCGGTGCCTTCTTCGGCTACGCCTATCTGCTGAGCGTGGAATCCGGGCTCGAGCGAGCCACCCTCGCCACGCTCGTGAGCGTCTTGCTGGTGGGTATCACCGCGGGGTTCCTCCCGCACAACTACGCCCCCGCGCGCATCTTCATGGGCGATACCGGATCGATGTTGTTGGGGCTGTTGCTCGCCGCAGCCACCATCACTTTGTCGGGACAAGTTGATCCGAGCGCGCTGAGCACAGGTGCGCTACTTCCCACGCTGTTGCCAATCCTGCTCCCGATAGCCGTCATGGCGATTCCGCTTATTGACCTGTTCACTGCGGTAATCCGTCGAACCAAGGCTCGCCGCAATCCATTCGCACCAGATAAACAGCACCTGCACCATCGGCTCCTGGAGATGGGGCACTCACATAGGCGAGCTGTGCTCTTGATGTACGCATGGACCGGCTTGGTCGCCGGTGCCGCAGTAGCAGTCGCATTCGTACCCTGGCCGTATGCGTTCGCGGGCTTTGCTGTTGGTCTTGCCGCGTTGATCTGGCTGGTCCGTCGCCCAGGCAAATCCGCATCGCAGAACGTGTCCGAGCAAGGTGCAACCGTCCGACGGATAAGTTGAGGAAATGCCCTCCCACACCTCAGGTGACAGTTACAACGGTCCGTTGCCAGGCGTCCGTATCCCGATGGCCGCCGTTTTACGGTGGGGCACTGCGGGTTCAGTTGTGGCCTTGCTAGCGGCGGGCGCTATTGGATTCCTGCTTGCGGGCAGTCCGGGCTTCTGGGGAGCTGTGCTGGGTATCGCGATTCCCGTGGCCTTCTACTCGATAACCGTCATTGTGGCCGTGGTCACGGTGCGCGTTCGGCCGGAGATTTTTGGAGCGGCGATTTTGGGCTCGTGGGTGGTGAAGATCGCCGTGCTCATTGCAGTCCTTGCCTTGTTGCGCGACGCCGACTTCTACAGTCGAGGAGCCTTCTTCGTGGCATTCGTCGCGGGAACCGTCGGCTATTTGGTCGCAGAAGCGGTCATCGTTGTTCGGACCCGCGTGCCCTATCTCGAACCCCAGTAGTCGACCGAATCTATCCGCCGGGAACGAAGCGATGCACAGCGAGCGCGCGCTCAGGGGCCTGTGCTAGTTTTCCTCGCGGTGAACGACCAACGTGCTCGTAGTCCTCAACAGTCCATTAAGGGCCGAGGGGATGAGCACGTATGGTCGATGGTTGGCACCCTGGTCGCTGGTCCCCTTACCTGGGGGGTCATCGGGATGGGGATCGATCACCTGATGGGCACTACTCGCGTATTCGTCGCAGGTGGTGTCGTACTGGGTTTCATCACTTCCCTGGTTTTCGTGTATGTCCGTTATGGTCGCAACTCGTGACCATCGAGGTTAAGACTGTGGGAGAGCAGCCTTGCTGACCGCGCTCGTACCGATGGCATCTTCGCCCGACGGTGGCTTCAAGGCCCCGACCGTTGGTGAGTTCTTTCCGGGCGAACTGATCTTCATCGGAACACCCTTCGCTATGACCCGCATTAACTTGATGGGGCTGTTGATGGCCGGGGTTTTGAGCTTGTTCTTCGTCGTGGCTTTTGCCAAGCCCAAGTTGGTTCCCAGCGGGGTGCAAAACCTCGGCGAAATGGCAATCGATCTCGTCCAAAAGAACGTCATCGACGAAGCCTTGGGGGACAAGGGCAAAAAGTACGCCCCGTATCTCATTTCGATGTTCTGGCTGCTGTTCGCGTTCAACATCACCGGAATTCTCCCGACCATGCACCTGGCAATCAGCAGCGTTATCGCCATCCCGCTCATGTTTGCGGTGATCGCCTGGTTGGTGTTCAACATCCAGGGCGTGCGAGCCCTCGGCTTCTTCCACTACCTCAAAGCGAACCTATTCCCGCCCGGCATCCCCTGGCCGATCTACATCTTGGTGACACCCATCGAGTTCGTCTCTACCTTCTTGCTGCGGCCATTGACGCTCACGATTCGTTTGCTGGCCAACATGATGGCCGGCCATCTGCTTCTCGTTCTATTCTTTAGCGCTACAAGCTCCCTGTTGCTCGCCGACGGTTTCGTCAAAATCTTCGCCATCCCGTCCTTCTTGATGGGTTTTGCGTTCACCTTGTTCGAGATCTTGATCGCGGTATTGCAGGCCTACATCTTCACGCTGCTCACGGCTGTCTACATTGACAGTGCAACCAGCGAGGAGCATTAACCAAACCGCTCGGGCACCCGCTCGAGAGCCCAAATGGAAGGAAAGACCGTGGAGTTGTTCGCAGAAATCTCCGGTAACGTCAACGCCATTGGATACGGCCTGGCCGCGATTGGCCCCGGCATCGGTATCGGCATCCTCGTAGGCAAGGCCCTCGAGGGAATCGCGCGTCAGCCAGAGGCAACAAGTGTCCTGCGAACCAACATGTTCTTGGGCATCGCCTTCACCGAGGCACTTGCGCTGATCGGCCTGGTGGCCGGCTTCCTGTTCGTCTAGAAGTCGCTCACTCAATAATCCACAATGTCGCGGTCGCTGCTAAAGGCGGCTGAGGCAAAGGTCCAACGAAGAAGGTCCAGGTCACAATGAACCCAGTTGCAGCGAACCTCCTTGCAGCAGGAGGTGAGGCCCCCGAGGGCAGCGCGATCTTGTTCCCAGCGTCCTATGACCTCATCTGGGGCGGATTGTCGTTCCTGATCGTCTTGACGCTCTTTTGGAAGTTCGTCTTGCCTCGGATGAAGCAGGTCATGGATGAACGTTCGGAGCTCATCGAGGGCGGCATTGCTCGGGCCGAGGAGATGCAAGAGCAGGCGCGAGCCGACCTTGAGGCCTATCGCAAAGCCTTGGCTGAAGCCCGCGAGGAAGCGGCCGAAATCCGTACACAGGCTCAAGGCGACAGGCGCGCGATCGTCGACGAGGCCCGAGCCGAGGCGGCCGCCGCAGCGGCAGCCGTGACCCAGGCATCTGAGGCTGCCATCGAGCGAGATCGGGCCCAGGTGGTCAGCCAGTTGACGGCCCAAGTGGGTGCCATGTCTATCGAGCTTGCGAGCAAGATCGTGGGACAGTCCTTGGCGGGCGACTCCGCGGTGCGCAAGACCGTCGAGGACTTCGTTTCTGATCTTGAGCAGATGGCGAACGCGCAGGGTAGCCGCTGATGTTGTCCGCTAGCCGAACCGCTTTGGGAGAGGTCGCCGAACTCGTGGAGAGTCGGCGGTCCGATCCTGGATTCCCCGGTTTGGCCGCGGACCTCTACGCCGCCTGCGACCTCCTTGAGCGGGAGAAGGCACTTCGGGAAGCGTTATCCGATGCTGGGCGTCCAGAGCGCACCCGCGCTGAGATTGCCGAACAGTTGTTCAGTAGTCGCATTGGACCACTGGCAACCGAGATGATGCTGGCGACGGTACGGCAACGGTGGTCTAGCGCCCAGGATCTCGTGGCTGGCATCCGCATTCTTGGTGATCGTGCGGCCTTGATCGTCGCCGCCGACAACGGAACGCTCGATGCGACCGAAGACCAGATCTTTCGGGTCGGACGCATCATCTCCGGATCGGCAGCCCTGCAGTCGGCACTGACCGACCCGGCGATCTCTGGCTCGGCCAAGAGCGGCATCGTCGCCGACCTCCTGGCCGGCAAGGTCACAGATGCCACCGCCTTGATTGTGGGATTTGCCCTCAGTCACTTGGAAGGTCGTCGCGTCGAGCAGGCGATCGATGAACTCGTGGATCTGGCAGCACAGCAACGGCAGCGCGTTGTGGCCGTTGTCAAAGTTGCCAGACCACTGGACGCGGACCTGACTCAGCGCATGGCGACTGCGCTGAGCCGTCTCACCGGTCTCAAGGTGAGTGTGAATGTCGTCGTCGACCCAGCCGTTCTCGGTGGCGCGCATGTCACCATCGCCGGTGAGGTCATCGACGGCACGGTCGCCACCCGCTTAGCTGAAGCCCAGAGATTGATTTCCGGCTAGACCATTATCGAACAAACCCCGCCGCAAATGGGTGGGCCGAGAAAGAGAGCAGGACACGATGACGGAGCTGACGATCCGGCCCGAGGAGATCCGGGATGCGATCGAGCGGAACGTGGCGGCGTATTCGCCGTCCACCGCCCGAGAAGAAGTGGGCCGCGTCACCGAAATCGGCGACGGTATTGCCCGCGTTGAGGGACTCCACTCGGCTATGACCAACGAACTCCTGGAGTTCGAGGGCGGTCTGCTCGGTCTGGCACTGAACCTCGATATTCGCGAGATTGGTGTGGTGCTTCTGGGTGACGGTTCGCACATCGAAGAAGGTCAGCCAGTACGCCGCACAGGTGAGGTGCTCTCGGTCCCGGTCGGTGACGCCTTCCTCGGTCGCGTTGTTGATCCGCTCGGCAATCCGATCGACGGCCTTGGACCAATCGAGGCGGACGCGCGACGTGCACTAGAGGTACAGGCGCCAACGGTTGTTCAGCGCCAGCCGGTGAAGGAGCCGATGCTCACAGGCATCAAGGCGATCGACGCCATGACCGCCATTGGCCGCGGCCAGCGTCAGTTGATCATTGGCGATCGCCAAACCGGCAAGACCGCAGTCTGCCTCGACACAATCCTCAATCAGCGCGAGAACTGGAAGAGCGGCGATCCTTCGAAGCAGGTGCGGTGCATCTACGTTGCGATCGGCCAGAAGGGCTCCACGATTGCATCGGTTAAAGGCGCCCTAGAGGAATACGGGGCGATGGAGTACACGACCATCGTGGCAGCGCCAGCATCCGACCCCGCGGGCTTCAAATACTTGGCTCCCTACACAGGTTCGGCCATCGGCCAGCACTGGATGTACGGCGGCAAGCACGTCCTCATCGTTTTCGATGATCTTTCCAAGCAGGCTGAGGCATACCGCGCAGTGTCTTTGCTGCTGCGTCGTCCGCCAGGTCGCGAGGCCTACCCCGGCGATGTCTTCTACTTGCATAGCCGCCTCCTCGAGCGTTGCGCGAAGCTGTCCGATGAGCTGGGCGGCGGCTCGATGACGGGTTTGCCGATCATCGAGACCAAGGCGAACGACGTCTCGGCCTTCATCCCCACCAACGTCATCTCGATCACCGACGGTCAGTGCTTCTTGGAGTCAGACCTGTTCAACTCGGGGGTTCGCCCAGCCATTAACGTGGGTATTTCGGTGTCCCGCGTTGGTGGCTCCGCACAGCCCAAGGCGATGAAGAAGGTTGCTGGACAACTCCGCCTGAACCTCGCACAGTTCCGCGAACTCGAGGCCTTCGCTGCCTTCGGATCTGACCTCGACGCTGCATCAAAGGCTCAGCTCGCACGTGGATCCCGACTCGTGGAGCTGCTCAAGCAGGCGCAGTACCAACCGCAGTCCATGGAACGCGAGGCGGTCTCGGTGTGGGCTGGTACCACCGGGCAACTTGATGAGGTTCCCGTCGAAGATATCCGCCGATTTGATGCGGAGTTCTTGGACTTCATCCAACGCACTAAGCCAGATGTCTTTGACGCTATTCGATCCACGTCGGACTTGTCTGATGACACCGTCAGCGTTCTCGAAGGTGCAATCACTGAATTCAAGAAGCAATTCACCACTTCCTCAGGGGAATTGCTTGTGAATGACGAGCCGGTTGAAGCGCTCGAAGATGAAGAGATTGATCCCACTCAGATCAAGCGGTCAGTGCGGGGTTAATTCATGGGTGCGCAGTTGAGGGTCTTCCGACGACGAATTCGTTCCGTCCAGGCGACCAAGAAGATAACCAAGGCGATGGAGCTGATCGCGTCGTCTCGAATCGTCAAGGCGCAACAGCGCCTAGACGCGTCGATGCCGTACCTCACCCAGCTCGTCGACGCTGTGTCTGCAGCTGCCTCGCATGCATCCGATGTCTCCTCCCATCCGCTCACCTCAAAGGCCGAGAAACAGGAGAAGGCCGCGATGCTGGTTATCACGGCTGACCGCGGTCTAGCGGGCGCCTACTCCACGAACGCCATTAAGGAGGGCGAAGCGCTTACCCGGAACCTGACGGAAAAAGGCATGGCCGTTGTCCCCTACATCGTGGGTCGCAAGGGCGTGTCCTACTACCGCTTCCGTGGCCGTGAGTTGGGTGGGGCGTACACGGGGTTCACCGATCAACCGACATACGCCGATGCCAAGCGGATCGGTGAGGATCTCCTCGCTGCGTTCCATGGCGACGAAAATGGCGAGGGTGGTGTCGATGAGATCCACGTGGTCTACACCCAATTTGTCAATATGGGTACTCAGGAGGCCCGGGTTCGGCGAATCCTGCCCCTTGAGGTGGTCGATGAGGTTGTCGAAACCACCGAAGGCGGGATGCCCTTCCCGTTGTATGAGTTCGAGCCGAGCCCGGAGGCTGTCTTGGATTCGCTTTTGCCCCGCTACATCGAGCAAATGGTGTATCTGTCGTTGCTGACGTCGGCTGCCTCCGAGCATGCGGCACGTAGGCGCGCCATGAAGTCAGCTACCGACAACGCCGAAGAACTCATCCGATCGCTGACCCGACAGGCCAACCAGGCCCGTCAGGCTGAAATCACCCAGGAAATCAGCGAGATCGTTGGCGGCGCCGACGCACTCTCGGCTTAAGACGTAACGCCCACTAAGCAAGTTCACGCAGAAGGAAGAGGAACGACAATGACCGCAACGACTGAGACCAGCACCGGCGTCGGGCGCGTAGCCCGCGTAACAGGCCCGGTCGTCGACGTGGAGTTCCCCGTCGAGGCGATGCCCGCGCTGTACAACGCTCTCACCGTCGATGTGTCCTTCGATCAAGGTGACGAAGGTGGGGGCACACACACCCTCACTCTCGAGGTCGCCCAGCACATCGGCGACAACATGGTCCGCGCCATCTCGATGCAACCCACAGACGGTCTTGTGCGCGGCGCGGCTGTTACCGACTCGGGCGATTCGATCACCGTGCCCGTGGGGGACGTGACGAAAGGCCACGTGTGGAACACCCTTGGCGTCCCGCTGGATGTCGATGAGTCAACCCTGGATATCAAAGAGCGCTGGAGCATCCACCGCCAGGCGCCGGCCTTCGATCAGCTCGAATCCAAGACCGAGGTTTTTACTACGGGCATCAAAGTCATCGACCTGCTCACCCCGTACGTGAAGGGCGGCAAGATCGGCCTGTTCGGTGGCGCTGGTGTGGGTAAGACCGTTCTCATCCAGGAGATGATCTACCGCGTTGCGGAGAACTTCGGAGGTGTGTCGGTGTTCGCCGGTGTGGGAGAGCGCACCCGTGAGGGCAACGACCTCTTCCTGGAAATGACCGAGTCGGGTGTCATCGAAAAGACCGCGTTGGTCTTCGGCCAGATGGACGAGCCGCCGGGCACTCGCCTGCGAGTAGCCCTCGCGGCATTGACAATGGCTGAGTACTTCCGCGATGTGCAAAAGCAAGACGTGCTGCTGTTCATCGACAACATCTTCCGCTTCACGCAGGCGGGTTCTGAGGTATCCACCCTGCTGGGCCGCATGCCATCGGCCGTGGGCTACCAGCCAACGCTCGCGGACGAAATGGGTCAACTACAAGAGCGCATCACCTCCACGCGCGGTCACTCGATCACCTCGCTCCAGGCCATTTATGTGCCCGCCGACGACCTCACCGACCCGGCGCCGGCCACGACATTCGCCCACCTGGACGCCACCACGGTGCTTTCGCGGCCGATCTCCGAACTGGGCATCTACCCCGCGGTGGATCCGCTGGACTCCACCTCGCGCATTCTGGATCCGCGCTACATCGGTGAGGAGCACTACCAGGTCGCTGCTCGCGTTAAGGAGATCCTGCAGCGCTACAAGGATCTGCAGGACATCATCGCGATCCTCGGCATCGACGAACTGTCCGAGGAGGACAAGATCATCGTCGGTCGCGCACGCCGCATCCAGCGCTTCTTGTCGCAGAACATGTTCGTGGCAGAGGCTTTCACTGGCCAACCTGGTTCCTTTGTTCCTGTCGAAGAGACGATCGCGTCGTTCAGGAAACTTGCGGAGGGTGAATACGACCACCTTCCCGAGCAGGCCTTCTTCATGTGCGGTGGCATCGAAGACGTCGAGCGCAAGGCTGCGGAACTGGAGAAGAAGTAGTCGTGGCCGACGCTTCCGTCCTTGAGGTCGCGGTCGTCTCGGCCGAGCGGTTGCTCTGGCAAGGGCAGGCTACGTCGATCGTCGCCAAGACCCCAGAGGGGGAAATCGGCATCCTGCCCGGCCACGAGCCGGTGCTGGCGCTCTTGGTTGAAGGCCCTCTGCGCATCGAGGCCACCGACGGCAGCAAGATGCTCGTTGCGGTGCACGGGGGTTTCTTTTCGGTGGATTCGGACAAGGTGAATGTGATCACTGAAGTTGCCGAATTGGCCGAGGACATCGACCTAGAGCGGGCGCAGGCTGCATTGGCGCGGGCTCAGCAGGTGGCTGCTGATGATCAGGATGCGGCGGCGCTTCGACGTGCAGAGACGCGCATCACGGTTGCGGGCGCCGCTAAAGGTCTTCGTTAGAGGTCCGCGTTAGAGGTCCGCGTCAGAGGCCCGCCGCGACAAGGTGCGTTACGAGCGAGCTCCGGGTTGCCACAGGGCATCGTTGCCGGCGTTCGCAACCCTCGCCAGGATGAACAACAGATCGCTCAACCGGTTTAAGTACGTGGCGGTGAGTGGGTTCATGCCGCCGTGGTACATGTCTAAAGCAGACCACGTGGTTCGTTCTGCGCGCCGGACAACGGTGCGCGCCACATGCAGGTGCGCTGCTGCGATCGAGCCACCCGGTAGCACGAAGGACCGGAGTGGATCGAGTTGCTCGTTGTAGTGATCGCACGCCTTCTCGATGACCTCGATGTATGAGTCGGTGATTCGCAGGGGTGGATGATCGGGGTTCTCCACAACCGGGGTACACAGGTCGGCACCCACATCAAATAGATCATTTTGAATGGAGGTCAATAGCGCGCGGACGTTGTCATCGATACCGTCGTGGGCGAGAACCACCCCGATTGCACAGTTCGCTTCATCGACGTCGGCATATGCCTTCAGGCGGGGGTCGTTCTTGCCGGTCCTACTCATGTCGCCCAATGAGGTGGTGCCGTCGTCGCCGGTTCGGGTGTAAATGCGCGTCAAATTGACCATGCCTTGACCCTAGGCCACTTCGGGTGCCCCCGCTCGTACGCCGCCCGCTCGTACTGCGCCTTCTCGTACTGCGCCTACTCGTGCTGCGCCTTCTCGTGCTGCGCCTACTCGTACTCGTACGATGCCCGAGTGGAGTCGATCCCGGAGATACGCCCGGAAGCGGGGGAAGTCCTGAAGGTGACAGGTGGTTTCCCGCTCGCAGGCTCGGTGCGCGTACACGGAGCCAAGAACTCGGTCTTGAAATTGATGGCGGCAGCTTTGTTGGCGCAGGGGACCACAACGATCACCAATGTTCCGGACATCCTTGATGTTGAGATCATGTCCGAACTCCTGCGGCGCTTGGGCTGTGATGTGGTCCACGATGCTGATGCCAGCACCGTGGTGATCTCCGTCCCGGAGCGCCTGCATCATCGAGCGGACTACGACCTCGTTCGCCGCATGCGGGCATCGATCTGTGTATTAGGGCCGCTGGTTTCCCGCTGCGGTGAGGCGGATGTCGCGATGCCGGGTGGGGACAACATCGGATCCCGCGGCCTGGACCTGCATATTGATGGTTTGCAGCGCATGGGTGCGCACGTGGTGAATGAACACGGTTACCTCATTGCAACGTCGAAGCAATTACGTGGAGCAGATATCTGGCTGGACTTTCCCAGCGTGGGCGCCACAGAGACGTTGGTGATGGCAGCGGTGATGGCCGAGGGTACGACCACTATCGACAACGCCGCTCGCGAACCGGAAATCATCGACATCTGCACCATGCTGGTTGCAATGGGTGCTGCCATCACAGGGATTGGAACATCCACACTCGTGATCGAAGGAGTCAAGGAACTCCACCCGGTGGAACACCGAACGGTCCCGGACCGCATCGTGGCGGGCACCTGGGCAGTCGCGGCCGCCATAACCGGGGGGTCTGTTTTCATCGAGGGCGCAAATCCTGAACACCTTCGTATTGCTTTGGACAAACTTGGGTCGGCGGGTGCTCGCGTTGCGGTGCAGGGCGACGGCTTCACCGTCAGTATGGAGGGACGGCCTAAGGCCGTGGATATCGTCACCTTGCCCTATCCGGGTTTCCCCACCGATCTGCAACCGCAGTTCATTGCGCTGAACGCGATCGCCGATGGTGCGGCCTTGGTTACCGAAAATCTCTTCGAAGCGCGGTTTCGTTTTGTGCGGGAGTTGGCTCGGCTCGGCGCCGACGTCCGAACCGATGGTCACCACGCTCTCATCCGCGGACGCCAGGGGTTGTCAGGCGCCCCGGTGGAAGCGACGGATATTCGAGCGGGTGCGGGGTTGGTGCTCGCCGGGCTGGTGGCTGAGGGAACCACGGAGATCTACGGCGTTGGCCACATCGATCGCGGCTACGCCGGACTCGTCGAGGATCTACGCCGGTTGGGGGCCAGCGTGGAGCGTTCGCCAGCTACCAACTCATAAGAGCGCTTCTGGCGCGATCTTCATCGCTGGGCCAGACCATCACGCGGGGTCCGTCGAGGGTCGTCGCCAAATTTGCCCGAATGCCCGCTTCCTCGAGCTTGCGGCGGAGCATCTCGCCCTCGATGTAGTTGGCAGGCGTTGCGATCGGAACGAGCATGCCGTAGTCGCTGGCAGCCCCGGGCTTCGCGGCGGCAGCCACCACCGAGGTCTTCTTCGCGCTGAATGCCCACCTCAACAGCAGCACCATCACGCCCATGGCCACGAAGGCGACGATCGGCCCGAACAGGTAGGAAAAGGAGCCCACGGCGTCATCGTCCTCGCTATCGGTCCCACGCGCCACCGGGGCCAGGATGATCCCCCTACGCTGAACCCATGTCGGGCACGGGCAAGGCGGCCGAGGGTCAGGTGAGTCCTGAGCGTCCCTGGCTTATGCGGACCTACGCCGGACATTCCTCGGCAGCGGCCAGCAACGAGTTGTTCCGGCGCAATCTGGACAAGGGTCAAACCGGCCTGTCTGTGGCTTTCGATCTACCCACACAAACGGGCTACGACCCCGACTCACCCATGGCGGCAGGTGAAGTGGGCAAGGTCGGCGTGCCGATCGCCCATCTAGGAGACATGCGACGACTTTTCGCCGACATCCCCCTTGATCGCATGAACACCTCCATGACGATCAACGCGACCGCCATGTGGTTGCTCGCCTTGTATGTGGTGGTTGCCGAGGAGCAGGGCGTGGACCCGCGGGAGCTGCAGGGGACCACCCAAAACGACATCATCAAGGAGTACCTGAGTCGGGGCACCTACATCTTCCCGCCGGGTCCGTCCTTGCAACTCATTACCGACATGTTCGTCTTCTCGGTCAATGAGATCCCACGCTGGAATCCCATCAATATCTGCAGTTACCACCTGCAAGAGGCAGGGGCAACACCCACGCAGGAGATTGCCTTCGCTCTCGCCACGGCCATTGAGGTGCTGGACAGAGTGAAGGCTTCGGGTCGGGTTCCCGAAGCGCACTTTGGTGAGGTAGTTGCCCGCATGTCCTTCTTCGTGAATGCAGGAGTGCGCTTCGTCGAGGAAATGTGCAAGATGCGTGCCTTCGTCGAGATGTGGGACACCATCACGCAGGATCGATACGGCGTCGCAGATCCCAAGCAGCGCAGGTTCCGCTACGGCGTGCAGGTGAACTCTCTGGGGCTGGCCGAGATTCAGCCGGAGAACAACGTCTACCGGATCATGCTGGAAATGCTCGCCGTGACTTTGTCCAAAGATGCACGCGCACGCGCCGTCCAACTACCCGCCTGGAACGAGGCGTTAGGTCTACCGCGACCCTGGGACCAGCAGTGGTCCTTGCGGATGCAGCAGATCCTTGCCTTCGAGACAGACCTATTGGAGTACGACGATCTTTTTGAAGGTTCCCCGGTGGTGGAGCGCAAGGTCCGTCAGATGGTCGAGGAGGCCACGGCGGAGCTTCAGTGTGTTTTGGACCAAGGCGGTGCCGTGTCTGCTGTAGAGAACGGCTACATGAAGGGCGAACTCGTTGCTTCGCTCACGCGTAAGCGAGCACGTATCGAATCCGGCGACATCACCGTGGTGGGCATGAATGCTTTTCAGTCCACCGAGCTGAGCCCACTTCAGGTCGAGGGTGAGAACGCCGTTTACTTGGTCGACCCTGAGGTCGAAGTCGAGGCAATCGAGAGCATCCGTAAGTGGCGCAGTCAGCGAAGCGAGGGCGAGGTTGAGCAGGCGCTGGGAATGCTTGAAGCGGCAGCCGCCTCAGGCTCCGATCTCATGGCACCAAGCATCGAATGCGTACGTGCGGGGGTCACAACGGGGGAGTGGGCAAGTGTGCTCAGGGACGTCTTCGGTGAGTATCGAGCTCCGACGGGAATAGATGCTGCTCCGGTACTCGCTCCGGCATCGAGTTCCGGCAGCGCTTCACCGATGGCGGCGGTGGCGGCACGGGTTCGAGATCTCGCACAGTCCCGGGGGCGGCCGTTTCGCTTCCTGGTCGGCAAGCCGGGCTTGGATGGACATTCCAATGGCGCCGAGCAGATCGCCGTTCGGGCCCGCGATGCGGGGTTTGAGGTCGTCTACCAGGGAATACGGCTCACGCCCGAGCAAATCGTCGAGGCGGCGGTTGCTGAGGATGTCGACGTCGTCGGCCTATCGATCCTGTCGGGATCGCACCGATCCTTGGTCCCGGCCGTTACGCAAGGCCTAACTGCTGCGGGTGCTTCAGATGTTGTGGTGGTAGTTGGGGGGATCATTCCCGACGACGATGCGCTGTGGCTGAAAGAGCAGGGTGTTGCCGAAGTGTTCACGCCCAAGGACTACGACGTCGCGGCGATCCTCGGGCGCATAGTCGATCACCTCGCTTCGTAGGCTGACGTCGTGCGTTTGGTTGTTGCCCGTTGCACAGTCGACTATCAAGGTCGGCTATCCGCCCATCTTCCTGAAGCTATGCGAGTTGTCATGGTCAAGGCGGACGGTTCGGTGTTGGTGCATGCAGACGGGGGTTCCTATAAGCCGTTGAATTGGATGAGCCCACCGTGTCGACTGACCGAAAGTCAGCCCACGAATACTGACAGTGATGTCATTACGTGGACTGTCGAAAACAACGCGGGCGAGCGCTTGACGATCACCTTGCATGAGATTGTGCACGATTCCAACCATGAATTGGGCGTTGACCCGGGGCTGGTGAAAGATGGAGTCGAAGCGCACTTGCAGAAGTTGCTGGCCGAACATGCACAGTCCTTCGGCTGGACGCTGGTTCGTCGCGAGTACCCCACGGCAATCGGCCCGGTGGACCTACTGTGCCGCGATGCCGATGGCACCAATGTGGCGGTGGAGGTCAAGCGTCGCGGGGAGATCGACGGGGTAGAGCAACTCACCCGTTATCTCGATTTACTTAACCGCGACCCGCTCCTTGCTCCCGTCAACGGAGTACTCGCTGCGCAGGAGATCAAGCCGCAGGCAAGGACTCTCGCGCAGGATCGAGGAATCGCCTGTTTGGTGGTCGATTACGAGGAACTTAAGGGAACTGTGGATTCAGGGCTTCGCCTGTTCTAGGTCTTTGGCAGACTGCCCCCATGGATGATCGGGGATCGATTCGCAGCGTTGCCATTATCGGTATGGGAACTATGGGTACCGGGATCGCGGAAGTGATCGCCCGGCACGGCTTCTCAGTACGGGCAATCGACGTCGACGACGATGTTTTGGATGCAGCTCGTCAGCGAATCGAGGCATCCACGGAGCGGGCCGTGTCACGGGAAAGATGACCGCGCAGGAGCGTGGTGAACTCCTTGATCGAATCGCGTTCACGACCAGTATTCAAGATTGCGTGGCAACCGATCTCGTGATTGAAGCCGTGACCGAGGACCTTGACCTGAAGCGGGAGATCTTGGGCGAAGTCGATGGTCTCGTCTCGGATCACGTTATCTGGTGCACGAACACATCATCGTTATCTGTCACGCAGATCTCTACCGCTGTGAGTCAACCCTCACGGGTCGTCGGCTTGCACTTTTTCAACCCAGCTCCGGTTCAAGACTTTGTTGAGATAGTTCGAACGGTTGTCACGGACAATGCTGTTGTGGAGCAAGTACGTGAGTTTGTTGGACTTATTGGCAAGGAAGCGGTTATCTGTGAGGACAAGGCCGGATTCATCGCCAACAGCCTGCTCTTCGGGTATCTGAACCATGCCGCTTCCATGTACGAGCAGAAGTACGCCAGTAGGGAAGACATCGATACGGCGATGCGATTGGGTTGTGGGCTGCCTATGGGGCCCCTTGCGCTGCTCGACCTGATCGGTCTGGATACCGCCTATCAAATCCTCGACACGATGTACCGCGAGGGGCGAGATCGACTCCACGCGCCTAGCCCGATCCTCAAGCACATGGTCACGGCGGGGTTAAAGGGGCGAAAGTCTGGACGCGGTTTCTACACCTACGCCGAACCTGGATCACCGCAAACCATCGCAGATGACCTCACGCCCCGGGCCACCTCGGCGGGGCAGCAGGTGCGCGCGGTATCGACCGTGGGGGTAGTCGGATCGGGAACTATGGCCACGGGAATTATCGAGGTCTTCGCGAAGTCGGGTTTTGCCGTGACCTTCGTTGCACGCTCTGTGGACAAAATCGACAAGGTCCACGCGTCGATCTCGCGGAGTCTTGAAAAGGCTCTACAGCGGGGGAAGATCTCCGAGGACGATGTGGCGGCAACTCGAGCCCGCATCAGTGGCACTATGCAACTAGAGGACCTTGCCGGGGTTGATTTGGTGTTGGAGGCGATCGCGGAGGATCTTGCCATCAAGACCGCGCTGTTCGAGAACCTTGATGAGATTTGCAAGCCCGGTGCGGTTCTAGCCACTACTACCTCATCGCTTCCTGTTGTGGATCTTGCCGCGGTTACGTCTCGGCCCGGCGATGTTGTGGGGCTCCATTTCTTCAACCCGGCGCCGGTGATGAAGCTTGTGGAAATCGTCGACACCGTCGCCACATCACCCGATGTGATCGCCACCGCTATCGATGTCGTGCAAAGAACCGGCAAGGTTGGCGTGCGGTGCGGTGATCGAGCCGGATTTATTGTCAATGCGCTGCTGTTCCCGTATCTGAACGATTCCATCAAGATGGCCGAGGGCAACTACGCGACTACTGAGGACATTGATTCGGCAATGAAACTCGGGTGTGGCTACCCCATGGGACCTTTCGAGTTGCTGGACGTCGTTGGGCTGGATGTCTCTTTGGCCATTCAGCAGACGCTGTATCGGGAGTTCCGCGAGCCCGGGTTTGCACCCGCGCCGTGGTTGGAGCACCTCGTGACGGCGGGCTATACGGGGCGCAAGGCGGGTCGAGGCTTCCGCTCGTACGCTTAAGGCCCTATGGGTCGCAAGAATCGTCGCAAGGATGAGCCGGTTCGCACAGCTCCGGTCTCCAACCAGCGCCTGGAGTCCCATCCGGACGGTGACTGGTACGTGAGGGCTCTCACGGGCTCGTCTGCCACCAAAATCTATCGCTGCCCGGGGTGCGATCACGAGATCCGGCCGGCCACTCCGCACATCGTTGCCTGGCCAGCCGATGATCCACGGGGTGCAGATGATCGTCGACACTGGCATACGCCCTGCTGGGCCGCGCGCAACAAGCGAGGGCCGCGAAAGTGACAAACCACGAAGGTCAAAAAATAACTGCAAATTCGGTATTGCCCGCCCATCGGGAGCCCGTTCGCTTGCTGACCGATGATGGCCTTGAACTTGTGGGTGAACTCGCGCGGCCACTTGAACGCGCTGCCGTAGCCACGATCGTGTGCGTTCACCCGCTGCCCACACATGGCGGCATGATGGACTCGCACGTTCTTAGGAAGATGTCCTGGCGATTGCCGGCGTTGGCGGATATCGCGGTTCTGCGCTTCAACACTCGAGGAACCAGTAGTGCAGCAGGTACCAGCCAAGGGCAATTCGACGCCGCTGAAGGGGAAGGTAAGGATCTGCACGCAGCAATTGCGATGGCAGCTAAGACAAGCGGCGGCGCTATCTGGTTACTCGGTTGGTCTTTTGGAACCGATGTTGTCCTCAAGCACGGAGATGTTGATCCGGTCGAAGGCGCGATCTTGCTCAGTCCGCCGCTGCGCTACACGACTGAGCAGGAATTGGCGTTATGGAAAGGCTCATCACGGAAGGTCGTCGCGCTTATCCCGGAGTTCGACGACTTCCTGCCCCCGGGTCCTGCGCGAGGAAGCATTCTCGGTTGCGCCCAGCATTAAGGTCATGCCCGTTCCCGAAGCCAAGCATCTGTGGGTGGGGGAGAAATTTGTGGCCGATGTTCTCGATCGAATCGTCAATGTGATTCGTCCCGGCTTCGGTGACCTGCCCCGCGAGTGGGTTGGACCGATGGAAAAGTGGAGCGACCTGTGACCGACATCGCCTGGACCGATGAAGGCACCGGACCTGTAGTGGTGCTGCTCCACGCGTTCCCCTGCAACCGGTCGATGTGGGTCGGTCAGGTAGAAGGCCTCGTTGACTCCGGTTGGCGGGTGATGGCGCCTGACCTTCCTGGCTTCGGCGACAGCCCGTTACTTGCAGAGCCACCGTCTTTGACCGCGGTGGTGGAGGCGTTAGTGGCGTCCCTACTCGAGCGCTCGGTGGATCGGTGTGTGCTCGTGGGTCTCTCGGTGGGTGGTTACCTCATCATGGAGTGGCTGCGCCGCCGTCCGGAAATGGTGGCTGGGATCGTGCTATGCGACACCAAGGCGAGTGCCGATAGCGACGAGGCCTCAGCGGGACGACTTCAGATGGCGGCCGCCATCGAAGCAGAGCCAACTGCGTGCTCACCGTTGCTGCGTGAGCGACTCCTGCCGGTGATCGTCGGCGAAACCACTAGATCGAACCGTCCTGATGTGCTCGAAGTGGTCGCGAATTGGATGGACGCGGCCGAACCAGCCAGCGTGGCCTGGTACCAACGCGCCATGGCAGCGCGACCTGACTCGCTTGCCACGTTGAGTGAATCCGAGGTGCCGGCTCTGGTCCTCTGGGGTGATGAAGACGTGATGTCACCTAGAGCCGAGCAAGATGCAATGGTTACGTCTCTGAGAGACGCTCGCTGGGCCGCAATCCCGCGAGCGGGGCACCTATCAGCTATCGAAGACCCGCAGCCAGTCGCTCTCGAGTTGGTGGCTTTTCTTTCCATTGTTCGCCGCGTCAACCTCGACGGTTGACGGGTGCGTCATTCGCCGATCGACAGGCGGATGAGGCGGTCGTCACGGGGCCCGGGATCACCGCGTCCGTCGGTGTTGTTCGTCATCAACCACAAGCGTCCATCTGGGGCTACTTCGATGGTGCGGAGTCGACTGCGTTCTCCAATCGGAACCGCTACCGGTTTCCCTGCTCGCGTGCCGTTGAGCGGCACGCGCCACAACACCTCACCGCGCAGACTGGCCACGTAGGCATTGCCGCCTGAAATCGCCATGCCGCTTGGCGATGCGGCGGACGTGGGTGACCAGGTAACTTTCGGGTTGGTGAATCGCCGGTCTGAACCGCGCCCCTCCACAATCGGCCAGCCGTAGTTCCTCCCCGGCAGTAACAGGTTCAGTTCATCGGCTTTCGACGTCCCGAATTCGGTTGCCCAGAGGCGACCTGCATCATCCAGTGCCAGTCCCTGAACGTTGCGGTGCCCGAATGTGAACACCGGTGATCCGGAGAACGGATTACCCGCGGCTGGTTTGCCGTCGAAATCCACGCGCAGCACTTTGCCGGCCAAACTCCTGCGATCTTGACTCAAGTCGGGAACACCAGCGTCGCCGGTCGCGATGAACAAGGTGTCGTCGTCGACCAGGAGTCGTCCGCCGTTGTGATAACTGGCCTTGGGGATACCTGTGACGATGGGGGTCTGCTTGCCCAGGCGCCTGCCGTCCCACGCGATGCGCACTACTCGGTTGTCGTTCCTGCCGGTGAAGTAGGCGAACAGATACGCCGGCTGTGCACTACCGGTGGTGGGCGGCACCGCGATTCCCAGGAGTCCACCCTCGCCGCCGGGCACTACTCCACTGACTGTGCCGACAACGGGTGCTCGCGACATCGACACCGCGGGAGACCCCGGTGATCGAGCGGGAATGCGGCGGATGCGAGCGGTATCTCGTTCGGAAATCAGGGCTGAACCGTCCGGCAAGAAGGCCATGCCCCATGGGCTCGTGAGATTTTGCGTGATCGTCTGCTGGGAGACCACTTTCACGCTGGGGACCGCCCCCGCGGAGGACAGGGTTGCTCCGGAAGTGATGAGTACTAGCGATACGGCGGTCACCAGAAGTTTTCGCATCTGTCCAGTATGCGTCAGATCCCGCACTCCGGCATCCGCCCCCGTTGCGGTGTCAGTTGTTGGCACGGCACGCCGGGGCGTGTCGCCAACAACTGACACCGCAACGGGGGGCGAAGGGGTGCCGGTTACAGGCCCGCGGTCTGCTTGATCAGATTTGCGAATGCTGCGGCACCCGCCCCTGTCAAGTGAACGCCGTCGGAGACGAAGTAGTCGCCTTGACCATCAGCGGCGGCGTTCCAGTCGGCCATGACCACATTGGGATAGTCAGTGACCACGTCCTTGATGATCCGATTGTTGGGTTTCTCCCACGACCTTGGGACCGAAGCGTTCACGACAACAACGCGCTCGTAGTCGCGCAGCGGATCAAGCGTGTTGCGCATGATCTCTTCGGTGAGGACCCCGTTGGTTGCTGGGTGGAGGACCACGATGTTCGCGAGCTTGTCACGGCGATTCAGTTTTTTGACTCGTCCGGTGAAGGCACCGGGCATGCGCGACACTTCAGCATCGACCTTCGCGCCAGGTATCGCATCGGTAATGGCATTGCGCGCACCGAGCACAACCGAATCCCCGAGAACACTCACGGATCCGTTCTCCGCGCGAATCTCCTCGATGGTCGGCTCGACTACTACCGGAGCGTCGGCGTTCTCGGCGGTGGGCGAAGGGGACTCCTCGGGTGCTGGCAGCGGCTCTCGCTCATCATCGATCGACACCACTAAAGGTCCATCGTTTGCAATGCCCATCGCCTCGGCGACGTCGGCGGGGATGGCATCGCGACCCTCGCCCGGCGATAGGACCAAAGCGATGGCAACCACGCCGGCAAGGATTGCGGTCAGGCCGGCCGCACTGAGTGTTGCCAATGCCCGGAAACTGCGGGTGGCGCCGGACCGAGCATTCCGCCAAGCCGCACCCAGGGCACCGCGCCGGATCGGCATCTCCACGAGCCGGTAACTGACCTCGGCGATAGCCACCGTGATCGTCAGGCGAGCAACAAAGGCGACGGGCTCGCTCCAGGGCACATCAATGCCCGGCCGCGTCACCATGAATACCGGCCAATGCCACAGGTAGATGCCGTACGAGCGTCTGCCCAGGTATCGCAGAACACCAATGCCCAGGACGGCACCGAGCGGGGAGGCTGGATGCGTGGCGGCCGCGATGAGGACCGCGGTGAAGACGGCGAGTGCGAGGAATCCTCCTCGGTACAACCAGGGCGTGAACTCGCCCACGAACAGGTAGAAGCCGGCTATCACGGCGATCATCGTCACGCCAATGCCGGTCACGAGCACTTGGGCGCCGCGCGGGATGCTCGCGCTGAGTCGTCCTGGCCGCCACACGGTGGCAAGTGCTGCCCCGATCAGTAAACCCATGATGTGGGAATCGGTGCCGAAGTACGCGCGGCTGGGATCAGCATCCACCGGGTATCCGCCGCGGATGGCCAAGTAGGCCATCCAGGCGGTTGAAGCAACGGCCACGAGTATTGCCACTCGCCGAACAAGTGGGCGTCCTCCTCGGCGGACCAAGAGCAAAGCCACCGCCGGCCAGATTAAGTAGAACTGTTCCTCGATCGACAAAGACCACAGGTGCTTGAGTAGTGGCGGTCGCCCCATCGACTCGAAGTACGACTGATCGACGAAGATGTACCACCAGTTGTTCAAGTAGAGAAGAGTGGCGAGGGCGTCTTCACGGAATGCGCTCAGTGCGTCCCGATAGAAGAGCAACACCGCGATGCCCACGGCGATGAGCAAAACGAAGACAGCTGGAAGCAGTCGGCGGGCGCGCCGTATGTAGAAGCGCTTGAAGTCGATGCGACCAGCACGGTCGTATTCCTCGAGGATGAGAGAAGTGATCAAGAACCCGCTGAGGACGAAGAAGACGTCCACACCCAGAAATCCGCCGGGCACCCAGTCGATGCCAGCGTGGTAGAGCAGCACACCGATGATGGCGATAGCGCGCAGACCATCCAGGCCAGGCAGGTAGCCCATTTCGCCCGCGGCTCGACCTCTATCGAGGTTCCAGGGCATGCGGGCATCGACGGCGGAACTCGTCGGCGCAGTGGTCACCGCTTCATGCTAAATGAGGGATGGTGAACGCGAGGTGATCAGGAATCGCGAAAGAGGTTAAGGCGATCCGCGACTAGCGCTCGGAGTGCATGATCGGTGACCCCCAAGCCCTCAGCTGGAGCAAGGCACAGGACGCCCACTTTTCCTTGGTGCATGTTGTGGTGCACCTCAAGGGCGGCCTGACCTGTCTGTGCGAGGGGCAGGACCTTCGACAAGGTGGGCTGGATCATGCCCTTGGCGATGAGTCGGTTGGCCTCGAAGGCCTCTCGGTAGTTCGCGAAATGGCTGCCGACGATCCGCTTGAGGTTGTTCCATAGGTAGCGGTTGTCATATTCGTGCATGAAGCCCGAGGTGGATGCGCACGTCACGATGGTGCCGCCCTTGCGGGTCACGTAGACGCTTGCACCGAAGGTCTCCCTTCCCGGGTGTTCGAAGACGATGTCCACATCGTCGCCACCGGTGAGTTCGCGAATCTTTTTCCCTAGCCGCTGCCACTCTTTCGGATCCTGCGTGTTCTCGTCTTTCCAAAATTTGTATCCCTCAGCCGAACGATCGATGATCAAGTCAGCACCCATGGACCGCACGATGTCGGCCTTCTGTTCACTCGAGACCACGCATACCGGGATTGCCCCACCGTTCAACGCCAGTTGTGTTGCGTACGAACCCAAACCACCCGAGGCTCCCCAGATCAAGACGACGTCGCCTTGTTTCATCGCGCCACCGTTCTTTGAGACGAGCTGGCGGTATGCGGTTGAGTTCACGAGCCCTGGTGCGGCAGCCTCCTCCCAGGTCAGGTGCTCGGGCTTAGGCATCAATTGATTGGCCTTCACCACCGCTAACTGCGCAAGGCCTCCGAAGTTGGTCTCGTACCCCCAGATGCGTTGTTGTGGATCGAGCATCGTGTCGTTGTGACCCAAGGGTGATTCGAGTTCCACCGACAGGCAGTGCGCCACTACGCGATCCCCAGGTTTCCACGCGTGCACACCTGGACCCGTGCGCAGCACCACACCGGACGCGTCCGACCCGATCACGTGGTAATCGAGCGCATGTCGCGCGGCATCGGGGTTTGCCTTCGCGTAACGATCGAGGTGGCCGAAAGCCGATACCGGTTCGAAGATTGACGACCACACGGTGTTGTAGTTCATGCTCGATGCCATCACAGCGATCAATGCCTCGCCTGGGGCTAAATCCGGCGTAGGAACCTTTTCGATGTGTATGGATTCGCGCGGGTCCTTGTCCCAGGAGGACCGACCGTCGAACATCTTTTCTTCGCTCCGGTGCAAGGTTGCGGCGAGGTACTCGTGAGGTACGGGGATTTCTCCGATGCTGGAGTCGCCCTCTTCGATCGCACGGATGATGGGAGAAAAGTCGTCGGACATGGAGTTGGGCATGGAGTTGGGCATGCGCTCATTCAACCGAAGCTAGGCACTCAAGGGGAGGAAACCGGCATTCCAGGCAATGAGTAACCCGGCCACACCCACGGTAGCGGCCATCACCATGCGTCGTGCCCGCCGCACCGCCCACAAGGTGACCACCGCCACAGCGGCGCCCGCGAGCACCCAGGCCCACGAGGTCCCGGGAGCCAAGGTTTCGGGCACTTCGCGCAGGGACGTTGGCAGGGACGGGAGTTCTAGGGGAAAACTCATGGGCAGGCTCAGGGGAATATCGAAAGGTAGCCGGGGAAGCATGCCGTCATTGTGAAGCAGCGAGCCGGGTGGAGCGAGGAGGCTCGCCTAGGTATCCGGATGATAGGTGTCTGGATTAGGCGTGGGAAATGTCTCGGTGTTCCACCAGCTCGATGAGAACCCCGCCAGTGTCCTTGGGGTGGGTGAAATTGATCAACGATCCACCGGTGCCAGTCTTCGGCTCGTCGTACAGCAAGCGGACTCCCACCGAACGCAAGTGATCGCAAGCCGCGCCGACATCCGTAACGGTGTAGGCCATCTGTTGGATCCCGGGCCCACTCCTATCGAGAAACCGACCTATCGGGGAGTCGGCCGAGAGCGGGGCTAGGAGTTGTATCCAAGTTCCGGAGTCGCCAACCTCGAGCATCGCCTCGCGGACCCCCTGCTCCTCGTTGACCTCTTCGTGGGCAACCGACATTCCGAAAGTGCGGGCATAGAAGTCGATGGCGTCGTCGAGATCGGCCACGGCGATCCCAACGTGATCGATGCGGGTAATCCAGGGCTGCATGCTGGCTATGGTGTCACCCGGTAGGGGTGCTTGTCAGGTCGGAAGTCGGCGCGGGTGCCGGCAGAGATAGGTGGTCGCATGAGTCTTCATAACGGTTCGGTCATTATCGGTGGTGCGCGCACCCCCATGGGCCGGCTGCAAGGTGCCCTCTCGAGTCTGTCGGCAGCCGACCTCGGCGGCGTTGCAATTGCGGCGGCCATCGAGCGCTCTGGTGTTCCCGCAACGGACGTCAACTACGTCATCATGGGGCAAGTGCTGCAAGCTGCCACAGGGCAAAATGCGGCACGTCAGGCTGCCATCAAGGGCGGGCTTGCGATGGACGTTCCTGCGCTGACAATCAACAAGGTTTGCTTGTCCGGGGTCGATGCCATTGCCCTTGCCGATCAGGTGATCAGAGCAGGAGAGTTCGATGCCGTAGTTGCGGGAGGAATGGAATCCATGTCGAACGCCCCACACCTGCTCGTGGGCTCCCGCGAAGGCGTGAAATATGGCGACTGGACGATGATCGATGCCATGGCATTCGATGGCCTCACGTGCGCATTCGATGAATGTGCCATGGGGGAGGCGACGGAGCGCTACAACTCCGGCTACCAGCTCACTCGCGAGGAGCAGGACGCGGTGGCCGTCGCCTCGCATATTCGCGCAGCGGCGGCGCAAAAGGCTGGCCTGTTCGGTGAAGAGATAGCGAGTGTGAAAATCCCACAAAGAAAGGGCGACCCCGTGGTCGTTACCGAAGATGAGGGAATCCGAGCTGAAACCTCACCTGAATCGCTGGGACGTCTTCGTGCAGCATTCGCAGCAGACGGAACCATCACCGCCGGTAACGCATCGCAGATCTCCGATGGAGCAGCTGCGCTCGTGGTTGTCTCTCGCGAGGAAGCTCAGCGGCTCGGTCGATCTCCGATGGCGTTCGTCGGCTCCCATGGGGTCGTGGCTGGCCCGGATCCGTCCTTGCACGAGCAGCCGGCTGCAGCTATCGAAGCAGCCTGCGCGAAGGAAGGCATCACGGTGAGTGACCTCGACCTCATCGAGATAAATGAAGCATTCGCGGCGGTCGCTATCGCATCCATGCGTCGGCTAGGAGTCAGTGACGACATCGTTAACGTGAATGGTGGTGCGATAGCTCTGGGGCATCCGATCGGCATGTCCGGCGCGCGGCTGGTCCTCCACCTGATCCACGAACTGCGAAGGCGCGGTGGGGGGATAGGTGCCGCCGCTCTATGTGGAGGCGGCGGCCAGGGCGACGCACTAATAATCCAGGTGCCCGCTGCATGACTTCAGATGCGCTCCCTGATGCCGCGCGCCTGACCGCATTGGTTGAAGGGGTTCGTGATCGTCGCGTCCGTGATGTAGCGCGCGCGATCACCATGGTGGAGAACCAAGGCCCTCTCGGGCGAGCGCTCATGGAGTTGTTGGCCGTAGACGCCACTCATCGCAGTCGAACCGTCGGGCTCACTGGAGCACCCGGAGTGGGTAAGTCGACCATGACGGCAGCGCTTATCGCTGCGTATCGCGATGCCGGGCTCTCGGTTGGGGTGCTGGCGGTTGATCCTTCGTCACCTTTCTCCGGCGGCGCGCTGCTAGGTGATCGCATTCGCATGCAATCGCATTCGGCTGATGCAGAGGTTTTCATTCGCTCAATGGCGTCGAGGGGTCATCTGGGTGGCTTGGCGGCAACCGCCGGGCAGGTGCTGCGGGTCTACGACGCTGCAGGTTTTGATGTGGTGTTGATCGAGACCGTAGGGGTGGGTCAATCGGAGGTGGAAATCGCCGCAGCGGCCGATACCACCGTCGTGCTCGTGGCACCGGGCATGGGCGATGGCATCCAGGCAGCAAAGGCCGGGATCTTGGAAATTGGCGATGTGTTCGTAGTCAACAAAGCCGATCGGGAGGGTGCTCAAAGCACAGCCCGAGACCTGCGCCAGATGATCGCGCTGGCAAGCGACGCTGGTGAATCCATATGGACACCCCCGGTTACTACGGCGGTGGCGAGTACGGGAGATGGCATAGCCGACGTTGTCGCGTCGATAGATGCGCACTATTCATGGGCCCGGGACTGCGGCGAATTGGACCGCAGGCGCGAAAAGCGAGCCCGCGAAGAGATCGTGTCGGAACTGCTGGGCATGGTGCGCGGTCACGCTGCCTCGGGCGAGGCAGCCGAGGAGTTACGTTCGTCCGGGAGCGCGGTCGCTCAGGGACAGGCGACCGTCTACGGGGCAGCCGAGCGGCTGTGGCACCAGTTGCGCAGGCAGGAGAAGTACTAGCGACGACGCCACGCGTCGGGTTCGTCAAGATAAGCGCGGACGCGATCGGGCAGTTGCCCAGCTTGCACATCCGCGATGGTCGTGTGTTCGAGTACCTCGCGCATTGCCGATCGAAGTGCCACCCAGACATCGCGAAGGTGATCGGCGCCACCGGAGTAGTGGACATCTTCTGGTCTCATGTCGCGAACGGCCGCCAGTGGGCCGTCGAGAGCTCGAACGATGTCCGCGATTGTGATGTCGGCTGGAGCGCGGTCCAGCCGGTAGCCTCCCTCGGCTCCGCGCTGACTGGCCACGAGGCCTGCCTGGCGCAACTGACGCAAGATCCCCTCGAGGAATTTCGCCGGGATCCCTTGTGCTTGCGCGAGTTGGTCACCCTTGGTCAGTTGCTGGGGGTTGACTCCCCAGGCTGTTGCCAGTTCAACCATGGCTCGGGTGCCATAGTCAACGCGGGCGGACACATGCATGGCTTCATTGTGTCGGCACGTCCCAGCGTGAGCGCGTTGACGTCCGAAGATGGTGCATGGGCCACAATGGAGCCGTGAGCACGCCGAACCTTTCCGGAGCAATCGACCTCGGCGCCCTGGTGGCGCACAAGGAACAGCAGCGCAAGACCCAAGCTGCCCTCGCGGGCGCACCAGAGGGCATCGTTGTAGACGTCACCACCGCCACCTTCCAAGCGGAGGTCCTCGATCGGTCCATGACGGTTCCGGTGGTGGTAGACCTGTGGGCTTCGTGGTGCGGTCCGTGCAAGCAACTGTCTCCGGTTCTGGAGAAGCTGGCGGCTGAATACTCAGGTCGATGGGTACTGGCAAAAATCGACGTCGACGCCGAACAACAGATAGCCGCCGCCTTCCAGGTGCAGTCCATTCCTTCGGTGTACGCAGTTCTCGGCGGGCAGGTGGTTCCCCTATTCCAAGGTGCTTTGCCCGAGCAGCAGATTCGTCCGGCACTGGACAAGCTTCTTGAGGTAGCAGCCAGCCAAGGCATCACCGGGACGCTGGGCGAAAGTGAAACCAGCGAATCTGATGTCGAACAGGAGCAGGAGCAGGAGCCGGCGGGCGATCCGAGATTCGACGTCGCTTTCCAGGCCATTGAAGCCGGCGATTGGGAATCGGCGCGCCAGGCCTACAAGCGCATCCTGGACGAGACGCCAGCAGACCCTGAAGCCGCGGCGGGCTTGGCGATGGTTGAGTTGTATCAGCGCACCGAAGAATGTGATCTCGACGCAGTTCTTGCCGCGGCGGCAGCCAACCCAGCGGACGTGTCTGGGCAACTGTTAGCCGCGGATGTAGAGGCTCTCCGGGGTGAGTGGGCGGCCAGTTTTGATCGGCTTATCGCACTGGTGCGCACCACCTCTGGTGATGAGCGCGACCAGGTACGAGGCAGGCTCATAGAACTATTCACTGTTGCTGGCGACGATCCGTCCGTAGCCCCAGCGCGAATTGCTCTGGCGAATGCCCTGTTCTAGACGCCCAGTTCTAGCTGCCCGGTTCTAGCGCCATGTCGCCTTACGGGCGGGGAGCGGCTGAATAGAAATAACAGGCGGCAAGCGGGGGCGCAGTGATCACGGCGCTGGCCGGGCGTCCATTCCAGGGATGTTCGTCGGCGTGCACCAATCCGAGATTGCCTGCTCCTGAACCCCCATAGTGCGATCCATCGGTGTTGAGGATCTCGGTCCACACACCTGATCGCGGCAGACCGATGCGCATTTCCGGTTGTGTCACGGGGGAGAAGTTCACCACCACCGCTACACAGTTGCCGGACTGATCCCAGCGCAGGAAACTAAAGATGTTCTCGGCAGCTGACTCAGCGTCAATCCACTCGAAGCCGGTAGCGTCGTGATCGCGTTGCCATAAGGCTGGGTATTCGCGGTACGTTCGGTTGAGATCACACACGGTGCGCCAGATCCCCTCGTGTTCGGGGAATTGGAGCAGCCACCAATCCAGTCCACGCTCAATCGACCACTCCTCTGACTGGGCAAACTCCCCACCCATAAACAGCAGTTTCTTGCCCGGGTGTGCCCACATGAAACCTAGGTAGGCCCGTAGGTTCGCGAGCGCCTGCCATCGATCACCTGGCATCCGAGCGATGAGCGATCCCTTGCCATGAACAACCTCATCGTGTGACAGCGGCAAGATGAATCGCTCGGAGTAGGCGTACATCATGGAGAAGGTCATGTCGTTGTGGTGGAACGTGCGGTGAACCGGATCTCGCTTCACGTAGTTGAGAGAGTCGTGCATCCAGCCCATATTCCATTTGAAGCCAAATCCCAAGCCACCCGCGTACGTTGGCGTGGTGACACCGGGCCACGCGGTTGATTCCTCCGCGATTGTCACGGCCCCGGGGACGCGCTTGTAAACGGTCGCGTTCATCTCCTGTAAGAAGCGAACGGCATCTAGGTTCTCTCGTCCGCCGAATTCATTCGGGGACCATTGCCCGGACTCACGTGAGTAGTCCAGATAAAGCATGGAGGCGACAGCGTCGACGCGAAGCCCGTCGATATGGAATTCCTCAAGCCAGTAAACCGCGTTACTGACCAGGAAGTTGCGCACCTCGCGTCGTCCGAAATCAAATACGTACGTTCCCCAATCGGGGTGTTCACCTCGCTGTGGGTCCGGATGTTCGTAAAGGCACGTGCCATCGAATCGTGCGAGTGCCCAGTCGTCCTTGGGGAAATGGGCCGGTACCCAATCCATGATGACGCCGATTCCGGCTTGGTGGAGGCGATCGACTAGGTACCGGAAATCATCGGGGTTACCCATGCGCGACGTAGGGGCGAAGTAGCCCGAAACCTGGTAACCCCACGACGGCCCATACGGGTGCTCGGACACGGGCAGCAACTCCACGTGCGTGAAAGCGGATTCGGTCACGTACTCAACCAACTCGTGCGCCAATTCGCGATAGTTCAACCCGGGTCGCCACGACGACAGGTGCACTTCATAGATGGACATCGGGCCAGCGTGCGGGTCCAACTGAGCTCGTTGATCCATCCACTCGGAGTCGCCCCATGAGTAGTGGCTGTCGAAGACAACTGAAGCGGTATCAGGAGGCTGTTGGGCATACAGCGCCAGCGGATCTGCCTTTGCGCGCCAGACGCCATCGCGCCCCAAGATCTGATACTTGTACCGGGTTCCCACGCCAATGCCTGGCACGAAGATTTCCCAGACGCCGCTGCCGCCAAGGGAGCGCATGGGATGTGCCATGCCGTCCCAGTAGTTGAAGTCTCCGATGACGCGGACCCCGAGAGCGTTCGGCGCCCAGACTGCGAACGATGTCCCGGTCACGGGACCGAAGTCGCTATCGAAGTGCCGAATATGCGCGCCAAGGTGATTCCACATCTCCTCGTGTCGGCCTTCGGCGAGGAGATGAAGATCTACGTCACCGAGGAACGGCCAGTAGTGATAGGGATCGTCTGCTGGGATGGGATCACTTTCATACTGAACGTCGATGCGATAGTCGGGCACTGTTGCGGAGGGTACGACGCACATCCAAACGCCGGATGCCTCATGGTCCATGGGGAAAACTTCATGGGGGAGCACCACGCTCACGGCGCGGGCATGGGGTCGCAAAACGCGAATAGTGGTGGATCCTTCATGTGGATGGGCTCCGAGGATCGAGTGCGGATCATGATGCGCCCCGTCCACGAGTCGCTCGAGGTCCTCTCGGCTCGCGGGTTGCGGTTTCATCGGCGGAGTTTCATCGGCGGAGTTTCATCGGCTCGGCACCGTCACCTGGACCACATGCGCCACGTTCTCCCATGGGCGCAGGTGCACGAAGGTCTCAGCAGACCACGTCCACGTATGTCCGGTGATGAGATCCGAGGCGATGAAACGCTGGTTGGGATCTAGCCCTAGGGAAGGCAAGTCCCACCACACGGAAGTTGAATGCTCGCGGTGTGGATCGACCAGGCAGGTGACTAGGACGATGTCTCCACCCACTCGCTTACTGAATGCGATGATGCTGTCGTTATTGGTGTGGTGAAACTGCAGGGAACGCAAATCCTGCAAGGCCGGGTGCTCGCGCCGAATCGAATTCAGTAGCGTCACGTAGGGCGCGAGGGTGCGCCCCTGTCGGGCTGCGAGCTCCCAATCGCGCGGACGGTGCTGATACTTCTCGGAGTCCAGGTACTCCTCACTGCCGGGCTTCACGGCCACGTGCTCGAACAGCTCGAAACCGCTGTAGATGCCGTAGGTAGGCGACAACGTGGCTGCAAGCGTCACTCGGATAGAAAAAGCTGGGGGGCCGCCGTGCTGAAGGAACTCGTGCAAGATGTCGGGGGTATTTGTGAAGAAGTTAGGTCGCATGTACGCAGAAGCCGGCCCTGCCAAATCCGTCAAGTAATCGATCAACTCCTGTTTCGTATTTTTCCACGTGAAGTATGTGTAACTTTGTTGGAATCCGACCTCCGCAAGAGCTTTCATCATGGGTAGTTTTGTGAAAGCTTCAGCCAGAAACAAAACGTCCGGATCGGTCGCGTTGATGGAAGCAATGAGGCGATCCCACAACCACAAGGGTTTGGTGTGCGGATTGTCAACTCGGAAGATGCGCACGCCGTGCGACATCCAAAAGCGAACGACGCGCTCAATTTCGGCGTAGATGCCCTCCGGATCTTGATCGAAGTACAAAGGGTAGATGTCCTGGTACTTCTTCGGTGGATTCTCCGCGAAGGCGATGGATCCATCGTGGCGGATGACGAACCATTCAGGATGCTCCTTCACCCAAGGATGATCCGGTGATGCCTGCAAAGCCAGGTCGAGCGCCACCTCCATTCCCAGATCACGCGCTGCTTCGACGAAGGCGTCGAAGTCCTCCACGGTTCCCAGGTCGGGGTGAATGGCATCGTGGCCACCGGCGGGGGATCCGATAGCCCAAGGGGAACCGGGATCGGCAGGGCCAGGCTGCAGGGAGTTGTTCCGCCCTTTGCGGTGGGTCGTGCCAATGGGATGGACCGGCGGCAGATAGACAACGTCGAATCCCATGTCTGCGATAGCAGGCAAACGCGAGATTGCCGCCCGAAGCGTTCCGGATTTAGCAGGGTCGGCAGCCGCACCCTCGCTGCGCGGGAAAAATTCATACCACGAGCCAACGAGAGAGCGTCGGCGTTGCACGAGCAGCGGCCAGGGGCCGTTTGCGGACTCCTCGTGCTTTATGGGATTCGTGGTCATGACGCACTCGACGTCAGCCGTGGTCGCTGCACTGAAGCGCACCTGATTGGGTAGCCGGGAATCCGTCATGGCCTTGGCCGCGGCCTTGAGCACGTTGCGTGCCTCGGTATTGCCGCGAGGAAGCTGTCGAGCAGCTTGCTGCAGCAGCCAAGCGCCCTCGGCTAATTCGAAGTCGACATCAAGGCCTTCGGGCACCTTGATGTGAGCCCGTTCGAGCCAATAACGCCATGGGTTCGACCACGCGTGGATGGTGAAGGTCCACATCCCGGGCGCATCGACGCTCACCCGTGTTTGCCATCGATCCACCGATTCCCAGGACGGTTGCATTTCGTAGGTGGTGGGGTTTCTCCCGAGGGTGGTTGAAGTGAAACTTCCACATTTAGGGGCGCATGACCATCGCGAAATACCGTGGCCCCGATGGGGAGGGTCTCGCCCACGGCAGCAACGGCTGGCCGCCGTCCGCATTGGACCTGAGGCCACACATCCACGATCGGGATGCGACACGTGAGGCCATCGGCCGGAAGGTCTGAAAGCCGTGGGGCGCGAGAGCGCGCTTTCGACCGCTGCGGCATGCAATGACTGTAGTGCGAATACCTGTTACATGCCCCTACTACGGTGACCCCCGTGAAGGCCATTCGTCGCTTTATTGTTCGGTCGATTCTTCCTGACTCACTCGTGGGTCTGGAGGAACTGTCGCTGAATCTGCGGTGGTCGTGGCATCCGGAAACTACCGATCTGTTCGAAGCTATGGATCCACAACTATGGCAGTCCTGCGGTGCCGACCCGGTTCGCATGCTCGGAGAGATCTCAGCCGATCGGCTCGATGAGTTAGCAACCGATCATGGTTTCGTCGAGCGCGTTGGGCATGCAGTGGATGACCTCCGGGCTTACCTGACCACTCCGCACTGGTTCCAGCGTTGGTCATCTGATGAACCCGCCGTAAGCGAACTCAAGGGGGTCGCCTACTTCTCACCGGAGTACGGCGTGGCTGCGGCACTTCCACAGTATTCAGGCGGCTTGGGGATCTTGGCCGGTGATCACTTGAAGGCAGCAAGCGATCTGGGTGTTCCCATCATCGGCATCGGGCTCTATTACCGCTCGGGCTACTTCCGTCAGAGTCTTGCCCGCGATGGTTGGCAGCGCGAGCAGTACCCGGTGTGCGATCCCGACGCCGCGCCTATCTCGCTGTTGCGAGAAGAAACAGGGGCACCGGCGCGGATCTCGGTAGGACTACCCGGCGGTCGAGTACTGGCCGCTCGCATCTGGCTGGCCCGCGTGGGTCGAGTGCCGTTGTTGTTGCTGGACTCAGGTGTGGAAGAGAACGCTCCGGCGGAACGTGAGGTGACCGACCGGCTTTACGGCGGGGGTGGTGAATACCGCCTCCAGCAGGAGATGCTGCTGGGGATCGGTGGTGTTCGCGCGTTGCGCACATTTTGCCGCATCACCGGTGCACCGTCGCCGAATGTCTTTCACACCAACGAAGGCCACGCTGGATTTTTAGGGCTAGAACGAATTCGCGAGTTGATGCACGACAACTCAGGGTTGGATTTCGACTCCGCTCTCGAAGCCACGCGCGCGGGAACGATCTTCACTACGCACACGCCGGTTCCGGCTGGCATCGACCGCTTCCCGATGTCCTTGATCGAGCAGTACTTTGGCGGGGATAACGCCACGCCAGGATTGCCGGTCGATCGGATAGTGCCGCTAGGAGCGGAGGACTACCCGGGTGGCGACCCCGCAGTTTTCAACATGGCCGTTATGGGTCTGCGTCTTGCCGGGCGAGCCAATGGAGTCAGCCAGTTGCATGGCGAGGTATCCAGGGGCATGTTCGCGGGGCTATGGCCGGGCTTCGACATAGCGGATGTGCCGATCACGTCGATTACCAACGGTGTGCACGCACCCACCTGGGTAGCCCGCGATGTGATGGATCTGGCGCGAGATGCGATCGGGGAGGAACTGCTCCAGCAGGCGCGCGGCTGGGAGCAGATCGGGTCGGTCGATGGCGAGCGAATCTGGGGAACTAAGCGACACCTTCGCGAGCGGCTCGTGGAGATGACGCGAAGGCGCCTTCGGGAGTCGTGGCTGATGCGGGGAGCAGCCGCCGCGGAACTCACCTGGATTGACGATGTGCTTGACCCCGACGTCCTGACCATTGGTTTCGCCCGACGCGTTCCGTCATACAAGCGCTTGACGTTGATGCTTAGAGATCAAAATCGTCTACGCGAATTGTTGTTGGATGAGACACGGCCCATTCAGTTGGTGATCGCCGGCAAGGCCCATCCGGCTGACGACGGAGGAAAAGCCCTCATCCAGCAACTCGTGCAGTTCACAGATCAACAGGACGTGCGGCGCCGGATCGTCTTCTTGCCCGATTACGACATGAAGATGGCCGAGGTTCTCTACCCAGGTTGCGATGTCTGGCTGAACAACCCGATCAGACCCCTCGAGGCAAGTGGGACCTCTGGAATGAAGGCAGCACTCAACGGTGCTTTGAACCTCTCGATCCTGGACGGCTGGTGGGACGAGTGGTTCGATGGAGAAAACGGGTGGGCTATTCCATCAGCTGACGGCGTTGACGATCACGAGCGACGTGACGATCTGGAGGCAGCCGCGCTGTATGACCTGATCGCCCATGCGGTGGCCCCGACGTTTTACGACCGCGACGATCACGGCATTCCGCAACGCTGGCTCGACATGGTTCGTCACACGCTGCAATCCCTGGGTCCGAAGGTCCTGGCTACTCGAATGGTTCGCGAGTACGTGACCCGCTTGTACGCACCGGCCGCTGAGTCCAGCAGCCTCTTGGCTCGGGATGGTTATGCAGCAGCAGCCCGCTTAGCCGAGTGGAAGAAGCGAGTCATTGCTGCCTGGCCCAACGTTCGCGTCGATCATGTGGAATCAGAGGGCGTCGCCGACGTTGTTACCGCAGGCTCAGTGCTGGAGGTTCGAGCCTTCGTTTCCTTGGGGGATCTGACGCCCGACGATGTCCAGGTTCACGTTCAGTTCGGAGCTGTCGACTCCGACGACCGCATTCACTCAGCGGTGACCCAACCGATGGAACCGGGCGATCGTTTCGAGCAAAACCGCTGGAGGTTCCACGCCCAGGTGCCCCTTAGCCGCAATGGTCCATTTGGGTACACGGTTCGGATCCTGCCCAGCCATGTGGGCTTGGTCTCTGCCGTTGAGATGGGCTTGCAGGCAATCCCCGTACCTACGTCGGGCTTGACGGACGGCGTTTTGCGCTAGTCGCGCAGTTCCTTGCCCCCCGTCTCAATTCGAGCTCGGTACGTAACTATCGCGCCTAGTGCAGCAGCAACGGCGATGACGCCTACGGTGGGGCTGAGACCGAACGCATTGGTGGCCAGCGGGAGAAAGAATGTTCCGACCACGGCCCCGACCTTGCCCGCTGCGGCCGCAACTCCATGCCCTGTTGCACGAAGTCGTGTGGGGAAGACCTCAGCAGGAAGCAGATAAGTGGTGGCGTTCGGACCGAGATTGACCATGGTGTTGAACACGATGAATCCGCCGAGCAGTACCCACATCGGTCCGCTCGTGCCCACAACGGCCAGTGTGCCCAGGCCAAATGCCATTCCAACAAAGCCAAGGATTTGCAGACGGATGCGTCCGGCCCGTTCAACGAGCAGCATGTTGAGCACGAAGCCGACGATGAGAAACAGGTCCGTGAATGCAGCTTGACCGGTGGCAGCAATATCGGCCGCAATGAAGTCGTCTTTGGCCATGTGGGTATTTGAGTCGGCACCGGACAGACCCGCGAGGATGCTGGGAGTGAACAGCCCAATCCCGTATAAGGCGATGTCCATCAGGAACCACGGCACGGTCGTGAGGATGAGAGCACGCCTGCGAATCGGAGCCCACAGATCCTTGTATGTCATGCGGGGTTGCGGACCGGAGTCGAAAACCTCGGACAGCGCGCGGTCCTCATCGGTTACCACCGGCCTCTCGCCGGTCAACCATTCGGTGTCCTGCTCGGCTTGATCTAAGTTGCCTTGCTCGGCTTCCCACCGCGGACTTTCCGGGATGCGAAGTCGCAGGACGGCCACGATGACGGCAGGGACTACGCCGGAAAGGAGCATCAGCCGCCAGGTGGTTTCCTCGGGCATCCATGTGAGCAGGAGGAATCCCACGCCGGCGCCGAGCACCATGCCAAGTGCCTGGAAAGAGAAGGCGCCGGTCATCCAAACGCCACGCTTCTTCGCAGGCATGACTTCGCTGACCATCGAAGCACTGAGCGGATACTCGGCTCCTACAGCAGCGCCTTGCAAGAACCGAAACAGTGCGAGCGACCACACGTCCCAAGCGAACGCGGAGGCAATGGCGCTAGCGATGAACAAGATGAGATCGATTTTGAGCATCGCACGTCGACCGATCCGATCGGCGATTCGCCCCGAGAGGAGAGCGCCCGGCACGGCGCCCAGGACGGCGGCTCCTACGGCAACGGAGTCTTGCCAGTCACTAAGACCGAGATCGGCCACGATCAGCGGACCCGCCACGCTCATAATGAACAGGTCGTAGCCATCTAGGCCGATACCCGACGCGGCAAGGGCCCAGACAACCAGCCTCCTTCGGCGAACCGGGGCTTGATCGAGAACCCTTGCGATGGCGTGCCGGCGTGCTGCTGCCTCCATGTCCTCCTCATTCGGACGTCGGGAGTGCTGAACAGCGGAAAATTATGCCGACTCCAGGTTTCCGCCAGGTTGCTTGACGGTGAACAGCCAGGGTTCGCCTTCGCTAGTGGGCGCGCACCTCAATGGTCGCAGCGTCCTCGGCGGTAAATGTTGGTAATCCCAGTTTTTCCGGACCTCGCATAGCGTGTTCCTTCAATGGCTCTGCCTCACCGAATACGAGGTAACCCGCCTCGGTTTCTCAAGGCTCGAGTCGAGTCAGTCGATCAACTCCGAGCGATCCACGTGCACTCTTTGTCAAAGCGGTGGCGTCTTCGGTCGTAGCTAGTGACTGCGGATGAGGGTGTTCGGAGAAGTCCATTGCGGGCCGGGTCGAGTAACTCAGAGGGCCGCGGGATCCCTTCCTGACGAGCGCCGGCCAGTAACCGCAGTGATCGAGGTACACGTGGGTGAGTACTACTGCGTTGATGGAACCCGCATCCGTGCGAAGTGGATCCCAGGTGCGCCGACGAATCGAGCGTGGACCTTGGAACAAGCAGCAGTCGGCGAGGTTTTGTCTACTTGTCGTTGACACGAGGAGCCGCGAACCGGTGACAGTTCCCGCCGCCCCGAGGAAAATGATTCGTGCGTCTATTTAATCGGCTTTCCGTCGGCCCCACGCTTGATGGGCTTGCCGCCACGGGTGACCATCGGTGGAGGAAGACGGAGGCGACGAAGTTGGAGTGCCCGCATGACCGCGTAGAGCAGGAGGCCGCGTCGGTCGCTCTTGTCGGGAAACTCCTTCTTGGCGCGGAGGTTAAGTTGAATAAGCAAAATGGTCGTGTCGATGAGAATCAGCGCGGTAACCGCGAAGAAGGCCAATGAGACGAAGGATTGCAATGCCGGGTTTTGGATGAAGCCCAAAAGCAGTACGGCGATCGCGATGAAGATGAAGTACTCCGCCACCGTGATGCGGGCATCTACGAAATCGCGGACGAAACGCCTGTTCGCTCCGCGATCACGCGCGGGCATGTAGCGCTCATCACCCATCATCATCCCGGCACGCTGACGGGCTCGAGATTCCCGATCTGCCTCGCGGGCGGCCTTCTTGCCGGTCTTGGTTCCCCGGCTTCGTCCGGATGCGCGAAGCCCTTGCTTGCGGGCTGCCTCCGCCTCCTTGCGCGATGGTGTTGCGCGACCCTTGGGCGCCCGCGGATCGGCCGCGGGCGCGATGGGGCCCGTTTCGGTCTCGACAGGCGTTGATCGCTTGAAGTTTGGGAAAACAGCCATGATTTGAGCAGCCTAATGGGCGACCCTGGGCGGCGCCTTGCCTGCTGGCGGCCTTAGAGTGGAACGTACCGACGCCCTCGTCCACGGGGGCCCTCTCCCCGAGGGTATGCGCGAAAGGGAACGTCCATGGGTCTGTGGCAACGCTTCAGCATGATTTTCAAGTCCAAGGCGAACAAGGCGCTCGACCGCGCTGAGGATCCTCGCGAAACACTGGATTACTCCTACGAAAAGCAACTAGAACTGCTGCAAAAGGTGCGCCGCGGGGTCGCAGATGTGGCAACCAGTCGCAAGCGCATCGAGTTGCAGCTGCAGAGCCTGTCTCAAAAGGAGGGCAAACTCGAGGAGCAAGCGCGTGCTGCTTTGTCTCAGGGTCGAGAGGACTTAGCTCGCGAGGCACTGACCCGGCGCAGTGGCCTGCATCAGCAGATCGCCGACTTGCAAGGACAACTTGCCCAGTTGCAGGAACAGGAGGACAAACTCACCGTGGCTGCCCAGCAACTACAGACCAAGGTCGAGTCGTTCCGCACGCGCAAGGAGACGATTAAGGCGAGTTACTCGGCCGCAGAAGCTACGACCAAGATCAACGAAGCTTTCGCGGGTATCTCGAACGAACTCGGTGATGTTGGTTTGGCCGTACAACGGGCTGAGGACAAGACCGCGCAGATGCAGGCTCGGGCAGGTGCCATTGACGAACTCATGGCATCGGGGGCACTCGAAGACCCCATGGGCATGGGTAAGGACTCCATTACTGCTGAACTCGAGCAGATGGCCAGCCAGTCCGAGGTTGAATCCACCCTTTCCAAACTGAAATCCGAACTGGACTCCGCGCCGTCGAAACCCGAGATCGAGCAGTAGTTCTTCTGAACTTCTAGGAAGGAGCGTCGTCGTCGTGGCTCGCACGAGGTACGGCACGGATCGTGGCCTTCACGGCCCGCATGTTCGGAACGCTTTTCGGCCTTGGCCTGATGTACGTGCTGTTGGCAGGAGTACTGCTTGCCTTCGGCTTCAACGCGATATTCGTCCTTGGCTTGAGCGCAGCCTTGCTGTTCGGTCAATGGTGGTTCTCCGACTCTTTGTCGATGAAGGCCATGCGTGCGGTAGAGGTCACCCCCGAGCAAGCTCCTCAACTCCACGCGATCGTGGACCGCTTATGCGCGATGGCAGATATGCCGAAACCACGCGTGGGTATTGCTGACAACGACGCCCCTAACGCGTTCGCGACCGGCCGTTCTCCGAATAGGTCGGTGGTAGTTGTGACCACCGGTCTGCTGCGCCGATTGGATCGAGACGAACTAGAAGGGGTCCTCGCCCACGAGCTCTCGCACGTTGCGCATCGCGATGTAACGGTCATGACAGTTGCGTCGTTCACCGCCATTTTGGCTGGCTTCATGGTGCGCTCGGCGATGTGGGGATCAATGATGCGCGATAGGCGTGACCAGAACTCGGCTTTGATCTTCATTGCCGTGATGGTGGTGAGCGTCTTGGTCTACTTCATTTCGTATCTGTTGATCAATGCGCTCTCGCGCTACCGGGAACTAGGGGCTGATCGGGGGGCAGCACTGCTGACCGGCAAGCCCACGGCTTTGGCCAATGCGCTCACCAAGATCACCGGCGATATGGCGACTATTCCTACGAAGGACATTCGACAGATGGAGGCGGTGAGTGCCTTCGCTTTCGCACCGGCCGTAGCGGGTAAGCGGGAGTTCACCCTCGAGCAATGGTTCTCAACGCACCCGCCGTTGGAAAAGCGCCTGGCCCAGTTGGCGAAGATCGCCGGGGAACTCGGCCAGCGCTGATGGGTTTCATGGACGCGGTGCTTGGTCGCCGAAAGCCCGCCCGCCCCAACCTCGATTCCCTTTTCGCTTTGCCATCGGCCGCCATCACGGTGCAGGCAGCTTTGGATTTTGTACCGACCGGCCGGGCCTCGGTTGCGTTCCGCGCTCCTGAAGGCCGCGCTTTCGCGGATGTGGAAACTGAGGTGACGGCGTTGCTTGATTCCGACGGCGGCCCGCCAGTCGCCGTGGAGCAAGATGCATTCGGTTTCGATTGGGTGGTGCTCACCACTGATCCGGCGGATGTGGTCACGGCCGTTACGGACGCACACGCGGTCAACAGTTCGCTCGTGGATGCGGGGTTTGGTCCTCAACTGCTGTGCTCGCTGGTGTCCTTCGCGGGGCCCGGTGGGCAAAAACTGGCACTGGTGTACCTGTTCAAGGCAGGGACCTTCTACCCGTTCGCTCCAATGCCTGGCGGTGATGAACAACGCGACAACGTGCTGGAGATGCAGGTCAGAGATCTGCTTGAGGGGGAATTGCCGATGGAGAAGGACCTCGGCCGTTGGTTCGCGGTGTGGAACGCGCCTGGTTTGTGACGAGCGTCAGTCCTGGGACGGAGCTGGGCCGGGCAAGGCAAGCATGCGGTCCAAGGCGACCTTCGCCCAATACTGGGTATCGGGATCGACGACGATTTGGTTCACGACGTTGCCCGCAACGAGGTTCTCTAGCGACCACACCAGGTGGGGAAGGTCGATCCGGTTCATCGTCGAGCAAAAGCACACGGTCTTGTCCAGGTAAACGACCTGCTTGTCCGGGTTCGCGTGCGCTAGGCGTTTGACCAGATTCAACTCGGTGCCCACGGCCCACGCCGATCCGCTAGGTGCATTCTCGATGGCGGTGATGATCTTCTCTGTCGATCCCACTTGGTCGGCTTTCTCCACAACTGAGTAATCGCACTCGGGGTGCACGATGACGTTCACGCCGGGTACCTGCTCGCGGACATCATCGACGCACTCAGCGGTGAAGCGCCCGTGTACCGAGCAGTGGCCGCGCCAAAGCAGCACCTTGGCTGTTCGGATCTGCTCATCGGTCAGACCGCCATTTGCCTTGTGAGGGTTGTAGATGACGCAGTCGTCAAGAGACAGGCCCAGATCGCGGACAGCGGTGTTGCGTCCAAGGTGCTGGTCCGGGAGGAACAACACCTTCTCGCCGCGCTCGAAAGCCCAGGTCATGCTGCGCTCGGCGTTGCTCGACGTGCACACCGAACCACCGTGCTTGCCGGTGAAGGCCTTGATAGCCGCCGAGGAATTCATGTAGGTGATCGGAATGGTGCTCTCCGCCACCCCAACGCGCTCCAGTACGCGCCAGCAGTCTTCCACCTGTCCGATGGCGGCCATGTCCGCCATGGAGCACCCGGCGGCAAGATCGGGAAGGATCACCTGTTGGGAATCTTCGGTAAGGATGTCCGCGCTCTCGGCCATGAAATGCACGCCGCAAAAGACGATGAACTCCGCCTCGGGGCGAGCGGCGGCCTGCTGGGAGAGCTTGAAGGAGTCGCCGGTCACGTCCGCGAACTCGATGACTTCGTCGCGTTGGTAGTGGTGACCGAGGATGAACAGCCGATCTCCCAGGGCTTCCTTGGCTGCCCTCGCCCGGGACACCAGATCGGGGTCCGAGGGGGCCGGCAGATCCCCAGGGCACTCAACGCCGCGCTCGCTGCCGGGGTCGGCTTGCTGGCCGAGCAGCAGCAACGCCAGCGCGGTGGGCTCTGGCTCCACGAATGTCCCTGTCATGGCTTGAGTGTGCCAAACTCCGCGACATCTAGCCACGGGTGGTCTTGGCGAATTGGCAATCTCGTGCCAGAGTGGGAATAGCCAGCACCGAGAACTGGTTAGCACAATGGGGTGCAAACGTGCACGATCCTGCTAGATCCATGAGGATGGAGATATGAGCACAGACACCGTTGAGTCCACAGATGGCATCATTTTGACCGAAACGGCCGCCTCCAAGGTGAAGACGCTGCTTGAGGCCGAGGGTCGAGAGGACCTCGCTTTGCGCATCGCTGTGCAACCAGGTGGGTGCTCGGGGCTTCGCTACCAGTTGTTCTTCGATGACCGCAGCCTCGATGGCGACGTCGTCAATGATTTCGGTGGCGTGGGCGTCGTGACCGATCGGATGAGCGCTCCGTACTTAAGTGGCGCCACGATCGACTTCGTGGACACCATCGAAAAGCAGGGCTTCACGATCGATAACCCGAACGCGGGTGGGTCGTGCGCGTGCGGGGATTCCTTCCACTGATCGGTTGACTCTCCAGCACGGCGGCTAAGTGCGGCCGATAGGGTCCGCTCCCGTGACCCTTTTGATCACTGGATCCATCGCAACCGATCACCTGATGAGTTTTCCGGGGAAGTTCTCGGACTCGCTCGTCGCGGACAAAATCGACAAGGTCTCCTTGTCCTTCCTGGTTGAGGATCTGCAGATTCGCCGCGGGGGAGTTGCCCCCAATATCGCCTTCGGCATGGGCTGTCTGGGGCTGAGCCCGGTGTTAGTAGGGGCCGTGGGACCAGACTTCGCCGATTATGAGTCTTGGTTGCAGCGCCATGGTGTGGACACCAGCGGTGTGCACGTCTCCGATGCTCACCACACTGCCCGCTTCGTCTGCACGACCGATATCGAGCAAAACCAGATCGCCTCGTTCTATCCCGGGGCGATGTCCGAGGCTCGCAATATCGAACTCAAGCCAATCGTGGACCAAGCCGGTGGCACCGATGTCGTCTTGATCGGTGCCAATGATCCGCAAGCGATGCTCCGCCATACCGAGGAATGCAGGTTCCGCGGGTACCCGTTTGCCGCTGACCCTTCGCAGCAACTTGCTCGGATGGATGGCGAAGAGATAAAGCCGTTAATCGAAGGTGCCGAGTACTTGTTCACGAACGAGTACGAGGCCGCATTGATCGAACAAAAAACCGGTTGGACGTCGGCTGATCTGGCTTCCATGGTGAGCGTGCGGGTCATCACTATGGGTCCCGATGGCGCTCGAATTGAGCGCCGGGGTGCCGAGCCGGTTCAGGTGGTGGTGCCCAAGGAGGAGTGCAAGGCCGATCCCACGGGAGTTGGTGATGGCTTCCGCGCGGGATACCTCGCCGGCCAAGCGTGGGGGTTGGGCGATGAACGCTCGGCTCAAGTGGGGTCGCTGGTTGCAACGTACGTGATCGAGACCGTGGGCACTCAGGAATACGAACTATCCCAGCGGCACTTCCTGGAACGCATGGCGCGTGCCTACGGCGACGACGCCGCAGCTGAGGTCGAGCAACACGTTTCCTGTCCTCGTTCTTAACGACCGGGTGAGCGCGCGCAGTGCAGGGGGAACTTCCAACCGCGTTGTGGAATCTGCCTGATCCCGCGGAGGCTGAAGCGGGCGAGGATCTGGTAGCCCTCGGCGGAGGTTTGGATCCGGGAACGGTAGTGCTGAGTTACTCCCGTGGGATGTTTCCTATGGATGTACCGATCGGATCTGAGCTAGGGGGTGGCCACACGCTCGGATGGTGGTCCCCGGACCCGCGCGGTGTACTCCGACTCGACCACCTGCGGGTGTCTCGATCGTTAGCGAAGGCGCAACGACGATTCACGGTCACCTTCGATGAACGTTTCGAAGACGTCATGCGTGGGTGCGCCGATCCGAACCGCCCGCAGGGGTGGATAACTGAGGAATTCATCGATGCCTACGTGCACCTTCATGAACTCGGCTATGCGCATTCGGCGGAGGTGTGGTGGGAAGGCAATCTCGTGGGAGGCCTGTACGGCGTTGAAATAGGTGGGCTGTTCGCGGGTGAGTCCATGTTCCACGAAGTCCGTGACGCTTCGAAGGTTGCGCTCGTCGCGCTTGTTGAACGTATGCGTGGCTGTCCAGGACAGCGATTGATCGACGTGCAGTGGTCCACGCCCCACCTGGTGAGTTTGGGAGTGACGAAGGTATCGCGAGACTCATACCTCGCCGCACTACCGGACTTAATCCGCGAAGACCCCTGCTTGAGCTGAGGCGGGCTCAGCGGCGAGCCGAAGTGAGCACTGCTGGTAGTCCTTGCAGGAGATCGTCGACGGTCTGTTGCGAGCAGCCGTAGGGCAAAGAGATGCGCACACTTGCCGGCGTGATGATCGCCATCGACTCCAGCACGTGACTGGGCATGCGGTTGTCGGCCGTGCATGCTGAGCCGCTGGCAACTGCGAGCCCTCGAGAATCAAGATCGGTGACGATTACTTCACCGATCGCGTCGTCAATGACAACCGTCACTACGTGCGGTAGCCGGTCTTCTGGGTCGCCCACGGCGCGGACCCCGGGCAGATCGTTCACGACGGCGCGCACTCGATCGATCATCGAACGGTGCTGATCGGCCTGTGCTCGCCAATGGGGACCTACGTATTCGGCAGCTGTCGCCGCGGCCGCTGCCGCAGCCACGTCCGGGAAACCGCCCACCCACCCACGATCGGGTGCCTCGGGTGGCTGCCACCGGGTTCCCGGTAGAACGACCAGGACAGCGCAACCGGATGGCGCACCCCAATCACGCGGGGAGGCAACGAGGGCATCCCAGTTGTGACCGACGTCATCGTGACCTGCCACCTGGGTGGCATCGCTCACGAGCGGAATCCCCGCATCGCGGCACAGCCGATGAACGTGGGCCAATGGCTGACGGGTTCCAACCTCGGCGTTGGCCACCTGAACGCATGCGAGTGCGGCTCCCGGCGCGATGGCAGCGGAGAAGAGGTCGGTATCGATGGCACCGGTTGTCGTGACCGGAACGGTCACCACCTCAGCCCCCGGACACGACCGCGCGGCGAAGACCACGGCCATGGATTCGGCTTCGCTGATGACTACCCGGGGTGGCGCACCAGCTGCCAGTCGGGCCGCGAACAATCCGCTGACGCAGGCGCGCAGCAGATCGGCCGATGAGGCACCGAGGTAGGTGTCCGCAGTTCGGGCGTCAAGGAATTGGGCGATCGCAGTCCGAGCGGTATCCAAGAGCAGACCGGCGCGGCGACCGCCATGGTGCAATCGAGCCGGGTCCGGCCACGCCTGGTCAAGTGCTGCAGCAAAGGCGCGCTGGGCTACGGGTAAAACGGGTTGCCCCCCCACGGCATCGAGATACCCGGCCGGGGGATGGGGTGCCGGTTCGGGCCAGATCACAGGGGCAACGGTAGTGGGGAAGACGTGGGGGAGGTCACGTGGATTTCACCCCATGACCGGGGGTAACTTGGTACAAAAGGTGCGCTAGTCTCGCTATGAAAGTGTGGTCAGAAGCACCCTGGGTGCAGTCGAGAAAGGCGATACGTGGCGTCCTTAGGTCGATCCCGATCCACGGGTGGTACCCGTTCTTCGCGTACTTCACTTCGCGTCCTCGCGCTGGCCGGAGCAGGTGTTGTGTTGTCAGGCTGCACCGCCAATGAAGCCTTCTTCTTCGACCTGCCAGAGACAGCATCGGCGGAAGCATCGATCATTCAAAACCTGTGGAACGGTTCCTGGATCGCGGCCTGGGCTGTGGGCATCGTGACCTGGGCTTTGATGATTTGGGCGGCCGTGGCCTATCGGCGTCGTCATCCCAATGAGGTTCCCGCGCAGACCAAGTACAACATCCCTATCGAGGCTCTCTACACGGTTGTGCCGCTGATCATGATCCTCGGGCTCTTTTGGTTCACGGCTCGCGACCAAAGTGAGATTTTGACCGTCGGCAACGATGAACAGCAGACCGTCGAGGTTGTGGGCTTCCGCTGGTCGTGGGCTTTCAACTACCTCGACCAAGACGCCTACGACGTTGGCGTTCCCTATGGGGAAGGCTCAGTAGGTGAACCGCCCACGCTGTACCTGCCAGTCGATGAGAAGATCCGCTTCGAATTGAAGTCACCGGACGTCATCCACTCCTTCTGGGTGCCCGCCTTCTTGTTCAAGATGGACCTGATTCCCGGCAAGACAAACGTCTTCGAACTGACTCCGGACAGACTCGGCACCTACGCTGGCAAGTGCGCTGAACTGTGCGGCGTGGACCACGCTCGGATGCTCTTCCAGGTGAAAATCGTCGAGCGAGATGAGTTCAACGCCAAGATGTCCGAGTTGCGCGCCGCGGGGAAAACCGGAGTATTGGACACAGACCGCATCACAAACGAAGGACAGCGTCCTGGGGAGCGCAGGCTATGACGATCCTGAACGAGCCACCGGTCACGCGGTCGGCGCCTGAGGCGCCCGTCTACACACCACGTAGGCCAAACCTGGGTAAGTCGATCGTCAACTGGGTCACCTCCACAGACCACAAACTCATCGGGTACATGTACCTGGTCACCTCTGTTATGTGGTTCTTCATCGCGGGCGTCATGGCGCTGCTCATCCGAGCTGAACTCGCGGTGCCGGGCCTGCAAATCATTTCCCTCGAGCAGTACAACCAGCTGTTCACCATGCACGGCACGATCATGCTGTTCTTGTTCGCTACACCGCTTTTCGTGGGCTTTGGCAACGTCATCATGCCGCTGCAGATCGGTGCGCCCGATGTTGCGTTCCCCCGCTTGAACATGTTCGGGTACTGGCTGTTTTTGTTCGGTGGCCTGGTGGTTGCCGCCGGATTTCTTACCCCGGGTGGAGCCGCATCGTTTGGTTGGTTCGCCTACGCACCCTTGAGTAACGCAGTCTTCTCGCCAACAGCTGGGGCAGATCTGTGGTTCCTCGGCTTGGCCCTCGGCGGACTGGGAACCATCCTCGGTGCGGTCAACTTCATCACCACTATTTTCACGATGCGCGCGCCCGGAATGACCATGTTCCGGATGCCGATCTTCACGTGGACGATCTTCATCACGTCGGTGCTCGTCCTGATTGCCTTCCCGGTGCTCGCCGCGGCACTGGTGGTGATGTTCATCGATAGGCAATTCGGCAGCGTTGTGTTCGCTCCAGAGAATGGTGGCGCCATCTTGTGGCAGCACCTGTTCTGGTTCTTTGGGCATCCGGAGGTCTACATCATCGCTCTGCCGTTCTTCGGCATCGCCAGCGAGATCATTCCGGTGTTCTCCCGCAAGCCGATTTTCGGCTATAAGGGTTTGATCTTCGCCACTATGGCCATCGGCGCACTGTCCGTTGCTGTTTGGGCGCACCACATGTACGTGACCGGGTCGGTTTACCTGCCCTTCTTCGCCTTGATGACGATGCTTATCGCTGTGCCTACCGGTGTGAAGTTCTTCAACTGGATCGGCACTATGTGGAGGGGCTCAGTGTCGATGGATACCCCCATGTTGTGGACCATGGGATTCCTCATCACCTTCCTCTTCGGTGGTCTGACCGGCATCATCTTGTCCGCGCCTCCGCTGGACTTCCACGTCTCAGACAGCTATTTCGTGGTTGCCCACTTCCACTACACCGTCTTCGGCACGGTTGTGTTCTTGATGTTCGCCGGCTTCTACTTCTGGTGGCCCAAGATGACCGGCAAGATGCTCGACGAACGTCTGGGCAAGATCCACTTCTGGTTGTTGTTTGTTGGCTTCCAGGTCACGTTCTTGGTTCAGCACTGGTTGGGGGTCCAGGGCATGCCGCGTCGCTACGGCGACTACCTCCCGGTCGACGACTTCACCACACTGAACATCGTCTCGACCGTGGGTGCTGCGATCTTGGGCTTCTCCACGCTCTTCTTCATCTGGAACGTCCTCACCACGTGGAAGAACGCACCTCACGTGAATGTCGATGATCCCTGGGGCTGGGGTGGATCCTTGGAATGGGCCACGAGTTGTCCGCCACCACGGCATAACTTCACATCACTGCCCCGGATCCGTTCCGAACGTCCGGCTTTCGATCTTCACCATCCTGAATTAGCACCGCCGAGTGCACGCTCACAGCCCCAAATCAGTAGCAGCGCGAGCCGCACCGGGAGTGGTCACTGATGAAGATTGAGGGCTGGACCTTCATTCTTGGCTTCGTCTTCTACAGCCTCGTAGGAGGTGGTTACTGGTGGTTCAGCCGAGATGAGGTCGGAACCACGCTGCTCCTGTTGACGGGCGCCCTGGCCTTCCTGGTTGCCTTCTACACTCTGTATACCGCCAAGCGCGTGTATCCGCGTCCGGAAGACCGCCAAGATGGTGAGATCGATGAGGCGGACCCTGAGTACGGCTTCTTCAGCCCGAACTCCTGGTGGCCCCTCGTGGTTGGCCTAGGGGCTGCAGGTATCGCGCTTGGATTGGTCTTCGCGGTGTGGTTCGTGGTTTTGAGCGTCGCGGTCCTGATGTTCGGCGTCATCGGGTGGCTGTTCGAGTACTACCGCGGAGAGTTCGCCCGCTAGACACGCGTTTCCTTCGGAATTGGCCCCATTCTGCGCATGGGCCTTAGCGCGCGCGGTTGCGCGAACCCGCACCCCACGACGTACCCTGGAGTGGTTATGCGGTTTTTGGGGGCATCATCTGGTGGGCGACGTCGGTGGACAGTCGCCGGTTTCGCCGTTGCTGGGCTTGCGATGAGCGCGTGTCAGCCTCACTTGAGCGTGGAAACCGTTCCGGTACCCACCGAGCCGATGGTTGCGATCACCGCATCCCCGGCCCAGACCGACGTTGAGCCTCGTACGCCCATTGTTGTGGAGGCGGATGGTGGGAAGCTTTATGACGTAGCTGTCATCGGCCCGCAAGGGCCGGTGGAAGGAACCTTGGACGAGTCCGGTGTTCGCTGGACGTCGTTAACAGGAAGCCTCGATTACGGGGCGTCGTACACGATTGAGTCCCGGGCGTTCGACGCCCGCGGAAACATGGCTACCGACGTGACTCGGTTCAGCACGATCGAACCGGAGAAGTTCTTTCGCGCTTACGCCGAACCAGCCGACGGCGATGTGGTGGGGGTTGGCATTCCCATCACGGTGAACTTCAACAAAAAAGTTGAGAACAAGGCCGAGATCGAACAAGCCATGGTGGTGCGAACCCCCGTGCCACTGCTAGGTGCCTGGGCGTGGAAGGACAACAGAACGGTCGAGTTCCGCCCCAAGGAATTGTGGCCGGGGGATATGGATGTGACCGTCGAACTGAACTTCGAGGGTGTTCAAGCCAGAGAGGGCGTATTCGGTCGAAAGGACACCTCTCAGACATTTCGCTTCCGCCCGTCCATGGTCAGCATCGTCGACGCCCAGACCTACACGATGGATGTCTACAAAGCCGGTGAGTTGATCAGAACGGTGCCCGTCACCACCGGCAAAGAAGGGTGGGAAACCCGCACCGGCACCAAGGTGATTTTGTCCAAGGAGCGGGTGCGCATCATGGACGCAGCCACCGGCGGTACCAGTCCCGACAGCCCCAACTACTACCGCGTGACCGCCCCCTACGCCATGCGCCTTACCTATTCCGGTGAGTTCATCCATGCCGCTCCCTGGAGCGTCGCCTCCCAAGGAAGCGCAAACGTTAGTCATGGGTGTGTTGGATTGAGTGAAGAAAACGCAGCCTGGTGGTGGAACGAAAACAATATCGGCGATGTAGTGATCGTAGAGAACACTGGGCGTCCGCACGGCAACGACGGCAACGGTCTGACGATTTGGAACGACTCGTGGGCTCAGTGGCTGGAACGATCCGCTAGTGGTGCGACTTTCACGCAATCCCTCGGCTCACCGTCGTCAGACCAGGCAGGAGTCTAGGCGGGAGTCAGATCTACTCGCAGCCCGCTGAGCACCGAAGTCCCGGCTAGGTGGTCGATCGCCGTCACGTCGACCAAAGCGTTCACATTTGCCTGCGACCAGCCATGCGGAATGCATACACATCCTTGTGTGACGTCTTCACGCACCGCTGCCGGCAATGTGATGGACCCCGTCTTCGTTGAGACCGTCACGGGTTGACCATCGAGGATTCCAAGTTCTGCGGCATCGAGGGCGTGGATCATGGCTGTGGGCACGTTGGAGCCGCCGGTCAGCGTCGGCAGTCCCTTCATCCAGGAGTTGTTGCTGCGCAGTTGGCGTCGACCCACCAGGGTGAACCTCGCGGTGGCAGCCGGCTCGGTGAGCAGGCGGGCTGCCTGCGAGAGTGCCTCCAGCAATACATCGGGCGCGACATCGATGCGCCCAGATGGAGTTCGCAGTACTTCGGGTAACCGAGGTTGCAGTGGCCCCAGATCGATGCCATGCGGAGCATCCATCAGACTTTGCAAGGTAAGTCCCTCGGGGTGGGCGCCGAAGCCGTCGCCGTAGGGACCCGAGCGGATTCGAAGGTCCAAAAGTCGGTCCACGCCGGTTCGGTGAGCCACCGCCTCCAAGAGCTCCTCTGGAGCGCGTCCGTGGGCCCGAGAAGCCTGGTCGTTGCAGGCACCGGCCGCCACTGTGTAGGCGATCAGGTCGTCAATGTGCTGCGGCAATGGCTCATGTCCGGAGGCGATGCCAGCAGCGATGGCGGCCAGTTGCGCCAGCACTTCGGTTTCGTCCTTCTCGCCCGCGGGAACCTCGAACACGGCAGGGGAGTAGCGCGCTTGATTTCGTACCGCGAGGTTGTTGAACACCACATCGTGGTGCGCTCGAGTCAGCGGCGAGGCCACTGGTAGGACCACATCGGCCAGTGAACTCGTCTCGGTCAGGTAAGGATCCACGCTGACCATCAGATCGAGTTGCTCGAACGCGTTGGTGAGTCGCTGTTGGTTCGGCGTGGACAGGACGGGGTTGCCTCCGATCACGAACACCGCTCGGATGTGTTCGCCTGTCTTGGGATCAGGTGTGTCGATCTCTTCGGCGAGGGCTGCCGCAGGGAACTCACCCAGGGCACTGGGAAGGCCGCGAACTCGGGTTCGGCGTCGTCCGGGAATCTGCACACCGTGGCCCGAACCTGGCGTGCCTTCGGTGGACGGACCGCCGGCCACCGGCAGGGGGAACATCACCCCGCCGGGTCGATCCAAGGATCCGATGGCGATATTGATGATGTCGATCAGCCAAGAAGCGAGCGTGGCCATCGGAACAACCTGGTCTCCGGCGGTGAGTCCTGATGTGGTGGTTCCCATGCGTCCGTAGACAGCTGCCGTGGGGGCCGTACGAAGTTCATCGGCAATGCGCCGAGTGGTGTCCGGGTCTATCCCGGTGATCGGCGCGGTGGCCTCGGGGGTGAAGGGGGTGAGTAGGGCCACCACCGAGTCCCATTCCGCCGCAGCTATCCATGACTCGGCGGCTTGGAGGCGCGCATCGCTTGTGACCAACTGGGCCAACGACGCCAGCCACAACGCATCAGAACCAGGCCGGATCGGCAGATGCTCACTTGCCACTGCGGCTGTTCGTGTTCGGATCGGATCGACCACTACGAGGCGCCCTCCGCGCTTGCGCAGGTCCCGCAGCCGGCGCGGAAAATCGGCCGCGGTCATCATCGAACCGTTGGACACCAGGGGATTGGCGCCCAGCATCAAAAAGTAGTGAGTGCGATCAATGTCTGGCACGGGCACCGATAACGCGGTTCCGTACATGAGCGCACACGCCACTTGCTTGGGCATTTGATCGACGGTGCTCGCTGAAAAGCGCTGCGTGGTGCCTAACGCCTTGATGAAGGCGGGCAGGTAGAAGGGGCCGGACAGATTGTGGACATTGGGGTTTCCAAGGAAAAGGCCAACGGATTGGGGGCCGTGCTCGGTCAGGATCGGATGAAGTCGATCGCGGATCACACCGAAGGCCTCATCCCAACTGGCGGGATGGAATTCCCCATCGTCGCCCTTGATCAAGGGAGTAGTCAGCCGCCGTGGGTCGGCGTGTAACTCACCGAGCGATACGCCCTTGGGGCAGATGTAGCCCCGACTGAAGACATCTTCGGCATCTGCGCGTACCTCGATGACCTCGGCACCATCGACGGACAGGACAAGGCCACATGTGGCTTCGCACAACGGGCAGATTCGAGATGGCATGAGGCCACCTTGCCAGGCTCTGACCTGGTAGGTGGCCAAATATCAAAGCCCCCGAACATGCGGGGGCTTTGAGCGGAACGGGATGGGGGCAGCCGAGGGCTAGGTCCTGGATTCCTGTTCAGCGGCCTGCTCAGCGTTGGTCTTCGGCATTCCTGGGTGATGCAGGACTCCACCGTGGGCGTTGTAAATGACGTCCCGCTCCTCGTACTCGTGCAGCGGAGCCTCGATCGCGGCCTGCTCTTCAGCGTGATGCTGTCCGGCCTCGATCTCCGCGGCGGAGGGCTTGGGAATGTTGTCGCCGTAGAAGAACGCACTGACCTTGTGACGCAGCATGTCCTTGCGGTAGTTCGGGTTGCGCACGCCGTCGATGTCGGCCTTCTGCGGGGCAGGCAACACCGGGTGGTCGGGCTTGCTGCTGATGACCGCGAGCTCCTTCTCGTTGAGGGCCTGGTGAACTTCGATGAACTCACCGTGCGGGAGTCGAAGTACTCTGCCGGATTCGTATCCGTGTAGGAGTTTGTCCCGATCCCGGCGTTGGAGCGATAAGCAGGTGCGTTTGGTGATGATGAAGGCGAGCGGGGGAGCGACGATCAGCAATACCTGGAGGGTTCGGGAGATCGCGTTGATACTGAGATCGAAAGCGGTTGCCACGAGGTCGTTACCACCGGCCATCCACAAGATTCCGTAGAAGACGATCGCCATGACACCGATGCCGGTGCGAACCGGGGCGTTGCGGGGACGGTCGAGCAGGTGGTGCTCACGCTTGTCGCCGGTGGCCCAAGCCTCAAGAAATGGATAGAGGGCCAAGCCGGTGAACAAGATGCCCGGAATGATCACCCCAGGGATCAGGATGTTCCAGGAGATCGTGTAGCCCAACAGAACTGTCTCCAGGTTGGGCATGAGGCGTAGCGCTCCGTCGAGCCAACCGATGTACCAGTCGGGTTGGGTGCCCGCGGTGACCTGGTCGGGTGTGTAGGGGCCGAAGATCCACACCGGGTTGATGTTTACCAGGCCGCTCAGCAGGGCAATGATGCCGAACACGATGAAGAAGAAGCCGCCAGCCTTGGCCATGTAAATCGGCAGCAGCGAGTAACCCACCACATTGTTGTTGGTGCGCCCGGGTCCGGGGAACTGCGTGTGCTTTTGGGTCCAGACCATGATCAGGTGGACGGTCACGAGCGCCAGGATCAACCCGGGCACAAGCAATATGTGAGCCGAGTAGAGCCGGGAGATGATGTCGCCGCCTGGGTATTCACCACCGAATACGAAGAAGGCGAGCCAGGTACCTATGAGTGGGATGGCCTGCAAGATGCCGCGAATGATCTGCAACCCGGTACCGGACAGCAAATCATCGGGCAGCGAGTAGCCGGTGAAGCCGGCAGCGAGAGCCAGCGTGGTGAGCGCGACACCCACGATCCAGTTGAACTCGCGAGGCTTACGGAAAGCCCCGGTGAAGAACACCCGAAACATGTGGACTGCCACAGCCGCTACGAATATCAACGCGGACCAGTGATGCATTTGGCGGATCAGTAGGCCGCCGCGGATATCGAAACTGATGTTCAACGTGGAGGCGTATGCCTCGGACATGTAAATGCCTTGCAGCGGCACGTAGGAACCGTTGTAGATGACCTCGGCCATGCTCGGCTTGTAGAACAGCGTGAGGTAGGTGCCGGTGAGCAGCACCACGATGAACGAGTAGAGGGCGATCTCCCCGAGCATGAAGGACCAGTGCTCGGGAAAGACCTTGGACAGGTTCCGCTTCAGAAACCTGTTACTGCCCAAACGTTGGTCAACGAAGGTGGCCGCCTGGCCACCGACCTGCTCAACGGGGTGTGCCCCGGTGTTCGCGGGGGTTGTCGTGCTCATCCACGCTCCCAGAAACTCGGTCCGACTGGCTCTTCAAAGTCCGATGCTGCTACTAGGTAGCCTTCCCCATCTACACGAATCGGCAACTGGGGCATCCGCCGGGCCGCCGGCCCGAAGATGACATCACCGGAGTCGGCCAGATCGAAGGTGGATTGGTGGCACGGGCACAGCAGGTGATGGGTCCGGTGCTCGTATAAGGCGATCGGGCAACCCACGTGGGTGCAGATCTTGGAGTAGGCCAAGATCCCCTGGTAATCCCAGCCTTCGCCTTGCTGGGAGCGGATTTCCTCAGGGTCCATCCGAACCAAGATGATGGCCGATTTGCCTCGGTCGCGCATATTTGCGACAACGTCGTCCTTCAGGTCCTTGATCGACATCGGTAATGCGGACACAAGGCCACCGACCGGTATCTCCTCGGGGCGAATTCCTGGCACGTTCTCGCCGGTGTTGTGGCCGATGTCGGGGACGATCCGCTCGCCATCACGCCATGAGGTGCTCGACAAAATCTCGACCGGGTTCGCTCCGGCCGGTGTTTGCCACAGATCCCGCAGCATCACGATGAGGGGGATGGGGAAGAGCGCTAGCGCACCGATCAAGGTTCGGCGGATGATCGGGTAACGCGCGAAGCCCGACTCCTCTTTGCCCCGCTCGTACGTGGCGGCGGCTTCCTCGGTGTCGTCCTTGGGCGAGGTCATGTTGTGACGTTCTTGGACCACCTCGACATCTGGCATCAACTTCTTGGCCCACTGGATCGCACCGGCACCGATGAGGAAGACGGCACCACCGAATGTGAGCCCGAGTGCCAGGTTGCTGGCTCCTACCTCACCAAGGACGGGTACATAGATCACAGTGGTGACGTCGATCGTCACGAAAGCGACGACGAACAACACCACCAGCAGCATGGACAAGATGAACATGCCCGCGACCTGCCGCTCGGCGCGGCGGGCGGCTTTGGGATCGGTATCGGTGACCCGTGGCTTATGCGGGATATCCGCCACGGGGAGGTAACCGAGTTTGGGCTCCCCGTGCGGCGGGTTCGCGGGAAGGATGCTGGCGTCGTCGCGCTTACTCATCGTGCTTTGATTCCGATCCATACGGCCGCGGCGATGAGCGCGGCGAAGACGGCGGTCCACATGAACAGACCCTCAACCACCGGGCCGAGTCGACCCAAGGACAAGCCACCGGGGCTTGGTGCCTGTTGAAGGGCGTCGATGTAGGCGAGAATCTGCTGCTTCTCTGCAACGGGGAGTGTCTCGTCGGAGAAGATCGGCATATTTTGCGGGCCGGTCAGCATCGCCTCGTAGATCTCCTGCGGTGTCGCGTTCATCAGACTGGGGGCGTACTTGCCATCGGTGAGCGCGCCGCCGCCGCCGGCTGCCTGGTGGCATTGGGCGCAGTTGATGCGAAACAGCACACCCCCCTCGGCGACATCGGCATCGGCAAAGTCGAGTTGCTCGGCTGTAGGAATGGCCGGTCCTGGCGCCAGTGAGGCGACCCAAGCCGACATCGCTGCGATCTCGTCCTCTGTATAGATGACTTCCTTGGCGGGGGCCTGGGCACCTGGGGCGGACATGGGCATGCGACCCGTTGCGACCTGGAAGTGAACCGAGGCCGCTCCGACACCGATCAACGACGGCCCGTTCATGGAGCCCTGGGCCTCGAGTCCGTGACACGACGAGCAGCCCTCGAGAAATAGTCGCTTGCCCTCTTCCACCTGGGTTTGTGATCCCATTGCCGCCTCGGCAGGAGCAGTAGAACTGACCGCGGCATAGCCGCCGCCCACCACGAGCAGGGCCATAGCGAGCAAAGCGGTGGCAACCCAGGGCTTGCGACGGCGGTGCGACAGGAACTTCACTGTTGTGATGCCTTCCCTCTCGAGGTTCGGGTTGTACCTATCTAAGAATGTAAATCATGAAAAATAGGGCGATCCACACGACATCCACGAAGTGCCAGTAGTAGGAGACGACGATCGCCCGGGTTGCTTGGTCGTGGGTGAAGCGTTTGGCCACATAGGTGGTGGCGAGAACAAACAGGAAGGCGATGAGTCCGCCGGTCACGTGAAGTCCGTGGAAGCCTGTGGTCAAGAAGAAGGCCGAGCCGTACGCGCTCGAGGACATCGTGAGTCCCTTGTGAACGAGTTCGGCATATTCATATACCTGGCCGCCAATGAAGACGGAGCCCATTAAGAACGTGATGATGAACCAGCGGCGTAGCCCCTTGACGTCGCCGCGTTCGGCCGCGAAAACGCCCAGCTGGCACGTGACACTGGAGAGAACCAGGATCGTGGTGTTGATGCTGGCAAAGGGAATGGCAAGTAGTTGGGAATCGGCCGCCCAGACCTCGGGATTGACGGCCCGCATCGTGAAGTACATCGCGAACAGCGCCGCGAAGAACATGAGCTCGCTCGACAACCACACGATGGTGCCGATAGACACCAAATTGGGACGGTTGGCCGGCGCGTGAGCGTAGGCCGCTGGGATGGAGGTCGTGTTCGCCACAGCCAAATACTGTCATGGTCCCCTGAAGAAGTCGCGTCGGGTCTGTCAGATTTGTCGGCGATGTCCGCCACACTTATCACCGCTTCGATCCGGGGGTTTAGGGTGAGCGCGTGAGTGAGGATTCCGCCACATCGGCCAGCCCGCTTCGGGTCTTGGTCTACAGCGATGATCGGAACACGCGGCGGCAGGTGCTGGCGAGTCTGGGAACCCGTCCGGATATCGATCTTCCGGCCATCGAGTACACCGAGTGCGCCACCGAGCCGATGGTGATTGCCACGGTCGATGCCCAGCGCTTCGATCTGCTTGTTCTTGATGGCGAGGCGGCCCCGGCGGGTGGAATGGGCATTGCCCGCCAGTTGAAGGATGAAATCTTCGGCTGCCCGCCGATCCTGGTGCTGATTGGCCGTCCGCAGGATGCCTGGCTGGCCACCTGGTCCCGCGCTGATGCCGTGGTGCCCCATCCTCTTGAACCTGTCGCTTTGGCTCGGTCGGCGGCCGCTTTGTTGCGCCGACGCGCGTCGGTTGCCCGCTAGTTCCTTCGATGACCGAACGCACTTGGCCGTCGGTTTTGGCCGCTGCGATGCGGGGCGCCGAGCCTGAAGACGTGTCCTGGGCGATGGACCGCATCTTGGAAGACCAAGCCACGCCGGCCCAGTTGGCCGGCTTCGTGACCGCTTTGCGCGTCCACGGGGAGACACCTGCCCAGTTGGGTGCGTTGGTGGGCTCGTTGATGACCCACGGAGTTTCCATCGATCGAACAATGCGACCGTCCGTAGTTGTGGACATCGTCGGCACCGGTGGCGACGGCTCAAACTCGGTGAACATCTCGACCATGGCCGCTCTCGTCGTGGCGGCGGCAGGCGCTCCGGTGGTTAAGCACGGCAACCGCGCAGCCTCCAGCGCCACCGGTTCGGCGGATGTGTTGGAGGCCCTGGGCGTGGCTATCGACATGGGTCCGGACGCTGTTGCCAAATCTGTGTCGAGTATTGGCATCGCCTTTTGTTTCGCGCCGTTGTTCCACCCGGCTTTGCGATTCGCCGGACCGACGCGTCGTGAACTGGGGGTTCCAACGGTATTCAACATCGTCGGGCCCTTAGCCAACCCTGCTCGACCCGAGGCCATGCTTGTTGGCTGCGCGAGGCTGGAGTCAGCACCCGTGATGGCTCGCGTACTTGCCGATCGAGGAACTCGTGCATTAGTTGTTCGAGGTGAGGACGGTCTCGATGAGATTTCCACGAGTGCAACCACTCGAGTTTGGGAGGTGACCGGGTCGGATGTGAGTGAAGATGTGATTGAAAGTGAACTCGATCCGCGTCAATGGGGGATCGAGTTTGTTGAGCCGCGACTGCTCGAAGGAGCATCACCTGAGCGCAACGTCGCGTTGTTGTGCGCCGCGCTCAACCCCGAACATGACTCCCGTGAGTTGACGGCAGCGGATGTAGCCAAAGTGGCGGCCATCCGAGACTCGGTGACCGTGAATGCCGCAGCTGCACTGACAGCCTTCGACGCATGCGCGGGCGTGAACGTGGGACCGCCACTCACCGAGCGGGTAGCAGCAAACATTCCACGAGCGCGTCAGGTGTTGGATTCCGGCGCTGCTTGGACCCTGCTCAAGCGTTGGGTGGGCGCCGCCACCTAGCGCGCGATGCGAGTCATCGACCTCACGCCGGGTGCTGGTCCGACGGGTGCACCGAAGTGAGATCCACGCTTATCAGTGCTGGAGTCGCGCGGCGTTTTTGCTGCATGGATGAGTGGTGAGCTTGCGGCAACCGGCCACCACAAGGGTTGTTCCACGCTGATGAGTCGAATCCCGGGTTGCTCCAGCCATCCAGCCAACAGTGTTGCTTCGGCGAGCAGACCCGTTCCGGGCTGGTGATCTTCGGCGGTGGTGATCGCCGCGTGGGCGGCTGCGCGTGGATCGGTCTTCGCAGGCGCGTGGGTTGCCGCGACGAGTCGGCCCTGAGTGATGACGTGGATGTCCCATCCGCCTGCGCTATCTGATTGTGCGGCAACAACGCGGCCAGACCCGACGAGAGCTGCTATCCGGTGGTGCCGTTCACTCGCGGCACACACATTGGTCATGCGATTACGAAACTCCGCCGCCTCTTCGAAGCGCTCTTGCGCCGCGAGTTGACCCATGCGGTGAAGTGATCTTTCGACTATTGCTCGAACGTCTCCTGAAAGTATCTGTCGCGTTGCGGCGACTGCCGTCTCGTAGAGGTCTGCGTTGTGGTTCCGCATGCAAGGCGCCGCGCATTGGTTCAGATGTCCACGCAAACACTGGGGTGTGTCGTGGCGAGCGGCGGCGGGCAACGTTCCCGTGCAACTTCGTAGGCCCGTGGCATCCGCGATGGTCTCGGCTGCATCACGTGCTGCACCGCGCGAGGCAAAGGGCCCCCACGCGGCCTCAGGAATCAAATCTCCGGCTACTCGGATGGCGATCAGGCGCGGTGCAGCCTCATCGCTGATGCGAACCCACCACGTGGTTTCGGCGCGGCGCGATCGGCGGTTATAGCGCGGCTTGCGCACGGCGATTGCACGAAGTTCGCGAACCTGTGCTTCCAAACTCGTGGCGCACGGGATGACATCCACTTTCGTGGCAATTGAGATCATCTCTGCCATCCGTGCGCGAGTTTCGGCTGCGGTGAAGTACGTTCGAACACGGTTGCGCACGTTTCGCGAGGTGCCGATGTACAGGGCCGATCCTTGTTGGTCGACGAACGTGTACACACCCGGGCCTGTGGTGAGCCCATCCGCCAAATAACGTTTCGCTCGTTGTTCGGCTGAAACTCGGGACACGAATGCGCGCAAATCCGGCCAGGTATGCACTGCCATAGACCCGATTCGTTCGAACAGACAGTGAAGTACGTGTGTTGTGGCGCGCGCATCGGCCAAGGCGCGGTGTTCAGGAGCAACAGGGGAGTGGAAGTGCGCCGCCAGAGTGGACAACTTGCAGTTGCGCACCTCGCCTCGTTGGAGGGCAACTCGTGCCAGGCGTGCTGTGTCGAGTGAGCGCCCGGGGAACCAACTCAGATTGTGACGGGCGCACGCGGCTTTCAAGAATCCAAGGTCGTAGGGCGCATTGTGGGCGACGAGGACTGCATCACCGGCAAACTCACCGAATGCGGCTACGGCGCCAGCCACCGATGGGGCGTCGCGGACCATCGAATTGGTGATCCCGGTGAGTGCCTGAATGTGTGCCGGAATGGAAGAGTCCGGTCGGACCAATGTGGCGAATTCACCGAGCACCTCGCCGGCGCGAACCTTGACCGCGCCGATTTCGGTGATGCCGGCTGCAGAAGCAGGACCTCCAGTGGTTTCTAGATCCACTACTACGAACGTGAGATCGGCTAGGCGCTCTTCGGCGACTAGATCTGAAAGAGTCAACTGGCCGGGTAGGCCAGTGTCAGTATCGGAAATCGAGGAGGTCATCGCACGAGCAGATTAGGTCCGGGGTATGACGAATCGAGGGAGTGAGCGATCCCGACAGGCCCGATAGGCCCGATAGATTTGTTATATGACCCTTGCCCTGCCTGATGAGGCCTCGCGATTTCGCTGCGGCCACTGCGGCAACCTCACCCGCTTCGATGTGATTCGCACGGTTCGATCCAGCGAGTTCTGGCATGCCACCTTGGCCGGCGAGGTCCAAATCGATGAAAGCACCGTGCTCGCCGAGAACGTCGAAACGATCCGGTGCCGCTGGTGCTCGGCTACCGATCGAATCGAGATTGTGCCGCGTCCGGAGTTTGGCGGCCCCAGCCAAGAGGCCCCGGGGGATGGCGGCGTCTAGTAGCTGGACCACCCCTGCCCCCTTCCCCGATGCGGTGTCAACTGTCGGGCCGTCGGAACGACATTTGGCCCGACAGTTGACACCGCATCGGGGATAAGAATCGGGGATAAGAACGGGGAATGTCGGACCCTCGACCTAGCCTGCGGGCATGCTCATTGATTGCGGCTCATGTCAGGTAGCCGGGCTGGCGTGCCAGGACTGCGTGGTTAGCGTGCTTTTGGGCGTGCCCGATCCCTCCGATGTACCCGTCCCCATCGACGGAGACCATGCCCGGGCCATCGGGGTATTGGCGGAGTGTGGTCTGGTGCCGCCTTTACGCCTGCAACGTGAGGTGGGCTGAGACCTTTCTGGGATGGGTTCGGGACACCCGTGGTGTGCGTCGTCACCATTCTGTTACCTTGGGGAACCCGTGATCGGTCAAAGCCGTCACACCCGACGAGCGGACTCGATCCGCCAAGGTAGGACCCGACGATTCGGGCCCCCAAGGGGCCCTAGCAGGGAGGCTGACAGTGCGATTGCCGCAGCGAGCCCGCGTGGCTGGGGTCCTCCTCGCCATCGTTGGCCTCGTCGCGTCAGGGGCGATCGTCACTCCGGCCCACGCCGCACCCAACCTTGAACAAGTTCGTAATCAGGTTCGGGACCTTGAATCGAAGGCCGAAGCCGCGACCGAGCGTTACAACCAATCGCGCAACGAACTAGCCGAAGTACGCCGAACCCTCGATGCGCTCAAGGCCAAAGTCCGGCGTGAGCGTCGGGAGATGCGCGAGATCTTGGGCGCGGTGGATGACCTCGCCCGCGCCGCCTACACCTCCGGTGGCCTCGATACCTCTTTGCAGTTGCTCTTGAGCGAGGATCCCAACGAGTTTTTGGCCCAGTCGGCGGCGTTGGATGCCGTTCAGCGTGGGCAGGCGTCTGCGCTTCGCAAGACGGCCACGGCCCGATTGCGGCTGGCCCAATCCGAAGCTGCTGTGCTGGATAAGGAAGCCCGCGCGAAGGACCTACGCGATCGGATGAAGGGCGCCAAAGAAGAGGCCGACGATCGCTACGCCGACGCTTCGAAACTCCTGAACAGCCTCGAAGCAGAGCAACGCGAGCGGCTGGCGCGGATGGCTCGCAATGAGCGGGAGGCCGCGCGGGCCGCGGCGGCGGCAGCAGCAGCCGCTTTGAGTTCCGGTGGTGGTTCTTCGAGCGCGGGTGGCGGGTTCACGGGCAGTGGCCGAGCGGCGAAGGCCGTGCAGTACGCCCTTTCGCAGGTGGGTGATCGATACGTTGCTGCGGCCAGCGGGCCCAGCGCCTTCGACTGCTCAGGTTTGACCATGACGGCCTGGCGTCAAGCAGGGGTATCGCTGCCTCACTACAGCCGTTCGCAGTATTCGGTGACCAGGCGCGTTCCCCTGAGCCAGGCCCAGCCCGGTGATCTCGTCTTCTACTTTGGTCAGGGCACGCGCCACGTTGGCATTTACATCGGCAACGGCAAGATGGTTCACGCGGCCAACCCGCGAACCGGTGTAGTCGTATCCAACATCCTGGGCCCGTGGTATTCGTCCCGCTTCAGCGGAATCGGGCGAGTAGTCGGTTAGTACCGACCACCCGCCCGACTAATACCGCAATCGCACGTTTGCTGGTGCGCTATGAGTAGATGCCCTCGATTTGGGCTTCGTAGTCCTTGAGCACCACGCCACGCTTGAGTTTCATAGAGGGCGTGAGCTGACCACCTTCCTCGGTCCATTCATCGGCCACGATGACGAACTTCTTGATCGCTTCAGCGTTGGACACTGCCTTGTTCGCTTCATCGACTGCGCCTTGAATTTGGGCGAGAACTTCCGGATCGTCGACTACGTCTGCGACCGTCAGTGAGTCCTCCTTGCCCTGAACCTTCAGCCACATCGGCAGTGCTTCGGGGTCCAAGGTGACCACAGCGGCGATGAAAGGCTTTTGGTCACCCACCACTATGCACTGGCCAACAAGAGCGTGGCTACGAAGGCGATCTTCGAGAACCGCCGGAGCGACGTTCTTTCCGCCCGCGGTCACGATGAGTTCCTTCTTCCGACCGGTGATGCGTACGAATCCGCGATCATCGATCTCGCCGATGTCGCCTGAATGGAACCAGCCATCCGGCTCGATCGCCTCGGCGGTGGCCGTTGGGTTGTTCCAGTAGCCGACGAAGATCTGATCGCCGGCGAGCATGAGCTCACCATCGTCGGCCACCTTCACACTGGCACCGGGGAACGGTTGGCCCACCGCTCCGACCTCGATTGCATCGGGGCGACTGACTGTCGTGGCGGCCGAAGTCTCGGTCAGGCCGTAGCCCTCGAGCACGGTCACCCCGATGCCGCGGAAGAAGTGCCCGAGGCGGGCACCGAGTGGCGCACCACCGGAGACTGCCCACTGGACGTTCCCACCCATAGCGGCCCGCAACTTCTTGTAGACGAGCTTGTCGAATAGGCCGTGCTTGAGCTTCAACCCGAAACCGGGGCCACCCTCGTCGAGCGCCTCGCTGTACTCGATAGCTGTGTGGGCTGCCTTATCGAAGATGTTGCCCTTGCCCTCGGATGCGGCTTTTTGCTGAGCAGAGTTGTAGATCTTCTCGAACACGCGGGGCACCGCGAGCAAGAAGGTGGGCTGGAAACTCTGCAAGAGAGGCAGCAGTTGCTTTATGTCGGGTGCGTGCCCCAATCGTGCCTTGGACCGCACCGCACCGAGTTGAATCAGTCGGCCGAAGACGTGCGCCACAGGTAGGAACAGCAGTGTGGAGGACCCGGGGGTGGAGAAAACGTCATCAAGCGCTGCGATGACATTGTCCACCTCGAACATGAGGTTCTTGTGGGTCAACATGCAGCCCTTGGGGCGGCCCGTGGTCCCGGATGTGTAGATGATCGTTGCCAACGTATCGGGCTGAACCGTGGCGCGCCGCGCCTCGAGTTCCTCATCCGACACTCCAACACCCGCAGCCTTGAGGGTTTCAAGGTCGTCGTTGTCGAATACCCACACCCGTGTTACATCGGGTAGATCGGCAGCCACCTGATCGAAGACCGCCTTGTTCTTGGAACTTTCCAAGAAGGTGGCAACGGAACCAGAGTCGGTGAGGTTCCAATAGACCTGCTCAGCCGAGGAGGTTTCGTAAATGGGCACTGAGATGGCTCCGGCATACCAGATGGCGTAGTCGACGAGGGTCCACTCATACCGAGTGCGAGACATTACGCCGATTCGCTGGCCGGGCTCGACCCCACTGGCGACGATGCCTTTAGCGATGGCCTTAACGTCGGCGAGGAACTGTCCCGCGGTCACGCCCACCCAGGCATCTCCGCGTTGGAGCGAGAACACCACCTGGTTGGGGCTGGTCTGGGCGTTCTCAACGATGTGGTCGGTCATGTTCCCGGTAGTCGGGGCCGGTACCAGGGCCGGGACGCTGAACTCCTTAAGCACGCGCTCACTCCCTCGAGCTAAGCCGCAATTGCGGCGTGAATAATTTCCGCCACCGTACGCGATTCGAAGGGCGCTGGCGAGAGGAAGGCGATAACTGCCGGTAACTCCCGGTGGCTGCACGCCGGCATTACCCGTGGCACCCTTAGGTCATGGGTGAGGAGGTGGGGGACCTGATGTTCGGCGCTGGGGAGCAGCCAAGCATCGACGTGGTCGACGAATCCTTCATCCGGGTGCGCCGCGAGGTGGTGGCAGCCCTCGTGGCCGAGCGTTGGCAGGGCTGGTGGTCCAACCTGTATCTCCAGGTCTATATGGATCGCGGCGTAGAAGGCATGCGCTGGACGGTCACGGGGGAAATGGTGGGTTCTTCGGAGATTTGGCTCGAAGAACACGAGCCTGGGGTGATCGTTCGCTACTACTTACGTGCCGAGCCCACGGTTCCGGGCACCGTGGCCACCGTGCGGCCTGCTGGGTCGACCCGACGAGTCCGCTCTCAGGTGGAAACCCTCCAGCGCCGTCACGTACTTGCTTGGAAGCGGATCGTCTGGACGCTCAAGGACGAACTCGAAGCTGATGCGCGTTCACATAGTTAGCGACGTGCATGGCGCTGGCCCTGCGCTTGAATCCGCAGCAGATGGCAGTGATGTTTTCGTCTGCCTAGGTGACCTCATCTTGTTCTTGGACTACGACGAACCCGAGCGAGGAATTTACGCCGATTTGTTCGGTGCCGACCATGCTCGCGACTACATCGCTGCCCGAACTGCGAATAAATTCGACGAGGCACGTGCGCTCAGTGACGCTGCCTGGGCCGGGCTGGGAATTACCGATCGTGCGCAACGGTGGGGGATTCTCGAATCGAAGGTGAAGGATCAGTATGAGGCGCTCTTCCATGCGATGCCATCACCGGCCTTGATGACGTTTGGCAACGTTGATGTTCCTGCCTTGTGGCCGGACTACCTGCGCGAGGGACATCGAGTGGTCGACGGTGAAGTAATCGAGGTGGAAGGCCAGCGATGGGGTTTCGTGGGAGGTGGCTTGGTGAGTCCCATGCGCACGCCCTACGAGATCGACCCAGTCGAGTATGCGGCCACGATTGACTCACTCGGCCCCGTTGATGTGCTCTTTACGCACATTCCTCCGTTGGATCCTTTGTTGAACTACGACGTCGTGGCTCGTCGCTTTGAAATCGGATCCCAGGCGTTGACGGACTACGTTGAGAAGTTCCAGCCCCGTTATCACTTCTTCGGCCATGTTCATCAGCCGCTGGCGGCGCGGATGCGGATTGGGCGCACCGAGTGCGTGAACGTGGGCCATTTCCATGGGCGAGAAAGACCGTTCATCATCGATCTGTAGCGGGTGCCAGGCCTTCCGGGGCGCGTGGGCACACAGGTAGCCTCCGCCTATGGCCGACCAAACGGAATCAAGCATCGACATCAACGCCACTCCTGCTCAGATCATGGCGGTGATCGCCGATCTGCCGGCCTACCCCGATTGGAGCGATGGCATCACATCGGTCGAGATCCTGAGCGTCTATGAGGACGATGGCCGGCCAGCGGATGCTCGTTTCCAGTTGGAATCTGGCCCCATTCGTGACACCTACGAACTTGAGTACGACTGGGACGGCGATTCGAAGGTGACGTGGACGCTCACCACGGGCGACATGGTCACAGCTATGGATGGCATGTACCAGTTGACGCCAAACGGTGACTCAACCTCGGTTCTGTACCGCCTGGCCGTTGACGTAAAGATTCCAATGCTCGGCATGATCAAGCGCAAAGCGGAGAAAGTCATTGTTGATACCGCACTCAAGGGATTGAAGGAGCGGGTGGAATCCGGTGCTACTGGTTAGTTCGATCACCCCGAGTGGTCAAGCTTGGGCGCAGGAGTTGGCGTCGGTAAGCGTGCCTGGCTGCGAGTTTCTCGGTGCAGATACTGATCTACCTGGTGTGACGGCCCCCGCAATGGCGGATTCCTTAACAGTCGCCGGTGCCACAGTTATCAGTCCGGATCTCGTGGCTGGGATTGCTTCGATCCGATCCGTGGACTCCCTCGTTTCCTTGCACACGCATGCACGTGTGAGCGAGCACCCGGTAGTTGCCTGGTTCCCGGGATCGGTTGCTGCTGCGGCCACTGATCTTCAAGCGATCGTTGATCTACTCGAGATCTCGGGATCATCTGCTCTCGATTGGGATCGACTCGTCAGTGTTCGCACGGCAGCATCGGCTATCAAAGCTGGCGACGTCGAGATTGTTCTTGTGTGCCCACCTGAGGAGTCGGCTGTTACTCGTGCAGTGATCGAAGTTGCAGCCGCAGCCGCGTGCGGTCTGCGGGTGCTCGGCGTTGCGGTATGCCCGATGCCTCGCAAATCCGATGGGTGGCCCAAAGCGATTCGACACGCTGCCCGCGAACAAGTTGAGTCCCTCGCACAGTTAATTCATCCGATATCGGTTCGTAGTGCTCGCCGCGGTCTGGCGCCTTCTTTTGCGGACATGGCCGCAGATGTTTGTGCGCCGACCGTTACCGCAACCTCCGATGGGCAATTCGTGTGGAGCATCACGATCCCGGGGCTTTCGCTGTGCCAGGTGGGTATCGGAACGTGGACAGCTGACCCCGCCTACTCGACCACCCACGTTGTTGTCGACATCAATGGGTGCGTTGTGCGAAAAGGCGTGGACTCGACGCTGCGTCGCTGCGAGGCGATCGACGCAGTCATCTCGGGGGATTCGATAGCCGTCACTTTCCAGCGGACCGCCGACCAATGGCCGGTCGATGAGGACTCAGAGGTGCGCGATGGATGACATCGAACGGCCACCGTGGTGGTTATCGAACGCTGAACCAGGAGACAACGAACGTCCCGCCGCTTCTGGGGATTCGGCATCGGACGGCTCGTGGATGACGTTGCTCGGGTCCTTGGGTTCGTTGGCTGGGCAATGGTGGGAGTCTTCTGGAGCCGCCGACCACGCCAGCCACGGCGATCCCGCCGATCACCCCGAATGCATTGTGTGTCGGGCCATGGCGACCCTCGCCACTCCCGTCACCCAGCCTCGTTCACTGCCTGCCATCCGCTGGCTGCCGATTCGCCGCCTTTAGATTTGCCCCGTGACAAGTCAGGTTATTTCCGAGCGCGGCCTCGGTGGCGTGAGCATCGGAGTCGATATCGGTGGGACGAAGATCGCCGCCGGAGTTGTCGACGCTGAGGGTCGAATTCTGCGCACCGCGCGGCGCCCTTCACCCCGGCACGACCCGGCCGCTGTCCTGGCAGAGGTGGCCGAAGTGGTCAATGAACTGCGATCCGGCGTCGACGGAACGATCGTCGGTGTCGGGGTCGGCGTGGCCGGGGGAGTCGATCGGTCCCGATCAGCGGTCTACTTCGCGCCGAATCTTGCGTGGGGTCAGGTGCCGGTCCGCACGGTCATTGAAGCCGCAACCGATCTCCCGGTTGTCGTCGAGAACGACGGCGTCACCGCTGCATGGGCGGAAATGAAGTTCGGCGCCGGTGTTGGATTGCAGCACGTCGTGATGGTGACAGTCGGCACCGGTATCGGGGAGGATCGTCGTTGACGGACGGGTGATGCGCGGAGCGCACGGCATTGCTGCAGAAATAGGCCATTTCAACGCAGTCCCTGATGGCCGACCGTGCGGGTGTGGGCGCCAGGGCTGTTGGGAGCAGTACGCAAGTGGCAATGCGCTCGTTCGAGAAGCGCGGCGGCTGGCGGCTGAACGCAGACCTGAGGCGGGCACGTTGTTGGCATTGGGTGATGGCACGCCTGAGGGAGTTGAAGGAGGTCACGTCACCGCTGCCGCACACGCAGGGGATCCGGTAGCCATCGACGCCTTCGGCATCGTCGGAACCTGGTTGGGTAGGGGCCTCGCCGATCTCACGGCGATTGTCGATCCAGAAGCCTTCATCATCGGAGGCGGGGTTTCTGAGGCTGGTGACCTACTCCTTAGCGCTGCGCAGCGAACGTTGACCGAGAAGGTCGACACCGGTACTAAGCGCCCGATTCCGAAAATGCTGCTCGCCCAACTCGGTAACGATGCTGGCATCGTTGGTGCCGCCGACTTGGTCCGCTACTCCGACTAGACGACTGCGCCGTCGCGCACCCACTAGACGACTGCGCCGTCGCGCACCCACTAGACGACTGCGCCGTCGCGCACCCACTAGACGACTGCCCCGTCCCCATGATCCTCCCCCGGAGGAATGTGCTGCTCGCGTCTTGCTACCAAAACGATGAAGCCGATGATCGTTGCACCGATGCCGATGCCACCGAGGAATCCACTGATGCCGAACATGTAACCGATAACCGCGAGTAGTGGACCGACGACCACTGCGATCCATGCTGCGCGCGCAATGGCATCGGGTGGCGCTGTTATCGGTGGCGGCTCAGGAGGAACAAACCGATCCTCAAGTTCCTCTGGTCGGTATTGGGGTCCTTCACCAGCGTTCGGATCCTTACCCTGGGCGGCATTCAGTGAATCTTCGAAGCGTCGCCAGAACTCGTCGTCGTCCTCGAAAGGTGGACGCCAATCGCGCGGGTTGTCGACCACGCTGCTCCTTCGATCATTGCTGATGGGCGGCCTTCACTCTAGGTGACGTTCACCCGCCAAAAGGTGTTGCGTACCTCCGAAGAGCCCTCGCGAAGCTCATTGATGGCAGTTGGCTCCCGACGTTGGTAGTCGTTGGCCGCCAGCAATCGAGAGATTCCAGCAAGTGCCTGGGTGGACAGTTCCTCGTCGATTTGCCAGATGAGCGGAGAGTCGTGGTCGACCACGGTGCTGGCGATGATCACCTCGTCGTCGGCTCGCATAAACTCGAAAATTCGACCCTGTTGGGGCCAATCGATGAGTGAAGCAGTCGTGACTTCCCAAAATCGATTCTCGTCGTCACCATGCTGCAGAGCGGCATTCATGTGAATGTGTCCGGCGATCCACAGCACCACATTCGGGTAGCGAAGGAGTAGTTGGACAACTTCGTTTCCTAGAACTCGTCGAGAGCCGTCTGTGGAGTAGCCGTTGGTCATGGTGGGGGACGGGTGGTGGGAGGCGATCACCACAATGTGGTTGCTTGAGTGCTCGAGTTGTTCTGCCAGCCACGCGAATTGGACCTCGTCCACCGATCCCTGCCAACCCCCGTGAGGATTGACCGTGTCCAAGGACACGATTCGTAGTTGTCCCACATCCTCGGCCCAGTAGTTGGCCGAGCGACCAGCCGAGGACGCGAAGTCTCCTGGTGCCACGATGGCGCGGGATACGTCTGATTCGATTGATCGCCGGGGTGCGTTCGGATCGATGACGTACTCCGCCGGTCCGTTTGGGGCCACCGCCCCTGCTATTTGTCGGGGGTCAAAATCATCGGATAACCGTTCGATGACTTCATCGCCGATCGCATATTCGCGCAACTGGTCATCGGCCGCAACCGTGCCTTGCAGGAGAGCGTCGTGGTTGCCGTGCACGCTTAGTACGGGGTACGACGAGCCTTGCGAGATGATCGGCGAACGGGCAGCTTCGATCAAGCCGGGAATGCGTGGATAGCCGAAGAGTCGGGTCGGGCGGTCTTCCTGGGAGCCGTCTGGGGCGCCGTCGGGGTGCCAGTAGTGCTCGTCCCAGGTTTCCGAGGAACTCACACCGACCCATGAACTCTCTGATCCGCCACTTCCAGGCTGTACCGTCCCACCCTCGATGATGGTCCGGTACCAGGTCAACTCGTTCGTTTGGGCGTTGTCGGTGATATCGCCTGTAACTAAGAGGGCGTCGATGGGGGCCCCGGTGAGCGGGCCACGGTCGATTGCGTTGACGGTGTCGAGCATCGTGGCGGCCACCTGGACGGTGAGGATCTCTTGCGGGCGGTAAGTACCCACCTCCTTGATCTCGCCCTTGTACGGGGAGTCCGGGTCCGCGAAGCGATCCAGGTATTCGATCCGCACGGGTGATTCCGCATCGCACAAGTGGAGATCCGATAGGTGCCACAGGCAACCAATTACTGTGCCGCCGGTCGTAGGCACCGGATCGCTTTCACCAGGTTCCTCCCGCAACTCGCGCCATCCCAGGGGATTGGGTTCGCCGCGAACAATGAGTCGGTCGCGTGTGGTCTTGGGCACGAACACTCCTTCATTTGGATGGGGTCAGGGGGCGCAGTTAGAAGACGACGACTCTGTGCACTTCAGGCCGCAAGGACAAACGCACCGCCTGCTCCGGGCGGAGATCTCCACACTCGGCACTCATCAGATCAACCACCACTGTCTCGCCGCGGTCGAGTCGGATGCTCACCCGCGTGATTGGGCCGAGGAAACTCACGTCGGTCAGGCTCGCTGGACCGTTGACTTCACGTTTAACCCTTATGTCCTCCGGCCGCACGCCCACTACAACGGATTCACCCGGAGTGCTACTCCTGCTCCCGGTTAGTACGGAGCCCCAGCACTCCCATTTTCCATCGGAGGTGCCGATTGCCGGAACCTTGTTGATGGACCCGATGAACGTAGCGACGAAGGAATTTACGGGTGTTTCGTACAGTTCTCGTGGTGTTGCGATCTGCTCCAAGCGCCCATTGCTCATCACACCCACGCGGTCGGCTATTGCGAGAGCCTCATGTTGGTCATGTGTAACGAACACCGTTGTGACGCCAATTTCGCGTTGAAGTCGGCGGATTTCCTCGCGCAGTGATTCTCGAACCTTGGCATCAAGTGCGGAGAGGGGTTCATCGAGCAGAAGGACTCTCGGAGAGGTTGCGATCGCGCGCGCAAGGGCAACCCTTTGCTTTTGCCCTCCTGACATCTGATGGGGGAATTTGTCTGCCTGGTCTTCTAAGGAAGTTACGGCCAACATTCGATCAATGATGGAGGCTCTTTCGCCCGCATGGACTTTTCGCGATTTGAGAGCGAAGTTGATGTTTCCCCGCGCCGTCATGTTGGGAAAGAGGCTGTAGTCCTGAAAAACCATGCTGAAATTTCGTTTCTCAACGGCTACCTTGGTGATGTCCTTACGGTCAACTGAAACATCACCGCTATCCGCTCGTTCGAAACCCGCCAGAATGCGTAGGGCTGTGGTTTTGCCACAGCCGCTAGGCCCCAAGAGGCACACGAGTTCACCTGACCTGATGTCGATGGAGAAGTCCTCAAGGGCTACGGATGGTCCGAAAGCCTTTCGGATGTTTTGCATATCTACTGATGCCACTTCTACCTCCAGTTGTTACTACAAACCTGTTGTCTGAACGGATAGTCCGCGTCGGCGCAGAGCGCGAACGACAACGCTGATTGCCACTGCGGTTAAGAGCAGCACGACAAGTGCCAACGCAAGTCCAGCCCGTGCTTGGCTCTGTTGGAAGTTGACCATGAACGTGGGAAGTGTTTCCTTAAGAAGCAGCGATGCGAATGCGAATTCACCGAGCACGAGAGCCGTTGTCAGAGCGGCGGCGGCAACGATTGATGCAGTCATATTGGGCAAGATCACTCGCATCACGATTGTGGCGAATGGCGCACCCATGCTTCGAGCGGCCTCATAAAGCGTTCGCGCGTTGATTGCTTGAAGTCCGGCGTCGAGTGCTCGGTACGTGAAGGGCATTGCCCAGAGTGCATAGAACGGTACAAGGGAGAAGACACTCGCAAGGAACCACGGAGCCCCGGTTCGGAAAGTCACAGCCACTCCGACTACCAGTGCAATAGGAGGAACAACCCACGGCAGCAAGGTCAGGGCGGTCAGGAGAGGTCGAAGGTGCGGAGCCTTTATTTCGGTCACGATCGCTAACGGAATTAACAGCAGAAGTGTCAGAAGAATAGTGAAGGCTGCTAGGAGAACGGAAGTCCGAGACGCTGCCCACATCTGGGGCTCCTGAGCGGCAGCAATAATGGGGTCGATTGACCACCCTTGAAGAGCGGTTTCGGGTGTCAGCAAGATCACCGGAACAGATTGGAACGCAAATCGTGCCATTGCCAGCAGTGGCACGATGAAGAACGCTGCCAGGGCAACAAGAAATGCCCACTTCAGGAATGTCTTCATGACCGAGTCCATCGCAGGGTGCGCCGTTGCAGAAATGTGAGTAAAAACAGACTTGCCAAGAGCAAAGTTATGACCCAGGTAACAATCGCGTACCCCAGATCCTCCTCGCCGGAAATCACATTCCCTTGCAATAGGAATCGAATCTGGAGCGGCACCAACGCGCCCCCGGGGTTCAGCACGTAGGCGGTGGCATACGCAGCGAAGGAATTTACGAAAAGAAGCAGCATGCCGCCAAGCGCTGCCGGTGTGAGAATGGGGATACCCACGCGGAGCCAGTAGCGCGCACCGGAGGCACCCATGAGCGCAGCAGCCTCACGCCAGGTGGGGCGCAAGCCGTTCAGCGCTGGTAAAGAGACGAGGAACATCAATGGAATTTGGAAGTAAAGATAAACGACCACCAAACCCCAAAAGCCAGTGGGCGAAACCCCGAAGTCGTTGATGTTGATGCCCACTTGGTTGAATAGTTTCGTCAAAAGTCCTTGGGTTCCGATCGCAGCAATGAAGGCGAATGCCAGTGGCACGCCACCAAGTTGAGAAGCGACAGCCGACCAGGAATCCAACGTTGAGTGCAGCCAGCGAGGTCGTTGCAGAGTGCGCATCACCGCGGCGAGTGTTAGACCGATAATCCCGCCGATAACGGCGGTGGTACCCGCTAGGGCTGTTGAGTTGATAAAACCTTGTCGATAACTTCCCGAAAGCGCGCGACCTAGACCTGCGACGGAATAGTCCCCGCCGGGAGTGAACGCTGAGAAAACAATCGCAACGGTCGGGTAGAGCAGGAACAAGCTAATGAAGGCGACGAATGGCAGCGCAACAAGCAGACCAATGCGCGTGTCTGGGTGAATACGTTTCACGTGACCTTCTCTTGATGAAGGAAATGTTGGGGGCGGCGCTTAGGCGCCGCCCCCAACCCGTACATCGGTTTAAGCGTCAGCGACCATCGGGCCCCAATTTTCAGTGAGTTGAGCCTTCATCGCTTCTGTTTGATCGGCAGTGGGGAAGGTGATCTGGGCGATGTCTTCCGCGGGGGGAAGATTGGCGGTGGCCTCATCGGGGATCACGCCAGCCTCGAGCATTGCCGCTAGGCGAGCGGGGATGGCCCCACCTTCGAGGTAGCCAAGTGCCCCGTCGTTACCGGTGATGTGCTCCATCCACAGGCGAGCGCCACAAGGATGAGGGCTGTTAGCGACGGGCATTTGCGCGTAGTAGGCCCCGTAGAGTCCATCGGCGGGGATAACGACCTGCATCTCGAAGCCGACTTCCGCCAACTGTGCCTGGAGCCCGGGGAAGTTGTACGTCCAGTCCAAGGCGATCGGTACTTCACCGGACAGCAAGGCTGCTTCGGTAACGTCGATCGTCTGGAGATTTCCGGAGGATTTGAGCTCGGCGAAGTACTCGATGCCCGGCATGATGTCTTCGTACGAACCACCATTCGCGAGGGCGGCAGCCACAACGGCCGCGAATGCTGCTCCCGCTTCGCGAGGATCACCGTTCAGGGTGACCATTCCTTTGTACTCGGGCTTCTTCAGGTCTGCCCAGGTGCGAGGCGCGTTCGGCACGATTGTGGTGTTGGACGCGATAGCCATGATGCCGTAGTAGGAACCGATCCACTCGCCATTTTCGCCCTTGAGGTTGTCGGGGATCTCGTTCCAGTTTGTGGTCTGGTAAGACGTGATGAGACCTTCGTTCAAGGCTTCTTGGATGAACGATGGACCGATATCGAAAGCGTCGGGCATATCGGGCTGCCCAGCGAGGGTACGTGCCGCAGTGAGTTCGTCTGCCGAAGAAGCGTTCGGGTTGGCTACCGGCGCTTCAACACCGTACTTATCGCGGAAGGACTCCAAGATTCCCTTGTAGTTGGCCCAGGTGTCTGGGAGGGCGATCAAGTTGACCTGACCTTCAGCCTGCGCGGCTGCAGCGATTTCCTCGATTGAGTTTCCGCAGAAGACGTCGCCGGAAGCCTCCGCCTCGGCAGTCTCGGTGGAGGTATCGGCAGGAGTTTCCTCGACGCTTGTTTCGGCGGCCGTTGTGTCCGCTGCGGTGGACTCGGATGCGCTGTCCCCTGACGAGCACGCGGAAATGACGAGAGCCGCTGAGATCACCAGCGGCACCATAAACTTGGCTCTACGCATTACTTTCCTCTCTCGAACCTGAATGTCGGAATCGACGGCTTAAACCAACAGCACGTCGGTTGCGCGTAGCGATCACATGGGCGAAAGCCGCACGACGTTTTAACGAACCACGGCCGAACGACAGATAACGAACCGATAACAAGTGACGATCAGGGAAATGCCAGCAGTTCATTCAGCGAAGTAAAGGTGGAGGGCTGTTGAACGAGCTCTCCGGCGGTCGAGTTCACGTGCGTACGCGCATGCTTGTGTATTCGATGCCAACCGATTGATGCCAACCGATTGATGCCAACCGATTGATGCCAACCCATTGATGCCAACCCGTGTTGCGACCTGCTTGACTGTGGTGATCCACGCACCGAGGAGGCGCTTTACGGAAAGTGGTGTTACTTCTACGCCAGCCGCTCGATGAACTGCACACTTCCATCAATGATCGTCTGAGCATCATGATCCAAGGTTGCTACGTGGTAGGAGTTCGGAAGGACGATCTCCTCGGTGTCAGACGACGCCACATGCGTGAGAATCCATTCTGCGTTCGAGGCCTCCACAACGTTGTCCTGCGCGCTGCGGAACAGTAAAACGGGCTGTCGAACAAGGGCTATGTCTTCGCGCACGTGCGACCACATCGTCATCATCGAGTGTGCGGCCTTCAAGGGCGTGCGGTCGTAGGCAACTTCATCCATGCCGGGTTTAGCTATGTCGTTGCTGATGCCCGGAAAGGATCCAACGAGGTGCTTGACTACGGGGAGTAGGTGGCGATCTTGGCGCTCGGTGTGTACCGCCGGGTTCACCAGGACTATTCCGGTAATCGTCTCCCCGTGTTGTTCGGCTAGGCGCAAGGTGAGTGCACCCCCCATCGATAGCCCGCAGACGAAGACCCGAGAACACCGCTCGCGCAGTTGGCGCAGGTTTCTTTCCACTTCGGAGTACCAGTCCTCCCAGGTGGTGATGTTCATGTCCTGCCAGCGGGTGCCATGCCCCGGTAGCCGCGGCACTCGAACGGACCATCCCCGCTGGGCGAGGGCCTCACCCCAAGGCCGCATCGAGGCGGGAGATCCGGTGAAGCCGTGGATCAGCAAGACCCCGATGGTTTCGTCGCCGTCGAAAGACCATGCCTGTGCACCGGGACGAATGGGCATATGGCCTCCTTTGAGGGGTGTGTCGCACTAGTGTGCCACCTGCCATGGCAGCCAAACCCACGTCTACTCCCGAGGCCGGATCGCAGGATGAGCCGGGCGCGCTGTATTGGTTCTTGAAACACTTCGTTATCGGCCCGTGGCTGCAAGTGCTGTTTCGGCCCTGGGTGGAGGGGGCCGAGAACATACCGGCCAAAGGCCCTGCGATCTTGGCAAGCAACCACCTTTCCTTCTCGGACTCATTCTTCTTACCGCTGGTCACTCCACGGTCCATTACCTTCCTTGCCAAGAGCGACTACTTCACCGGGCGGGGACTCAAGGGTTGGCTAACGCGTGTCTTCTTCAAGAGCGTCGGTCAGGTTCCGGTCGATCGATCGGGTGGGCGCGCATCGGAGGCGGCAATTGCAACCGGTAGTCGGATCTTGCGGGCTGGACGGTTGCTGGGGATCTATCCGGAGGGAACGCGGTCACCGAACGGAACGATGTACCGTGGCAAGACTGGGCTCGCGCGAATGGCGCTGGAGTCGCAGGTGCCGATCATCCCCGTAGCAATGATCAACACGTTTGAGATTCAGCCGCCCGGAACCATCCGTCCCCGGTTGCGTCGGGTGGGAGTGCGTTTCGGGGAGCCACTGGACTTCACCCGATACGAAGGTCTTGAGGATGATCGCTTTATCTTGAGGTCTGTTACCGATGAAGTGATGTATGCGCTGATGTCGCTGTCGGGACAGGAGTACGTGGACATGTACGCCTCTCGCGCCAAGGAATTGATCGCTGAAGGCGCAGTGGCCGATGGCACCGCATTGAGTCGAACGTAGAGCCATGCGCTGGCTTGATGAGGACCAGGTTTTGGTAGGCCCTGGTGTCCTAGCGCGCGCAGGACAGGTGCTTGAGCGCGTGCGGGCCAGGCGCGCGATGGTGGTCACAGATGGCGGCCTGGCGGCTTCACCGGTCCTGCCGATGCTGCTCGATGCAGTAGTCGACCAGGCGCACATCACGGTTTTCGATGGCGTTCGACCGAATCCAACTGTGGAAGTCATCGATAGGGCTGGCCGCCAGGCAGCAGATGACTCGATCGACGCCGTCATTGCGCTCGGTGGGGGCTCGAGTATGGATGCGGCGAAAGGGATCGCCCTGGTTGCGGCGAATCCGACGATGAGTGCTCGCGAATTCGATTACTCCGCGCCCCCGCCTACACATGCTCTTCCGATCCTTGCTGTCCCCACCACAGCTGGTACTGGCAGTGAAACCAACAGTTGGGGAGTTATCGACGATCCGGCATCCCTAAGCAAGATCTACATCGGCGATTCCAGCACCGTGCCGTTCGCCGCGATCTTGGATCCGCTGGTGACCGTGGGCCTACCAGCGCGACCGAGTGCTGCCACAGGTTTCGATGCCTTAACCCATGGCATCGAATCGTTGACGTCCATCGGCGCGAGCGATGCTGGCCGGGCGATGTCCGGTGAAGCCATTACGCACGTTTCCCGGTACTTGCCAGCGGCGGTACTAGACGGCTCGGATATCCGGGCCCGGACCGGCATGCTCATTGGCGCGCACGTGGCTGGGAAGGCCTTGACCCAGTCTGGTTTGGGCCTTGCACACGGTATTGCGCATGCGATCTCCGCGCACACGGGCGCAGCCCACGGTGAGGCGCTGGCGGCCTGCTTACCCGAAGTCATCGAGTTCAACATGCCAGCAAGTGCGGGGCACTACCGACAAGTAAGTCAGTACATGACCGAAGGCGGTTGGTCAGTCGGCACGGATCTTGCGGCAAGTGTGGCGCAATTGGCCGAGGAGATCGGGGCTCGTCGCTCACTCGGAGATTTGGGGCTGCGTGCTGACATGGTGGCCTCAGTTGCGGCCTGCGCCAGCAATGATCGGGTCACTTCGAACAATCCTCGACCAGTGGATCCTGCAGATGTCGAGGGGATCTTGCGATCGCGTCTTTGAGGACGTCAATGACTGATATCGGTCCACGTTGTCTTGAGTGCGGAGTAGGAATCGAGTGCATGAAGTGAGCGATCACGGCCAAAGCCAGATCTTCCGAAGCCCCCGAAAGGTGTGGTGATATCGGCGGCATCGAAAGTGTTGATCCACACCGTCCCCGCTCGAATGCGTCGGGCGACGCGGTTGGCTCGGCCGATGTCGCGGCTCCAAACGGCGGCGGCCAGTCCGTAGTCGGTGTCATTCGCGGCGGCAACTGCTGAGTCATCATCCGGCGCCGTCTCGATGATGAGGACAGGTCCGAAGATCTCCTCGCGCACTGCACGGCTGTTGGCAGGGACGTCCGTGAGAACAGTCGGGGGATAGAAGGTGCCTTCCTTTGCAACGGGTGTTTGGGCGGCAATCGAACCGCCGTCTTCGAGGGCGATGGTGACGTAACGGCCGACCGTTTCCAGTTGGGTCGAATCGACCAGTGGCCCCATGGACGTGGTTTCGCTCAAGGGATCACCGACGGGAAAATCGCGTAAGAACGTCTGCAGATGTTCGATGAGTTCGTCTTGATGGTCCGGATGAACAATCACCCGTGATCCGGCGTGGCAGGTTTGGCCGGCGTTGTAGAAGATTCCCCACGCGATGGTTTCAGCGATCGAGGCGAGGTCGTGGGCGTCGGACAAGATCACGTGTGGGCTCTTCCCGCCAAGTTCAAGAGCTACCTGCTTGAGGTTCGATTCGCTGGCATAGGCCAGAAATCGGGCCCCGGTCTCCGGGCTTCCGGTGAAAGCGATTTTGTCCACCTGCGGATGGAGCCCCAGCGCCCGTCCTGTCGTGGGGCCTAGGCCGGGAATGACAGAGAACACTCCATCGGGAATACCCGCCTGCGATGCCAAGTTGGCCAAGGCGATTGCTGTCAAGGGCGATTGCTCAGCGGGCTTGAGGACCACGCTGTTGCCCATCGCCAGAGCCGGTGCCACCTTCCACATCGAGATGATCATCGGGTAGTTCCACGGAACGACAGCGCCGATCACCCCGAGGGGCTCGCGGGTCACCAGAGCGATGGCATCGGGGGTTGTGGGTGCGATCTCGTCATAACGCTTGTCAATGGCTTCGGCGTACCAACGCACGGTCTTAGCGGCCGAGGGGGCATCTACGCGCAGTGACTCGCCGATCGGCTTACCAACGTCGATCGTTTCCAGCAGTGCGAGCTCTTCGCGGTTGAGGTCAATCAAGTCAGCGAAGGCAAGCATTCGCTGCTTGCGGGCTGCAGGAGGCAGATCTCGCCAGCGGCCGTCGTCGAATGCCGACCGTGCCGACTTAACCGCCAGATCCACATCGTGGTCACTGCACTCGGCGATTTCGAGTCCGTCGTTGGCAAGAGAGGTGTTGGCAAGAGAGGTGGTGGTGAATGTCCCATCTGTTGTGTGCTGGCGGCCGTTTATGAAGGCGCGGGTGTCGGGCGTGAGAAGCCGGGCGCGCTCGTGCCAATCGATACTCATGAAGACTCCGTAGTTCGGGGAAACAGATCCGGATTGGGGGCAAACCCCAAGCCGGGTCGGCGAGGGATTTGCAAACATCCGTTGCGGGTGGCAACGGGTTCGGCCAATACAAAGTCGCGGCGCTCGATCGTCCAGGTGGGAGGGTCGTAAGGGAATTCCAGGAATGGACCGGCACCGACCCCGGCTGCTACGTGGGCGTTGGCGAGTAACCCGATTCCGTTGCTCCAGGTGTGCGGGGTGAAGTGGCGTCCTGCCGGGCGGAGCAGATCAGCGAGCGCACGCATGCGCAGCATGCCTGCCGCCAGAACCACATCCGGCTGCAGGATGTCGAGTACACCCTCGTGGGCAAGTCGTGCCAATTCAGGCCACGTGCGGACCATTTCGCCACCGGCTAGCCGTGGCCCCCGCCCGCGAAGCAGAGCCAATCCGGTGGCGTCCTCTAGGGGGAGTGGTTCTTCGATCCAGAAGAGTCGATAGTCCTGGCAGCGATCCAAGAAGTCGGCAACATCCACGGCGTCCAAGCCGCGCCGGGTGTCTCCGGGCATGCGCCAGGACTGGTTGAGATCGACCATGATCTCGAAGTCCTCACCGACCGCTGACCGCACGGCCTCGATAGTGCGTAGTCCGCCCGCGAGATCGCGTTCGTTGATCCGCAGTTTCACCGCACTGAATCCTTCTTCTTGCAAGCCCACGCACATCTGTGCCCGTTCTTGTGGATCAGCCACAGCTCCGGTCGAGGCATACAGCGGCAAGGAGTCGGTATGACCCCCAAAGAGTTCGGCAACGGTGACGTCGAGGCTTTTGCCGATGGCATCCCACAGCGCAGCCTCCAATGGCCAATAACGCCCGGCGTGGAAGGTGATCGTCTCGAGTGCGCGCACATGTCGATCCATGGCCATGAGAGGTTGACCGATGAACAGATCCTGGTAAGCCTCGAAGCCCACCATCGTGTCACCTGAGCCGTACCCGGTTATCCCTTGTTCAGTGCGAACGGTTACCAACGTGGCTTCGAAGGTAGTGCGCGGGGTGGGATCCCAATTCGCAACGAAAGGTGGATCGAGGGTGATCTCGCGGCGATCCAGGGTGATCTCGCGAATTCGGTCGGGGCGGTCCACTTAGTCGCTCCAATCCTTGCATCGTTCGACGGCCTTGCGCCAGCGCCCGTATCCGTTGGGGTCTCGTTCTAGCGGTTCGAACAGACCTGAACTACGCCGTGTGTCGGCAAGGTCCGCGAAGGATGCCCACATTCCCACACCAAGTCCCGCCAAGAACGCAGCCCCCAGTCCGGTAGTTTGCAGTTGCGCGGAGCGATCCACGGGAATTTGCAATTCGTTGGCTTGCAGTTGACACAAGAGATCATTGACAGCGCCCCCACCGTCTATGGCAAGGGACTGCAGATGTACTCCACCTTCGGTGGCCATCAATTGCACGACGTCGCGCACCTCGAAAGCGATCGCGTCCAAGGTTGCGCGGGCCAGGTGTGCGTCGGTAGTACCGCGGGTGATACCGATGATCAGGCCACGAGCCGTGGGATCCCAATCCGGGGCACCGAGTCCGGTGAGCGCGGGCACAAAGACAACCCCGCCAGAATCTTCAACGCTGCGCGCAAGCTGCTCCACATCGGGTGCGGCGTCGATGATCTTCAGGCCGTCGCGCAGCCACTGCACCGCCGAGCCGGTAACGAATATCGCTCCCTCCAGGGCATAGTCCAGCCGCCCGTCGGGGTGTTGCAGTGCCACCGTGGTGAGTAGTCCCTGGTTGCTGCGCACGGCGCTTTCTCCGGTGTGCACGAGTAGGAACGATCCTGTCCCGTAGGTGCACTTCGCTGACCCTTCGGTGAACCCGGCCTGTCCGGCTAAAGCCGCCTGCTGATCCCCGGCGATCCCCGCTATGGGTACCTCGAGTCCGCAGAAAACGCTCGGGTCTGTCATCGCAACTGGGCCATACGAAGGAACGACGCTTGGTAACGCGGCCATGGGAATTCCGAACAGATCGCACAATTGAGAACTCCACGCGCCTTCGTGGATATCGTAAAGGAGGGTCCGGGACGCATTCGTGGCATCGGTGATGTGTTCCAGTCCGCGGGTCATGCGGGCGATGAGAAAGGAATCGACGGTACCGATCGCTACTCGACCCTCCTCCACCTGCGCCCAAAGGTGGGGTTCGTGGTTTCGGACCCACATTGCTTTGGTGGCGCTGAAATACGGATCGAGACGCAGGCCGGTGCGCTCGTTGATGAGTTGCTCGTGCCCTGCCTCGCGCAATGACTGGCATAGCCCGGCGGTCCGGCGGTCCTGCCAGACGATCGCCCGCCTTGAAGCCCCGAGTGTCTCGCGATCCCACAAACACAAAGTTTCTCGCTGATTGGTTATTCCGACTGCAGCGATAGCCGAACGATCAACGTGCGCGATTGCCTCGTCGGTTGCCGCTAGCGTCGCGAACCACATTTCGCCGAGGTCATGCTCGACTCTTCCGTCGGCTGGAAAGTGCTGCGTGAACTCTCGGTACCCGGTCGCGATGACCTCTGCATCCTGGTTGACGATCAGTGCAGTGATGCCCGTCGTACCCGCGTCGACGGCGAGGATGAGCGGCGAGGTTTGCACGGTCATGACCTTAGCCACGACATAAGGGGTCTGAGGAGGGTGTGATCTGGTCACAAGTTCGACTAGATTGATTCATGACAGCGGTTACACCCGAAAGTTGCAATACCGATCGAAGGGAAAACCCATGCGGGTTGGAATACTCACCGGTGGCGGAGACTGCCCGGGCCTGAACGCGGTGATCCGCGCCGCAGTGCGCCGAGGGGTCAGTGAGTACGGCTTCGATTTCGTGGGTTTCCGCGACGGCTGGAAGGGCCCACTCGAGGGTCTGACGATGGAGTTAGGCATCCCGCAGGTGCGGGGCATCTTGCCCCGGGGCGGAACGATCCTCGGATCTTCGCGCACGAACCCCCTCAAGGTCGAGGGTGGAATCGAGCGGATCAAAGACAACATGAAGCAACTGGGGGTGGATGCCCTTATCGCTATAGGTGGCGAGGACACGCTGGGAGTTGCCACAGCGCTGACCGAGGCGGGCTTACCTGCCGTTGGCGTCCCCAAGACCATCGATAACGATCTGAACGCGACCGATTACACCTTCGGCTTCGACACAGCCGTAACCGTTGCGACCGAAGCGATCGATCGGCTGCACACCACTGCGGAGTCCCATCATCGAATCTTGATCTGCGAGGTTATGGGTAGGCACGCGGGGTGGATCGCACTGCACTCGGGCATGGCTGGCGGGGCGAATGTGATCTTGATTCCCGAGGTGCCCTTCGACCTGGACCAGGTGGTCGATTGGGTGGAGTCGCGGTTTCGTTCTCACTATGCCCCGATCATCTGTATATCCGAAGGGGCGCTGCCAAAGGGCGGCGACCTCGTCACCAAGGACGGATCGCTTGATGCTTTCGGCCATGTGAAGCTCTCTGGAATCGGTGAGTGGCTCGCCGGACAGATCGAGGAGCGAACCGGTAAAGAGGCCCGCACCACAGTTCTCGGACACATTCAACGCGGCGGAACGCCAACCGCCTTTGACCGGGTTTTGGCCACGCGCTTTGGGTTGAAAGCCATTGAGGCCGTCAAGGACGAGGCCTGGGGCACCATGGTGGCGCTTCAGGGCACCGACATCGTTCGGGTACCGCTGCAGGCTGCGACGGGGACCTTGAAGACGGTGCCGAAGGAGCGCTACGAGGAGGCCATGGCTTTCTTCGGGTGAGCGCCGCCTACCCTTTCCATCGTGGACGACATCACCTGGCCTGATCTACCGGCCGCTCAGCAACCTCCCTGGCCTGAGCAGGCCGAAGTTGATCAAGCCGTTGCGCAGTTGCGATTGCTGCCGCCATTGGTGTTCGCGGGCGAGGCGGATCTGCTGACCGATCGCCTTGCACAAGCCTCGCGTGGTGAGGCGTTCGTGCTCACGGGTGGGGACTGCGCCGAGACCTTCGACGCTAATACCGCCGAGTCCATTCGAGCCCGTTTGAAGACGGTTCTCCAGATGTCGGTAGTTCTCACGTATGCAGCTTCGCTGCCGGTCGTAAAGATGGGCAGGCTGGCGGGCCAGTACTTCAAGCCACGGAGCAAGACAATCGAACTTCGTGATGGCGTGGAACTCACGAGTTACCTCGGCGATGCAGTCAATGCTCTTGAGTTCACTCCCCAGATGCGTCGCCCGGACCCGCAGCGGCTGATTCAGGCCTATCACGCATCGGCAACAGCCCTGAACCTCGTGCGCGCCTTCACGCAAGGTGGCTACGCGGACTTGCGTCAAGTTCATGCCTGGAATCAGGACTTTGTGCGTGACTCAACAGCAGGTCAGCGCTACGAGCAGCTCGCTGGCCACATCGATCGCGCTCTGGCGTTTATGCAAGCGTGCGGTACTGATCCCATTGAGTTCGAACGCGTGGAGTTCTACGCAGCACACGAGGCGCTCTCCATGGATTACGAGCGCGCCTTGACCCGTATCGACTCGCGTACAGGCAAGCCGTACGACGTCTCAGGGCACTTCCTGTGGATTGGTGAGAGAACTCGGCAACTCGATGGCGCACACATCCACTTTGCGTCTGCCATCAGCAATCCGATCGGGATGAAGGTAGGACCCACTGCGTCCCCCGATGAGATAGTCGAGGCCGCGCAGGTGCTCAATCCTGATCGAATTCCTGGCCGCCTGTCCCTGATCACCCGCATGGGAGCAGGCAAAGTGCGAGATGTCCTGCCCAACATCGTGCAAAAAGTCGACGCTAGCGGGATTCCCGTGGTGTGGGTGTGTGATCCGATGCATGGCAACACCCGCGAAGCATCCAGCGGACACAAGACCCGCTTATTCGACGACGTCATCGATGAGGTTGAGGGGTACTTCGAAGTGCACCGCAATCTTGGGACATTCCCCGGTGGAATCCACGTCGAGTTGACAGGCGACGACGTCACTGAGTGTGTAGGGGCACCGGCGGTGTTGCCGAAGCCGACCTGCATCAGCGTTACGAGACCGCGTGCGATCCGAGGCTCAATCGGGAACAAAGTCTCGAACTCGCCTTCCTTGTCGCGGACATGCTGCTCAAGCGCTGAGGTCGTTCGCGCAGGTGCCCGCGTCCCAGCCAAATCGCCGCAACCGCTTGTCGCTGATCATGAAGCGTGATGGCAACGCGTGTGTGTGGTGCCGTCGGACGATCGGTACCGATCTAGTGCAGGCCACAACCGAGCATCTCGTACCGCGGATCAAAGGTGGCCCGAGTTGGATCGAAAACGAGGTCGCGGCTTGTCGTCGCTGCAATGGTGAACGTGGACACGTCACCCCGGCCGAATGGGCGGCTGAGTGTCAGCGACGTGGCTGGGAACCGGATTTAAGAGCGGTTCTCAGTGCTCTGGAATCTTTGCAGACGCGGATTCAACTCGTGGGTGGTCAGCGCCGAGCCAGACCTTACGTAGAAAGCCAGTTGCGCCGATTTCGTCGAATGGCGGGCTAGACCACTCGCGCTCAAATGATGCGCAGAGTTACGGTCGAACCGCGCGGCACCAGTTGACCAGGTGATGGTGATTGATCGAAAACCCGGTTCAAGCGAGTGAACTCGCCATCGTCGACCTGTGCCCGCAGCCCGAGTCGTTCAAGTGCTTCAACCGCTGCTTTGCGTCGCATGTCGATCAGGTCCGGAACCTCCACCGGCGGAGGACCCTTGGAGACCACGAGTTCCACCGTGCTGCCTGAATCCACAACGGTTCCAGGGGCAGGGCTAACGGAGATGACGCGTCCATCGGGTACTGATTCGGAGAACTCCCGAGAGTTCGCGGTTTGTAGGCCTGCCTCCTCCAGTCGTTTCTCGGCGACGGCCTGCTTTCGTCCGGTCACATCCTCGATCTCCACCGGTTCGGGGCCCTTCGATATCAATAGATCGATCGATGTGTTGGGGGGGACGAGTTCTCCGATCGCAGGATCTGTGCGCGCAACCTGGCCGGTGGGTACGGCGTCGTCGAAAACCTCAACTCGACCACCGGTGGCAAGACCCACGGCGATGATCGCCTCGGTTGCTTCTGCGGGCGCCAGGCCCTGGACCTCAGGAATCGCATAGCGTTCAGGACCCAACGAAACCGTTGCGGAAACTGTGCCGCCCGGTCGAATACCGGTGCCGGCATCGGGGTCGGTGGACAGGATCGATCCGGCTGGAGTGCCTTCGCTGTAAGCCTCGGCCGCTGCTGCCAAGGCCAAACCCTCGGCGGCCAGAAGGTCGCTTGCTTGGTTGTAGTTCAACCCGATTACATCGGGCGTTGGGGAATACGTGCCTGGCCCAGCAGCCAACCACCATCCTGCGAAACCTGCTGCGCCAACCGCCAGCGCGATGATCAGCGCGATGATCAGGCGGAGCCCGCGTCTGGAAGTGCGCTCGAAGTGGTGACCGTGCTGGTCGGTTGTGTCGCCGTAGTAGTCCTCGTCCCAGTTCTGATCTACGTTCGCGTCGACGCTTGTGAGGTGACCAGTGCCAACAACGAGGGTGTCGTTCATTGCCGGAGTGTCGATGAATGGAACGGGTGCGGGCAGTGATGCACGCGCGCGCCGCACGTCCGCGAGGAAGTCTGTGGTGCTGCCGTAGCGCTGAAGGGGATCGCGACGTGTTGCTGCTCGGACGATGGCGTCCGCTTCGGGGGGTATTCCGGAAACTAGATCGGAAGGAGCGGGGACGTCGGCGTTGACATGCTGGTAAGCCACCGCCAGGGGACTATCGCCGCTGTGCGGCACTTGCCCGGTGATCATCTCGAACAGGCACACGCCGGCGGCGTACACATCTGAGCGCGCATCGGCTTCACCTCGCTCTACTTGCTCGGGTGCCAGGTAGGCGACGGTTCCGATGAGGACACCGGCAGTGGCGTTGGTATCGGAAGTGGCGACTGCTCTCGCGAGCCCGAAATCGGCAACTTTCACGCGCCCGTCGTGAGAGATGAGGACGTTCTCGGGTTTGATGTCGCGGTGTACGAGTCCGGCACCGTGGGCAGCCGACAAAGCCTCAAGTACCGGCTCGAGCAGAACGAGCGCTTGTTCAGCGGTGAGAGGTCCGTACTCGCGGATGACGTCGCGCAGCGTGCGCCCTGGAATGTACTCCATCGCCAGGTACACCAGGCCATCGGCTTCACCTTGGTCATAGACCCCAACTACGTGCGGGTGGGACAGGCGCGCCGCTGATTTTGCTTCCCGTTCGAAACGCGCAACGAATCCAGGGTCGGCCGCGAGATGAGGGTGCATGACCTTCAAAGCCACCCGGCGATCGAGTCGGAGGTCAATCGCCTCATAGACGGTAGCCATGCCTCCGCGGGCGAGGAGGGAACGCACCTCGTAGCGGTTCCCTACAGTTTTGCCGACGAGGCCAATGCGCGCACTCGTCTCCATTCTTGCGAGTTTAGGTACACGTCTGCCTCGTGAAGGGAAGCCACGCCCTCAGTTACTCGACGTAGGGCATGACCTGCGCGATCCGCTCATCCAGTGGACCACCGACGCAGATCACCTGAGTTTCCCGTAGCTGCGGCACGATGACAGATTCCAGGATTTCGTGGGTGGATTGCCGTGCGAGGGGACCATCGCGTTGGATCCCGTCGGGTTCCCACGGAATATCCGGGGCGCACATGAGCACCACCACGCCAGGCTTGTCGGTCGCTTCGAGCGCGCGTGACACAAGCGAGTCGTCGTTGAAGTACTGAAGGCTGTACACGGCAGTCATCAAAGGTGCCGGATCGCAGATGACCAAGCCACCGTCGGGGCCTTTTGCAAGGGCTTCTTGGAAGAGTTGAGTCTGCTCGCTCCAGATTCCCTCTTGTTCCCTCTGAGTTGGGGGTCGGCCGGTTCGCGCGGTGAATTCCCGCAAGGCCTCATCGACCACGGCTACCGGTCGAGAGGTGATCTGGTGGGCGAGTGCGTGGGCCAAGGCTGTTTTACCTGTGCACTCGCCCCCGAGCAGTAGTGCAACGGAGGTCATGGGCAAGTATTGGAGCATGCCTGCATCCTTGTCCTACGCCGGCGTCTTGATTTTCGTGCTCGCGGGTTCCCTGTGGCTGGAGATCGTCCTACGAACGCATGTCCTTGCGCGCTGGCGTCGATTGCTCCTAGTGATGGCCGTCGTGGTGTGGCCCTTCCTTGTGTGGGACGCCTACGCGATCGCCGAAGGGCACTGGTGGTTTGACACCTCGCGGATCCTGGGCATCTACCTTCCCGGTGAAATTCCGCTGGACGAGCTGCTGTTCTTCCTGGTTATTCCGTTGGCATCGATCCTGACGCTCGAGGCGGTCCGCAGCGTGAAGGGCTGGCCTGTGGGCGATGGAGCGGCGCCTTTGGAAGTAGGTGACCGACCGTGACCTACACCCAACTGGCCGTCACTGGCGTCGTGATCGCAGTGCTGCTCGACCTGTTCGTCTTTCGGACTCGCCTGGTGACCCGGAAAGCATTTTGGGTTTCCTACGCGATTATTTTCTTCTTCCAGTTGATTACCAATGGGATGTTCACCGGCTTTGGCATCGTGAAGTACGACGGCGATGCGATCGTGGGATCCACCTCGCCGGAGCAGGGTGCGCCACCATTTATCGGCGACGGCCGCATCTCCTTCGCACCCTTCGAGGATCTGCTGTTCGGGTTCGCGCTTATTTTGTTGTCTTTGTCCTTGTGGGTCCTGTTCGGACGATGGGGCATCAGTCGCACGCCCATCGCAGGGCCACCGATGTGGCGCAAGGAGAACGGCTGAGTCGATCAGGCGTAGGACGGGTTTGATGCCGCGAACCTGTCCAGGTCCGTGGCGTCGCGCTAGCACGAACCGCCCGCCGCCACGCAGGGAGTGCCACCCACAGGCGTTCGCGCATCGGAACGGTCGCTCGTTTCTTAAACACCTCGTAGTCGATGTTCACCACTTCATCTGCGATACCGCAGTACAGGACCCTGGCGGCATCGATGCAATCTCGTGACGACGGGTGCAGCATGTCGATGCCGGGTCGGGATTCGGCCTCAAGGCGCTTTACCCGATCGATCTGATGGCGAAGGGCTGCCTTGACCTCTGGCGTGGCCTCCCGCTTCTCCAGCACGCTCTTATCTACGCCAAAGCGTTGCAATTCCTCCATCGGGAGGTACACGCGGCCGCGGTCTAGGTCTTCAGAGACGTCGCGTACGAAGTTCGCTAACTGGAAAGACACGCCAAGTTTCATGGCGTATTCGTAGGCGGCCGGATCGGAAGGTTCCAAGATCGGCACCATCTGCAGCCCAATGACCGCGGCCGATCCGTAGACATATTCGTAAAGATCGTCGTACGTCTTGTACTCGGTGACCGTGAGGTCCATCCGCATGGAATGCAAGAACGCCTCGAAGTGCTCGCGGGGGATCTCCCAACGAAGAACGGTGTCCACCACGGCATTGCACACCTGATCCTCGGAGCGACCGCGGTCTAGGTCTTCAAGGAATGCATCGCCCCAGGATCCAAGCCAGTCGGCTTTCTCCTGGTCGCTCAAAGTTGAGGACAGATCGTCGACAATCTCATCGGCGTAGCGAGCGAATCCGTAGAGGGCGTGAACGTAGGGGCGCTTGCCCGGGGGCAGCAGCAATGTAGCCAGGTAATACGTCTTGCCGTGGGCTGCGTTGAGCTCCCGACACCGCTCGTAGGAGTCACGTAACTGTGGATCATGGATCCCAGCAGCATTCAGGTCCCGAGAACTCATGCCCGCGAATCTAGCGGCGTGCGCGCGAGCGGTATGTGGGGTCGGGGCCGGTGATGCGTTCGGCGGCGAGTCGTCCGGAGATGAGGACCATGGGCACACCTACGCCCGGCTGGGTACCCGAGCCGGTGAAGACCACGTTCTCCCCCCATAGGTTGCCCGGTCGGAAGGGCCCGGTCTGGATGAAAGAGTGCGCGGATGCGAACGGAGCGCCGCGTTCCATGCCGCGGTCGGCCCAGTCTTGGGGGTGGTGATGTTCTCGACCTCGATGGCATCACCGAAGCCCACGTACCCGCGCTCCTCGAGGGTGCGGATCACTTCATCGCGATAGCGATCCTTCGTGAGGTTCCAGTCGATGGGGGAGTCGAGGTTGGGGGTTGGGAACAGGACGTAGTAGATCTCCTTGCCGGGGGGCGCAAGGTCGGGATCGGAGCGCGAGGGGTTGGTGACCAGCAGACTCGGGTCGCTCATGAGTTGTTGGCGATCGATCAGATCGTCGAATACACCTTTCCATGACTTGCCGAAGTGGATGTTGTGGTGGGCGATCTTGGAATACGACGCCGAAGACCCGGCGAGTAGCAGGTAGCACGACGGGGAGTAATCCAAACGGCGGATGCTCCACGGATCTTGTCCGAGAAGATCGCGATAGGCGACGGGTAGGTCGGGGTTGAGGACAAAAGCATCTGCGGTGATGCGTTCGCCGTCGGTGGTGATCACGGCTGTGGCGCGTTCGCCCGTCGTTTCGACCGATTCGACCGTGACGCCGTATCGGAACTTCACCCCGTGCTTCTCCGCTGCGGCCGCCATGGCCTGGGGCACGGCGTGCATACCGCCTTTGGGGAAAAAGACGCCGGCAACCGAATCCATGTATGCGATCACCGCGTAAATGGCGAGGGCGTCGTACGGCGATAGACCGGCATACATTGCTTGGAAGGAATACACGCGCTCAGTGCGCGGATCCTTCAAGTATTCCCGCACCTTAGGTGCGAGTTTGCGGAAACCACCGATTGCCACGAGTTTCGCAAGGTCGGGTGTGAGCAGATCAAGCGGTGAATCGATGTTGCGGTCGATGAAGTCGTTCATCTCGTATTTGTAGAGATCGGACACGAAATCTACGTAGCGCCGATACCCGGCTGCTTCTTCCGGACCGATAACCGAGGCGATCTCTTCGGCCATCTCATCGACGTCGGAATGCACGTCCAGGACCGAGCCATCGGGATAGAACGCCCGGTAGAGCGGTGAGATGGGGGACAACTCGAGCCAGTCCTCCATCTTCTCGCCCAGACAATCGAAGGCGTCCGCAATGAGATCAGGCATCGTCAAAACAGTGGGGCCGGTGTCGATTCGATACGTGCCGTCGTCGCTTTGGAGTTGGATCTGGCCCGCGCGGCCACCGGGGATGTCCTCCCGCTCAAGCACCGTCACGGAGCGACCTGCACCCGCAAGCCGCATCGCAGCGGACAATCCAGCAAGCCCGGCACCCACGATCACCACCTCGTCGGTGGGACCGGTCACGGTGCGGGGGGTAAGCCACGGCATGAACCGGGTGGCCTGGGCATGCAGCGACATCGTTCTCCTTGGTTGGGCGGGTCATCCTGGCGGACCCCGTGGCGGACCTGGTGGCGGACCCCTAGTCTGCCTGCTCCTACAGACTTCGGCGCGTTGCGGCGAAGGCCAGGCCGGTGAGCACCTCGCGTGCCTCAATACTGATGTGCTCGTTGTCCAGTGAATTCAAGGACTCCTGCAGCAAGTCTTCGATCATGGATTCGGTGCTGGCGAGGGCGCCGGTGTCCTCGATGATGGACCTCAGCGTCTGGACACCCGTGGCATCCAGCCCAGGATCACCGAGAAGTGTCCGGAGGCGACCCCGCTGATTGTGGTCAGCGCGCTCGGTAGCAACAGCAATGAGAACCGTTCGCTTGCCTTCTCGAAGGTCATCTCCCGCGGGCTTACCGGTCTGCTCAGGATCTCCGAAAACGCCAAGAACGTCGTCGCGCAACTGGAATGCCTCACCGAGTGGCAGGCCGTAGCCGCTGTAGGCAGCGAAAACCGATGTTGGTGCGCCGGCGAGCGCAGCTCCAATATGTAGTGGGCGCTCAATCGTGTATTTGGCGGACTTGTAGCGGACCACCTGCAGCGCCCGATCCACCGAGCCACCACCGCAGGCCTGTTCGAGTAGATCGAGGTACTGCCCGGCCATCAGCTCGGAGCGCATTTCGTCGTAGATCGCTTTCGCGCGGTGCAGAGTGTCGCGGGGTAGGTCTGCGGTAAGCAGAACTTCATCAGCCCAGGACAAGCACAGGTCACCCAATAAAATCGCGGCGCCCACACCGAAGGATTCCGGCGAGCCAAGCCACTGTTCGCCTCGATGTAGGCCAGCGAACCGGCGGTGCGCTGCGGGTAAACCGCGACGGGTGTCCGAGCCGTCCATGACGTCGTCGTGGATCAGTGCACAAGCTTGGAGAAATTCAAGGCCCGTGACGGCGTGGACAATCGCATCGTCGTGCGTGGCGATGTCCGTGCGGTCGGCCGCACCGCGCCAACCCCAGTAGGCGAAAGCCGGGCGCAGACGCTTGCCGCCGGCTAGGAGATCTCGAAGTGCGGCTACGAGCGGTTCCATTTCGTGGCTGACGGCGGAGAGCAGTGCGCCTTGACGAGTAAGGACTTCGTCGATGGTTGCCTGGACACGTGGTCGAAGATCGGCAACGTCGAGAGGGGCACGAACGCGCTCACTCACATTCGAAGCTTCGTTGCGGTCGCCGAGCATCTAGCCAGCGTAGCGATGGGCGACCTGTGGTTAGGGGCGTCCGATGAGTTCGGCGGTGATCTCCGCCCCCATACCCACCAGTGGCAGGCCGCCGCCAGGGTGCGTACTGCCGCCCACGAGAAATAGTCCGGGAATGGGGGACTGGTTCGCGGGCCGGGCGAAGGCTGCACGGGCGCCGTTGCTCGATGTGCCGTAGATGGAGCCGCCGGGCGCGCGGGCGTCGCGTTCGAGATCCGCTGGCGTGCGGATTTCCTTCCACTCGATTCGATCGCGCACATCGATGCCGCGCCTGGCGAGCAACGTCAGGATGCGTTCGGCATAAGCCTGCGCCATGTGCTGATCGGTCCAATCGACACCGCGCTGCGGATCGTGGCGAGGAGCGTTCACCAACACGAACCAGGATTCGTGGTCGTCATCTGGCCGCATGGCCGGATCGTCAGGTGCGCAGACGTATATCGCTGGATCATCGACCAGCCGGGGGTTCTTGCCGAATATTGCATCGAACTCTGCGTTGTAGTCCTCCGGGAACCACACGTTGTGGTGCAGCAAGCCGGGTGTCCTTCCGCGAACAGCCAACAAGAGCACGAATCCGGCGAGGCTGGCATCGCTGCGCTGGATACTTCGCGCCGGTTCGTTCGCGCGAGGGTCGTCCAAAAGCTCCCCGTAGACCAAACCTGCATCGGAGTTGGCCACCACTATGTCCGCACGAATGTGCTCGCCATCTACCATCACCCCGGTTACACCTGAGGCATCCGTCGTAATCGCGGTGACGTCCGTCCCGGTGCGCACGTCCACGCCGCGCTCGACACATCGGCGATGCAAGGCGTCGGCCAATGTGCCGAGCCCACCCCCCAAATGCCAGACACCAAACTCCTGCTCCACGTAGGGAACGGTCGCGAGCACTGCGGGTGCCCGCCGGGGATCAGAACCGGTATACGTCGCGTATCTATCCAGCAACGTGATCGCTCGCGGATCAGACAAAGTTGATTCACCGAGTTTTCGCAAGCTGGACCACGGAGCGATGGTCCGAACGTCCGCCGGTTTGGCAAGTGGCATCAGGCTTTTCCACCCTTGAAGGGGTGCTTGGAGAAAAGGTCCTCGGGTGAGCCGCCACATTCGGGCCGCTCGATCCATCAATGCGCGCCAATCGTCGGCGCTGCGACCACCGAGGCCATCGCCGAGCGCTCGCGCGCAGCGAGCAGGATCGACCCCCGGCATGGTCACGCTCGCTCCGTCGGCGAAGTGATAGCCGAATCCAGGTTCCACCGGCTGCAGGTCTACTTCCTCCTCGAGGGCCTTCCCGGTCTTGAGGAACAGATCGCGATACACCGCAGGCAACGTGAACAGGCTCGGTCCGGTATCGAAGGCGAATCCATCACGGCGGTACGTAGCGAGTTTCCCGCCGACCCGATTAGCTTGCTCGAGCACCGTGACGCTGTGGCCCTTAACGGCCAAGCGTGCTGCGGTGGCAAGTCCAGCGGCTCCGGCACCGATGACGATGACACTGCTCATCGAAATGAACCCATGTCTAGACGCTACGGCCTTTCCACTCCGTGGTGCCGTTCAGGTGTCGCCACCACGAAATCTTGTTGATGACGACGAACGCAATGATCGAGGCAGGGTGAGCAAGTGCGTCCGGGAGTTGGCGTTCCCCCGTCGCTTTGGCAACAACCAGCCGCCCGGTAACACCTGCCGCGTATCCAAGGAGACCCCAAGCTCGAGTTCGACCCCGCCCGAAGACTGCTGCTAGGGCGGGTAGCACGTATAGGCCGAGGAGTGCGTTGTTGACAAAGATCGACCCAAGTGGGCCGCCGAATGCCGCCCACGCGGATTTCGTGTAGCCGTCAAGGAGGTCGGTAGATGACTCGTACATCCGGCAAGTAGCCAACTGTGAACCGTCGACGGTCACGGCACGCATTCCCGCTTCACGAACTCGACGCATCAGCGCTACATCTTCGATGACGTCGTTGCTCACCGATGAATGACCGTCGATCGTGCGGTAGGCCGTTGCATCAAATGTCAATAACTGCCCATTGGCGACCGACATGGACGCCCACTGCCGGCTCTCCGCGACGCGTAAGGGAACGGTTGTGGCCCATGACCACACGAGCAGTGGCTGCACGAGTCTTTCCAGCAGACCCGATGCTTCTTGACGCGGATAGGGCGCCACTAGATCGAAGCCACCTGAGCGAAGTTCATTCACGAGTGATGCGATCGCCAATGGTTCAAGCCGGACATCGGCATCGAGGAAAATCAGGACGTCCGCATCAACCGAATCACTCAAGCGCGCGCAGGCGTAGTTCTTTCCGAGCCAGCCTGGGGGAGGGGCCTCGTCGGCCTCTTCGTGCACACTCACGCGCGCGTCCTTGCTGGCGATCGACTTCGCGATGATGGCTGTCGCATCACCGGATCCGTCATCGAGCACATGTATGGCCAGGCGCGTGACGCGTTCCTGGGCGCGAACGCTTTCGATAGTGGGTCCGATGTGTTGCTCTTCGTCGCGGGCGGGGATAAGCACTGCAACCTTCTCGGTCACCTCACCGGCTGGTGGCTGGGGACGACGTAGCTGTCGGACGTTCCATGCAGCGTGAATCGTGAGGGCCGTTGCTCCCAGCGCCAGCCAGGGAATGAGTTTCTTCACCATCGCGGCTGGCTCCACAGCCGCCAAGCCCAGGGGATGACCACGATTCCCATTGCGATGCCTCCCCATATCGCCACGAGCGGGCGATCGAAGAAAACCGCCGCGGCCAGGATGTTTGATGCGAATGTCCACAGCAGTAACACGTTGGGCACAGTGTCGTTGGCCGCTTTGCGGGGCAGCCGATCAAGCAGGAACATCAACACGATGCCGCCAAGCCACCAGCCCAGGAAGTTCTGGAGCGGAATGCCATCGATACCGGGCAGTTCCCAGCCAATGGTCTGCCACACCCAGTAGCCCTCGCCCACCATTTGGGGATCCAAGAACAGGTCCCATGCCATCAGGAGCCAGCCGCCGATCAGTGCGACTCCCAAGCTCGTGCTCGATAGGCGCTGCACTGCCAACAACATGGGATAGGCCACCATCGACCACGCCATAGGGATCAAAATCGGAACACCCAGCACCTTGGGGCCAAGTGCATCTGTGTAGATGTAATCACCAAACGGGAACTGTGTCGTGGTTCCCAGCACCTCAATCAGCCAACCGAAGGCGATCGTGATCGCGAAGAATCCGACGGTCCAAGCCGCTCCTCGATTTAGGTACGCGTGTGTGACAGAGGTGAGGAAGAACGCGGTGACGGATACAGCTGTGACCAGCACCCTTGCGTCGGCGTCGACCAGCACCCAAATGATCTGGGCAGCGATTGTGATGGCCGCGAAGAGAACGGGAATCAAGCGAACCCACCGGTTACCACCACGTCCGGACTCGGGACGAGGCCCCATGTAGACCCGTTGGCTCATGTGAAACGAGCATAGGCGGCCCAGCGGCGTTACCGTGGAGCCATGGGTGAGGCCTCGATTCGCGCAGATGTTGTCGACACCGGTCACAAGTACCGCAAGGCGGGAAAGATCGTGATCAACGCCCCAGCCCAGGCGATTTTCGACATCGTTGCTGACCCCTACCGTCACCCAGAGTTCGACGGTTCGGGCACAGTGAAGAAGGGCTTCTCCGGACCCCATCGGTTGAGCGAGGATGCCACGTTCGGGATGGACATGAAGGTGGGCTTCCCCTACAAGATCAAAAACACCGTCGAGGAGTTCGACGAACCCACCCGCATCGCTTGGCGGCACGCCGGCCGACACCGCTGGCGCTATGAGTTGCGGGCCATCGACGAGAACACCACCGAGGTGACCGAGACCTTCGACGGTTCGACGGCGCTTTTCCCGCCGGGGCTGAACCTGATGAATGCCTACGAGAACAATCAGAAGGCGATTCTCAAAACTCTCGTTCGACTCAAGGCTCTGGCCGAAAGTGACCAGGTTGCTTGATCAGAGCGAGGGCTGGTCGCTCGAGGTTGTTAGTGCAACTCAGGGTGCTTTGCGACCGTTAGCAAACGTCGAACGGGCTGCCCCGATGGCCGCCTATATGAAGTACGTCGCGCCGTTCCTGGGAATCGCAGCCCCTGAGCGTCGTCGGGCCCTGCGACATGCGTGGCAAGGCCTTGATGGCCCATCGAGTGTGGAGCTTGGTAGCGCTGCAACGTCTCTCATGGAGCTTCCCGAACGCGAGTATCACTACGCGGCTTACGACCTAATTCAGCGTTATCACTCGAGCGCGGACGAGTATTTCCTGGATGGGTACGTGACCGAACTCGTGACCACCAAACCGTGGTGGGACACAGTGGACGGTCTCGTCACAGCTGCGGTGAGTCCGTTGTGTCGGGAGTTCGATGCCGATTGGCTCATGGACGAGTGGTCGCAGTCTGGGAACCGTTGGCTCATCCGTGCGGCCATTACTCATCAGCGTGGGTGGAAGCGTGAGACGAACATCGATCGCATCTTGCACCTGTGCAATCGACATTGGGGCGATGGGGAGTTCTTCATCGCCAAGGCCATCGGCTGGGCCTTGCGAGACATTGCCTGGTTGGACCCAGCCGCAGTTAAGGAGTTCCTAGCCGATCAGGTGGGAAGGAACGTTGTGGCGGAACGAGAAGCCCGTCGGGGGCTGTCTGCGCAAGCAACATCGAAAAAGGGATCGCCTCGGGCTCGCCCCTGACGGGACAAGACCTCGTTCGACCCGGACTCTGAGAAGTAAGTGACGGCCTGAACGCGGTGTCCGGGTAGTAGCCTGCTACCGAGCCGCTGTCGCACGTATCTGATAAACTTCGTTCAAACGTTCCGCCCCGATGACAAGAGCCCCTGGGCTCTGCCGATGTCCGGCTAGTCGGGGCGGTCACTTCTTGTCGCGACGTTTTCTCCGCTCTCCGAGGAGAACAAGTCCGACTCCGTCGGCCGCAAGCTTGTTTGTAGCGTCGTCCATGGCCGTTGTTCGTCCCGTTCAAGTTGAACGAACTTTGACCAGGCGATGTAGTCGCCGATTTGGCCATTCGCATCTGCGTGCATGGGCTGGAAGTACAGGTGGAAGGGCTTCTCCAGTGCCTTTAGTTGTGGTTTCACCGCGGCATTGAAGGCGCCTTGCTTTCTTCTCGTGAGTGCCTGATCGAAGATGACGACGACTTGCCGGTACTCCGTTGCCGCATAGACGCTGACGGCGAACTGAATGAGGGCATGCCCGAACAGGGAGTGCAGTGCGGCCTCATTTTGTTGGTGAGGTCCTGCTTGCTGCTTACGCCCATAGATGACATGCGACCGGACCGTGGAGATTCTTGTGAATGCCTCGAAGACGGCATCGCGGGTGGTTTGTCGGTCTTCACTGGCATGAAAGCCCGTGAGATCGAGTCCGCCAGCGAGTAATCGGTATCGAAGCGCCTGCATTTCAGCCGCCGAATCGAGTGGTGTGAGCGCAACGACGGCAGCCATCACGAAGTAGCGAGTGCCGTTCGGTGAGAAGTCGAAGTTCCCTGACTCGTCAATGAAGACGAACAAGGTGTCGGGAACTGGATTGCCGACTGGGGCCATGACCGGACGCTAGGTCGGAGGTCTGACGTTAGTCGCCTACCTCAGCGGCGGCGCCGCCAGTGATGCGCAGGAGTTCGTCATAGTTCGTTGGAAACACGCAGTGCGGATGGCCACCTGCTGCCCACACTTCGTCGTATTGCGACAGCGCGATGTCGATGATGGTGCGCAGTGGCTCAGGGTGACCCACGGGAGCAACTCCACCTATCGCGAAGCCGGTGGCGCTTCTAACGTCGTCGGCGTTGGCTTTGGAAATCTGCGAACCATCGAGGACTGCGGAAAGTTTGTCCGTATCGACCCGGTGACCACCCGATGCGATAACCAAAACGGGTGCACCATCGGCGAGAAAAATGAGCGAACTCGCGATCTGTCCGACTTCGATGCTCAGGGCGTCGGCTGCTTCCTTGGCGGTGCGCGCCGAATCATCGAGATGGCGGATCTCACCTGTTGCGCCAAGGCGCGCGAGTGTCTCGCGAACGCGGATAACTGAATGCTGCTGAAGGGGACCAGACATGGCAGCGAGGTTAGTGGCGAGGAGGTGAATCGGCAGTGCGCTGGGGGAGTGTGCGCAAGGGCGGCACGGGGTGACGCAGGCTAATGTGGTCGACAACGCCGGCTGAGGAGTTGTGTGGCGCTGAATTAGCAGGGAGAGGGGTGGCTCGCGCTCATGCTCGTGGCTTCCCTTGCACTCGTCGGCTTCGCTGCCGCCTTTGTGCCGCTCATGGTGCGGTACCTGGGCAGGTTCACTGGTTACCCGCTGGCCGTCGTCTTCCTCATTTCGGCTGCCCTACTACTCGTTGAATCCCCCGAGGTGATGCGTGGGGAAACGATCGTTCAGTCCTGGCAGTGGGTCGCGGCCTTCGATGTGCAATTCACACTGCGTCTGAACGGGCTGTCTTTGTTGTTCGCGATGCTCGTGCTGGGCGTGGGTGCGCTGGTCTTGAGTTACGCGCCCCAGTACCTGGACCCAAGCTACGAGGTCGGACGCCTCTACACGGTCTTCACGTTGTTCGGTGCGGCGATGCTGGGCGTTGTCCTGTCCGGCGACTTGATCTTGCTGCTGGTTTTCTGGGAGATCACCAGTTTGAGCAGTTTCCTGCTCGTCGCTGGCAGCGGTAAGGGCGGGACGTGGCCGGCCATCCGCGCCTTAGTCATCACCGGACTGGGCGGCTTGGCCCTCTTCGGCGCGGTCGTCGTGCTCGCCGTTCGGACGCAGACGACGAACATCGCCGAGGTCTTCATGCTCGCACCCGAGCGGTTGACCGCTACGGAACTGACGATCGTCGCCATCTTGATCATGCTTGCGGCGTTCACCAAGTCCGCGCAGGTGCCTTTCCACTTCTGGCTACCCGGAGCGATGGTCGCGGTCACTCCGGTGAGTGCGTACCTGCACGCCGCCACGCTGGTGAAGGCCGGCATCTATCTGCTGCTGTTGATGTCTCCACTGTTCTTGGCGTTCCCCGCGTGGAACATCACGCTGCTGGCGTTCGGTTTGGCCACCGCGGTCTTCGGTGCATTCGAAGCGCTTCGTCAACGCGATCTCAAGGCGCTGCTCGCATATTCGACGGTGAGCCAGTTGGGCACGATGGTCGCGCTCATCGGGGTCGGCACCTCCGCCGCGCTGGCCGCAGCCGCGCTCTTGGTTGCTGCGCACGCTCTGTTCAAAGCAACACTGTTCATGCTTGTCGGCATCGTCGATCGCGAAGCTGGAAGTCGTGACCTGAACCAACTCTCCGGCTTGTGGCGGGCGATGCCGATCACCGCGGCGCTCACCGGATTGGCCGCGATGTCCATGGCGGGTGTTCCACCGCTCGTGGGATTCGTGGCCAAGGAGGAGGCGTTCTACTCCTTCCTCAACTTGCCGCAGTCGGCATGGGCACAAGGTCAGGCATGGGCAGGTGCCGCAGCCGCAGCCATCGCAGTGATCGGGGCCGCGCTGACATTCGCGTACAGCGCGCGGATCTTCTTCGGTGCCTTCTTCGGACCGCTCACCCAGCGCAATCTCTACGAACCATCGTGGTTGTTCCTTGCGCCGGCGTTCGTTCCCGCGATTGCCGGATTGGTTCTGGGCATTTGGCCTGGGCTTTTGAACGGCATCATCGACCGGACCACGGTGGACGTCGGGTTCACCATGGTGGGTTCGGACCTGAGTCTGTGGCACGGCCTGAGTATCGCGCTCGGTTTGTCCGCGATCGCCATCACGCTCGGCTTGATCCTGCACTTCCGCCGGCGCTGGGTGCTGCGCTTCCTGGGTGAGGAGCCGCCGGTTCCCAGCGGTCCGATCATCTTCGACCGCATCTGGTTCGCACTCGTGCGCCTCGGTGCGAACGTGGGACGCCCGGCGCACAGCACCTCGGTGGGCGTGCACCTATTCGGTGTTGGCGTGTTCATCGTCGCGCTCACGGCGATCGGTCTGGCGATCATCCCCGGTGCACTCGGTGGGTTGAACCCGGTAATTCCAGACGCCATGCAGCCTGTCGACTTCGCAGTGCTCGCATTGTTGATACCAACGGTGGTGTTCCTCACCCGTGCGCGCACCACCATCACCGCGCTAGTGCTCGCCGGCTTCGTCGGATTGATCATCGCGGTTTGGCTGTTGCTCCTGGGCGCGCCCGACGTAGCTTTGACCTTGCTTCTGGTCGAGTTCTTGACCGTGGTCGTTGCGGCACCGGTTCTCGCGAGGCTGCCGCGTCATCGTGACATCGGACGCCCGACCCTTGCTGCCATCAGCGCCGTCGTGGTCGGCGTGATCAGCGGGTTGGCGGTGTGGGCGTTTACTGGCCGACGAGGGCCTTCCGATCTATCCGCGTACTTCCTGACCCAAGCCGAGGACTTAACCGGTGGGACCAACGTGGTCAACACGATTCTGGTCGACTTCCGTGGACTGGACACCCTCGGTGAAATCACGGTGCTGTTTGCGGCGGCCTTGGGTCTGCTCGCCGCCACGGCGGTGACCTTGCGGGCCCGCCAAGACGCGATGGCAGAGGTGCTCGGTCGCGGCGAGCAAACGATCTTGCGAGTCGGCTCGCGTGTGGTCATCCCATTGCTGGTCATCGCTGCAGCCGTGTTGTTCTGGCGCGGACACGACGAACCTGGCGGCGGCTTCATCGCCGGGCTCGTCGCCGGTGCCGCAGTAGCAGTGGCAACGATCTCCGGGATGAAGGTGAAGTTGCCGAGCTCGGGTGTGCTGCTGGCCGTGGGGCTAGGAACGGCGCTCGCATCCGCATTCATCGGCCCGCTCACGGGCGCCTCTGCGCTTGCGCCGGTGAAGATCGATGTGCCGATCGTCGGTTCATTGACGTCGTCGTTGATCTTTGACCTCGGAGTGCTGTTGATCGTGGTCGGTCTGGTGCGCGTCGCCCTTGAACGCCTCGATGGCATGGACATCGACGACCAGGACGAACTCGAGGATGAGTCACGTGACGTCAACCGATCGGGGGTAGCGTCATGACACTTGCGATCGCGGTAGCGCTACTGACCGGCGTGGGCACGTTCTTGATAGTCCGTGGCGGTGCGGTGCGGCTGATTCTTGGATTCATCCTGCTCGGGCATGCGGCGAACCTCATCATCATCGCCGCCGGAGGCACGTTCCGTCGTGAAGCACCTCTGGTCGACGGCGGAGCGGTGTTGGACACGATGGCCGATCCGCTACCGCAAGCATTCGTCTTGACCGCCATCGTCATCACCTTCGGCGTGACCGTTTATCTGTTGAGCTTGGTCGCTCGCACGGCGAAGCAGGCCTCCAAGGTTGATTCGCGCGACGAGGCTTCAGGGGAGGCGCACGATGACTGACGTCTCCTTCCTTTCCACGTGGGCGTTGCCGGTGGTGTTCATCGGTCCACTTACCGCGGCAGTCATCACGTTCGTCCTGGGCGCGCGATGGGCCAGTCGGCTGATTGGTCTGCTGGTGCCGGTGATGGTCTTCGTGATCGCGGTGCTGCTGGTCCTGGCCACGATCGATGGTCAGGTAGTGGTCTCGCAGATCGCCGGGTGGCCTGGGGGAGTGTCGATCGCGTTCGTGGGCGACCTGTTCAGCGCGCTGATGCTCGGCGCCACGGCCGTGTTGGTCTTCACCAGTTTGGTGTTCGCCTACGCCGCCGGCTTGGGCATGGATCGGTGGTTCGTGCCGGCCGTCTCGATCATGACTGCGGGGGTTTACGGCGCCTACATCACAGGCGATCTGTTCAACCTGTTCGTCATGGTGGAAGTTGCGTTGCTGCCGTCTTACATACTGATGTCCCGCAGCGGAACCCTCACCGCACTACGCTCAGCGCGGTTGTACTTGATCGTCAACCTCACGGCCTCGACACTTTTCCTCGCTGGACTCGGTCTGGTCTACGGCGTGACCGGCACCGTCAATATCGCAGCGCTCGCGGGCCTAGGCGTGCTTCCGGTGGTGGGTATCGCTACTGGCGTGATCATGATCGCGCTGATGCTGAAAGCAGCACTGGTTCCCGCGCACAGCTGGCTGCCGGCGACGTACCCGTACACCTCGCCAGCCGTCACAGCTTTATTCTCTGGATTGCTCACCAAGATCGGTGCGTACGCGATCGTGCGCATCATCGCGGTGATTTACGAACCTGGTCAGCTAATCACCGTAATCGTCATAGTCGTGTGTGTGCTGAGCATGATTGTCGGAGTTCTCGGAGCTTTGGGTGAAGGCACGATTCGCGGCACGTTGACCTTCCAGATGGTCAGTGGCATGGGCTACATCCTCGTGGGCGTGGTGCTTGCCGGCGCCGTCGGCATGGCCGCGGTGGTGTTCTACTTGATCCATCACATGATCGTGATGACGTCCTTGTTCCTCACTGGCGGAACGGTCGAGCACGAAGAAGGAACCGGCATCATTCGACGATTGGGTGGGTTGGCGCGTGCGCACCCGGTCGCATCCTTCGCGTTCATGTTGGGCGCACTATCCCTCGTGGGGCTTCCTCCGTTCTCCGGCTTCTGGGCGAAACTCGGGGTCTTGACCGCTGCGGTGGACGCGGGGGCCGCGATCGTCGTCGTCGTTGTTCTCGTTGTCAGCGTAGGAACCCTCATTTCAATGCTGAAGCTCGGCACCGGAGTGTTCTGGGGAGCATCGAAGGGTGAACGTAAGGACGAGCAGACTCCCAGCGACGTGACTGTTGTTTCCGTGGGTGCAGGAGCTACGGGTACCGCGATCGATGTCGCCGCTGCTGTCGAGGCGCCGCCGGTCACGCGGTGGCGACCACTGCTGGTGATCCCCGGTCTGGCTTTGGCTCTGTTGTCCCTGGCGATCGGAATATTTCCCGAATGGTTGTTGTCGCTCACCCAGACTGCTGGTGAATCACTCGCAGATCCGACCGCTTACGTCACCGCGGTGTTGGGAGGTGACTCATAGTGAGTCGGCTAGCGCAGCGACTGTGGCGCCTTCCCGCTCTGGCTGTGTGGGCCACATGGGCGATTGTTGTTGCCTCGTTTCAGGTTGCGCGGGACATCGTCTGGCCGTCGGCAGCATTGAAGCCGGGAATCGTGATTGTTCCCGTCTATTTGACGACACCCACGCAACTTGCTGTGTGGGTGAGCTTGATCAACCTGACTCCCGGAACCTTGACGGTGGAGGTAGCCGACGATCTCGATGAGGCCTGGGTGCACAGCCTGTACGCCGGAGATCCCAAAGCACTGAAGCAGGAACTCCGCGATCTGCAGCAGCGAGTCGCGCGCGCATTCGCTGAGCCTTTGGCGGTGACGGCGCCATGAACACGCCCGTGGTGGTCGTAGACATCGCACTCGTGCTCGTGGTTGCTGGAGCCCTTGCTGCGATTGTCCGTGCATCAATCGGTCCCTCACGAGCAGACCGCGTTGTCGCTGCCGAACTGGGATTTATCGCAGCGGTCAGTGCGATCGTGCTGATTGCTCTGCGTCTTGATGAGCCGATCTTGTTCGACTTTGCCCTCATCGCCGTTCTCGTCGGATTCTTGACCACCATCGGTCTGGCTCGATTGGTGACGCGCAAGGAAGTAACGAGTGAAGAAGATCGCGGTCAGGATCGAAAGCAGGAGTCGACATGATCTGGTCGATAGTTGTCGCAGTGCTGGTCCTCGTGGGTGCTGGATTGGTGGCGCTGGCTGGTTTTGGGATCATGCGCCTTCCTGATCCACTGACCAGGGCGAGCGCCGTCTCTAAGGCCGCAGCACTTGGTTTGTTGCTGATCATCGTTGCAGCGATCGTCGATGAATGGTCGGTGCGGTCGGTCATTGTGTTGGTGTTGGTGTTGGTAGCTCATCTGGTCACCGTGCCGCTCTCGGGTCTTGCCCTAGCTCGCGCCTCGTATCGATCAGGAACGGCTCGCGCACCCGTGACCACGGTGGATGAGCCGCTGGAGCAGGGGCGTACCTAACTGCGCCGCGCATCCGAAACCTGCACTTTCGGTCACAGAAAAGAAGGTTTGCGACAGAAGGTGCAGGTTTCGAGGACTGGCGAAGGGGCACTCAATAAGGCAGGGTCGTGCACAGTGAATATCCCCGAGCGTGAGGTGCGTGCCATGGCTGACCTGTTGACCGACGACCGCATTGCGGATTTCTGTCTGCTGCACCCTCGCTGGAAGCGTGATGGAGATTCCCTGGTGGCCGAGGTGAAGGCAAAGACGTTCCTCGGGGGTATCGATTACGTAACCAAGGTTTCCCAGGCCGCGGAAGAGATGGACCACCATCCGGATATCGATATCCGCTGGCGCACGCTCACCTTCCGACTCTCCACCCATTCCGAGGGTGGAATCACGGACTTGGACACCACGCTGGCCGAGCGGATCGACATGATCGTCGACGTGCTGCCCTAGTTCACCCGGCGAAACGGGCAGCGAAACGGGCAGATTGTGCGCCTTTCCGCCAGGGTCTGGCCGAAGGTGCACCGATCGGCCAGACCCTGGCGGAAAGTTGGTCAATCGGACGGGGTTGACGGCTGTCAGGGGGTGGGGTTAACGTTCCCCTTGGTTCGAACAAGTGTTCGAAAGCACCTGATCGGACCAGCATGGCTCCGGATTCGCGGCTGGGGCCTTGCCCGCTCGATAACGAGCCCGGGCACCCACTCGGTGCTCGATGGCCGCCGGGGCCGCCTCGACCCCTGTCCCGGCGGCCAGGGCTCGTTCGCGGTTCACGGGTCGAGGTGTGGGGTCGAAAACCAGCACGTAGGTCAACCAGGAGAGGACTCCCAGATGAGCACGACCCCCACCCTCACTCGTCCACACAAGGAATTGCCGCACAAGGAATTGCCGCACATGGAATTAATCGAAGCAGCGCGGCGTGCACTGTCGCGTGCCGCGATGTCCGCGACCCCTCACGAGCGGTATGCAGCCGCCCATCTGGCCGCATTGCGGGCCGCTGCCGCGGTCATCGCAGTCGTGGCACCGGGAGCCGTCCGGCGTGGTGGTGACCGTGACCGATCCCGTCGCGTCCGCAGTGCCTGGGTGGTCTTGCGCGAAGTGTGTCCACCGATGGCTGAATGGGCCGATTTCTTCGCAGCCGGGGCGCGTACTCGGGCTGCCGCCGAAGCAGGCATCCCGTGCGTGAGCCACCGAGCAGCAGATGATCTCGTGCGCGACGCCGAGACTTTCCTGGCCCGAGTGTGTGATGTCTTGGAACTGGCGTACCAGCCGGCGCTCGAATCACGACTACGCGCGGTCGGTTAAGAGTCGGTGGCGTCGGTCCCACCCTTCGCCCACCTGCACGTTGCATCGAGTCATTCACTTCGGTACGGCACAGCGCTACCGGAGATTTTGGTGCAACGCGCTGGTGAGTTGGGTCAATCGATCATCGCGCTCACCGATCGCGATGGGCTCTATGCGGCGGTGCGGTGGGCGCGGGAGTGTGCACGTCTGGGCATCCGTCCGGTACTCGGTGTGGATATCGCGGTGGAAGCCACCGAGCCGGCACGGGTGCATCCGAAATTCGTCACGACCAACCCCGCTGCGCGCGGTACTCCTGCTCGCGGCGGTGCGTGGATAGATGAAAGCAGGCCCCGCGTGCTTCTACTGGCCACAGGTGCGCGCGGTTGGGCTTCGCTGTGTCGTTTGGTGAGCGCTGCACACACCGGTACGCACACCACCCGCGGTGAACCGTGGTTGCCGTGGTCGGCGCTGCGCGAACACCACGAGGGGATCGTCGTTGTTCTCGGAGCGGACTCTGAAACAGGACGCTATCTAGCGAACGATCGACCCGCGCTTGCCGAAGCTGTCACGAGACCATGGCGCGCGATCTTCGATCGCTATCTGGCGATAGGCGTCACCTCGCATCGGCAACCGGGATTTCCTGCGCGCCGCAGGCATCGCTATTCAACGGCCGCTGCCGTGCGCATGCTCTCCTGGGCGCGTCAACAGCGGCTACCTGCGGTGCTCACCAATGCAGTTCGCTACGCCCAGCCGCAGGATGCGCCGGTAGCTCAGGTGCTGGATGCCTCTCGGCTGCTCATTCCCATGAATTCACCGCGCATCGAGCGCAGCAGCGAGCCAAACGCCTATTTGAAGTCAACTACCGAAATGACCCAGATCGCCGCGGAGATCGCCGATGCCGCAGTGGCTGGTGGTCGAGATGAGCGGGGTGGCCGGCGATTACTCGAAGACACCTGGCACCTGGCCCAGTACTGCGCGCTGGACCCGCAGAAGGATCTAGGGCTGGGGCAGGTCTTCGTTCCCGAGCTGGATGTGCTGCTGGGTCGAGATGTGCCCGATCCGGTGCGCGAGGCCGACGCACTTTTGTTGCAGCGCTGCCGTGCCGCGATCCCGGAGAGGTACGTAGGCGCTGATCAGCGCGAGGCGAGCGAGCGCCTCGAACATGAAATGCGCACCATCGTTGATCTTGGTTTCTCTGGTTATTTCCTGACCGTCGCCGAGGTTGTTGACCTGGTCAAGGCCGAAGGTATCCGCGTTGCTGCGCGTGGCTCGGGGGCCGGGAGTTTGGTCACGCATCTTTTGGGTATCAGCGGAGTGGATCCGATTCGACATGGGCTGTTGATGGAGCGGTTCTTATCACCGCTGCGCCGGGTGCTGCCAGATATCGATATCGATGTGGAATCCGCGCGCCGGTTGGAGGTCTATGACCTCATCCGTGATCGGTTCGGTAATGATCGGGTGGCGAGTGTTTCGATGATGGAGACGTACCGAGTACGTCACGCTATCCGCGACGTTGGCGCAGCACTCGGCCTCGATGCTGCTGAGGTCGATACTTTCGCCAAAGCGTTCCCGCATGTGCGAGCCAGGCAGGCCCGCAGTGCATTGGAGGATTTACCCGAACTTCGCGATTCCCACATCGGTCGGCTGGCCAAAGAAGGTCAACTTGATCATTTCCTCGATCTGGTGGAAGGCCTCGATGGCCTGCCGCGCAATATCGCGATGCATCCGTGCGGGGTACTGCTATCCGATGCCACGCTGCTCGATCGCACTCCGGTGGAAATGAGTGCCGCCGGCTACCAGATGAGTCACTTCGATAAGCACGACGTGGAACACATGGGTCTACTCAAACTCGATGTGCTGGGGGTTCGGATGCAGTCGTCCATTGCCCACGCTGTTGCCGAAATAGAGCGCGATACTGGAACCTACGTCGATATCGATCGAAACTCCCTCGACGATCCGCGCACGTACGAATTGATTCGATCTACCAAAACCCTCGGGTGCTTTCAGATCGAATCACCCGGCCAACGTGAGTTATTGGGCAAGTTCGCACCCACCGAGTTCTCCGACCTGATCATCGACATCTCGCTGTTTCGTCCCGGGCCGGTCAAATCCGACATGGTCACGCCCTTCTTGATGGCCCGGCAGGGGTGGCGAGCACCGGAGTATCCGCACCCCGACCTCGAGCCGATCTTGCGCGAGACCTACGGAGTGGTGGTCTTCCACGAACAGGTGCTGCGCATCATCGCGATCATGACCGGTTGCTCGCTGGCCGAGGCCGATGAATGCCGCCGCAGTATGGGTTCACTGGAAGGCCAAGACGATGTCCGCGCGTGGTTCTATCCCACAGCCGTCAATCAGGGTTATGACCTGCCCACGGTGGATCGGGTCTGGGAGATCCTGCGTGCTTTCGCTTCCTTCGGTTTTTGCAAAGCACATGCAGCAGCGTTCGCGCTACCCACGTACCAATCGGCTTGGTTGAAAGCGCACCATCCAGCCGCGTTCTATGCCGGGATCCTCACCCACGATCCGGGTATGTATCCCAAGCGGCTATTGCTCGATGATGCCCGCATCCACGGGGTTCACATACTCGGAGTGGATGTGAACGCATCCGACGATGTCTATCGCGTGGAGGGTGTACCGGAATCCGAAGCATCCGAAGTAGACGCCATCCGGATTCCCCTCACCGAGGTTGCGGGTATCAGCGACGAGGAAGTACAGGCGTTGATACGTCGTCGTCCGTTCTCTTCTTTTGCTGACGCGTATCGGCGAGCGCGCCTATCGCGACCTGCGGCAGAGAATTTGATCACGGTCGGGGCTTTCGATTCACTGCACTCTGCGCCCACCACTAGACGTGATCTGTTGTTGCAGGCTGCCGATATCGATCGACATATCGGACGAGTCGACGCACAGTTGTCTTTGGACCTGCTCGGGGCACAGGTGGAACAGGTGCCGGCTACCGGGCTGCCCGATATGGGTATAGGGGAGCGGGTGCGAGCGGAGATGTCCGTCCTCGGGCTAGACGTCAGCGCCCATGTGGTGGATTTCTATAAGGATCTACTCAGTGAGATGCGAGCGGTCGCTTCGAAAGATCTGCTTGCTCAACGTTCGGGGAGTCAGGTCTGGGTGGCCGGGGTGAAGGTTGCGATCCAAAGCCCACCGGTACGCAGCGGTCGACGCGTGATCTTCGTGACCCTCGACGATTCCACCGGACCGATCGATGCAGCGTTCTTCGACGATGTGCAGGAGCACTATGCACCGACATTGTTCGGATCGTGGCTGCTAATCGTTCGCGGACATGTGCGGCGGTCTGGGCCGCGAGGAATCTCGATGCGGGCTACTGGGTGTTGGGACCTCGGCGAGGTTCGACGTCTGTGGAAGGACGAGGGCCTGGATGCGGTTCGCGAGTTGTTGACCGAGGAACTATCGGGCGCCGAACAGGTCAAACCAGACAAAGTTCTGGTACATGCCAGCGGATTCCGGCAATCTCCATACGCGGATATCGCTCCGGCCGGGGCAACTCGGCCGATAACAACTGCTGCGCCCAGCAAGTTGTGGCACTCCAGTCCGGGTGCCTCCGGCTGGTGAAGGAAATCTAAGGAGAAGATGCGGGTATGAGCCGAAGCCAGGTCCGCCGTCCGAGGGGGCTGGCGAATCTCGGAGACGACGACACCGGGTGCACCATCTTGCACATCGATATGGATGCGTTCTATGCATCGGTCGAACTCCTTGAGCGTCCTGAGCTCATCGGTACCCCGGTGATCGTGGGTGCCAGCACCGGTAATCGGGGCGTGGTTCTGTCCGCTACCTACGAAGCGCGTTCCCTGGGTGTGCACTCAGCGATGCCGATCTCCCGAGCGCGGCGGTTAGCTCCGCATGCCACATTCATCTCCCCTCACCACTCCCGATACGCCGAAGCATCCCGCGCTGTTATGGACATATTCGGTTCGATCACTCCTTTAGTGGAGCCGCTGTCTTTGGACGAAGCATTTTTGGATGTAGCCGGTGCGTTGCGCCGGCTTGGTACCCCTCGTGCGATTGCATCTCTCATCCGTGCTCGAGTACGTGATGAAGTTGGCATCACCTGCTCCGTCGGTGTCGCGTCGACGAAATTCATCGCCAAACTGGCATCCACCTATTCCAAGCCCGATGGGTTGCTAGTTGTCCCGGCAGACAAGGTCATCGATTTCCTCCATCCGCTGCCGGTGGGATCACTGTGGGGAGTGGGCGAGCGAACCGAAGATCAGTTGGTGCGTTTGGGTCTGGAAACGGTGGCAGACATCGCCACTACTCCCGTTGCCACCTTGGAACGGGCGTTGGGCCCGGCTCAAGGTCGGCATCTACACGAGTTGTCCTGGGGTCGAGACCCGCGTGCGGTCATCCCCGATGAACCGGAGAAGAGCGTCAGTAACGAGGAAACCTTCGACTCCGACACCGACGATCACGAATGGGTCCGGTCCAAGATCGCCGGACTGGCCGACCAGGTAGCTCGCCGCCTGCGTGCAGCCGAACTGGTGGGGCGCACCGTCGGGCTGAAAGTGCGATTTGCCGACTTCACCACCATCACTCGATCGCGCACCCTGGAGGTGCCCACGGATGTGGGAGCCGACATCTACGCCACCGCATGGGGCCTGTTCTCGGCACTCAAACTGCAGCGGGTCCGAATTCGTCTCGTGGGTGTCCGAGTCGAGGGCTTGACCACAAGCGGCAGCACACCCGCCCAAATGCTGCTGGGGGCCCCAGATCACGGGCGCCGAGAGGCAGAAGTGGCCATGGACAGCCTGCGCCGGCGCTACGGCCCGGATGCCGTTCGACCAGGCAGATCTTTGGGCTGACCGCATTAATCCTTGCCCGAGGTTCCCCTTTGCCCGCCGGGTGCTTATCCTGGGGGAGAACCGGACACCACCGGGGAGCGAAGCGACGCGAGATGGGGCAGACTTAGCCCACGGCGCGTCGCGCCGAAGCTGAAGGGAAGGGGGCTAGCCATGCCGCTATCGGAACATGAGCAGCGTCTGCTCGAGCAGATGGAAAAGGCCCTCTACGCCGAGGATCCAAAGTTCGCTACCAGTTTGCGATCCACGGGATCGGCCAGCCGCGGGCGAGCTGCTCTTGGCGTTGTTGTCGTGCTTGCCGGATTGGGAATCCTTCTTTTGGGTATGGCGATGCCGCTCGCATTGCTGGGCGTAGCGGGCTTCGTTGTCATGCTGGGTGGCGCGGTGCTCACGTACTTCGCCTTCACGCGTGGAGCAAGGACCCCAGCCGAGGGGAAAAGCGCCCCGGCATCGGAAAGCCCTGGCGTTGCCCCTCAGTCACCCCGCTCAAGCGGCTTCATGGATCGCATGGAAGAGCGCTGGCGCAAGCGAGCCGACGGCGATCGCTGACATGATTGCGGGATGACCAACGTCGTCCCTGCCCAGTTAGGCCGGTTCCTCGAAGATTTCGAGGTGGGAACCACCTACCAACATCCCTTCGGTCGGACTATTTCTGAAGCCGACTCCACCTGGTTCACTTTGCTGACCTGCAATACGAACCAGAACCACTTCAACGCCGATCTCGCCCAAAGCAACCCCATCACGGGCGGTCGGATTATCGTCAACTCCGGTCTCACGGTCGCATTGGTGCTCGGCCTTTCGGTGATCGACATGAGCCAAAATGCCGTGGCCAATCTAGGGTGGACAGATATCAAACTCACCCACCCAGTGTTTATTGGCGACACCATTTATGCAGAGAGTCTGTGCCTTGAGGTACGTGAATCATCCTCGCGACCTGAGATGGGAATCATCAAGATGAAGACGCGTGGGTTGAATCAAGATGGCGATGAAGTTGTCTCGTGGTTTAGGTCGGTGATGGTGCCCAAGCGCAGTAGCGGCATCGGCCAAAACTACTTCCCGGAAGCGAAGACCGGCCCTCTCGCCGAGTAGAGGCAGGTGGTGTCGGTGCGACTGGGGGAGGTGGGCAACACGATGTGCCACTTGCCCTCCGTGCCCCGTGCAGCATGATGGTTGTCGTGGCCAGTCGTGAGGTGGTGGTTGTGTCCCGACCATTCGAACCAGAGGGCGATGTTTTGTCTTTGGCTCGTGACCTTGCCGCGAGCACCGTGGGTCTGATGCTGTACGGCACGCAGACGGCCATCGCGTTGACACAAGCGGCAACTGGAAGTGTGATCGGTGGAGTGCTCGATCGACTCGTGCCTTCGATAGTCGATGCGATTGTGAATCGGATAGATCTGACCGATGTGGTGATTTCTAGGGTCGACCTGCGTGTGGTTATCGAGTCTGCTTTGGACCAGGTGGACTTGACGGAGATAGTCCTTACGCGCGTGGACATCAATCGGATTGTCAAACAAGCCAACATTGAGGACATCATCGACAGAGTGCCCTTAGTTCAGATCGCCGACTACCTCATTGAGGAAATCGATCTACCCCAGATTATCCGAGAAAGCACAGGCGGCATCGCGATGGATGCCTTCACCACAACTCGCTACTCGGCGGCACGAACCGATGAGTTCGTGTCCAAGGTCGTAGATACCGTGCTCTTCCGGCGTAAGGGAAGAGATCTAGAAGTCATCGAGGCCGGAGATCTACCGCAGCCGGGTTCCACTTCATGAAGTCATTTCGCGACTTCCGAGAGGCACACAACGCTAATGACGGGTTAGTGCTGCAGACATTGCCGATCGCTGCTCGAGCAATGCAAGGTGAGCGAGCTGGTTTTTTCACAAGATCGATCGCCGCGGTAATCGACGTGGTGATCGTCGGAGCCATCATGATCGGTGTCTGGATAGCGGTGTGGCTCTTTTTGCTGGTCTTCAATCCGTTGGTCGAGTACAGCATGCCGCGACCTGGATATTTCGTGCTGGGCGGTTACTTCCTCATGTGGGCGTACTGGACGTGGGGGTGGGCCACGAGCGGGCGCAGCATCGGCCAGGGCTTGATGGGGGTGCGAGTTCTCAACCGTCGAGACCGCCTCCTGTCGTGGAAGGTCGCGGCACTTCGATCGGCATTGTGCGTAACGTTCCAAATCGGAATCGTGTGGATTCTCGTGAGTCGTAAAAACCGATCGATACAGGATGTGTTATTGCGTACCAGTGTGATCCACGATTGGTCGTCCGCTGCGGTCAGCGACTTGGTTGAACCCTTGGGTGCGGTGTCCGAAGAGGTAACCGATGCAAAGTTGCCCGACCCATCCGTTCGGATGCGGGTGAGCGATCACGTCAAGGTCGATTCTCATGGCAACGGTGCTGGTAGCCGTAGTTCTCCCCAACATGATCCGTCATGAACCGCCTTCGTTGGGTTACTGGCCTAGCCCTGGGCGCGGTTCTTCTCCTATTGGCACCCCCTAGTCACGGCGAGATCGTTGAAACTCCTCCAGGCTCGGTCAGCTCGGTGCAGTTGTCCCTAACAATGGACAACGATTGGCAGTTCATCGACCGCGAGTGCCTTTTCATTCCGGTGCTGGCAACGTACGGCCGGGCGGACGACACCTCCATCATCGGGGAGTTGACGGTCTCGAAGCCCGGTGATCTTGGTGTAACCAACGACGCCACATTTCTTGTTCTTCCGGGCGACCCGGTTGCCGGCCAACTTCTCGATGAGATTTACGTGTGTCCAGCAGATGGAACCGGTCAGTTTCGATTGGACACCGTGGTGCGTGCCATTGAACCGGCCACCGAGTCCTCCTTCGCCCTATATCCCCTGACTTTCTGGGTCCGACCAGCGATAACGACCATGAGCGGACTGTCGGCTCATGCAGTCAAAGGCGGTACCCGGGTAATGGGCGTTGTTCGAGCTGGCGAGGCAGACGCAACCGGGTTCGCCGAAGTACGGGTGCAACAGCCCGGATCGTCCCGTTGGGTACGTGCTGGTCGGTTGAGCGTGGAGCGGGGTTCTTTCAACGGTCTCCTGGAGCGGTCCGTGCCCGTGGGCTCGCGAATCAAAGTTGCACTGATTGGGTGCTCGTGGTGTTCGCGAGTGACCGGATCAACTCGAGTGAACTGATCAGGGCAGCACATCACGTACAGTGCCATGGTGCCTAAATCGCTTGTTCGACGATCATTTCGCGCCGGAGTGCTGATCGGTTTGTCAGCGTCGTTAGTTCTTGTTTCCCCGGGTGTCTTCGCGGCAGACGATCTCGTCCGGTCTACCGGCAGTTACACAAGCGCCAACAACTTGTTGGCTGGGAAAGTGCAGTTGTGGAGCCCCACATACACCGCAGGATTGACGAAACGTCGCGACATCGACGTCATGGCTTACGGTGCGGGGTTCGAGGGCGACTTTCGTGGGTTCCACATACGGCCGCCGGGTGCCGAGTTTCACGACGGCGCAAAAAGGTGCGGCGACGTCGTGGGCCGCTAAGCCCGTGCAGCACTCCACCGAGCGTCTTGTCGACACCATTGCATTCAAAATTGGCTCCCCAGGTGCCGAGCGGCTGATTCGGGCACGCGTTTACGCAAACTGTGGGGCGGGCGTTGACGGTGGATCGGTGAGTTCTCCGCGGCGATGTGAGCGCCGAGACGTTGCACGCTTCGGTGGCGCGGTCGTGTTGCTCGCTCGCACCACGGTTGGGGGTGTGCCGCAAGCGACGGACGTGCGTATTGACAGCACCGGCTTGGCCTACCGGCAATTAGTCCGCATCGCCAGTGGATTGCGACCGGTTCGCTGACCACGTGTAGATGCGCTCCAATACCCCTAGGGGTATCCTGGTCACATGTACCCACCGCCATCTGTGACTGGCCGCCCGGCATTTTTGTTTGATGCCGACTGCGGGGTCTGCCAAAACGGCACTGATGCCATCAAGGACAAGGTCGCCCCACCGGTCGACATCCTCCCGTGGCAACTCCTAGATCTCACCGAATGGGGGATTCCTGCAACAGCGGTCCACGAGGGGCCGATCTTCGTTGCAGAGAATGGGAATTTTTGGATTGGGCCCGTAGGGATGGGTCATATGCTTCGCCGATCGCGCGCGCCGTATCGCTTTGTGGGCGAACTCCTACTCGTGCCGGGTTTACGCCACCTGTTGGAACGAATCGGTCCGTGGATGTACGCCCACCGGGATCGTCTCCCCGGAGCTGGCGACTCCTGTTCGGTGGCCGCGTAGTCTCGAGGTTTGTGATCAGGCTCGGTGGTCACTCGAATGTCGCAGCGCACCGCTAACCTGGCTGAGGGCCAGTCGATAGAACCCGGAAAGGGGGCCGACGGTGACCTCAGCGGTGATCGGGATCGTCGTCATTGTCGCCTTGATCGCGGGTCTATTCATTGGCTGGCTGGTTGCCCAGCGCGTAGCCCGCGTCGAGATTGAACAGCGAGAGGCGCTTGTCCGCATCGAGGGGGAGGCGGAAGTTGCCAGGGTTCAGGCTGAACTGCAGCAGGCTCAGGGCCAGATCCGAGTATTGGAATCCGATCGGTCTGCGCTTCAGCACGAGCAGTCGAGTACCAAGACTCTGGACGAACGCCTCGAGCCGGTCCGTGAGGCACTTGAGGGGCTGCGTCGCCAAACCCAAGCTGCTGAGGTGGAGCGGGCAAAAGCATCTGCTGAACTGCGCACTCATATCGAAGGAGTTCAGCGGAACTACACGTCTTTGGAGAATGCCACCCGGCAACTCGTCACCGCGATGAGCTCTGGTCAATCGCGGGGCCAGTGGGGTGAGATGCAGCTCGAACAGCTGCTCGAGCACTCAGGGTTGGTGGAGGGAGTCCACTTCCGACGCCAGGACACCCGTTCGACTGATACGGGGGGAGCTCGACCAGACATCGTTGTCGATATGCCTGGCGGCGGGGAGATTTTGATCGATGCAAAGTTCCCCTTCGATGCGTACTGGAAGGCAATCCAATCCGAGGATGAAACTCAGATCGATGCATATCTGCGCAAGCATGCGGACGATCTGCTTGCTCGTGCGAAAGAACTTAGCGCCAAAAGATACTGGGAATCAGGAACAAGCCCTGAATTTGTTGTCATGTTCTTGCCCCTGGAGTCACTGCTATCGGCTGCACTGGAATGCAACGGCCTCTTGCTCCAGGAGGTCTTCTCGCGAAATGTCGTCCTAGCAACGCCGACCACCATTTTGGGCATGCTCCGCACAATCCAGTTTGGTTACCAGCGGAAATTGATGGCAGACAACGCGGAGGAAATTCGTGCAGCAGGGGCCGAGATGCTCACGCGGCTAGAGAAGGCGGTGGACCATTTGAGCACCTTGCGTAAGGGGTTGATGGGGGCTGTCAAGGGCTATAACGATTTCGTTGGATCGATGGACAGTCGAGTTATGGTGCAAGCAAGACGCATGAAGGAACTCGGTGTGGCGTCTGCCACGGATTTAGAAGCGCCGTTGGACATTACTGAATCTCTGAGAGATTCGCGGACCGCGCAGGATAATCAGGAAACTCCGGCCTTGGGTGAACTGCCGTATTCAAAGCCCGACTGAGTTGCGTTGATGACCGGGCAATGTCTGGCATCAGCCGTGTGCTCGTAATTAGTTTTCAATGACTAAGAGAGGAGTTTCTTGTGGGCTTTGTGGTTGTTGGTGTGGATGGCTCGGAATACAGCACTCAGGCGCTTGCGTGGGCGATGCGTTACTCGCAAGCCATGCATCACGAAGTTGTAGCTATCACCGGGTTCATCATTCCCTGGACGATTTTCCTCGCGCCGACCTATCAGGAAGAGGATTACGCGCGCGATGCCGAAGAGATGTTGTCCACGACTGTAAATCGAGCGCAGCTACTCGTGCCGGATGTCGCGGTCGAATCGAGATTGGTACAAGAAAGGCCAGCGGTGGCCCTGTCGAATGCATCGCAAGGTGCTGAACTACTCGTCGTGGGTGCCCATGGATACGGGGTGTTGCCAGATGTGCACGTGGGTTCGGTGGCGAACGCATGCGTCAACCATGCGTCATGTCCGGTTGTCGTCTACCGTGAACCGCGCAGCCTGGAGATCGCATAGCGAAGCCGCTTAGTTGCCAAGTAGATCGAGCAGGTGCAGACTTTGCGTGGCTCGAGTGGCGGCCACATAGACATCGGCACCACGCTCATGCTGCTCGCTGATAGCGGCAGGATCGAGAAGAATTACACAATCAAATTCCAGGCCTTTGGATTGCTGAACGGTGAGCACGGCAATCGGGGCATCAAGTGCTTGGTTGTCGAAACCGAACTCAACAGAAGTGAAGACTTCGCGGACCTGTCCGAGTAGAGAATTGGGAACAATAACGGCGTTGCGCCCTTCGAATGTGCGGACTCGTTGAACGTAGTTCTCCGCTTGTGCCATCGATACAGCGTGCCTAGTCACGGGCTCACCATCGCGAATTGGTGTCAAGAGGGGAGCTTCACCTCCAGCAGCAATGAGTAGTTCGGTCGCTGCATCGGCAATTTGGCGCGTAATGCGATACGTGACGCTCAGTGTGTGCAAATGAATCTTGTCACCCCCCCAGGGCAACGCCTCATTCCACGTGCGCGGGCTGGCAGGATGCGATGACTGTTGTAGATCTCCCACGATGGTCATGGATTTGCGCGAGGCTCGTCTTTGGACAGCTCGCCAGGCCATGGCACTCAACTCCTGCGCTTCATCGACGATCACATGTCCGTAGATCCATTCGCGGTCCTCGCTAGCTCGCTCGGCAACGGGAGCACCTCTTCTCGCGAAGCGATCGGACTTGATGGAGTAGGCATCACTGGCTTGGAGTTCGCGATAGTCCTCTTGCTGTGCGGGGGGAGTGGACGGGAACCATGGACCGAGCAGGTGTGCCGCCTCATCGAGCAGTGGAATGTCATCGATGGTCCAGTCCGCGATCGAGTCCCGGATGATCAGGTCCTGTTCGTGTTCGCTCAAGATGCCGACTGCTGCCTGTGACAGTTCATGCGGATCAGTGAGGAGTCGGTGGATGACCTTGACTGGAGTTGTGGGGAGCCACATTAAATTGAATTCGCGTCGAACGGTGGGGTCCTCAACCAGCGAAGCAACGATCTCTTGGCAGTAGTCGTCATCGTGAGGATCATGTCCGGTGTCGCGCGCAATGTTTCTGGCCGCTGACTGCAGAAGACGTCGCAAGAAGGGCTCACGGCCAGCGTGAAAATGATGGGTTCGTGAGATGCCGCGAGCTGCTGCGGTGATGTCGTCCACGCTCAAGCGGAGACGTGTTCCGGTGTCCGTGTATAGCTGCATATCGTTCCTGGGTAGACGAACGCGCAACGCGATCGCTGCTTCGATTACCTTGGCCATTCGCGCACTGCCCTTGATGCGTGCCACCGAGGCGCGATCCCCTCGGTTCGGATATATGCCCGGATACAGCTGTCCAGGTGTCAAGAGAACAACGTCTGTTTCTCCGAGGCTGGGGAGCACCTGTTCGATGTACTTTAAGAAGACGTTGCTGGGTCCGATCACCAGGACTGCATCTTTAGAAAGTTTGTTCCGATAGGTGTAGAGCAACCACGCTGCGCGGTGAAGAGCAACTACGGTCTTGCCGGTACCGGGACCGCCTTCCACAACTGTCATCTGGTCAAGTGGACTTCGGATGATCGCATCCTGGTCGGCAGCGATGGAGGCAAGGATGTCCGCCATGCGACCGGTGCGTGGGGTTTGCATGGACGCTACGCCCGCAGGCTCGCGCGAATCGCTTTCAGGCGTTATGGATAAGTGATCTGAATTGAAGAGTTCGTCGTCGACGTGTGTGACCTCGGGTGTCGGAAGCCGGAGGCGAGTGGCGATCCTGCGGCGCAGATGCAATCCCAGTGGCTCCCGTGTGGTTGCCTGGTAGAAGGGCGCGGCTTGGGAGCTCGCCAATCCAGTAGCACCACCTCGCCATCGGAATCGCGAAGACCGATGCGGCCAATGTGATGGTCATCGCCCTCGGCGAGAAGTATCCGACCGAAGCACACTTTGGATTGAGCAGATTCCGCTGCACGTAACTGCTGCTGGAGGTTATCCAAGTGCGCCTCGCGCTCAAGCTCGTCCTGACCTGTACCCGTCCCCGGTGCTTGTGTGGTCGATTCGATGCGGTCACGCAGATGTGCGATGTGAGCCTCGAGAAGCCGGTGGGCGTGGTCGATGAACAGCTGCTCTTCATGAACGCTGCTGGACACCACGCGCCTGCCTATCTACCCGACTTCGAGGGTAGAAGAGTCTTTCACGTGATCGATCGACGCTCGTCACCGGTGGGCGCGATAATCACTGGGTGCTCGAACCTTTCACCTGGCCATACCCCAGTGAGTCTTGTGTTGTGGAGGGGTGGGAGTTCGACGACGAGGTCGATACCAGGGATATTGCGAACCTGACGGGATCGCTTGAAGCCCCAGCAGGCCTAGTGCCGGGTTCTCACCGTTGGGTCGAATGGATGCTGGGGCGGACTGCAGTTCGCCAGGCCGCCGCTCGGGTTGGGGTGGCCAATCCTGTACTCAGGATCTCCGATACGGGTGCTCCGGTTCTGGCTAACAGTGATGTCGGTGTGTCGATTACCCACACATCAGGCTTGGCGTTGGCTGCGGCGGCCCCCTGTCCCATCGGTATCGATGTCGAAAAAGTTGATCGCGATGTCTCACGGCTGGCCAGAAGCCTCACGCCAAGAGAAGTAGAAATCGCTGGTGCATTGGGGGTAGTGGGTTCGTTGGTAGCCAAGGAAGCTGTGGCCAAGGCAACAGGGCGTGGTCTGGGTGGGTCACTAGCACTGTGGCCACTTGTGCACGCGGAAAGATCGGGATCTACCCAGCTAGTTGGTGTCGCTACTCCCGACGGTCGCATAGTCACTGCACAACTGTTTCCTTGTAAGGCATTCGTTGTCGGGGTCGCCCTCATCCCATGCGCGTGAGTGCCAGCACTGTTCTTGGCATGATGACTCCATGTCAGAGCGTGAGGTTCTTTTCGCAATCTATGAAGAAGCTTTGGTTGCTGCCCTCGATCCGCAAGAAGAGGAGTGGATAGATCCGGCGTTGCAATGCCTCATCCGACAGCAATCCGCAATGGTCATGACCGCCTACAACCCGGGCACAGCGCGTCCGTCATGGGCCGAGAATGAAGCAGCCAATGAGCGAATGCGCGAGTTTGTCAGTTCGCGCGGGCACGAGTTGTGGCGGGCCGATGGCTTTTCTGCGGATGGAACCTGGCGCGAGCCTGGCTGGTTGGCGTGGGGGATGCCTGTTGATGAGGCGGTGAGTATCGCCGTGAGCTTTGGACAGTTTGCGATCTATGCCTACGACGAGGAGGGAGTTCGGTCCGTGGTTCCTTGCGACTCAAACGACCACGACGTTTCCTAGGCGTTGTCCTGTTGCTTATTCTTCCTCGGCTTGGACTGCTCTGGGAACAAAACCGCCGGTCGCTCCTTATTGGCAAGCACTATCCACTGCTGACCGGGCTTGAAGGCCAAAGGTTCGCCCTGCTTGTTCTCGAACAACGTCCCAGACTGCTCATTGGCTCGCGACCATCGTGCGTCGTAACGCAGACCATCGCGCAGGATGACGGCATCGCCCGCTCCGATAGTTTCAGCGTGGGGCGTGTTTCCTCCCCCCTTGTCGAAAAATGCTGAAGGAGTTTGCTCGACATATTGAAGTACAACCGTCGCGGCTCGCTGCCCACGGGAGTGCTCTTCGGCCTCTGCAGGCGAACCGTTGAGTTGGACGCGGTAGAGGCGCGATGCCTGGTCGTAGGTGAACTCCGCGGAAGATGCCGGCCACTCAACTCGTGCAGAAAGCCCAACCTTGCCATCCGGGGGTGGCGTCGCATCGAAGGCGAAGCCGATATCCCTCTCAGTTGAGGCTTGTGGTGCTGCTGACAGCCCTTGTGGTCCATCAAGGAAGTAGTTGTAGGGCGCGCGACGGGAGAAGTCGCGCTGGTACGCCGATGCGGCCTTGTTGGGTGAAATGTCGATCAAGCCCGAGGAGGCGATGAGCGGCCACATCTTGCTTTGCACGCCCGAGAAACTGAAGGCCGGTGAGCCGTATTGCGCCAGCAGATCGAGGTCGGTGATCCGCGCCGAGCGCACTGGCCCGATCCGGTTGGGCACGGTGGTGGCGAAAACGGCAGCGAGCCTGGTGATTCCGTATTCGACCTCCTCGATGTACACCACGTCGGCTTCGTGCAGTCCAGCGTGGGGTTGGGCATTGCGGGTGTTATCGAGCTTGACCACTAATACCGGTTCCGGGGAGGGCTGGGGCACACCCGACAGCGGGGATGTGGGTGTGGGCGTGGGAGTGGGAGTGGGTGTGGGGGTGGCTGGTCGGGTCGGTGTGGGTTGCGGCGAGACCTCAGCTGGGACGGTCGGGCTTGGTACATCGGATGGCGCCCCGTCGGTCTGGGTAGGCGAACAGGCCGCGACGAGCGCCAGGGCGATGGCCGAGCCGACAAACCAAGACCTTCGGATATCCACGTCCGCACCTTAGGCATGCAGGTGTCGGTTTTGGTGGTGTGGAGGGTTAGGGGGTTTTCGTGGCGCAAGAGGGTTGACAGTGGAGCAAAGTGGAGTACAGTGGCGACACTTGGGGTTACAGCTGGGGCCGATGGGGCTCAAGTGGCGAAATCCGTAGCTTGTGGGGAAGGGGTGACCGTGTTTCTTGGCACGCACGCCCCTCGCTTAGATGACAAGGGTCGGCTCGTGCTCCCCGCGAAATTCCGGGAGCAACTGGCGGCAGGTTTGGTCCTCACCAAGGGTCAGGATCGCTCCCTCGTGGTCTGGCCTGCTGTTGAATTCGCGGCCTACTCCGAGCGCTTGAACGAAGCTTCCCGATCCGATGCCCGGGTTCGGGCGTATTTGCGGGTGCTGTTCTCCGGGGCCTCAGATGAGATCCCGGACCGACAGGGTCGAATCACCGTCCCCCCCGCCCTGCGTGAGTACGCCGGCCTCGACCGCGACGTGATCGTCGTCGGCAATGGCACTACAGCGGAAATCTGGGATGAGCAGACCTGGCAGAGCTACCTGGGTCGCCAAGAGCAGGACTTCTCGGAAATCGACGAGGAGGTGATCCCGGGAGTGATGTGAAGCGTGCGGTGAGGCCTCCTCCCGCTTGGCGCACCCTGGCACCCCTTCCCCGGTACCAGGACGCGCAAAGCGGGCGGGGACCTGACCGATGCGCCACAGATCGGTCTTTGAAATCAGATCACTCAGGTGAAGAACGCAACTGAAGAACACGAGTTCATCTCGACCGCGAACAAGGAGAAGGACATGGCACTAATCGAGGAAACGGTAGACGTCACCGCTGGGTTTCGCCCCGTGCGGACGGGAGTTGCCGTGATGGTAGCCGGCGTAGCGACGGGCACCGTTTTATACGTGCTCTCAGTCGTCGTGGCTGGTTGGGCGTAAATCCTCGCTCGGGACCTCGTACGTCCCGGTCGATGGGGAAGTCGACTCGTGACACCACCATTCGCTCATCACACTCCGGTCTTTCGTGACCGTGTCTTCGCCTTGCTAGCGCCAGCCCTCACGGCGCCCGGCTGTGTTTTGGTCGATGCGACATTGGGTTTGGGTGGTCACGCCGACTATGCACTCCGAACTTTCCCGCTCATGCGCTTGGTTGGAATCGATCGTGATCCATCAGCTCTCTCGATAGCCGGTGAGCGGTTGTCCGAATGGAGTGGACGAGTCAATCTCGTTCATGCCGTGTATGACGAGATTCCCTTGGTCCTTGCAGATTTGGGTATTGCGCATGCCGATGGGGTGCTTTTTGATCTCGGTGTTTCCTCAATGCAACTTGATGATCCAGACAGAGGCTTCGCCTACTCAACGGATGCTCCGCTGGACATGCGAATGAACCCGCGCGATGAGTTGAGTGCGGCCGTCGTTGTTAACGAGTACTCCGAGGAGAAACTAGGACGGATACTTCGTGAGTATGGAGAAGAGCGATTCGCGGCCCGGATAGCTCGAGGCATCGTCCGCGTTCGTTCCCTTTCCCCCATCATGACGTCGTCTCAGCTTGTCGAGATAGTTCGCGAGGCTATTCCTGCTGCAACTCGCCGGACCGGAGGTAATCCGGCGAAGCGCACTTTCCAAGCCCTGCGGATTGAAGTGAACGGCGAGCTAACGATCCTCCAAAACGCGATCCCTGCGGCCCTAGATGTCCTGGGGATTGAGGGCCGCATGGTGGTGCTGTCCTATCAATCTCTGGAGGATCGCATTGTTAAGAGTGCTTTCAAGACAGTGACGGCATCGACGGTGCCTGAGGACCTTCCGTTCGTGCCAGCAGGTTCGGATCCGGCCTTCCGTCTGCTGACTCGGGGCTCCGAGAAAGCATCGCCTGAAGAAGTGGCCACCAATACCCGTGCAGCGTCGGTTCGCCTGCGTGCGATAGAGCGGGTGGCTGCATGAAAAGCACTTCATTAGCCCAGAAATTGGTCGCGGATCCGATCGACGTAGTCCTTCAGGAGTCCAGTGACGGTGGGCTCCCATTGGCGGCAACGGAGTACGCAACCCAGGGTGTCGGGCGCAAACTCCGTGACGAGTTGCCGCACCTTCGACTAGTCGCACCCCTCCGCCCCGAGCGAGCCAGTCGGGGGTTCTTCGTGGTTCTGGTTTCCGCCATGTTGGCCTTCGGTCTTGTCGTGATGCTGCTCGTGAATACGTCAGTAGGCCAGACCGCATTTACCGTGAGCGAGCTCAAGATCCAGCAACGCGACCTATCGCGTGCGGAAGCAGCTATGACCAAGTCGATTGCCGAGGCTGCCTCACCGCCGGTATTGGAAGCCAAAGCGCGGGCGCTTGGCATGATTCCCAGCGATCGAGCTGTCTTCCTCACGGTGCCCAGTGGCAAGGTGCGTGGCAAGGCAAAGCCCGCCCCAGGTAACCGATCCAGAACTGCCAATGTCGCTGGTTCCTTGACGGCAACACTGGTCGATCCGGTTCCGACGCAAGACGTGGTTGACGTCACGACTGGTGCTGGAATTGGTCCCGGAGCAGGAGAGCGTCGCCAGGTGGGGGACGGCGCAGTCCTTATTGACCCTGAGACTCAGTCGCTTGCTAATGAAGCCACCGAGCAAGCGCGACGCAATGAGCAGCGGCAACAACAGCGTGCAGCGGCGAACGGCGATGGCGCCCAATTGGTCGACGTTGGTCAATCAGGTCGGGGCACTGATGACAGAGCTCGCGTCGAAGCGGGGGGCGCGGAATGAGCACTCGATTCACCAACCAAACAGGGAGACGAGCTTCCACTAAACCGCCCAGCAATCCTGGTAGCGCATCGTCGGATTTCCGGACGGGTGATGTACGCAGACGAGGAACCGTACTTCTCCTTGCCACCGCGATCATCGCTTCTGTATTCGCTGCTCGCTTGGTTGACTTGCAGGCTGTTCGTGGTGAGGCACTTGCCGACGCTGCCTTGAGTCAGCGCTTGCGCACGCTCGACGTTCCAGCTGTTCGGGGTAGCATCCTTGACCGAACCGGGCAGCCGCTGGCGGTTACGGTGGAAGCTCGCGACATTACGGCGGATCAGACCCTGATTGAGGATCCTGCTGCGGTGGCAGTGGAGTTGGCTCCGATCCTGGAAGTACCGCAAGACGTCCTTGTAGATCGACTCAGCGGCGATAAGCGCTTCATGTATGTAGCCAAAGGGGTTTCGCCACGGACCTGGGATCGCATCGCGGCTTTGCGGCTGCCTGGCATCTTCAGTGAGGAGACCTCGCAACGGATATACCCGGCCGACAACCTCGCCTCGCACATCGTTGGCTTCGTGCAGGCGGACAGTACCGGCGGTGGGGGTATCGAATCGGCTTATAACGAAATACTGACAGGGACGCCAGGTCAACAGATATACGAGCGCGGCCCGGGTGGTCGAGTCATCCCGACGTCTAATCAATCATCGGTAGCCGCGATCCCTGGTGGAGACGTTCAACTGACGATTGATCGGGATATCCAGTTCGTCGCTCAGGAGGCTATAAAGGGCGTAACCCAACGCTCGGGAGCATCGAGTGCGACTGCTGTTGTCATGGATGTACAAACTGGTGAGATCTTGGCACTGGCAACTGCACCTGATTTCGATCCGAATGCGGTGACTCAATCGTTGCCGGAGGAAAGGCGGAACCGAGCCGTTACCGACATCTTCGAGCCGGGATCTACCGGAAAAGTCATCACCGCAGCTGCCGCTATCAATGAGGGTGCTGTCACTCCGCTGACACCGATCAAGGTGCCTGGGCAATTGAAACGAGCGGGTAAGTCTTTCAGTGACTATTGGAAGCACGGGACCCTTCGACTGACGATGACCGGAGTTTTCGCCAAGTCGAGCAACATCGGGACCATTTTGGCCGCTGAGAGAATGCCGCAAGAAGAGGCTAAGTTGGCCAACTACATGGAGCGATTCGGTATCGGAAAGAAGACCAACCTTGGTTTGCCGGGGGAGTCGGGCGGTTTGATATTGGACCAGGAAAAGTGGTCGGGGACGACTTTCCCGACAATGGCTTTTGGGCAGGGCTACTCGGTCAACACCGTTCAAATGACGAGCGTGTTTGCGACAATCGCTAATGGAGGAGTTCGCGTCCAACCTTCGATCATTGATTCGATGATTGAGCCGGATGGCACTGTCGTGCCCACCCCCGATGGTGAGCGCGAACGGGTTGTTCGCGAAGACACGGCACGGCAAGTCATGGCCATGTTGGAGGCAGCCGTCGGCGAGGGTGGCACCGCTCCACAGGCACGAATCCCGGGATATCGGATTGCCGGAAAAACCGGAACTGCTCAGTTTGTCGATCCCAAGTGTCGTTGCTATGCGGGGGATGTCACTGCATCCTTCATTGGCGTTGCACCGGCAGATGCTCCGCGCCTTGCCGTGGGTGTGTTTGTGCATCAACCAAAACGTGGACGAGGCGGTGGCGAGTTGGGAGGGCCGGTGTTCAAGGAAATCACCACCTACGCTCTGCAAGCCATGCAGATTGCTCCCTCCGGTAAGCGCGCACCTCGCCTGACGTTGACGACTGGATAGATCGTGCGGCTCTGGGAGTTGATGCGTCGGGCGGCCTTAGACGGCGCACTGGTCGAGGACGGTCAACTCAAAGCCATTGATGTGGACGTGCAGGTATCTGGTATTGCGCTGGATTCAACGGAAATCGAACCCGGGTTCCTTTTCGCTGCGTTACCGGGCCGGCGTGTACACGGCGGGACGTTCGCGCGGTCTGCGGTGGAGTCGGGTGCAGTAGCGATTCTGACTGATCCGCAGGGGCGTGAACTCATGGGCGCAGTGACGGTTCCTGCCGTAATTGTTCCCAACCCTCGAGCTGCAGTGGCCCCTCTTGCGGTGGCTTTGTGCGGCGACCCAGCATCGTCGATGACCATGGTCGGTGTAACGGGAACCAACGGGAAGACGACCGTCACGCACCTTGTCCAAGCTGGACTTGTCACCGCGGGGATCAACTGCGGGATCGTCGGTACTTTGGGATCGGGTCTGCCGGGTCAGCCGCAAGAGCCTCATCCTCGCACCACTCCTGAAGCGCCGAACCTTCAGTCGACCTTGTCGGACATGCGTGATGGCGGCGCTCAAGCCGTTGCCATGGAGGTCTCCAGCATCGCTCTACGCGAGCATCGGGTAGATGGGATCACCTTCGACGTGGCCGCCTTTACCGGGCTTACGCAAGATCATCTTGACTACCACGGGACGATGGAGGCGTACTTTGAGGCGAAAGCCGACCTGTTCACGCTGGGGCGAGCTCGACATGGCGTGGTAGCGGTCGATGATTCCTGGGGTAGGGCTTTGGCGGACGGCTCAGTGATTCCTTTCACCACGGTCAGCACATCCGATCGAGACGCAGATTGGTATGCCTCTCGCTCTGGCGACCGCGTGAGCATCCTGGGTCCAGGTGAAGCCCATGTGCGGCTAACCGTTCCGACCGATTTCGCCGTGAGGAATCTGACGGTGAGTGTTGCCGTGTGTCACCTGCTGGGGGTTTCGCCTCAGGTGGCGGCTGATGCTGCCGTAGGTGCCCGAATCCCCGGGCGAATGGAGGTTGTGGCAACCGTCGACGGAATCGACTTCGTCGTCGATTACGCCCACACGCCGGATGCAATTGATCAGGTCGTTTCGACTGCGGCGTCGCTGAGAAGGAGTGGTGCTGGACGCGTAATTGTCGTGGTCGGTGCCGGCGGGGATCGCGATTCCAGCAAGCGGGCAGCGATGGGCGGGGCCGCCTCCCATGCCGCCGATGTGCTGTTCGTCACGGACGATAATCCACGTTCTGAAGATCCGGCGGCTATCCGCGCAGCGATTATCGAAGGAACCACGGGGGCCGAATGTCGCGTGCATGAGGTCGCAGACCGCGCTGAGGCGATCGAACGAGCCGTAGACGAAGCTGCGCCTTTGGACATCGTGCTGGTTCTCGGGAAAGGACACGAAAGAACCCAAGAGTTGGGTGGCCATGTCCTTCCCTTCGATGACCGACATGTGCTGGCATCCTTCGTCAAGGATCGATTCGGTGGGGGAGCGGAGGGTGATGAGCGGTGAAGCCGATGCCCCTGTCACTTATTGCCTCCGCGTGCGCTGGTGAATTGAACCCGTCGGCGCAATCGGTGGCCGACGTGGAGGCTTTTGGCTTTTTCATCGATTCCCGCTGCGTGATTCCCGGTGGGGTATTCGTGGCCATTTCTGGGGACCGTGTCGATGGTCATGACTTCGCCACTGCAGCGGTTCACGACGGGGCCGTAGCTGCCCTAGTCAGCGAGGAAGTTGACGAAGTGCCCTGCATCGTGGTCGCGGACACGATCGCTGCCCTGGGCGACATCGCTCGCTGGTACCGACGCAACGTCCTATCTGCCACCGTTATCGGAATCACGGGTTCATCCGGGAAAACCACTACGAAAAATCTGATTGCGGATGTCCTCGACGGTCAGGTTGTGGCTGCACAAGGATCTTTCAATACAGAGGTCGGAGTCCCCCTCACCATCCTCGAAGCCGATGAACGCACGCAGTTCCTTGTGCTGGAAATGGGAATGCGGGGCCTGGGTCACATCGCCTATTTGGCCGAACTCGCAGCGCCAGACATTGGTGTCGTGCTCAACGTTGGATCAGCCCATGCGGGAATGATGCGGCATCCAGCAGATATCGCTAGTGCCAAGGGCGAGTTGGTGGAGGCTCTCCCCAAGAATGCGTATGCGGTTTTGAATTCCGATGATCCGCAGGTGTCGCAGATGGAGCAGAGAACTCAGGCGAAGGTCCTGCGTTTCGGGATACACGAGTTGGCGGACGTAGTTGCTAGCGATGTAACGGTGGATTCGATGGGGCGCCCGCACTTTGATATAGGGATTGGCTCTGATCATCCGGTTCGCGTGGCGCTGAAACTACACGGTGAGCACTTCGTTGAATCAGCGCTCGCCGCTGCATCTGTGGGACATGTGTGCGGCATGGCCCCGAATCGAATCGCCGAACGACTTTCCTCTGCCTTTCCGCGAAGCCGAGGACGCATGGAGGTGCACACCACCGAGAAGGGTGTGACGGTCATCAGCGACGCATATAACGCTAATCCCGAATCTATGCGTGCGGCCCTGAAGGCATTGCGGTCCATGTCCAGCGAAGGGCGTACGTGGGCCGTGCTGGGGGAGATGCGAGAGTTGGGCGATCTTTCGCTAGCAGAACACGACGCTATCGGTCGACTGGTGGTTCGTTTGGATATTTCCAGGCTTGTCTGTGTCGGTGAAGCAACGAAAGTGATGCACCTTGCGGCGAGTAATGAAGGTTCTTGGGGCGAGGAGTCGACCTGGGTCCCGAATACCCAAGCGGCCATCGAATTTCTCGACAACCACTTACAACCTGGCGACACCGTCCTCATCAAGGCGTCCCGTGCGGAAGGCCTCGATGTGGTGGCGAACCACCTGATCGAACCCGGTGGGAGTCCGGCATGAGGCTTGTGGTTATTGCATTGGCGATTGCATCGGTTGTGTCGCTGGTCGGGACTCCCCTGTTGATCCGCTTGTTGTCCCGACGCGGCTATTCGCAAGCGATTCGCGTGAGTTCCGAGGGCAGCATTTACCCCGACCATGAAGCCAAACGTGGCACACCCTCTATGGGTGGTGTGGCAATCCTCCTGGCTGTCCTGGTCGGGTATTTCGGTACTCACTTGCTGACCTGGCGCCCACTGACTCAGTCGGGTCTGCTGGTGATCTTCTTGATGGTGGGGCTTGGTGCGGTCGGTTTAGCGGACGACTACTTGAAGATCTTCAAACAACGAAGTACTGGTCTGCGAGCGCGCACTAAGTTGATTGGTCAGGCTGTTGTTGCCATTACCTTCGGCTACCTATCCGTTCAATTTCCCGACGCCGATGGCCAAACAGCTGCTTCTATGGCGGTGTCCTTCGTGCGTGACACACCCCTGGTCCTGCCGATGGGGCTTTTCCTCGTGTGGGTGTGGTTCTTGATCACGGCGACAACTAACGGCGTCAATCTCACGGATGGGCTCGATGGTCTGGCCGTCGGCGCTGCAGTCATGAGTTTCCTCGCTTACGTGCTGCTCTCAATTTGGCAGTACGGGCAGAACTGCTCCTTCGAAGTCACTGAGTTCTGTTACAACACGCAAAATCCACTCGACCTCGGCATTGTCGCTGCATCGGCAGCGGGTGCCTGTTTCGGATTCCTGTGGTGGAACACCGCTCCGGCTCGCATCTTTATGGGCGACACCGGATCTCTCGCGCTAGGAGGCGGAATCGCCGGACTGGCCATCTTGTCCCGAACCGAACTCCTCCTACCTTTCATTGCCGGGCTCTTCCTCATCACGACGATTTCGGTGATCATTCAGGTTGGATCGTTCAAACTCACTGGTCGTCGCGTCTTTCGAATGGCCCCGCTCCACCATCACTTCGAAATGATCGGCTGGCCGGAAACCCAGATCGTGGTTCGCCTGTGGATCATCCATGGGTTGTTCATAGGGGCGGGCTTGACTTTGTTCTATGCCGAGTGGGTTCGTGCATGACCGGCCCTGCTGTCGCCGGTCTTGCCCGTGACTCCAATTGGACGCCGGTCCAGGCATGCGTAGTTGGGCTAGGTGTGGCGGGCTACTCGTGCGCCGATGCCCTCATGCAGTTGGGCGCCCAGGTCACGATTATCGACGAGGTGGATGACGATCCGCAGCAGGAGCGAGCGGAGATTTTGCGTTCCCTGGGCGCTCACGTGCACCTGGGGCCGGGGGCGAGTGTTCCGTTAGAGACCGACGTCGTGATCGCATCTCCAGGGATTCGACCAACATCATTAATTTTGGAGCCTATTCGCCGGGCTGGCACTCCAGTGTGGGGTGAATTGGAGCTGGCGTGGCGTCTTCGCCGAAGCCCGATGGATGCTCCGTGGCTATGTGTCACCGGCACCAACGGCAAGACCACCACAACCTTGATGGTTGAGAGCATCTTGCGTGCGGCCGAAGCGAAGACTGTTGCCGCCGGCAATATAGGCAATCCGCTCGTTGATGTGGTGCTCCACGATCACATGGACGTGATAGCTGTCGAGGTTGGCGCACCACAGTTGCCATTCGTGACGTCGATGAGTCCTTGGGCTGCCGCATGTTTGAACATAGCCCCCGACCACCTTGATCACTTCGGCGACTTCGAGTCCTACGCCGGTACTAAGGAACGCATATTCCATCGTTGCCAGGTTGCTGCTGTGTATGTCGATGAAGAAGAGCAAACCCGTGGAATGGTTGAGCGTGCTGATGTTGTTGACGGGTGCCGAGCCATCGGCATCACTTTGGGGGTCCCGGAAGTAGGGATGCTGGGGATAGTAGATAACTATCTTGTCGACCGAGCCTTTGTCGAGAACCGACGTGACACCGCCCAGGAGCTCGCCAACATAGCCGATGTTCAGCCCGCTGCACCGCACAACGTCGTGAATGCCCTCGTCGCAGCTGCGCTAGCTCGTTCCTATGGAGTGGAGCCGAGTGCAGTGCAGCAAGGGTTACGCGATTTTCAGCCGGCACCGCATCGGATTGCTGAGGTTGGCAGCATCGCGGGAGTGAGATTCGTCGACGACTCTAAAGCGACGAATGCCCATGCATCGGCAATGTCGTTGCGCGCCTATCCATCTGCCGTGTGGATCGCTGGAGGAATGGCCAAGGGGCAGAATTTTGACGAGCTGGTGATGGGTGTCGCTCATCGACTCCGCGGTGTTGTGCTTCTTGGGGTTGATGCAGATGTCATCGCTGCGTCCTTGGCCCGACACGCCCCTAATGTGCCCGTGATCACGATCGACCGCACCGACACTGGTGCGATGGCTCAAGCTGTGGAATCCGCCGCATCCCTGGCTGAGTCCGGCGACGTCGTTCTTCTAGCACCGGGTTGTGCATCGTGGGACATGTTCGATAACTACGCGCACCGTGGCCGCTTGTTCGTCGAATCTGTTCAGCAGCTGATCGCGGAATCGGCCAGGCGCTCATGAGCGATCGTTTAGTCAAGCGGCCAGAGGATGCGCCAGAGGGGGGGCTTTCCAACCGTTCGCGCGAGTCCATCACCGGCGTAGGTGGGTTGTCGCGCTTGGGATTGTTGATGCAGCATCCACTGAGTGCCTACTACCTGTTGATGGGTTCTGCGCTGCTGCTGCTCCTGCTGGGCTTGATCATGGTCATGTCTGCTTCGAGTATTGAGAGCGTGCGGGTGTTCGGTTCGCCCTACACGTTGGCTCAAAGGCAGGCGTTCTTCGCCGTGCTGGGTGTCATCGCGATGTTCTTCGCTGCGCGAACGTCGATTGAGTTTTGGCGTGGATTTGCTTGGCCGCTGCTGCTGATCGCCTTCGGTTTCCTCGTTGCAGTGTTGATCATTGGCGTCGAAGTAGGTGGTCAGCGAAATTGGATTGAGCTATTCGGTCCGTTCCGGTTTCAGCCCAGTGAGATTGCCAAACTCGCTCTCGTCGTTTGGGGCGCAGAAGTGCTCTCGCGCAAAAGCCGCCGGCTAGACACCTGGCGTGGGCTGCTTGTGCCTCTCCTACCGGTTGCGGTCATCATGATGGTGCTTGTTCTCATGGAAGGTGATTTCGGCAATACCGTGATGTTGGGAGCGATCCTGGCAGGGATGCTGTTCGCTGCCGGCGCGCCGCTAAAAATATTTGCCGTTTTCGCAGCTGTAGGGGCAGCGGGTGTGTGGGTTTTGTCGCTGGCTGCGCCGTATCGGATGGAACGGATCTTGTCCTGGATGAATCCCGACTCCGATCGCTTGGGATTCGGATGGCAGGTGACTCAAGGTCAATATGCCATGGGTACGGGAGGATTCTGGGGCGTTGGCTTGGGTGCCAGCCGCGAAAAGTGGGGCACCTTGCCAGAAGCTCATACCGACTTCATCTTTCCAGTCATCGGCGAGGAACTTGGGCTCCTAGGGACGCTGACCGTGGTGAGCCTGTTCTCGCTACTGGCGTTCGCCATATTCCGTCTCAGTCGCAATACTGACGATCCGTTTGTTCGATTCGCTGCCGCTGGTGTCGGCTCGTGGATCGTGGTTCAAGCTGTGGTGAACATCGGGGGTGTCTTGGGTCTCGTGCCCGTGGCCGGTGTCACCTTGCCCCTCGTGTCCTACGGAGGTTCGTCGTTGATTCCCACCCTGACTGCGGTCGGTATCTTGATGGCGTGCGCCAAACGTGAGCCCGCGGCTCGCAAAGCACTCAGACGTCGGACTACAGCGCAGGCTCTGCGCAAGCGCTAATCGAGCCCCTGATGCACGTAGTCTTCGCGGCCGGCGGAACGGCGGGTCATCTTGAGCCGGCGTTGAATACCGCCGATGCTCTCGTGCGCCTCTCGCCTGGCACCTCCGTCAGTTTCATCGGCGGCTCGCGAGGCCTTGAGGCCGACTTGGTGCCCCAGCGCGGCTACCCACTCGTACAAACAGGTGCAGTTCCGTTTCCCCGTCGTATCGGGCGCAATGCGCTTACCTTCCCGATGGACACTTTCGCTTCCGTCAGAGCGGCGAGTGCTCATCTGCGTTCTGCGCGGGCGGCTGTCGTCGTTGGCTTTGGCGGCTATGCAGCCGTTCCCGGATACCTTGCAGCTCGTCGCACTAGAACGCCGTTGATCATTCATGAGGCGAATTCGCGAGCAGGTTTTGCTAATCGTCTCGGAGCCAGTATCACTTCACATGTGGGAGCGGTCCATGGCGGAGTCCTTGCTCATTCGCGTCACATGGGTTTGCCGCTTCGTTCCTCGATCGCGAATCTGAACCGCGGGAAGTTGCGTGGTGAAGCAAGAAAGCACTGGGGGCTGGCGGAAGAGCAGCCGGTAGTACTGATCTTCGGAGGCAGTCAGGGAGCGCGTCACCTCAACGACGTTTCAGCAGCCTCCATTGCAGCTATCACAGCAGCAGGGATCCAGGTACTGCACTCGGTTGGGAGCAGAAATGAAGTTCCCAGGCATCGCCCGGGCTACGCGCCCGTCGCCTACATCGAGCGCATGGATCTGGCCTATGCCGCGGCGGACCTCGTGGTCTGTCGATCGGGAGCCATGACGTGTGCGGAACTCACAGCGGTAGGACTGCCGGGGATCTATGTGCCGCTTCCGATAGGCAATGGTGAGCAGGCTGGCAACTCGCAACCCATCGTGAATGCAGGTGGCGGCCTACAACAAGCCGATGAATACCTCACATCGGAGTGGCTGACGAGCACCGTGCTGTCTGTGGTCCAAGATGAGAGTCGGCTTGTGGCGATGTCGAGTGCCGCCTATGCCTTGGGCGAGCGCAAGGCGGACCAGCAGTTTGCTGAATGGATTGTGGACGTTGCCCGGCTTAGGGAGGGGTAGCAGGTGTCGGTGACAGACCTGGCTTCTTTGGGTCGTGTTCACATTGTCGGGATTGGCGGCGCGGGGATGTCGGGTATCGCGCAGATCATGGCATCGAGGGGTGTGGCCGTTTCTGGAACGGATGCGAAAGACTCTCGCAGGTTGCAAGCGCTCCGAGCCTTGGGAATTCGCGCAGAAGTTGGCCACGAGAGTAATGTCGAGGCGGACACACTGGTTGTCTCGACCGCTATTCCGGAAAACAATCCCGAGCGTTGCTACGCACGATTGCACGGTATTCGGGAGATGTCTCGAGCCGAAGCCCTCGCTGCGGTCATGGCGGGTTCGACCGGCGTGGCAGTGTCGGGGACACACGGCAAAACCACAACTACGTCCATGTTGACTGTTGCACTCCAGCATTGCGGTGTCGATCCATCTTTCGTGATCGGAAGCGAGTTGAACGAGTCGGGCTCGAACGCCCATGTCGGTACAGGCGACATATTCGTGGCCGAAGCGGACGAAAGCGACGGCTCCTTCCTCGCATTACCAGCGCGAATTGGCATTGTCACGAATGTCGAACCCGATCACCTGAATCACTGGGGTGATTTTGCTGCTCTGGAAAAAGCCTTCGACGAATTTGGCCGCAAGTGCGGCGCGGTGGGCGGCTTTGTGGTGACTTGTGCGGATGATGGCGGTGCCCGCGCCATGGCGAATCGTTTGACGGCTGAGGGTGTGGACGTTCGAACCTACGGGACCAGCGACGACGCAACGGTACGCATTTTGGATGCCCGACGCGATGATGCGGGCTGGTCGTTCACTGTCAGCACCGACGGAGTTCGCCTTGGCGACGTCAGTTTGCGGGTTCCGGGGCGACACAACGCCCTGAATGCGGTAGCCGCCTATACGGCCGCTGTTGGGTTGGGACTGCCTGATGCGGATGTACGGGCTGGCTTGGAAGCTTTCTCCGGAACGCGGCGCAGATTTGACTTCAAGGGTGAGGTGGGGGGCATTCGCGTGTACGACGATTACGCCCATCACCCGACGGAGATCGACGCCACGCTGCGAGCTGCACGGGATGTGGCAGCCGGTGGGCGAGTGATCGTCGCTTTCCAAGCGCATCACTATTACCGAACCGCGATGTTCGTTCGCGAGTTTGGTGAGTCGCTCGGGCTCGCGGATGTGGCTGTGGTTCTGGAAGTTTTTGCACCGGGCGAGGAACCCATTCCCGGCGCCAGCGGCCAGACCTTGGCGGCAAACATCCCTCTTCCCGAGGGTGATGCGATCTTCGAGCCATCATGGACTGCAGTGGCCGACATACTTGCTGAGCGCGCTGAACCGGGCGACCTCGTCATGACCTTGGGAGCTGGCGACATCGGGCTGCTGGGGGTCGAGGTCATTGATCGACTCAGGAGTCGGCTGTGACCCTTGTCGAAGGACACACCGCGCCTGCTTCTGGCCAGGCGCGGGATGCGAGCACTCGCAAGTTCCGCTTCCCTCGCCGCCCAGCCTTCCTTCGCGCGCGTAGGCGGCGTAACGCGGATAAGTGGGTTGCCCGAGAACATCGGCGCCGACGGTGGCAGATTGCATTGACCGGGCTTGCCCTGGTACTTATCGGCGCACTTGTATGGCTCGTCTGGTTCTCATCGGTATTAGCAGTGAAACAGGTCCGAGTGGTCGGCCTTTCCTCCGAAGGGGAGTTCGCGGGCATCGGCATCGTCGAAACGTCAGCGGGTATTCCCGTGGGCACACCGCTCATTCGCGTGGATACGGCGGCCGCTCATGATCGGGTGGCTGCGCTGCCTTGGATCGAGTCGACTGAGGTCTATCGGTCATGGCCGAACGGCATAGTGGTGGAGGTTGTGGAACGAACGCCTGTGGCAGTGGTCGAGCAAGGTGAGGCCCGACTGGGAGTCGACGCAGCAGGAGTCTTGTTCGACCCACCCGGGGGGCTGTGGCTGACAGATCCGCTCATTCGCGGCGAGGAAGCAGCACTGCCCGAGGCGGTGGCGGTTGTCGCATCCTTACCGGAAGAGATTGAGCGCCGCGTCAAGGTGGTTCAGGCGGTGAGCCCCGACGACATCCGACTACAGTTGAAAAACGATGCCATTGTGCGTTGGGGGAGTGCCAAGGATGGCGAGTTCAAGGCGCAGGTGCTATTGGCCTTAATTCCAAGGCGGGCCCAGTCCTACGACGTCAGCGCCCCGCAGCTGCCCACGACATTTGGCGAGAAGGGCCCACGGAACTAAGAAGATTTCCAACTCAGCCAGAAATTCCTGGCGTCGCACTTGCGTCACACCCGTAACACCCCCTACCCTCCGGCCGGCGTCCGGCCAGGCGATGTTTCAGCCTCAAGTAGAGGTTGAGGTCTTACCGGAGCCGTACCAGTCGGTGCGCCCCCTCGCGCCGGCGTGATCGAAAGGACGGGCGGCTGTGGCGGCTCCCCAGAATTACCTGGCAGTTATCAAGGTCGTCGGCATCGGCGGCGGCGGCGTGAACGCGGTCAACCGCATGATTGAGGTCGGTTTGAAGGGCGTGGAATTCATCGCCATCAATACCGACGCGCAGGCTCTGCTGATGAGCGACGCCGACGTCAAGCTCGACATCGGGCGCGAACTCACCCGAGGTCTCGGTGCTGGAGCCAACCCAGAGGTTGGCCGCAAAGCTGCGGAAGACCACCTCGAGGAAATCGAGGAGGTCCTGCAGGGCGCAGACATGGTGTTCGTGACTGCCGGTGAAGGCGGTGGCACTGGCACGGGCGGTGCGCCGATTGTTGCCAAGGTCGCTCGATCCCTCGGTGCGCTCACCATTGGCGTGGTGACGCGTCCGTTCGGCTTCGAAGGGCGCCGCCGGCAAGTGCAAGCCGATCAGGGCGTAGAAGAACTGCGAGCTGAGGTCGACACCCTCATCGTCATTCCCAACGACCGTCTGTTGTCCCTTGCCGATCGAGAGATCAGCGTTATCGATGCATTCCGTCAAGCCGACCACGTTCTCCTTCAGGGGGTTTCGGGCATTACCGACCTCATCACAACTCCTGGTCTGATCAATCTCGACTTTGCCGATGTCAAGAGCGTTATGCATGCAGCTGGCTCAGCCTTGATGGGCATCGGGTCCGCACGCGGTGAGGATCGGGCAATGCAGGCTGCGGAAAAAGCGATCTCGAGCCCACTTCTCGAAGCCGGAATCGATGGTGCGCACGGCGTCCTGCTCTCGATTGCCGGAGGCAGCGATCTTGGGCTGTTCGAGATCAACGAAGCAGCTCGGTTGGTCAGCGACGCAGCGCATCCGGAGGCGAACATCATCTTCGGTGCCGTCATTGACGACACCTTGGGCGACGAAGTTCGCGTGACCGTTATTGCGGCTGGTTTTGAAGGCGGTGAACCTCCTGCGAAGAAGATGTCGTCGTCCACTCGACCTACCGACGCCACCGGAGATATCCCAACGATCCAACAGCCGAAGACGGTGGTCTTCGAGGACGCTGGCGACGATCTCGACGTGCCCGATTTCCTCAAGTAGGCCGTTTCCCTCGTCAGAATCCGGCGGTCGGCCGTGATCAGCAGTATCGGTAGGAACTTCCCCGACCTACGGGTGCTCGATGGAACACTCGCGGGCGCAGTTCGTTTCGCCGTTACCACGCGCGACGGCGGTGCCAGCACTGGTGTCTTCGAGAGCGGGAATCTTGCTGATCATGTTGGCGATTTGCCGGCGGCCGTAGCTGACAACCGCGCATCCCTTACCCGCCACCTGGGCGCTGAACGCGGCTTGGCGGTTATTGCAGCTGAGCACGGCGCGTCCTCGAAGTGGGTTCACGAGCCGGGAATCTACGGCCAGGTGGACGCACTCGTGACCGATGTTGCGGGGCTGGGAATCGTCGCGCTGGGCGCCGACTGTGCGGTGATCGGAATTGGCGCAACACGCGGCAATGGCTCTTCCGTGGCCGGTGTCGCCCATTGCGGCTGGCGTGGCCTGGTCCTTGACGTAGTGGCTTCGCTCGTGGAGCAGATCGAAAGTGCAGGCGGTCGGAACCTGCAGGCCGTTTTGGGGCCGACCATCTGTGGATCGTGCTACCTGGTTGATGAGTCTCGGGCACAACAGGTGGTTCAGGCGTGTACTCCGGGGGTAGCCCGCGCGGCAGTCAGGGCGTCGACGGAAGTTGGGTGCTACCAACTCGATGTTCGAGCCGGGGTAAAGCAGCGATTGGTCGAATTGGGTGTACATGTCCGGTACGAGTACCCCTGCACAGCCGAAGACGACCGGTGGTTCAGTTACCGTTCGGCGGCCAATCGATTCGGGCCAGCCGCGCAGACGGGCCGGCACGGACTAGGCGTCGTCATTGGCGCTGCAGACGCTGGAGAATCCGGAGACGCTGGAGAATCTGGATAATCATGATGATGCACAGTAGCCAGGTGAACAGCAGACGCGAGTTCCTAAGAGCGCGCTTGGAAGAGATCCACGAGCGAATCGATCGCGCCCGCGAAGCAGCTGACCGGAGCGATCCGGTTCAAGTGGTCGTGGTGACCAAAACATTCCCGGCCAGTGATGTTGAACTCTTAGCCGACCTGGGCGTGCGGGATGTGGGCGAGAATCGCGACCAGGAAGCCAAGGCTAAGAAGTTGGAGGTCCGGTCTGGTGACCTGCGCTGGCACATGATCGGTCACCTCCAGCGAAACAAGGCAGCCTCGGTGGCCCGCTGGGCTGATGTGGTGGAGTCGGTGGATCGCTTGGCCCTCATCGAGCCCCTGGCGCACGGTGCCGGTCGAGCCGAGAGAACATCGGCGCTGGAGGTGCTCATCCAGGTGAACTTGGATCCCTCAATCCAAGGGGGATCGGTCGCGGAGCGAAGCGGTGCGCCTTCGGAGCTGGTGCCGGAAATCGCCTCAGCCATTGGTCAATATGAAGAATTGCGCTTAGCCGGGGTAATGGCCGTTGCCCCACACCCCGATACCGGGGTCGATCCCAGCGAGGCCTTCGCGCATCCTGGCGCATATTTTCGCGGAACTGCGGGCTCAGTGGCCGCAGGCGACCACGGTGTCGGCGGGGATGAGTAATGACCTCGAACAGGCCGTGGCATGGGGGGCGACACAGGTGCGTATCGGGGGAGCGATACTCGGGCAACGGCCCTTGGTGCAGTAGCGTCGGAGGGTCGCGACGGGAATCCGTCGCCTGCACGCGGACACGGTTGGGAGGTGCACCTTGCCAGGAGCTATGCGCAAGATGGCGGTGTATCTCGGCTTGGTCGAGGACGATTCCTACGCCGACGACGGCTACGACGATTACGACGAACCAGCCCGGGAGCCAAAGCGCGAGAAGCGGTCCGGTCGTCGTGGCTTCAAAGACCGCTACGACGAGGACGAGGACCAGAGCGACGATCGCTACGCCGTTCGAAGCGTGCGACCCATCAGTGAACCGCGAGCAGTACGCACCTTTCGCGCGGATTCGCCGGTGGACCGACTCCCTACGTCGGCGCCGCTTCCAGGCCGGGGTATCCCTGTAGGTGATCTAAGTCGCATCGAGACCATCCACCCGCGCTCCTACAACGATGCCCGGCGCATAGGTGAAGAGTTCCGTGTTGGCGTGCCGGTGATCATGAACCTCGGTGATATGGACGAAATGGATGCCAAACGGATTATTGATTTCGCAGCAGGTTTGGTATTCGGTCTGCACGGAACAATCGAGCGGATTACTGGCAAGGTCTTTTTACTATCGCCGGCTAATGTCGACCTCGGTGATCAAGCCCGCGCCCAGATAGCCGAGGATGGCTTCTTCAATCAAAGTTGAGCCATTCATCTAGGGAGTGACGTCGCGGTGAGCATCATCGGCCAAATTCTTGGCACAGTCTTGTGGCTGTATTGGCTAGTTCTTATCGCACGCCTCGTTTTCGACTTCGTTCAGATTTTTGCACGGTCGTGGCAACCGCGAGGCCCATTGCTGCTCGTGGCGGAGTTCATCTACACGATTACAGATCCTCCGCTTCGGGCGCTGCGCAAGGTGATCCCTCCGCTGCGGTTGGGGAGTGTTTCTCTGGATTTGGCCTTTCTGGTGCTGATTTTGGGTGTCCAGTTGCTCATCAACTTCGCCGTTCTGCTCTAGGGTCCCCATCGTGGAGTTGAGTCCCCAGGAAGTCCGTGAAGTGCGTTTCGGCACCACCCGGATGCGGGCTGGGTACAACATGGCCGAGGTCGACGCCTTCTTGGACACGATAGAAGCGGCTATCGAGGCCTACTCGACCCAATCACAAAATATTCGTGACGAAGCAGAAGCTCTGCGATCACAGGTCAAACAGTTGCAGGCGCGACTAGCCGGAGTTCAAGCCGAGCTCGACGAGTGCCGTTCGCTGGCCGACCTTGAAGACGACGGTCACGACACCATCGTTGTGGACGCCCCGGATCTGATCGACACCGAGACCACGGCGGAAAATCCGATCATCAGTCCGATTCCGATTCCAGATTCAGGAGCTGGACGTTTGGCGTTGCTACGGGTGCGTGATGACGTGCGCCGAATGTTGACCGAGCAACTGCAGTTGGTCGAAGAGCTTGATATCGAAACTCGCTAAGCGCGCTCAAGTCCGATGGTGACGGGAAGGTCTGTCGCCACCTCGTGACCAGCAGTGTGGTTCTTGCGGGTAAGCGACAAGGAAAGGACCTCGCTGGCTATTTCTGATCCGTGATCAGCGAAAGCCGCCTGGATATCGGGGTCGACGCTGTCCCAGTAGACATTGATTCGATCAGTGATCTCCAGGCCGGCTCCCTTGCGGCCTTCTTGGATGGCGCGAACGATTTCACGTGCCAGGCCAGCTCGCTTCAAGTCGTCATTGATATGAAGGTCTATTGCAACAGAATCCTCGCTGTCGCTGGAAACTGCCCAACCTTCACGCGGCGACTCAGAAACGATGATGTCGCCCGCAAATATTTCGACCATCTCGGCGCCGACCGATAGAACGGCCATGCCCGATGAACGAACCGTCTCGACCAGCCACGCCGGGTCTGCGGTGGAAATTGCCTGCGCGATACCGGGTGTCGCGTTACCAAACCGGCTTCCCAAATCACGGAAGTTGGGCTTGATGCTCACGTCGACGAGTCCGGCTTCCTCGCCGAGGGGCTCCACTGATCGAACGTTGAGTTCCTCGGCGACCTCGGTGACGAGTTCGGATGGCAGATCCGACCACCCAGGAGCAGAGATCAACGCACGCCCTAGGGGTTGGCGAGTGCGAACACTGCTGCTGGCGCGAGCCGCTCTACCGAGTTCAACCACTCGACGAGTCAAGGCCATCTGCTCGCTCAGTTGGGGGTCGATCACTTCGGGATCAGCGGCCGGCCAGGAAGCCAGGTGGACGGACTCCGGCGCATCCACGTCGGTGGAGCGAAAGAGGTCCTGCCAGACCTGCTCGGTGATGAAGGGTGTGTAGGGCGCCATGCACAACGTCACGATGCGCAGCGCCTCATGCAGCGTCGCCAACGCAGCCGGATCCCCATCCCAGAAGCGTCGACGTGATCGTCGTACGTACCAGTTCGACAGATCGTCGATGAACGCCGAAAGAATCCGCCCGCCGCGCTGAGTGTCGAAATTCTCGAGTGCATCGTCCACATCGCGGGCGAGACGGTGAGATTCCGAAAGTAGCCACTGATCAATGAGTGGTCGGTCTTTGATCGGAGGCGCGCCATCGGTTGGTTGCCACCCGGCAGTTCGGGCATACAGAGACTGAAAAGACACGGTGTTCCAGTACGTGAGAAGTGTCCGTCGAACCACATCAGCAATGGCACTATGTCCAACGCGTCGGGCTTGCCAAGGTGATCCGGATGCCAACATGAACCAGCGAACCGCATCGGCACCGTGATCATCCATCAGTGGAATGGGCTCAAGCACGTTGCCCAGGTGCTTACTCATTTTGCGACCATCTTCATCAAGTATGTGGCCCAAGCAGACCACATTCTTGTAGGAAGACTGGTCGAAAACGAGCGTCCCGATAGCCATGAGCGAGTAGAACCATCCGCGTGTTTGGTCGATTGCCTCACAGATGAAGTCGGCTGGGTAGCGCTCGTGGAAGGAGTCGACATTTTGGTGGGGGTACCCCAACGCTGCGAAAGGCATGGCACCGGAGTCGTACCAGCAGTCGATCACCTCGGGGACCCGCCTGGCCTCCTGGTGGCAGGTAGGGCACGTGATCGTGATGTCGTCCACGTAGGGGCGGTGGGGATCTACTGCACTGACGTCGGTGCCGGACAGTTCGGACAACTCGGTTAGTGAACCGATAGCCGTTAGATGCTCGTCGGGGCAGCGCCAAATTGGTAGGGGGGTCCCCCAATAACGATTCCGCGAAAGTGCCCAGTCGACGTTGTTGGTCAACCAATCGCCGTAGCGTCCCCATTTAATGTTCGGGGGATACCAGTTCGTGCGTTCGTTTTGCTCTAGCAGCTCATCCTTTTTCGCCGTGGTCTTGATGTACCAGGATGGTTGTGCGTAGTAAAGAAGTGGAGTGTGGCATCGCCAACAATGGGGGTAGGCGTGTTCGTACGGGTCTCGGCGAAACAGCAGCCCGCGATCCTTGAGGTCCTGCGTCAAGGTCTCGTCGGCCTTCTTGAAGAACTGTCCACCCACCAGCGGGACCGAGTCGATGAAGTGTCCATCTGCGGCGATCGGATTTACCACCGGTAAGCCGTAGGCCCGACAGCTCACCAAGTCGTCGGCACCGAAAGCAGGCGCCTGGTGCACCAGACCGGTTCCGTCGTCGGTCGTGACGTAGTCGGCCAGGATCACGAAGTGAGCGTCGGGAATGTCGATCAATTCGAATGGCCGCGCATACCCGGTCCGCTCCAGTTCCTTCCCCAAGAAGCGTTCGAGGATTTCTACGGTCGCATCCGGGAAAACGTGTTCGATGAGTTCCTCGGCAACGATGAGGGTCTCACTGGCGGCCCGAACCACTGCGTACGTGGCGTCGGGCTTCACCGCTACCGCCGTATTTGAAACCAGCGTCCACGGGGTTGTCGTCCACACAAGCAATGAGATCCCGGGGAAGCGTTCGACCAAGGTTCCGGAGGTGACTGGAAAGCGCACGTATACCGATGGGTCCACCACCGTCTCGTATCCCTGCGCCAACTCGTGATCGCTCAGTCCCGTACCGCACCGTGGGCAGTACGGGGCTACGCGATGGTCTTGAACCAAAAGCCCCTTGTCAAAAATGGTTTTCAGCGACCACCAGACGCTTTCGATGTACTCGGGGTTCATCGTCCAGTAGGCAGCGTCGGTGTCGACCCAAAAACCCATGCGCTCGCTCATCTGCGTGAACTCATCGACGTGTCGGAGTACGGATTCGCGGCACTTGGCATTGAATTCCGCGATTCCATATTCCTCGATGTCCTGCTTACCGCTGAAGCCGAGTTCGCGTTCCACTGCCAATTCCACCGGCAGGCCATGGCAGTCCCAGCCTGCTTGGCGGGGAACGAAGTACCCCTTCATGGTGCGGTAGCGAGGAAAGATGTCCTTAAAGACGCGGGCCTCGACGTGATGGGCACCCGGGGTGCCGTTAGCAGTCGGCGGACCCTCATAGAAAGTCCACAATGGACGCCCACTCGCCTGGCTGACGGAGCGCTTGAACACCGATTCGCTGTCCCACAATTGCAGAATCCGATGCTCCATGGCCGGCAGATCGATCTGCGCGGGCACGGGCTGATACATGGCGCCTCCTGTCCGAACGGGCAGGATAGCCTCGCGCCGTCGGCGTGCCGGTCACCCGTGGCATCGACGACGGGCCTAGCATTCGCAAGCGCCACCGGGCAGGAGAACCGGTAGCGAGTCGATGAGGGGGGCGAAAATGCCGACCAAGAAGAGCGCGCCGGCTAGCGCCAAGCCAAGGCGCCCGCGAAGAAGAGCGCGCCGGCCAGAAGGCGCCCGCGAAGAAGAGCGCGCCGGCCAAGAAGGCGCCCGCGAAGAAGAGCGCGCCGGCCAAGAAGGCGCCGGCGAAGAAGAGCGCGCCGGCCAAGAAGGCGCCCGCGAAGAAGAGCGCGCCGGCCAAGAAGGCGCCGCGCGAAGAAGAGCGCGCCGGCCAAGAAGGCGCCGGCGAAGAAGAGCGCGCTGGCCAAGCAGGTCGCTAAAGCCAAGAAGCGTCCGGTGGTTCGGGAGGATGAGTCGCCGTGGACCAATCAGGAATTGCGCGATGTTCGTCGGGAGCTTCTTTCGGAGAAGGACCGTCTGCTTGAGGAGATTGCCACGGCCGAAGAAGGTTTGGCGGACCTTATACGTGACTCCGGCGATGGAGCTGGAGATGACCAGGCCGATGCGGGCAGCAAGACGTTCGAGCGTGAGCATGAAATGTCTTTGGCGAACAACGCGCGGGACATGCTCGAGCAGGTGGAGCACGCACTTGGCAGAATCGACGATGGTACGTATGGCGTGTGTGAGTCGTGTGGGAAGCCGATCGGCAAGTACCGACTGCAGGCCTTTCCCCGTGCAACTTTGTGTCGGTCCTGCAAGGAGGCCGAGGAGCGCTACTGACGCCCCTTTTGGTGTTCGACTTAGGCTGTCGCTCGTGATTGTCGGTCTGCATGGGCGCGTGCTCGCAGTCCTGGGCGGAACGGCAGCCGCAGTGGTTGTCGTCGATCAGCTCACCAAGGCTTGGGCGGTTGCGGTCATGGAACCGCGAATCTCTGCTGGGGAAGGGCCGATTTACCTCCTTGGGCCGCTCTTGCGGCTGACGTACACCGAGAACTCGGGGGCGGCCTTCGGTGTCGGTGCCGGGTACACCTGGGTGTTTACGATTGTTGCGATCGTGGTGGGGTTCGTCATACTTCGCGTTGCACGATCCATCTCATCGGTGGGCTGGGCGCTAGCCCTCGGCGGACTCCTGGGGGGTCTGCTCGGCAATCTCATCGACCGGATCACGCGACCTCCATCTCCGGGCATGGGTTCGGTGGTGGATTTCATTGGATTACCCAATTTTCCCATCTTCAATGTTGCGGACATGTCGATCACCTTCTCGGCGATAGCTATGGTGGCGTTGGCGTGGAAGGGCGTGCCGTTGTCCGCCGAGGAAGCCGACGATGTCGAAAGTGACCCCCGCGAGAGTCGGGACGACGTGGCGTGAGCCGCGTGTACCCAGTTCCCGACGGCCTTGTCGGTGAGCGTCTGGACGTGGCGCTAGGTCGAATGCTGGGGCTTTCGCGCGCTCAGGCGAGTTCCTTTATCGATGCCGGACTCGTGAGAATCGGTGGCGAAACGGTGGCCAAGTCGCACCGGCTAACCATCAATGAGGTGATCGACGTAGATGAGCCGGTTTCGCCTCAGTCGGTCGAGGAGCCTGTCGCCGCGTTGCCGATTCTGCTGGAAGACGACCAGATCGTCGTCATTGATAAGCCCGTGGGTGTTGCTGCGCACCCAAGCCCTGGGTGGTCGGGCCCGACGGTCACCGGATCATTGGCCGCCTCCGGGCACTTGCTGACCACATCGGGCGCTGCCGAGCGTGAGGGAATCGTGCATCGCCTCGATGTTGGTACCACGGGTGCCATGGTCGTCGCGAAGACTCCCGAGGCCTATACCTCGCTGAAACGCCAATTCAAGGAGCGTTCGGTGGATAAGGAGTATCACGCCGTGGTTCACGGCTTACTCGATCCACTCGTCGGGACCATCGATGCGCCAATAGATAGGCATCCGTCCAAGGACTACAAATGGGCAGTGGTGCATTCGGGAAGGCCGAGCGTCACGCATTACGAAACTCTGGAGGCGTGGCCGCGGGCTTCGCTGGTGGAGGTCCATCTGGAAACTGGCCGAACGCACCAGATCCGAGTGCATATGGCTGCCATGCGCCACCCCTGCGTGGGGGACCTGACCTACGGAGCCGATCCCATCGTTGCCCGTGAATTGGGACTGCAGAGGCAGTGGTTGCATGCGAGGCGTCTGGGGTTCGAGCATCCGCGAACTGGTGAGCGGGTCAATGTCGAAAGCTCCTACCCATCGGACCTCCACCACGCCCTCACGAAGCTGCGCTCCGGCCTGTCGAACTGATCAGCCGTTCGATCCTCGGCGTAGGGTTGGGCGGTGCTCGCTACCTGGATCCGAAAACTCGAGTCGGGTAAACCAAGTCGGGTAAACCAAGCGTGAGCCCAACATGAGCGATAACAACTTCGTACACCTGCATGTTCATACTGAGTACTCGATGCTCGATGGGGCCGCCCGGCTCGATGATCTGATCGGGGAAGCCGTCCGGCTTGGAATGCCCGCGATCGCCATGACCGATCACGGAAACCTTTACGGGGCCTACGACTTCTACAGCCGAGCGCGTGCGGCGGGTATCAAGCCGATCATCGGATTGGAGGGGTATTACGCACCACAGGGTCGCACCGAGCGGCGTCCATTTGATTTCGGTGGTGGATTCGACGAAGGAACCCCGGAGGATCCAGGGGCGGGGCGGGGCAAGCACAGTTACACGCATATGACCCTGTGGGCTGAGACCACCGTGGGCATGCACAACCTGTTCCGACTGTCGTCGCTGGCCAGCCTTGAGGGGTACTACCACAAACCGCGCTTCGATCGGGAGCTCCTGGATCGCTACGGCAAGGGCTTGATAGGAACTACCGGGTGCCCCAGCGGGGAGGTGAACCGCTGGTTGCAAGCCGGCGAATTCGACAAGGCAAGGGCTGCGGCTGCGGATTTTCGCGACATTCTCGGCCCGGGCAACTATTTCGCCGAACTTATGGACCACGGCCTGGCCATCGAACAACGCTTCCGCGACGACTTGTTGAAGATCGCCAAGGATCTGGACCTTCCCTTGGTGGCTACCAATGATTTGCATTACGTGCACGCAAGTGATGCAGACACCCACGAAGTTTTGCTGTGTGTGGGGACCCGAACCACGATGGATGATCCCAAACGTTTTCGTTTCGATGCCCGAGATTTCTACGTCAAGTCAGCGCAGGAGATGCGGTCCGTATGGTCGGAACTGCCAGAAGCCTGCGACAACACCTTGCTTATCGCTGAACGATGCGACGTCACTTTCGATGAAGGTGCGAACTTGATGCCGCGCTTCCCCGTGCCCGAAGGTGAAACAGAGGACTCCTGGTTGCGGACGGAAGTTGAGAAAGGTCTACGTCGTAGGTTCCACGACGCAGTGCCCGCCAACGTGCAAACCCAGGCCGACTACGAACTAGGTGTTATTGCACAGATGGGTTTTCCCGGGTACTTCCTGGTGGTAGCGGACCTCGTGCGATACGCCAAAGAGAACGGCATTCGCGTCGGACCTGGCCGCGGATCCGCAGCCGGAGCGATGATTGCGTACGCCCTGGGTATTACTGAACTTGACCCCATCAAGCACGGCCTGTTGTTTGAGCGGTTTTTGAACCCCGAACGAATCTCCATGCCCGATATTGATATCGATTTTGATGAACGTCGACGTGCCGACATGATCCGGTATGCCACCGAGACCTACGGTGAAGAGCGTGTCGCCCAGATCGTCACGTACGGGTCGATCAAGGCGAAGGCAGCTGTCAAGGACAGTGCTCGGGTGCTCGGATATCCCTACGCCCTCGGTGATCGGATTACCAAGGCGATGCCCCCATCGGTGATGGGTAGGGATATGACGCTCGTTGGCGCTTTCGATCCTGGCGATTCCCGCTATGCCGAGGCGGCTGATTTTCGGAGTTTGTATGAGTCGGATGAGGAGGCACGCCAAGTCATCGACACCGCCAAGGGGCTCGAGGGCTTGAAGAGGCAACCAGGTGTTCACGCTGCAGGAGTCATTCTCTCCCGTGAGCCGTTGATCGATGTGATTCCTGTGTGGCGCCGCGAACAAGACGGTTCCATCATCACCCAATTCGATATGGGGGCGTGTGAAGCCCTAGGGCTCTTGAAGATGGACTTCCTTGGTCTGCGAAACCTCACGGTCTTGGACGATTGCTTAGAGAACATCGCGAAAAACTCCGGGCACACCATTGTCTTGGAAGAGATCGGGCTGGATGATCGAGCCACGTATGAGTTGCTGTCTCGGGGCGACACCTTAGGGGTCTTCCAGCTTGATGGTGGGCCCATGCGTTCACTTCTTCGCTCCATGCAGCCGGACAATTTCGAGGACATCTCGGCGGTCCTTGCGCTGTATCGACCCGGTCCGATGGGTGCGAACGCACACAACGACTACGCCGACCGCAAGAACGGGCGCAAACCCGTTGTGCCGATCCATCCTGAGTTAGCGGAGCCTTTACAGGAAATTCTTGGTGATACCTATGGCCTGATCGTGTATCAGGAGCAGGTTATGGCAATCGCTCAAGAGCTCGCTGGTTACTCGTTGGGCAAGGCGGACCTGCTGCGTCGAGCCATGGGCAAGAAGAAGAAGGAAATCCTCGAGAAAGAATTTGTTCCGTTTCGCGATGGGATGCGGGCGAAGGGTTACTCAGACTCGGCTATCGAGACACTGTGGGACATCTTGGTTCCTTTCTCCGACTATGCCTTCAACAAGGCTCATACCGCCGGATACGGATTGGTGTCCTATTGGACGGCATATTTGAAGGCCAACTATCCGGCGGAGTACATGGCCGCTCTTTTGACGAGCGTGCAGGACGACAAGGACAAAAGCGCGATCTATCTCGGTGAGTGCCGTCGCATGGGGATAAAGGTGCTGCCCCCCGATGTCAACGAATCCGATGGTGCCTACACGGCACGGGGGAGCGACATTCGCTTCGGCTTATCAGCCATTCGCAACGTGGGGGAGGGCGTTGTCGACTCCATCATCGCCACCCGTCGAGCGAAGGGGCGGTTCACGGATTTCCGTGACTTCATCGCCAAGGTTGATGTCAGTGTGTGCAACAGGCGAGTAGTGGAGTCGCTCATCAAGGCCGGTGCCTTCGACTCACTTGGTCATACCCGCAAGGGCCTCGTCGCCGTGCACGAGTTGGTTATCGATGCGGCTGTGGACATCAAACGAGCGGAAGCGGCCGGGCAGTTCGATCTCTTCGGCGGGCTGGGAGGTGACGATCCCGAAGGTGGGTCGGGGCTTGCCGAGCGCACCTCAATTCCCGTGGGGGAGTGGGAGAAGTCAGTCCTGTTGGCTCATGAGCGCGAAATGCTTGGGTTGTATGTCTCGGATCACCCGCTAAATGGACTAGAGCATGCTTTAGCGCAACTGGCTGATCGTTCGATCGCTTCGCTCCTGGCCGACGAGACACTCGAGTCAGCAATCGTCACCATCGCAGGCTTGTTCACGAGTGTTCAACGAAAGACCACTAAAAAGGGTTCCGCGTGGGCAATCGCGTCGTTGGAAGACCTCGATGGTTCGGTCGAAGTCATGGTGTTCCCTCAGACGTACTCCTCGGTGTCGACCAAGTTGATTGAGGATTCCGTTGTTGCCGTCCGTGCGCGGGTAGAACGCAGTGACGAGGACGGATTACGCGTCATTGCCATCGATGTCGAAACACCCGACGTCTCGGGTGCAAGCAGTGGTCCCATCCGTCTGTCGTTAGCAGCTACGCGCTGCGTACCGCCTTTGGTAGAGCGTCTGAAAGAAGTGTTGCGCCAACATCCCGGAACAACCGAAGTGCATCTACATCTGACGGGTGGAACACAGACGACGGTACTTCGCCTTGACGATGCGATGCGTGTCACGCCATCGGCATCACTGTATGGCGACATCAAGGCCTTGCTCGGGGCAAACTGTCTTTCGTGAAGTGTCGTACGGTTCGCTTGTGACGTCAGATGAACCGAATGCTTCCGAATCTGGCCATGGGACCGGCGCGGTAAGGCCCGAGCGGCCAGAGCGCACAGTTGTTGTCGCTGGGCTGCTCGTTGGGACCCTCAGTGGAATGGCGCTGGGTGTGCTCTGGTGGAGGCTGGCCCCGCGAGCTTCGGTGGCGGTTCGCCCCGAGGGTGTGCGGCCAGAAGGCTTTCAGCCTGAGGAGTACCTCGCAGCCGACGTATCGTTCGCTGCATTGGGTTTGGTGGCCGGCGTCATATTGACTATCGCGCTCGCGGCCATGCGCCGGCAGCATTTACTGGGGGTGTTGGCCGCGGGATTGTCAGCGAGTGCGGTGGGAACGGTGGCGATGTGGCAGGTCGGGACGCGGTTGGGCTCGGTCGACATCGAAGGCTTGATTGCCACGACGGAGGAAGAGTTCGTGGTTCAAGGTCCCCTTGAAGTAACGATGCCGGGAGTCTTTTTGACTTGGGCGATCGCTTCGGCCGCTGTCGTGGCGATTCTCGCGTTGGGGGATTGGATTGTTGGTCACGCGCGCCGAGCGGGAACAGCAGGCCTTGCCAACAGCGATCACGGCTGACGTTGCGAGGAAGTGATCGGCGCCACGATCGCCGATGTCAACTCGATCAGATCACTGGGTGCAATCGAGATCTCCAGGCCGCGCCGTCCGGCGCTGACCATGATGGCTTCATAGTTGAGGGCACTAGCGTCCAGCACCGTTCGTAAGGGTTGTCGGAGCCCGAGTGGGCTGATGGCGCCCACCACCGATCCGCTCAGTCGCTCTGCGGTGGAGACGTCGGCGAGTTGCGTCCGACGAGCCTCGAGTGCCGCAGCGAGCCTTTTTGGACCGACGGACTCGGCAATTGGAGCAATCGCCACGCAAAATCCTGCGTCTGCCTGCCAGATCAATGTCTTGAATACCTGGTGCGGGTCGGCATTCAGTTGACGCGCTGCTTCGTTACCGAAGGCTGATTCTGTGGGATCGTGTTGAAATGCATGTGTGCGGTGATCGATACCCCGTTCAACGAGCAGAGCAAGGGCTGGCGTACTTGCTCGTGAAGCGGAGGGTCGCTCGGCGATCATCAATTTGCGGATGGGTTCGGTTGCAACAGGTCCACGGCGGGGACAGCGCCCAGGGCGGTGATCATTGCTGTTTCGTGCCGCAATACGCGAATGCATGACTCCAGGCGGGTGATTGTGTCTGGCGAAGCTAGGAGTTCTTGCCGGGCACTTGAATCCACCACGAGGGCAGCGGTGATGAGGTAGCTCAAAACTGTCGGCTCACTGGGAAGTTGTTCGTTGTCGTCGTGCTCCTCATCCAAACGCCCACCGAGAGCGGCTCGGTACTTTTCGAAGGCTGTGGTGGCGCGAGCGATCAGTATCTGGGCGCCAGGTTCCATAGCATCGACTTCCGGTTCCGGCAGGAAATCGACGTCGGCTCGCAGGAGTGGGGCGGAACGATCTACCCCGACAACGTGGAAACGACGCCCGCCGGTAATCACGATGTCGTAGCGCCCGTCCTCGAGTCGCTCAGCTTGTCTAAGCATTGCGGTAACGCCCACGGGGTAGAGATCGTCTGTAGGTGCTCCAGGCGCTGAGCCGGACGCGGCAGCGCCGACGTGGTGCTCGCGAACAGCCACGATGCCAAATTCCCGTTCCTCCTCGGGCTTGGCCAATAATTCCTCGACCATCATGCGATACCGCGGCTCGAAAATGTGCAGGGGCAGGACCAAGCCGGGCACGAGTGCGGTCGTGAGCGGGAATAGCGGAACCTGCGTGGTCACCATGCGAGCGTAGACTTATGGACGTGTTGCGTGTTATCGACTTGCGAGATTCCCACTCCGACCCTCGAGAGGTCGTGCCTCGCGCTGCAATGAATCTTGTCGACGCCGAGGCGGTTATAGGCCCGATCATCGATTCGGTGCGCGACCTCGGAGCATCGGCAGTCCTTGATGCCTGTGAGCAATTCGACGGGGTGCGACCACAGTCCCTGAGAGTCCCCTCGAGCGTCATCGCCAAGGCCGCCGCAGCCCTTGACCCCGCCGTCCGACGCGCCCTGGAAGTTGCGATCGAGCGTGCGCGGCGCGTCCATGTCGATCAGCGGCGCGTCGATGTCATCACCGAAGTGGTTCCGGGAGGCTCGGTAACGGAGCGGTGGTTGCCTGTTGCCCGAGTGGGTCTGTATGTACCCGGTGGCCGCGCCGTCTATCCCAGCAGCGTCGTGATGAATGTCGTGCCAGCGCAGGAGGCTGGTGTCGCCTCGCTGGCTGTTGTGAGCCCACCACAAAAGGACTTCGACGGTTGGCCGCATCCCACGATTCTCGCGGCATGTTCGCTGCTTGGAGTGGACGAGGTCTACGCCGTTGGAGGTGCGCAAGCGGTGGCCATGCTCGCGTTCGGGGTGGAAATGGCCGATGGCTCTCGCTGCGATCCGGTTGATTTGGTCACCGGCCCGGGGAACATCTATGTCACTGCCGCAAAACGAGCCCTGCAGGGCGTGATCGGGATCGACTCCGAGGCCGGTCCCACCGAGGTTGCGATCTTGGCCGACGATTCCGCGGATCCCCGCTTCGTTGCGGCTGATCTCATTAGTCAGGCCGAGCACGACGTCATCGCTGCTGCGGTCCTGGTGACGACCAGTGCGGAACTTGCCACCCTGGTCCTTGAGGAGGTTTGTTCTCAGGTCAATACGACCAAACACTCGGAGCGGATCACCGAAGCGCTCACGGGTGAGCAAAGCGCCGTCATCGTCGTTCGCGATATCCAGCAGGGGCTGGAAGTGGTCGATGCTTACGCGGCCGAGCACCTGGAAATCCACACGCGGGAAGCGCGCGATGTCGCCATGCGGGTGCGCAATGCTGGAGCGATCTTCGTCGGCCCCTGGGCGCCGGTATCCCTCGGTGATTACTGCGCCGGTTCCAACCACGTGCTGCCCACTATGGGCGCAGCCCGGCACTCGTCGGGTTTGTCGGTTCAGACATTTCTGCGCGGGGTTCACGTGATCGAATACGACCGCTCGGCCTTGGTGGATGTCGCTGAACATGTGGTTGCCCTTGCGAATGCGGAAGATCTGCCCGGACACGGCGATGCCATCACTGTTCGTACGAGCGAACAGTCTCCTGAGCGATCCCCCGAGTAATGGCGGTGGAGAGTTACCGGCCACCGGTACGTGCCGATCTTGCAGGCGAAGTGCCGTATGGCGCACCACAGTTAGACGCTGCTGTCCGACTCAATGTCAACGAGAACCCCTTTGCGCCTCCTGTGAGCGTGATCGATGCGGCTACGTCCGAGGTTCAACGAATCATGTCGGAAGCCAACCGGTATCCAGACCGAGACTTTTTGACTTGAGAAGGGATCTTGCGGTCTATCTTTTGAGTGAATCCGGCGTGGAATTGACTGCGGAGCAGATATGGGCTGCGAATGGGTCTAACGAGGTCATGGCACATGTGATGGCCGCCTTTGGCGGTCCTGGGCGAACGGCCCTGACGTTTACTCCTACCTACTCGATGTACCCCGAATATGCACGAGAGTCGTTCACCGCTTTGGTGAATGTTCCTCGGCAAGCAGACTTCTCGATCGACGTTGCTGAGGCCCTTACTGCGATTCACCGAGACATGCCCAGCATCGTGCTCGTTGCTTCACCTAATAACCCGACCGGCACCGCCATAGATCTAGACGATATCGCCGAGTTGGCGGCCGCGTGCATGGCTGTAAATGCCGTGCTAGTGGTGGATGAGGCTTATGCCGAGTTCAGGCACAAAGGTGTCCCGAGTGCACTCGAACTGTTAGGTGAGTACGCCAACGTGATCGTTACTCGGACCATGAGTAAGGCATTCGCGATGGCAGGTGTTCGTCTCGGTTACGCCGCCGCCCATCCGGCTGTTATCGATGCGTTGCGCATCGTCCGATTGCCGTACCACCTGTCATCTGTGACGCAGGCGGTAGCGCGCGCGGCGATCGCCCATGCTCCCGATCTGCAGGAAGGTTTGGGCATCCTGCGGCACGAACGTGACGCACTCGTCATGGATCTACGCGCGCGTGGGCTGCAGGTGGCCCCCAGCGATGCGAATTTCGCCCTGTTCGGAGTGTTCGCTGATCGCCACGCGATATGGCAGGGGCTGGTGGACCGAGGAGTGCTCATCCGCGAAACCGGCCCGCAGGGCTGGCTGCGGGTATCGGTCGGCACACCCGATGAGAACGCTAGGTTTATGACTGCACTCGACGAAGTGTTGGCGAATCTCAGTCAAGGAGCAGTGGTTGTCGATGAGTAGGACCTCGCGCATCGAGCGCACCACCAAGGAAAGCGATGTTTTGGTGGAGCTTGAACTAGATGGCACGGGCGTGAGTTCAATCGAGACGGGTGTGCCCTTCTTCGATCACATGCTCGCCCAGTTGGCCAAGCATGGTGGGCTGGACCTAACGGTGCGCACCAAGGGCGATCTGGAAGTCGACGCCCACCACACGGTGGAGGACACGTCGCTAGCTTTGGGGCAGGCACTCAACGAAGCGTTGGGGGATCGCGCTGGCTTGCGACGGTACGGCGACGCTCTCGTTCCGCTGGATGAGTGCCTTGTTCAGTCGGCAGTTGATCTTTCCGGTCGGCCCTATCTGGTCCATGAAGAGCCCGACATGGTGGAACTCATCGGCAGTTACGACACCACGCTCACTCGGCACATTTGGGAATCGATCGTGGCGACCAGCCAGATCACGTTGCACGTTCGGGTTCTTAGTGGGCGAAACGCACACCACGTGGTCGAGGCGCAGTTCAAGTCCGTCGCACGCTCTTTGCGCGATGCTGTGATGCTCGACCCACGAGTGGTGGGGGTGCCGTCCACCAAGGGAACGCTCACCGCGTCCTGACATGTCAGCACCGGATGTTGTCGTCCTCGATTACGGCAGCGGAAACGTTCGTTCCGCTCAGCGGCGCTCTCGAACGTGTGGGTGCGCGGGTCGAAGTAACTGCTGAGCGGGATCGCGCGATGGAATGCGATGGGCTTGTGGTGCCGGGCGTCGGTGCATTCGCTGCGTGCATGCGTGGTATCGAGGACGTGGGTGGGGCATCGATCATCGAGCGGCGGTTAGCCGGTGGTCGAGCGGTGCTGGGCATCTGTGTCGGAATGCAGGTGCTTTTCTCCTCGGGCGTGGAGCATGGAGAGACCACCGCCGGCTTGGATCAGTGGCCCGGAGTTGTCGAGCGGTTACACGCACCGGTGCTGCCGCACATGGGTTGGGACACCCTGGAAGTTGGGGAAGGTTCCGTGCTGTTTCGCGGAGTCGAGAACGAGCGCTTCTACTTCGTGCACTCCTACGGCGTTCAGTCGTGGGAGTGGAGTGCGCAGATCTCGAGCGTTCAGCGACCCCCGCTGGTGAGTTGGGGGGACTACGGCGGTCGTTTCATGGCGGCCGTGGAGAACGGTCCACTCGTTGCGACTCAGTTCCACCCCGAGAAGTCCGGGGAAGCGGGGTCGGTGCTCCTGCGGAACTGGGTTCAAGCCCTGTGAGCGAACTCGAAGTCTCAACCTGTGTGTGTGGCGTTCGCTTGCCGGTAGGTTCCGGACCGGAACACGCCTATGTGCCTGCTTCACCTGCTTGCTGGGAAGCCTTCGGACTCCTGCAAACTGATGAGTACGAGCGCTTCGGCTATTCGTCTGCTCATGGCCTGATCGTTGACTCCTACATGGCTTCGCACCCAGGATCGCCTGATCGGCGCAATCGGCAATCGATCGTGCTTCACGTGGTGGGCCTGTGCGCTGCCTTGGAATTCAACTTCGGCTTCCAAGAACGGGTGCGATTGCTGCGGTCGCTGGCTCATGTTGACTACCCGGCGTGGGACTGGCAGGGACCTCCGGAAGATGGCTCGACCGTTCTCGACCTCATGTTCCCCGCTGATGAGAAGGATCTATTGGCCAGAGCCAATTCGTGGGCAGCCAGCGTGTGGGCCGCGTGGAGTCCGCATGCGCAGCAAGCACGTGAACTGGTGCTCAGCCTCAAACCCTAAGGTTGGACTGTGTCCCTACATCATGGTCGCCCACCTCTGCTCGAACTCCTTCCCGCCGTCGATGTCGCAGGCGGACAAGCAGTCCGTCTCGTTCAGGGCAAGGCAGGTTCGGAGACCGTCTACGGCAAACCCCTGGAAGCTGCGCGCGTCCTGGGTCCATCAGGGGGCTACCTGGATCCACCTGGTGGATCTGGACGCGGCCTTCGGTCGCGGAAGCAATGCAGATCTGATCCGTCAGGTTGTCCACTCCTTGCGCGACGAGGTGCGTATCGAGCTATCCGGTGGCATTCGCGACGATGAGTCCTTGACGGCGGCGCTGGCAACCGGATGCACGCGAGTGAACCTAGGAACGGCAGCCTTGGAGAACCCGGACTGGACCGAGCGAGTTATCGGCGAGCACGGTGATCGCATCGCAGTCGGTCTGGACGTCAAGGGACACACGTTGGCGGCGCGCGGGTGGACCACCGAGGGTGGGGACCTGTGGGAAACCCTGGGGCGCCTCGATGCTGCCGGGTGCGCCCGGTACGTGGTTACCGACGTTCACAAGGACGGCACCATGAAGGGGCCGAACTTCCACCTGCTGCGTGATGTCTGCAAGGTGACGAAGGCGCACGTGGTTGCCTCAGGTGGAATCAGTCACCTCGAGGACCTTCACAAGCTCGCGGACATGACGTCCGATGGAATCGAAGGCGCGATCATCGGACGGGCGTTGTACGACGGCGCCTTCACGCTCGCCGAAGCCATCGCGGCCATCGAAGCTCGTTATGACCCGTATGAGTGGGGTCCGCCGCAACCATGACGCGCTCATGACACTCGCCATCAGGGTTATTCCGTGCCTGGATGTGGACGCTGGACGTGTGGTCAAGGGAGTCAACTTCGAAGGTCTGCGCGATGCCGGTGATCCCGTGGAACTGGCGGCGCGTTACGACCGTGACGGTGCTGATGAGCTTGGTCTTCTTGGACATCACCGCTTCTTCAGGCAATCGCGAGACCACGTTCGACGTTGTCCGCAGGACAGCTGAATCGGTCTTCATTCCGCTGACAGTCGGCGGGGGAGTGCGTTCGGTTGATGACTTCGATCGGCTCCTGCGGGCCGGTGCAGACAAGGTCAGTTTGAACACCGCAGCGATTGCCGATCCTGCGTTGCTGACTGCTGCCGGCAAGCGCTTCGGAGCGCAATGTGTTGTCTTGAGTGTGGACGCGAGGCGCTGCCCGGCGGGAACCTCCACTCCAAGCGGATTCGAGGTGACAACCCACGGAGGGCGGAAGGGGACCGGCATCGATGCTCTGGCGTGGGCGGTTGAAGGCGTGGAGCGTGGGGCTGGGGAAGTCTTGCTGAACTCCATGGATGCCGATGGCACCACCTCGGGTTTCGACACTGAACTCATCGAACGGGTGCGGGCGCTGGTGAGTGTGCCGCTCATCGCCAGCGGGGGAGCCGGTGCCCCTGAGGATTTCCCGGTGGCAGTTCGCGCAGGCGCTGACGCAGTCTTGGCCGCCAGCGTCTTTCACTTTGGCGAGATGTCGATTCAGGACGCCAAATTCGCGCTCGAGGGCGAGGGTTTCCCGGTCCGACGGCACAATGTGCCGCATGTCTGAGGAAGTTGTGGACCTTCTCGATCTTTCGATCGTTGATGCACTCGCGCGGATCAATTTCGACTCTGCGGGGTTGGTGCCGGTGATAACCCAGGAAGTGGGCACCGGACGGGTCCTGATGCTGGCGTGGATGGATGAAGCGGCCTTCCGGTCCACTGTCGATACGAAACGCGGCACATACTTTTCTCGCAGCCGAGGTCGGCAGTGGGTGAAGGGCGAAACATCGGGCCACGAGCAGAAGGTGGTCGGACTTCAACTGGACTGCGACGGGGATGCGGTCTTGATGTTCGTAGAGCAGACCGGACCCGCCTGTCACACAGGCGCACACAGTTGCTTCGACACCGGAGGTATTCGGTGACCAGTGGTACTGCGCAGACGCTGGAGCAGTTCAAGTCTCTAGCATCGAATCACCGTGTGGTTCCCGTTACTCGGACCCTGCTCGCCGATGGCTTAACAGCGATCGGGCTTTTCGAGACGCTGTGTGGTCAACGCGCTGGAACGTTCCTGCTTGAGTCTGCAGAAGCGGGGCGGGCGTGGTCGCGCTATTCCTTTGTGGGAGTTCGGTGCGCAGCAATGCTCACCGAACGCGATGGTCGCGCGCACTGGATCGGCAAAGTCCCGGTTGGGCTACCCAGGGAAGGGTCGGCTTGGGACGTGCTGCGAACGTCAGTGGAGGTTTTACACACTCCGGACACCCCATCCGAGGGTGCCCCTCGATTCACAAGCGGTTTCGTGGGAGCACTCTCCTATGACGTTGTCCGGCGCTTCGAGCAATTACCGGACACCAACCCCACGGTTGTGGATGTCCCGGAGGCAGCCTTCTTGCTGGCGACCGATCTGGCTGTCCTCGACCACTTCCGGGGCACCGTCACCTTGATCGCAACAGCCATCAACTTCGACGCAAGCGATGAACGTGTGGACGAAGCCTGGCAGGAGGCGAACGTTCGACTCAATGCCATGGAGACGGCGTTGGCTTCAACGCCGCAGGTTGCGGTCTCGCATCTGGTAGCCAGCGAAGGCGCGGCCATCCGAGCGCACACTACGGACGCTGACTATCGCGCTGCAGTGGAAAGAGCCAAGGAGTACATCAGGGCTGGTGATGCCTTCCAGATCGTGCTCTCCCAGCGGTATTCGCTGCCAGTCACAGCCACTGCCCTGGATGTGTATCGGGTACTTCGATCCTCCAACCCAAGTCCGTACATGTACCTGATTCGAATTCCGCGGGAAGGAAGCGATGGGTCACTTTCGGACGAGAGCTATTTCGATGTGGTGGGGTCATCACCTGAAGCGCTGGTAACTGTTGAAGGCGGTCGTTGCACGGTTCACCCGATAGCCGGTACCAGGCGACGCGGCAAGGACCCCAGCGACGATAAGCGGCTTGCTGATGAGTTGCTCGCCGACCCAAAGGAGCGAGCGGAGCATGTGATGCTCGTTGACCTAGCGCGCAATGATCTCGGCCGGGTGTGCGAACCAGGTTCGATCGACGTCGCTGAGTTCATGGAGATCGAACGCTATTCACATGTGATGCACATCGTGTCCACCGTGACTGGACGGTTGAAGTCGGGCGAGGTAGCGCTGGATGCGTTGCAGGCAACCTTTCCGGCCGGCACACTCAGCGGCGCACCGAAAGTGCGTGCGATGGAAATTATTGACGAACTTGAGGGCAGCCGCCGGGGTCTTTACGGTGGAGTGGTCGGTTATGTCGACTTCTCCGGCAACCTCGATATGGCTATCGCGATTCGAACCGCGGTTATCCAAGGTGGCGTAGCCCATGTTCAAGCCGGTGCGGGAATCGTCGCCGATTCCGATCCAATCGCCGAGGCACAGGAGTGCGCAAATAAAGCTGGTGCCGTTTTGTCGGCTATTGCGATGGCCGAAAGGCTTCGGCCAGTGAGCGACGCCCCTCATGAGTCCTGATCACGGCTCGAACACCCGTGAATACGTGGTGGTTTTATCGGCCATCACGGCAGGATCAGCCCTGGCCTGGTGGGCTACGTCGGGGACGTGGGCAGTTGCTCAGGAGGCTTTGTTGGGTGAAGTTCAAGGATCGTTAGCGCAAGCGGTATCGCAACGAACTTTGAGTGCATCTGCCCTAGCACCCGCTGCTGCGGCGATGCCCATCGTGGGCTTCGCCGGACTCGCTGGCGTTATCGGCTCACGGGGAGTAGTGCGTCGAATCGTCGGGATGCTTGTCGCCGTAGCCGGTGGCGTGTTGGTGTGGTCCGGTATCCAGGCGTCGATTTCCCTGAGGGTCGGATTATTGGTATCCGCAGGGGAAATCGAGTCCGTTGTACCTGTCTTGCCACTCGTGACTGCCTTCGCAGGCGGGGTGCTGTTGGCTGCGGGGGTGGCAGTTCTGCTACGCGGGAATGCCTGGCCTGCGTTAGGAGCAAACTACGAGCGTTCCTCCGATCGGCCCCGGGACGCCTGGGAGGCGCTGGATCGTGGAGTGGACCCCACCGACGATTGACCGTTCCGGGTGTCGCGCCGGTTGGTCGTGATTGGATATCACCATGACGGCGACGAATCCGGCGGAATCAGCACCTACCGATCAGGCGGATCCCCACAAGGATCCCCACAACGGTGCCCACGATGATCACGGTTCCACTCCTGCGGCGTGGACGGCCGTAGTGATCATCACTATTGCCTTCGCAGTGGGGACGGTCGCGATCGTCGTTGCGAATTGGCCCTTGTTCTGGGTCGGCGTTGGACTCGTGGTCGTAGGTGCCGTAGTAGGGCGCGTGATGCAGTCGATGGGTTTGGGTAACAAGACTCAGGACCACAACCCCTAACCCGATCCGAACATGCCGGAACTGCGATCGTGACCGGGTCTCTGCCACTCTGGGCTCATGACAGAGCGCGGACTCGTCCTGGTGGTCGAGGACGAGAAGCCCATTTCGGACCTTTTGCGGTTGTACCTGCAGCGTGAGGGGTTTGGAGTTCATGCTGAGTTCGATGGTCCGGGTGGTTTGACGGCAGCTCGGACCAAACACCCGGTTGCTGTGATTTTGGATGTGGGCTTGCCGGGAATGGACGGAACTGAGATCTGCCGGATGCTACGCGCCGAGGACAATTGGGTCCCGGTTATCTTCTGCACCGCTCGTGACGATGAAGTAGATCGTGTTCTCGGTCTTGAGCTGGGGGCCGACGACTACGTCACGAAACCCTTCAGCCCGCGGGAGGTCGTGGCACGGGTGAAGTCATTGGTGCGCCGCTCGAACCTCGTGCAGCGGGGAGCGGGGCCGATGCAGCTTGGACCAATTGTGGTTGATGTAACTCGACGTCGAGTGCTCGTCGAGGACGAAGAGGTGCAGTTGACGGCCACGGAGTTCGACCTACTGACACATCTGATGTCCGAGCCCGGCCGAGTGTTTAGCCGAGATCAGCTGCTTTCCGAAGTGTGGGGTTACGCATCATCAGTTGGGACGCGGACTGTTGACGTGCACGTGGCTCAATTGCGAGGCAAGCTCGGCGACGCCAGCCCGATCCGAACGGTGCGAGGAGTCGGCTATTCGGTGGAGTCCGACTCGTGACAGGTAGGCGCAGGCCACGCTGGGGCATCGTTACCCAAACGACGGTGCTGGTGAGCACCATTGCAACCCTCGCCGTGTTGGTCGCGGGTTTGGCTTCATTCCCCTTCGTGCGTGCTGCAGCAGAGGGGCAAGCGCAGGGAAAATTAGCGAGTTTGGCTGATGTCACGGCTGCATATGCGGACAGGCCCGTGCAAAGGCGCGAGGGAATCTTGCCCCGACCCCTAGCTCGGGTACTAGGTCGTGAGCAGATCTCTGGTTTTGTGATCGAGCGCGGAGCGGATGCTCCGTCGGATGTTCCTCCCAGTCTTATAGCCGCAGCGGAAGAGGGGGAGTCGGTTTCCGCGCGGGTGGAAGCGCCGAGCGGGTTGACGGTGTTGATTGAGGGGCGTCCCATTGAAGGGGGCTCGCTATTTTTGACTCAGCCACTTACCGCCGTAAACGCGGTAACGGGTGTGTTCGTCATTCGCATCGTCGGCGCTTTGATCCTCGGTTTGATCATCGCGGTTGGAATCGCTTACGTGGTGGCTCGTCGACTTTCCAGGCCCTTGCGTGCTGCCCAGCAAGCCGCACACCGAATGGCTACGGGCTCCCGCGACGAAGAGTTGCCGGTTCAAGGCCCCTTAGAGGTGGCCGACATCGCGGAGGCACTCAATGCTCTGAATGCGGCGCTGGTCACCTCGGAAGACCGACAGCGTGATTTTTTGCTGTCGGTTTCACATGAGTTGCGCACTCCGCTGACCGCGGTCAAGGGTTACGGGGAGGCGCTCGCCGATGAAGTGCTGCCCACCGCCGAAATCCCCACGGTGGGAGAGACGATCGTGTCCGAGGCCACGCGTTTGAACCGCCTCGTGAACGATCTGCTTGATCTTGCTCGGATGGGGGCGGTCGACTTCCACATCACAACGACCGACATCGATGTCAGCGAGGTGGTCGATGAAGCGGCACGAGTATGGACGGACAGGTGTGCTCGCGAAGGAGTTCGCTTTTCAACGAACGGCACAGGAGCGCCCGTATTCGCGCGAGCCGACGCAATGCGTGTTCGCCAGATCCTCGACAACCTCATGGAAAATGCACTTCGAATATCACCTCGGGATTCATCGATATCGGTGACGATTCATCGGGATCCGCACATAGCAGGTGGTCCGTTCATTGCGATTGAGGTTCGCGATAGCGGACCTGGCCTGACACCAGAGGACTTAGAGGTCGCCTTCAATCCGGGAGCGTTGCACGAGAGGTATCGGGGAGTTCGGCCGGTCGGCACCGGGCTGGGCTTAGCGCTGGTCTCCCGGTTGGCGACCGCTATGGGCGGTTCAGCCACCGTCACCAGTTCCCCCGGTGACGGCACGTCCTTTTGGGTCCGTTTGCCGCTGGCCGCGACGTAGGCTGGACATCGTGCAAGAGCGAGCGCAAACGCAGGTGGCGATCGACCAACGCTCGCGCAGACGTCGGATGGCTCCTGTCCTAGCCACGGGCGTGGCCGCGATCGTTGGATCGCTCTATCTTCGAGCCGTCGATCCGAACGTTCCCGGTCACTACCCGGGCTGTCCGAGTCAGTTCCTGCTGGGAATCGACTGCCCCGGATGCGGAGGCATGCGCGGAACCTACGACCTCCTTCATGGCGATGTGGGCGGAATGGTGGACGACAACATCCTGCTTGTGGTTGCCATCCCGCTCGCGATCGTCGCATTCGCAGTTTGGGCGTATCGCTCCTGGACTGGGCGCAAGCCACCCATCGATATTGCGCGCCAAACTCGGCAGACCCGAATGTGGGTGTGGGTGCTGATTGGTCTGCTGGCTTTCGGGGTGGTTCGCAACTTCGTTCCGTTCCTGGGGTCGGGCCCGGGATAGAGCCCCGATTGCTGGGCGCTGATACCGGCGTACTGTGGGCCCGTGAACGTGCTGGAGGACATCGTCGCGGGAGTCCGTGAGGACGTTGCTCGCCGCATGAGCATTGTGTCGTTGGACGAATTGAAGGAACGGTCAGCGAAGGTCCCGTGTGCCCGTGATCCACGGTTCTTGCTTCGCGGTGAACATATCTGTGTGATCGCCGAGGTCAAGCGCGAAAGTCCGAGTCGCGGACCGATAGCGGACATCTCTGATCCAGCAGCCTTGGCACGTGACTACGAGGCAGGTGGTGCCCACTGCATCAGTGTCCTCACAGAGGAACGGCGTTTCGGGGGGAGTCTTGATGATCTAGCCGCGGTTCGGGCTGCAGTCGACATCCCCATTTTGCGCAAGGACTTCATCGTTGGCAGTTACCAACTGTGGGAAGCGCGGGCATATGGTGCCGACCTCGTTCTGCTCATCGTTGCTGCGCTTGAGCAAGATGCGCTCGTCTCACTCGTCGAGCGAGCACGCAGCCTCGGTCTGACGCCACTCGTTGAAGTACACGATGAAACCGAGGTGCTTCGAGCACTAGACGCCGGGGCCGATGTCATTGGCGTAAACGCTCGGAATTTGAAGACCTTGGAAATTGATCGCACGGTCTTTCCGAGAGTTGCACACCTGATACCGGATTCGTGCACCAAGATCGCGGAATCCGGTGTCCGCGAGCCGCACGATCTCATCGCCTACGCCGAAGCCGGCGCCGATGCCGTCCTGGTGGGCGAGAGTTTGGTGACCGGCAAGGATCCCCGAGCTGCTGTGCACGATCTCGTCACCGCCGGGGCTCATCCGGCGCTGCGTCAAATGCGAAGGACAACGCCATGACCGCTATTGAAGAATCTACCGGCCACTTCGGTCCCTACGGCGGCCGTTTCGTCCCGGAGGCTTTGATGGCTGCCCTGGACGAATTGGAGGCGGCGTTCGACGCAGCGCTCACCGATCCGTTGTTCGCCCGCGAATTGGCCGAACTCGAACGTGACTACACCGGTCGCCCTTCCCCGCTCACCCGCGCTCGCCGTTTCGAAGAGCACTGCGGAGGTGCGCGTGTGTACCTCAAGCGTGAGGATCTGAATCACACCGGCTCGCACAAAATCAACAACGTCCTCGGCCAGGCGTTGCTGACCAAGCGCATGGGCAAGTCGCGAATCATCGCTGAGACGGGCGCTGGTCAGCACGGCGTTGCATCCGCTACAGCCGCTGCACTTATGGGTCTTGAATGCGTCGTCTACATGGGGCTTGAGGACACCAGGCGTCAAGCCCTCAATGTTGCTCGGATGGAGCTGCTGGGCGCAACGGTTGTGCCTGTCGAAAGCGGTAGTCAAACGCTCAAGGACGCGATCAACGAAGCGATGCGCGATTGGGTCACGAATGTTGATCACACCCACTATCTGCTGGGAACTGTCACCGGCCCGTCGCCCTTTCCACGCATGGTGCGGCACTTCCACAGCGTGATTGGAACTGAATCCCGTGCGCAGATCCTGCAGGTGGAAGGCCGGCTTCCGGACGCAGTGGTCGCGTGCGTGGGTGGTGGATCGAACGCCATGGGATTGTTCTCCGGTTTCATTGACGACCCGCAAGTAGCGCTCATGGGTTATGAAGCTGGCGGCGAAGGAGTGGAGACGGGAAGGCACGCGGCGAGGTTCGCCATGGGTGTTCCGGGTGTGTTGCACGGCGCGCGTACTTACGTCATGCAAGACGAGTGGGGGCAGACGGTTCCATCGCATTCCATTAGTGCTGGTCTTGATTATCCGGGAGTGGGCCCCGAGCATGCGTGGTTGCACGACACGGGTCGAGCCGTTTACGAGCCGGTCACCGACGCCCAGGCCATGGAAGCATTCGCACTCATGAGTCGAACCGAAGGCATCATTCCCGCGATTGAGACCGCGCACGCACTCGCCGGAACCATGCGACTAGGGAGTGAACTCGGACCCGATGCCGTGATCGTGGTGAATCTGTCGGGTCGAGGCGACAAAGATGTGGTGACGGCAGCCCGCTGGTTCGGTATGGACACCGGCGAGTAGTAGCTGCGGATCTAAAGCAACCATGAATCCCTGTACGTCGACTGTCTTCGCCCGGGCTCGCGACGAAGGTCGCGCTGTTTTGATTGGCTATTTGCCGGCTGGCTTTCCCACCATCGATCACAGCATTGAGTTGATCCGCAGCATGCTTGAAGGTGGTGTCGATCTTGTGGAAGTCGGACTGCCATATTCGGATCCACTGATGGATGGACCAGCGATTCAACAGGCCGTCGAGACGGCCCTCGCGGCTGGCGTCACCACGTCCGATGTTTTGCGCGTAGTGCACGAGGCTGAACCAAGTGAGTCTCAGGCGGTCGTGGTTATGAGTTATTGGAACCCGATCGAAAGATACGGCCAACGACGATTCGCCGAGGATTTGCGAACCGCTGGAGGCAGCGGAGTCATCACTCCAGACCTCATTCCCGAAGAAGCCACAGATTGGATCGACGCAACGAACGCGGTGGGTGTGGATCGGACGTTCCTTGTTGCGCCGTCCTCGACTGACGCTCGAATCGATCGGGTCACTCGTGCGTGTACAGGTTTCATTTACGCTGCGTCGACTATGGGCGTTACGGGCGCACGCACACAGGTGAGCTCTGCGGCCCCAGTCCTCGTTGAACGTGTGCGTGCTCTCTCCGATGCTCCCATTGGGGTGGGCCTTGGTGTGTCGAGTGCGCAACAAGCCGCGGATATTGCAAGGTACGCCGACGGCGTGATCGTGGGATCCGCCTTCGTCCGCCGCATCCTCGATGCTCCGAATGTCGACGCGGCCAAGGAGTCCGTCCGAGAGTTTGCAGCCGAACTGGCGGTGGGGGTAAGGACTCGTGCCTAGGCACGCCCGGTACCTCCCACCTTGGCTGCCACGGCGGGCTCTCAATTAGTCTGGGGCGACTTTGGTGAATGGTCCCGCTTGGGTTCGAAGAGAGAGCAGAGAACATGGCAGCCGGAAGTAAGGACAGGCGCGAGCGTGCTGCTGCAGCACGTGAGGCAGCCCAAGCAGGGGAGAAGCGGCGGGAGCGCACGGTGCGCATCATCGGCGGCCTCGCGGTCGTGGCCGTCGTCGCCGGCATCATCGGCGTTGCTCTGTATGCCCGCAACACTGAGGGCAGCATCACAGGTGTCGAGGTCATCGACCCCGATCCCAGTGCTCCCGTGCCGGCTGGCGCCCTGGGCGCGGATAGTGAGTGGGCGTTTGGAGTGCCCTACGGAACCGGGGGTGCGAACGTACCTGTGCTCGAGGTGTGGGAAGACTTCCAGTGCCCGGCCTGCGCAGCCCTCGAAGAGGCCAACGGCGCCGGCATCGCTGAACTCGCCGAGACTGGAGTGGCGCGGTTGATTTATCGGCCAACGGGGTTCTTGGACCGAAACCTCGGTAACGACGCCTCCAACCGGGCCATCGGCGCCTGGGGCTGTGCGATGGACCAGGGTTTCACCCGGGAATTCCACGATGCTGTCTACTCGAATCAACCCCAGATCGAGGGTGACGGGTTGGCCAAATAGCGACTTCGTCTCGATTGCTGAGCAAATCGGTATGAATACGGAGCAACTCGAGGAATTCACCCAATGCGTGAACGATGGCACGTATCGAGTTTGGGCAGCGAACGCGACCCAGGCTTTCTACGACGAAGACATTCCGGGTACCCCGTACGGGCGTATCGATGGAGTGGAGATCGACAACGCGACGCTCGCCGATAACGCCGCCCTTCTCGCGGCGCTTACTGCGGCAGCGGGCAACTGACGCATGCTGTTCGCCAGTATTCCAAGCCCCGAGCAGGGGTCCTTGAACCTGGGGCCCATTCCACTGCGCGGGTACGCGTTGGCGATCATCCTGGGCATCGTCGTTGCCGTGTGGCTGGGTAATCGCCGGTACGTAGCCCGCGGCGGTAAGCCCGGTCTCATCACCGATATCGCCCTGTGGGCCGTTCCCTTCGGGATTGTCGGAGGCCGCATCTACCACGTCCTGTCCGACTGGCAGATCTACTTCGGTCCAGATGGCCGTGGCTTCGCTGCCGCTCTTCGGATCTGGGATGGCGGCTTAGGGATCTGGGGCGCGGTTGCCTTCGGCGCACTTGGTGCCTGGATCGCCGCACGACGTCACCATGTTGCGCTACCTCCCATCGCCGATGCGATCGCACCGGGTATTGCCCTTGCGCAAGCCATCGGCCGTTGGGGCAACTGGTTCAATCAAGAACTCTTCGGGCGTCCCACGGACCTTCCCTGGGGTCTGGAGATCTCTCCTGCGCGCCGCCCAGCCGGTTATGAGGAGTTCGAGACCTTCCACCCCACGTTCCTGTACGAGTCCTTGTGGTTGGTCGGCGTCGCCGTGGTGGTCATCTGGGCTGATCGGCGCTTCACTTTGGGGCATGGCCGAGCTTTCGCCTTGTACGTTCTTTTGTACACGGCCGGACGCGTGTGGATCGAGGCGCTACGCATAGATCCGGTCAATAGCGTGGCCGGTGTTCGATTGAATGTGTGGACTTCGATCATCGTGGGACTGGGAGCATTGGTCTACTTGATTTGGTCCGCCCGCACCCGACCGGGTCGTGAGGTGCTCGAGCAGCCTTCGGGCGAGGCCTCGGAAGCGCGCGCCGCCGGACCCGACTAAACTCTGTTTTCCACGGGCCAACGTCGTCCCGTGACCCGCAAGTGCCCGGAGTACGCCTCTCGGGTGCGCGCAGTCTGCTAGGACGACGAAAGGCAAGCAGTGTTCCATCGCTACTCGACCAGCCCGCCATCTCAGGGCCTGTACGACCCACGCCACGAGAAAGATGCCTGTGGCGTGGCGTTCGTAGCAACGTTGACTGGGATGCCTAGTCGCGAGGTCGTCCAACACGCCTTGACCGCGTTGGTGAACCTCGAGCATCGTGGAGCCTCTGGCAGCGAGCCGGACAGCGGCGACGGCGCTGGAATCCTTCTTCAAGTTCCAGACGCACTCTTGCGCCGGGTGGCGGATGTGGATCTTCCTATTCCTGGCTACTACGCGACGGGAATTGGTTTCTTGCCGGTTGATTTACATGAGCGAGCTGAAGCTATGCGGTCGATCAGTGCTATCGCCGACGACGAAGGTGTTGTTGTCCTCGGATGGCGCGAAGTGCCGACCGACCCCACGCTCGTGGGAGCCACGGCACGATCGTGCATGCCGGCCTTCTGGCAGATTTTCCTGGCCGATGCCGCAGGTGAAGCATCCGGGTTGGACCTTGATCGCCTGATCTATGGGGTCCGTAAGCGGATCGAACACGAAATTGGCATCTACTTCGCCTCGCTGTCTTCGCGGACCATGGTCTATAAGGGGATGCTCACAACAGGTCAGCTAGCGCCTTTCTATTCGGATCTAAATGAACCCGACATCGCTTCGACCCTCGCGATGGTTCACTCACGTTTTTCCACCAACACGTTTCCGTCTTGGCCATTAGCGCACCCGTATCGCTTGATAGCGCATAACGGAGAGATAAACACGGTTCAAGGCAACCGGAACTGGATGACCACGCGGGAAGCCATGCTCACAAGCGATGACATCCCTGGAGACATGACGCGCTTGTTCCCGATCTGCACACCTAGTGCCAGTGACTCGGCAAGCTTCGATGAGGTGTTGGAGTTGCTGCATCTTGGCGGCCGATCATTGCCGCAAGCCGTATTGATGATGATTCCCGAAGCGTGGGAAAACAACCCAGATATGGATCCGCAGCGCCGCGCCTTCTATGAGTTCTACGCGACTTTGATGGAACCATGGGATGGTCCGGCAAACGTTTGTTTCACAGATGGCACTCAAATAGGTGCTGTGTTGGACCGCAATGGTCTTCGTCCAGGACGTTTCTGGGTCACAGATGATGGTCTCGTCGTGTTGGCGTCCGAAGCTGGAGTGTTGGACATCGACCAGGCGAAAGTGATCCGCAAGGGACGACTCCAACCAGGGCGCATGTTCCTCGTGGATACTGCCGAGGGCCGCATCATCGAAGATGACGAGATCAAAGCCGAACTCGCCCGTGAACAGCCATACGGGGAATGGCTCGATAGCGGGCTCATTCATCTTGAGGAGTTGCCCGAACGTGAGCACGTTGTGCACACGCATGAATCGGTTGCTCGACGTCAGCAAACTTTCGGATACACGCAAGAAGAATTGCGGATCATTATGGAGCCGATGGCGCGAAGCGGTGCAGAGCCGATTGGTTCCATGGGTACCGACACCCCAATTGCGGCCTTGTCCAACAAGCCACGTCTCCTATTTGACTATTTCAGTCAACTTTTCGCACAGGTTACGAATCCACCACTTGATGCGATACGCGAGGAAATTGTCACCTCCTTGTCCAGCCTGATAGGGCCAGAAGGCAACTTGCTGGAGTCACAACCTGGTCACTGTCGGCAGGTGGTTTTGCCGTTCCCAGTGATTGATAACGATGAACTCGCCAAAATCCTTCACATCAATGCAGATGGCACGCTCCCGGAGTTTGCCGCGAGTCGCGTGAAAGGCTTGTACCCGGTGGCAGGCGGAGGAGCGTCTCTCGAGAAGCGTCTCGTGGAGATCTTCAACGAAGTCGATGCGTTGATTAGACAAGGCAAGCGCTTCATCGTTCTGTCCGACCGCGACAGCAATGCACAATTAGCGCCCATTCCCTCGCTGTTGCTGTGTGCTGCTGTGCACCATCACCTCGTCCGGACCAAGACGCGTAGTCAGATCAGCTTGCTCGTGGAAGGTGGAGACGTCCGCGAGGTGCACCACGTTGCCTTGCTCGTCGGGTACGGAGCTGCAGCCATCAACCCGTATCTGGCGTTGGAGACAGTGGAAGACCTCGTAGCTCGCAATATCGTCCAGGGTGTTTCCCCCGAGAAGGCGGTGCGAAACTACATCAAGGCCCTGGGCAAGGGCCTGTTGAAGGTTATGTCGAAGATGGGCGTCTCAACTGTCGCTTCTTATCGAGGCGCGCAAATATTTGAAGCAATTGGATTGTCCCAAGAGCTCGTTGACGCCTATTTCACAGGAACGGTCACGAAACTCGGTGGCATGGGCATCGAGGTTGTCGCACAAGAGGTGGAGCGCAGGCATGCCATTGCCTACCCGCCTTCGGGAATCTCACCCGCACATCGAGTTCTTGCTGACGGTGGGGAGTACCAGTGGCGCAGAGACGGTGAGCCGCACCTCTTCGATCCAGAGACGGTTTTTCGTTTGCAGCACGCAACTCGAAGCAAGCGCTACGACATTTTTCGCGAGTACACCGCTGGAGTGAATCACCAATCCGAGCGCCTGATGACTCTGCGTGGGCTCTTTGGATTCAAGGAGGGCGCACGCGAGCCGGTGCCGATCGACGAAGTCGAATCGATCGAATCGATTGTCACTCGTTTCTCAACCGGCGCTATGTCGTATGGCTCGATTTCGGCGGAAGCCCATGAAACGCTCGCCATCGCGATGAACAGGCTCGGTGCCAAGTCGAATACCGGTGAAGGTGGCGAGGATCCAGAAAGGTTCGTGCCTTTGGAGAATGGCGACTCCAAACGTTCGGCAATCAAACAGGTCGCGTCGGGTCGTTTCGGCGTTACCAGTGAGTATCTGGTCAACAGCGACGATATTCAGATCAAGATGGCCCAGGGCGCGAAGCCGGGTGAGGGTGGTCAGTTGCCGGGCCACAAGGTTTATCCATGGATCGCGAAAACACGACACTCGACCCCGGGCGTTGGGTTGATTTCACCACCTCCGCATCACGACATCTACTCGATTGAGGATCTCGCGCAGTTGATTCATGACCTCAAGAATGCGAATCCGTTAGCCCGGATTCACGTCAAGTTGGTGGCCGAGGTAGGAGTGGGAACTGTTGCCGCTGGGGTATCGAAAGCCCATGCCGATGTCGTCCTCATCTCTGGCCACGACGGTGGTACCGGCGCTTCGCCGCTCACTTCCTTAAAGCACGCTGGCGCGCCCTGGGAGTTGGGACTGGCGGAAACTCAGCAGACATTGCTCTTGAACGGCCTGCGTGACCGGGTGGTTGTTCAGACGGACGGCCAGTTGAAGACCGGTCGCGATGTGATGATCGCCGCATTGCTCGGTGCTGAGGAATACGGCTTCGCCACAGCGCCTTTGGTTGTTATGGGGTGTGTGATGATGCGTGTGTGTCACTTGGATACCTGTCCTGTTGGTATCGCTACGCAAAATCCGGTGCTCAGGGAGCGGTTCGCCGGATCAGCGGACTTCGTGGTGAACTTTTTTGAGTTCATTGCCCAGGAAGTTCGCGAGTACCTCGCGCAGTTGGGGTTCCGCAGTATGGATGAGGCGATCGGCCATGCCGAACTCCTAGACATGAGGCGTGCCATCGACCACTGGAAAGCTGATGGACTCGACCTAGCTCCGATTTTGTACGTACCCGAGGTAGCCCAGACGCAGCCGCGTCGGCGGGTAGTGGCTCAAGACCATGGACTTGAGGGTGCGCTGGATAATCAACTTATTGAGATTTGCGCGCCCGCGATCGAACGTAAGGAGCCGGTGCGCGCTCACGTCGCGATACGCAATGTAAATCGGACCGTGGGCACCATGCTCGGGTCGCATGTGACCCGAACCCACGGAGGGGATGGGTTGCCCGACGAAACTATCGACATCACCTTCCAGGGGTCGGCTGGACAGTCCTTTGGCGCCTTCGTGCCGGCTGGTATCACCTTGCGTTTGGAAGGCGACGCCAACGACTACGTCGGGAAAGGCCTGTCAGGCGGTCGAATTGTGGTTCGTCCGGACCGCGAATCCCCGTTGACCGCAGAAGAGAACATCATCGCGGGAAATGTGATTGCCTACGGTGCCACGAGTGGTGAAATCTTTATTCGCGGTCAGGTGGGGGAGCGCTTTTGCGTTCGCAATTCTGGGGTTCACGCGGTCGTGGAAGGTGTTGGCGACCATGCGTTGGAGTACATGACGGGTGGTACAGCGGTGATCTTGGGTGCTGTGGGTCGCAATCTTGGCGCCGGCATGTCGGGTGGTATCGCATATGTCCTTGACCTGCCGGCCAGTTGCGTCAATCCCGAGATGGTCGATCTTGATCCTGTGAATGCCGACGATCTCGATGAACTCAAGGCCTTAATCACCAGACATGTCGAGGAGACCGATTCCGCTGTGGGCGCTGCTCTCCTGGCCGACTGGTCCTCGGCGTCCGTTCGATTCACGAAAGTCATTCCGCAGGATTTCAAGCGTGTCTTGCGGCTGCGTGAAGAAGCTTTGGCGCGTGGAGAAGATCCCGTGGTGGCAGTGATGGGGGGACTTCATGGCTGACCCTCGCGGGTTCTTGACCACCGATCGTGAATTGCCTACGCGAAGGCCAGTGGATGTGCGCATCCAAGACTGGCGTGAAGTGTATGAGGATTTTGATGCTCGGACTTTGGAGAAGCAAGCTGGTCGCTGCATGGATTGTGGGATCCCGTTTTGCCATCAAGGATGCCCATTGGGCAATTTGATCCCTGAGTGGAACGACCTCATCTATGACCGTGACTGGGGCCAAGCAATCGAACGTCTCCATGCGACGAACAATTTTCCGGAGTTCACCGGGCGACTTTGCCCGGCTCCGTGTGAAGCCGCGTGCGTGTTGGCCATCAATGCTGAGCCGGTCACGATCAAGCAGGTCGAACTCGCGATCGTGGACCGGGCATGGGAGGCAGGCTGGATCACCCCGCAGCCTCCGGAGGCGTTGAGTGGAAAGACGGTGGCTGTGATCGGGTCCGGGCCTGCAGGTCTGGCTGCTGCTCAGCAATTAGCCCGGGCTGGGCACACCGTTGCTGTCTACGAACGTGCTGACCGCATCGGTGGGCTTCTTCGTTATGGGATCCCGGAGTTCAAAATGGAAAAGCATCATCTCGATCAGCGGTTACAGCAGATGGAGGCCGAGGGCGTCAAGTTCCGTCCGAACGTTGAGATCGGTGTCGACATGACCGTGTCCGACCTTCGGCGCCGTTACGACGCGATAGTGATCGCTACCGGCTCGACCGCTGGGCGCGATCTGCCTATCCCAGGACGTGAGCTTGCCGGTATCTACCAGGCGATGGAGTTCTTGCCGTTGGCCAACAGAGTTCAAGAAGGCGACCTGCAGAGCTCACCACTCGATGTAGGTGGAAAGCATGTGGTGATCATCGGTGGCGGGGACACGGGTGCGGACTGTCTGGGAACGTCGCACCGGCAGGGCGCGGCGAGTGTCACGCAATTGGAAATCCTGCCGCGACCGACAGATGAGCGTCCATCGAGTCAACCGTGGCCGACTTTCCCGATGACGTACCGAGTTTCGAGCGCACATGAAGAGGGTGGCGAACGTATTTTCGCTGTTTCAACGGAGAGGTTCGAAGGCGATGCCTCCGGTCGCGTCACGGCCCTGCACCTCGTTGACGTCGAGTTCGTCGATGGAAAGTTCGAACGAGTAGCCGAAAGCGAGCGGTCGATTCCAGCCGACACCGTCTTGTTGGCAATGGGGTTCACCGGTCCCGAACAAGGTCCGATGGTCGAGCAGTTCGATTTGCCCATAACTGGCCTCGGCGCTATAGCCCGGCACGATGATTACTCCACGAATCTCGAAGGAGTTTTCGTTGCTGGTGATGCAGGGCGCGGCCAGTCATTGATCGTGTGGGCGATCGCCGAAGGGCGTGCCGCGGCCGCAAGCGTCGATCGCTTCTTGATGGGCACGACCAACCTGCCGTCACCTGTTCATGCCTCGGCGCGGCCGCTCACGGTGTAACCGTTTACGGATAGGCTCAGCGCCATGCGACGCGCCAAGATCGTGGCAACTTTGGGACCCGCAACCCATACCACCGAGCAGATCCGTACCCTCGTTGAGGCGGGTATGGACGTTGCCAGGCTCAACCTCTCGCATGGAAACCGCGACGACCATCGGCGGGCCTACCTTGCCGTGCGGGAGGCCAGCGACGAGGTCGGTCGGGGGGTTGGCATTCTGGCAGACCTCCAAGGTCCCAAGATAAGACTGGGGACGTTCGTGAATGGACCCGTGCTGTTGGAGCCCGGAGCGGAATTCATCGTGACCACCGACGACGTTCCGGGCGACGCCTCCATGGTGTCCACAACCCACAACGGGCTAACCGATGATGTCCAACCCGGTGATGTGGTTCTGGTGGACGATGGGCGCATCGAACTGCGAGTAACCAAAGTAGACGGCTCGAATGTCCACACGATTGTCGTTGAGGGTGGTCGGGTGTCAGATCACAAGGGCTTCAACCTCCCCGGGGTTCCGGTGAGCGTCCCGGCCCTTTCGGAGAAGGACATCGAAGATTTGCGTTGGGCGCTACGCACGGGCGTGGACATGATCGCGCTTTCCTTTGTTCGATCTCCCGACGACATCACGGGAGTACGAGCCGTCATGGAAAGCGAAGGCATCTTTGTCCCCGTGCTCGCAAAGGTGGAAAAGCCACAGGCAATCGAGAATCTCGACCAGATTGTCGAGGCATTCGACGGTGTCATGGTCGCGCGTGGGGATCTAGGTGTGGAACTGCCGCTCGAGCAGGTCCCTTTGGTCCAAAAGCGGGCGATCCAAATGTGCCGTCAGGCCGGCAAACCGGTCATCGTGGCGACACAGATGCTCGAGTCGATGATCGGCTCGTCGCGGCCCACGCGAGCAGAGGCCAGCGATGTTGCGAATGCGGTCCTCGACGGAGCCGATGCCCTCATGCTGTCTGGAGAAACCAGCGTTGGACATAACCCGGCACTAGTCGTTGAGACCATGGCGCGAATCATTGAGCGGGTGGAGGGTGAGGCGCTCGATCGAATTCCTGAACTCGACCTGGAGGTGCGAGGTTCCACCGCTCGAGCCCTGACCCGGGCGGCAGTTGATGTGGCCCAGTACACGGGTGCTTCACATCTGATTGCTTTCACCGAAACCGGTCGCTCGGCGCGCCTCATTGCCCGCTGGCGTTGTGTTACGCCGCTATTGGCTTTCACCCCGAACCCACGCGTGCGTAGCCAACTTGCACTCGTGTGGGGAGTTGAGACCTTCTTGGTACCGCAGGTTCGACATACCGACGACATGGTGGTGCAGGTTGATAAGGCCCTGCTGGATATTGGGCGGGCGAGTATCGGTGAGCGTGTGGTCATCGTTGCCGGCGTTCCCCCGGGTGTCCCGGGGACCACCAACGGTATGCGTGTGCACAAGATGGGTAGCGCGGGACCCGGCGGTGGCGTCTAATCGCCCTTGTTCTCAGGCGCGATCGACGGCGATCGCGCCCGCGATCGCTGCGAGTTTCCAGCGGCGGGTGGGTCGCGAACTGATTGCTGGGTCGCGTGGGTTCATCGGCGACGCGATGATGAGTTCACCGGCGGTGATTTTGTGTCACGACGGTGGGTCCGACCCGCGCTTCATCTACGCCAACAAGGCTGCTGCTGCGCTGTGGAGGATGGGTGTCGACGACATAATCGGTATGCCCTCTCGCTTGACGGCGCCACCAGAGTTTCGTGCGGAGCGGTCTCGTGCCCTGGTCCAGGTGGCCACCGACGGGGTTCTGTTCGGCTACTCCGGTGAGCGGGTAAGGGCAGATGGCACTCGTTTCGTCATCGAAGATGCCACGCTGTGGACCGTGGATCTGCCCGATGGACGCTCAGGTCAGGCAGTGGTGTTCGAGACCTGGCGCGAGTCATCTGGCCCAGCGAAGACCGGTCCGATAGGTTGAGCGTTGTTCCTTTAAGCCCGTCCTGTGAGGCGGGGAAGGGGAGGCTCAATGCCGCCTGCACGCGTCGTCCTCGACGAGGCCGATATTTCCCGCGCCGTACGACGCATGGCGCACGAGATTATCGAAAAGTCTCGGGGGATCGACCAACTGGTTTTGCTCGGAATTCCCACGCGTGGAGTGCATCTAGCGCAACGGATTGCATCCGCCATAGCTGATATTGAAGATAGTTCGGTCCCGTTTGGAACACTCGACGTCACGTTGTATCGGGACGACCTTCGAATGAGACAGGTCCGGGCCTTGGAGCCGACGTCCATTCCGAGTGAAGGAATCGATCACCGCACGGTGATTCTTGTAGACGATGTGCTCTATTCGGGGCGAACCATTCGTGCAGCACTTGATGCGCTCAACGACATCGGACGTCCGGCTGCCGTGCGTTTGGCCGTGATGGTTGATCGAGGCCATCGAGAGCTTCCCATTCGTCCCGATTTCGTGGGTAAGAATCTGCCGACGTCGCAAGCGGAGGTAGTCCGTGTGCATTTCACCGAATCCGACGAAAGCGACGAAGTATTGATCGAACAGGTAGCGCCATGATCGGCAAGCACCTGCTGTCGACCTACGACCTTTCCCGAGATCAGGCACTCTCGATCTTGGACACTACCGCCGAATTGGCGGCGGTGTCGGAGCGCTCGGTCAAGAAGCTACCCACTCTCCGGGGTCGGACCGTGGTCAATTTGTTCTTCGAAGATTCCACCCGAACCCGCTTGTCGTTCGAGTTGGCCGCCAAGCGACTATCTGCCGACGTCATCACGTTTTCGGCTAAGGGTTCGTCGGTCTCCAAGGGTGAGAGCCTGAAGGACACTGCGCTCACCCTCGAAGCGATGGGTGCCGATGCGGTCATCATTCGACACGGAGCATCGGGTGCGCCTTACCGACTAGCGAATGCCGGGTGGATTGGAGGATCGGTTATCAATGCGGGCGACGGAACGCACGAACATCCCACCCAGGCCCTGCTCGATGCGTTCACGCTCCGTCGTCACCTTCGCGGTGGCGTAGGTGATTTATCAGGTGCCCGAGTGGTGATCGTGGGTGATGTTCTACATAGTCGAGTGGCTCGGTCGAACGTTCGCTTGCTGCACACTCTCGGTGCGCACGTGACGTTAGTGGCTCCTCCCACGTTGTTGCCGGTGGGGGTTGAATCATGGCCCTGCACGGTCAGTTACCACATCGACGAGGCTCTACCTTCCGCGGACGCAATCATGATGCTCAGGGTCCAGGCCGAACGTATGGCCGGCTCGTACTTCCCGTCAGCCCTGGAGTACTCACGGCTATATGGACTCGATGCTCGGCGCATGAGAGCGCTGCCACCGGATGCCGTCGTACTCCACCCCGGCCCGATGAATCGAGGTATGGAGATTTCGGCTGAGGTAGCCGATTCGCCGCGAGCGGTGATCGTTGAACAGGTCACGAACGGAGTGAATGTGCGGATGGCTGTTTTGTACCTGCTCTTGGGAGGCGCCAACTCCGAAACTCCCGATAGGGCCGATAAGGAAGGTGTCTGATGGCATCGGTCGTGGTTAGGTCCGGACGCTTGTACGGGGACGATGTGCGCGACCTCGTGATTGATGGTGACCGCATTGTCGACGTATGTAAGCCGGGTACTGGTGCCGGTGATGTCGTTGTGGAAGCAGATGGGTGCATCGTGTTGCCCGGTCTGGTTGATTTGCACACCCACCTTCGCGAACCGGGGAGGGAGCATGCCGAAACCATCGAATCCGGTTCCCGCGCCGCCGCCAAAGGTGGCTACACGTGCGTGCACGCGATGGCCAACACCTCGCCTGTCGCAGATACCGCAGGTGTAGTTGAGCAAGTGTGGCGGCGGGGCGTTGAAGCAGGATTGGTAGATGTCCGCCCCGTGGGTGCCGTGACGACCGGTCTGCGAGGTGAACAACTGGCAGAACTCGGTGCGATGGCACACAGTGCAGCTCATGTCCGAGTGTTCAGTGACGATGGCTTGTGTGTCCATGACCCTTTGATGATGCGTCGCGCGCTGGAGTACGTGAAGGCCTTTGACGGTGTTATCGCCCAGCATGCGCAAGATCCTCGGCTGACCGAAGGGGCGCAGATGAACGAGGGGGAGCTATCGGGCCGGTTAGGACTTGCTGGCTGGCCAGCCGTGGCCGAGGAATCGATCATTGCTCGCGATGTCCTGCTGACCGAGCACGTGAAGTCTCGTCTGCACGTGTGTCACGTTTCGACCGCAGGTTCGGTGGATGTGATTCGCTGGGCCAAGGGGCGAGGGATAAACGTGACAGCCGAGGCGACTCCCCATCACTTGCTACTGACGGAGGAGCTTGTCGAGACTTTCGATCCGCTTTATAAGGTCAACCCACCGCTGCGTCGATCGGAGGATGTCCTGGCTCTGCGTGCTGCGGTGGCAGACGGCACAATCGACATCATCGCCACTGATCACGCTCCTCACCCTCGAGAAGACAAGGATTGCGAGTGGGCAGCAGCTGCCATGGGCATGCTGGGTTTGGAAACTGCCTTGGGCGTCATTGCGGAAGTTTTCGTAAAGACCGAGTTAATGGATTGGTATCAGGTCGCTGATCGCATGTCCGTCGCCCCGGCACGAATCGGCGCAGTAGCCGATCAGGGGCAACCGCTCGCGGTCGGATCGGTCGCGAATCTGCTGGTTTGGGATCCTCGAACTCCTACCGAATTCAACGCAGGCAGTCTGTCCTCGCGCAGTAGCAATAGCCCCTATCTGGGGATGCGCTTTCCCGGATCGGTGCGACATGTTCTGTTTCGGGGACGCCTTACCGTGCGAGAGGCTCAGATGGCATGAGCGTATTTGCTGCTGGTTTCACCGAACAGGCGTCCGTGACGAATTGGCCTGCCCGCTTGGTCTTGGTTGGCGCCATGTTCGCCATCATCGCCCTCGTGCTCTGGGCCATGCTGCGCGGTTGGATCGCTCGACAAAAACGGCAGGCCGATGTGCCGTCCCCGCGTGCTCTTGGTGATGCGCACGACGATGAGCGGGCGGAGGCGGTCGGCAACTCCCCGAGCGTGAGTGGCCTGTACGTGGGCACTTCCACCGCGGGAAATTGGTTGGATCGCATCGCGGTGCATGGTCTTGGGGTGCGCGGCCGAGCAGAGGCCAGACTTTCTGCCGACGGAATCGGCATTCGCCGCGAAGGTGCGTCGTCTTTCCTGATCCCTGCTGACGATCTCAGGGCGGTGCGTACAGACCGCGGTGTTGCCGGCACGGTACGCGCGAAGGACAGCGTGATTGTCCTCACGTGGCAGTTGGGTCCACGGTTGGTCGATACCGGTTTCCGGGCGGATGACGGCGCAGATCATCGGACCTTGTTGGATGGGCTCATGGCCGCTTTCCCAACCTGCTTTGTATCAGGGGAGAACTTGACACTCGATCCGCTGGAGGGAGAGACGCCATGAACACCCGCGAGCCGGCCGTCTTGGTTCTCGAAGATGGCCGAAGCATGCACGGATTCGCGTATGGGGCGCTGGGGGAGGCCTTTGGTGAGGCTGTCTTCTCAACAGGCATGACCGGGTATCAGGAGACGCTGACCGATCCCTCCTACCGCGGCCAGGTCGTGATCATGACGGCCCCGCACATCGGAAACACCGGCGTGAATGATGAGGATCGTGAATCCACGCGGATCTGGGTCGCTGGATTACGTGGTGCGTAATCCTTCGCGAATCTCCTCGAACTGGCGAGCCCAACGAAGCTTGGATGAGGAGTTACGCGATTTCGGCGTTGTTGGAATCAGCGGGGTCGACACCCGAGCTCTCACACGCCACCTGCGCGAGGCGGGGGCCATGCGAGTCGGCATCTTTAGCGGTGCAGCGTCCAGGCGGTCTCCCGACGACCTACTCGAGGCAGTCCGAGCGAGCCCGGGGATGGTGGGTGCGAACCTGACCGAGGAAGTAACTACCGATCAGGTCTACACGATCGCGGCTATCGGTGAACCTATTGCCACAGTGGTTGCTGTCGACCTAGGGATCAAGTCCATGACGCCGCATCGGATGGCAGAGCGCGGCATCACGGTTCACGTGGTGCCGGCAACGATCGGCTGGGAGGGGATTGTTGCCTTCAATCCGGATGGAGTCTTCTTCTCCAACGGTCCCGGCGACCCAGCAGCGGCGGATCACGCTGTTGCCTTGATGACGAGTGCACTAGAGGCCAAAATCCCGGTGTTCGGCATTTGTTTCGGCAATCAAATTTTGGGTCGAGCCCTGGGCTTGCCCACCTATAAGTTGCGCTTTGGTCACCGCGGTATCAATCAACCCGTGCAAGATCTGACTACAGGGAAGGTCGAGGTGACTGCACACAACCATGGCTTCGCGGTGCAGGCACCGGTCGGAGAGGTATTCGAGACGCCTTTCGGAGGGGCGCGTGTTTCGCATGTGTGCTTGAACGACGGCGTGGTTGAGGGCCTGGAACTGGTCGATGGTTCGGCATTCAGTGTTCAGTACCACCCTGAAGCCGCCGCTGGTCCGCACGATGCCTCATATCTTTTTGATCGTTTCGCTTCTGCGTTGTCGCCAGTCGGTGGCCGCTGATGCCCAAGCGCTCGGATATCTCATCGGTCATGGTCATCGGATCCGGCCCCATCGTGATTGGCCAGGCTTGTGAATTCGACTACTCGGGTACTCAGGCCTGCCGGGTTCTCAAGGCAGAGGGTCTTCGGGTCGTCTTGGTCAACTCCAACCCGGCCACGATCATGACGGATCCGGAATTCGCTGATGCAACATACGTGGAACCGATCACGCCGGAATATGTAGAGCGCATCATCGCCAAGGAACGTCCAGATGCGCTGCTCCCCACCTTAGGTGGCCAAACAGCGTTGAACACCGCCATCGCCTTGCATCACGCCGGCGTCCTGGACAAGTACGGCGTCGAACTCATCGGCGCCGATGTCGAAGCCATCGAGCGGGGTGAGAATCGAGAGAAGTTCCGGTCCATCGTCGAAGCGATCGGTGGGCAAAGTGCTCAATCGATCATCTGTCACACCCTCGAAGAATGCTTTGCGGCAACGGAGGATTTGGGATATCCGGTAGTGGTGCGTCCGTCCTTCACCATGGGTGGTGCCGGGTCAGGTATCGCGTACAACCCCGATGATCTCGCCCGAATTGCCGGAGCTGGACTCCAAGCGAGCCCAACTACCGAGGTCCTCCTCGAGGAGTCGATTATCGGCTGGAAGGAGTTCGAACTCGAGTTGATGCGCGATCGCAATGACAACGTCGTGGTTGTGTGCTCGATTGAGAATCTCGACCCCATGGGTGTTCACACCGGTGATTCCATCACCGTGGCCCCTTCGCTCACGTTGACCGATCGGGAGTACCAACACATGCGCGATGTCGGAATCGACATCATCCGTGCCGTTGGGGTCGACACCGGTGGTTGCAACATCCAGTTCGCCATAAATCCTGACGACGGTCGGATGATCGTGATTGAGATGAACCCCAGAGTTTCGCGGTCATCTGCCCTGGCATCCAAGGCAACCGGATTCCCGATCGCGAAGATCGCTGCACGGCTGGCTATCGGCTATACCCTCGACGAAATACCAAACGACATCACCGAGAAAACTCCTGCCTCCTTCGAGCCCACTTTGGATTACATCGTGGTGAAGATTCCACGTTTTGCCTTCGAGAAATTCCCAGGTGCCGACACCACACTTACCACCACGATGAAAAGTGTCGGTGAAGCCATGGCCATCGGCCGCAGCTTCCCGGAATCTCTGCAGAAGGCCTTGCGTTCGATGGAACGGCCATCGGCGGTGTTCTCCTGGCCCACGAAGTCTATTGACATCTCCAATCTCCTTAATCGCATGCGAAGGCCGCACGATGGTCGTTTGCTGCTCGTGCAACAGGCTCTGTGGGCCGGAGCGGGTATCGATGCGGTGTACGAAGCGACAGGCATCGATCCGTGGTTCCTAGACCAGATAACCCAGATCAACGAAATGGCCGATGCAATCTCAGGGTCGGAGGCGCTGGATCGGCCGACACTCTTTGAGGCAAAGCAAATGGGTTTCAGTGACGAGCAGATCGGCCACCTGCGTGGACTATCGGAGGATGAGGTCCGCGAGTTGCGACATTCGTGGGGGATGCGACCTGTTTACAAGACTGTGGATACGTGTGCGGCGGAGTTCGAAGCCGCCACTCCCTATCACTACTCGTCTTACGACGAGGAGGATGAGTCTCGACCTTCAGACCGCGACAAGGTGATCATCTTGGGTTCTGGTCCGAATCGGATCGGCCAGGGAATCGAGTTTGATTACTCGTGTGTCCATGCTGCACTTGCGCTGTCGGATGCTGGCTACGAAACCATCATGGTCAACTGCAACCCCGAAACCGTCTCCACAGACTACGACACTTCGGATCGCTTGTACTTCGAACCACTCACCTGCGAAGACGTGCTGGAAGTTGTCCACGCCGAGCAAACGCGCGGGCACGTAGCTGGGGTGATCGTCCAACTCGGCGGTCAAACACCGCTCGGGCTCGCCCAGCGGCTGGCTGATGCTGGAGTGCCGATCGTGGGCACCAGTCCTGCGGCAATCCACTTGGCTGAGGAGCGCGGGGCATTCGGAGAGGTCCTGGCTCGAGCAGGGTTACCGGCGCCCGACCATGGGACGGCTGGTTCGTTTGTTGAAGCCAAAGCCATCGCGGCACGTATTGGCTACCCGATTCTGGTGCGCCCCAGTTACGTTCTCGGCGGTCGAGGCATGGAGATCGTCTACGACGATGCCATGCTCGCGGACTACTTGCAGCGCTCTACCGACGTCACGAGCGAGCATCCAGTACTCGTCGACCGATTCCTTGATGACGCGATCGAGATCGATGTAGATGCGCTCTTCGATGGCGAGGAGTTGTATCTGGCTGGCGTCATGGAGCACATCGAGGAGGCGGGCATTCACTCGGGAGACTCCGCTTGCGCTTTGCCGCCGATTACTTTGGGTGCCTCCGACATCGAGCGGATTCGGGAGTCGACCATGGGCATCGCGCGCGGAGTGGGGGTGCGTGGGCTGTTGAATGTTCAATTCGCGTTGGTCGCCGACACGCTTTTCGTACTCGAGGCCAATCCAAGAGCCTCACGAACGGTGCCGTTCGTGTCGAAAGCTACGGGTGTGCAGGTGGCAAAAGCGGCTGCTCGAATCATGCTGGGAGAAAGCGTCAAGCAGTTGCGCATTGAAGGCTTGTTGCCTGCTTTCGGAGATGGTGGAAACCTCCCTGTCGGAAGTGCGATCGCGGTCAAGGAAGCGGTACTGCCGTTCGGCAGGTTCCACGGGGTCGACTCAGTCCTGGGGCCAGAGATGAAATCCACAGGGGAGGTAATGGGTATTGATGATTCCTTCGGTATCGCCTTCGCCAAGTCCCAACAGGGCGCTTTCGCGGGTGGGCTACCCACCAGTGGAACAGCATTCGTCTCCCTCGCCAATCGCGACAAGCGGGCTGCCGTGCTACCGATCAAGCGTCTCGCCGATCTGGGATTTCACATCATGGCAACCCAGGGAACCGCCGATGTCCTGCGTCGCAACGGAATCGAAGTCGAAGTTCTTCGCAAACAACACGAAGGACCGAGTGCCGACGGCGTTCGAACAACTGTTGAGGTGATCATGGCTGGTGGTATCGACCTAATCATCAACACTCCGTACGGAGTCGGGCCTCGAGTGGATGGATACGAGATCCGTACAGCTGCGGTGATGATGGGTGTTCCGTGTGTTACCACTGTGCAGGGACTGAGCGCCGCTGTCCAAGGAATCGACGCGTTGGTTGCCGCTGATCCTGGAGTGCGGTCCCTGCAAGAGCACGCAGCGGCATTGGCGAAACTACGTCAACTACAGGAAGCGGCGGACGATTAATGCCTGAACAGGTCATGTCCGAGGTACTCGACAATCGACGCGTTGGCGACTATCACGTGCTCTCACTCACCGCCCCGGGCATCGCGGAGACCGCACGCCCTGGACATTTCGTGACGTTGGCAATGGGTGGAGAAGAGTCCAGCATGGTTTTGCGGCGCGCGTTCGCCATCCATCAGATCGCGTCACGGGGTGTGTACGGCGGCACGCTGGACATTGCAGTCGCAGTTCAGGGGCTGGGAACCAAGTGGCTTGCGGAAAGACGGCGCCACGATGTTGTCAGTCTCGTCGGACCCCTGGGGCAGCCGTTCTCCTTGCCCAAGCAGGGGGTGTCCTGTGTGCTGGTGGGGGGTGGGTACGGGAGTGCACCACTGTTCATGCTCGCGCAGGACTTGCGCGATCGTGGGTGTCGAGTTGACATGGTGATCGGCGCCTCGACCGAAGCCAAACTTTTCGGGGTACTTGAACTTAAGCGGCTCGCTTCATCGCTCACGATCACCACGGACGATGGGAGTGCCGGGGTTCGTGGTCGGGTGACAGATGCTTTAGGTGAGGCCATCGATCGCGCAGCGACGGATGTCGTCTATGCCTGCGGACCGATGCCTATGCTCGCGGAAGTGGCACGCATTTCCACCAAGCGCCGGGTCTTCAGCCAGTGCGCTGTGGAGGAATCCATGGCTTGCGGCATTGGAGTGTGCATGACATGTGTGCTGCCTGTGGTGGGCGACGATGGCGTTACGCGCATGGTGCGCTCATGCATCGATGGTCCCGTCTTTCGTGGTGACCGCGTTCGATGGCAAGACATTGGCACGATCCCCTCCGATGCCGTTGGTGCACCCGATCAGGAGGTAGTCCGTTGAGTCGGGCATTGATTTCATCGGGAGGCGATCGACGTGATCGCGACCAGCAGGGCGCTGGTGTCGATATGAGTACCGATCTTGCTGGCGTCGTTCTGCCCAGCGCTGTCCTGACCGCGTCGGGGTGCGCAGCCGCAGGCCGAGAACTGGATGCCTTCATGGACATCACCCAACTAGGTGCTGTGGTAACGAAGAGCATCATGCTCAAGCCGCGTTCCGGGCGGGCTACTCCGCGCATGTCCGAGACGCCGAGCGGCATGTTGAATTCCATTGGTCTTCAGGGCCCCGGGATCGATTCGTTCATTGAGAACGATCTGGCTTGGCTTGCACAGCGTGGGGCGCGAACGATCGTGTCCATCGCCGGCGAAACGGTCGATGAGTACGCCCGCTTGGCGGCGAAACTTCGCAATATCGGTGGCTTCGAAGCCCTGGAAGTCAATATCTCTTGTCCCAATGTTGCCGATCGTGGGCAGGTTTTCGCCTGCCGTAGCGAGTCGGCCGCTCAAGTAATACAAGCGGTGCGCCGCGGCAGCGACTCACGAATGCCGATCTTCGCCAAGTTGTCCCCCGACGTCACAGACATTGTCGAGATTGCAGATTCGGTGATTCGCGCCGGCGCGACGGGTGTGTCCCTAATTAACACGCTGCTGGGCATGGTGATTGATACCCGAACCATGCGCCCAGCGTTGGCGGGCGTTACCGGTGGACTATCAGGGCCCGCCGTCCGCCCGGTAGCAGTGCGCTGCGTATGGCAGGTGCGCCAAGCTTTCCCAAATATCCCGATCATCGGCATGGGTGGAATCCGCAGCGGTCATGATGCTTTGGAATTTCTCCTTGCCGGAGCGAATGCAGTGTCGGTCGGCACGGCGGTTTTCAACGATCCCGGTGCCCCGGCAAGAATCCATCATGAGTTGGCAGGTCTGTTGAGCGATCGAGGGATCGCTCAACTTGGTGAAGTCATCAGCTATGCCCACCGGCCCGAGGTTGATCTGGGAGTTTCGCCGCTCGAGCCAGGCAGTGGGTTCGAGGATTGGGACTTCATCTCCGAGTGATTGGATCGCGTGCAGTGACGTCACCCACCCCCGAGTCCGGATCGGAGAAGGCACCCATCGCCGTTGCCCTAGACGCCCCGGATCTGGATTCCCTTCGCACTTGGTCAAGTGCCGTGGCACCGGTGGTTTCGTGTCTGAAGGTCGGACTCGAGGCGTTCTGCCGTGATGGCCACGTGAGCGTGGTCCAGGCGCGCCTGGGAGCGACGGAGGCAGGGAACCCCGATATCGACATCTTCTTGGACCTGAAGTTGCACGACATCCCAGCCACTGTGCGAGGAGCCGCCCGCGCGGTTGCGCCGCTTGAGCCGACCTATCTCACCGTGCATGCCGCCGGGGGCCCGGCGATGATCGAGGCGGCTGCTACTGCCTTGCCGGCAACGCGAATTGCGGCGGTGACCGTCTTGACGAGTTTGGATGCGCAGAACGTCGTTGAACTAGGTATCCAGGGAGATCCGCAGGAGATTGTGGAGCGGTGGGCACGGATGGCCGTGGACTCCGGCGCTGGTGCCATCGTGTGCTCGCCCAAAGAAGTTGCTTCGCTGCGCGGTGCATTGCCCAACGACGTAAAGCTCATTACTCCCGGTGTTCGGCCAAGCGGCGCGGATGCCCATGATCAACGACGCTCAGCTAGCCCCAGGCAGGCACTCCACGACGGTGCCGATCTCTTGGTAGTGGGACGTCCCATCACGCAGCAGCAGGATCTGCGCGCCGCGGCGCGAGGAATAGCTCAGGAGTGTGGCAGGTGACGAGTCCGCCCATCCTCACCGGCGAGCAGCTCGAGCAAGCACGCCGCGCAGCTCTTCGTGCTCGCCGTGCGCGGTCGGCTCTTCGTGAAGCCGTGGGCACTGGACGGACCTCAATCATGCAGGTCCTGTCCTCCAACGATCCAGCCCATAAGCGGATGCGTGTGCGCGATCTTCTGCGTTCTTTGCCGAGGGTAGGACCGGTTCGTTGTTCCACGATCATGGATTCGGTGGGCATTGCGCCCACGAAACGGGTCGGGGGACTGACGCCCCGACAGCAAGAGGCTTTGGTCGAACTGGTGGGAGACGATCCCATGATGCTTCTCGCTTCGAGGGAGGACAGTTGATGGGAAGCAAAGCACCGCTGATCGTCGTCAGCGGCCCTTCGGGAGTTGGCAAGAGCACCGTGGTGGCGGAGGTTCTGCGCCGGCGACCCGACGTTTGGTTATCGGTTTCTGTTACTACGCGCGATCCGCGCCCTGGTGAGACGAATGGTGTCGAGTACTTCTTCGCGAGTGATCGTGAGTTCGATCAGTTAATCGCGACGCAGGGACTATTGGAGTGGGCGCAATTCGCGGGTAATAGGTACGGGACTCCCCGCTCGGCGGTAAATGAGCATCGTGATCGTGGGCAGCCGGTACTGCTGGAGATTGAGGTTCAAGGTGCCCGGCAGGTTCGCCAGGCGGTCCCGGATGCGACCTTGATCTTCATAGCACCCCCCACTTTCGAGGAATTGGAATCTCGACTGGTGGACCGAGGCACCGAGGATCGTGCCGCGAGATCCGCTCGACTGCAGGCCGCTCAATCTGAAATGGCTGCGGCTCAGGAGTTCGACCACATCATCATCAATGCCGACGTACAGGACTGTGTACGTGCCTTGATAGACTCCGCGGGCTTGTCTAGGGCATCTTGACCCACCCGCACGAGCCGACTCGCTGAGGCGAATCGAAACGATGATTCGCCAAAGACGAATCAAAGAGACGAATGAGGCGCGATCTGTGACTTCCCAACCCGAGGGCATCACCTACCCCTCCATCGATGATCTCTTGAATAAGACCGACTCCAAGTACTCCCTGGTCAGTTATGCAGCCAAGCGGGCACGGCAGATCAACGCTTACTACTCCCAGCTCGGAGAAGGCCTTCTTGAGTACGTCGGACCCCTCGTAGAGACCTACGTCCAAGAAAAGCCGCTGTCCATCGCGCTCCGCGAGATCGACGCAGGTCTTCTCACTGCAGAGCCATTCGATCCGGCCCAAGCCGAAGCAGAAGCCGCCGCAGCCGCACCCGCGAGTCCGGCGGATCCGTTCGCCGCAGGACCTGAACTTGCGGTGGTCGAGGAGTCTGCGACCGGCGAGGAAACCGAGTAAGAAGTCAAGTCGCGATGACCTCTGTGGTCCTCGGCGTGACCGGTGGTATCGCTGCCTACAAGGCGGTTGAGTTACTCCGGCTGCTGCGTGAATCGGGGATAGACGTCACAGTTGTCCCGACACAATCGGCCCTGCGTTTCGTGGGCGAGCCAACCTGGAGCGCCCTTTCCGGTAAGCCTGTGGCAACAGACGTGTGGACTGACGCCCATCAGGTCCCCCATGTGGCTCTCGGTCAGGGTGCGGACCTCGTACTCATCGCCCCGGCAACGGCCGACTTCCTCGCTCGAGCTGCGCATGGCATGGCAAGTGACCTGCTAACCAACGTGCTCCTGACCGCTCGATGTCCGGTGATCGTTGCGCCAGCCATGCACACCGAGATGTGGCAACACCCCGCAACGTCGGCGAATGTTGCGACTTTGCGCGCGCGGGGAGTGATCGTTGTGGAGCCGTCAGTCGGTCGACTCACGGGTACTGATACCGGGCCCGGCAGACTCCCGGACCCCGCGAGGCTCGTTGAGTTGGCACTTGATGTGCTGCGAGATCAGGTCCGACGGACCGCCGATCTCACGGGAGCCGATCTCACGGGAGCCGATCTCACGGGAGTGCGCGCCGTGGTGAGCGTCGGAGGCACACGTGAACCCTGGGACGACGTTCGCTTCCTAGGCAACCGCAGTAGTGGGAAGCAAGGATTCGCGATCGTGCGATCTGCGCTCACTCGCGGCGCCGAGGTCACCGTGGTGGTAGGCCATGTGGACGAACCTGTCCCTGCAGGGTGCGCGGTGATCGAAGCGGCCACTGCCGAGGACATGCGCCAAGCCATGCACGCTGCAGTGGCTGACATTGATCCGCATGTGGTGATCATGGCGGCGGCCGTGGCTGACTTTCGGCCGGCGCGAGGGGCTACCGGGAAGATCACGAAGGAATCGCTGGGAGAGGACCCCACAGCGGTTCCGGAGGTGCTTTTGGAACGCACTACGGATGTTCTTGTTGAACTGGTCTCGAAGCGAGGCTCGGCACCGGGTCCGGTCATCGTCGGCTTCGCAGCCGAAGCACCGGGCGAGGGTGAGGCTCTCGGCGATCGTGCGATGGCCAAATTGCAGCGCAAAGGCTGCGACCTGGTGGTCGCCAACGCCATTACCGGTGGTGCCGTCTTCGGGCAGGACGCCACTAACGTGCTCATCGTTGGTGCAGACGGGGTTGTGACGGAAGTGGCGAATGCCAGTAAGGCGCAAGCGGCTCACGCTTTATGGGACACGCTGAGCAGACTTATCGCCGCGCGTCGCTAGACTTATGCGTCCGCGCTGGGAGAGGGCGATCTCCCAATCGTCGAGTTGACTAGGGGAGTTTCGTGGCGAACCGTTTGTTCACATCCGAATCGGTAACAGAAGGCCATCCAGACAAGATGGCCGACCAAATCAGCGATTCGATTTTGGATGACTTACTCCGACAGGACCCCACCAGCCGAGTCGCGGTTGAGACGATGCTCACTACTGGTCAGGTTCACGTAGCAGGCGAGGTCACCACCGAGGGTTTCGCCGATGTGATGAATTTGGTGCGTCAAGCGGTCATCGGAATCGGCTACGACTCTTCTGACAAGGGTTTTGATGGCGAGTCCTGCGGAATCAGCGTGTCCATCGGTAAGCAGTCTCCCGATATCGCCCAGGGAGTGGACGATGCCTACGAGGAGCGGGCGGATGGCAGCACCGACCCTCTGGATCGCCAAGGTGCCGGCGATCAGGGGCTGATGTTCGGCTATGCCTGCACAGATACCCCCGAACTCATGCCGCTTCCCATTTCCATGGCGCACCGTTTGGCCGAGCGATTGACCGCGGTGCGCAAGGACGGAACCCTCGAGTACCTGCGTCCGGACGGCAAAACCCAGGTCACGATCCGATACGACGAAGACGACAAGCCTCTCGGCGTCGACACAATCGTGGTCAGCAGCCAGCATGCTTCGGACATCAGCCTCGACGGCACCTTGAACCCGGATGTCCGCAAGCACGTCGTTGATCCGATCCTCGCCACGTTTGATATCGACTCACGCGATTACCGGCTCCTGGTGAACCCCACCGGGCGTTTCGAAGTGGGCGGTCCCATGGGCGATGCTGGTTTGACGGGTCGAAAGATCATCGTCGATACCTATGGCGGTATGGCTAGGCATGGTGGTGGCGCTTTTTCGGGTAAGGATCCGTCGAAGGTGGACCGCTCAGCTACCTACGCAATGCGCTGGGTTGCGAAAAACGTTGTTGCTGCAGGCCTGGCGACCCGTTGCGAGGTGCAGGTTGCCTATGCAATTGGAGTCTCGCATCCAGTCGGCGTGTTCGTCGAAACGTTCGGCACCGGTGTTGTGAGCGACGAAGAGATCCAGCGGGCGGTGCTGGAGGTATTCGACCTCAGACCCGCGGCGATCATTCGAGATCTGGATCTACTGCGGCCCATCTATCGGATCACGAGTGCCTATGGCCACTTCGGTCGTCCACAGGGCGTGAACGAACTGCTGGATTCAGAGGATGAGTCGCAACGCACGCAGGTCGGTCCCACTTTCACGTGGGAGAGCACTGAGCGTGCGGATGCACTGCGCGCCGCCGCGGGTGTCTGAACAAGGGGTAACGAGTGAGCCCGTCGTGGGCTCATGGGGTCCGATCGCCCGGGTACGCGTGGACCTATCGGTCATGCATTTGGATCGGGACTTCGACTACCTCGTCCCCGAAAAGTGGCACGAGCAGGCCGTTCCGGGTGCCCGGGTGCGAGTTCGCTTCTCCGGCCGACTACGCGATGCCTACGTCATCGGCCGACCTGCGCATGCCGATGTCGATCGTCCTCGACCGATCGAGCGAGTAGTCGACGCGATCGCACCCTTGACCGATGAGACCTTGGCGTTGGTGGAGAAGACCGCGGATCGATTCGTTGGCACGTTCTGGGACGTTGTTCGAGCGGCGGTTCCCGGACGCCATGCCCGAGCTGAGCGAGCTGTCCTGGAATCGCCTGAGCTTGCGCTCGATCCAGCTGACGTTCCTGCGGCGAAGGCCGATGTCTGGCGCGACTACTCCTGGCCAACCTCGCTGACCGAACCACGGCGCATCGTGTGGTCATCGGCTCCCGGTACCGACATGGCGCGGGAGATTACCGATCTCGCCTTGGATTACCGGCGTCGAGGGCGTGGAGTGGTTGTGGTGGTCCCCGATGCTGCAGATGTCACGCGGGTGCGCGCGACTTTGCTAGATGCCTTACCGAATTTCGATATCGCCGAACTGAGTGCCGACCTTGGTCCTGAGCGTCGGTATCGCGAATTCCTGCGTGCTCGAACTGGGCGTGCCGGAGTGGTGCTGGGAACCCGGGGGGCCGTTTTCGCACCCAGCCCTGATCTAGGCGCCATTATCGTGTGGGACGACGGCGACGACGTCTATCGCGAGCCACACGCTCCCTACTGGGATGTCCGCGAAGTTGCCGCTTTGCGTTCCCATCTCAGCGATTGCGACCTATTCGTTGGCGCCCCCGCTCGATCCGTCGCTACCCAGTGGTGGTGCGAGTCCGGGTGGGCGCAGTCGGTTGATCCGAAGCGACCAAGTACATGGAACGTGCGAGCGATCGACGATCGTGAGGTTGCTCGGGATCCGGCAGCGTCATCGGCTCGAATTCCCACGGTGGCGTGGGAAGTGGCCCGGGAAGGACTGACCCGCGGTCCGGTACTCGTGCAGGTCATGCGTCGTGGTTATCTGCCCGGTCTGGCCTGCCGAGAGTGCCGGCTTCCTGCAACCTGCGTCGATCAGGAATGTCGCGGTCCTCTCGAGATCACCTCCGGGCATGCGATTCCGCGGTGCGCTCGGTGCGGCGCGCTCGCTGGATCTTGGCAATGCCCCTCTTGTGGATCACAGCACGTTCGGGCCATGAGTGTGGGAGCAGGAAGAACGGCGGAGGAACTCGGTCGCGCATTTCCCGGCGTCCCCGTGGTGTGGTCCGAGGCCGATCGCATCGTGCGGGAAGTCCCGAACACACCTGCATTGGTTGTGGCTACGCCGGGTGCGGAGCCGTGGGCTGAGGGCGGCTACCAGGGTGTTGTGATTTTGGACGCCAAAGTCGCCGCACCGACCTTGATCGGCGGCGAGCAATTGGTTCGACGGTGGTTCAATGCGGTTCGGCTCATCCACGATGGAGCGCAGGTATGCGTGGTCGCGGACCCTGCGATACCCGAAGTGCAAGCCCTCACCCGCTGGGACTCGCGTTGGTACGCCCAGCGGGAACTCGAGCAGCGGCTGTCGATCGGACTGCCACCTGCATCACGCGTGGCAGAACTAACCGGTCCGTCGAGTGCCGTTGCATTACTCGAGCGCTCTATCTCGGTGGACCATCGCACCTTGGGTCCGGTAGATATCGCTGGTTCGTCCCGCAGTTATCTGCTGGTACCGCGGGCTCGAGCGTCGGTACTGACCCACCAACTCGCGTCGGCGCTGCGTACCGCTTCCATGGCCGAGACATCCGTGCGTGAAGTACGCGTTCGTATGGATCCTCGTGACATGTAGCTGACGGCGACGTCGCTCAGCGCGTGCTTCTTGGCAGGATCCGGTGCGTCCTAGACTTGAGGGTGTGAGTGTCATTCCCATCAGACTGTTTGGTGACCCTGTGCTGCGTTCTCCGGCCGCCGAGGTTGTTGATTTCGATAAGGAACTGCGCAAACTCGTCCAGGATCTAACGGACACGATGAGGGATGCTCCCGGCGTGGGGTTGGCTGCTCCGCAATTGGGTGTATCGCTGCGCGTATTCACCTATTGGGTCGACGATGAACTCGGCCACCTGGTTAATCCTGTCCTTGACCTGTCGGATGAACAGCAAGAAGGCGAAGAAGGTTGCCTGTCGGTGCCCGGGCTGGCGTTCGAGTGCAAGCGCGCCCAGCAGGTGGTTGCAAAGGGCATGACTATGTATGGCGAACCTGTCACCTTGCAAGGCAGCGATCTGCTGGCGCGCTGCGTGCAACATGAGACCGATCACCTTGATGGTGTCTTGTTCATCGATCGGCTCGACCCTGAGACACGCAAGGAGGCCATGAAAGCCATCCGAGAATCTGATTGGTTCGGATTGGACCCGGTGGCTGTCAAAGTCAGCCCGCATACTCAGTCGTCACGGTGGATGTGAGTTCACTACGCGTCGTTTTCGCTGGCACCCCGGAGGTGGCGGTACCAACGTTGCGTGCTCTCGTTTCCGCCGACCACGAGGTGGTTGGCGTCCTTACGCGTCCTGATGCTCCTACCGGCCGGGGCAGGCGGATGCAGCCGAGCGCCGTCGCGCGAGCTGCTGAAGATCTTGGCCTCCCACGATTGCAACCCGCCTCGCTCTCGGAGCCTCGTGCCCGGGAAGCTCTTGAGACCTGGCATCCGGATGTGGTCGTGGTAGTTGCATACGGTCTATTAATTCCGCGACTTTTGTTGGATCTTCCGCGGCTGGGTTGGATCAACGCTCATTTCTCAGCATTGCCGCGCTGGCGTGGGGCGTCCCCGGTCCAATACGCGATCGCTCGGGGCGATCCCACCATTGCCGTCACCACTTTTCGGATTGAGGAAGGGCTGGATACCGGGCCGATTCTCGGTCAGTCGGCGCCGATCTCGATCGAGGATCGGGAAGATGCTGGGCAGCTGCTCGCGCGCTTGTCTATCGTGGCGGGCAGCCTGGTGCTCGAGACGCTGGCTGCGCTGAAAGACGGTACCGCGAATGTGGTTCGGCAATCGACGAACGACGTCACCTACGCCCCGCGCATCACACCGGACGATGCTCGCATTGACTGGACCCAGTCGGTCGACGTCGTGGACCGGTGGATTCGTGCTTGTACCCCCACGCCAGGAGCCTGGTCGATGGTTCACGGCACTCGGATGCGACTTGGATCAGCGAGAGGCGTGATCCACGACCCCGCAGCCGTTCCGGCGGTCATCGTCGCGGAGAAGAACCGTGTGCTCGTGGGCGCTCAGGGTGGCTATCTGGAACTCGGAGAGGTCCACCCCATGGGCAAGAAAGGGATGTCTGCCCCGGATTGGGCTCGCGGTTTCCGCGATGCGGTTCCCGAGCGGTTCGAAGCGTGATCGACCAAGCCCGGCAGGCAGCGTATGAGTTACTCGCCGCGGTGCGAAGCGATGATGCCTACGCCAACATCGTGTGGTCGGGCATCTTGACGCGTCACGATTTAACGGGCAGAGACGCAGCCTTCGCCACAGATCTCGCCTATGGAACCCTGCGTTGGCAGGGTTTTTACGATGCCGTCGCTACTGAATGCTCGTCGAGACCATGGCAGGACGTGGACGATGCACTCGCCAACGTCATCCGGTTGGGTATCCATCAATTGTTGTCCATGCGGGTCCCTGATCATGCGGCTGTGGACTCATCCTGCGAACTTGCTCGATCATTGGGATACGACGATCAAGGCCGCATAGGTTTCGTGAACGGTGTCCTTCGCGCGGTAGGTCGGCGGAGCGCAGAGGAATGGCAAGCAGCGGTGATGGAATCGCGCTCCGGCGACGCTGCAATAGCTGCCGTCACGTCGCATCCAGAGTGGATCGTCTCGGCCATCCGCGAGGCGCTCGACGTTCACTATGGAGCCAGGCTCACCGACGGGCAGGTTCGTGAGGCGTTGTTGGCCAACAACACGCCAACTCGGCCGGCCCTTGCAGTGCGCCGCGGACATCGCGATGCCGTACCCGATGTGAGTCCCGGGCGGTGGTCACCCAGCGCCGCGCTCGTCGAGTCGGGAATGCCCGGCCAGATTCCCGCAGTGCGCGAGGGCTGGGCGATCGTGCAGGACGAAGGCAGCCAGTTGGTTGTCCAGGCGCTTCTCGCTGTGCCCGTTGCACCACCGGAATCGGCCTGGCTGGATATGTGCGCTGGTCCCGGGGGCAAAGCCGCCCTGCTCGCAGACGCTGCTTTGGAAGCTCGGGTGTCCTTCACGGCCGTGGAGTTGCATGAACACCGGGCTGAGTTGGTCCGACAGTTGATCGGCGCGGATTCGCCGGCGGAAGTGATGCCTGCTGATGCGACTACCCGACCGTGGGGAAGTCGCTTCTTTGATCGGATTCTGGTGGATGCACCGTGTACGGGGCTGGGTGCGCTGCGTCGCCGGCCGGAAGCACGCTGGCGGCGTCAATCTTCGGATGTTGCCGGGCTCGCATCTTTGCAGCGACGTCTGTTGGACGTCGGGTTGTCGTCGCTGCGCAGCGGTGGGGTTTTGGCCTATGTCACGTGTTCACCAAACATTGCCGAGACGATCGATGTGGTTGAGGAAGTGCTGCTCCATCGAGATGACGTCGAAGTTCTTGATGCTCGCGAATATCTGCCGCAGGTTCCCCAACTAGGTCCCGGTCCGCATGTGCAGTTGTGGCCGCACATCCATGGAACGGATGGCATGCACCTGGCGCTTCTGCGCAGGCTTTAAGGCGCTGATAGAGCAAGGAAGTGATGACAAGGAAGTGCAGGGAAAATGCGCTAGGGAAGTAGGGCGGCAAGAGAGCCGTAGACGCCGGGCGCCCCTGCGATCAAACGACCAGCACCCGTGACCCCGTAGTCAGCGAGGAACGGGGAAACCTCCCCGCCGGCCTCCTCGATCAAGCACACTGCACCCAGACAGTCCCAGGCATGGATGTACATCTCGACGTACCCAATGTGCTGACCCGCGGCTACGTAGGCGAGATTGATAGCGCCTGAGCCGGTTCGCTGATACATGCCGCCCGCACCCAGAAGCCTTCTCATAATCTCGGCTAGTTCATCGGGCTGGGTACGGGGTGAGCACCCCACACCCGTCACTCCATCGCTGAGAGCTTGTGCGTCACGCACGTGGATGGGTACGCCGTTCTTCGTCGCGCCATGCCCGCGTCGGGCGGCGAAGAGCTCATTCGTAACCGGGTTGTAGACCACGCCAATCTGCACTGCGTCGGAATGCACGTAGGCAATGGAGATGCACCACGTGGGTAACCCGAGCAAAAAGGGCTGGGTTCCGTCGATCGGATCGACCACCCAGGTACCCGCATCTTTGGAACCCGGTGTGAGCCCGTGCTCTTCTCCCACGAAGGAATTGTCGGGAAATGCGGCGAGCAGTTCATGTGTGATGTGCCGTTCAGTTTCGCGGTCCGCTTCACTTACCAGATCCTGAGCACCCTTGTGTTCCACGGTGAGGCTCGCAGCCCGACCAAAATACTCCAAAGCGAGGTTGCCGGCAGATACCGCCACGGCTGTAGCCGCTTCGAAGTGTTCGTCGATATCAGCATCGTCATGCACGGCCTCACCCTAGGTCTTGTACTCACGTGCGAATTCGCACGGGGCTAGCCTGGGAGGGTGGAGTCGGATGTGCTTATCTCACCGAGCGTGCTGAACGCGGACCTGTCTCGGCTGCATGCTCAGGTGGATTCCATTGCCGCAGTGGCCGACATGATCCATCTAGATGTCATGGACAATCATTTCGTTCCCAATTTGACTTTCGGACTTCCTGTGATCGAGTCGCTGTTGCAGTCCAGCGACATTCGGGCGGATTGCCATTTGATGATTGATGACCCCGACCGATGGGCGCCGCCGTACGCGCGCGCCGGTGCTTACAGCGTCACGTTTCATGTTGAGGCTGCACGTGACCCGGCTCGCGTTTGCGCGGATATCCGCAAGGCTGGAGCGCGGGCCGGAGTGGCCGTTAAGCCGGGCACTGATCTTGGTGAGATCGATGTGCTCGGTGATGCGTTGGACATGATCTTGGTAATGACGGTGGAACCAGGTTTCGGGGGGCAATCCTTCATGGCAGAAATGCTCGAAAAGGTCACTCGAGCCCGGCGACTTGCCGATCGGGCGGAGGGCGATGTTTGGGTTCAGGTCGATGGGGGAGTCGGCCCGGACACGATCGCTCTGTGTGCCGAGGCAGGCGCGAATGTATTCGTAGCTGGTTCGGCGGTCTTTCGAGCAGCCGACCCAGCTGCCATGGTTGAGTCTTTACGATCCATCGCGGCGCATGCGTGAGAACCCTCGGGACGAGCCGGTGATGGACTGGGAAGCGCTGATGGATCGAGCGCTGTTGCTGGCGATTCAGCCCCTGGCGCCACGGGGTGTCAACCCCGTGTGGGCTGTCTGATCGTGGACGAGCAGGGCCACGTTGTTGGTGAGGGGTGGCATGCCGGCGCCGGAACACCACATGCGGAAGTAGTCGCGCTTCGCCAGGCTGGCGATCGAGCGCTTGGTGCTACGGCGGTGGTCACCTTGGAGCCGTGCCGGCACCACGGACGAACCGGTCCGTGTTCGCGAGCGCTGATCGACGCTGGAATCGCTCGAGTCGTCTTCGCGCAAGCAGACCCGACGGAAAGGGCAGGGGGAGGGGCGCAGGACCTGCGTGCTGGCCAAATCGAAGTGTTGGGGGGAGTTCGAGAAGCTCAGGCGTGTGTCATCAATCGTGAGTGGTCCATCGCGGCTACTCGAGGACGCCCCTTCGTCACGGCTAAGTGCGCTGTGAGCCTCGATGGCAGAGTCGCAGGACCAGGTGGACGACCGGTGGCACTTACGGGCTCGGAGGCAAGTCGCTATTCACATGAGTTGCGTGCCCGAGTACAGGCGATCGTTGTTGGTACCCAGACGGTCATCAACGACAACCCACAATTAACGGTTCGTCACGCCGACGTGCCGGTGACCGGCCAACCCCGGCGCGTTGTGGTGGGTAAGCGGGAACTTCCAGCGGATGCGCGGACCTTGGATGCATCGGCTCCCTTCACCCAGATTCGCGACCACGATCCGAGCGCCGTACTTGCTGAGCTGTACGCACTCGGGAGCCGACATGTGCTGCTCGAGGGTGGCCCCACCTTGCTTCGGGCCTTCTTGGAGACGGGGCTTGTGGATGAGTTGGTCTGGCTTGTTGCTGGTGTCTGGATCGGAGCTGGACCCCGGGCGCTGCCGGAAGGCCCCCGGCTAAATTTGCCGGCCACCGTGGTTGAGGCCAAGGCTCTCGGCCAAGATGTCCTCATGCGAATGATTCTCTCGGGTGAGGCGGCCTGATGTTCACCGGCATCGTGGAGGAGAAGGGTGCAATCGACTCCGTGACTGATCACGTGGATGCTCTTCGCATTCGCATTATCGCCCCGACTGTCGTGTCCGATGCGACTCATGGCGCATCGATCAGCGTGAACGGGATATGCCTCACCGTGGCAGACCATGGCGAGGGCTGGTTCGAAGCAGATGTCATGCGAGAGACCCTCGAGCGCACGTCATTACGTAGCCTCAGTGATGGAGATTCGGTCAATCTTGAACGCGCGGCCAGGGTCGATGGCCGATTGGGCGGACACATCGTCCAAGGGCACGTGGATGGCGTGGGCGTGATCGCCTACGTAAGACCAGAGGAGCGATGGACGATCATCAGTATCGGCGTGCCTCGTGAACTTACCCGCTACATCGTGGAAAAGGGCTCGATCACAGTCGACGGCGTATCTTTGACGGTCGTGTCAGTCGATGACGGGAGTTTCACGGTGTCGTTGATCCCCACTACGTTGACCGACACCACCTTGGGCATGCGTAACGTTGGCGATGTTGTCAATATCGAAGTGGATGTTCTAGCTAAGTACGTCGAGAAATTGGTTGCGCGATGATCCCTGCCGATGAGTTGTTCGCATCGCAGGACGATGCTGCGCTTTTGCTACCTGAGCCAGCAGCCTCGGTTGAGCCGATTCCGGCTTCCTCGCCCCAGGGAGTACCGCTCAACACCATTGATCAGGCGGTGGAGCAACTGCGTGCAGGTCGACCCATCGTGGTTATTGATGATGAAAATCGTGAGAACGAAGGGGATCTGATTTTCGCGGCATCGCTAGCTACTCCGGAACTGACCGCTTTCATGATCCGCCACACTTCGGGTTATATCTGCGTTGGTATGACCGGAACTGACCTCGATCGCCTCGAGCTACCTCCTATGGCCGTGGTCAACGAAGATCGTCGGGGAACTGCCTACGCCGTCACTGTCGACGCGAAGGATGTGGAGACGACGGGCATCTCAGCCAAGGATCGAGCCAGAACCATCAAGGTTTTGGCCGACTCGGCCACCGAACCATGGGAGTTGACGCGACCTGGTCACGTGGTACCACTTCGCTCGGTGGAAGGTGGGGTTTTACGCCGCGCTGGCCACACTGAAGCTGCAGTCGATCTTGCGAGGCTCGCAGGACTTCCCTCGGCCGGTGCATTATGCGAAATGGTCAACGACGACGGCACGATGATGAACGCAGCTCAATGTCGCGACTTCTGCGACGAGCACGGACTGGTGCTCATCTCGATAGCAGATCTCATTCGTTTCCGGCGTCGTAGTGAATCGCACGTAACGCGCATTGTCGAAGTCCCCTTGCCTACGGAGTTTGGAGACTTTCGAGCCGTGGCCTATCGCAACGAGATAGATGGGATAGAACACGTTGCGATTGGTGGTTGGCGATCTAGGCCGACGGCGATGATGTGCTGGTCCGTGTGCACTCTGAATGTCTGACGGGTGATGTTTTCGGTTCCCGTCGCTGTGACTGTGGGCCGCAATTGCATGCCGCCATGGGTCAGGTCGCGGCAGAAGGTCGTGGAGTGGTGCTATACGTGCGCGGACATGAAGGTCGCGGTATCGGACTACTCGACAAACTGCGCGCCTATGCATTGCAGGATGAGGGGCGCGACACCGTGGACGCGAACGTCGAACTTGGGCTGCCGGTGGATGCGCGCGACTATGGAACAGGTGCTCAGATTCTCGCTGATCTGGGGGTGCGGTCGATGCGTCTGCTCACAAATAATCCGGCTAAGCGAGCAGGGTTGGAAGGCTACGGATTGTCGATTGTCGAACGGGTGCCTTTAGTGATCGATCCCAACGTGCACAACGTTTCCTACTTGGATACTAAGGCCGCGCGGATGGGTCATGCCTATGAGCCCGATGCCGAAAAGGAAGTTAACCCATGAGTGGCGCTGGAGCCCCTGATCTTTCGGTGGATGTCTCGGGTGCGCGGGTGGCGCTCGTGACGGCATCGTGGCACCAGCAGGTCATGGACGGCCTCATCGGTGGCGCTCGAGCAGCCGCTGTGGCAGCTGGGGCGCACGTTGAGGAGTTCGCAGTCCCAGGATCCTTCGAGCTCCCGGTTGTTGCTGCTGAGTGTGCAGTTTCGGGCCGTTTCGACGCGATCGTTGCCCTGGGGGTTGTGATTCGAGGGGGAACTCCGCACTTCGAGTATGTGTGTTCGGCCGCTACCGAGGGTCTCGTACGCGTTGCGCAGGACTATCGCATCGCCGTTGGCTTCGGTGTTTTGACCTGCGACAACGAGCAACAGGCGCTCGACCGAGCCGGATTACCCGGCTCCCAGGAGGACAAAGGGGCAGAGGCGATGGCTAGTGCCCTGAACACGGCTCGAACGCTGGCATCGCTTCGGGAGTCCAACACTTAGGCTCTGGGTCGTGAAGAACTTCGAGGACCTTTACAGCGAGCTTCGAAAAAAGGTTGCTGTGTCCGATCCAGAATCCGGAACAGTGGCGCTCCTTTCCACGGGTGTGCACGCGGTGGGCAAGAAGGTGGTGGAAGAGGCCGCGGAAGTATGGATGGCGGCCGAGCACGAGGGTCCGGAACGAACGGCTGAAGAGATTGCTCAACTGCTTTATCACGTTCAGGTCATGATGCTTGCCGCAGGTGTGAGCCTTGAAGACGTTTATCGGAGGCTTTGATGACCACTTTGCGCGTGGCAGTTCCGAACAAGGGGCAATTAGCCGATCCTGCCCGTGCGATGCTCAGCGAAGCGGGGTATCTCAAGAATGCAGGATTGCGTGATCTTGTGGTGCACGATCCGGAGAACGACGTTGAGTTCTTCTTTTTGCGACCCAAGGATGTCGCGATTTACGTGGGGGAGGGGACGCTGGATCTTGGCATCACGGGCCGGGACATGCTGCTGGACTCGGGAGCCGATGCCGTCGAGCGGGTGGCTCTGGGGTTTGCGCCATCGACATTCCGGCTGGCCGTTCCGACGGGAAGCGCCACCCATGTGCAGGATCTGAACGGACAGCGCATCGCCACGTCCTATTCAGGACTGTTAGGCCGGTGGCTGGAGGAGAACCGAATCGAGGCAAGGGTTGTACGCCTCGATGGTGCCGTCGAGAACGCGGTGGCTCTAGGTGTGGCTGATGCAGTAGCTGATGTGGTCGCAACAGGAACTACGCTTCGCCAAGCCGGCCTAGAAGTGATAGGCGAGCCAATTTTGCAGTCCGAAGCAATCGTCATCTCGCGCCATGGGGATCCGGGACACGAAACGCCAGCGGTGCAGACCTTTTTGCGCCGCCTACATGGTGTGATGGTTGCCCGCTCATACGTCCTTGTGGATTACGACATCCCCAACGATCGCCTTGATCATGCATGTACCGTCACGCCAGGTATCGAATCACCCACCGTGTCGCCGCTGCACGATCAAGCCTGGTCAGCGGTTCGCGCGATGGTCCCGGCGCAGGATGTGCACCGGATCATGGACGAACTCTATGAACTCGGCGCCCGGGGAATCCTGGTCACGGATATCCACGCGTGCCGGCTCTAATCAACGCGCATTCCCTGCTTCAGTAATGGCACTGTGCCCAGCTGAAACACAGTGACGCCCGCGAGGATTGCAAAAACCAAGGACCATGAACCGAAAGTGTCCATAAGGACCCCAGCAATGAATGGTCCGGTTGCAGCGACCGTGTAGGTGATACCAAATGCCATCGCGGTGAGACGGGCCGAACTCGCTGCATCGGAGGCGTAATCGCTAAGTAGGCCGAGTGACATCGCAAAGCCGCCGCTTAAGCAAAAGGCAAAAACTGCGAGGACGAATGCGGGGGCAAACGTGGGCAAGAAGGCGATGAGTAAAAGGGATACGACGCAGCCGATGACGGTTGCGCTAAATAGCGAGCGTCGGTATCGGGTGCGATGTGACCAGCGAGGAAGAATGAGAGCAGCAACAACCTGAGTTGCCGTGAAAACTCCAAAAAAGAAGCCGGCTGTCTGCGCTGAGTAGCCCCTCTCCTCATATGACGGGGCAATCCATGCAAGCGCGCTGTAGAACACAATGGAATTGACGGCCATGAAGGCAGTCAATGACCAGGCCACAGGGCTTCTCCATGGAAGGTCGCGAATGTGGACCAACGTGGGCGGTCGATCGTGAGCTGCTCCGCCCTTTTCCAAGGCGCTCCATGCGATCAGGCCAATGATCGCTGGAAGCGCCCAAAAGGCCAACGCGATGTTCCAGTGGCCAAACAACTCGGCGAGCGGAAGGGTTGCGGCTGCTCCCAATGCGGCACCGCCCATGAGGGCTGCAGTCCACAATCCGGTTGCGGTTCCCATGGATCCGGCGAGTTGCTCACGCACGATGCCTGGTACCAAGCCGCCGATGATGGCGATTGCGAGGCCTGCCAGCAGCGCGGAGAGGAACAGGGTGACGGCCACGGCTCCGGCCAGTCGGAGCAGTAATGCGATGGCCATCGTCGCCAACGCCAAACTCACCGCTGATCTCCGACCTATGCGCTCGGCTAGTGCGGGAACGCCGAGCGCGAAAACACCCATCGCCAACACCGGCACAGTTGTAAGAGCTCCAATAAAAGCGTCATTCCACCCAGTTTCGCTTTGAATGGAGGTGGCGACCGCTGGCAAGCTCGAGAGCGCCAGGCGAAGGTTTAGGGCAACGAGTACGACAACCGACAAAATGGCGGCGGTTGAGCGCACGGGGATACCCGTTCCCGAGGCACCTGGGGTCGATGCTGTGGCGCTCACCCGCGTGATTGTTCCGCTTAGGCTGCGGGTGTGACTCATGGGGAGGGATCTGAACCCGTGGATGGCAAGGGACGATCCCTCGCTGCCCCACGACGTTTCGCCTCTGACGACGGATCACCCGACATGCCGATCCGTGAGGCCATTGATTCGTTTTCCCTCACCACTGCGCTTCGCGCCGGCCGAGTCGTCGTAGCCGTTGTCGCGGTGGCAGACGAAACGACCGAGGTCGACGGTGTGACTGTGGACAAATCCAGCGAGATGTCACTGGTGTCGATGATCGCCAAGGACGGGCGTCGCGGTCTGCTCGCTTTCACTGGCATTGATGCGCTGCGCGCGTGGGATCCATCGGCGCGCCCGGTACCGGTGTCCGGGGTCGATGCTGCGCGAGCTGCCATCGATGACGACTGCGAGGCCCTCGTCCTCGATGTTGCCGGCCCGCGTATGCAGGTGGTTCCTGAAGCGGATCTCGTCGTTCTTGCTGGTCTCGATCGGTGGGAGCATGCTCGCAATGTTGCTACCCGAATTCTCACCGAACGATTCGGTGAAGAAAAAGTTCGCGTTATCAAGGTTGGCGAGCGCCTGCAGGTGACGCCGAGCGACGCTTCCATCGTGTCGGAGGATCTGGCGTCCTCCGTCACGGCTCGCATCTTGGCTCTGGTTCCGGAAGGCGTAGAAGTGCTGGACGGGTAACCGTCAGGTCACTATCGGACCGGTCCACTTCTCGCCCGGTCCATTGCCTGGACTGTCGGGCATGGCGCTTGCTTCACGGAATGCTCGCTGCACCGCCGTCAGGCCATCGCGTAAAGGGGCTGCGTGCACCGAACCCAGATCTGGAGCAGATGCCGTGACCAAGGCAGCGAGCGCATTGATCAAGATGCGCGCCTCGGCCAGATCGGGTTCGCGCGCGGTGCCGTCGTCGTTCATCGTCAATCCACACGCCACTGCCGACGCCGTCATCAGGTGCATGGCGACGGTGAGGACCACCTCCACAGCGGGGATGTCACCAATATCCGGGACTTCAGGAGAGCCAGCGGCCGGGGAGGGATTCGTATTCACGGCTGCTACCCTTGCACCTCCACACGTTCTGGGGTGACCTGGGACGGCGCAAGCGGGGTTCCGGCCCCCACCTGACGATCGCATGATCGTTCGGGTCCTGACGGTGGCCTTCGCGGCTGCCGCATTCGGACCTCCGCCTGCGCTGCAGCGGAGGTTTCGTCGTCTTCGCGCCACGGTAGACGGCTGAGGCAACCGCCTCGGCAGTTCGATACGGCACGCAAGGAGGCGCCATCAGCGTCGAACCCCGGATCAACGACCGGATTCGCGTACCCGAGGTACGTCTGGTCGGACCGAACGGTGAGCAGGTAGGCATCGTCCGCATCGAGGACGCACTGCGGCTCGCGGTCGAGGCCGACCTTGACCTCGTCGAGGTCGCACCGATGGCCAAGCCGCCGGTGTGCAAGCTCATGGACTTCGGCAAGTTCAAGTACGAGGCAGCACTCAAGGAACGCGAATCCCGGCGGAACCAGACGCATACCGTCATCAAGGAGATGAAGCTTCGTCCCAAGATCGATCCACACGACTACGAAACGAAGAAGGGTCACGTGGAGCGGTTTTTGAATGCGGGGGACAAGGTCAAGATCACGATCATGTTCCGCGGACGCGAGCAAAGCAGACCTGAACTTGGGCTGCGCCTCTTGGCAAAGCTTGCGGAGGATGTCGAGGAGCTCGGCTTCGTCGAGGCGACGCCCAAGCAGGACGGACGCAACATGCTGATGGTGCTTGCCCCGCATAAGCGAAAGTCAGATGTCGTGCGTAAGGCGAAAGCCGAACGTTCTGAAATAGACGAAGCTGAGCGGGATACCGCCTAGGTAGACACACAGACCTGCACCACACGCACGAGCACGTAATGCAAGTAGGGATTGCGTGCTGATTGATAGGGAGGCCAACGTGCCGAAGCAGAAGACGCACAGCGGTGCGAAGAAGCGGTTCAAGGTAACCGGGTCGGGCAAGCTCACCCACGAGCAGGCGAATAGGCGCCACCTCATGGAGAGCAAGTCCAGTAAGCGCACCCGTCGCCTGATGGCCGACGAACCCGTCTCCAAGGCGGATACCAAGAAGGTCAACAAGCTTCTCGGCCGCTAACAGCAGTCGAAGAATTTCGCGAAGAGGAACAAGGAGCACGTCATGGCACGCGTTAAGCGATCAGTTAATGCGCAAAAGAAGCGCCGCGAGATCCTCGAGCGCGCCTCCGGCTACCGGGGTCAGCGTTCGCGGTTGTACCGGAAGGCCAAGGAACAGGTCACGCACTCGATGGTCTATGCCTACGCGGACCGTCGCACCCGAAAGGGCGACTTCCGCCGGCTGTGGATCCAGCGGATCAATGCTGCTGCTCGCGCCAATGGGATGACCTACAACCGATTCATCCAGGGGCTCAAGGCCGCCGAGGTCGACGTGGATCGGCGCATGCTGGCTGAGCTTGCCGTCAACGATCCAGCAGCGTTCACCGTTCTCGTCGACGTCGCTCGCGGGGCGTTGCCGGCAACAGCCTCCTGACGATCGCGGCCGAACGTGCTGACCAGCACGCGTTCACCGCACGTCGCCCGGTTGCGGCGACTGCGTGAGCGCAAAGGACGACAGCAATCCGGGACCTTCCTTGCGGAAGGTCCCGATTGCGTTGCAGCGGCCATAGCTGCCGGCTGGGTCCGTGAGGTCGTTGCCGTACCTGCTCACCCCTTGGGTCAGCGTGCAGCAGCGTCGGGATACGACCTCCACGATGCTGAGGATCGAGTGATTGCGGCTATCTGTGATGCCAAGACCCCCCAGGGCGTAGTGGCCGAGTGCGCAATCCCGGGGTGGACGATCGCTGATGCCTTATCCGGCAGTGGACCGATCGTCATCTGTGACCGACTGGCTGACCCTGGCAATCTGGGAACCATTGTTCGAACTGCCGAGGCAGTAGGGGCTAGTGGCGTGATCACTACCAGCGGCTCTGTGGACGTGTGGAATCCCAAAGTGGTTCGCGCTACGGCGGGATCGATATTTCGAATCCCGGTCGTTCAGGTGGCCACTGCGCAGCAGGCGGTTCAGGCCGTTCAGGCTGCGGAATGGACCACCATCGCTCTCAGCGCCGATGCATCCGCAACAGTTTTCGCCGTAGTAGACGACTTCCAGGGGTCAGGAAGAGATCCTTCGCAACTGGCTTGGCTGGTTGGATCCGAGGCCCACGGTATTTCCTCGGAAGCTAGCGACGCCGCGGACCTATGCGCTCGTATTCCGATGCAACCATCAGTTGAGTCGTTGAACGCGGCTATTTCCATCGGTATCTGCCTGTACGTAGCGTTGGGTACTCAACTACCTGGTGATTCCAACTAAGAGGGGACCTAAGTCCTAGTAGACACACCCGCCCGACTCGGACTTCGCGCGCTCGCTCAGTGCGAGGATGGCGGTCATCGAGCAAGCAGGGAAAGGGTGAGATTGATGGAGAAGTCGCTGTACCGGAGTCTTCCGGTGATGGACGAGACCGGCTACGTCGTTGTAGACAGTTACGACCAGCAGGCCGATCCCCGTGAATGGGAGCAGCTCGTCTACGTCGACTGGAAGTCCTCAGGCGATACCCGATTCGCACCCCTGGCCAGTGCTTACGGTGATATGGAGTGCAATGGCTTTTGGAACCACACTCCACCCAAGACCGACAAAGACGGCGTGTGGGTACAAGAGAACGTCGACATCGCGCCGATCCTGACTCGTCGGGCCCAAGAACCCGGCGCAAACGTCGGACGCTGCCGGGTGATCGAGTTGCAGCCCAATGCCTATGGTGAGGCGCTGTACAACCTGCACCGCGACGATAACAACCGGCTCAATCCCGAGGGCACCGGCTGGATCGTTCGCTCGTTCTTCAACCTCACTGACGATCCCGATTCGGTGATGATCTTGCGCTCGGACAAAGACGATCCCGCGACCGAGGTGCGCATTCCGTTGCCCGCTGGTCAGCAGGTGGTCATTGACACGCAGGGCTTCTTCCACGCCGTCTGGCACCCGGGCGACAAGCCGCGCTACTGCCTGATCACGTCGTACGAATCCGGCCCAGAACTTGATGCGTGGATCCAAGCGCGCAATCCGCGGACGCGAATCGACAACCACCCCATCGATCCGGCGGTGGCAGCTGAGGGTGAAGAGTTAGCGCGCAGCAAGCGTGAGGCGCGAGCCGCGGCGCTCGCTGCCCAAGGCCAAGACCCGCGTTTCGGCGACGGCAGCATGGTCATCCAGGAGGAGAAGGAAGTCCTCTCCGAGGCGTAGTTAGCAGCCTGTTCGGAGAAGGACGGTTCACCCGTTAGCATCAACGAAGCCCTGCTAGCGGAATAGGAACGGAACAAGAAGGAGTGCGCGTGGTCGCCTACAGCGCCGTGCTGGATGAGCTCGAAGCGGAGGCGATCCACATCTACCGCGAGACTGCGGCCGCCTTCCGGAACCCTGTGCTGCTGTACAGCATCGGTAAGGACTCCTCGGTCCTCCTGCACTTGGCCATGAAGGCCTTTTACCCGGCGCCGCTGCCCTTTCCGGTGATGCATATCGACACCACCTGGAAGTTCAAGGAGATGATTGAGTTCCGTGATCGCCGGGCTGGTGAACTACGCCTGGACTTGCGCATCGCAACCAATACCGAGGCGGTCGAGCAAGGCGTGACGCCTTTCACGCACGGTACGCACGAATACACCCGGATCATGAAGACGGTTGCGCTACGCGAGGGGATCGATCGGTATGAGTTCGATGCTGCTATTGGAGGTGCTCGGCGCGACGAAGAGCGCAGCCGGGCGAAGGAACGTATTTTCTCGCTGCGTGAACCAGGGCACCGCTGGGAACCACGCAAGCAGCGCCCGGAGTTCTGGCGCACCGCGAACACTTCCCTGGCCCCAGGTCAGTCGATGCGCGTCTTTCCCTTGTCCAACTGGACCGAACTTGATATATGGCGCTACATCGAACGCGAAAACATCGACATCCCGTCGCTGTACTTCGCGAAAGAGCGCCCGGTGGTGGAGCGCGGCGGCACTTTGATCATGGTCGACGATGAGCGATACCCACTCGAGCCGGGGGAGCAACCGGTGATGAAGTCCGTTCGCTTTCGGACCTTGGGCTGTTATCCCCTCACCGGCGCCGTGGAATCCACAGCAAGTGACCTCGCAACGTTGATCGCCGAGATGGAGGAATCCAACATTTCCGAGCGTGCAGGTCGCCTCATCGACGGTGAGGGCGGTGGCTCGATGGAAGCCAAGAAAGCAGAGGGCTACTTCTAGTGGATACCACCCCGGTTTTGCACCTGGTCACGTGTGGTTCTGTGGATGATGGGAAATCAACACTTATCGGTCGGCTCTTAGCCGAAACAGATTCGGTACCGATCGACCAGCTGGAGTACGCGCGGCGCACCCGGCGCGGGGGATCGACGATCGCAGTTGGGGAGATTGACTATTCGTTGCTCACTGATGGTCTCGAAGCCGAGCGTGAGCAAGGCATCACCATCGATGTCGCGTACCGACACATGAACCTGCCTAATGGCCGCCGGGTTCTCATTGCCGACGCACCTGGGCATGAGCAATACACACGGAATATGGCGGTAGCGGCGTCCAATGGCGATGTCGCGATCTTGCTCGTCGATGCTGACCGTGGCGTGCGTCCGCAGACCCACCGGCACCTGACCGTCTCGGCTTTGATGGGTGTTCGCACCGTGGTGATCGCGGTCAACAAGATGGACCTCGTCGACTACAACCACGCGACCTTCGAAGAAATCGTCGGCGTTGTGCGCACCACCGCTGCCCGTCTCGAAGTTCCCGAGGTCGTGGCGATCCCAATTAGTGCCTTCGCTGGCGACAACGTTACGCAAGCAACAACCAACATGCCCTGGTACTCCGGACCCACGCTTATCCAGTTCCTTGAGGACTGGGAACCGGTCGCGACAAGCCAGGACGCGGGCTTCCGATTTCCAGTTCAGTTCATTGTGCGCGCGGAAGGTAACTTCCGCGGGTATGCCGGCACCGTGGTTGCCGGAGCTATCGAGCCCGGGGATCCCATCCTGGTTGCCGACTCCGGCCGAACGGCCAAGGTGGATCGCATCGTTGCATTCGAGGAAGACCTAACTCGAGCGGATGCCGGTCAGGCGGTCACGATCACCCTTGATCACGAGGTGGATGTCACGCGCGGCGATGTCCTTGCAGGGAAAGACGCCGACGGATCTTCGCTGCAGCCAGCAGATCGTTTCTCTGCGGACATGGTGTGGCTCGGGGAGGAACCATTGGCCCATGGGCGTTCCTATCTCCTGGTGTCAGGTTCGCGTTCGGTCCCTGCCACCGTGACGAACGTCCGCCACCGCCTCGATGTTGTGTCCGGTCACGAACATGCTGCGCGCGTGCTGGAGATGAACGACATCGGCCGCGTCGAAGTCGCCACCGACCGCCCGATCCCGATGGATCCGTACGACGTGTGTCGCGATACCGGCGGCTTCCTGCTTGTGGATCGTGTCACAGCAGACACCGTTGCAGCTGGGCTTGTCCGCCATGCAATGCGCCGAGCGTTCAATGTGGTGCCGCATGAATACGACGTCGACGCGCAGGCGCGAGCAATACTGATGGGTCACGCAAGCAAAGTGGTCTGGCTAACCGGTCTGCCGGGCTCAGGCAAATCAACCATCGCTGATGCCACTGTTCGCAGGCTCCACGCTCTCGGTGTCCATACCTACGTGCTCGATGGCGACAACGTCCGAACAGGCTTAAACAAAGATCTCGGTTTCACCGCCGAGGACCGGGCCGAGAATGTCCGCCGAGTGGCTGAGGTTGCCAAGTTGATGAAGGACGCCGGCCTAGTTGTCTTCGTCGCACTCGTCTCGCCCTACCGCTCCGACCGCGAGGCCGCTGCCGGACTCTTCGATGAGGGCGATTTTCTTGAGGTGTTCGTGGACACGCCCGTGGAGGTTTGCGCCGAGCGCGATCCGAAGGGGCTGTACGCCAAGGCCGCAGCGGGGAATCTGCCGAATATGACCGGCGTTGGTCAGACATACGAGGTACCTGAATCCGCCGATCTCGTGCTCGATGGGGCGGGCGACCTCGACGCGCAGGTCGAGCGCCTGGCGCAGGCCGTCCTCGGCGAGTAGATCCCTGCTGGGATACTTGTCGTCCCATGTCCGGACCCAACACCGAATTCGACCCCAAGCAGGTCGCGGCGCTCAGCGCTGAGGCGATCGATGCGATGGTCCAAGCAGCCGTCGAAGCCATCGCCAGTGCCGGTGATCTCGATGCCCTGAAGTCGGCTCGCCTCGCGCACGCGGGGGATCGATCCCCCTTGGCACTGGCCAACCGGGAGATCGGGGCGCTGCCCCCGGCGGCAAAGGCAGAGGCTGGCAAGCGGGTGGGTCAGGCCCGGGCCCGGGTCAAGCAAGCACTTGACGAGCGCGAAGAGGTGCTCCTGCGCGAGCGCGACGCCCTGGTCCTGCAGGCCGAAGCAGTCGACGTCACCTTGCCGGTTCAGCGCACCCCGATTGGTGGACGCCACCCACTCACCACGCTCATGGAACGTATGGCCGATGTCTTCATCTCGATGGGGTACGACGTCGCCGAAGGTCCGGAGGCCGAAGCCGAGTGGGCCAACTTCGATGCGCTCAACGTGCCGCCCGATCACCCGGCGCGCACCATGCAGGACACCTTCTACGTCGAATCACCCAACAGCGGCGTGGTGCTACGCACCCAGACCTCACCCATTCAGATCCGCGCGATGCTCGAGCGTCCACTCCCGATCTACGTCGTCGCGCCGGGTCGGGTCTACCGAACCGATGAACTTGACGCCACGCACACTCCGGTCTTCCACCAGATCGAAGGGCCTGCGGTTGATGAAGGTCTGACCATGGCGGACCTCAAGGGCACTCTGGACCACCTAGCCACCCAGATGTTCGGCGAGGGAATCATCACTCGGCTGCGTCCGTCCTACTTCCCGTTCACTGAGCCCAGCGCCGAGGTGGACTTACAGTGCTTCGTGTGTCGGGGCGCATCCGTCGGTGATCCCAGCAACCCGTGTCGTACCTGCGGTAGTGAAGGTTGGATCGAATGGGGTGGTTGCGGCATGGTCAACCCGCGCGTGCTCCAGGCAGTGGGTATCGACACGGATAAAAACCGCGGTTTCGCCTTCGGCATGGGAATCGAGCGCACCTTGATGTTCCGTAATGGCGTAACCGACATGCGCGACATGGTGGAAGGCGACCTTCGCTTTACGCGCGCATTTGGGGTGGATGCCTGATGCGAATCTCAATGTCGTGGATTCGTGAACTCACTAATGTTTCCGCAGATCAAACGGGGCGTGACATTGCCGAGCACCTGATCAACGCCGGGCTGGAAGTCGAGACCGTCGAGACAGTGGGCGAGGGCCTCAGTGGTCCGATCGTGGTCGGCAAGGTGCTCGAGATCGAGGAGTTAACCGAGTTCAAAAAGCCCATCCGCTGGTGTCAGGTCGATACCGGCGCTGCGCAGCCGCGCGGCATCATCTGCGGGGCACGGAACTTCGTCGTGGGCGATCTCGTTGTTGTTGCACCCCCGGGAACCACGCTACCTGGTGATTTCACCATCACCGCACGCGAAACGTATGGCCATGTTTCGGACGGGATGATCTGCTCCGAACGCGAACTTGGGCTGGGAGATGACCACGGCGGCATCATCGTGCTGCCACCCGCAACCGCCGAGCCGGGCATAGATGCGGTAGCCATCCTCGGCGTCACCGACGAAATTCTCGACATCGCTATCACCCCCGACCGCGGGTACGCGCTCTCTGCCCGCGGCATCGCGCGCGAGGTCGCGATTGCATACAACCTGCCCTTCGCTGATCCAGTCGACCGACCCGAAACACTTCCCGCTCCAGCCAAGGATCGGGCACCTGTGCACTGCGCGTCTGATGATCTCGATGTCTGTCCGCTGTTCACGCTGCGGACCATCACCGGTATCGACTCCGCGCGGCCCACCCCGCAGTGGATGATCAACCGGCTGCGCGACAGTGGCATGCGCTCGGTGTCCTTGGCGGTCGACATTACGAACTACGTAATGCTCGAGCTCGGACAACCGCTGCACGCCTTCGATTTAGACACGCTTAAAGGTGCCGTGCGTGCGGATTTAGCGAAGCCGGGGGAGAAGCTCGAAACTATCGATCACATGACCCGAGAGTTATCTACCGACGACCTCACGATCCGTGACGACCGCGGCGCCATTGGCTTGGCCGGCACCATGGGCGGTGCGCAGACGGAGATCACCGACACCACCACGAACATCGCGCTGGAATCTGCCTTTTTCGCTCCGGACATCGTCGCGCGGATGGGTCGCCGTCATCGACTCACCAGCGAGGCCAGCCGGCGATTTGAACGCGGCATCGACCGCGCACTCGCACCGGTCGCCTCCGCGCGCGCGAGTGAACTTCTCGTCGAACTGGCTGGTGGCACCTACCAGGGCATGACCGCCGTCGAAGCCCCGATGCCCGATCGCGCAATCCGCCTGGCGCAGGATCTCCCGGCGCAGGTGGCCGGCATGGATATTCCGACCACGACAACCAAGACAAAACTCGAAGCCATCGGCTGCACCGTCGAGACTGACGGCACCGACTTCGTGGTAACACCGCCCACCTGGCGACTGGACATCTCCGATCCGGCGGATCTGGTCGAGGAAGTGGTTCGACTAGTCGGTTACTCCAACCTGCCGTCCACGTTGCCCACCGCACCCGCTGGCCACGGACTCACGCACGCGCAGCGACTGCGCCGGCGCATCGGCACCACTCTTGCAGCACGCGGCATGGTCGAAGTGCTCAGCTACCCCTTCACTTCTCAGGCCGACGCGGATTCACTGCGTTGGGGCAGCGACGACCCGCGCCGCGTCGACACCAAAGCTCGCCAATCCGCTATCCGATGAGCAGCCGCATCTGCGCGGAGCCATCCTGCCCACCTTGCTTGCTGCCGCGCAGCGCAACATCGGCCGCGGCTTCGATGACCTCGCGCTGTTCGAGATGGGTTCGGTATTCCTGGGCAAAGCGGGCTCGAACACACCACCAAGGCCAGGTGTGCGCTCACGCCCGAGTGATCAGGATTGGCAGCAACTGCAGGACCTTCTTCCCGATCAGCCGATGCACCTGGCGGCAGTGTGGACCGGGAACCGAACGCCCGAAGGGCTGGCACGGTCCCGCGCAACCATTCACCTGGGCCGATGCGATCGCTGCCGCGCAGGACGTCTGCGACGCACTGGGCGTGGAAGTGGTCACCGAACAAGGTTCCGACCCGTCGTTCCACCCCGGACGCTGCGCTCAGTTCACCCTCAATGGCACCACCATCGGTGTCGCAGGTGAGTTGCATCCCGGAGTCCTCGAAGCACTCGGCTTGCCCGCACGCGCCTGTGCGATGGAACTCGATGTGACCGCGCTCATCGAGGCATGTCCAGAATTGAGATCCGCGCCAAACTTCTCCATTCACCCGGTGGCCAAAGAGGACATCGCGCTGGTGGTTGCGGAGACTGTCACCGCAGCCGAGGTCCGGGAAGCGATTACGGACGGTGCGGGGGAGTTGCTCGAGGACGTGACATTGTTCGACGTCTACACCGGCGACCAAGTGCCCGCAGGTCACAAGTCTTTCGCCTTCGCACTTCGTTTCCGCGCACAGGATCGGACCCTCAGTGCTGAGGAGATAGCCACGGCGCGTGAGGGTGCAATCGAGCGCGCTGGCCAGGCATGTAGCGCCCGGCTTCGCTAGTTGCTGACTGCAGCCTTCTCAACTGGGATACCCAGGGACGTGAGCAGTTCTTCGACGCGTCCTTTGATCTCGTCGCGGATCGGTCGAACGGAAGCTACGTCGAGACCTTGCGGGTCTTCGAGGACCCAGTCCTCGTAGCGCTTGCCAGGAAAGATCGGGCACGCGTCCCCGCAGCCCATGGTGATCACGGCATCTGCTGCGCGAACGATCTCGTCAGTCCACGGCTTCGGGAACTCTTCTGTGATGTCGATACCTACTTCGGCCATCGCGTCAATCGCTGCAGGATTGACCTGGCTGCTTGGTTCAGATCCGCCCGACCAAGCGACTGCCCGATCGCCGGCCAGCGCCTTGAACCAGCCCATCGCCATTTGACTCCGGCCGGCATTATGAACACATAGGAAGAGCACCGTTGGCCGGGAGTCATCACTCTTTCCCTCTACTTTCGCGAGGGCGGATAGCCGCTGCCGCGCAAACTTCTCCGCAATCAGTGGTAGCCAAGTCAAGACCGTGGAGCGCGAGGCAAACTCGTCGTAGGAGGAATACAAGAAGCGCTCAATCGTCTCTTCGTTAAATACTCCGTCAAACTGTTTGTGCAAACGAGTTGCCGCGTTGCGCAGAGCCATCTTCTGTTCGAGGCCGAGATCTGGCTCTTGTGGTTCTACCTCATTCATGGGTAATTGCTCCTTCCCAGGTGGGCCTCAGCACATTCCCAAGCCGGGATATGCGCTGGGAGATCTGATCGAAAGCTTTCTCGAACGACTTGTTGTCGTTGGGTGTTGCGGGATCGGGAATTGACCAATGCAGTCGATGCGGATGAGACAGCACCTGCTCGTTCGCCGCATCGCACACCGTCACTAACAGATCTGACTCGTGCAGTACGGCGTCGAGCGACACAGGGGTGTCTTGGAGCAATGGGACCCGATGGTTGCGGGCGGTGCGCACCGTCTTTGGATGAATCCGAGTGCCTGGTGTAGTTCCGCCAGCGGCGGTGGGCCGGTGGAATCGGTCAGACCACAGCGCCGCTGCCAAAACTGAGCGCGCCGAGTTGTGTGTGCACGCGAACACCACGCGCCCCGAGGGGGTGTGCAGCCGATCGCGCAGCCACTCGCGATCCAGGTACCCGAAAGCGGAACTGGTCAACGTGACGAAACGTTTGCGCCGATCCTTTTCCGATGCCGTGCGCGTGATCAGGCCCGCCTCGGCAAGCACATTCAGATGGTGCGATAGCAACGGCATCGGGATGCCGATGAATTCAGCCAGTTGCTTGGGGGATTCATCACCAAGGGCAACGTGGTGCAGCACTGCTAGGCGGTGTGGGTCTGCCAGGACACCGTGGAGCCATGCTCGGTCCGTCCAGTCCATGGTCACACCCACACTCTGGCGGCATAGGCAAAGTAGTTCAATGGTTGTTGAATGAATGTTGGGTGAATTGCTTTATGTGCGTATGCGTATACTTCTGCCCATGACCAGTGTGGCCATTGCCGGAGCCTCCGGCTATGCCGGTGGTGAGCTCCTTCGCTACCTAGCCCAACACCCGAGCCTGGACTTGGTGGCCGCGTGCGCGGCCGGTCGGGCGGGGGAGCCCTTGACCGCCGTGCACCCGCAGTTCGCCGGCACGTCGTGGGCGAACCTCGTGCTGGACGAGACCACCACGGATGTCCTGGGTCAGGCGGATCTGGTGTTCTTGGCCCTTCCGCACGGGGAGTCCGCCGCTTTGGCAGCCCAGTTGCCACCGGAGACGTTGATCGTCGACCTCGGTGCGGACTTCCGGCTGCGCAGCGCGGATGCCTGGAGCACTTTCTACGGCGGCGAGCACGCAGGCAGTTGGACGTACGGACTGCCTGAACTCCCCGGCGCTCGTGCGCAGATCCGTGAAGCAGCGAAGGTCGCCAACCCAGGCTGCTATCCCACGGCGGTTGCGCTTGCCCTTGCGCCTCTCGCGCAGGCCGGTGCCATTGATCCGACGGACATCGTGGTGGTTGCTGCGTCGGGAACGTCAGGTGCCGGCCGCAAGGCCAGCGATGCGCTGCTGGCGACCAACGTGATGGGCTCGATGGGCGCATACAAGGTGGGGGGAGTGCATCAACACACTCCGGAGATGGAACAGTCCATCGCGACCGCTGGTGGCTGGGATATCGCTGACGTGACGTTGTCCTTCACGCCGATGCTTGCACCGATGCCCCGCGGCATCGTCGCCACCTGCACCGCGACTTTGACCAAGACGATCGACGCGCGGTGCGATCCTGAACGACGCCTACGCCCACGAACAGTTTGTGACCGTGTTGGCCGAGGGGCAGTGGCCGCAGACCGGATCGGTCAGTGGCACCAATGCCGCGCAGCTGCAGGTGGCGGTCGATGAGCACACCGGGCGAGTAGTGGTCGTGTCGGTTATCGACAACCTCGGCAAAGGTGCGGCAGGTCAAGCGGTGCAAAACGCGAACTTGATGCTTGGCCTCGACGAAGGTGCTGGGTTAGACGTCGTTGGGATCGCACCATGAGCGTCACAGCGGCGAAGGGCTTTCGCGCCATCGGACTGGCTGCGGGCATTAAGGCATCGGGCAAGCCGGATGTTGCATTGATCGTCAACGACGGTCCCAAAGACGCTGCGGCGGCGGTCTTCACCAGTAATCGCTTCCCGGCGGCACCGGTGCTGTGGTCCAGGCAAGCGGTGTCTGATGGAGCTGCGCGCGCGGTGATCGTGAACTCCGGTGGCGCGAATGCATGCACCGGCCCGCAGGGTTTCGCCGACGCTCACGAGATGGCTGAACACACCGCCGCGCAACTGCAAGCAGCGGGCATCGACATCGGCGCCGGCGATGTGTTGGTGTGCTCCACCGGACTGATCGGTGAACTGCTGCCGATGGACAAAGGTCCGCTCGGGAATCGACACGTCTGTCGTTCAACTAAGCGACGACGGTGGTCAGATGGCCGCCGAAGCCATCATGACCACGGACTCCGTGCCCAAGCTGTCCGTGCGTGAAGGTGACGGCTACGTGGTCGGTGGCATGGCCAAGGGCGCGGGGATGCTCGCTCCCGGGCTTAGCGACGATGTTGGTCTTTATCACCACCGACGCCGAGGTCGACAGCGCAGATCTCGACGCTGCGCTGCGGCACGCCACCAGCAAGACCTTCGATCGAATCGACTCCGACGGATGCATGTCCACCAACGACACCGTGATCGCGATGGCCAATGGTGCCTCGGGTAGTACGCCCAGTGCGAGTGACTTCACTGCCGTATTGACGGATGTGTGCGCTGATCTTGCTCGGCAGTTGATCGCCGATGCCGAAGGGGCCTCCAAGGACATTGCGATCACCGTGCAAGCTGCGAACAGCGAAGAGGAGGCCGTCGAGGCTGCTCGCGCGATATCACGCAGCAACCTGCTCAAGTGCGCGATCCACGGTGAGGATCCGAACTGGGGACGGGTGCTTTCCGCGCTCGGCACCACCTCCGCGGCCTTCGAATCCGACCAGGTGGACGTGGCGATCAACGGCGTGACCGTGTGCCGAGGCGGGGGAGTAGGCGATGACCGAGGCCTCGTGAACATGTCCGGCCGGGACGTTCACATCGACGTGTACCTGAACGCCGGCGATGCCGAAGCAACGATTTGGACCAACGACCTCACCGCCGATTACGTCCACGAGAACTCCGCCTACTCCACATGAGGGACCTGACATGACCGACGATCACATCCAGCGCGCGCGCGAGCAGGCGGGGATCCTCGCTGGTGCGTTGCCGTGGTTGCGCAGGTTCCACGGCGCAACCGTCGTGGTGAAGTTCGGTGGCAACGCGATGGTCGACGCGCAGTTGACCGCCGCCTTCGCAGAGGACATCGTTTTCTTGCGGCTCGCGGGCTTGCGCCCGGTGGTGGTGCACGGCGGCGGCCCGCAGATCAACGCCATGCTTGATCAACTCGGCATCGAATCGGAGTTCCGTGGCGGACTTCGGGTGACCACGCCCGAGGTCATGCGGGTTGTGGAGATGGTGCTCACCGGCCAGGTGCAACGCGAGATCGTCCGCGACATCAACGAACACGGTCCGCTCGCCGTTGGAATGTCCGGGGAGGACGGTGGCGTGCTGAACGGTGTGCGGCGCATGGCCACCGTGGATGGCGAGCAAGTGGATGTCGGTCTTGGTTGGAGACATCACCGAGGTTCGCGCCGAACCGATCCTCGCGCTGTTGGACCAAGGTCTGATCCCGGTCATCTCCACTGTCGCGCGCGGTGCAGAGCGGCGAGACGCTCAACGTGAACGCCGATACCGCTGCTGGCGCAGTGGCCCAAGCGCTGAACGCCGAGAAGCTCGTGATGCTCACCGATGTCGAGGGCCTGTATCGCGATTGGCCGAACAGCCACGACGTCATCGAAGTCCTCACTGCTGATGAACTGCGTTCGATGCTGCCCACACTTTCCTCGGGGATGATTCCCAAGATGGAAGCGTGCCTGCGGGCAGTGGACGCAGGGGTATCTCGATGCGCACGTGATCGACGGGCGCGTTCCGCACAGTCTGCTGGTCGAAGTCTTCACCGATCGTGGTGTGGGAACGATGGTGGTACCCACGAAGGACGCGCCATGACCTGGCAGCAGCGGTGGCCGGCCGCGATGATGTCCAACTACGGCGCCCCGCAGGTAATGCTCACCCGCGGCAAGGGCTCGCGAGTGTGGGACTCAGGCGGCAACGAATACGTCGATCTCATCGCCGGCATTGCCGTCAATGCACTCGGCCACGGCGATCCGCGCATCACCGACGCGATCACCGATCAACTGAACACCCTCGGTCACGTCAGCAACCTGTATGCCTCCGAACCCGGGCTGCAGTTGGCCGAGAAACTCATCGAGCTCACCGGCCAGGCCAGTGCCCGCGTGTTCTTCTGCAACTCCGGCGCCGAGGCCAACGAAGCCGCGTTCAAGATGACCCGACTGACAGGGCGCACCAAGGTGGTGGTGGCCGAGGGCTCCTTCCACGGGCGCACCATGGGTTCGCTCGCGCTCACCGCCCAGGCCGGCAAGGCCGACCCGTTTCGCCCCCTTCCCGGTGATGTCACGGTTGTGCCGTTCGGAGACGCTCGAAGCACTAGAGCAGGCAGTCGACTCATCGACCGCCGCGGTGTTCCTCGAGCCCATCCAAGGTGAAGGCGGCGTGATCGTGCCGCCTCCGGGGTACCTGCAAACGGCTCGTCGCATCACCTCGGTTAACGGAGCATTGCTGGTGCTGGACGAAGTGCAATCTGGGATCGGACGCACTGGTACGTGGTTTGCCTACCAATCGGAGGATGTCACCCCCGACGTCATCACCCTTGCCAAGGGGCTGGCCGGCGGTATCCCGATCGGTGCAGTGATCGGCATCGGTGATGCCGCGTCGCTTTTTCAACCGGGCATGCATGGCTCGACCTTTGGTGGCAACCCCATCAGTGCGCGAGCCGCACTCGCGGTGATCGGTGCTATCGAAGAAGACGATCTGCTGAACCGTGTCACCACAGCGGGGGAGTACCTCGCTGACCAACGTCATGAACGCGGCCGGGAAGGCGGTCACCGAGGTCCGCGGCAAAGGTCTGTTGCGAGCAGCGGCACTCAACGGTTTCGCATCGGCTGATATGGAACGTGCGCTGCGTGCCCATGGGGTGCTGGTGAACCCGGTATCGCCCACCGCGATTCGCATGGCACCAGCGCTCACCATCACGGATGCGGATATAGACGACGCGACTGAAGCGTGGTCGAAGTCCGTGCACTCAGTCGTGAACGGAACGTCCGCATGAGCACCCGCACGGTTCCGGAGTCGGTAGCAGCGCGGCGCGCACGCATTGCCGCACTTATCTGCGAGCAGGTGGTGAGTTCGCAAGAGGACCTCGGGCGGCTGCTCGCCGACGACGGCATCGTCGTCACCCAGGCAACGTTGTCCCGCGACCTTGATGCCATCGGTGCGGTGAAGAAGGCCGATGCGGGCGGTGGCACTCGATACCGGGTGCCCGAACAACAGAAGTGGGACACCTCGCTACCGGTGGGGATCCAGCGCTGCCGCGGATCTTGAACGAAACCCTGCTGAAGGCAGAGGCGGCGCAGAACATCGCGGTACTGCACACGCCCCCCGGCGCCGCGCAGTACCTGGCCGGTCACGTGGACCGCAGCGGGTTGTTCGAATCAGTGGGTTCGGTGGCAGGCGACGACACGATCATCATCGTGATGCGCGATGCCACCGAAGCGCAGCGGATGTGTGCAACGCTGCTGGACTTGTCAGAGAAGGGTTGAGGATGTCGGGCAACGATGAAGTGCGGCTGTGGGGTGGACGCTTCGCCAGCGGGCCGGCCGATGCCATGGCCGCGCTCAGCTTGTCTACCCATTTCGACTGGCGGCTGGCTCCCTACGACCTCAAGCAAACCCGCGCGCACGCGCACGTTCTCGCTCGTGCCGGGTTGTTGAACGACGACGAACTGGTGCGTATCGAACTAGCCATTGACGAACTTCGCGCTGAGGTTACTTGCCGGAACGGCAGTACCCATCCCGGCCGATGAAGACGTCCACACCGCCATTGAGCGGATGTTGGTTGAAAAACTCGGCGATCTCGGCGGCAAACTGCGCGCGGGCCGCAGCCGTAACGATCAGGTTGCCACCGACTTCCGGCTTTTCCTGCGCGATGGCGCGGCGCAGATCTCGCTCGCTGTGCTTGATCTGGTGGAAGCATTCAACGTCCAGGCGGCTAAGCACACGAACACGATCTCCCCAGGTTTCACGCACCTGCAGCATGCGCAGCCGGTGTCTTTCGGTCACGAGCTCGCCAAACACAGCCATGCGCTGCTGCGCGACGTCGAGCGGCTCGCCGACTGGGACACGCGTACTGCTCGTTCGCCTTTGGGTGCTGGTGCGTTGGCCGGATCAAGCTTGGGTTTGGATCCGGAACTTGTCGCCACCGAACTCGGCTTTGACTCAGCTCTCGCGAACTCCATTGATGCGGTGAGCGATCGCGATTTTGTTGCGGAATTCTGCTTCGTCGGCGCCATGATCGGCGTGCACCTGTCGCGCATCGGTGAGGAAGTAATCCTTATGGCCAGCCGGGAGTTCGGCTGGGCGAAGCTTCACGATGAATGGTCCACCGGCTCTTCGATCATGCCGCAGAAGAAGAATCCCGACGTTGCCGAACTTGCTCGCGGCAAGTCCGGCCGGCTCATTGGCAACCTCACAGGTCTGCTCGCCACACTCAAGGGAACACCCTTCGGCTACAACCGTGATTTGCAAGAAGACAAGGAACCCGCGTTCGACACCGTTGATCAGCTCTTGCTGGTCTTACCGGCGATGACCGGAATGATCAGCACGCTGGAATTCGACACCGAACTCATGGCAGCCTCAGCTCCCGAAGGATTCGCCCTTGCAACGGACATCGCCGAGTGGTTGGTGCGCCAGGGTGTTCCATTCCGTCGCGCGCACGAGATCGCCGGAGCGTGCGTGAAGGTCGCTGAGGAGCGCGGCATTGAACTGTGGGATCTCAGCGACGCAGACTTCGCAAGCATCGATCCGGCGCTGCAGCCGCAGGTTCGTGAGGTGCTAACTGTCGAGGGCGCGCTCGCCTCGCGCAACGCATTCGGTGGGACCGCACCGGTCCGAGTGCGCGAACAGATCGAAGCGCTCACCAGGCAAACGGCAAGCGCCCGCGCGCGCTGGAGTTGACGGAGCCGATGCGCTACCTGGTTGCTCGGGTTCTGACTGCTGGTTGGCTCGTCGTTTTAGTGCTGGGCTCGATCGCACCGGCAGACACCGAGCAAATCCAACCGGCGTACATCTTTGGTGATTTCGTGTTGCATGCCTTTGGTTACTTCGGTCTCACGGTGCTGTTCGTCTTCTCGCAACGTCAACCGAAACTCATCGCAAGCGCGATAGTTGCAGCGGTTATCGGTATTGCTCTAGAAGGCGCGCAAGGGTTAACCGCCGATCGGACCCCGCAAGTGATGGATGCGTTGGCTAACACACTCGGTGCAGCAGTGGGAGCGGGCTTCTTTTGGTTCCGCGGGTGCTTCCGCAGTTCATCAGCAGCCTGATTCACCAGCTTGAACTGTCGCCTTCCACCGCACGCCAGCAATACCAGGCAGCCACGCTGCGATAGGGGCTGAGCGGATCACCGAGTGGCTCCAAGATCTTCGGATCGATGTCGCCGTCTGATCCATGCACGATGTTCCAACCCTTGCGCATTGCCAGATCGCCGGTCGGCCACACATCGAGTCGGTGCAGGGTGAACATCAAGAACATCTCGGCGGTCCACCGACCGATACCCCACAGTTTCGTGAGTTCGGCGACGATCATTGTGTCCTCGGGGTGCTTTGCCGCGTGTTCGAGGTCGAGGATCCCGGTATGTACTGCGTGCGCAAGACCCTTGATGGTCTTGGTCTTGGCTCCCGACAAGCCAGCGGATCGCAGCCCTTTTTCATCGGCGAAGACCAATCGCGCGGGCGTGACCTCGCCGTCGAGGTGTTCCTCCACGCGCGCGGTGATCGCATCGGCGGCCTTCACCGACACCTGCTGGCCGATGATCGATCCGACCAGGGAATGGAACGGCTCCATACCGGCGCGAGCGCCCTTACCGATGGTGCACAGCGGAGAGGTTTCGACGATTTCGGTGAACGCGGGATCGACGTCGACCAGGTGTTGGGCCGCCTTCTTCATCCTCGCTGCGGAATACGCCACGCGCGCATGATGCCAGCGAGCGGCAAGGGGAGCGCGATGGGCAAGAATGCCCCCGTGGCCAGCATCATCGAAGAGCTCCTGTGGCGTGAACTCATCGCCGATAGCACCGACCTCGGCGCGCTGCGTGAGGCGACCGACGCTGGATCCATCACGTTGTATTGCGGCTTCGACCCGACCGCCCCAAGCCTGCACCTCGGGAATCTCGCGCAGATCCTCACCGTTCGGCGCTTCCAGCAGCACGGGCACCGTCCGCTCGCGCTGGTCGGCGGCGCGACCGGCTTGATCGGGGATCCGAAGGAATCTGGGGAGCGCAATCTCAACCCGGCAGAGACTGTTGCTGAGTGGGTGGCGCGCATCCGCGGCCAACTTGAGCGCTTTTACGACTTCACCGGCGACAACGCCGCGGTCATGGTCAACAACTACGACTGGACCCAAGGCCTCAGCGCGCTGGAGTTCTTGCGTGATGTGGGC